>NZ_QEAS01000028.1:34464-40927 GCF_003130405.1 Pararcticibacter amylolyticus
AGAACCTCTCCGCATTCCCTCCCCAAAACATTTTCTGCTCATTTTCTGTCAGCCTGGAAGTGTATTCTTCCACTATGCCGATCATTTTCTGATACCCTCCGGCGACAAGACAAACCGGCCAGTCGGAGCCAAACATCAGCCTTTCAGCGCCGAATGCTTCAAAGACGGTGTCCAGGTAGGGCGTAAAATCTTCGTTCTTCCAGGTTTTCCAGTCAGCTTCAGTAACCATACCCGAAACTTTACAGTAGACATTACTCAAGGCTGCCAGTTCACGGATATCCTTACCCCAGGGTTCTATCAGGTGATCTTTAATCAGGGGTTTGGCAATGTGGTCGAGCACAAACTTCTGATCAGGGAAAAATTGGGCCAGCTTTGTTGCATAAGCGATCTGGTCAGGGAATATCAGTATATCGTAAGTATACTCATGCTTCTCAAGTGCTTTTATTCCCCTTTTAAATTCGGGTTTCAGCATTAAAGCACGATCAGTTTCCCCCTGAAGTACATGCCGGAAGCCTTTCAGTTTTTTGTGACGGCACCAGAAGTCGAGAGTCTCCTCTATATTTTCCGCCTGTAGATCAACCCATCCTACTATCCCTTTGATAAAAGAGTTCGCTTCTGCAAGCTCCAGCAGGAAATCGTTATCTTTCTCCGACTGATCTGATTGTACCGCAATACATCCATCCAGTGCATGTTGCTGAAGATTCGGAGCGAGGTCGGGGGGAAGGAAATCCCGGCGGATGACAGACATATCTTCTGTTATCCAGCTATCCCTTACAGGGTCGAACTTCCAGAAATGCTGGTGCGAATCAATTCTTAGCATAAGCTTTTACAGTTTGCTTAGAGCTCCCGAGTCCATCTATTCCAAGTTCCACTACATCCCCCGGCTTCAGGTAAACGGGCGGGTTCATGCCGAGGCCAACCCCCTTGGGTGTTCCTGTAGAGATAATATCGCCCGGAAGTAAGGTCATGAACTGGCTCAGGTAAGAGACCAGAAACGGGATATTGAAGATGAAATCCCGGGTGTTGCCGTCCTGCATGGTCCGGCCATTTACAGTCAGCCACAGGCGAAGCTGGTGCGGATCTCCTACCTCATCAGGGGTTGCAAGGAACGGGCCTACAGGAGCGAAAGTATCGCATCCTTTGCCCTTATCCCATGTGCCGCTTCTTTCAAGCTGAAACTCTCTTTCAGAAACGTCATTGTGCAGGCAATAACCTGCTATGTAGTCCATTGCTTCTGATTCTTCTACATAGCTGGCCTTTTTCCCAATAACAAAGGCCAGTTCTACTTCCCAGTCGGTCTTTACTGAATTTTTCGGGATAACAATGTCGTCATACGGCCCAACCAGGGACGTGGTCGATTTCATGAAGAGCACAGGCTCCGGCGGAAGTGCGGCATTGCTTTCTTTAGCATGATCAGCATAGTTAAGCCCTATACATAATATCTTGGAAGGCCTTGCAACCGGGGAACCTAACCTTGTTCCTTCAGAAAGAGGTGTTAATTCTGCTTTGTTCTCCTCAATGAACTTTTTGAGGCGCTCAAGGCCATCAGTTTCGAAAAACGCTTCGTTAAAATCTTCACCAAAAGCGGATGCATCGTATTGAACATCGCCGATGATCACTCCTGGTTTTTCTTTATAAATATCTCCGTGACGTATTAGTTTCATAATTTATTATGTTTCCTCCCGGTAAGGAGAGGTAGTGAATATCAGCTGTTCAGTTTTATAAATCCGCCGTCTATAGGGTAATCGTTACCTGTAATAAATGAAGCCTCATCTGAGCACAGATACAGGATCAGCTTCGAAATCTCATCAGGTGTGCCCATTCTTCCGATAGGCTGGGTCTTCGAAAGTTTTTCAAACATCTCCTTCTCCTTTCCCGGATAGTTCTTTGCAAGAAACCCATCCACAAACGGCGTATGTACTCTTGCCGGTGAGATACTGTTACAGCGGATATTGTCGCTGATGTAATCTTTCGCGACTGACATGGTCATGGCATATACGGCTCCTTTACTCATCGAATAAGCAAAGCGGTCAGACAGTCCGACAACGGCGGCAATGGAGGCCAGGTTTACAATAGCTCCGCCTCCGTTCGTTTTCATCAGGGGGATCGCTGTATACAGGCTGTTATAAACTCCCTGAACGTTTACCCGGAATACTTTTTCAAAGTCCTCTGAGCTGGTATTGTCTGCCCGGCCGATATGAGAAACTCCTGCACTATTCACCAGGATGTCGATTTTTCCGATCGTCTGGAATGCTGTTACCACAGCTTCCTGGTTCGATACATCGCAAAGCAGCGCTGTTGCCCCGCCCCCGGATTGCTTGATTTCCTCTACGGTGCTTTCCGCATTTCCGGCATTCAGGTCAGTGACATAAACATGTGCTCCGGCGGAAGCGAATGTCAGGGCGACTGCACGGCCAATTCCGCTTCCCGCACCAGTCACAATAGCTGTTTTATTGTTTAAGCTAAACATATGGAATTTTAATTATCGGATTCGTGATGCTGAGCGATTCGGTGGCCCCTGAGACCGAAGAACAGAACAACAGCAAAACAGATCAGCGGCACGATATAAGCCGTCTGAATGCTGCCTGTCTTATCGGAGATATATCCCATGGCCACAGGCGCGATGGCTCCCCCTATGATGGCCATTACCAGGAAGGATGAAGCGATCTTGGTTTCTTCTCCCAGGCCTTTGATACCAAGAGCAAAAATTGTCGGGAACATGATCGACATGAAGAAAGGGATCACAATTAAAGAATATACCGCAAAGGATCCTTTTACAGAGACTGAAATAATAAGAAGGAGGATGCTGATCAGTGCATAGATGCTGAGTAGTTTTGCAGGCTTGATGAATTTCATCAGGAAAGTGCCCACAAAGCGGCCGATCATAAATCCAACCATCGCAAACGATCCCCACAGGAAGGCTGCATCTTTCTCACTGATATCGGCTACAAACTTCGAATACCGGATAAAAAAGCTGCCGATCCCTACCTGGCCACCCACATAAAAAAGCTGAGCAATAACAGCCATTGACAAATGACGGTGACGGAGTACTTTAGCTGAAAATTTAGTTGCATGGCCCTCCAGTTCGCTGTCGTCTGCCTGCACTTCCGGAAGCCGGGTTAACAGGAACAGGCCGATCAGGAGAACAACGACCACCGCAATGATGATATAAGGGATCTTAACCGTGTCAGCTTCGTATTGAAGATAAGCATTCAACTGGTCGGGCGACATCATCTGTAATTCGGCAGGGGAGTGCTCTATGCCCGAAAGGATAAACTGTCCGCCAATGATGGGTGCCAGGAATGCTCCAACTCCGTTAAAGGATTGGGCGAAGTTAAGCCTTTGTTCAGAGGTCTCCTTGTTCCCGAGAATGGAAATATAAGGATTGGCCACTGTTTCCAGGAACGTAGCACCACTCGCTATGACGAAAAGAGCCGAGAGAAAGAACGTATAATTTCTTGCAGAGGCAGCAGGTATGAAAAGCAGGGCCCCAACTGCATACAGGATCAGCCCGAATATAATCCCCTTCTTATACCCGAACTTGTGCATGAACAAGCCCGCCGGGATAGCAATGACGAAGTAAGCAAGTGAAACAGAAATATCAATGAAAGAAGATTGGGTGTCACTCAGTTGCAGTGCTTTCCTGAGATGCGGGATCAAAATTGGATTTATATTATGAAGAAATGCCCACAGGAAAAATAAAGATGTTACCAGAATAATGGGAAACAGGAACTGATTTTTTTTCGTCATTTTAATTTTAAGCGGTTAGTAAATCCGTCGTTTTTTCAGTTTACAATTTACAAATAAAAAGAACTTTATCGACAATAAGGCTCCGCCAGGACTGAAATCCTGTCTGAGAAATTAGCTAATTGTTGTACGATATTAGCGTGCCGGCTAAAATTCTTCTCCCTGGAAATCGCCCTGCTGATCCTGGTTATTCCTGTTGTTCTTCTTTTTCTGCTGCTGGTCGGCCTGTCCGAAACGGTAGCTGAAAGTAAGGGTTCCCATCCGTCCCATCATGCGCCTCTGAAACTGTCTGGAGAATGCAGCTGTCTCAGTGACCGCACCCCATTTTCTGGAATTGAAGACATCCCTCACATTGAAGGAAATACTGCCTTTCCTGTTCATGACGTCCATTTTCAAAGCAGCATCAGTGCCGAACATCTCTTTTCCCCGGCCCTGGGCAGTCACTCTTCTTCCCATATAGTTGACATTAAACTGGGTGGAAAGGTTATAGGGAAGAGATATATTAGCAGTGAGGTTGCCCGTCCAGTTATATCCGCTGTTACTTTTTATCCCGAACTCCTCGTTGCCAAAGATCTTATTGTAAAATATATTGGCATTAGCAGTAACATTGAAGCCCTTTGAGATATCTGCACGGCCGATAATTTCAAGACCGCCTGCCTGGTTTTTCGACAAGTTGGCAAACTGTGTAAGAGTGGTGGTGCTGTCAACCTGTTGTTGTATCCCCTCCACGATGTCGTTTACCCTGCGGAAGTACATCGATGACGTGAGAGTAAAGGCCTTCCAGTATTTCATGTGGCTGAGCTCAAACGAATGAATGTCTTCAGGCTTCAGCCCCGGGTTTCCCACACGGATATTGTTGGGATCGGATATATCCCTGAATGGATTTACCTGCCATCCGCGGGGCCTGTTCACTCTGCGTGTGTAACTCAGCTGTATCTGGTTTTCGTTCTTTAACTTCTGTGTGAGGAAAATGCTGGGATAGACCCTGAAGTAATCAAGTTTGCCCTTCGTGCTCACCTGCTGCATTACCGCTGTATCAAGATTGCGGTATTCCGTGTTCAGGTAAGCCTGTTCGGCACGTAATCCCACCTGGACTCCAAATGATTTGCTGATCTGATTCTGGTAGCTGGCGTATACAGCATGTACAATATCTTCCAGGTCAAAGTCGTTGGTGAGGTTATAATCTCTGTTATAGAGGCCGGTGCGGTAGTTATACCTCTCGGATACCTGCGACTGATCATCTTTCCTGATCGTGGTACGGTATCCGGTTTCCAGTTTCTGCTGCTGGTTAAACGGCAGCGTATAGTCGACCTGGATATTGTAGTTTTTACCCTGCCCCTCATTGACGGTGATCCGGCGGTCTATCGTGTCCCTTTGTAGCCCGTTAAACTGAAAGAAGTCCTGGTTGAAGTTTTCGTCTTCGTCTTCGTTCCTTTCGCCGAAAGAGAAGTTGGCCGTAAGTTCTTCTCCTTGTTTTTTGAACTTCCGGCTGAAGTCGAGACTGGCGTCATAGCCGTGTTCCTTCTCTTCCTCTGTCGAATTTCTCCGGCTGGTTCCATCAAGCAAAGAGCTGTAATTCTGATACAGGTAAGCGATGTCTTCCCGGTCTTTTCCTGTCCTGAAATTCAGGTTGCCTGAGGCGCCTATCGTGGTCTTGTCATTGATATAATAATCGAGGCCCAGTTTAGCCGTGTTGTTGACATTGTGGCGCCTTGAATCAGAATTGTTATTAATTATTCCTCCGTTAAAGAAGGAGGTGTTGTTAAATCCTCCCCCGATCCTGTTGGAATAGCGGTAGCTATAATTCCCGTAAAGGTTGACCTGTCCGCTGCGGTAACTGAGGTTAGTGCTGGCATTGTAGTTATCCCTGTTTCCTGCCGAAAATGATACAGACCCGTTAGATCCTAATTTGCGGTTTTTCTTTAAAACGATATTGATAATACCTGTTTGTCCTTCAGGGTCATATTTAGCAGAAGGATTGGTGATGAGTTCAATGTTCTCGATAGAACTTGCAGGAAGCGATTGCAATACGGCTGCCATGTCTCCTCCGCCGATGGCCGAAGGCTTTCCATCAATCAGGACACGAACACTTCCGCTGCCCCTCAGGCTGACATTTCCATCCAGATCGACGGAAACAGTGGGTACGTTTGACAGCAGATCTGTTGCAGAACCTCCTTCACTAACGATGCTTTGGTCGACGCTGAACACTTTTCTGTCAACGCCCAGCTGGATAGTGCTTTTCTGCCCCAGGACAACCACCTCATTCAGCATGCTCGACTTGCCGGCTGAGAGCTGGATCGTTCCCAATGCGATTGTCTGTTGCTCAGCGTCTATGACTACAGGATCTTTAGAGTAGGGCTTATATCCGACAAAGCTGATCTTCAGAGTATAAGATCCTGCGGGCAGGGCATTGAGTGTAAAACTTCCGTTCATATCGGTCTGCGCTGCCTTTGTGGTCTTCTTCGTGGTTCTCTCTATAATGGCCACTGTGGCAAAGTCGACCGCCTTTCCGGTTGCTGCGTCTACAACCTTTCCGGTCACTTTCCCCGCAGGGATTTGTGCAGATACGCTTAACGTGAAGACAAACAGTAAAATATATAAGGTAAAAAACAGTTTCATAAACAGATTCTAATCATTTTCTAACAAGCGAATGCAAAGAAAAGTGATTGTAAATGAAAATGATGCGGGTAACTATTTTATTACAGCAAACGGCTTG
>NZ_QEAS01000028.1:41086-45736 GCF_003130405.1 Pararcticibacter amylolyticus
TTCTGACAGCTATTAGCTAATCAATACTTACAGTCAGTCCTTCCTGCTGGAGGATCTTCCGGTAAACTTCGAGTTCTGTAAAGGAACCTTCCAGGATTGCACACTTTCCGTCGTTATGCACCGTAAATGCAATCTTTTCAGCCTGCGGCTGCGAGTAATCAAGATATTTAATAAGGCAGTAGATGACGTGCTCGAACGTGTTGACGTCATCATTCCAGAGGATGAGCTTATGATTCGATTTTAACCCGGCAAGTACTTCTTCAAGTGTGAAAGTTTCAACTTCAGTTTCTGTTCCTGCAAATCGTATATTCATAGCCTGCAAACTTAGATAAATTGCTTTTATATACAAAATTCAGGGGATTGCATGCAGGCAACTCACCGGCTTTTTTGACTTTTGAAGCAATATTTTTACAGATGATGAACAAAACGGCTAAAGCTGCACCTCTGGTTTCTTCCTTTAATTTACCTTAAACCTGAGCACCTTCCTGGTCACTCCTCCTTTGCCATCGAGCCCTTCAGCCACTACCTTGTAATTACCGGCCTCACTTGTGGTAAAGAAGCCAACAGAGGCTTTTCCGGTGGAATCACTCAGAACATTAGGGGTCCAGAACACCGTTGTCCGCAGGTCAGGACGTTCCTTGTTAACCTTTGGATCATCATAATTGGGAGAATAAAACTGTCGGCCAATATAATATCCCTGGGGATTATAAGTAGTAATTCCTGGCACAAACGTTCTGGCAGTATAATTCGGCTCTCCGCGCCTGGTATTGATCACGAGGACACCGCCTCCGCCTCTCATTCCATAAATAGCGGTAGTGCCGATTGTTCTCAGCACTTCTATTGATTCTACGTCCGAAGGGACGATCATACTGAGAAAATCGGGTTCCATGTTCATGCCGTCAACCACCAGTTGCATGGGAGTATTAGGGCTGCGTGTGGAATAAGCCATTCCATTTCTTACGATGACCCCCGGTACACCTACGAGGCATTGTTCGAGAGTCGAACAATTTTGAAGGCGGTCGCCCGTCAAAACATAATCTGCACGTCCCGCGCCGTTAAGATTGGAAGAGTTTTTCACAATGGGTTTTTTCTCGACGATCTTTACCTCTTCCAGCATAATATTTCGCCTGAACATCCCGTGTTTTTTCAGTTCTTCGATATCATTTCTCCTGCCTTTAAGATAAGAAAGCAAAGAAGAGTTTACGTTCAGCTCTATATCAGGGGTGTTTTTACTGCGGGTCACCAGCTGCGCCGGAACACGGTCTATTTCAATGTCTACATTTTTCTTGTCTTTGGCATTTCTTGCCTGTATAACAAGGCGTGTGCTGTCGCTGAAAGTGAGATTGTCAAAAGTGAAGCGGCCCTCTGAATCTGTGATTGTATCAAGGATGGTCATACTTCCCTTTGATGCAAGAAGAAGCACTTTTCCGTTGGCGACAGGCTTGCCTCCAAGTGTTTTTACCTTTCCGCTTATCGTCATGCTTTTTTCGGGCTGGAATACGATGTTGGGAAATCCGCCGGCAAGCAGGCTCTTCCAGGTGAAGCGCCGCCATCCCTGGGTCAGCATCAGGTTGTCCAGGTGCATCTCTTTATCCTCGTTAATGCCGGTGAAGTAGTAATTCGGCTTTTCTATATAACCCTTCAGTTCCGACGTTAAAAGGAGGCTGGAAAGGATAGAGGTTTCTCCCGCGTCATCGAAGGGTATCTTTGACTCGTTCGTTACAGCAACAGAGAAGTTAGCAATTTCGGGTTTTCCGGCAGTGTCTGCAACATTGAAATTCAAGGTCACTTTTTCGCGTTTTTTATAGCTGCTCTTGTCGGTGCTGATGTTGACGTTCATCCCGTCGCCCCGGCGGATGAATACGAGTCTTTCTGCTACCGGTTCATAATTTGGTGAAAACAGGGTGACCTGAAGGATTCCGGTGTTAAACCGGTTTTTCGGTATTAAAGCAGACAAGGTTTGCTTGGCCATGTTGTTCTTTGCCACAAACTTCACCTGGCCATTGGACTGGCAAACGAGGGTGACATTTCCTTTGTCAAGCAACTCGGGACTCGCGGTGATTTTCACAGCCAGGTTGTCTGTATCATTATTACCGATAGACAAAACATATCCTGAAGCAGCGGCCTGGGGCAATTTAACCTGCTTCTCATATCCATCGTCAAATTTTACTGTTGCAGTATAAGAGTTTCCAGCAGAAGGTACCAATGCAAAGACTCCCATTCCCGCATGCTGCGATTTGAAATCGGCAACGACGTTGTTATCTTTATCTTTCACTGTTCCTGAAACCATCCTGCCTAAACCGTCGGGCCCTGTAGCCTTAAATGCAACTTTTGACCGCAGGCCGTTTACCAGTTGTCCGCCTTCAGGGAAAAACTGGATATCTGCTTCTGCCGAAGTCGACTTAATGGGGAACATTTTGCTTATCACTGTCTTTTCATCCAGCTTCAGGCTGGTATTAAGCCTCCCTGATTTAAGGATAAATGGTTGTGAATTCGTGAAGTTTATGGACAATCGGCCTTGTCCGTCTGTTGTCCCTTTGCCCTTGGCAATATTGCGGGCTTCAAGCTGTACGTTATAGCTAACCTCTTTCCCCGCAAGCGGATTTCCGTCTTCGTCAGTATAAGTCAGTACGGCGCCCACGTTATCCTTCCCGCCGATCTTATTAAATACATAACTTACATTTCCAATTACCTGGCTGGCATATGAGCTGCCAATCCGGATCACCTTGTCGAAATAATACTCCTCACCGAAGTTTCGCATCCAGTTGGTATAGGCCCTTAACCGGTAATTTCCTTCAGAGAGAGAGTCAGCCAGGGTAATATCTCCCCATGCAAGACCAGCGATCACCGGGAGGCGCAGTGTTCTTTTCAAAGAGTCCCTCTCGTTAATGATGTCAATATAAAGGATCTTGCTCAGGTTTGAGAGCTCATTTTTCTCTCCGTTTACCACGTAGGCTTTAAACCAGATGGTATCACCAACCGTATAATAGGGCTTATCTGTATGAATATGGACCTTCTCCTGCGGGTACTCTGACCTGAACTTCTCAAGTTTGGAGAGTATATTGTTGAGCGGATCATCATCCGGCATGAAAGCCAGGCCGTAGGCCGAACAAAACAGGATGCAAGCAAAAAGTAAATATCGGATCCTCATACAGATAAGTTTATAAGCCTAATGAAGCGAAAAAAAGTGTAACACGGTGATATTCAGTATTACACTATAACGCTTGTATCTAAAAAGTATTTTTCCACATCATACTTTCTACAGGGCGGGTAGTTTTGCGGTTATATTTCGCGTTGTCTTTAGAATTGTAAAAAGTTTCTATTTCCCCCGCAACCTCAAAATAAATAAGCTGTCCTATTGGCATTCCTGCATAAATCCTTACTGGCTGGGCAACCGAAATCTCCAGTGTCCAGGTGTTACAAAAGCCCACATCACCTTTTCCTGCTGTTGCATGAATGTCTATCCCCAGGCGGCCTGTACTTGATTTTCCCTCAAGGAAGGGCACATGAAGATGTGTTTCTGTATATTCTACCGTAACTCCGAGATATAATGTTCCGGGTTGAAGCAGAAATCCATCCTTCGGGATTTCAAAATGCTCAATTTCGTTATGTAACCGTGCGTCAAGCGTCCGGCTTTTATAAGTTGCAAGATACTTGCCCAAATGGACGTCATATGAATTGGTGCCAAGGCAATTACGGTCGAAAGGCTCGATGATAATACTGCCTTTTTCTATTTCTTCGAGAATACGTTTGTCTGAGAGAATCATAATGTTGAAGGTCAGCACTAAATTAAATATTATATTTTTCAGTTGGCTGAAAATTTTACAATTGCAGATCTGCTCCCCTGCACACAATAAAACGTATATCTGAAAATCCTCATATTTTTATAGGATTCGGATAATTGGAACTGTTTGTGCTATACTTGTAAGTTGTTTTGACAAAATGAAATAAATGGCACTCGCTTACCAAAGGCAACTCGATGGGATGACTGCATTTGCAGTCTGGAAGATAGAGGAAGAGGCGGAGGATTTGTATTCGCGCCTGCAACTCAACCAGGAAGAAAAGGCTTATGTTGAAAGCCTGAATAACGGGAAAAGGAACCTGCATTGGTTAAGCACCCGGGTATTGCTGCGTGAAATGCTTAATACCAGCGGTTACATCGACTGCCGGGTGGATGAACACGGAAAACCCTATCTCGTGAATTTTCCTCACCAGATCTCTTTGAGTCATTCCTTTGATTATGCAGCTGTGATGATCAGTGAAAATAAACCTGTAGGGATTGATATTGAGCTCGTCAAGGAGAAGATTGTCAGGATTGAAGATAAGTTTCTCTGTCCGGAGGAGCTCATGTTCATTGATCCCAGTCATAGGATTGAACATTTATATATCTGCTGGTGTGCCAAAGAAGCGATATACAAATTACAGGGAAAGCGTAATGTTTCGTTTAAGGACCACATTCGCCTTCACCCGTTCTCCTTCCGTCAGGAAGGAGAATTCTCTGCCCGTCTGGATGCAGGCCCTCTTCAGGCAACGTTCACAGTTGGGTATGAGCGCTTTGAAGATTATATGATCGGCTATGTGCCCGGGAAATAAGTTTTAAGTCGTAAGTTCCAGGTAATAGGCTTTCGGACAGTAAGCCCAAGCCTGATC
>NZ_QEAS01000028.1:45785-63425 GCF_003130405.1 Pararcticibacter amylolyticus
AATGCAAAATAAGAAAGTAAACTTTCAGGACTGGGGGCTGGTGGATTACCAGGAAGCCTGGGACCGTCAGGAAGCCATATTCGCAGAGATTGTTGGACAGAAAACAGCTAACCGGACCAGGGATACCGGGAGCCCGACAGACAACTACCTGATCTTTGTTGAGCATCCGCATGTGTATACACTCGGAAAGAGCGGAAAGCCTGAGAACCTTCTGCTGGATGAACAGGCGCTGGAAGAAAAGCATGCTTCTTTCTACAAAATAAACCGGGGTGGAGATATTACGTACCATGGCCCCGGACAGATCGTGGGATACCCGATTTTAGACCTCGACAACTTCTTTACCGATATCCATTTATACCTGCGTACCCTGGAAGAGGCCGTCATTCAAACGCTCGGAGAGTATGGCATAAAAGCTGGCAGGTATCCCGGATATACCGGTGTGTGGCTGGATGCTGACAACAGCAATGCCCGTAAAATATGTGCAATGGGAGTACGCTGCAGCCGTTGGGTAACCATGCATGGTTTTGCTTTCAATGTCAACGCAGACCTTAGTTATTTCGGCAATATCGTTCCCTGCGGAATCGATGATAAGGACGTGACTTCTATGGAGCGGGAACTTGAAAGAAGGCTGGATATAAGAGAGGTGAAGGAGGTGCTGAAGGGCAAAATTGCAGCGCTTTTTGAGATGGAATTCGCCGGCTGAGAATAAATGTAACAAAACCGAAACCAAATTGATTTTTTTCTATTTTAGCATTAATAATTTTAATCTAAACGTTTAATCTGAAGTATTATGAATGAAAATCTTGCTGCCGGTATTGGTGTCACCGGTGTTATCATTTATCTGGCTATTCTTGTCCTGATCGTTGTTTCAGGATGGAAAGTATTCGAAAAAGCCGGAAAACCAGGCTGGGCTTTTATCGTTCCCATTTACAACATGGTGGTTTTATGCGAAATAGTAGGTAAACCTGTTTGGTGGGTGATCATGATGTTCATTCCATGCGTAAACATTGTTTTCGCTGTTTGGATAACCAACCTTCTGAGCAAGAGCTTTGGCAAAAGCGAAGGGTTCACAGTGGGGCTTCTGTTGCTGAGCTTTATATTCTATCCGATCCTTGGCTTTGGAGATGCACAGTACCAGGGGCCTTCAGCAAAGGAAGCTCAGGGATTTACAAACTTTAAGCCTGAGGACTATCAGAGACCTTATAATAATAACGATACCGGATCCTCGCTTTAATCAGAGAATGATTTTAATGATATTGTGCAGCCTGTCAGACATCCTGAACAGGCTGCATCCGTTTTTGATCCCCTGTCCTTTTAAAAAAATTACCGGTATCGATTGCCCGGGCTGCGGTTTTCAGCGCTCGGTTATTGAGTTGCTCAATGGCCATTTTGCCGAAAGTTTCCGTCTTTATCCAGCCACGATACCGCTTCTATGCCTGTTTGCCTCCTCGTCTGTATTATATGGGTATAAAGTTCCCGGAAAGCATCGCTTCATACAGCCGCTGATGTATTTTACGGGATATGTGATATTCCTGTCCTACCTCTATAAGATGGTTATTATATAGGTACAGCCGAAGTGATTGCGTTATGATCCTTCAGAAGGGCCTGAACAAACTCCATCTCATTCATTTGCGCCGGGATTTGAACCGAAAGATGTTCACTTAGTTTTACGGCCAGATTATACACCAGGACGTTATTCCCGCTTTCCTTAAAGTTCCGGATTACCTCATGGATCAACTCGATGTCCCGGCTGTTTAAGCGTTCAGCTTCGGGAAAGAGCGGCTGATAGTTTTCTTCCGGTGGAATAAATGCAATATCTTCCAGTTGTGTCCTGGGCTTTGTTTTGATAACGGTTGTCCCTGCAACGCGGTCACCGATGCGTTGATGGGGCTTACTGGTTGTAACGGAGATCAAGCCCCCGAGCTGAAACGTGAGAGTGAAATCGACGAGCCTGAAAATCCACCTCAATAAGTATTGACCCAGGCGGGGGGATGTCCCGTCTATGCTTACAACCCGTATCTTCATCAGCTTTTTGCCGAAACTCTGCCCATGAAGAAATACTTCACAGATCAGATCATAAAGAGCAAAGAATATTATGATGACAAATATCACGATTCCAAAGATGACAGCGGAGCTTTCCGGTCCTGTACCTGGTACAAGATTCAGGATCGTCATAACGATAAAGGCTGCATAATAGACAAGGAAAAGTATCCCCCAATCGATCAGGTAGGCAACCATACGTTCTCCGAGCCCCGCCATCTCATATTCTATATCGATATTCTGAGACGTAGTAATTTTAACGGTTTGCATTTAACAAATAAAAAAAACTAATTTAAACTTTTTATTGGTGATTTAAATTTTGTAAGTATTTTAACACAGGCAATCTAAGCCCAACGATTCAATGCGAGAGGCCTTATTTATTAAACAGAACGCGGAAAAATGGAAAGGATTTGAGAACATGGAGTCAAAGGACCCTGATCTTTTGGCGGAGTGTTTTATATCGGTAACGGACGACCTTGCCTATGCAAAGACTTTCTATCCTAAGTCAAAGACAACCGCCTATCTCAACGGACTTGCATCCCGTTTTCATCAATCCCTTTACAGGAATAAAAAAGAGAGATTAAGCCGTCTTTCGGCCTTCTGGAGATACGAACTCCCGCTGATCTTCAAATCGAGGGAAAAGGAGCTCCTGTATTCTCTGATCATCTTTGTTGTTTTTTGTCTGGTCGGGGTAGTTTCCGCCAGATCTGATTCCAGCTTTGTACGACTGATAATGGGGGATGAATATATTAAGATGACGAATGACAATATAGAGAAAGGTGATCCTTTCGGGGTGTATAAGAGCCATAACGAATTTGCAATGTTTATTTTGATTGCATTTAATAATATTGCTGTCTCCTTTTACGAATTTGTTTCCGGGATCTTCCTTTCTGTAGGAACCATTTTCCTGCTCATAAAGAATGGTATTATGCTTGGGTCATTTCAGTATTATTTCTTTAGTAAAGGACTTGGATGGAATTCGGTGCTGGTGATCTGGATTCACGGTACACTGGAGATTTCAGCGGTCGTGATAGCCGGGGCAGCAGGCCTTACCCTCGGTAACAGTATTCTTTTTCCCAAAACATATACAAGGATGGTATCAGTAAAAAAAGGTGCACTGGAAGGACTGAAGATCATTATTGGCCTCATACCTGTATTTATCTGTGCGGCATTCCTCGAAGGGTTTATTACACGTCATACAGAGATGCCTGTGTGGACAAGTGTTTCAATCCTGATTCTTTCACTTTCTTTTATCATTTGGTATGTAATAATTTATCCTTCGGTATTAACACGAAAATTAGAAAAAGGATTAGCCCCCAAGATTTCTGATCCATCATGAAGAATAAGATAGAATTAAGAAAAGTCCGTGATTTCGGTGAATTAGTTGGCGATACTTTTTTGTTTATCGGTGAAAACTGGAAGCCGCTTCTGAAAGCCTATGCAATAATTTGCGGCCCGGTCTTACTGGCGGGGATAATTGAATCCATATTTAACCTGGTTTCGGACGGCGTTTCCGACCCTCAGGCATCCGTTGCAAGATCGTTGCTCGGCGATAATTCCTTTTTAGGATTAATGCTGCTCTCGCTGGCAGGCATCTGCATTTCGATCACCACGTTTTCATACGTCAGCGTTTATAATGATAAAGGAAAGGAGTCTCCTTCAACGCCTGAAGTGTGGGGATATGTAAAATATTTCTTTTTCAGGATGTTGGGAGCAAGTATTCTGCTCGGGATACTTCTGCTGGTCGGAATAGTCATGTGTGTGGTGCCGGGCTTATATTTCTGGCCGGTTTTATCCATCATGCTGGCAATTATGGTTTTCGAAAACGGCTCGCTTGGCTATGCATTCGACCGAGGGTTCAAGCTGATAAAAGACCATTGGTGGACTACTTTTGGAGCTATGATGATCATTATGATCGTTGTCTATGCGGGAATGATGGCTTTCCTGATCCTGATGGGGATCGCAGGGGGCGTCTCGGTACTGCTGGGGTCGGATTTCATGAAATCATTGCCCTTCACAATAACCATATCTGTGATTCAATATCTTTGTCAGATACTTACAGGCATTTTCTCAATTGTCATAAGCCTTTGTTACTTTAGTCTAGTTGAGCGTAAAGAGGGCATCGGTTTAATGCAGCGAATAAATAAAATAGGACAGGAGAATCCTGAAACTAACCTTCCGGATGAAGACTATTAATATCAGGTTGCCGATTTTGCTTCTCATGACTCTTTTCTTTTCCTTATGGGGAAAAGAGGCCATCTCTGCATCCGTCAAAAAAGACAGTACAGCGGTCAGCCTGAGGACATTTAATCAGGGCGAATTAAACAAGTACAGGAGTAACGCTGAGTTCAATTATGAGGAAGGAGGAGAAGACGTCTCTTTATCGTGGTGGGACCAGTTTTGGAATAGGGTATGGACATGGATAAGACGTTGGTTTGGAAATATTGAGAAGCCCGGTCTTTCGCATTCTCCTGGGTATTGGAAATACATTTTTTTAACTCTTATTGCCGGCGTTCTTATTTATATACTGATTAAGTCAAAAGGCCTCAGCCTATCCGGCTTGTTTAGCAGGAAGTCACCGTCAATAGAGGTTCCCTATACTGAGTTTTCCGAAGACATTCATGGGATTTCTTTTGATGAAGAAATGGGAAAAGCTGTTGAAGCCCGGGACTTCAGGTTAGCTGTCAGGCTATTATACCTTAGATCTCTTAAACATCTGAGCGAAGCCGGGAAAATAAAATGGGTTCCCGGAAAGACAAATTCTGAATATGTAAGAGAACTCAGGCATACTGAACAAAGAAGGATATTTTCTGTGCTGACCAGGGAATTCGAGTACATATGGTATGGCAATTTTCCTGTTGATAACAGAATGTTTGACAGGATCAGAAACGCTTTTGCCGATTTTGATAAAGGAGGGTACAAATGAAAGACCTGAAATGGTACACGGGTATATTCCTTGTATTACTGACACTCTACCTGGTTGCGCAGCTCAATAAGCCTAAACAGATAGACTGGAAGGAATCATTTTCGCGGGAAGACAAAATTCCGTTCGGAACATATATTGCATATAACAGGCTCGGTGATATTTTCAGGGGAAGCAGGATCATCCCAAAACGAAACCCTCCTTATTTCGTCTTCACCGAAAATAAGGTAGGTAAAGGTTCTTATATTATAATCAGTAACAAACTCAGCATTGATCAATACGATTTTAAGGAACTTAAGAAATATATGCGGCAAGGGAACGACGTATTTATGGCGTCCTATTTCCATAATCGCTTTTTAACAGATTCTCTGAAGATTACCCTTGGAGATGAAGCCGGATTTAAGACAGCCCCGGCTGGTCTTAATTTTGTCAACCCGTCACTGCGCTCAGACAAATACTATAGGTTCGATAAAGGAATAGGAGACCAGTTCTTCCGCTCTTTTGATACCGCCAGGGCCGTGGTGCTTGGAGTAAATAGCAGGGGGCGTGCAAATTTTATCAAATATTCTTTTGGTAAAGGCGCTTTATACCTGTTAGCCGGCCCGCACTTTTTTACGAACTATAATATGTTAAAGCCGGGTGGTGCTGAATATGCCGCCAGGGCACTATCTTACCTTAAGCCCGGAGGTGAAATTGTATGGGATGAATATTCGGCTCTCGGACCGGTAGGAGAGCAGTCGCCCATGCGGGCATTTCTGGATGATCCGCAGCTTAAAATGGCCTGGTATCTGGCTCTTTTTACCATGCTCATATTTGTTATTTATGAAATAAAACGACGCCAGCGCATCATACCTGTGATCGCGCCGCTCCAAAATACAACGGCTGAGTTTGTAGGACAGGTTGGCAGGGTGTATTACGAACAAAAGGATCATGCCGGCATCGCCCGTAAGAAAGTGACGTACCTCCTCGAATATATCCGGACGAGATATCACCTGAAGATGGAGAAACCCGATAAAGAATTTGCTCAGCGCCTGGCTGTAAAGTCGGGCTTGAATGATGGGCTTATTACAGAGCTCATGGCTCAGATTGCACAAATTGACCGTTACCCGAACGTTACGGCAAAAGAACTAACAGATCTCAATCAGAATATTGAAGCTTTTTATAAGAATTCACGATAATGGAAGAAGAACTTTTTGAACAGCGGACCGACTTAAGCCAGTTAAAAGCTTCTGTAGAAGCAATCCGGGAGGCATTGGGAAAAGTGATCATCGGTCAGCACGAAATGATAGACCTGCTGATTGCCGGTATCCTGGCAGATGGCCATATCCTCATCGAAGGTGTGCCGGGAGTAGCAAAAACGCTGGCCGCCATGCTTCTGGCAAGAAGTATTGATGCCGGGTTCTCCAGGATTCAGTTCACCCCCGACCTGATGCCCTCCGATGTATTGGGAACCCCGGTTTTCAACCCGCGTGAAGGTTCTTTTGAGTTTAAGAAGGGGCCTGTGTTCGGCAATGTCATTCTTGTAGATGAAATTAACCGCGCACCCGCCAAGACGCAGTCTGCGTTGTTCGAGGTGATGGAAGAAAGGCAGGCTACGATTGACGGTCATACCTATCGTATGGAGGAGCCGTTTATCGTACTTGCCACTCAAAACCCAGTAGAACATGAAGGTACCTACAGGCTTCCCGAAGCGCAGCTTGACCGCTTCCTGTTTAAGATCCAGGTTGGCTACCCTACGCTTGAGGAAGAAACCGCAATCCTGTCGCGGCAGCACCAACTTAAAACAGACGATAAGCTCCATGAAGTGAGGCCTCTTTTGACAGGAGACCAGGTGGTTGCTTACAGAAACCAGGTAAGGAAACTCTTTGTAGAAGAGAAGCTGCTGGAATTTACAGCGAAAATCATTCACGGCACCCGCAACAATAACTCTTTGTACCTTGGAGCTTCACCCAGGGCGGCCCTTGCCGTTGTAAACAGTGCTAAAGCTATTGCCGCAATGAATGGCCGTGACTTTGTTACTCCTGAAGATATTATCAGGGTAGTACCGCCGGTGTTGCGGCATCGCGTAATCCCGACTCCCGACAAAGAAATGGAGGGAGTCTCTTCGGATGAAATATTAAAACAAATAATCCACCAAATTGAAATCCCAAGATAACCCAGGTAACATGCAGCTATTTCCAACCCATAACCCATAACCCATAACTCTTTTGACCCGCTTCTTCAGAAAATATTATCGCGATCTTTTTCTCAGCAACCGCTTATTTGCAGGATTGGGGTGCTGTATCACGCTGTATCTCTTTTCCTTCTTCTTCCCCTGGCTGGGAGTGATTCCTGATCTCGCCTTGTGTTGCGTGGTTTTGTTGTTGATAACCGATATTGTCCTGTTATACAGGATGGAGAAGGGCATATTCGTACGCAGGAATACACCCGAACGCTTAAGTAACAGCGACGATAACAAGCTGAGCATTTATATAGAGAATTTTTATGGCTTTGCTATAACTGCGGGAGTTATTGATGAGATACCCTTCCAGTTTCAGAAGCGGGATATCTGGTTTGAAGCAGCGCTGGGCTCCCGGCAGCAGAAGATCATTGAGTACTTTCTGAAACCATTAAAGAGAGGAGAGTATGAGTTTGGTGCTGTACATGTATATGTCAGATCGCCTTTGGGGATCATCAGCAGGCGTTATTCCTTTGATTACAAGGTTACTGTTCCGGTATATCCGTCATTCATCCAGATGCGCAAATATGAACTCCTGGCAGTATCTAACCGCCTTAACGAGATCGGTATTAAAAAGATCAGGCGTCTGGGACACAGCATGGAGTTCGAGCAGGTAAAAAACTATGTGGCTGGAGATGATTACCGCACCATCAACTGGAAAGCCACCGCCCGCCGGGGCGATCTGATGGTGAATTCTTATACGGATGAAAAGTCGCAGCACATATACTGTATAATCGATAAGTCGCGGACAATGAAGATGCCTTTTGATGGGTTAAGCCTTCTCGATTATGCTATTAATGCATCGCTGGTATTATCAAATGTAGCCCTGCTGAAGGAAGACAAGGCCGGTTTGATCACCGCATCTGAAAAAATAGGCTCCGTTCTTCCGGCGGATAAAGGAGCCATACAGATAAAAAAGATCCTTGAAATCCTCTACAAAGAGAAGACCCGGTATCTCGAGTTGAATATGGAGGCGCTCTACAGTACCGTTAGGGCGACATTGAAGCAAAGGAGCCTTGTCGTTTTCTTTACCAACTTTGAGAGCCTTCCGGCGATGCAGCGGCAATTGCCCTTCCTGAAGCGGATTGCCCGTTTTCATTTGCTGCTGGTGGTGTTTTTCGAGAATACTGAATTGAAAAAACTTAGTGAAGAACCCGCAAAAAATGTAGAAGGCATCTATGTGAAGACAATAGCAGAGAAGTTTGCTTTTGAAAAGAAACAGATGGTAAGAGAGCTCGCTAAATATGGAATTCAATCTATCCTGACTGCCCCCGAGAATCTTACGGTCAACACGGTGAACAGGTACCTGGAGATCAAGGCTCATCAGTCGATTTAATCACTCCGGTGAAGAAGTTTCATTTGCGCCGTTTCCGTATCCAAAAGTTTACATGGAATATGGATGGAACTCCTAACTTTGGGGATCAGCTAAAACGTTTATGCAAAGAATCGTCTTTACATTTCTCATCATTTTTTTAATTCAGTCCGGATGGGTAAATGCTCAGGCCCCGGCTTTACAAACTTTCACTAATCCTCTTCTTCCTCATGGGGCTGATCCATTTAGCTTTTACAAAGATGGCTATTATTACTACATGCATACAGGGGGGAATAAATTGATGTTATGGAAGACGAAAACGCTGGCCGATCTGGCCCGCGCCGAGAGAAAAGTAATATTCGATCCTCCTGAAGGCAAAGCCTGGTCAAGGGAGCTATGGGCGCCCGAAATCCACTTTATAAAAGGAAAATGGTACGTTTACTTTGCTGCAGACGATGGAGATAACGTAAATCACAGGATGTACGTCATTGAGAATGCTTCTCCGGACCCGATGAAGGGCTCCTGGGTTTTTAAAGGTAAAGTAGCCGATAAAACCGATAAATGGGCAATTGACGGTTCTGTATTTACTTATAAGGGAAAGTTGTATATGGTATGGTCGGGATGGGAAGGGGACACTAACGGACAACAGGATATCTATATAGCCAGGATGAAGAACCCTGTGAAAATTACCGGAAAGAGGGTCCGCATTTCAAGTCCCGTTTATAAATGGGAAAAGAACGGCTCTCTGCCGGGAAATCCCCCTCACGTGAGCGTCAATGAAGGCCCTCAGCCTCTTATAAACGGCGACAAGCTCTTTATAATATATTCGGCAAGTGGTTGCTGGACGGATTATTATGCATTGGGAATGCTTACCTATGCG
Organism: Pararcticibacter amylolyticus; assembly: GCF_003130405.1. Taxonomy (GTDB): domain Bacteria; phylum Bacteroidota; class Bacteroidia; order Sphingobacteriales; family Sphingobacteriaceae; genus Arcticibacter; species Arcticibacter amylolyticus. The sequence goes on from NZ_QEAS01000028.1 coordinate 55,159, forward strand.
GGGAACAAAAGTGTTCTGGACTCAGCGTCCTGGAGGAAAAACGAGCAGCCTGTGTTCGCGCAAACTCCTGAAAACGGCGTATATGGCCCCGGGCATAACTCGTTCTTTAAGTCTCCTGACGGTACTGAAGACTGGCTTCTCTATCATGCGAACTCAAGGCCCGGCGAGGGCTGCGGAGGGAACAGGTCTCCCCGCGCGCAGAAGTTCACGTGGAACGCAGACGGTTCACCCAATTTCGGGCTTCCTGTTAAGACGGGACAGATCCTGGCTGTTCCCTCTGTTAAAAAAGCAGAATAATGATAAATTTGCTTCCCGACTGGAATATTATCTGAAATTAATTAAGTTTGGATTTATATAATACCCATTTAAATTTTACAATTATAACCATCAATGAAAACCCAGCTCAAATCTCCCTGGCTTTACGCCGCCTGTTTATTCGCGCTGACAGCGTGCAGCAACCCCTCTAAACAACAAAAAACTAGTAATATGACCGACACTGCAAAACCTGCAGCTATTCCGCCGCAGGAATCCTTTCAAAAAACTATTGACGGAAAGAAAACCGATCTTTTTATATTAAAGAACAACAGTAATGCACAGGTCGCTATCACCAATTATGGCGGTCGCGTAGTAAGCCTGCTGGTTCCCGATAAGAACGGCAAAGTGATTGATGTTGTAAATGGCTTCGATAATGTGGATGATTATACCAAAGGAGGCGATACTTATTTCGGTGCGCTGATCGGACGTTATGGTAACCGCATCGCCAAAGGAAAGTTCAGCATCGATGGAAAAGAATATCACCTTGCTATTAATAATGCTCCTAATGCGCTCCACGGTGGCCCTAAAGGCTTTTCAAGAGTGGTGTGGGACGCTAAGAAGCTGTCTGATAACCAGCTTGAGCTGACCTATCATGCAAAAGACGGAGAAGAAGGATATCCGGGAAATCTTCATGTAAAAGTAACTTACACCCTTACAGGAGATAATGACCTGGAGATTGATTATGAGGCGACAACCGATAAGAAAACGGTATTAAACCTTACCAATCACTCTTTCTTCAACCTGAACGGAGAAGGCAGCGGTACCATCAACGATCACCTGATGCAGATTTATGCAGACCGGTATACACCTGTTGATTCAACGCTTATCCCAACCGGCAAGCTGGAATCTGTAGAAGGTACTCCATTTGACTTCAGGAAACCGATAGCTATTGGCGCAAGGATCAACGAAGACAATACGCAGCTTAAATACGGAAAAGGCTACGACCATAATTTTGTGATTGCGGATAAGAAATCATCTGTGCTGAAACGGGTAGCCACGGTTGTGGGAGATAAATCAGGTATCGTAATGGATGTTCTTTCCAAAGAGCCAGGAATCCAGTTTTATGGTGGAAACTTCCTGGATGGCTCTCATACCCTGAAGAATGGAATAAAGGATGATCACAGGACAGCTTTCTGCCTGGAAACTCAGCACTTCCCTGATTCTCCGAATCAGCCATCTTTCCCTTCAACAGTTTTAAGTCCGGGTGAAACCTACAAAACAACTACTGTTTACAAATTCACCGCAAAATAAAATGAGGAGCCTCTGGCCTGAAAGCCAGAGGCTCCTTTTCTTTTCCAGCCCTCCCTTTGACTCAATCATCATACAATCATTTCCGAAATCTTAGATCTCAAAAACTCACACCTGATATGTTGAAAAAATTCATATCCTTTTTTCTGCTGCTTTTATTTGTGGCGGCAGTGCAAGCCCAGCAATTGGTTCTTCCCGGAGACAATCCTGATCCCTCTGTTGTTAAAATAGGGGATACTTATTGGGCGAGTGCAACAACTTCTAACTGGGGCCCTGCTTTTCCACTGTTCAGGTCAAAAGACCTGGTGACCTGGAAGCAGCAGGGAGCTATATTCAACGAGTTGCCGCAATGGGCTGATTACTACTTCTGGGCGCCCGAAATTACCTATGATAAAGGACGGGTATATGTGTATTACACTGCCCATAAGAAGAATGGATCTTTATGTGTTGGGGTGGCCAGTGCCGACAGGCCCGAAGGCCCCTACCGGGATCATGGCCCCCTGATCTGCCAGGAAGCTGGTTCTATTGATGCTTTCCCGATGCGGGATGAGAAAGGAACGCTTTATCTCATCTGGAAGGAGGATGGTAACAGTATCGGACAGCCTACGCCCATCTGGATTAGCGAGATGAACGAAGAACGGACTGCGCTAATTGGTGAAAAGAGAGAGCTCTTCAGGAACACGGAACCCTGGGAATCAAATCTTGTTGAGGGGGTATCAATTATACATCATGGCGATTATTATTACGCTTTCTATGCTGCTGCAGGATGCTGCGGGATCGAATGTACCTATATGAGCGGGGTCGCCAGGGCTAAAACCCTTTTGGGGCCCTGGGAAAAATATAATCAAAACCCGATCCTTACGAGCAATGAAAAGTGGAAATGTCCAGGCCATGGCACTCCGGTGGAAAAGGACGGCAAATGGTATTTTCTATATCATGCTTATGATGCGAAGAGCGGGCCTTATGCCGGCAGGCAGGGTTTGCTTCAGGAGTTCAGCTTCACTTCCGACGGCTGGCTAAGTTTCATAAAGCAGCCGGTATCTGCAAAAGATCATGCGAATTATTCGGTTTCCGACGACTTCAGGGGATCCGGGCTATCGGACAAGTGGCAATGGAATGTTTTTCAAAAACTTAATTATAAGCTTATTAAAGGCAATCTCGAATTATCTGCTTTGCCTGCTGAATCAGGGGCTTTTGTCGGACAAAAAACCTATACTGCTGATTATATAGCCGAGACTACGGTTTCTGTGGCAAAGTCGGCGGCGGAAGCCGGAGTTGCTGCGGTAGGGGATGAGAACAACCTGGTTCGGGCTTCCATTTATCGTGACACATTGAGGCTTGCGGTCATAAAAGGAGGGGTTCCTGTATTTATCCAGGAGCAAACCTTGAAAACTAAAGACAAACTGACCCTGAGGATGCAGGTGAAGAATGGAAAGGATATCACCTTTTTGTACGGCGTTCCGGGCAAAGAATTAAAAGTCTTTAACCAGGAGCCTGTAGATGGTTCATTCCTTCCGCCTTGGGACAGAGCGGTACGTGCAGCTCTTATATCTAAAGGAGATCCTGAGAAAACGGCTGTATTCGAGCGGTTTGTCCTTAAGGATCTAAATCAGTAATAAAGACATCTTAGGACTGTATATCCGGGGCGTTGCCCCGGAATATTACATTCCCGGTAATTTGATCCCGGCGTTCTTAATATCATTAATAAGCTTTTCCTGGAAAGCAAGTTTCGCGTCAATGAAGCCATGGGCATTCACCCACACGTTGATCATCATTTTATATCCATCCGCCTCAAGTACAGACACCCCAATTCGCGGAGCCGGGTTATTCATGATATTTTTCGCACTTCTTGCTGATTCTGTCAATACTGTCTTTACTTGCTGAATATCATATGAGTAGCTGAACTTTAACTCTATGTCCATTCTCCTCTTTCCCTGCCTGCTTACGTTAATGATGATTTCATTGGAAAGCTTGCTGTTGGGAATAATAACCGTTTTATTCTCGAACGTTGTTACAACGGTATAGAATATCTGAATTGACGATACAGTACCTTCCTGTCCCTGTGCGATAATATTATCACCAGCTTTAAACGGCTTGAGCACGAGGATCAGTACACCGCTTGCAAAGTTTTGAAGGGTGCCGGATAGTGCGAGACCGGCAGCTACACCAAACGCTCCGATTACTGTGGTCAGTATGGTCAGCTGTACGTCAAGGATCTGCATAACCGCCAGTATCAGCATTACCTGCAGCGAGATGACCAGTATACTCAGAAGAAAAGGTTGTAATGACGGGTCGAAGTTTCGTTTTGCCATGCTCCGCATGATGGCTTTTTTAACCATTTTGATAAGGGAGAACCCAATCAGCAAAACAATGACCGCTAATATCATTCTTGGTCCGTTTGACAGGATCCAGTCATATGCTTTGTCGTAAAATTTTTCCAGTTCCATGTTGTCAAACTTATAAAATTTGTGTGATTATATACATTGAATGCAATGAAGAATAGAAGGCACCGTACCAGGGCTTTTAAGCAGCCGGCCTTCTTATAAAAAAGAAAACCCGGAGCTCAGCCCCGGGTTTTCTTTTTTTATTTCTTTCCCGTTAAGGGAGGGGAATTACATCATTCCGCCCATGCCGCCGCCCATCGGAGGTACGCCTGCTCCGGCTTTTTCATCTTCCGGATCATCAGCAAGTACACACTCAGTAGTCAGCAACATTGCTGCGATAGAAGCTGCATTCTCTAAAGCCACACGTGATACTTTAGTAGGATCGATCACACCAGCACCGATTAAGTTTTCATAAACATCTGTACGGGCATTGTAACCGAAGTCAGCAGTTCCTTCTTTTACTTTCTGAACAACGATAGAACCTTCGATACCTGCGTTTTCGCAGATCTGGCGAAGAGGCTCTTCGATCGCACGTTTAACGATTGCGATACCGGTAGTTTCGTCGTCGTTATCACCTTTCAGGCCATCAAGACCTTCGATAGCGCGGATAAATGCCACACCACCACCAGCAACGATACCTTCTTCAACAGCCGCACGGGTTGCGTGTAAAGCGTCGTCTACGCGGTCTTTCTTCTCCTTCATTTCAACTTCAGTAGCAGCACCTACGTAAAGTACAGCCACACCACCAGCTAATTTAGCAAGGCGTTCCTGTAATTTCTCACGGTCGTAATCTGAAGTTGTAGTTTCGATCTGAGCCTTGATCTGGTTAACACGGGCTTTGATATCTTCTGTGTTACCAGCGCCGTTGATAACAGTTGTGTTATCTTTGTCAACGATCACTTTTTCTGCCTGGCCAAGGTAAGAAAGGTCAGCATTCTCAAGTTTATAACCTCTTTCTTCAGAGATAACAGTACCACCTGTTAAAATAGCGATATCTTCCAGCATAGCTTTACGACGGTCACCGAAACCAGGCGCCTTAACAGCAGCTACTTTCAGAGAACCACGGATCTTGTTCACAACTAAAGTTGCCAGAGCTTCTCCGTCGAGGTCTTCAGAGATGATTAAAAGCGGCTTGCCTGTTTGAACCTGTTTTTCAAGTACAGGAAGCAATTCCTTCATGCTGCTGATCTTTTTATCGTAGATCAGGATATAAGGGTTATCCAGTTCTGCTTCCATCTTATCTGCGTTGGTAACGAAGTAAGGAGAAAGGTAACCGCGATCAAACTGCATACCTTCTACAGTCTTCACTTCAGTTTCTGTACCTTTAGCTTCTTCTACGGTGATCACACCATCTTTACCAACTTTACCCATTGCTTCAGCGATCAAAGAACCGATCACTTCGTCGTTGTTAGCTGAAATAGAAGCAACCTGCTTGATCTTATTGTTGTCTTCACCAACTGTTTTTGATTGTTGTTTCAGGTTGGCTACAACTGCAGCAACTGCTTTATCAATACCACGCTTTAAGTCCATTGGATTGGCACCTGCAGCTACGTTCTTTATACCTGCAGCTACGATAGCCTGAGCAAGAACAGTTGCAGTTGTAGTTCCGTCACCTGCAATATCAGCAGTTTTTGAAGCAACTTCCTTTACCATCTGGGCACCCATGTTTTCCAGGCTGTCCTTCAGTTCGATTTCTTTTGCTACTGTTACACCGTCTTTGGTGATTGCAGGAGAACCAAATTTCTTATCGATAATCACATTACGACCTTTAGGTCCTAAAGTAACCTTAACCGCATTTGCTAAGGTATCTACGCCTCTTTTCAGGGCGTCACGCGCTTCAACGTTGTATTTAACTTGTTTTGCCATTGTTGTTTTTTTTAGTTGTGAGATATTAGGTATCAGACTGAAGTTTATTGATGTCTGATGTACCTACCCCCGACTTTTACTAGTTTTCTTTTAATATTCGATCTGAATCATGAGTGGTTCTGACCGCTCATTTCCAAACCTCCTATCTCTTTTTTACAATACTGCGTAGATATCAGATTCACGCATGATTAAATACTCTTTACCTTCATAGGTAATCTCAGTACCGGCATATTTGCCATATAAAACCTCATCACCTACCTTAACAGTTAAAGGCTCATCCTTTTTGCCATCTCCAACGGCAACTACAGTTCCTCTCTGAGGTTTTTCTTTAGCTGTGTCAGGGATATAGATACCTGATGCTGTTTTCTCTTCTGCAGGAGCAGCTTCGACTACCACTCTATCTGCGATAGGTTTGATATTTAATGCCATAGTGATTATGAATATTAGTTTTTGTTCCCTTTGTGTCAGATTCTGTGCCAAACAATATTTTCGGTTCTTTTGTGTTCCCTATTTGTCAAAATTTCACTACCCATACAGGTCATTTTACTTTAACTTAATAGCCCGGTGTCATCCTGTCAGTGATTGTCAGTCGGCGGATCCGCTTCCCTTAAAACAAAGAGAGCCGCCCGGCGGGCAGCTCTCTTTGTTAGATTTTTATTGATGCCCGGCCCGATCTCTCAGGACAAGCCCTCATATCTGATGTTTATTTCTTTGTAGTATCTTTAAGACCTGGAATAGTCGCAGGTGCAGCAGGTGCTGTAGGAACCGCTTTGTTGATCTGTCTCTGGATCTCTTCAGCCTCAGAATTCTTCTGACCGCCCTTAGGAATTACTATGTTAATTAACAAAACGATCACCATTAAGCTGATGATCAATGTCCAGGTTCCTTTTTCGAGGAAATCCCCGGTTCTCTGAACGCCCATAATGTTGTTGGACCCTGCAAAACCTGAAGTAAGGCCACCACCTTTTGGCTCCTGGATTAAAACAAGGAATGCTAACAAGACACAAATAATAATAGCCAGGATAATAAGTGCGTAAAACATATAATTTTTGTAATTAACTGATTCTCTTTTCTAGTTCTTCAATTTGACCCGCAAAGTAACGCTTTTTATCCGGGAATTTCAAACTTAATTTTCTGTATATCTCAATGGCTTTGTGATAAAGCATCTGATCCATATAAATTTTCGCCAGCGTTTCTGAAACCAGGTCCAGGTTATCTTCAGAGCTTCTTCTTGCCTTGTTTTCCGTATCAAGCTTAGTTGCCTGGGGAGGGCGGATCTGCGGTTCTTCCTTAATGAACTTTTCTATGATGTCGTCTTCCTTCCGTTTCAGCTCAAATTCAACGGATGAGGCAATCTCCGCAGCCTGGAATGTATTCAATTCAGGCTGTATATGGAAGATGTTCTCGATGATTTGCTGGTTGAGTTCTCCCGCAGGAGTGCGTTTAACGTAATTGGGGTTCCGCACAAAAGGCTGATACGTGTCCGCGTACTCTTTCCTGGTTTTATGCAGCCACCAGAGGAATGTGTACGGCATCGTATCGTCATCATACTTGCTGACGTCCGAGTGGGGGATCTCTTCTCCTTCTTCTGACGGACTTGAAAAGTCTTCAGCCACCCGTTGCAGTGATGTTTCTTCCCCCTTCAGCGGATCGATCTCCGACTGGTTGAAAATAAAGTAGTCAGAAGAAGCAATGCTGTCCACATCTACCACTCTTTCCAGCGCAGGCTCTTCTGCTATCACATCCGTCGTTTCGTTTTCCAGCAATTCAGTTTCGGTGTCGCTGGTTTCTGTTTCCCCGGTTTCCGTTGCGCCGGTTTGTCCCGCGCCAGTTTGTTCATCGTCAACCTGTGTTGTCCCGCCGTGTATCTCCTCTGTTTCCTCTTCAGCTTCTCCAGTTTGAGAAATTTCTGCTTGTGGTGGTGCTGCTTCCGCTTGGATGTCCTCCGAAACTGCGGCATTCAGAGCCTCTGCGTCAGGGTCGTTCATCTCCGGAGCTGTTGCATCAGATTCTCCTATCGGGAACTCATTAACTTCTTCCAGCAGGTGCTCAACCTCCGGGATCACAGTTTCCACAACATTTTCCCGGATCAGTTCTTTTTGCTCAGTCTGCTTTGGAGAAGCTGGCGTCACAAGCTGTTTTTCGTCTTCTAAAACTTGTTCCGGGAGTGCATGATGATAAAAAGAACCCGGTTCATGGATATAGCGATAGAGTGTGTCCCTCTTCGGCGCATACAGTGATGCCTTCGTCAGGTACACTTCATATTCGGGAAGCGAATTTTGTTTTAAGGCTGATAAATACGCAAAATGAATAGGCTGACAGTAAGGGAATTTTAACGCAAGGTATTTCAATGCGGCAATATCCGCCTCATTCAAAGTTCCCTCTGTAGGTAATAGAAATTTTAAAAACTCTTCGCTTCCCGTTACTTTTAATTCTCCCACTGTCGTTTGTTTT
>NZ_QEAS01000028.1:63644-67197 GCF_003130405.1 Pararcticibacter amylolyticus
GCCTACCAATTCGCGAACGCCCTGTTGAAAACATCCTCGGTTAGTTCGTTGGTGATCTCTCTAACCAAGGTAGCTTCCTGTGACGTAATGTTGCCGCCTCTCACATCCCTGTATCTGGTAAACGGTTGCTCGAAGCTTAAGTCGTTGTTAAGTGTGTTAGTGAATTTGACGCTTACTGTGATGCTCAGGCGGGTTTGTTCTGCCCGTTCACTTGCGCCTACCGCAACCGGCTTAATACTATAGTCAGTAATCCTCCCCTCAAAGATCCCGTCGCCATTCTCCCTTACTATACTTAATCTTGACTGATTTCTGATCCTCTCTTTAAGAGCTTCGGTAAACTGCTGGCTAAGATAGGGAACCACCAGCGGTGCACTGTTTTCAAAAAACAGTACTGTTATTGTTTTCATGTTCGCGGGAATAGAAGCTCCCGAAAAACTGTAAACGCCGCATGACTGCGATAGCAGTAATAGCGGAAGGACTAACAACAAAGCCTGTATTCTGAGACTCTTCATCGTTTAATTCAGGTTTAACTCTTTAATTTTACGGTAAAGCGTTCTCTCTGAAATGCCGAGTTCCTGAGCCGCTAACTTGCGTTTTCCTTTGTGCTTTTTGAGCGCTTTCTTTATCAGGTCAGACTCCTTTTCAACCAGTGAAAGGGACTCTTCTACCTCCTCCGTATGAGGTGTAAAGTTAAAATCATTTTTGATATCATTATCAGGATGATGCAATACCAGCGGCTGAGTATTCTGGGGGACTGCCGGAAAATCTCCGTCGTGGTACAACTGGTTGAATAGCTGTGGATTTTCGCGGACAGAAGCAGGAGTTCCGCCTTCCCTGATAATTTCAGCTACAAGTTTCTTCAAATCAACCATGTCCCGTTTCATATCAAAGAGTACCTTATACAGGATATCCCTTTCAGAGAAATCTTCCTTGCTCTCCTTGCTTACCCGCATCGGAAGGTTGCTGGAGTGATCCTGGGGGATATAGTGCAGCAAGTTTTGGGCTGTCAGATTTCTTTCTTTTTCAAGAACTGCAATCTGCTCGGCAACATTTTTCAGCTGCCGTACGTTTCCCGGCCAGCTATAATTCATTAACACCTGCTGTGCTTCCGCATCCAGCTGAACAGAGGGGCTGCGATATTTTGCAGTAAAATCAGCTACAAATTTACGGAACAGCAAGTGAATGTCGTCCTTTCGTTCGCGAAGGGCCGGAATCTTCAGGGGGACAGTATTCAGCCTGTAATACAGGTCTTCACGGAACTTCCCGTTCTGAACGGCATCAAATACATCTACATTCGTTGCTGCAACAACCCGGACATCCGTTTTTTGAACCTTTGAAGAACCTACCCGCAGGTATTCCCCCGTTTCCAGTACTCTCAGAAGCCGGGCCTGGGTACCCAAAGGAAGCTCTGCCACCTCGTCAAGAAAGATGGTCCCGCCATTCACCACCTCAAAATAACCTTTTCTCGCTTCATGTGCCCCTGTAAAGGAACCTTTTTCATGTCCGAACAATTCGGAATCAATAGTGCCCTCGGGAATAGCCCCGCAGTTGACCGCAATAAACGGCCCGTGTTTACGTGCACTGAGCTGATGAATGATGTGGGAAAATACTTCCTTCCCGCTTCCGCTTTCACCTGTGATCAGCACCGATATATCTGTAGGGGCAACCTGCCGGGCAATGTCGATCGCCCTGTTTAAAAGAGGAGAATTACCGATTATTCCGAAACGGTTTTTTATATCCTGGATATCCATTTATTAGATTCAAGAGTTAAGAATTAAGATTAGCAGGGTCACTCGCTTTCTTATAGCGAGGAATGATCCGGCTTTTTCTATTCACATATTGTACCGATCAGCGTAGCTGTCGTACAACGTTCAATCTTCACATTAACGTATTGTCCCGGCTTGTAATTATTATCAGCAGGAAAGACTACTGTAGCGTTCTGATCACTTCTGCCCGCGTAATCCAGTTCAGATTTCTTAGAGAAACCCTCAATCAGTACTTTCTGTACCTTTCCAACTTGCTGGAGGAGGCGCTCGTGCGAATACTGCTGCTGCTTAGCGACTACCTCATTAAGCCGGCGTTTTTTCACCTCTTCAGGAATGTCGTCAGTAAATCGTTTGGCAGCCAGGGTTCCCGGACGCTCAGAATACATGAACATGTAAGCAAAGTCATACTTCACAAAATCCATCATACTAAGGGTGTCCTGATGCTCCTCTTCTGTTTCAGTACAAAAGCCGGTGATCACGTCGGTGGATATCGCACATTCAGGAATAATCCTTCTGATGCTGTTTACCCTCTCCATATACCATTCCCTGTCGTATGTACGGTTCATCAGTTCAAGGATCCGGGAGTTTCCGGACTGAACCGGAAGATGAATATACTTACAGATATTTTCATACTTCGCCATGGTATAAAGCACTTCATCCGTGATATCCTTTGGATGTGAGGTCGAAAAACGAACCCTGAGATCGGGGCTCACCAATGCGACCATCTCAAGAAGACCGGCGAAATTTACTTTTTCAAGTTCATCCTGGGATGCCCACTTATAGGAGTCGACATTTTGTCCCAGCAGCGTCACCTCACGATAGCCCTGATTAAAAAGCTCCCGGGCCTCGTTTACGATGGAATGAGCATCGCGGCTCCGCTCCCTGCCCCTGGTAAAGGGTACTACGCAGAAGGAACACATATTGTCGCATCCCCTCATGATGGAGATGAACGCCGTGATGCCGTTTGAGTTCAGTCTTACGGGGTTAATATCAGCATAAGTTTCTTCCCTCGAAAGCAACACATTTACGGCCTTCGCACCATCATCAACTTTGTCGATCAGGTTGGGAAGATCGCGGTATGCATCAGGTCCTACAACCACATCTACTAGTTTTTCTTCTTCGAGGAACTTTGCCTTCAGGCGTTCTGCCATGCAGCCCAGCACCCCTACTACCATTCCTGGATTGCGGCTTTTGGCAGAGCCGAACTCTCTAAGCCGGTTTCTTACTCTTTGCTCTGCATTTTCACGGATAGAACAAGTATTGATGAACACTACATCGGCTTCCTTATAATCTGTTGTTGTCTGGAAGCCCATGTCAGTCATAATAGAGGCGACTATCTCACTATCGGAGAAGTTCATGGCACATCCGTAACTTTCTATGTAAAGTTTACGTCCGTTGTTCTTAGCTCCTTCATTTTCAAGCATAAGCGCTTCTCCCTGCCTTGCCTCGTCATGCTCTTTTACATCGCTCTGTATCGTATACATACCTGTTTTCCTTTGGACTGCAAAAGTACGAACATTTTATTAAACGACAGGTTGGCAGTGTCATTTCTTTGCTTTCAAATAAAAAGTACGAAGCACACACGGGTTCTGATAGGAAAATAGGACGGCCTGTCGTACCCCCAGTTTAGAACAGATGATGAGCTTCTCCCCCTTACTCCGTTTCCGCAACCTTGTCCCGCAGTACAGCCCGATAAGCTGTATACCGTTTGCTTAGATGTGCTATTGATGCCCTCTGGCCAGTCAAGCAACATAAAAACCACCTTTATTCCACAGTTTATCCACGTT
>NZ_QEAS01000029.1:0-2283 GCF_003130405.1 Pararcticibacter amylolyticus
CTGTTTCAGATATGCAACTTAAACTCCTTCAAAAAGTTGAAGAACTCACTCTTCATTTGATTAAACAGAACAAGATAATTAAGCAACAGCAGCAAAAGCTCGCAGATCACACAAAACAAACAGATGAGATAAAACGTCTGGAACAACGAATCAAACAATTAGAAGCGAAAGAACATCCGACCCGATGAATGGGCCCGGAACCATTCTTTTTATATAGTTGATGTGCTAGAAAGATTCAAAGACCGCCGAATTTCCTGGTGTTGCCAACCCCCAACAACATAACTGGAATCAAGGGTCTCCGCCTAACAATAGATGTGATATGGCTATGGGTCTCAATATCGCGGCGCCCTTTTATGTGATTTCACAGACACTGTTTACTTAAGATTAGAACTGGCAAAATAAGCATCTACTGCTGACCGGCACATGGCAACTACTATCGGTTCTGACCAGAGTCTGAAAATAGTTCAATTTTTAACGACTTCCCTAAGGCACTGGGGCCTAAAAACCGACAAAGCGCTCGAAGGTGAAAGGATTGATTGTACCTGCAAGATAAGGGTAGAACCCAGAGATAATTGATCATATTGCAGTTAAACCGACAGTTTTACAGATGCTTTGTCGCTATACTGCTCAAGACAGAATAGGCCTTGTTATAAACAGACATCTCTTCCCTGATTACATCAAATTCGCTGGAAACACATTCAAACATATTGTCATGAAATGTGAGAATAAAATGTCTAAACCCATCCCATTTTGCTGCGTTATAATAAGGATGTACTTTTTCTATCTGCTTCAATTTGTTTATCAAATCAGAATCAAGTAGTTCATAAAAGCCAAATGATTTAATTCCTAGCTTATAGTATGGGTGTCCCCTTAATGTTTCGTTACCAGGTAATCCAAAATTGTAATATAGATAACCTTTAAACTTTATTACCACGACTCCTATTTCATAACCTGTATTTCGTTCACTCAGATCTGTCATAACCTCGTTGTCTACATAAAAGCATACAACAAGTTCGGTATCATTCGATATTATCAATGGCGATGGAGCTCCTGCATCCATCTCAAACAATCCTTTTATTTCGACTAAACGCATTTCTATTTTTGAATAAACCTTGAAGGAATAAATTCAGATAACTCATACCCGTCCAAAATAAAACAAGGGAATAAGAAAAAAGAGGAGGCTGTTGCCGAAAAAGATCGATATTGCATACAGCACGTGTACCCTGGCAGGCTGCTCAAATCACCGAATCATAAAGCTATTACTCTCCATAGGAAAAGTCTCCTGAGCAGTATTCGAATCTATTGTTCCTCAACGAGAATGGCTCATACATGCACCAGCCCAAGGCAATCTCAACATTAGCCGGGCTCATTCAGAATCTCATCTATAATATTATTATTCAAGTACCTTATTTTATAAATAAAATTAACTACAAATAACGCAGACAACAGTAAAGCTTTATAATCTACAGTAATACCTACAATGAGAATAATTAAGAGAAAAATCAACTCCCTCATAATCGAAACTCGATAAACCAGATTGACAACTATTCCTGAGCCGCTCGGAACAATCTCAAATTTGCCGTCCTCTACCCTTGTATAATAATCCGATCGAGCACTTGTTCTATTACTGTAGACATCTTCGTTAAAGACCAATGACGTCTCAGTGCGTTCTACAATCTTGTAACCGGACTTCGTTAAGTATGCCGTAATCTTTTCAATTATGGCCTCGGGTGCATGATGAACTAACTTTTGAATCTTAAAGCTTAATTTAGTATTAATTTCCTCCACCATAAGTTTGTTTCTTAATATAAGAATCTGATAAGTTTGCTTTCATTAAAAATGGCGTCCCTATAAGAGTTGTAACGCCAATGTTAAATGTACCAGAATTTGAGAATTCCTTAACAAGAGAAAGGGGCCTTCCATAACTAGCAGCAAAGCCATAAGCAGTATATGTAGGTGCAAAACCAACGCTACCACTTACGAAACCAATACTACCAGAAACACCTCCCATCGCTCCCTTCCAATCAGAAAAAACAGCATTTTGAGATGACACATATACAGCTCCTCCTGCTATAGAGGGTGGATTAAAGCCATGTGCATAATAAACAGTCATGTAGCGTTGAGCCCAGTTTTTATCGGTCATAACTATTCCATACTCGACGATACCTCCGAAGACAAGGGACGCCCCAATTGAGACATTGCTAGCACTTGTTATCCGACCATACTTAGCTAGCTCCTGTTCAGGAGTGAGCTCTCCTCGCGTGTTAATTTCACGATTTTTTG
>NZ_QEAS01000029.1:2322-14888 GCF_003130405.1 Pararcticibacter amylolyticus
CATCATCGTCCTCACCAGCCCCTTGTCTTGATTGTTTATATGCGTTGAATGCCGCTTTCGCATCATCTCCCATAAAGGTAATTGAGCTAGCGTCCCACATAATTTCCTTTCCATTGGGATCGATATTATTTACAGGGTTATTGTCTGTATAGTGATAGGGCGAGATATACAAAAACTTCTCCGTTAGTGGGTCCACTGCAGTCCATCTCCCAATCCCCGCATCATACATCCTCGCTCCATAATCCAGGAATCCCACATCCCCTACTACCTGTTCTTCCTTTCCATTATACTTGTACCGGTTATCACTAGCCACGTAATCATTTCTCTTATGGCGTGCTCCAAACGGATAGTAATCATTTTTTTCCAGCACAGCACCGTTACCGTCTACCACCACACGGGTACTGCCCAGATGATCCCTCAGGAAGTAGTTCACCATATAACCATCCGCCTGCTTCCTGATCACCCCATGATCAAAATGAATCGCGTCCACATTGATCCCCGAACCATTCTTGGCATATACCACTGACCCAGCATAGTCAAAGCCATTTGTACCAGTTCCGTCACGCACGCTAAGCTTAGATCCATCTGCCGCCCACTTATACGTCGCCTTTACCGTTTGACCCTGCTTCACCATGTCTGTCAAATTAAGAAAATTATACCCGTATGTCAAACTTTTCCGGCTGTCATAGATCATGTTGCCATTGGCATTATACTGATATGTTCCCTGGGCAGTGCCTCCCTGTACAAGGATATCCGAGGCTCCGGGTGAGGCTACTGATTCGTTCAATGCCGACAGGCGGTTCCCCTCATAGCTGTACGTCAGGTTGTCGACTATGCTGCCTCCGGCTGAACGCTGCAGCGTCAGGATATTGCCGTTCTTGTCATAGCTGATACCATTTTCAGTATAATGGCTCGTCGCATCTGTCCAGTTAGAACCATCTGATACATACTGCTGCGCTCCGGTAAGCCGCTCCGCTGCATCGTATTTCAAACTGTACATGTTATTAGAACCACTGGTATGCTGCCAGCTCCACTCGCTGATCCCTCCTCCGAATAACTTTGTGGAACCAGGAGTAAGGATATTGTTATAACGGAGCCCCATAGAGAAATAGGACCCTGATTTTTCGGTCAGCCAGCTCCTTACGTTATACCCCATACTCTCAGCCGTGGACCACGATCCCTTGGCATATTTCTGGCCATTCAACCGTCCTGCCTCATCGTAAGTATAAGCGACAGCCGCCTGTTCTACGCCGTTGACAGTCACTTTCTCAGTTAGACGGCGGTTCGCCTGATCATACGTATAAGCCGTCAGGATATTTGTTTCCAGTCCCTGAACAGACTGACTCTCCAGCACAAACAGAGGGCTTCCGGCAAAATTGTATTTGTAACTTAAGCGGTTGCTACCTCCGGTCACCTTTTCAGCAGCCTGTACGACGCGCCCCCGGTTATCGTAATACTTTACAGAATAGAGGTAGTCACTGCTGATCACCCCGCCCGACTCCAGCTGGGCGGTAAGAGTGCCGGTCAACATCCCTTTAGCACTAGTGTACCGGACGCCAAAACCACCTTCCGGAAGGCTATCCGTAGTACCTCCCGAAACAACCGCATGAAAGTTTGAACCGGCAGGTACATAGAACCCGGGCTGAAGGGTAATGCTCCGGGTCGCCTCCACATAAGTTTCCTGATACGAGTCAAGCTGGATATCTGCCTTTCCATAATCTTTATAGCCGGCCCCGGTAATACCGTTGGTATTCAGGAACGTATAATTATCATAATAGTTAACCGATAATATCTCAGGACTTGTAAGGGTAATACCGGAAACAGTATATCCCTTAAAAGCATTTGTTCCGCCTGTGTATTCCGCCTTGACTAATATATCTGCCAGCGGGTTACTCTGGAAGGAAAGGCTGTTTGTACACTTGCCGGTCAATGCCACACGGCCAAAGGCATCAGGAATTGAAAAGGTCCATTCCGGCGTCGCTTTGGCCCTTTGTTCCCCATCCTGGGTATAGATCACGCGGTCAGCTTTGTCATATATCGAGTAGATGGGCTCGCATCCCGGGAGCTTCTTCGAGATGCAGCGGTTATAAGCATCGTATTTATAGATATAAGCGAAGTTCTTAACAGCTGTTGCTGATTCGTCCCATGTGGTATTAGTTGCCGTCAGTGCATCCGAAGCAAGCGGCGGGAGAACGAAACTCAAGTTACCATAGTTATCATACACGTAGTACGTATCATGTGGCAGAGTGCCGTTCATCCTTCGGGAAAGTACCATCCGCCCCGCTTTGTCTTTAAATTCATAGCTATCGTGATTATCCTCGTTTGTTGTTTTCGTTACATATAGTTCGTTATCTGCATAAAAGCCGGTCTTTGTAAAAGTCCGCGCGGCAGGACTTCCACCAAGCATATATCTGGCACAAGCCAATGGGCCTGATGTGCCGGCATTTGCTATCCGGTCGCTTTTCACAGAACGCTTGTTTTTAAACCAGTCGTCACCCGGCCCGTACTGTTCCACAACCAGGTCCAGCGGAGACCCGTCATAAACCGTCTGGCTGTAGGGCCGCTGGTCGTTTTCGTACAGCGTTGCAGCCTTAACTTCTATTTGTAATTGTTCTGGGGACAAGTACTGCCCCCCGTGTGTATTTTTGGCGATGGGCAACCAGGATTTGGATTTCCTGAAATATCCATCCGTCTCCTGCAACGTTACTCTGTCGCCGCCAAGAGGAACAGCATCCAGTTCTATGTTTACTGTCGGATAACCGAAGTGGTTGAAATACTGTACGCTTCGCTGTAGCTGACCGGTGGTGGTTGTCTCCAGGCTGTCGGTCTGAACAGTTGGAACGATGGAAATAATATGCGGCTGCCCTGCCGTTGTATGGAGAGTACCAGAAGTGCTCCTAGCTTCAATGGTGGTGGTTATATTACCATTCTGGGTATTTCCCTCCGATACCACGTAGTAAGTTCCCGGCGGCATTTGCTCCACTTTTATCAGTGCATTTCCTGTGCTGGTGCACTTTCCTTCCCCTGTATAGTTGTCGTTGGAGTAGAGAACCACACCATGTGCATCCAGCAGGCTCATATACGTATCAGGAACCGCCGATCCGCAATGGCTGACAGCCACATCCATTACCTCCGTTAGAGTAAACTTGTAAAAAACATCTTTAGTCGACATTCCCGGGAATTGATCGGTGAATGCTGATGCGGTATTCTTAGTGTCGGTGAAATGAAAACCAGCATCATGTGTCCCCGCATCGATAGCTGTGGTCAGCATATCCCCCATGGGACCAATGGTGGTGCCTTTAATAGTGGTCGTGATATTACCGTCCTGTGCTCCGTCCGATACGACATAATATGTTCCGGGTAACAATACCGGAACTTTGATATATGCATGTTGCGTATTCGCACAGGCCCCGGATCCTGTGTAAGTATCATTCGCATAATATACATAATGTGATGGACGATTGTCTTCAGCGTATATTTCCAGATAGGTGTCTGTAACAGCCGAACCGCAGTTATCCACGGTTATTTCCATTGGAACAGTTAGTGAAAATTTATAGAACACTTCCTTTCCGGGTTTCTGGTTAAGCCTGTTCTTACTGAAAAGACCCGTGTTCTGAGTATGACTATAAGTGAAATTTATCGATTTGCTGCCTGCATCGATCGGATTGGATGATACTGAACCCACCAATTGCTCTTTCCCGTTAATGTTTAACACATATTTCGCTTCTGTGTAGTTGTCCATTGTGAACTTGGAATAAACATAATAGGTCCCCGGTTGCAGCTCATAATGGATCTTTTGTATAGAAGGGTAGGAATATTCGATAGATTCTTCCGGGATCGTATCTCTGGATGAAGAAAGGAGGCGAATGTACAAAGGATGCATTGATTCAATTTTTGCCGACCCGATATTGTCCAGAGTAATGTCCATCGGCTTTGTAATGGTAAACTGGTGTACCAAATCACGCCTGTATTCATGAAAATCTGCCTCAGAACCGTTTTTCAAATCGCATACATAATCGGCCATCATATAGCCTCCTGTCAAGTAGTTAGATATTGTATGCGATGTATCGAAATCCGTATGAAATGTGCCCAGTATGGCCGGATAGAAAAAATCATCTCCCGGCGGCTTCGCCACAGCTTCAACTTCTATAGCAGTGATGCCATCGTCCTCCCGGGCGTGATCCCCGGTAGCTGCTTCCATAACGATATAATAAGACCCCGGTTGCAGGGAATAGACAAACGTACTATAAAGCAAATCATAAGGTTTACAGTACGCGAGCTCGTTACCGTCCGCATCGAGTATATATATCCTCGTTCCATAAACAAATGAATTTCCATAGTCGTTGATGTTGAGCTGCATCGATTTGTTAGCTATGGTCAATTTATAAAATACATCGCGGGCCGGGGGCGGACTATAATATTCGTTTGTGGATTCATCATAAAAAAGACGGGAATAGTCATCTGTATAGTTGATTGTATTTCTGGTATCCGAATATGTAAAGAAGTCTGAATAAGTCCCCATGTCGATAGCAGTCTCCATTCTGGAGCGATAACTTTGGGCTGATCCCCCCGAAGCACACAGGCTTAGCAGCAGGACATATAGATATTTTCTCATCGTGTATTTCTTATTGAAGCAGTCATGCGTGGTAAGTGGTCCGCCTTAATTTCCCAGCTTGTATATATATTTCTGAAGGATTGCCTTTCTGATATCTGACGGAGACTTAACGTCCAGGAAATAGCTGCCTGTAAGTCTGCCATAATGATCGTAATCAAACCTGGTTGTTATATTGTTTGGATCGGTAATGGAAACTACACCGTGCAATGGTTTATATTCAAATGTGGTGATACGGGCCTGGGGCAATTCTGTCCGGATCTGTTTTATTCCGGGCCAGTGAGCATATACATCCTGGATCGTGGCATTTTCTATCCTGGCCAGCGGGAACTGCCCCTGCTCGTCCCATATGAAACTGACTGGCATGCCGTCCTTTCCCATGAGCTCAGTGACGTTGCCATTATTATCGTAATCATTATATCTAATCTCATCCCTAAAAACAGGTACCTGATCTGTTCTTGATTGTACCTTCGCGGGAAGGCTGCTATTTGGCAGAAATAAGATCCTGCTCTCCTTCCAGCTATTGTTTTCCATATGCTTATGGCGGGAAAGTATAGCTGGATAACCCGGAAGATAATCCAGGCTATCAATCACCACTGTACCATCACTGTTAGTCGTTTGAATATGCCGTGGCTTTAGTGAGGAACCGGGGTCGCCCCAATTAAACTGATAATCATATATCTTTTGGGTAGTAACCACACCCTGCCCGTCATCGCTGTCGTAATAGGTTCTTTCTGTCTCTTTCTCCAAAGCCCCGTAAGTCTCCGTATCCAGATAATAGGAGGTCTGTACACCTGACGGAGATCCGGCAGGATAGTAGTTCCCGATCGTAAATACATCATTTAATTGCAGGTCCTCTGTATTACCGATAATTCGCCGGTGTGGCAAGTCCAGGGCAATGTTGCCTCCCCATGCTACTTCAGTCTTATAACTATATTCTGTTTGCGAGGCTAATTTGTTATTTCGGAAGAGATCTTTACGGATAAGCTTCCCATAAAACTGATTGGTGAGTGTATAATGATTTACATAGTCGTCAGACGGTTCACGAGGGTGTGCAGGGAGAACTCTTGCAATCTGCTGCAAGATCGTTTCAGGCTGATCCCTCAAAAAAATCTGGACGGAACCTGCAGGATCCGAATCGTCCCAGTGAAGCACATCTTCGAAATTGTGCATTTTTGCGTTGTAATAATAGGTTGTTTTAAGAAAATCGTTGTCTGTTGAATTCGTGACTATTTCAGTTACGATGTTGTACATCACCGAACTGCCACCATTAAAGCTAATGTTAGACTCAGGCATGGAAGCGTAGGTGGTTAGGAAATAAGACGAAACAGCATTCGTATTAGCGTCCACGTTCCGTTGTTTTACGGACGAAGTATAATCACGTGCGGTAACGATATGTCTGATGGCTCCGCCACCCCATACTGGTTTAAATCCCGTTATGTTGGGTCTGGTTAGCCCGTAGGTATAGTTTTTACGGATCCACTTGCCTGTCCCCGGATCAAGGGTTTGTATACGTTGTATCCGCAGTCCGCCCACAGGATGCAGATAATCCTTATTAGACGGCTTTTTATTATCGCGGAAAGCACCGAAATTTCCTTCATAGGTAAAAGTGGTAGTGATGCCCTGCGGATCTGTTATTCTGGACAATACACCTGTCTCCGTCGAGCTATGGTTCGGTTCCCGGTTTGCACCGGAAAAATTTAGCGTCATGGTTCCGGCAGGCCAGCCGTTAACATCAGGAAAAGTCATAGTTTCCCGAAAGCTGGGAACGCTTGATCCCGTCAAATATTCGGGACCGTTGTAAAAACCCCAATGATCTACCGATTTGGTATAATTATCAGGAACACTGCTGGTAGAATAATAACTAAAGGTATGTTTGCGGGACTCGGCTCCCGGGGCCGAAACGATCACCGAATCCAGCTTTGTAAGTGATGTTTTTGAATTGTAAGGAGTTATATAAAACTTAATGCGTCTTACGAGAGTGCCGTTTTGGTCCACCACTTCTATAGCATCCAGCACTTCACTATTGTAAGGAGAGCTACCTACTGTTTTATAAGAAACGGCCATTTGATTGCCCAGAAAATTAACCCCATCAAGCCGCACTCCCTTCATAACATCCGAAATATGCTTTGTATTCCCGGGATAATGCACCCCAGCCTGGGATTCCGAAACAGACCGCAACTGCGCCTCTGGCTGCCCGTCTACATGTTCAATGGCATAGTGCCAGTTATGACCGCCGGTTTCTTCTGTCAATATATCGGCAGCATGGGGATCGTTTTGGGACTTTTTTATGATAACCCTATCGTTCAGATTATAGTAATGGCCTAAAGAGTGATTATAGGGTAAAGTTGTATACGAGAAATTAATCAATGCATTGTTTGGATTATTGGGAGCCCAGATCGATGAGCACATCCAACGGGTAATGATGTTCTCTACATCTTCCCGCTCACCATCAAACAGGTATCTTACTCCCTGGGCATCCGTAATGCTCATACCGCCTCCACTGTGATATTCCACCTTATCATTCGTACGGGGGATGGACAGGAAGTCTCTACCGTACATAAAATACCCGCTACCACCTCCATTGGCTAGTTTATAGCTAAATTTATCTGGCTGGGTATCGCGCATGTTATCCACCAGTTGATTGAAATAGTTAATTTTATCCTGTTCTCCAGCGATAGCTGGATTATAATCCCTGGCAGGATTATTAAACCATCCATAGTAAGAATCGTCTGCCACCCCGCACACCTGCCTGCTCACCGACGGCTCCAGATTCAAGGTCCATCCGGTACCCGCATAGGTGCTGGCATCTTTCGGTTTCAAGCCAGAAGCATGATACGACAGGCTCACAGGGATAGTCACTTCCCCCGCCACAATCTCATATAAAGGAATCGTAATATTGGGGATCCCGGTAGAGTGGTCCACCGGGTACGACAGGTATTTCTCCATTGCAGTAGCAGTAGGAGAAACCGGAACCACCCGCGGAACATCCAGCGAGATAGTTGTTTGGGCATTTACATACAAAAAGCAGCCGGAAAGGGCAATAAAGAAGGTAATAATTGGCTTCATGAAGCAATACTACAATCTCACACTGCGGTCAAACCGCAGTGGAGCTTTCTTATCTAAAAAATCCATCCTGCCAGCACGCAATAGACTTAAAAATCCTTCCATAAAAAAACCGCGCAGGTTATTACCCCTGCACGGCTTCATTCAACAACTAAAATATAAAATAAACACTAGTGTCCGGATCTCAACGGCCCTCCCGTTTCCACTACCACCCTCTTCGAACAGAAATATCCGAAATACAGGATATACCCGTAACAAACAGCCGGAAGGAAGAACGAATACTGGATGCCAATACTGTCAGCCAGGCTGCCCTGCAGCAGTGGCACCAAAGCTCCGCCCAGGATGGCCATGACCAGCAGGGATGATCCCTGGCTTGTATAAGCTCCCAGTCCCGAAATAGAAAGCGTAAAAATATTCGACCACATGATCGAATTAAACAGCCCGATGCTGATCAGCGCCCACATTGATATGCTCCCCTTCGTGAAGATCGACACCAGCAGCAGGATGATATTAATAGCGGCAAACAGCGACAACGTCCGTGCCGGAGCCGATTTCCCTATAAAGAAAGCAGCCAGGTTCAGCACAATAAACCCGATGAACACACTGATCTGCCCAAAGGAAAGATCCACAATACTAAAGATCAGCGCAAAGATCGCCAGCGACGTGGCCACCATATAGATCACCTTTTTCGAGGAGCTGATATTGTTATTAAGAGAGATAGAACCCAGAAACCGGCCGATCATCGCACCTCCCCAATACAGTGAAAGGTAATTCTTGGCTACCGCATGCGAGATGCCCGCAATATCATCATGCGTAATAAAGCTGATCATAAAACTCCCGATGGTCACTTCCGCTCCCACATAAAAGAAGATCCCCCCTATACCGAGCTTCAGCTGCGGGAACTTAAGTGCACCCAGCCCGCTCATTTCCGTCTCATCCGCTTTAAACAAAGGGAGTTTTACCCGGCTCATAAACACAGCCACAACAAAAAATACCACCGCGAATATCAGGTACGGCATCCTGGTAGCTCCCGCAGACAGTTCACCACCTTCGGCAAAGAATTGGAAGATCAGAAATCCGCCAATGATCGGCGCAATGGTAGTACCAAAAGAATTAAACGCCTGGACCAGGTTCAGCCTGCTGGAGGCAGTCTCCTCAGGCCCTAAAAGCGAAACATAAGGATTAGCGGTGATCTGCAGCAAGGTAAACCCGAGCCCCAGGATAAAGAAAGCTCCCAGGAATAACCCGTAAAGCGACATAGAAGCTGCCGGGTAAAACAGGCAGCACCCTATTCCCGAAATCACGAGCCCCAGTAAGATCCCGTTCTTATACCCGATCTTATTGATCGGGTCCCCATGAAAATGTGAAATAAGAAAATATATCAGGGAGCCTGTAAAGTAAGCCCCGAAAAAGCAAAACTGCACCAGCATTGCCTGGAGATAAGTTAACTGAAAAAGCTCCTTTAAATGCGGGATTAACACATCATTCATACAAGTGATGAAGCCCCACATAAAGAAAAGCAACGTGAGGGCATACAGCGGAACGCTGCCTGATCCATCCTTCTTCATATTATTTCGATTAATTGATTAATACCCGGGGATTGGCTCCCCGGGCGCATATATTGATTAGCAAAAATGATTATTTCGTGATAGCGCCGGCTTCAATAAGCGCGCGTTTCCAGGTACCGGCTGCACCGATCAGCGCAGCCTCTTCTCCTAACCTGGCAATACTGATAGGGATTAAATGCCCGTGCGCAGCCAGAACTTCTTCCGCCTGCTTCAGGTACAACTCCGGAGATTTGGCTATGTTTCCACCCAAAACGATCGCTTCCGGCTTATATGAATCCGCACATTCACTCAGGAATATGCCAAGAGTCTTCCCAAATTCGTCATAAATATCCGCAGAAACAGGATCCTCCAGCAGCTGTTTAACCCCCTGGATATCCTCTGCTTTCAGTTCGGCATATCTTTTCAGGAACCACCTGGTTGAGAGGTACTCCTCTGCAATACTGTCGCGGAACGGCGCACGCCAAAGATCCGCATCTGTCACCTCCCCGTCCTGGTAAAGAGCAGAACCCAGTCCGGTGCCAAGAGTAAAGCCCATCACCGTCTGATACTGTTCGTCCAGCGTGCCGAGAACTTCTCCCTGAAGAAAGCAGCACGCATCATTCATGATCTTGATGTCGGCCGCCCGGATCCCTAATTTCAAAGCAAGCATTTCCTTGATGTTAAGGCCATAAAGCTTTTCATATTTATCCTGATCCTTGATCCAGCAGACCCCCAGGTCATAGTCGAGCGGCCCCGGCATCGCAATGCCGATCTTTGTCACAGCCAGTCCTGCCAGGCTGAAAGATTGATTGATCGCCTCTGCCCAGGCCGACATGATGGTATCCGCCTCTTCATGTGAATTGACAAATTTCCGAACATATGATTCCCGGAGCATCTCTCCGGTTGTAATATTTATAAGTGCTGAAGTAATATGGGATCCCCCTATATCAATTCCTAATACTAAAGAATTCATTTAACGAAGGTCTAATCGCTGATTAATTAAATAACTTCGGCATATATAGGGATAATAAAACGTTTTAGCAAATTTATTTTGCTTTTGGAGACATGAAGAAAGTCAGCTTCCCGCCTCCCATGATTTCCTCGTTTGTGATGAACCTCCTGTCAAGCGCTTTTCCATTCAGCAGGACCTTCTTTACATAGACGTTTTTGTCACTCTGGTCCATTGCTTCCACCGTAAAGGTCTTCCCGTTTTCAAGGCTTACTACTGCCGACTTCACAGAAGGACTTCCCAGCCAGTACCTGTCGGATGCCGGAGCCACCGGGTAGAACCCGAGTGAGCTGAAAATATACCAGGCACTCATCTGGCCGCAGTCATCATTCCCTCCCAAACCGGCAGGGCCATTATGATACTGCTTCTTCAGGATCATGCGAACCCGCTCCTGTGTTTTCCAGGGCTGGTCCGTCCAGTTATACAGGTAAGCAACATGGTGCGAAGGTTCATTCCCGTGCACATAGTTTCCAATGATTCCTTCCCTGGTAATATCCTCTGTCTCTGCAAAGAACTCATCCGGCAGGTGCATCGTAAACAAGGAATCCAGGTGAGGCACAAACTTCTTCTTCCCTCCCATCAGGCTGATCATCTGCTCAGGATCATGAGGAACATAAAGACTGAAGTTCCAGGTATTCCCTTCAATAAATCCCTGTCCGTCTGTTTTAAGCACGTCAAATTCCTTCTTGAATGTGCCATCACTCATCTTCGGGCGCATAAACCCGATGGAAGCGTCATAAACATTCTTCCAGTTACCAGAGCGTTTGATAAACTCCTCATAAATATCCTGCCTGTTCAGCTTTTTGGCAAGCTGTGCGATACACCAGTCATCGTAAGCGTACTCCAGCGTGGAAGAAACGGATGTGCCGTTCTTATCTGCCGGTATATATCCTTTATCGATATAATCTCCGATCCCTTCATAGCTCCTGTGGCGGGCAGTTGTCACACATGCTTCCAGCGCCCTCTGCGCATCTCCCTTCCAGTTACCTTTAATAATCGCGTCTGCAATGACCGATACGCTGTGATATCCGCTCATACACCAGTTATCATTGGCATAATGCGACCAGATGGGAAGCATCTTTAGCGCACTCTGGTCATAATGCGCAAGCATCGAACTGACGATATCGGCATTTCGCGAAGGATTCACAATGTTCAGGTAAGGATGGAACGCCCGGAAGGTATCCCATAAAGACAAGGATGTATAATTTGTAAAGCCATCTGCCTTATGAACATTCTGGTCCAGCCCCTTATACTCACCGTTCACATCCATGTAAACGGTCGGCATGATCGCAGCATGATACATCGCTGTATAGAAATTGATCAGTTCTTCCCGGCCGCCTGCCTTTACTGTGATCTTGCTCAGCTCCTTGTTCCATTCCTCCTGGCCTTCCCGCTTCACCCGGTCAAAATCCCAATGGGGGATTTCCGCCCGCATATTCTCCAGCGCATTCCTGGTACTCACCGGCGACAAAGCGAACTTGATCTTCACCTTCTCCTGGTCTTCCGTCTTAAAATCGAAATACATCCGCATTTGCCTTCCGGCCAGGTCAGGGAAGTTCTTCGTCTGGTCAAATTTCCTCCAGAAGCCCCGGTAAACCTGCCCCTTTGAATAGTCTTTCATCCCGTACTGCGTAAACGGCTTCGAAAAAGACATTGCGAAATAGACCGTACGTGTCCTCGCCCATCCATAGGTCTGCCGGAAACCTGTCACCAGCGTATCGTTCTCCACCCTGACAAACGTCCACACATTCTTATCGTCATAGTTATAAATCCCCGCCATCAGGTCGAAGATGATATGAGCCTCATCCGACTTCGGAAACGTATACTGGTGAAACCCTGTACGCGTAGTGGTCGTCAGTTCCGCCAGTATATTGTGATCGTCCAGCTTCACCTTATAGTAATTCGCCTCCGCTACTTCGTTCGCATGCGAAAAAGCGGACCTGTACCCGCTCCCCGGATTGTTTTCCGTCCCAGGGTTTAGCTGAAGCTTTCCGGTCGTCGGCATGATCAGGAAATCTCCCAGATCAGAATGTCCCGTTCCGCTGAAATGCGTATGGCTGAACCCCACGATCGTCGGATCATCATACTGATACCCCGCACAATATTTGTAAACATCCTTATTGTATTTCCCGTTCATCTCGTAAGGGATCGTATCCGTCTCCGGGCTAAGCTGAACAGCCCCAAACGGCACCGTCGCCCCCGGAAAAGTATGCCCCATCTTTTCCGTCCCGATGATCGGTTTTACATACTGAACCAGGTTAGAACTATTCTTCACCTGTCCGAAAGCTGCTACCCAGCAAAATGCGGAGATAAATGCGATGAACCTCATTTT
>NZ_QEAS01000029.1:15036-35975 GCF_003130405.1 Pararcticibacter amylolyticus
CAACAGCCAACCGCTATTCCCCAAACGCTGACACCCATTTCTCCTTGATCCACGTTCCGTCGGGCTTGTCCGATGCCACGATCACCATTGTTCCGCCAGCCATGATCTCCTGGTGGGTGATGTAATTCCTCGAAAGTTCTTTCCCGTTGAGGGTTACCTTCTGTATATATCTGTTCTTCGGCGACTGGTTCTCTACCCGGATGCTGAAAGATTTTTTACCGGGCCATCTGAATTCCACAGATTGAAACAGCGGCACATTGAGATAGTATACAGGCCAGCCTACACAAGCAGGGGAAAACCCGCAGGCAGCAAAAACATACCAGGCCGACATGGCGCCTGCGTCATCATCCATCGTACGCACATAGGCCTGCGGCTGGTTTTTATAAATGCGGTCAACGAAGGGATCTATCCCCCTGCTATTGTCATTAAAATAATACTGAACCACGGTATCTGCCGAGAGCTGGTACATCAGGGCCTGGGACTTCCATGGTTCGGAAGAAGCATTGTACATGAGAGGCACCTGCAGGTCCGGCTCATTCGCATGGTTGTAATAATCGTTCTGAAAGAACTGGTCGAGTTGTTTTTTATAGGGTTCAGCGCCCCCTGTGAGTTCAATAAGCCCCTTCACGTCAAAAGGAACAAACCAGCGGTATTGCCAGATGGTTCCCTGGTACAAGCCCCTTGCCTGCATCCTGTCAACGTCCGGACGAGTAATATCTTTAAAATCCTTGTTCCAGTACTCCTTATACTGAAGTGCTTTCTGTTTGTATTTATCACTCAGATCTTTCTTTTTCAGGATGGCGAGGATCTCGCTGAGGGCCCAGGTATCGTAACTGGACTCCAGGGCTTTGTCGGGCCTTGAAAAATCAAGCTGATCCACCTCCCGGATGAGTGATTCAATAATTTTATTGAAATCAATCTGATAGCCCTTACGGTAAGAATCAAGCAGAACCACGATGGAATGCTCCGTTCTGACGGTATTGGACGGTTCGTTCTGCGTAGCATAATCTTTTTTTCCAAACTGGTACAGGGAAGCCAGTGAGGCTGAAATATCTTTATACCTGCCGGGCCATGCAATGGAAAGCAGGGGAAGCTGAGTCCGGTAATTATCCCACACAGCCCAGCCATTATAGCGCTGATCCCTGGATTGCAGAAGAGCACCATTGGTACCCTTGTATTTACCGTCAGCTTCAGAGATCAGATAAGGAGACTGCACCGTACGGTACAAAAGCGAGTAGAATAGTTTCTCTTCCTCCTTATCACCCTTCACCCGGATGGTCTGTAATAATGAATTCCAGTCCGCCGAACTTTGCGCTTTCAGCGCATCAAATGAATCAGCATACAGGGAAGCTTTCGCATATTCCACACTGACAGAAGACAGGGCAATCCGGATCTCCGTTCCTGTTTGCCCGGCATCTATCCTTGCGGAAAGTTTATGGGCACTTCCATCGCTTAAACTTGTTCCTTCCCCGAACCGGATATAATAATATGTCCTGTATTTCCCGGCATGGCAGGTAGTCTTCGAATCGATCCAGCCGCTGAGAATATTACCGGCTGCCTGGTGTTCTTCATTGACAAAGCTGTTAGACAAGCTATGGCTCAGGTCAATGGAAAAGCCTTTCTCTCCCGAAGGAAACTTATACCGGTGCATGCCCGATTTCCCAATCACAGAGAATTCGGCTTGTATACCGTTGCTGAACGATACCGAATAATAGCCCGGTGATGCAGACTGGCTGGCTTTGATCAGTTCGCCAGAAGGATCACTGCCTGCAAAAGGCCGGATCAGGATAATCCCGCCGCTTCCCGTACATCCCACACCTTCAAAGCGGTTATGCGTAAAACCCAGGAATTTTTTAGCGTTATATTCATACCCTGTATGTGTATGCGGATAGGTCTGAGGCCCTATGCTCAGCATACTGAAGGGAGAGGATGCTGCCGGAGACATCTGTCCATGGTCACCGGAAGTGCCCAGAAAGACATTTACCAGTCCTGTAACATCAGGACCGGAAGCAGCAGATTTTGATTGTCCTTTTAAGACAGCAGGCAGGATAAAAAAAAGGCATAACACCTGAAACAGTGCTATGCCTTTTATATTATTTGTTTTTGTCATTCGAAAACGAATAAGGGAAATCCACCTTATTGGTTCCTCTTTGCTTGTTAGGAGCAGCCGACATTTTGTAATTCAGCACCGCACCTTTCTGAAGCTCCGAGTGGCTGAACCAGTTACGGGTGTAAGGCTTTCCGTTTAAGGTCAGCGTGCTCACGTAACGGTTTGCATCGCTGTTCTCAGGAGCGCTGATCACGATCTGCTTTCCGTTTTCCAGCTGAAGAGTTGCCTTTTTGAATAAAGGTGCACCCATTACATACTGATCAACAGCAGGAGTGACAGGGTAAAAACCGAGTGCAGAGAAAACATACCAGGCAGAAGTCTGGCCGTTGTCCTCGTCCCCGCAGTATCCGTCAGGCGTAGCCTTATACATCCTGTTCATTGTTTCACGCGCCCAGTATTGTGTCTTCCAGGGAGCTCCTGCATAATTGTAAAGGTAAATCATATGCTGAATAGGCTGGTTCCCGTGGGCATATTGCCCCATATTAGCGATCTGCATTTCACGGATCTCATGGATCACCCCGCCGTAGTAGCTGTCGTCAAACACCGGAGGCAGTGAAAACACAGAGTCAAGCTTCGTTACAAACTTCTCATTGCCGCCCAGAAGATCCACAAGCCCCTGAACGTCCTGGAATACCGACCACGAATAATGCCAGCTGTTCCCTTCAGTAAACGCATCTCCCCATTTAAAAGGATTGAAAGGTGACTGGAACTTACCGTCTTTATTCTTTCCGCGCATCAGACCGGTTGCCGGGTCAAAAAGATTCCGGTAGTTCTGGCTTCTCTTGGCATAGATGTCTATTTCTGATTTCGGTTTGCCAAGCGCCTTTCCCAACTGATAGATGGCAAAGTCGTCATAGGCGTATTCCAGTGTACGTGCAGCATTCTCGTTAATCTCCACATCATAAGGAACATATCCAAGGCTATTGTAATACTGGACTCCTTTCCGGCCTACCGCTGTCATCGGGCCTTCATTGTTGGCGCCGTGAACCAGTGCATCCCAGAGGGTATTAATATCGTACCCGCGCAATCCTTTGATATAGGCATCCGCCACAACAGATGCAGAGTTATTTCCGATCATGATATCGGCATATCCCGGACTTGACCACTCAGGCAGCCATCCGCCTTCTTTATAATCGTTGATCAGGCCTTCCTGCATCTCCTTGTTGATCGAAGGATACATCAGGTTCAGGAAAGGATATAAAGCCCGGAACGTATCCCAGAAGCCGGTACCTGCAAACATATAGCCAGGCAGCGTCTTTCCGTTGTAGGGGCTGTAATGGACGATCCGGTTCGAAGCATCCAGTTCATACATCTTATGAGGGAAGAACAGCGTACGGTACAGGCAGGAATAAAAAGTACGGACCTGGTCAACCGAGCCGCCCTCTACCTGGATCGCATTCAGGCGCTTGTTCCACAGAGCCTTCGCTTTCGCCATCGTTGCAGCAAAGCTGTCGTTCGCCAACTCTCTTTTCAGGTTCAGTTCAGCCTGCTCGATACTGATGAAAGACGAAGCTACCTTCAGGTTCACTTTCTCTCCTTTAGTTGTTTTGAAGCCGATAACAGCACCTGCATGATTGGCCGTCAGCTCCAGCCCGTCTCTCAGATCTTTCCCCTCCCACGTTTTATTAACCGTAAAATCCTTATCTACATAGATCACAAAATAATTCTTGAAATTAGGCAGCGGCCCCCTGCTGTACCGGGTGCTGTAGCCCACAATTTTCCTTTCGGAAGGAATGATTTTAATATAGGAGCCGTCCCTCTTGCTTTCGAAGGCGTCGATGACAATA
Source organism: Pararcticibacter amylolyticus (assembly GCF_003130405.1). Taxonomy (GTDB): domain Bacteria; phylum Bacteroidota; class Bacteroidia; order Sphingobacteriales; family Sphingobacteriaceae; genus Arcticibacter; species Arcticibacter amylolyticus. The sequence goes on from NZ_QEAS01000029.1 coordinate 18,934, forward strand.
TAGGATTCGTCCGACTTGGGGAAGGTAAACCTGAACTGGGCCGCCCTTTCTGTCGGGGTAAGTTCCGTTGTCACATCTGCGTCTGCCAGGTAAACACTGTAATAATATGGCTTCGATGTTTCTGCTTTATGAGAAAACCAGCTCTCGCGGTCTTCTTCTGTGAAACGGAGCTTCCCGGTTACAGGCATAATCGAAAACTGGCCATAATCGTTCATCCAGGGAGAAGGCTGATGCGTTTGCTTAAAGCCCTTGATCTTTTCACTCTTATAGGTGTACGCCCATCCATCTCCCATCTTACCCGTCTGCGGTGTCCAGAAATTCATTCCCCAGGGAACTGCCACTGCGGGATACGTGTTGCCGTTTGATAATCCGGGATGGGAATCTGTTCCCATCAGCGGGTTTACATACTCGACAGGATCAGTAACCTTATTCACCGTCTGGGCCATCAGCCCTGCCGAAGATAAAATTAAGCCGATAGCAAGCGTTTTACTTTTCATTCTTTAAGCTTTATTTATGTTGGATGTGTGTTTAGCCTGTCTAAATAACCGATTTAAAGGTAACAGAGATTTATAATCTTTCCTCGCAATTAACAAATCGTTAACACGAATCCTTTCAATTTCCTTGCTGGCAATCCCGCTTTTAAAAACGATTTAGCAATTAAAAGAAAAATATTCCACTTTTACAAATTAACCTTTACCTGAACGCCGTCGGGCTGGTTGGCAAACCTCAGCCACAAGGTCTTTGAAGAAGCATCCCAGGAGTTTTCTGCGTCCCGCAAAATTTCACCCGACGGACCTGTCAACACGACGTTTTTGGGAGCGCCCGGCAACAGTACCCGCATCACATTCGTGGTGTTAAGCGGACTCTTGCAGGTAAACGAATACGTTTTCCCCTGAAACTTCTCTTCATATACCCTGCTGGCAGATGCCAGCACCTGCGGCCTGGTCTTGTCTTTCACCCGGCCGGCATTATAAAGCAGGGCCTGCTCTCCGGGCTGAACGTTCTTCTCTGATAATACAGGTAGTGCAGGGTCGTAGAGATCAATAACAGGGCCTTTAACTCTGTATGACTGAGAATGTTCATTTTCATCCAGAACGGCGACAATATCATATGGACCTCTTTCCAGGTACATGCTGTTTTTAAATACAAGCTTGCCCGCACCGGATTTCTCCGCATACAGCCTGCTTACTTCTGCCAAAAGCTTGCTGTCGCCTTTCTCCTGCATCACAAACTCCTTTGGATCCGACCGCAAAACATACACAAGTCCTTTCCCGTACGGGTACCGGCCTTCCCCTGGTTTTTCATCCATGTTCATCAAACCGAACAAATGACCAGAGGGCGCAGCATACCGGTGCTCTCCGGTATTCCACCATTCTTTGATCGTCTGATAGGGATCATTATCCCTTCCGCAGTAAACCAGTACTCCCCCGTTCTTTACCCAGCGGGCCAATTCGGTGTGCGCATCCGGCTTCAAAGGCTTCATGTTCGAATACGACATCAGCAGAACACGCGTATTTGCCAGCGTCTCCTTATAGGCCAGGTTTTCTAAATGCACCGTACTTACAGGGACGCCCCTCTTGAGAAACGGCAGGGCAAGTCCGTAAAAATTGGACAGCTGGGGGTCTTCATATCCCTGATGGACCGGGAACCGCTGGAACATCAGCGAATTAGCCATCAGCACGCTTATCCCTGCCGAACCACTCACTTTATTCTCTGAAACCGGCATATCATTGAGCGTATTGATCATCGCCTGCATCTGGGTAGAATAATGCTGAGGGATCCGCTCTCTTTTATCGCTATTCGCGCTTGTGCGGTACAAGCCCTCATAGATCCGGTCAGGCCAGGGCATCACCTCGTAATCAGCGATCTTCGGGTAAAGCAGCTGCGCCGTAAATGTCGCTTCATAATTCTTTTTATAGTCCGCCCAGTCGCGCGCCCGGTCCTCAATCGGATCCGTCAGGAAAAACATCTTCCGGTGCGTCGGGGCAGTCATAGATTCCATGGAGCCATATTCCAGGAATGCGGTCTCGAAAACCCGTTCCTTCTCTTTCCCGTTAAAGAAATTCGGTTCACGCGAAGTTCCCGTCCACACCTGCGCAATATACCCGTCCACACAGTCCAGGGAAGCCAGGCTGGCTTCGGGACTGACGATCATCCATTGTGAATAATTGACCAGCGAGTGCGTGGGCACATAGCACCGCACATTCATCCCCTTGCTTTTTCCGTATTCTTTAGCATAGGTAAACACTTCCTTCAGCGCATTAAAGTAGAGCTGATACTTGAGCTTATTAGACAGGTAGGTATTTTCAGGTGATTCGTGCTGCGGACGCCAGTCGAAGCCGTAATATTTCTTCCACTCCCTTTTAAATGCATCGCTGTACCCGGCACGGGCCCAAAACTCCGGCTCCTCCATATAGATCGCATCTATCCCCGCATCAATCACACGCTTCACATGCTTTTCCTTCATATACTTCAGAAAATTCTCCGTCGGTACAATATAAGGAACCATATGCCCGTGCCAGATGGTGTCCCCGCTCCTTTGCACCTGCCCCTCATTCAGGTGCCATTGCCCGTCCCACTTGCCTGTAAAATAATCCTGGTATTCACCCCAGGCAATCCCTGTCATAAAATGAGTGGTGTATCCTCTGTCGCGCCACGATTGTACCCTCTCCTCAAAGGTCTTTCCCTTCACCCTGTCCGAAGGATTTCCTCCCACGCCATAAACAATCGCCACGTCCGCCCGGGTATCCGTTACCGGCTTCCAGTGCTGTGAAGTTTGAAAAGTCGTCTTTTCGCGTTTCTTACCCTTTCCGCCGTCATCTGGCCTTTTCATAAAGACAGATGCCCCCGCTGCGATAAGCATAAAATACAGTACAGCTTTCTTATTCATAAATCTTGGTTTATATAATCAGTGTGTGTAAAGATCCTCTTTCCCTGCCAGAGAAAGAGGATCTCATAATAGCTATTGAAGCACTTTTACCAGCCTGGGTTCATTGTAATTAAACCGCTGAACGCCTTCTACGGAGTAGTTTATCCGGGCTCCCACCCTGATATAGTAATCTCTCTCCATCGAAAAATTACCGCTTGTAGTGATGGTCAGAACAGTTCCGGGGGATACCCGCGCAGCTTCACCCGTGACCCTCGTAGTATAGCGGTTATCATAGTTGTGATCTCCGACATAATAGCTGGAGGAATTGATAAACAGGACTACCTCGCTCACATCCTGCTGAAAATCAGGATTGGCAGTTCCCCTGGTCACCCTTACCTGTACGGTAATACTTCCATTCTGATTGAGGACGGGCTCTCCCACCCATTCCACATTCAGGAATGGTTCCACCTCGAACGTCATGTCGGCGGTGCCTTTTATCTCGAGTGTCTGGCTGCCGTCGGCAATCGTGTTGCCGCTGGCGTCTTTGCGGACCAGCGGAACAAAAGGCCCTTGAGGCTCCACATTGTAGGTTCCTTTAAAGATCCTGGTATTGTTAAAGGAGCCGTCCTGCATGCAGGTAAAATAATACGGAGTCGGGTTATCGCTCCAGCTCAGTTCCAGCAATTTAAGGCGGATGCCTTTGTCGCCCGGTTCCGTCTGAACCGGGGCTTTTGTTGCCTTATCGATGATCTTTCCCTTCAATGTTTCTGCCGGAGCATCATAGTTGTCGAGCTTCGAACAGGAAAACACGGTGCAGGACAGACATAACAGGAGGCAATATAATAAGTGATTTCTTTTCATGATCATATCAAATTAATAACCTGGATTCTGTATCAAATTAGGACTCTTGGTGATCTCTGCCGGATCGATCTGCTGGTAATACCACCTGGTATCGAAGGTAAACACCCCGTTCTTTTCCTCAAAACGGTCGTCAAAGAACCACTTCCCGGCTTTCTCGGCGTAAAAAGGCATCAGAGCACGGTAGGTCCTGCCGTTTTGCTCATCATCCATGATCCGCCACCGCTTCAGGTCCCACCAGATCTTGTTCTCAAAGCTAAGCTCTTTTCTTCTTTCCTTCCGGATGATATCAATTGAGGTCAGTGCAGCCTGACCCGGCAGCACATTAGCCCCCGCCCTTTCCTGGATTTGCCGGATACACTCATACGCATCCCCCCTGTAGTCGGCACCGCTGGCACCCGCAAGGAAGAGTTCATAGGCTGCTTCCGCCCGGTTCAGCAGCACTTCCGCATAACGCATTTCAATCCAGGTCTGTGCGGAACGGTTCTCCACCACCTCGTTCGCCGGCATGGAGGGATTCAGCCATTTACGAACAGAGAAGCCGGTTAACGCCGGACCAGGTGTTCCGTAAAAACGTCCGCTCCGGCCTGCCGCCGTCATATTGGTTCCGTTGGGCAGCTGACGAATGGTCTGTGCCTTGTCTGGACCGGCTGATGTAACGAGCACATTGCGGTTCGAAGAATTTTCATACGAAACCCTGCTGCCTGCCGGCAGTAAAGAGGAGATCCCTCCTGCCACTTCCCCGGTGTAAATACCCCGCCAGATCTCCACCACCTGGTTCTTAAACAAATCACCCGGAAAAATCACCGTAGCTCTCAGCCGGGGTTCCGCGTTCGCAAACAAATCCATCTGCTTATCATAAAGCCTGTATTTACCCGCTCCGTCATACACGTCCAGCTTCCCGTTTCTCATGGGCAGTCCGTCAAACATCTCCACGAAGTCAAGAGTGGGGTTCACGGCAGATGAATACCCTCCTACCATAAACTGGTATGGAATATTATAAACATCATATCCATGAACAGACTCAGGATAACCGTATTGCCTGACAAAAATATTCTCTGGACTGCCTGCCGCAAAGAACAGGTCTATGTAGTTTTGATACTGCGCTTCCTTATCATCTGCTTTCCATCCGCTTTTATACAAAGAGTAAACGCCTTCCAGCAATTTCGCCGCATCATAGCTCTTCCTGAAATAGTCTGCCGCCTTCGCGGAGGGAATGCCGCACAGCTGCCGGTTTTCGTTATCGAAAAGCGTCACCTCGTTATATTTAGCAATAGATCCGGCAAACAACATCGCACGTGACTTAAAACCAGCTGCCGCATATTTATTCGCCCGGCCTGTCTGGTTCTTCTCCGGCAGCATCGAATAGGCCTTATCTAAATCTTCGGCTATTTTGTTGTAGGTAGCCTCTTCAGACGAGCGCGGAATACGGAGCTCTTCAACGCTCTGCTCCGGATAGCTCAGTACATCTTCTATGATGGGAACACCGCCGTAACGTTTTACCAGTTCAAAATAGGTAACAGCACGGATGAAATAAGCCTCCCCCAGCCAGGTATTCACCTGCTCCTCCGAAAAGCCGGAAGATGTTTTGTACCCCGGCAGGGTCTTCACAAAGTAGTTAACGTCACGGATCAGCCTGTACGCATTTCCCCAGTAGAAAACAGCCTCTGTCTCAGCGGAAGTTTGATTATTACTTAAAGCTTCCCCTGTGATAGTGGGGAAAGGGTCGATAATCCAGAAATCGTTAAAACCGCGTCTCGGCGTATAGCGGAAATCTTCTATAGGCAGCTGGGCATACATGCGCGCCATGTAACTTCTGATCCCGTTCTCACTGCCGAAAAGATCTTTGTCCTGCACGATGTTCATGGGCGGTACTTCAAGTTTGGTACAGCCCGGCCCTGTGAATACTAGTATAAGCACTAGCGATATGATCGTATATCCTGATATCTTCATGATGAAAGAATTAAAACTTAACATTCAGCCCAACGGTGTATATCCTGCTCAGAGGATACAGATTCCCCCAGCTTTCATTGGGATGCTCGGGATCGAGCTCTATACTTTTGACCGTAAACAGGTTATATCCGTTAAAATACACCCGTGCGTTCTTCACCCCTACGGAACTGACAAACTTTACAGGAAGAGTGTACCCCAGTTCGAGGCTCTTCAAACGCAGGTAACTCGCGTTATGCATATTAAACCTCGAATTTTCATCGGGCAGGGTGCCGGTATAAGCATATTTCCCCGATATCCACTGTGTTGTATGGTCGTACGGATCAGCCGAGGGATCCACTGGACGCCACCTGTCCATAAAATAGTCCAGGGCATTCGACTGCTCATTTCCCCACATAGGCTCCCGCAGCTGTTCAATGTATTTAACATAGCTCAGGGCTGATCCCTGGAACAGAGCATTCAGATCAAAGCCTTTCCATCCGGCTCCGATATTAAAGCTGAAATTAAAGAATGGGCTCTGACTATCCTGATAAACAATCGGATATTCATCAAGAGAACTAATTACACCGTCACCGTTCCAGTCTTCATAGATATAGTCTCCGGGTAAAGTCCCCCGCCCATAAAAAACAGGGCTGTTCGCGATGTCACTGTATGAGGAAAACCGTCCGGCTTCTCCATATCCCCTGTGGAAATTCTGGTTGCGGTTTTCATTGTTGTTCCTCCAGTTCTCATAAGAATTCCCTGCCCTGGCACGCTCATCATGAAGTTTCCGGATCCGGGTGACGGTCAGCATTCCCCTTACGTTATAGGTAAAGTCACGAAGTGTCTTCCGGTGAGTCAGTTCAAGTTCAAAACCTCTTGCGCGGTCGCCGTTAAGGTTTTCCTGGGGAAGCTCAGCCCCCACAACTCCCGGTAAACTGAATGTCCTTTTCTCCAGGAGGCCCGTTCTTGTCCGGTTAAAATAATCAACCGTCCCCCCCAGCAGCCCATTCCACATTTCGAAATCTACCCCGAGGTCAAACATCTTCGAAGTAAACCATGTAATGTTTGGATTGGGGATTCCCCTGCTTGAAGCAGCATTAACAAAAGTGCCGTCAAAGAAATACCCGTTAGGCAGTTTATTATAGTCTCCGGGCGACGGATAGTCATACCCTGTGATAAACTGGTAGGTAGAAGCAACATCATCTCCCATTTTGCCATAAGAAGCACGCAGCTTGAAATTATTAAAGAAATCAAGGAAGGAGTTTTTCCAGAAAGCTTCTTCCGAAGCCCTCCACCCGGCAGATACAGCGGGGAAAAATCCCCAGCGCCTGCCGCTCCCGAAGAGAGAGGAACCGTCTCTCCTGAAACTGAACTCAGCCAGGTATTTAGACCGGTAATCATAGGCTACCCTCCCTACGATCCCCATGTTGGTCTTCTCGTAAAGATCATTCTGGTTCGAACTCATGCTCCCCTGCTGGTTCTTGCTGTTCCCGGCAAACAGCTGATCGACGTCAAGGGCCATTTCTCTCTGCGCATAAAAGTTATCACCGGTCCTTTTTTGTCCTTCCAGCAAAGCAAGCGCGGATACCGTATGCGCCTTGTTAAACGTACGGTTGTAGTTTAACGACAACTGGTACAGAGACGTACCTTTTGTAAAGTTCTCTCTCCTGAATGTCCCCGGGCTTTGCATCTTGTAGGGAGTATACATATCCTGCGCACCATCATACTCATACAGCGTGAATTCTTTTTTATACTGCCTGTTATCCGCCACCTGGTAATCGTAGCTGAACATGCCCTTTGCTGTCAGGCCTTCCACTTTTGGAATATCCAGGGAAAGGGTCATGGAAGACTGGAACCATTTATTCCCGAATTCTTTATACCCGCTCAGGTCAGCATCCATCATGGCTACCGCGTTCTCCCCTTCTATATACCCGCGCTGAAGATATTGGGGATTATTATTGGCATACAACGGCTGGATAGCGGCGGCACGCTGAAACGTCCGGATGATCCAGTCAGAATTGGTATAGGGCTGTTCCTTCTTGTCCGAGATCCCGCTCAGGTTCAGATCCAGGGTCAGCAGCTTCGAGATCTTTGCCGAAAGATTGGAGCGGACGTTAAACCGGTCGTAGTTCAGGCTGTTGCTCCTGATAAAAGATTCCTGTTTAAGATAGCCAACGCTGGTGTAGAAACGCATTTTCTCATTTCCCCCGGTCGCATTCAGGGAGTGCTGCGTCTGGGGAGCTGTCGAACGCATCACCGCGTTCCACCAGTCGGTACCCTGTTTCGTCCCGTTCCGGTAGGCATCAATCTCTTCCTGCGAAAACTGCCTGTTTCCTCCGTTGACATTGTGCATCAGTTTTTCATTCCGCAAAACCATCCAGTCCGCTGCACTGACGCTTTTAGGAGAGCCTGTGGGATTCTGCAAACCGAAACTTCCGGTATAGTCGAGGTCAAGCGATCCGGATTTTCCCTTCTTCGTCGTAATCAGAACAACCCCGTTGGCGGCCCTTACCCCGTAGACGGCAGCCGACGCATCCTTCAAAACCGAGATGGATTCAATATCATTCGCATCCATCCTGGTAATGTTATCGCGGGGCACCCCATCGATCACCACCAATGGCGACCCTAGCCCCCTGATGTCAAAAGAGTTATTAAAAGACCCCGGTTCACTGCTTTTCTGAACCACGCGGACTCCCGGCAGTTTACCTGTCAGCATGTTCTGCACGTTCTCATTCCGGGTCGTTAAAATTTCGGAGCTCGTAATAGAGGCTACTGCGCCGGTAAGGGTGGCCTTTTTCTGGGTGCCGTAACCCACTACCACTACTTCCTGTAAGCTTTTCGAGGATGATGGAGCCAAACGGACGGTAAAACTTCTGGTATTCCCAACCCGGACCCTTTGAGTCTCATAACCTATGAATGAAATGAGCAAGGTATCCTGTGGCTCTGCGTTTATCTTAAACTGCCCCTGCACATCCGTGACTGTACCTGTATTTTTTCCGGCCACTCTTACCGAAGCGCCCGGCAGGGCAAGCCCGTTCTCATCTACCACTTTACCGGTCAGCGGTCCCTGGAGCTTTTCAGATCCGGAAACAGGGCGCACCTCTTTCCTGCTGATCACGATGACGTCGTGAACTTCACTGAAATACAAAGGCTTATTATCCAGAATCTGGTTAAGCACAGATTCAAGACTCACATTCGAGAATGAAAGCTCTGGTATTATGTAGTCCTTCAACAGCCGTTTGTCATAAGCAAAGGTGACCCGGGCTGTTTTTTGCAAATCGATGATCGCCGTTTCAAGCGATCCTTTCTTTAATTTTATGGTTACCGGAGTTTCTTTCAATCCCTGTCCGCTTTCGGAAAAAGCAGCTGACAAGGGCAGTGAAAGAAAACAAACAAGCACCATAGTAAGGATGATCCTTCCTGTTTTACATTTAGTTAGTAGTTTTTTCATTTTTACTATGTTTAAGTTTATGATGGAGTTCTGCTATACCTGGAAAATTTTCCAAAAGCAGAATACGGCCTATTGGCAGAATCATTTTTCTTTACATATCCCAACCTCCTTTCTGGTTAATGGAAATTCACCCGGCTGGAATTGCCGGCATCATGTTTTAGAATTGATACATTTTTTAATCGGTCTTGTGGACCGGTCTTCTGACATAAAAGACGTTATTGCTCCGTCTGACCTTCAGATTGTGAATAGCCGCGAGAATGTCAACAGCCTCACTGGCGCTCATAGTAACAGGTAGAATAGTCGTATATCTTGTAGTTTTTCTGATAGTTTCATCTTCCGCAACAATACTGACTCCAAAGCCTTTCTTCATCAGAACCGCCATATCATCAAAAGAAAGATCATCAAACAGCAGGCTTCCTTTTGTCCAGGCTGCATCCTCCTTCTTATTCCGCACGCTGACAGACTTCGTCTTCTTGTCGTAAACCAGTTGTTGTCCCCTCTCGAGTATATTGGATTGGGTATCTCCGGGTAAAACCTTTACCTTCCCGCTGAGCACCTCCACAGTTAACCGGCTCAGTTCCTGATAAGCAGAAACATTAAAGGATGTTCCCAGAACATTGGTGGTAACCTTTCCGCTCGAAACAGTAAACGGCCTTGAGGGGTCAGTTTTTACATCGAAAAAAACTTCCCCGTCTATTATGGTTACCCGCCTTTCCTTCGAAAAGTCATCCTGGATTCTGATGGTACTTCCCGCATTAAGCGATAACAGGGTACCATCAGACAACCTGATATTCTTCCTTTCCTTCGGTCCGGTGGTAATTTCTGTATAACGGGCATTTACCGGGCTTCTGCCGTCCTTCCTGAGCAGGATCCAGCATGCCGCTGAAACAGCCACCAGGAGTGCAGCTGCTTTAAGCCATCCGGGCAATCTGAAACTTTTTACAACCTTTCCCTGACCGCTTTCATTCATGATCCGCTCCCATATATCCTCCTTCACCCCGGCTTCTTCTTCATCAGACAAAGGCCTTATGCGCTCCGCATCAAAAGACTGATACCACTTGTCTACCTCTCCCCTTTCCTTTGCCTTCGACTTTCCTGAGAGATAATCCCTAAAGACCTGTTTTACTCTTTGAGTCTTCATAAGCTTTCACTTTATCTTATTATATGAGCAAGGGGACTTCAGTACCAGAGGGAAAATAAATTTTTTTTAAAGGTGCAGCAGAGCCAGCAGTATCAGGGCAAAATCAGTTACTTTCTTTTCACTCAATTGCCTCCTTAAACGCTTCAGAGCCGTTGTTAGCTGGTTCTTCACAGTCTGTTCAGATAAATTCAGCTGTACAGCAATATCATGAATGGAAACATCTTCCTCCCGGCTTAACCGGAAAATTTGCTGCATACGTACCGGCAGTTTACAGATCTCCAGTTCTATTACATCTTTCAGTTCTTTGATCTCCAGCGAATTAAACGACAAGACCCGTTCCTCCGAACTGAAAACGCTCATTCGTTTAATCTCAGAAGCAGTATAAGCATAATAAGCGATAATCCGGTATTTGAGAGCCGTATAGAGGTACGGCGCTATCAGGCCATCTTTGTCGGGCTGTATGGTATATCTTCTCTTCCATAACGTCGTCATTAACTCCTGCACCATGTCTTTAGCAGTGTCCTCATCTACCCTCTGCCTGGCTTTATCAAAAAGCCCGCGCCAGTACCGCTCGTATAATTTCCTGAATGCAAAAGAATTATCCTGCCTGATTAACTCCATCAGACCGGAGTCGTGAATATGTTCTGAAAGCTCCATTATTAACCGGTTAGTTGTGAAAATAACGATCAACCTCATAACAAAGATAGCAGAAAAAACGTTTTAGCAACAAATTGACAAAACGTTTTTTCAATGAATTACTTACCTCAACCTTTGCCGTCCATATGAAAGTCAGCTCTCCAATAGGTCCAATATATTAAGCCTGCGGCATTTCAAACCTCCTTTCCTTTTCTGACCACGGTATTGAAATAGCTGTTAACAAAACATTAACACGCCTGGATAAAAACGATTTAGCGAAATTATGTATCGTTGCATAGTCATTGGACTCAATCCATTCAATATCATGTTAAAAAAGCTAACTCATCTTACAATTTTCCTGTCGGCGATCTCTGCCGGGCTTCAGGCTCAGCCGGCAGACAAGCTCACCAGCTTTGTGAATCCCTTTATCGGAACAGGAGCGGTAGACGCATCCAGCTTGTCAGGCAGTAACTTTCCGGGAGCAACAGTACCGTTTGGGTTCGTACAGCTCAGCCCCGACACACAGGACAACCCGGATAACCCGGCTTCCGGGTACGACCACAACGATAAAACTATCGTCGGCTTCAGTCATACCCACCTCAGCGGAACTGGGGTGGCCGACCTGTTCGATGTCCTTTTTATGCCGGCTACCGGCGAGGTCAAAACAGTTCCCGGTGAAGCAGATAAGCCAGGCAGCGGCTACAGGTCCAGGTTCTCCCACAACGAAGAATCCGCCAGGCCCGGCTATTACCAGGTGAAGTTGTCAGACTACAATGTGAATGCCGAGCTAACCGCAACCGAGCATACCGGTTTTCACCGCTACACTTTTCCCGCCGGGGCGAAGTCGCAGGTCATCATTGATATGAACCACTCCCTCAATAAAAAGAGATCTTACTGGTCATGCCGGATCATAGGAGCCGAATTAAGGGTGATCGATAACAAAACCATTGAAGGCTACAGGATCCTGACAGGCTGGGCAAAAATGAGGAAGATATATTTCCGTGCCGAGTTTTCAAGACCGTTCAGCAGCCACAAGATGATCAACGGGCAGCGGGTTTATGAAAACGAGGTATTTGTAAACGGCACGAACATTAAGTCGGTACTCAATTTCGGAGAAAACAACAAAGAGCCGCTGCTGGTAAAAGTAGGGCTTTCCCCTGTCAGCCTTGAAAATGCCAAAATGAATATGGACCAGGAGATCTCAGGCTGGGATTTCGAAAAGGTGGTCAGCGAGGCAGAAAACAAATGGGAACAGGAGCTGGAAAAGATCCATATCGAAGGGACAAAAGAACAAAAGCAGATCTTCTACACAGGACTCTACCATGCCTTCACCCAGCCCAATAATATGGCCGACGTGAACGGCGAATACCAGGCGAGCGATTTCACCATCCGCAAGGCAGATGACAAGAAACATTATTCCACCTTCTCCCTTTGGGATACCTACCGCGCCGCCCATCCCCTCTATACCCTTATACAGCAGGAGCGCACAGCTGATTTTATCAACAGCATGTTCCGCCAGTACGACACCTACGGATATCTTCCCATCTGGCAGCTTTGGGGTGACGAAAACTATTGCATGATCGGCAACCACGCCATTCCTGTAATCGTAGACGCAGCCCTGAAAGGACTCAAAGGGTTTGATATCGGCAAAGCATATGAAGCAGTCAAAGGATCATCCGTGAGAACCCATCCCGGTTCACCTTTCGACCTCTGGAACAAATACCACTTCATGCCCGAAAACCAGCAGTCACAGTCGGTCTCCATTACTCTGGAAATGGCTTATGACGACTGGTGCGTGGCCCAGCTGGCAAAGAAGCTGAACAAGACGGATGATTATACGTACTTCATGGCAAGATCCATGTATTATAAGAACCTGTACGATTCACAAACCGGCTTCTTCCGTGCTAAGAACGACGACGGCAAGTGGGTTTCCCCCTTCAATCCCCTGCAGTACGGCGGAAACGGCGGCAATCCCTACACCGAAGGAAATGCATGGCAGTATTTCTGGTATGTGCCCCAGGATGTAAAAGGCCTGATCAGCCTCGTAGGCGGCGACAAGGCCTTCATTACCAAACTCGATCAGTTTTTTACACTTAAGGACCTCCCCGGCGAAGTGAACGGCAATGCCTCCGGCTTTATCGGCCAGTATGCCCATGGAAATGAGCCCAGCCATCACGCCGCTTACCTGTACAATTACGCAGGCCAGCCATGGAAAACACAAGCCTACGTTGCCCAGGTACTCAACGAACTCTACAACAACTCTTTTTCCGGCTATTCCGGCAACGAAGACTGCGGCCAAATGAGCTCCTGGTACATCTTCAGCGCTATGGGCTTCTACCCTGTCAACCCCGCCAACAGCATTTATGCCATTGGCTCCCCGGTATTGCCCAAAGCAGTCATCCACCTTCCCGGAAAAGACTTTACCGTAACCACTAAAAACCCTTCAAAGAAGAACCTGTACATACAATCGGTAAAACTCAACGGCAAGAGCTATAACAAAACCTACATTACCCACCAGGATATTGTAAAAGGCGGAACCCTGGAATTCACCATGGGCCCGCAACCCAATAAAAAATGGGGTGTAAGCGCAGATGCAAGGCCTTTGGACAGTGCGTTTAAGTAATATTTAATTTGAGTCAAAAAAAAAGAGTGTCTCTCAGCAATAAGCTGAAAGACACTCTTTTTCATTAATTTCAAAACTTGCGAACCGTTGATTACTTAAAGTAGCAGTCCTTTTATGAGTACTTTCTTTTTTATGACCTGACTATCCTTGTTGCATATTCACTTTTACTACTCGAGCGTTAAAATATGAGCAGCCCAAATAACTCAGTCCATTCCATCTCGTTCCTGTTTAAAAAAATTCAGAAACTTTATACTTTCTATATCCAGCCCCTCTAGCCCTTTAAATCCTTTCATCTTTTTTATTATTCTTGTTGCTATAATGATAGAGTTGTCAAACATATCTGAGTGCTCACGCTCCTCTTTTCCGATTGCTCTGACGTCCCAGGCTTCTATTAATCTAATCATATATTTTGAAAAACTTATATTTTCGTCAAATCTAAAACTACCCTGGTTATAACTATAATTTATGCGCCCTGTATTATTCCATATTGAGGCTATAATCTCACCACTTTCGACACTGGTTGATTCCATGATGTATAATGTATCTGATTTACCAGCAAAACACAATTTACCCAAGGAATCTAGCTTTAATCTGACTTCATTATATCGGTCTGGGCCGATCTTTCTAACCCGGCTTTCCAACTGATAGTTGCTGACAGCCCACGACATTGCTGAAAACGTCTGAGATTGAGCTGTCAGACAGAGCAATACAAAGAAGCTTAAAATAAGTACTCTCATTCTGTTAAATAAAAACAATATCAACTTACCCACACCCAATCCAAGGCTTCAGCCCATTTTGGGGGTCCTCTATCTGCTGGAAAATCACTCTTAATTTTTTTCCTAGTTCAATGCTTTGGCCTCCGGTATTCACCTTTCTCAAGGAATCATTTTGTGTGATATTGTTTTAACTGGAACCGTTTATTCTTAGATCGTAAAGTTTCCCTTTATTAAGGTTAACTTTTACGTTCCAATAGTTACTGCAACCATCCAACACAAAAATCAGATCTTTATTCAGCTTTGAAAGCTGGTCTTTCTCCCTACGAATAAAAAAATTAACCCATATTATTTTGTCATTATTTTGATCAAAATATCCAATATATTGTCTGGCGTACTTTGAAAGATTCTTGTGGATCACAGGGCAGTTTCCCCCTTGATTGATTAACGGCTTATTAATAAAAACAAGTTGTTCTTTAATAAGCTGTTCCACTCTTAATACATCTTCTTTAATAGGGGTGTACCGTTCTTTTACATCGTCGAAATGCACTAACGAGGATCTATACTCCTTTGGAAAGATATATCCCTCAATTTTTTTTTCTCTAATACAACCATCGAACAGCTTTGATTGTACACAACTAACAAGCAAGCAAGCTATTAAAACACTGACAATTAAAAATTTAACATTCATGGCGCTTTGGGAAAATTAGTACTAGCTAAACCTCATTGTGCACTACAAGGATGAAATTCAACGGCATTTTTATTCGCATCATCACTATTATTACCTACACATCTTTCAATCTTAACACTCGTCGCAGGATTATCTATTCCTTCAACATTGCTCCTCCTTAACTTCCACTCCCGACTGCATTTAAACTATAGACTGCTGACTAACCATTTAAAGATCCGTTTTCTTTAACTCCGTCACTGGTATAAGCCGTTCCATTTTTATTATAAACTCTATCATTCTGATACATAAGCTAATTCCCTTTGAGAACGATCAAAATATTATCTCCGTTAAAATCAATATTGAGCACAGGATTTTAGCGCCGTATTGATAAAAGGAAAAGGAAAGATATATCTCTGCAATCTATCTATCACATTAAATCTCCCATTCATGGCATTCTGGAACTCTATCTCGTAATCGTGCCGATCTTAATACTTAATTTTATGTTGTAAACCTTAAATATAAATAGCTATAAACTATTAAGTATATTATAATAAATGCCCCTAGCTCGATAAAAAAGATTTTTTTCAAACCTGTCTTACCAATTCCAATGACATTCCTAAAAAGGAAACTTACTAAAAATGCAAGTCCAGCGAAAGCTAAACTGATTATAACTATCAATAAACTACGCTTAATAAATGTGCCACTTTCGGTCATAATGGGGCTTCCCTCTCCATTTGCATTAGAAGCTCCTAAAAAACTAAGGCCTATTAAACTAAACGCTATAATATTAATTACTGCCAATGAAGAGTAAAACATTGCCTTATAAATAATAATCGAATTAATCTTCATCTTCTTTCTCCTTTTCTCTTTTAAATGTATATCCATTTTTAGTTTCTGTTACTGTCCATCTACCATTGGATAGTATTTTCTTTGCATCAGGACCAAACTTGGCCATAACATCTTTTATTTTTTTGATATTAGCCGTTGTCACAGTAGCGCCGTGATTACCCCCAAATCCAGGTTTTTTTCCATTAAGAGTACTAAAATTCATATAAACATCTACACCTTCTAGACGCTTTGATGGAGAGATTCCATCCCCCTGAAAATGTGATTGAATAGAAAATGTTTCTATCGGGCTACTAAATTTATCATCCACTTCATCAGGTGATAAGTAAAGCATATTTTCAACCGTTTGTCCCTTAGATATTAAGTATGCTGCCATGCCCGCCGCAAAGCCTCCACCTTCACTATGGCTAACAAACTTGAAAGTTTCACCCTTTTTCATGCCTTTAATAAGATCATCGTAGTTTTCCATTGCATATTGCATACCCCGTTCATATCTATCACCTGCATCCTGATCTATCCCAACATAAGATGAGCCATCTATAAATTCGTTTAACTCGCTATTTGTAGCACCCATAAATTGACGGGACGAAGTAATAAAAGTGGGGCTAAAGAAATTCCAATACTCTTCTTTTGCTGCTCCGGGGGCAAAACCACCAAGATTAAGCAGACGACTAAAAAAACCGTTGACATAAATTATTTTTCGTCCGTCAACATCATAAGCAATAGCTGGATTGTTTGCAACATAAGCATAAGGGGAGATTATATGATATTTCTCCGCCAGCGGATCGGCTACATCCCACCTCCCGATCACCGCATCATAGAACCTCGCCCCATAATCATACTGCCCTATCGCCAACCCTGTCTGCAATTCCTTCCCGTTATATTTATACCGGTTATCAGGGCTTGGCGTCAGCCGGTTCCGGTTTAGCTCCATCCCGAAAGCATAATAATCCGGCGTTTGCAAGATACTTCCATCCTGCTTCACCACTGCACGGGTGTTGCCCAAGTGATCCTTTAGCATATATTCATAACTATAAGTACCTCCTGTGTTCACCGCCCTCCCCTCTTCCGTCTGAACAAACTCAATGTTTCCATTGTTGCCATATTCGATGCCTCCGATATAATCACGGTTGCCTCCTGCTGTCTCCTTTCTTAGCTTTCTTCCTGTAGCATCGTAAAGATAACTAATTGATTCTCCAGTTGATCCTTTTGTTACCTTTTTCGAAAGGTTCAGATGATTGTACTCGAAGTTTAGTCCTTTACGGCTGTCTGTCCGAAGATTCCCATTCTGATCATATGAGTA
>NZ_QEAS01000030.1:0-22415 GCF_003130405.1 Pararcticibacter amylolyticus
AACGTGGATAAACTGTGGAATAAAGGTGGTTTTTATGTTGCTTGACTGGCCAGAGGGCATCAATAGCACATCTAAGCAAACGGTATACAGCTTATCGGGCTGTACTGCGGGACAAGGTTACGGAAACGGAGTAAGGGGAGAAAATTTTACTGGCAGCGCCGGGCTAACCTGCCCAGCCTTCACGGTCGAGGCTCCGGTAGTGAATAGCCTCGGCGAGGTGTTCGATCTTTATATCCTCAGATCCGGTAAGATCTGCTACGGTGCGTGATACTTTGATAATTCTGTCATAAGCCCGGGCAGACAGCCCAAGCCGTTCCATCGCTTTCTTTAAAAGCAGCTGACCGGCTTCGTTAATCCGGCAAATCTTCCTCAGAGTCCCGGCGTCCATCTGGGCGTTACAATAGATATCACTCATGCCTTCAAACCGCTTTGCCTGAATTTCCCTCGCCCTCATTACGCGTTCACGTATTGCTTCACTGCTTTCGGCGGGCCGGTCTGAAGAAAGTTCTGTAAAATTCACAGGAGTAACTTCTACATGAAGATCAATGCGGTCGAGCAGGGGACCGGATACCTTACTCAGATATTTTTGAACAGCTCCGGGCGGACAAGTACATTCCTTGTCCGGGTGATTGTAATATCCGCAGGGACAGGGGTTCATAGAAGCGATCAGCATGAAGCTGGCGGGATAGTCGACTGTAAGCCGCGAGCGGGAAATCGTTACCCGGCGTTCCTCCAGAGGCTGGCGCATTACTTCGAGCACCGATCTTTTAAACTCCGGCAGTTCATCCAGGAATAATACCCCGTTGTGCGCAAGGGAAATTTCACCTGGCTGGGGATAGGCTCCGCCGCCTACCAGAGCGACGTCGCTTATAGTATGATGGGGAGACCTGAAAGGCCGGATGGTCATAAGAGAATCAGTAGCCGAGAGTTTACCCGCTACGGAATGAATTTTAGTAGTTTCGAGCGCCTCGTGAAGATTTAAGGGAGGCAGTATAGTGGGCAGCCGCTTGGCGAGCATTGTCTTTCCCGACCCCGGCGGACCGATCAGTATGGCGTTGTGCCCTCCCGCAGCAGCTATTTCAAGAGCTCTCTTGATGTTTTCCTGCCCCTTCACGTCGGCAAAATCCGTTTTATAATTATTGATATTGCTGAAAAACTCATCCCGGGTGTCGACAACAGTTGGTTTTAAGGAGCCAGCCCCTTTGAAGAACTCTATCACCTGGAGAAGATTTTCAGCGCCGTAGATTTCAAGATCACTCACAATGGCCGCTTCACGGGCATTGGCTTTAGGCAAAATTATGCCTTTAAACTTTTCCCTTCGCGCCTGTATAGCAATGGGTAAAGCTCCCCTGACAGGCTGAATACTGCCGTCGAGAGACAACTCTCCAAGGATAAGATATGCCCCGGTTGCTGCGCCTTCGAGCTGACCTGAGGCGCTCAGGATACCGATTGCAATGGCGAGATCGTAGGAAGAACCTTCTTTCCGGATATCAGCGGGAGCAAGATTGACAACAATCTTCTGGCGGGGCATATGAAACTGGCAGGTATTGACCGCGCTTTCTACACGAAGCATGCTTTCACGCACAGCATTATCAGGAAGTCCTACAATGTAGTACCTGGTTCCGCTGGTTATATTGACTTCAACGGTGATCGTCGTGGCTTCGATGCCAAAGACAGCACTAGAAAAGGTCTTAACGGGCATGAGATTTCCCGCTAAATTAGCAATTGCAAACGAAAATTCCTGAATACTTTTATTTTTCCTGTGCTGGTTCTACACGGATCCCTACATCATTAATTTCCCGGAGGGGATTATCCCTCATATTCTGCTCAAATTCGAATGTGTAGATGCCTTTTGACGGAAATTTATAATTTTCCCTGAACTGCAACTGGTAGGTATAGAAGTTTCCTGAACCACTGCCCAGCCACTCTCCATCCGGGTAAGCAAGCTTAAATTCCCGCCTTTCGGTGCTGGTTTTCATTCCCGGTCCGCTCTGGTGTATCAGCACGAAAATATTGGAATACTTATAGTCGGCGGTGTGCCTTAGATTCAGATAAACATTATAGGCTTTTGCAGGATCTTCTATGGTAACAGGAAACCGGACCTTTTGGGTATATGTCCAGTTTCTGTTATCAATCTTTTGATTGGTGTCTATGACAGCACTGTCGGTGCAGGCCTGCAGGCAAAAAATTAAACCAGCCAGGATCAGGCCCCTCAGAGTCTTATTCATTAGTTTTAGGCCTGTTAGAATTAGAATTTCTGTGCCTTCTGAAATGACGTGAACCATGTGACTTTTTCTGTTGCTGGCCTTCCGCCGGCTGACCAGATTGCCTGGCAGAAGCTTCCGGCTGTTGTTTTGCCTTTACAGCTTCCTTCTTCCCCGGAGTTTCAGCTACGTTTGCTGAAACTGCAACATTCTCCTGACCTCCTTTGTTCTTTCCGGGGCGCTTCTTTTTCTTTCTTCTACCGGATTTATCATCCAGACGGGTGATGCTATCCTGGCCCACTACATTCTCGTAATCGAGGATCTTTGCTACTGTGGCAGGAACGATCTCTGCCGCTTCTTCTTTCAGATCCTCCGGCTTCTGACCTTCCCGGTTCATTTTCTGGATCTCACGGACACGCTTTATCTCCAGGGGAATCCAGCTTTCTTCATTGGGATAACTGAACCACATCAGCTTCTTGAAGATATCGGTCTTCTGAAGACGAGCCATGCCTTTTTCGGTTTCAAGCTTATCTACATCGTCCGGGATATCCTTCAACGCGTCCATGTATGTATCGAGCTCATAGTTCAGACAACACTTCAGCTTGCCGCACTGACCGGCCAGCTTCAGCGTATTGAGCGAGAGATTCTGATACCGGGCAGCAGATGTAGACACTGTTTTAAAATCAGTGAGCCAGGTACTGCAGCAAAGCTCGCGGCCACATGACCCGATCCCTCCCAGGCGGCTTGCTTCCTGGCGCATGCCGATCTGCCTCATTTCAATTCTTATCCTGAAGCTTTCCGCCATCTTCTTGATGAGTTCGCGGAAATCGACTCTGCCCTCAGCTGTATAGTAAAATGTCGCTTTTGTTTTATCTCCCTGGTAGTCTACATCGCTCAGCTTCATGGAAAGCCCCAGGCTAAGAGCGAGAGTACGCGCTTTATGCATCGTCTCCCATTCCAGGTCTTTCGCTGCCTTCCATTTTTCAACGTCTGCATTAGAAGCTTTTCGGATGATCTTTTTGACAACATCATCTATCTTCAGGTGTTTTTTCCTGATCTGCATTCTCACCAGTTCGCCGGTAAGCGAAATGTGACCAATGTCGTACCCTCCTGTAGCCGTTTCTACTACCACCAGTTCCCCCATTTCGAGGTAATGGTTCTCATGGTTAATGTAAAAGTCTTTCCTTGATCCTTTAAATTTTACTTCAACAATGTTGAATGGTTTATAATTTGTTGGCAGGTCCATGTGCGACAGCCAATCGTAAACATCTAATTTGCTGCAACCGTTCGTAAGGCAAGTGCCGTTACTTTTGCAGCCGGCAGGCGTACAGCCGCCTGTTGAGCATGATCCACATCCCATTTTAGCTATATATATATTGAGTCCCCTTGGGGAGCGTATTAAACTTTAAAATTCTTACAATCTGCAAAGATACATCTAAAAATAAAATTTTAGGGTTTGCATTCCTTTCCACATGATAATGAGCTTCTTCGAGCTGTGCTACCAGGGCCTCTGCCTTTGCCGGATCCATCGTCCGGCTGAAGTTTTTCACAAACGCTTCTTCGTTCTGGGGCAGATGAACCAGGTTTTCTGCTCCTGACAAGACCATCAACACCTCACGGAGCAGCTTGGTTCCGTAGCGTAAAAAGTTTTTTTGATTTTCACGGCCCAGGCGCGATACAGTCTCGGCAAACTCAATGATCTGGATGCCTTTATTGCTGAAACACATCCTGAGCCAGTCGCTGAATAAACCGAAATTGTTATTACTTTCTTCGCGGCTCAGGTTGACAGCGAGCTGGATGTTCCCTTCACTCAGATAAGCGATCCTGGATGCCTGCTCGTCGGGCAGGTGCAGCTTCTCTGTCAGAAAATCCCGGACATTCTGATCGGTGAGGCGCGGAACTTTCATGAGCTGTGTACGCGAAAGAATGGTATTCAGGATCTGATCCTGGCTTTGAGCCACCAGCAGAAACAGCGTCTTTTGCGGAGGTTCCTCGATGATCTTCAACAATGTATTTCCTTCTTTGTCGAGATATTCAGGAAGCCACATGATCAAAACCTTATACTCTGACTCAAAAGGTTTCAGGCTCAATTTTTTTATGATCTGGTGACATTCGGCAATATTTATGTTTGCCTGTTTGTTATCGGCTTCCAGCTGTCCTCTCCATTCATCCAGTCCCATATAAGGATTGGCTAAAAATGCTTCACGCCATTCTTCAATAAAAGAAATGGCAGTGTCTTCCTTATGCTTTGCAAAAAAAGGATAAGAAAAATGCAGGTCGGGATGGATCAGCCTGCTGTATTTTCTGCAGGACGCACATTCACCGCAGCTATCCGTTTCTGATGGGTTTTCACAACAAATATATTGCGCATAAGCCAGTGCAAGGGGCAGGCTTCCGGAACCTTCGGGCCCCAGAAATAAACGGGCGTGACTCACCCTGTTCTCCTGTACGGTCTGAATCAGTTGCTTCTTTATCGCCTCCTGTCCTGTAATGTCACAAAACTGCATGCTTGCAAAATAGGAAATAGATATGAGATTTGAGTATTGGGATATGAGATTTGGGTAGCGGGGTGAGAAATCAGGGGGCAGTAAGCAGCGCGTATTGAACAGGGAAAGAAAAGCAGAAGAGTTTCTTTATCTTTGCACTGTATCCATATCAGAGAATTTAATGTCTGCTTTTTTATTTTTCAGGTCTGCCTCCGATCATCTACAAATGGAGCCCTTATATTTCCATACTCTTCCCAAGCATTTATCTCATGGCGCGCATCATAGCTTTTGATTACGGAACAAAAAGGATCGGCATAGCTGTCACAGATCCCCTGCAGATCATTGCTACGGGGCTGACCACAGTACATCCTAAAGATGTGGTAGAATTTCTGAAGAAATATATGCTGACAGAAGAAGTGGAACGGTTTGTTGTAGGCGAGCCCAGGCAAATGGATGGAACTCCGTCTCAGTCGGCACCTCATGTGAAAGGATTTGTCACTATCCTGAGAAAGAGCTTCCCCGGGATGCCTATAGAAACGATCGATGAAAGGTTTACATCAAAAATGGCGTCTGCAGCTATTGCACAAAGTGGTTTAAAGAAAAATGAGAGGCAGAAAAAGGAATTGATCGATACGGTTTCCGCCACTATTATCTTGCAGAGTTACATGGAAAAAGCCCGGTATTAGCGGCATCGCCGGAAACCATGGAATCTTTTCCGTGAAGTATTCCCTCCTGTTTTTTGCTATAATCTTTAGTTTTATGCAAAGTATGCATACTTTTACGCATGCCTTTAACAGCGCGGGAAATCCTTAAAAAATACTTTGGCTACGACAATTTCAGACCCGGACAGGAAGAGATCATACAACATATTATTGCAGGGAACGACACGCTGGTGCTGATGCCGACAGGAGGAGGTAAGTCCATCTGTTATCAGGTGCCTGCCCTGATGCTCGATGGCACCTGCATTGTCATCTCCCCCCTGATCTCGCTGATGAAAGACCAGGTGGATACCTTGAAGGGAAACGGAATTGCAGCTGCCTACCTGAACAGTTCGCAGGAATACCCGGAGCAGCAGGAGATTCTCGAGTCATGTTATAAAGGCAAAATTGCACTCTTATATGTGTCACCGGAAAAGCTCATATCAGAACTGAGTATGATCACTCAGATGGCGCGGCCATCGATGTTCGCAATAGACGAGGCACACTGTATCTCTGAATGGGGGCACGACTTCAGGCCGGAATATATTCAGCTGGGGTTACTGAGGGAAAGGTTCGGGCATATTCCTTTTGTTGCGCTTACTGCAACTGCCGATAAGGTTACCAGGAAAGACATTATCCGTCAGCTCAGCCTGAAGAAACCCACAACGTTTATTTCCTCTTTTAACCGGCCAAACCTGAGCCTTGAAGTCAGGACAGGAACTCCGCCGGGACAAAAACTGCTGGAGGTCATCCAGTTTGTCAGGAAACATAAAAATCAGAGCGGCATTATTTATTGTTCGAGCCGGAATAAATGCGAGGACGTCACCACTGCCCTGAAGAACGCAGGTATATCTGCTACTTTCTACCATGCTGGTATGAGCGCATCTGCAAGGGCAAGGGTTCAGGAGGATTTTATCAACGATAACACGCAGGTAGTTTGTGCAACTATTGCCTTTGGCATGGGGATCGACAAATCGAACGTCCGCTGGGTGATCCACTTTAACCTGCCTAAAAACATGGAAAGCTATTACCAGGAAATAGGAAGGGCGGGGAGAGACGGATTACCGGCAGAAACGGTTCTGTATTATAGTTATGCCGACCTGACCATCCTGAGCAAATTTGCGTCCGAAAGCACGCAATCGGAAATGAACCTGGAGAAACTTGCCAGGATGCAGCACTACGCAGAAGCAGATATTTGCCGGCGAAAGATCCTGCTGAACTACTTCTCCGAAAATCTGCAGGAAAATTGCGGTAATTGCGATGTCTGCCAGTACCCCCGGCAACATTTCGATGGTACTGTACTGGTGCAGAAAGCTCTTTCGGCGATAGCCAGAACAGGAGAGAAAGAAAGTGCAGGAATGATCATAGATATACTCCGCGGTTCTGTAAGATCTGAAATAACAGAAGCGGGGTATGATAAGCTGAAAACACATGGTGCAGGCTCAGGCATCAGCGGCGTGGACTGGCAGCGGTATCTCATGCAAATGCTTCACCTCGGGATACTGGAAATGGCCTATGATGAGAACTTTGCCCTCAAGATCACCCACTACGGCAGGGAAATTCTGTTCGGCAGGCAAAAAGCAGCGCTAACCATACTGCCACCCCTGAAAGCGAGGGAGAAAAAAACAGATTCTCAGGCGCGTGAAGTCTTTTATTATGAAGACGAGCTTTTCGAAAATCTCCGGCAGACGCGAAAAAAATTCTCAGCGGAAGAAGATGTTCCTGCCTACATTATTTTCAGTGATGCTACTTTGCAGGAAATGGCCAGGTTTAAGCCTGTAACAGAAAGAGAGATGCTGGAAATTACAGGAGTAGGAGAACATAAATTCGACAAATACGGGGCTGTTTTTATTCGGACAATTGACAGTTTCCTGAAGAAACGCAGGATAAACCAGCACAGAGCCCTCAAATAAAAACCTCATTATCTTATGGTTAAGCGCAAAAAACTTGCAGGAAAATATATTTTTATATATTTGCAGCAATGGAGCTGCTTACTGAAGGACTGCAGACCTATCTCGAGCAACATTGTGATCCGGAACCGGATCTGCTCAGATACATAAACCGTGAAACGCATTTAAAGGTGTCAAAACCGCAGATGCTTTCAGGGCATTACCAGGGTCGTGTCCTAAGTTTTCTAAGTAAAATCCTGTCTCCTGTACGTATTCTTGAAATTGGAACCTTCACCGGATATGCTACGATCTGCCTGGCTGAAGGACTGACAAAGGATGGCATTATTCACACCATCGACATAAACGAGGAGCTGGAAGAACAGGTCAGGACCCATTTCGAAAAATCGGGATTCGTCGACAGGATACATTACCATATCGGCAATGCGGAAGAGATCATTCCAACCCTGGAGGAGACTTTCGACATGGTTTTCATCGATGCCGATAAGAAAAATAATGAAACATATTATGATCTGATATTTGAGAGAGTAAGGCCCGGAGGCCTTATAATAGTAGATAATGTGCTCTGGTACGGTAAGATCACCGGAGGAGCAACTGATGGCCGTAGTCAGCATATTCGTGGCTTTACTGAAAAAGTAGTGAACGACCATCGCGTAGAGAAACTAATTCTACCTGTACGCGATGGTCTATTGATAACCCGTAAACTGTAATACTATGCTTAAAAGATTTATTTATGCCAGCCTTATGGTTTCAATTACCGGTAGTTTATTTGCACAGACAAAGACGGACGACTACATTGAAACCTATAAAGAAGCAGCGATAAGTACAATGAACCAGCATGGGATACCAGCAAGTATTGTCTTAGGTATTGCTATTCATGAATCAGCAAGTGGAACGAGCAGAATTGCCCGCTACTTGAATAACCATTTTGGACTTAAAGGCAAGAGTGGCCCCAAAAAGATCAAGTCCGCTTACAAAGGATATGAAAATGTGGAAGATTGCTATTCGGATTTTATAGCTCATCTGAAAACGCGATTCACAGGATTATTTACGAAATACACACCGGCGGACTACAGGGGATGGGCGCGCGGCATTCAAAGAGGGGGATATGCGCACAGCAGAACGTGGGCAAGCCAGGTGACGGCGATCATCAAAAAGTATCATTTATATGAACTTGACAGTAATGCAAACAATCCGGCTGCCTTTTCGGTATTAACACCGGTTAAATACGAAGAGGAAAAGGAAAAAGAAGAAACGGGCCCTATGGTGTATCTGGTCAGGAAAGGGGATACGCTGCTCGAAATAGCCAAACGTTTCGGCACCACTGTCAGAGAGCTCAAACTGCGAAATGGTTTGAGAAGCAGCCTTCTGCAGATCGGGCAACGGCTGCATTTATAGAGCAGGGGAACATGAGCATCGTCAGAAAAACTGTATTCGTTGAACTGGCCCTGCTGTCGTCGGGCCCGCGTCTCTAAAAAAGAGATTATTTTAATGAGAAAGTACATACTGTTGATTTTTTGCGCTGCTTTTCTAGCTTCCTGCAGCAGCCGGAGACATGCCGGAGGAATGAAACCCGGAAAAAGACCCGACAAGGTGATTACGGGGGAAAAGATTGAAAAGGTTTACTCTACCAATGGCTATATAGAACGATTTAAAGGCATAGCTGTTGAAGAAATGAATAAAAACGGGATCCCGGCCAGTATTACCCTTGCGCAGGGAATGCTCGAATCTGCTAACGGGAACAGTTCCCTGGCCCGCGAAGCAAATAATCACTTCGGAATAAAATGTCATGCCGGATGGCAGGGAAAAACCGTTGCCATGGACGACGATGCACCGGGCGAATGCTTCCGCTTCTACAATTCGGCGGAAGAATCATACCGCGATCATTCTGAATTCCTGAAAAGACAGCGTTATGCCTTCCTTTTCCAGCTTGACAGAAACGATTATAAAGGCTGGGCGCAGGGCCTGAAAAAGGCGGGCTATGCTACTAATCCAAGATACCCTGAGCTGCTGATCGGACTTATAGAGCGGTACGGTCTCGACCGGTTCGACAGGGGGGAAACCATCCTTGCAAAAGCTGAACGGGAAGAAAAGGTACAGCAGCAGATAGAAATAAAAGAAAAGCAGCCGGAAGCCGTAAAACAGGCGGAACCGGCAAAAGCGCCTCTGGCAATGAAAATCTATGAGGTTCTGGCAGGCGATACGCTGTACTCAATCAGCAGAAAATTCGGTCTTACAGTTGATGAGATCAAAATTTTAAATTCACTCCAGGGCGGAGATATCAAACCAGGGCAGTTGTTGCTTGTTTCAAAATAGGTTAATAGTTGTAAAACAAGGCGCGAAGTGTGTCTTTTATCTTAAATTTACCCTGCTTGAAACGATCGGTATTTTTCTTACTTCTGCTTCTCCAGGTTGTTTACCATGTAAATGCACAGGAACGCACGCTTGACGGTGTGGTGTTTGATCGCGACAGCAAACAACGCGTAACCAGGGTCTACATCTATAACCTGAGACAGCATAAGGGTTTCTATAATAATATTAAAGGGGAGTTTGTTACGAAGGCGGCGCCTGGCGATACTTTGGTAGCTGCTACAGAGGGATATGCTGTGGACACGCTGACCGTAAGGTCTCAGCCTACACTTGTCTTTTATCTCAAGCGTACGAGTATCCGGCTAAGAGAAGTGGTGATCACCGATACGATCAGAAACCCGGCGGAGAGACTGAAGAGAATTAAGGAGCAGTACCGCGACATCTACCGGAAAGGTGATCCCCAGGACCTGCTTTCGGCAGGGGGCAGCAACGGGCTCGGCGGAGCGGGGCTCGGGATTGACGCTTTGTACAGCCTTTTAAGTAAGGAAGGGAAGAATGCCAGGTATCTGCAGGAAATTATTGAACGGGATTACCGGGATATGATGATTAACTACCGCTATACCAGGACGCTGGTGAAGAGTGCTACGGGGATAAGTGATGAAAAACTGGATGACTTTATGCAGCAGTACCGCCCTTCTTATAATTTTATACTGCAGGCAAATGATTACGTCCTCATCCGCTACATTAAAGAAAGCTACAAACAATACCTGAAAGACCCTGAGGCTTACCGCTTTCCCCCACTCGAACCCGGCAAAAAAAAATGAGGCTTACCGGCTCCCGAACTGACTTCTTTGAAATGAAGTTTTTAAAGTAAGGCTTTTTTCACTTATTTTGCCGGTGATTATGGGCAAATGGTACATTCTTTCTGTTCTGATATTCCTGTCGTTCTCAGCACTTTGCCAGGAAGTTAAAACTGATACTTCACAGTTAAATAACTTGAAGGAATATCCCAAAAAGAATTCTCTTCCCGTACGCAGACCTGTACTGCAGCTTCAGCAGGTTCAGATCCCCGATCTGAAGCTCGACCTGAAAGTGAACTACTGGCGTAACTGGGTGACATTCGGTGTGAATATGAACCAGGCTTCTTTCAGTAACAACTGGAAGAACG
The DNA here is from genome assembly GCF_003130405.1 of Pararcticibacter amylolyticus. Taxonomy (GTDB): domain Bacteria; phylum Bacteroidota; class Bacteroidia; order Sphingobacteriales; family Sphingobacteriaceae; genus Arcticibacter; species Arcticibacter amylolyticus. The sequence continues at coordinate 10,774 of NZ_QEAS01000030.1, forward strand.
GGGGGGTCAATTCTATTGCAATAGGTACGACATTTAATTATAAGACCGATTATACGAAAGAGAACATCAACTATGTATCGGAAGTGATCCTTCAGTACGGAAAGATCAAAAACAAAGGCCAGTTACAGCGAAAGAGCTCTGACCGGATCTACTGGGATAACAAACTGGGCTTGAAGCTGTCTGAAAGCTGGAACTTTTTCGGATCGCTGAACTTTGAATCCCAGTTTGACAGAGGTTTCTCTTATAAAACAGTGAACGGGATAGAAGAAGCTACGACGATCTCGCGATTCATGTCTCCAGGCTATCTAACCGAATCGGTGGGTTTTGAGTATAAGCCCGACAAATACTTCTGGCTGCGTATAGGTACGGGAACAGCAAGACAGACTTTTGTACTGGACAAGGACCTTTACAAGGCATTCCCTAAGAATTATGGGGTTGATACAGGCAAGGTATTCCGGAACGAGCTGGCGTTTCAGCTTGTGAGCAGTTATGAACGGGATGTGATGCAGAATCTAACGCTGAAAAGCCGCTACACGATGTTCGCCAATTACGAAAAACTCAGAAGTATCGATCAGAGGCTGGATGTTACGCTGATAGCCAAAGTAAATAAGTTAATTAATGTGACTGTCACAGGTGTGGCGCTTTATGACGACGACGCGGATGATAGAATTCAGGCAAGCCAGACTCTGGCCCTCGGATTGATATATAAATTCCCCAATTGACGCAGTCAGGGGGAGAGGAAAAAAATCGTTACCTTTGCGTCCCTTAGAAGCTGGTTAAAAGATGTTTGAAAACTTACAGGATAAATTAGACAGAGCCTTTAAAGTATTAAAAGGCCAGGGAACTATTACGGAAATCAACGTGGCGGAAACAATGAAGGAGATCCGCAAAGCCCTTCTTGACGCCGACGTAAATTATAAAACAGCTAAGACGTTTACCGATGACGTTAAGCAAAAAGCACTCGGGCAGAACGTTTTAACCTCTGTATCGCCAGGACAGCTGCTCACCAAGATCATGAACGATGAGCTGACGGAGCTGATGGGCGGATCGGTCACAGAGGTTGATCTGTCGGCTAACCCTACCGTTATCCTGATCGCGGGTTTAAATGGTGCCGGTAAAACCACATTCTCCGGCAAACTGGCTAATTTCCTTAAAACACAAAAGGGCAGAAAACCTCTGCTGGTTGCAGGCGACGTATACCGTCCCGCAGCTATTGATCAGCTGCAGGTACTCGGGCAACAGATCGGTGTTCCTGTATTCGCTAACCTGGAGTCGAAAGACCCGGTTGGAATTGCAAAAGAGGGGATTGCCGAAGCGAAAAAGAACGGGCACAATGTTGTGATCGTCGATACAGCCGGCCGACTGGCAGTGGACGAAGAAATGATGAACGAGATTGCTGCGGTGAAGGCCAACACGAATCCGCATGAAATCCTTTTCGTTGTTGACTCCATGACAGGTCAGGACGCCGTTAACACAGCTAAAGCGTTCAACGACCGTCTTGACTTTACAGGAGTGGTGCTCACGAAGCTTGACGGGGATACCAGGGGTGGTGCTGCTTTGTCTATCAAATCGGTTGTAAACAAGCCTATCAAATTTATCGGAACAGGTGAGAAAATGGAGGCACTTGATGTCTTCTATCCTGAACGTATGGCTTCGCGTATTCTGGGAATGGGTGACGTTGTTTCACTTGTTGAGAGAGCACAGCAACAGTTTGATGAGAAACAGGCAGCGGAACTACAAAAGAAAATCCGGAAGAATAAGTTTGATTTCAACGACTTCATCGGCCAGATCCAGCAGATCAAGAAGATGGGTAATATGAAGGACCTGATGGGCATGATCCCGGGTGTTGGCAAGGCAATCAAAGACGTTGACATAGATGACAATGCATTCAAACCTATTGAAGCAATCATCCAGTCTATGACTCCATTTGAACGTGAAAACCCTGATTCCATTAATCCAAGCCGCCGGGCGCGGATTGCTAATGGTTCGGGAACCAATATCCAGGAAGTAAACAAGCTTATCAAGCAGTTTGAAGATATGCGGAAAGTGATGAAGCAGTTCAGTAATCCCGCTGCCATGGCGAAGATGATGAGAGGGATGCCTAAGGCTCCTTTCGGAAAGAAATAATATCAATAAAAAAGGCCTGCGAAATCAGGCCTTTTTTATTGATATCGTTCCGGAGCTCTTCATTCAGGATCTTCCCGGCTGCCTTCGGTCCTACAAAACCGCAACCAGCTGTTCCAGCTTCATTCCCCTCGATCCCTTTACAAGAACGACAGCATCCTGAATGTTTAAGGCAGCAAAGGCATCTGCAGCCTCCCTGACACTTTCAAAAAATCTTCCTTTGTAATCGTCCCGGTAACGAAAGAATTCAGGCCCGATGAAAATACTCTCTGCTACGTTCAGTGTCATTGCCTTGTCCAGCACACCCTTGTGTTCTTCAGCTGCTTCTTCACCCAGCTCAAACATATCTCCCAGTATAATCACCTTCTTAGCAGCGGAAATAGAGCCCAAATTTTCCAGCGCGACATGCATACTGGAAGGATTGGCGTTATAATAATCGCAAATAACAGTATTGGATCCCTTCAGGACTATCTGAGAACGGTTGTTTCCGGGTACGTAATCACTGATACCTTTATTAACCTGATCCGGAGACAAACCAAAGTGCAGACCTGTAACGATAGCTGCCAGGATGTTCTCAAGATTGTAAGCCCCGGTAAGATTGGTCTTCACCGTGTACGTCTCTCCGGAATACTGCCATTCAACAGTCAGGAGAGGATCGTTCTCCACTATACGGCCATTGACCACACTTCCTTCCCCGTTTCCGTAAAGAATGAGCTTTCCCGCAGAGGGAGCGCCATACATTTCTTTTAAATGAGTATTGTCACTGTTAAGGAAAACAGTATTGCCGTTGTTCCTGAGATAATGATAGAGTTCCCCCTTTGCTTTTTTAACCCCTTCAAATCCACCGAAGCCTTCCAGGTGCGCTTTTCCTACATTCGTAATCAGGCCGTGAGTTGGCCTGGCAATTGCGCACAGAAACTCAATTTCCTTCTGATGATTGGCGCCCATTTCGACGATAGCGATTTCAATAGTGCTGTCTATAGAAAGCAGGGTTAAGGGAACACCTATATGATTGTTCAGATTTCCCGCAGTGGCAGAGGTATGGTATTGCTGAGACAAAACCGATTTAAACAGCTCTTTGGTGGTTGTTTTACCATTCGTTCCTGTGATGGCTATGACAGGGACAGAGAGCTGCAGCCTGTGATAAAGGGCCAGTTGCTGCAGGGACTGCAGAACATCATCCACCAGCAGGTACTTCTCTCCTTGATTAAATTCATGGTTGTCGATCACCGCAAAAGCAGCACCTTCTCCGATAGCTTTTGAAGCAAAAGCGTTCCCGTCAAAGCTCTCTCCTTTTAAAGCAAAAAAAAGACATCCCGGCGTAACATTCCTCGAGTCGGTACAGATTACAGGGTGCTCTTTATATAGCTGATACAAGTCTTCAGTTGTCATAACATTTTATCCATACAAGTATAGCAGGAATTCTCTTCAGCACCTAATTAACCACTCTTTTCCTTTCAGAATCGTTACTGCCATCTCTTGCTGAACCGGAGGCAGCTGATTTCGACCCCAGTTTATAGGAAAGGTTCACTCTGACGACCCTAGTTTCCGTTTTCTGATTACCCGATAGTGCCAGCTGGCTGAGCCCTGAATAGTAACGGCTCCGGTCTGAGTTAAATACATCCGAAAGAGATACCCGTATCACTCCGTTATTGTTTAAAACAGATCTGCCCACACCAAGATCCAGAACATAGACCGGTTTAAAGTTGAACATGCCTGACACCGTGGGGGATTCATAGCTAAAGTTGCACTGACCGGTATATTTCTTCCTGAACTTTATGGAGTTAACTGAACTGAATGCGAAATAACTACTGTTCCTGAGAAAAGAAAGCACCTCGTCTGACTTAAATCTCCGGATATAGCCCTGCAGGTTCAGATCAGAGCTGAGCCATCTGGCAACTGCCAGACGATAGATCAACTCGGCTCCCACGCTTTTAAACCAGTCAAGATTCCGTTTAACAGAACTGCTTATCCGGGTTGTATCATTCTGCAAAGCGAATGTCAGGTAATAATCCTTTACGGCATTACACGACAAGGTTACTGTAAAATTATCTTTGTAAACATCTGATAACTCCAGGGACTGCGAATATTCGGGGCGCAGGTAGGGGTTTCCTTCCCTGTATGTATATTGATCCAGAAAATACCTGAACGGATTCAGATCGTCATAAGCAGGCCTGGAGATGCGCCGGTTGTAAGCCAGAGAAACCCTGTGGCCGGGGGCTGCCATTGCAGAAAGGCTCAGAGAGGGGAATAGATTAAAATAGCTTTTCTTCACGCTGCTACCCGACCGGGAGGAACTGAATGTCCGCGTATACTCACCTCTTACACCTGCCTCTATACGTGTCTTATTGGGATATTCCTTACTCAAATTACCATAAGCCGCATGAATATACTCTTTGAAATCAGATTCGTCGGGTACGAACGACTGCTTCAGCCAGGGCTCGTCATCTATATCACTAACCAGTCGTTTGCTGTCATTGCTGACAAAGCTGCTTTTAAGCCCGGATTGTAAATTAATTCCGGCCCCAAAAGTTTTAGAGTAATCAAGTTTAGCAGAGCGGATGCCAATATGTGATGGCGTCCGGTTCATCAGGCCCTGCGAAGATCCATATAACTCCGTGCCATCGGCATAAAAATAATACAGCAATGCCTCATCGGACCTCCTGGTATACCGGAGATAGTCAAAGTCGATATTCAGGGAAGAGGTGACATCAAAAATGAATTTATAGTTTAAATTAAATGCGTTGTTGGAAATAGCCCTTTTTTCATCAGAATAGGTAAGAACTAGTGAATCCTTACCGGGAAGGCCGTGCCCGATCAGGGTATTGTTATCTTCATCAGAATACATCCTGTTAAACGCGCCGGTATACATGAAACCTATTGTTTGAGACCCTGAGAGATAGAAATCAGCACCAGCTTTGAGATTATGATTCACTACCGATTTTATATCATGATTACTGACATTAAAACTGGTCCGGACATCCCCTGAGCCGACGGCTCTTTTAAGAAAATATCTGTCTGTCCTCTTGCTGTCATTAAGAGCCCAGCTGGCGTAAATGTTAAACGCCTTTTGCCGGTGATTTAACAGGATAGAGGAATTGAACTTATAATTCTCCCCATACCCTGTGCCGGCAGAGAAAGTAGCATTCGTGCCGATACTCTTGTTCTTTTTTAATTTCAGGTTAATGACCCCTCCGGTGCCGGAGGCATCATAAGCAGAGGAAGGGTTACTGATCAGTTCAATTTTATCCAGCAATTCTGCACTGGTATTCTTCAGCAGTTCCACAACATCCGCAGATGAAAGGGTTACGGCCTTACCATCCATCGAGAGGGTTACTCCCTGCCTCCCCCTCATCGTAATGCTTCCGTCCTGGCTTATTAAGATTCCCGGAGCCCTCCGGAGGACATCAAAAGCACTGTTTCCGGACGAGCTGATCATCTTGTCAACATTGAGCACCGTTTTACCCGGCCCTTGTTCGACAAAAGAAATACCCGGGTGAACTTCCACTTCATCCAGTACCCTTACTTGTTTTGTCAGGGTTACGCGAACATAAATCAATGTATCAGCAGAACGAATGTGATATGGTCCGTTAAGGCTTCGGTTATGGCCTACATAAGCTGCGATAACACAATATTCGCCACGTGGAACTTTATTAAAATGAAACAGCCCGTCTTTACTGCTCTTCAAACTTTCCATAGAAATGGAATCGGGAAGTCTGATAAGGCTTACAGTTGCAGATTCAACACAAGATCCTGAAGAATCTACTATCATTCCGTATATAACTGTAGCTTTTTGAGCGAAAAGGAGCGAATAAAAGCAGTTAAACACGCATATAAACAAAATTTTCTTCTTATACAGCATTAGGTAACTGCTAATTTGAGAATTATCTTTATAATATTCAGGATTTTATTAAAAATATTTATACGTCTAAACTCCTATCTGCCTGCGTGCGATAATGCCCGGCAATTGTGCGTTTACGAACACTTCCATGGAACAGAACCGGCGTTAAAAGACCATTAAGAGCGATTTTTGCGATTGGCATCGCATTAGCAAGAAAACGAAAAGATGAATACCATTGATCGTTTTGCAGGATTGAATAGAATGATTGAAGGTTGTCTGAAAAGGGATGCCAGACAACAGGAAATGTTATACAGAACCTATGCATCCAGGATGTACAGCATTTGCCTCCGGTTTGCACTTGATGAAGCAGATGCGGAAGATATTTTACAAACAGGTTTTATAAAGATCTTTGAAAAAATATCCACCTATAAGCATAATGGCTCTTTTGAAGGATGGCTGCGGCGAATAATGGTTAACACCGGCATTGAAAGTTACAGAAGAAGGCAGCGATATCTGCCTGCAGAAAAAATAGGCGCTGAAGCCTTCCAGGTACCTTTTGAATTTACAGAGAATCAATTAGAAGCGAAAGACCTGCTCGGATTGGTAAGGACTTTACCAAAGAATTACCGGACAGTCTTCACACTTCATGCAATCGATGGTTATTCACATAAGGAAATTGCCGGCATCCTGGATATCACAGAACTGGCATCAAGGGCCAGCTTATGCAGGGCAAGGGAAATTTTGAAAAAAGCCATACTGAACACTTCTGCCTATGAGAAGGTCACCCTCGCCTGCTAAACATAACCAAAAGAAACTAAGGAACGAAACCGGGTTATCACCGGTAATTATCGGGTATTAAAGACTTTTAAGGTAGGAAACTTCTCCATCAGGAGTAACCTTCACTACGATGCTTTCATTCTTACCCTTTAAGCTCGCGAAATAAATCGTATTGTAGTTTCTTTTACCAGTAAGGAGATAAAGATGTGAATCTTCCTGTCCGTCAAAGTCGTATCTGACAACCTCTTCAACTGCGTAATCCTTATAATACTTATTTAAGCGGCTTTTGCTTATTCCTGGAAGCTGATCGAAACCTACGTACTGGGTAGTAGCAATATAATCTCCGTTTGAATCAAAAAAGGCAGCCATCTTTACTCCGTTTAATGAAAAAGAAGCTTTCTGGAATTGAGATGTTACAGTCCAGTTTACATTGGTTGCTCCCTGATACTTGCTAAGGAAATTATTGGATGCAAAGTAAGAAACTTCGGATTCCTTGTTGTCAGTTTTGTTTTTATCATCTGCGTAACCTTTCACAGATAAAGCCAGAACAAAAGCGGCTGCATAAATTAACTTTTTCATAACACTTATTTTTTATTTCTCAACAAATATACACACAAATTGAAATACAAGAAATAAAAAATCAATTTTTATGAAATTTTCATATAAATAGTCGCATTTCTTTATTAAAATTAAAATTACCACTTTTAAAAAGGCTGATATTTAAAATTTGTTAACAGCAGCTGGAGGCAGGGGATCTCCTGACACCTGCATTTTGCATAAAGCTCTTTTACATACATATTTAACTTTGAAATAATTTTATTTTTTAAATCTATAAGCCATCTTATTTGTTACATCCTATAATTAATCCCTTAACAATTGAATAAGACACTATGAAAACAAAAGCATTTATCCTGCTGCTATCTGCCTCACTTGGCCTTGCAGCATGCTCTTCAAGCAGAGAGGGCCAGTCAGGAACTACTGACACCAGTACAGGAACAGAGACAGGTACTGACACCGGAACCACCACCGATACCACAGGCACAGGAATGGGTACGGGATCTGGTACAGATACTACGACTACTAGATAAGGATCTGAGAATTGATTTACCGGGGGTGTCAGCATGCTGATACCCTCTTTTTTTGTATCGACTTGCCGGGACCTTATCAAAACAAAAAAGACTGACAGCTTATTTTTACAAATAAGATCAGCAAGTTATTTTTGACCGAAAATATTGAATATGATTGCCAACCGGCCTATTTTACTGACAGCCCTCTTCTCCGCTTTCTTCCATATTGCGATAAGCCAGCCGCGGAATCCTTTTTCAGGAACCAGCGCCGGCCAGCAGCAATGGGTAGATTCAGTCTTTAACAGCCTGAACAAAAGGGAGCGCATCGCCCAGCTATTCTTTATCCGGGCACATACAGACAAGGGTAAAGCATTTGAGGACTCTGTTGCTTCAATGATAAAAAGAGACAAAGTAGGAGGGCTGGTCTTCTTCCAGGGAGGCCCGGTAAGGCAGGCGGCTTTGACTAACTACTATCAAACTATTTCCCAGACGCCCTTACTTATTGCGATGGATGCAGAATGGGGACTGGGAATGCGGCTGGACAGTACACTATCGTTCCCCTACCAGCTGAGCCTCGGCGCCATACAAGATTCTTCCCTGATCTACCAGATGGGACGTGAGGTGGCCAAAGATTTTAAGCTGATGGGAATGCACTTTAACTTCGCCCCTGTAGCCGACATCAACAACAACCCGGCTAATCCTGTAATAGGCTACCGGTCATTTGGAGACAATAAATACAATGTGGCCAGCAAAGCACTGGCATATATGAGCGGGATGCAGGACGGCGGCATACTGACCAGTTTAAAGCATTTTCCCGGGCATGGAGATACGAATGTCGATTCGCATTACGACCTCCCCATACTCAAATTCAGCCGTGAAAGGCTCGACTCCCTTGAGCTTGTTCCCTTCCGGAAACTGATCGCAGCCGGAGCGGCAGGCGTTATGATCGCTCACATGAACATACCGTCCCTTGATACTACCGCACATCTTCCTTCTACGTTATCAGCTCCCATTATCACGGGTATCCTGAAGCAGGAACTCGGATTTAAGGGATTAATCGTTTCGGATGCAATGGAAATGAAGGGTGTCACCAAATACTTCCCCGATGGAGAAGCCGATGTAAAAGCGATCATTGCAGGCAATGACATTATTGAGCTTTCTGAAAATACTCACCGTGCGATCAAGCTTACCAAAAAAGCAGTCAGGAAAGGGCTAATAAGTAAGGAAAGGATACATGAATCAGTAAAGAAGGTCCTGGAGGCGAAATACTGGGTGGGACTAAACCATTTGAGTCCTGCGGATACCACAGGCCTTATTGCGAAGCTCAACCGGTCTGAGTCTGCTTCCCTCAATCAGCGCCTGGCAGATGCATCTGTGACCGTCCTGAAAAGCGACAGCATGCTGAAAAGCATGAATACCCTGAGCAGAACTGCCATCATAAGCCTGGGCGTCACAGAAGTGACTCCATTTCAAACTGAACTGAAAAGATATTTTCCGAATTCAATGAACTTTATCCTTTCTAAAATAGCCTCGTCCAGGGATATCTCAGCGATGCTTAAAGAATTGAGGAAGTATGATCAGATCGTTCTTGCCATTCACGATTACCGTAAACGGCCTCAGAGCAAACTGGATTACAACAGCGAACTAAAGCTTTTTATTGCCGAGCTCGCAAAGTTAAATACGGTGTCCTGCGTTTTCGCAAATCCCTACACCATTGCCGGCCTGCCCGGGTTTGAATCGAGTAAAACGATCCTCCTTAATTACCAGAACGGACCTGAGCAACAGAGAGCGGCGACCAAGGTAATAGCCGGAATGATGCAGGCAAACGGCCGTTTGCCTGTTACAATCAACTCGTTTTTTAAGAACGGAGATGGCATTGATTATTTCCCGGCACCAAAAGCGGTGACCGGACAAACCAATTAAGCTGCTATCAGAATCCCATTGGAGGACCACCCCTGAAGCCACCCTCTCTGCGGCGTTCTCCATCACGCGGGCCATCCTGTACGCCACCGGCAAATTTGTTCAGGCGGTAAGCAAAAGAGAATAAAAAGTACCGCGTCAGGCGGTTGCTGCCCGATTCTACCCTGGTTCCGTTTTCATTCGGAGTAACAGTAATACTCCTGGCTTCGTTCAGGAGGTCGTAACCCTGAAATCTGAAGCGGCCGCGTTTGTTCAAAACCTGCTTTTCGATATACGAATTTATGATGAGAGGGTTCGATCCGATTGATGAGGAATATCCTTCGTTGATACTCTTGCTCCCGTCAAAGCCAAACACGAAGGTTTTCAGGAAATAGATCTTCCCGTTAATCTCAAACGACCATGTGGTGTTTCTTGTACTTTGATAGGCCGGAGTAGCCAGTGAATAGTTTACCCAGGAATGTGAATAGGAAGCGCCCGGCGCGATATCTATGTTTTCGTTCGGATTAATTTGAAACCTGAAGCCCTGAGAAAGCGACCAGGTTTTCCCTATGTTTTTTATGTTATCTGAATATGCAACGTCATTGGTATAATTCAATGATCCGTTTAGGCGCAGGGTATACTTACGCTCAGCAAAAGGCTGCGACCATGCATAAAATCCCCTGGCCGCGTAATAACCATCAGCATTAAGATAACTTGTCTGCTGAATCAGATTATAAGTAGTGTCTGTTCCATTTACAAGCGGCTGCCTCATCCTTACAATGTTACTGATAATACGGTCATTCGTAATATTTCCTGACGCTCCGATTATGAAGAAAGTACCTTTCGCCGGATCGAAATTATTATACCGGATATTGAGGTTCTGATTAAAAGCAGATTTCAGATCAGGATTACCGATCACCGGGCGCTGAGGATTACTCAAATCCACTACTGGCTGTATCTGATTATATGAAGGCTCGCTGGCAGAACCGGAATAATCAATATTCAGAGAACGTGACCGGGCGAAATTATATACAAAACGTGCACTGGGTACCAGATTAAATCCTTCACGTCTCACACTGACACCATTCGTTTCCGAGTAGCCTTTCAGCAAGGTAGGCTGCGCTGCCAGACCAAAAGAAAAGTTATATAATTTTTGCCGGTCGTAACGGTAACTCAATCCGAACCGGTTGGTCGCAAAAGAATAATCAAAAACATTACTCAGGGAGTCGGATCTGACAAAGTCTTCTCCGAGCTCAAGCTCTGTGACCCTGCTGTTATCATACGATGTCCGGTTAAAGTTGTAGGTAAAGTCTATCCTGGAATAAACGCCAATGGGTTCTGTATATGTGACGTTAGTCTCAGTATTAAACCGTTCATTATTGGTATAAATCAGCCGGTGCGACGTTGAATCTCTGAATAAGTTGAAGTCACTTCTGTTATAAAAGCGAAAATCATCGTTTACATCCTGATTGTTTTCACTGGAGGAATTGTTAACAGAAAAGCTAAGTGACAAATTGCGCCCTGCTTTTTGGAAGCGGTGATTATAGAGCATATCACCTCCAACGGCAGGCGATTTGGAATCACTTATAGACATGGTATTCTGATCCTGCATAGAAAGTTCCCTGATCACCGCGCTGGTATATCCATCGGATCCGTTGCTGGCGTAATTAAAGGAAGGAGAAACCTTCAGGTAATTCATGGAATCAATCTTGTATTCCAGGTTAAAATTAAGCCTGTGACTATTGCTTGTATTATTTGAATTGCTCAGAGAAGAAGTGGAGATAAGAGAATCAGAACTTATCGTCTGTGAAAGGCGGTTTTGAATAAGATCGGTTTTCCGGTTCTGGAAACTATAACTTCCATAGAAGCTTATTTTCTTTCCAAAATCATCCCTGAAATTCAGGCCTCCCGCCTTGGTATCAGTAATTCCTGCA
>NZ_QEAS01000030.1:22444-34204 GCF_003130405.1 Pararcticibacter amylolyticus
CATGCGGAACCTTCCTCCCCGCTGATTACCGCCTCCGCCAAAATCAAAAAGTGACGCATTGGTATTATTAATATTTAAAAGTCCGGCCAGCTGCTGATCATTGTTCATAAGCTGAACCATCCCTGTAGCCAGGTACCTGCCATCATTTTTTATGCTGGCATTTACATCCTCCCTGGCGTCATTTCCTCCCCCAATGGCAAAGTTGGCCATCATCCCTTTGTTCTTACTCGGACTTATAGTGATATTCAGGATCTTTTCAGGATCGCCATTGCGAATACCGCTTGCATTTGCCTGGTCACCATAATCATCGACTATCTGGATCTTCTCAATTACTTCTGCGGGAAGATTTTGCGTAGCTGTTTTCAAATCGCCGTCAAAGAAATCCTTCCCGTTAACGCGAACCCGGGTAACACTTTTACCCTGAGTAGTTACGTTCCCGTCCTTATCCACTTCCACTCCCGGCAGTTTCCGGATCACATCCTCCACGACAGAGTTCTCTCTTACCGGGTAGTCGCTTGCGCGATATTCAACCGTATCTTCCTTAATTGTCACAGGAGCAGTCCCTGAAACCACCACCTCATTCAGCATTTTGCTTTGACTCTTTAAGGTAATGGGATTTAACTTAAGAGGAGCAGTGTCATCTTTGAACAGGAACCGCTGGTTAAAATTCCGGTAACCGAGGCTGGTCACACTGATAACGAATTGTGAGGACTGAACATTTCGAAAGGTAAAGTTCCCGTCTATGTCTGTTCTCGTAAACAGGGAGTCCTTTGGGGAGGTAAGCTTAACGGTTGCAGCAATGACGCTGGTACCAGTCGAATCGCGGACAACGCCGCTTACCGTTCTTCCGCTTTGAGCGAAAAGGAAGCCGGGGGCCAGCATGATGAACAGTAAAGGCAATAATTTCCTCACTAATATTGTTAAGTGTGTGTTTGGCATGATTATATGACAGTGATTAGCGCTGCAAGTTTAAAACATATTATCCGGACATTCCACGAAAGATACAGGCTGGTAAAATAACGCGACAAACAGCCCTATTTCAGAGATGGTTGCTATATCTGGTGTCCCATGTAAGAGAGAAGGGCTTCCCGGCAGTTATCACTAACCGGAATTTCGACCTCCGGAAGAAGAACCCGGTTCTTCTTAAACGCAAGCAGCTTATCAAGGGAAATAATATAAGAGCGATGAACCCGTAAGAACTTGCCCTGCGGGAGCTTTTCTTCCATATGCCGCATGCTTAAACGGGTAATAACGGGTTTGGGGTTATGAACGAGATAAATCTTGATATAGTCTTTCAGTCCCTCAATATAGAGGATATCCGGGATATTGATCCGGACAAGTGAATAATCCGCATTCACAAAAAGATATTCCTGCGCAGCAGAAACCGGAGCATCTGACTGATTTCTGAGCAAGAATAACTCATTTGCTTTATTAGCAGACTTGAAAAATCTCTCAAAAGGAACCGGCTTTACAAGATAATCCAGTACATCCAGATTAAATCCTTCAAGCGCATATTTTTCATATGCCGTAACCAGAATGATCATTGGAGCCTTTGCAAGGCTCCCGATAAACTGGAGGCCTGAAAGCCCGGGCATCTGAATATCAAGAAAGATAAGATCTACCTGCTCGCGGCTCAGGAAAGAAGTTGCCTCCATCGCGTTCCTGCAGCTTCCAGCATGCTCCAGGAATGGAACCTGGCGGATATTATCTTCCATGAGCTCGATGGCAAGCTTTTCATCATCAACAACTAAACAACGTATCATTGCAGCTTTATCTTCAGGTTTGACACAAAAGTATTTCCGGTTTGCGATGTTTCCATTTGATAACGTCCCTGATACAAAAGCTCCAGGCGTCTTTGCATGTTATAAAGACCGATACCCGAACTCTTATCCTTCATCTCGTTAAAGGAGGCTATGGTATTCTCCACGGTAAAAGAAAGAGAACCGGTCTCTCTTTCGAGGTTAAGCTTGATTTTTATAACCGGATTATCAGCCATTCCGACTCCATGTTTAAAGGCATTCTCTACAAGTGCAATCAGAAGCATTGGTTCAATTTCGTAACCCGAAAGATCAGCCGGGAACGCCATCTCAAGTTCAAGATCATCACCAAATCTCAATAACTGTAAATCTACAAAGCTTTTCAAATACTTTACTTCCTGATCCAGGGATATTTTTTCGCTGTTGCTCTGATAAAGCATATACCGCATTAAACCTGAAAGCTGAATAAGGGAAGGCTCCATAAGATCCGATTTTTTCCTGGCCAGGGAAACCAGGGAATTCAGCACATTAAACATAAAATGAGGGCTCACCTGAGACCGCAGGAAAGCCAGCTCAGTTTTAAGTGTCTCATTTTCCTTTTCCTTAAGCCGTCTTTCCTGCCGGGCAGAATCCGATATGATCCTGTAGCTGATGCTTATCCCTAATATAAAAATATAGGGAAGCACAGAATAGAAAGATGTCCCCCTTCGTCCTCTCCAATGATTTTTTAGCGGAAATAAAGCATCAGAAAGGACATTGTGGAACTGGGTCAGAACAATGACGGCAAGCACGATCAGCAGGAGATAAATTATCCACCCCTTTTTCCGGTACCATACCGGGAAAAGATAGAAGGCATTCAGGTAAAAAAAGCCGACCAAAAGCATGCTGTTGAAAAGGAACCGGTACTGCATATTGACCGGGATGCGGGGGCCCGTTCCCCAGAACCACCGCAGATTGAGCAACACATAGAGCGACACCCAGAACAGCACGTGTATGGCTGGGGTAAGATACGCCCGGTAGCCTTTTTCACTTTTCCCGTCCATCCTTATCAGTCAGCTAGCTGAGTTCCTCCCATACCACTGCAATGTTAACAATGGTCTCCACCGCTTTCTGCATATCCTGTACAGATACCCACTCCTGCTTGCCGTGAAAAGCATGTTCTCCGGCGAAGATGTTAGGGCAGGGTAAACCCATAAATGAAAGCCTTGATCCATCAGTTCCACCCCTGATACTCTGAAGCTTCGGCTCGAGTCCTGCGCGTCTCACGGCTTCTTCTGCAAAACGGATCAGATCGGGATGCTGATCCAGAATTCTCTTCATGTTGCGGTATTGTTCTTTCACCTCAAGCGAAAAAGATGAGCGGGGATAACCTTCCATTACTTCTTCTGCAATGGCATGAAGTATCCTTTCATGATTCTTAAGCTCGGCATCATCAAAATCCCTCAGAATAAACTCAATAGTTGCTTCCTCAACGGTCCCCTTTATTGCAATAGGATGAATAAATCCCTCTTTTGCATTTGTGCTTTCGGGAGACAGACGATCCTTGGGAAGGACGGAAACAATTTCCGATGCTATTTTAAGGGCACTTTCCATATTCCCTTTTGCAAAGCCGGGATGTGAGCTGACACCTTTAATGCTTAAGACAGCATAATCTGCTGAAAAAGTTTCATTCTCGATAGAACCGCAGGTCTCCCCGTCGACTGTATAGGCGAACCGGGCTCCCAGCTTCTTCAGATCTGCCTTATCGACTCCCCGTCCTATCTCTTCATCCGGCGTGAACAATATCCGGATCTTCCCATGTTTTATCTCCGGATGTTTCATGAGAAAACAGGCAGCGTCCATTATCTCAGCAAGGCCAGCCTTATTATCGGCTCCAAGCAGGGTAGTTCCATCGGCAGTAACAATGTCGTTGCCCTTCTGATACTTTAGATCAGGGTGATCTGCAGGTCTTAAAACCTGTGCAGGGTCAGCAGGTAATATGATATCTCCCCCGTTATAATTCCTGTGAATAACGGGCTTTACACCAGTACCGCTACAGTCGGGAGAGGTGTCCATGTGCGAACAAAAACAGATTACAGGTACCTCCTTTTCTGTTGTAGCGGAAATTGTTGCATATACATAGCCATGCTCATCCAGTTCGGCGTCTGCAATTCCGATTGCATGGAGCTCTTCTACCAGAATTTTTCCGAGATTCTTTTGTTTCTCTGTAGAAGGGGTCGTTTTTGAATAGGGGTCTGATTGAGTATCTATCGTTACATATTTCATAAACCGTTCTAAAACAGTAAATGAATAATCTTTTATAGCGTCCATATAAATCTTTCGTTTAAAATGTAAATGTACAGATGCAAACCGGATGTTAAAACAGCGGAGATAAAATATCATACGTCTCCCTGTACCACTGTCCAGCCAGGATATATCAATTATTTTTTCGTAGATTTCGCACCTTATGATGGAATATCTTAATCAAACGCCGGTAGCAAGCGCTATATTTATTTTTACGCTGGTAACCAGTATATATGCATTTTCAAACCCGGGTATTTACGGAAAATTCATGCTCCATCCTTACAGCGTAAGCAGGGGACAGCGTGTTTATTCGATCTTCACAAGCGGCATGATCCACCAGGACTGGATGCACCTGTTTTTCAACATGTTTTCGTTCTATTTCTTTGCTTTCCCGCTTGAAAGAATGATGGGGCACTGGCAGTTTGGAATCCTGTATGTTGCCAGCCTGGCGCTGAGTGACATGAGCACGATATTAAAATATAAGGACCAGTTCGGGTATAACAGCCTGGGGGCATCGGGAGCGATTTCTGCCGTTGTTTTCAGCTATATTCTTTTCAATCCGATGGCCACCATCGGGGTCTTTTTTATTCCGATGAATGCAGTCGTCTTTGGAATACTATACCTGGTTTACAGTGCCTACGCTTCGCGGCAATCGAGTCATATCAATCACGATGCCCACTTCTTTGGTGCGCTGTCGGGTCTCATCATTACGATCATCTTTGTTCCCGGAATAATTCCTGCGTTTCTCCGCCAGCTTGGCATGTAAAGGCTTTAATCCTCGATAAAGCTCATAGGTTTTTCAGGATCTTTAATAATCTCAAAAAGGGTATAGCCCCAGGGTTTCCAGAAATTTTCGAGTACCTGGCCATAGGTTTTTACCTGCCATGTATCAAAAACAGGCTTACTGGCAATCCTTAATGGCATAGCTTCTATATATACTGCCTCATCCGTTGAAAGAACTGAATATTCAGGTAAACGGTTAAACAGGTATGCAGAATAAAAGAAACGGGCGCAGATCTCCTCGAATTGCTCCGGCTGAAGGGCCTTGCCTTTCACTTTTTCAAGAATGCTGCGATGATAATGCGCACTTTCTCCATTGTCCTGAAGACAGGCAATCAAACCAAAATCGGCCATTCTAAGAGAAAATACCAGCGTGTTTATTTCATCCCTGTAGATAAAGGTGTCATCCGGATTGCGTACAGGGAAGACCCTGATTGTCCAT
This sequence comes from Pararcticibacter amylolyticus, assembly GCF_003130405.1. Classification (GTDB taxonomy): domain Bacteria; phylum Bacteroidota; class Bacteroidia; order Sphingobacteriales; family Sphingobacteriaceae; genus Arcticibacter; species Arcticibacter amylolyticus. The sequence goes on from NZ_QEAS01000030.1 coordinate 27,707, forward strand.
GGCTGCACTCCTTCAAATTCAACCGGCCTGATCAGCGACTGAAGCATCAGGTGAAGATTCCCGAACTTATGCATTAAGCCCTGAGAGAAATTAAACGGCTCTCCTATAGCCGCCTGCTGCCTTAATCCTGCCCTGACTTCATTATGAATAATTCCATATACCTGTTTTGCCGTCCACTGAAATAATTTTACAGGATCCATGGCATTCACTGCTTCATATCCCAGAGCAAAGGCTTCTGATATTTCGGATTCCAGCTGCCCGAGAGCCGACAATGCTTCCGCCGAAACAGGAACTTTGATATCGCTGTATGAAACAACCCGTTCGTCGAGCATTTTAAACGGTTTGCCGGAGAGACCAAACTGACCGATCATCCATTCCGGGAACACGGTTATGTGATCAACAGCTTTCTGACCGGTAAGGAAGCACGTTGAATCGCTAAAATCAAAATGATCAAAAGGACGGAAAAGGGGGAGCGACATGAGAATTACATTTTTTGATTTATGAATTATGCTTACATGGCAAGATATCCGGGTTTCAGCCTTCCGTGGACTTTTGCAGTTCGCGGATGGAAGAGACTATTGCAGCAATCTGCTGGTTTAGCTGTTCTTTAACCTCGGGACTTGCTGATGAAAGCTGGGCCTCTTTCTCCTGCTTCAGGCGTTCGAAGAGGGAAAGGATAAATTTATCAATGCCGTATTGTTTATACTTTATGCCCAAATCTTTAAAGCCGCTTACCCGCTCTTTAACCAGTGCAGTGTTATTTACACGTGAAAGGAGATTTATATATGCCGGTGCCATTTCAACCTTCGACTGAAGCTCAGCATTATTGTAAGCTTTTTCCACAAACGGCAAATCAACGGTACTTCCCTTCAGTGCATATACGGTAACGATAGCTTTGGCAAGTTCGCCTCTGCTATCTGCTTCGAGGCTTTTTGCAAGAGGGTATGCTTCCGCAGGTGTGATCAAAGCCATTCCGAGGAGTGAAGCACCCTGAACGGCATACGAACGGCTTTTCATCCCGGTCTCAAATAACACCTGGTTAGCCGGGTCCCTGAAAGAGGCCAAAGCCCCAAGGGCAGCCGCCTGAACCAGCGTTTTAGGGTCATGAGCTGCCAGGTCTTTTAATACCGGCAGTGCTGCGTCCTTCACCTGATTATTTCCCAGCTCCAGTGCATTGATCACACGAATTCTCAGATCCTGGGATTTATCCTTTAACGCAGCGATCATTACATTTCTGGCTTCCGCATTCTGCAGTTGCTTCTCAGAGCAAGCCTCTATAGCCTCCAGCCGGTCGAGGTACAGCGGCGCATTAAAGTACTGATATATAAATTGCTCCAGAGGCTTGTTATCCTCCTTTTTCGAAAGAAGGATCTTCTCTGCATCTACGTTTACCAGGTCGGGTTTAGAAGGCACCGCAAAATCCAGTGTATCCGTTTTTTCTCTCATCCAAACGTTGTGCCGGATCTTCTTCCCGCCAGCATAAATATCAACGGCAAAGGGAAGGATAAACACATCCCCCTGCTGCGTTTGCTGCAGAATCACTTTTTGGGTTTTAGATACCTCGTCCCACGCGTAATCTATTTTTAAAACAGGGTGTCCGCTCCTGAAGAACCATTGGTTAAAGAACCAGTTGAGATCTTTCCCGCTCACTTCTTCCAGTGCCAACCGAAGCTGATGAGCCTCTCCATTTTTAAAAGCGTTCTGTTTTAAATAAAGGTTAAGTCCTTTAAAGAACGCGTCCTCCCCGATATAATTTCTCAGCATATTCAGGATACGCCCTCCTTTCTGATAGCTTACCAGGTCAAACATGTCTTCTTTATCGCGGTAGTGAAAACGAATCAGCTGCTTGGCTGAATCAGGCTTAGAATTGAGATAAGATTCCATTGCTTTATATCCATGGGCATCCCCGGCATCTTTGCCATACTTATATTCATTCCACAATAACTCACTAAAATCGGCGAAAGATTCATTCACTGGCAGATTGCTCCAGCTCTCGGCCGTTACATAGTCGCCAAACCATTGATGGAACAATTCGTGGGCAATCACATCTTCTCCCTTATGCTCATCCAGAAGTTCACGCGAAGTAGCCTGCACAAATTCGCCGTGTAAGGTAGCCGTTGTGTTTTCCATGGCACCGCTGACATAGTCCCGCACTACTACCTGCGAATATTTGTTCCAGGGAAAATCAACTCCAAGTTTCTTCGAAAAGAAATCTATCATTTCGGGAGTATTTCCAAAAATTTCCTTAGCATAGGGGGCATAGGCCGGCTCCAGGTAATAGTTTATTTCCTTATCTTTCCACTTGTCTTTGTATATTCTGAAATCACCAACTGCCATCATGAACAGATAAGGGGAGTGCGGGAGATCCATCTTCCAGGTATCCGTCCGCGTGTCGTCGGTATTACTCTTTTGTGATACCAGTTTCCCGTTAGATAACGTGACATACTTTCCAGGAACGGTCATACTGATCTCAGAAGTAGTTTTCTGATTGGGTTTATCGATGGTGGGAAACCACACAGAAGAAGCCTCAGTTTCTCCCTGCGTCCAGATCTGAACCGGTTTATCCGGATCTTTTCCATCCGGATTTATAAAGTATAAGCCCTTTGCATCCGATATCGCAGCACTTCCCGTTGCCTTCAGTTCATCGGGCTTCGATACATAATCGACGAATACTGTATATTTTTCATTCCTGCTGTACGTGCGGTTTAGTCTGACCAGGATGTATTTGCCATCATACGTGTATTTAAGGGGCAATAATTTCGTTCCCTCTATTAACGAAACCTTTTTGACATCCATTCCCTTTGCGTCGAGCCGGAGAGAATCTGCAGGATAAAAATGCGGCTTAAGCGTGATCCAGGCTTTCCCATAGAGATATTTCTTCCCGTAATCAAATCTCACATCCAATTTCGTATGCACCAGGTCGTTGATCTTTTCAGGAGTCTCCCTGTAAATTCTGAATTCCGGAGCGAGCACTTTATTCTCCTGAGCAGATGACGGATGGCAGAACCCGATCACTGCAGAAAACAACAATACTCCGGCAGTCTTTAACACGCTTATTTTCATTGATAACATTGTTTTTTTATGGACACAGGCAATCACCCTGTCATTTCCGGTAGTTTTCGGACCTTAATGCATCCGGCGACCAGGCTTTCAGGAACTCAAGAACTTTTTTGGCACTATGCCCTTCTCCTTCTTCCAAATAAGCGCTGTTCTGGGTATGCAGACGTTTTCCCTTCCCGTCAAGAATCACGAATACCGGAAAACCAAAGCGCTGGGGATAGCCTAAAGACGCAAGAACTTCCTCATTCTTGTTTTCTTTACTGTAATTTACATGGACGGTTACGAAACCCGTGTCTATTGCTTTTTTCAGCGTATCATTTTCCGTGACAAGCTTATTAAACCGCAGGCACCATACACACCAGTTGCCCCCGATCTGAAGAAAAACATGTTTTCCTTCTTTGCCAGCTTTTGTTACCGCAGCGGCAATATCAGCCCCGGCATTAGCTGACGGATCGTACAGAGACTTTGTCTGGGCCTTTACCGGGTTCCAAACCCAGCATAGTAAAACGATTGACCAAAGCGCAGAAATCTTAAAAACCATTCTGATTGACACACTTATCTGATTAACACAGCAAAGATAAAAAGCAATCTGTCATTTCCTGCTTAATTCCCCTCAACCGCTGGCTCTTAACAAATTTTAACATTTCTATGCTTAAACCTACTGCCACCAAATCTATCTATTACTTAAACACACACACTTAGATATAAACAATAGCAATATGAAAAAGATCATTTTAGCAGCGCTTCTACTAACAGGAATCACAGCTGGTTCTTATGCGCAGGAAAGACCCGAAAGAACAAAAAAGACACCGGAAGAAAAGGCTCAGATCATGACAGATCACATGGCAAAGAAACTGGCCTTGTCTGAGCAGCAAAAGACAGAGATTTACAAGATCAATCTCGACCGGGCAAAAGACATGGAGAAGACAAGAGCCCAGGCAAGTGAAGACCGGAAAAAAGCTTTCAGTGAGCAGAAAAAGAAGTTCGATGCTTCGGATGAAAAGATCAACAAAATACTCAACAGCGATCAGAAGAAGGCATATGCAGAGCTGAAATCGCAACGCCAGGAAAAAATGAAATCGCACAAGGGCGGGTTCCACAAGAAGTTAAAGGAAAGAAAAGGGGATGCTTAAACCGGCATCTAATGATTAAACAATGGAACGGCGGGGCTTAACCCGCCGTTTTTATTTTACCAGGTGCGTATTTGCCATTAAACTGTCATACCACTTATCTCCCGGTACACTTCTGTAATCCATCCTTGTTTCTCTAACAATCCTGCGTATATTTGCGTTCCAAACAATCATTCAAGCAAACAATGAGAGAAATACAGTTCAGAGAAGCGCTTCGTGAAGCAATGAACGAAGAGATGCGTAAAGATGAAAAGATATTCTTAATGGGCGAAGAGGTAGCAGAATACAATGGCGCATATAAAGTGAGCCAGGGAATGCTCGATGAATTTGGCCCTAAGCGCGTAATTGATACCCCTATTGCTGAACTGGGATTTGCTGGTATCGGAACCGGCGCTGCTATGAACGGCCTTCGTCCGATCATAGAATTCATGACCTTTAACTTTTCACTGGTAGCCATCGATCAGATCATCAATGGAGCTGCAAAAGTTCTTTCTATGAGCGGCGGCCAGATATCTGTGCCTATCGTATTTCGCGGGCCAACCGGAAATGCAGGTCAGCTGGGAGCTCAGCATTCACAGAATTTTGAGAACTGGTATGCTAACTGCCCGGGATTAAAGGTTGTTGTACCTTCTAATCCTTATGATGCCAAAGGTCTTTTAAAGCAATCTATCGTGGATCCTGATCCGGTAATTTTCATGGAATCAGAGCTTATGTACGGAGATAAAGGTGAGGTTCCGGAAGAAGAATATTATATTGAGATCGGAAAGGCACATGTAGAAAAGGAAGGTACGGATGTTACGATCGTATCTTTCGGAAAAATGCTTTCGAGAGTGGTTCATCCGGCAGTTGAAGAGCTGGCTAAGGAAGGAATTAATGCCGAAGTGATTAATCTTCGCACAGTTCGCCCTATTGATTACGATACCATCATTAACTCTGTAAAGAAAACCAACCGTTTGGTTATTGTGGAAGAAGCATGGCCTCTTGCTTCAATCTCAACTGATATAGCATTCAAAGTACAGAAAGATGCATTCGATTACCTGGACGCGCCTGTAGTGAGAGTCATTTCAGCAGATGTGCCACTTCCATATGCTCCTACGCTAATCAAAGAAGCATTACCAAATGCAGAAAGAGTAGTAAAAGCTGTAAAGGATGTCCTGTACGTGAAAAAGTAAGGACCACACTATATAAAATAGAAAAGGCCATTCGAGAGAATGGCTTTTTTTTATTTTTATCAGAAAAGAAGACTATATTATAAATCCAGGTTTATCTGCCGCTTGATACTCTCTTCAAGAGAGATAAAGGTTTCTGTTCTGGAGATCCCCTCCACGGTCTGAATGTTCTCATTTAACACTTCACGAAGATGGTTAGTATCCCTGCAAATGATCTTCGCAAACATACTCCATGCCCCTGTGGTGTAATGCAGCTCAACAATCTCCTTGATCTTCACCAACTTGGCAACCGCATCCTTATAAGTGGATCCTTTTTCCAGGTATATTCCAAGGTATGCACAGACGTCATACCCGATTTTTTGGGGATCAACAACCAGGTTTGATCCTTTGATAATTCCAAGATCCTGCATTTTCTTCATTCGGACGTGAATGGTCCCACCCGAAACAATCAGTTTCTTTGCTATTTCGGTATAGGGAATGGTCGCGTCTTCCATCAGTATCGACAGAATTTGCATGTCCAGATTATCAATTTCTGAATTAACGCTCTTCTTTTCCATTGATTTTTTGAAAGATATTAATATACTTACGAAGTAAATAAAAAGTTAACAAAAATTAAAATAATTCGTTAAAATATTTGCAACAAATATACGAACACATTTATATTTGTATTAAACAACGGTGAAAAAATCGTTAACACACTGTAGGGTGGTGAAACTGGCAGACACACCTCCTTGTCTCGGTGGCGGAGAAAACGGAAAATCCGGTAACGGACTAACCGCTCCTTGAAGGTTCGACTCCTTCCCCTACAGCCCTTTCGTTTAATTTAGGTTTATAATTGGTTAGTTTGAGCTCTCGCCCATCGGGAGCTTATTTTTTTGTAATATTTCCTGAAATTCGAGCCAAACGGGGCTCGGAGGAACCGGCTCAGTCCAGAGAATCAAAAAACAAAAATTGTCAAATCGTCAACGCATTTTAACATTATTTAACTAAATAATATTTTTTAACTTTTTTTGTTAAAAAATTTGCAAAATAAAAAACAGGCTGTTATATTTGTATCATAGTTCTTTAAAACAACAACACAATACTGTAGGATGGTGAAACAGGCAGACACACCTCCTTGTCTCGGTGGCGGAGATTTT
>NZ_QEAS01000004.1:0-4488 GCF_003130405.1 Pararcticibacter amylolyticus
TCTTAATTTCCCGCTTGTCAAAGGGCGTATGCTTTCCCTCTCTCTCTGACTTCGCTTTCCTTCTTTTACTTTCCATACACTTTTTAATTTGTGTATAGCTTTTTTAGGAATGGACACCTGAAGTCTATGGTAAAGGGTAGTGCTCAATTAAGTGTGTCGGTAGTGCTCAATTAAGTGTGTCAGCTTTTAGAAACGGTCTCGTAAAGAATTACGCCGGATGATTTATGATATCGGTGGGTAAGGATCAGTTACTTGTTAATTTGCTATATTGTTTGGGTTTAACTCCGATCACTTCTTCAAATACTTTGGCGAAATGGCCGAGGTTTGAAAAGCCAAGCTGATAACCCACTTCGGAAACGGACAATCGTTCTTCTTTCAGCAAGCGGGCCGCTTCCTGCATTCTGAAATTTTGGAAATACTGAAATATGCTCTTACCGAAAACCTGATTAAACAGTCTTTTAAGTTTGCTTTCGCTCATACCGGAAAAGTGGGATAGTTCAGCAATGGAAGGTGCTTGTTCAAGGTCTTGCAATAGACGTTCTTTCACCTGATAGAGCATTTTGATATCGGCAATATTCAAACCGTACACTTTCTTCTCATCCCTGCTGACAAGTGCAATCAGTAACTGGCAAATGAGTTCCTGTGTTTTTAGTTTGTAGTAAAAATTCCGAAGCAACAGTGGAACGTCAGCAGTCACGATATTATCAACAACTTTCAACAGCGGAGCAACTACAATTTCCTCAAACAACAGAGGCTGTTTATTTTCCAAAATGGTGTTCACCAAAGGGTGATTAATGCGTGTCCCAATCAATTCTCTCAGGTACCCGGCATCAATTCCCAACACAATAGAATTCTGAACTGTGTTTTTGGGTACAAAAACGGCGTTCAATCCCTGGGTGGTAATCTGTACGGAGGGCTGTAATTTGGAACTGGCTGGTGTCCTGGCTGTCTTGATAATATGCTGAAAATTAAATATCAGCATATTTGACGGCTGATTTCTGCGGCTGATAGCAAAGTCATGGTGCAGCTCGTAGTCCCGTATCATCATTCGCAACCGTTCATCGAAATTAAAGCCCTGAATATAACCCACTCCAAACTCTTCAGGAATTTCCACTCTTCCGTTTTCAACGATGCTGCCCACTTCTCTCGCAAAAGCATCGAGCATTCCCAGTCCGTCTTTTGATTCAAGTTTGATTTTCATAATGACCGTTTATGAGTATTATTAAGACAAAGTACGCTATTTTGCTTCATTATGCTGCAGTAATTTTGCTTCATAATTAAAAGAGATGATAGCGCAATTACTAAATGCAAGTAAAGTTTATGATTCGCCGACAGGAAAAATGGCCGTTTTAGACGACTGTACTCTCAAAATTAATCAGGGAGAACTTTTGTTGATCATTGGTCCATCTGGTTCGGGTAAAACAACGTTGCTTTCTTTATTGGGCTGCCTTATAAACCCTACAGAAGGCGTTCTAGAGATAGATGGTAAAACGACTAATACCTTATCTGCTGTGGAAATGGCAGCCATCCGACTGAAAACTATCGGATTTGTTTTTCAGCAATTCAATTTGCTGGCTCCGCTTACAGCCGAGGGCAATATTGCATTTCCCTTAAAAATGCTCGGCTTAAAATCGTCGGAAATTAAAAAGCGGACAACCGACGCCCTTGAAAAAGTAAATATGCTGGACCACCGCAAAAAGCTTCCACGACAATTATCGGGGGGGCAACAGCAGCGTATCGCCATTGCCAGGGCATTGGTGACCGACCCTAAGATTATTCTGTGTGACGAGCCGACTGCTTCACTGGACAAAGACAGCATCTACATTGTAATGGAAGAGCTGAAGCAACTCGCCAAAAGTGGTAAAGCGGTAGCGGTGGTAACGCATGATCCCCGGTTGGCTTCGTATGCCGACCGGGCAATAGAAATAAACAACGGCAAAATATCGGTGGTGCAGGCTGCCGATGCAATGAAACATTAATACACTCAAATTTTTAGCGATGAAAACTAAAATGACTATACCCTTTTCAGGAATCATGATGGCGCTGGCGCTGGTTTCCTGTTCCGGCGAAAATAAAAATGACGATCCTGTAAGTAAAAATGATACTGTTTCTAAAAAGGTGGCCATCCATATGGTGGTCGGAATCGCCCGGATCGAGCCCGAAAAAGGCTTGCTGAATATCTATGCCAATGCCAATGGGCGCATTTCCAAAATTGCCGCTTCCGAAAACCAGGTCGTGAGCAAAGGAAGCGACCTGGTCTTGCTGGATAACCAGACGGATCAGGCTTTACTGGACATAGAACAAAGCAAGGCTCCGGCACAAAGAGCAGCCATTCTCTCGGCGCAGCAAAATGCGAAAGCGATGCTTAGCGATCTTGAAAAGGCGCAAAAGGATGTAGCTTTAAACGAACAGTTATTTAAGAGCAAAGCGATCACTGAGCAGGCACTTAACGATAGTAAGTCAAAAGTCAACAGGCTTCAATACGATTACCAGAAACTCATAGCCGACATCGGCCAGCAGAAAAGCAAGGTGCAGGAGATTGATGCGAATATCAAATACAGGAAAGCGATCTTATCTGACCGGCAAATAAAGTCGGCTTTTTCAGGTAGGGTACTGCAATGGGACGTTCACCCGGGAGATTATGTAACGCCTGGACAAAAGCTTGGGCAGTTTGCTCCTGATGGTCCGCTGATCGCCGTAACTGAAGTGGATGAGCTTTTCTCGGATAAAGTAGAGAAGGGAATGAAGGCGGAGGTATTCTCACAAATGAACGGGCAAAAAATAGGGAGTGGTACCGTCACTTATATCGCCGGATTTCTGAAGAAAAAATCACTTTTCTCTGATGAGAACAGTGTAGAAGACAGGCGCGTGAGAGAAGTGAAAGTACTGCTTAATGCCGGTTCACAAGTTAATATCAATAATAAAGTGGATTGTAAGATCTACCTAAAATAAGCGGTTATGTGGAATACAGCATTGCGTTTTATGTCGTACGACAAGGCCAAGCTCATCGGAATCTTGTGCGGTATTGTGATTTCCATTTTCCTGATCGGCGCACAACTTGGTATCCTGAATAATATTCTTGATATGAGCCTGGGAATTGTAAAGGGAAATAAGGAGTATATCTATGCCGTAGATAAAAAAAGCACTTCTTCCACCTCGCTGGTCAATGTCGACAAGCGTGTGGGCAACGAATTGCTATCTATTCCAGGTGTGGATAAAGTTTATCCGGTTGTTGTAGCGGGCGGAACTACCAAATTTAAATCGGGTGGTACGGCCATGGCACAAATCATCGGCGTTCAATATCCCGAGATGGCCGGGGCTCCTGCCTTCTACACGCATGAAACGGATTTGAACAATCTTCAGAATGAGGGTGCCGTCATAATTGATGCAGGAGATGTGGAAAATATGGAAAACATCAAAATGGGCGAACATTTCAGGCTTAATGACAAGCGGGTTTTTGTGAGTGGGATGTCTGTAAATAATGCGGGATTGGGGCAATACAATATCATCACGACGGTGGAACGGGCACGGCAACTGACTGGTTTTAGCAGCAATAGCGTGAGCGCCTTCCTGGTTAAAAGCATTTCTGCAGACAGTACAGAAATCAGAAAAGTGGTGAAAGAGATTAACAGGACTATTCCGGCAGTGAAAGCTTACACTGGTGAAGACTTTTCGGAAGTCTCCGTCGAGTATGTAAAAACGGCAAGTGGCATTGTAGCGAATTTCTACCTGATGATCGGCTTCTCGCTGCTTACAGGAATCATCATTGTAGGATTAACGATGTTCTCTTCCGTGAACGACCATATCCGCGACTACGGAACCATCAAAGCCATTGGAGGAAGCAACTTCCTTATTGCAAAACTCATCCTCTGGCAGTGCCTGATCTATGCCCTGATGGGCTTCGTTGCTTCTTTGGCTTTGCTTTACGGTTTGCAGGCGGCAATGGCAGCAGTTAATCAGGTTATTATCTATTCACCGGCTTTATTGATGGGGTTGTTTCTCGTCACGTTTGCCATCAGCCTCATCGGCAATGTTTTTTCGATGCGAAAGATCTTCAAACTGGAACCGGTACAAATTTTCAGAATGTAAATGAAGAATCAGATGAAAGAAAGAATTTTTATACTAATGGGTATACTGATAGCAGTAGCCTCTCATTCACAAACTCTGCCACCAAAACAATTGTCGCTGGCTCAGGCTATGCAAACAGCTATTGAAAGACGTTACGACGTGAAGGCGAATAAGCTCGACGTAGATATTGCATCGAATAAGATATCTAAGTCAAGAAACGAATGGCTGCCGGCTCTTAAAGCGGAAGGGGAGGTACGTTACAATGCACAACTGCAGACGATGATACTGGATGGTTTTGGCGGCAATGGGGGCAAGGAAAGGATCGAGGTAGGGACCACCAATTTTACTACGCTCAGTCTCGACCTTTCGCAGAATATTTACAAACCGGGTTTAAAAGCGGATATCAATATTGCGAAAGCT
>NZ_QEAS01000004.1:4529-11311 GCF_003130405.1 Pararcticibacter amylolyticus
CACCATCAGGATGCAGGTGGCAGATGCTTATCTGAATGTGATATTGAAACAGCAACAATTGTTGTTGGCTAAAGAGAATACACAGCGTTACAGAGAATATTTTGAAGTTTCTTCAGAAAGAAAGCGTTTGGGAACCATCCTGGAAACGGATCTGTTAAAAGCGCAAACCGACCTCGAAAATGCAACGCTGACGGAAAAGGAGAGCGCACAAAATTATGAGCTGGCCATGAAAGCGCTGAAATATCAGATGAACGTGAATGATGATATGCCGTTGGCGCTGACAGACTCTCTGCAAACTTTAATCAGTACTCATAAACAGTCAGACTATCAAGTGAATATGGAGGAGCGTCCGGAACTGAAACAGCTGGCATTCCTCAAGGAAGCGAACGGCCTGAAGATCAAAAAAGAAAATTATAAATGGGCACCAACCTTATCGTTAACGGGTAATTATACCACCCTCTATCAGGCAGCGGACTTTAAATATATCAGTTCAATGTGGACTCCCTATAATTATGTCGGAGTGAAGGCGAGTTTGCCTCTTACTGAATTATGGACAAGGAGCGCAAACAAGAAGGAGTTTCAGCTTAAAGCCTCGCAGATTGAAATGCAGTATAAGCAAAAGCTGCAGGATATGAATTACGAGGTGAGCAAGAACAAAACGGAGTTAAGGAACTCTACCGGTAATGTTCAGTCGGCGGAAAACAGTTTGGCCTTGTCGCGGAGTATGCGCCAAAACCAGTTGAACAATTACAAGCTCGGCACCATCACCTACAGTTCGGTTCTTGATGCAGAGGCAACTATTAATACGGCAGAGCAGAACTATGTAAAAGCCGTTTACAATTATCTTTTGGCCTACTATAACTTTCAAAAACTAAATGGATTTGAAGGATCAAAATAAAATAGATATGAAAGAGAATATTCGATTGTGGAGCATTTTGACCGTTGTAATGGTTGCAGATATGCTTGATATGCTGGATTCTACGATTACCAATATTGCCGCGCCTGTAATCTCTAAAACGCTTGGCGGAGGACAGGAACTGATGCAGTGGCTGGGTGCGGGTTATGCCTTAACGATGGGGGTATTGCTGGTGGTAGGCGGCAGGCTGGGAGATAAATACGGGCAACGCAAATTGTTTCTCATCGGGATGGCCGGGTTTACGCTGGCATCGCTTGCCTGCGGAATTGCCGTATCGCCGGAAATGATTATCGTGGCCAGATTGGTTCAGGGCGCTTTTGGTGCTTTGCTAATTCCTCAGGGAATGGCCATTATGGCAGCGCACTTTCCGAGGGAGATGATGACCAAAGCGTTTTCTGTTTTTGGTCCCGTTTTAAGCATCGCGACTATTTGCGGACCTATTCTGGCAGGATTTCTTATTCGTGCTGATATTTTTCACAGCGGCTGGCGCTCCATCTTTCTGATCAATATTGTAATTGGCACCTTGGGCTTTATAGCGGCTTATAAAATTCTTCCAAAGGATGCGGGTAATAAAGAGGTAACAATTGACGGAATTGGCTCTGTTTTATTAGGAGGAATGATGCTTTCTTTACTTTATGGTATTATCGACGGTTCTGCTAACAACTGGCAAACAAGGTCTGTCCTGATTGTCATTACAGGAATCGTGTTGTTGCTGCTTTTTATCTGGAGACAGATTAAAGCAGTCAGTCCCATCATTAAACCAACTTTGTTCAAAAACAGGGGATTTTCAGCCGGTTTGTTTCTTGGGTTTTTCTTCTTCGGCGTAGTGGCAGGACTTACGTATCTCATTTCGCTTTTCCTGCAGTTGGGATTAGGATCTACGCCATTCGGTGCATCCATGCAAATGGTTCCGCTATCGCTTGGTATCATTGTTTCATCTATTCTAACGCCACCGCTCATAGAAAAAATCGGACGGAATATTATTGGGATAGGGCTGATCATTACCTTAACTGGTCTGGGCATTATGTTTTATCAATTGAATCTGGCTGCAGGCAATCCCTGGGCGTTTGCACCGTCAATCTTTTTAATGGGAGGCGGAATGGGCTTCTGTTTCGGAACACTGTTCGATTTTACTATTGGCGACATCAATCCGGAAGAAGCAGGAAGTGCCAGTGGCTCTCTGAGTGCGGTACAACAGCTCTCGAGCAGTATTGGCGCAGCCGTTATTACCTCAGTTTTCTTTATTGCTCAACGGTCGGCTTCTATTACCTCAGCGATGGAACGCAGTTTTGTTGTCATCGCGGCGGCTATTATCTTGTGCCTGGCGTTGGTGCGTTTGCTCCCGGTTAAGACCGGAAATGCAGAGCATTAAATTTTTGCCTAGCTGTACGGTGGCCGTTTGCGAGCATTATTCGGATATATTGCGCTATTTTAATTTGAAAAGTGAAAGTAATTTTGTTTTATGATGTTAGTGCAGAATAAAAAAATAGCCATCATTGGCGGAGGCCCCGGTGGCTTAACCCTTGCCAGGTTATTGCAGCTGAAGGGGTGTGAAGTGAAGGTTTATGAAAGAGATGCCGATCAGAATGTGCGTCAGCAAGGTGCTACACTTGATCTGCACGAGGAATCGGGACTGAAGGCTCTGATTGCTGCCGGATTGTTAGATGAATTTAAAAAGCATTACCGGCCGGATGCTGACAAGTTGCGTCTGACCGATCATAATGCGGTCGTCCATTTCGACGATCATGCCAATAAAGTTGAAGCAGAGCCAAACGGCGCCTCTTTTCGTCCCGAAATAGACAGAGGCCCGTTCCGTGATTTGCTGATCGCTTCGCTGGCAAAAGATACTATTGTCTGGAATTCAAAATTTGTATCGTTGCAGGCTAAAGATGATGGTTGGGATGTCCTATTCGAAAACGGTGAAACGGTTTATGCCGATTTAGTAGTTGCAGCAGATGGTGCCAATTCCAAGATCAGAAAATACATTACCCCAATTGCTCCGGTTTATTCAGGTCTGACCATTATTGAAGGGAATATTTACAACGCCGCAAGCAATGCGCCCAATCTCTGGAAACTCGCCAGGGGCGGGAAAATATTTGCACTCGGGCAGGAAAAAAGTATTATTCTGAGCACTAAAGGTGATGGTTCACTGTCGTTCTATACCGGAACCAGGGAAACGGAAGATTGGATAAAGACCTCAAATATCAATTTTGATCATAAAGAGGACGTCTGGAATTGGTTTAAAGAACGTTTTGCCGACTGGAGCGATGAATGGCACGAGCTATTTGCGAGTGATGAAAGTTATTTTGTGCCGCGTCCGCAATATCATTTTCCGGCTGACCAGCAATGGGAGAGTCTGCCGAACCTCACCATGATAGGAGATGCGGCACATCGTATGCCTCCTTATGCAGGCGAAGGAGTGAATATGGCGATGCTCGATGCTCTCGAAATTGCAGAACAACTTACAGCGCAGGACTATACCGGTACCAGGACTGCCATTTCAAAATATGAAATGTCTATGCTCAGACGCGCCGCCGAAATAACTGAGGTGACGTTGCAATCAATGAAAAATATGCACTCTAAGGAAGCCTTGAAATTTTTGATAGATACGTTTCGCCTTATCCGGTGATAATAGCTTATCGAAAGTTTCATTCAGTTTAAAAAATGAAGATTAAAATTTTTGTGCTGCACCTGGCTATCGTGGTGAGCTCCGGATTACTGTTCGTGAATATTTACAATTCTATCGTCGACGCGCCTAATTGGGGATATCGGCTTCCTCAATCTGTTGATGTTGCCCGAAGATATTTTGCTTTCAAAAATCCGGCTGAATTCTTCAAAATCACCGGGCCGCTGATTCACATCATTGGTATCAACTGCGTCATCCGGTTTTGGAGAACCGACACGAAAGTGCGTTGGTTTAATGTAACCGCTTTGGCTTTAATCCTTTTTGCCGATTTACTTAGTTTTAAATTTTTCTTTCCACTGAATGAGGTACTTTTTGGCTCTACCCGGGATGTAACACTAATCCGGCAAGCTTTTCATCAATGGGAAATGCTCAACTGGTTCCGGTCGGCTGTCCTGGCGGCTATTCCGGTGATGTATAGTTTGTCATTGGCCAGGTACATACGTCTGGTTCTGAATCAGGAGGCCTTGTCATCTCCCTGGGCACCTTAGTTGCCGGCCAATGACTCTATAGTTGCCATTATCACGAATCTCTGGGTTTGAAAAGCAGATATGTAGTTTCCTTTTAGTAAGGCACATTTCCTTTTCTTAATTTCAGTACAACATCTTTAATGCCTGGCAGAAACAAGAGCGCCAGTATGACGCAGACTATCCCAATAAGCATCAGGTCGTAATAATCTCTGATAGAACGTGCCAGTATCTGCTCTTTTACAAGACTATTGAAATAACCTTCTGCGGCCCCTTTTGCGACATACAAATCGTTACCTGCATTCAGGTAAGTTTGCCGGATGTCCTGCAAAGTCAGGGGCAGTTGCGGATTCGTTTCGCTCAGTGTTTCCCGGACTTTTTCCCTGACGGAAGACCTTGTAAATAGCTGGATCTCATTATTGAGGGCTAAACTGGAGGTAAAGCCTGTGAACCTGGCAAAGATGCCGATCAATGAAGCGTTAAAGGCTATTTTGGGAGGAGCAGCAGATGTGGTAAAAGAAACGATTGGAACGAATAGTACGCCCGTGGAAACTCCATAAATGAACATAGGCAAAATAAAATCTGTTGTGCTGCCCTGAACGGAAACATAAAGAAGCATATACACATAGTATGACGCCATAATAGCAAAACCAATGATGATCATCCGGATCAGATTAGCGCCCATTAGGATGAACCGCGCAGTAACGAACATACTGATGAGGGTACCTGTAATTACGGATATCCAAACGGGAATAGTGTTCAGAGGATCGGTTCCCAGAATGGTTTCGAGATATCCGTAGGTGAGCCCGGTGCTTCCTTTGAAAATATAGAAAATGAACAGTAAGATCAGACCAATAACAAAATTGGGAGCCTTGAAGATCCTTAAATTGATCAATGGTCTTTTGATCCTCAGTTCCCTTAGAATAAAAAGCACCAGTATCAGCAGGTCTGATAACAGGAGAGAGACGATCAACTGGCTATCGAGCCAGCCCAACTGCCGTCCGTATATCAGGGTATATCCCAGCGTCAGTATAAAAACGGTATAAAACAGATATCCAATCCAGTCTACCTGATACAGCGGTACCTTTTTATGGAACCTCGCTTCAGCGTTCATGGTAATCAAAACCACCAGCGCCAAAATTATCAGCAAGATATTTAAACCGTAAAACAACCAGTTGAAATCAAAGATATTCAGTACAGCGCTGGAGTATATGGAGTAAAGTGGAACAGATATCTGGATTCCGGCATAAAGTATCGTGTAGCCGATCACCCTTACCCGGGTAGAATGTAAGCGGGCGAATGTCAGACTCAGCACGATCCCGGACATAAGTGCACAGGTAATTCCCTGTACAAACTGGCAGCTTATAAAGAGCGTCCAGTTCCTGAAATGAAAACAGACAAGTGAGCATACGGTATTAACCGCAAGGGCGGCCAGGAGATATTTCCTTGAGGAGAAATACTTTACAATCCGGAAGTCAAGAGCCAAAAAGGCCACGGTTGAACCATAAATGACCACCATCGCATATTGTACATCTGTTGGCTCTACGCCATAAAAGCCCATTATCGTCGCCGGACTGCTGTAAAAGGCAAAGCTGAACAGGCAAGTCATCAGTATCGATAGGATAATCAGTCCTGCCAATCGCTCCGGTACCCAGGATTTGAACAGTGGTATTGTGTGTGCCTGCATTTTTAATCTTTTATAACATAAACATTGGCATTCATCCCGGCAGACAGTCTGGCAAGTTTCTGCATGGTATCAGTCAGTTTGATCCTGACAGGAATACGCTGTGTAATTTTGACGAAATTGCCCGTTGCGTTATCAGGAGGAAGAAGGGAATAGCGGGAACCGGTAGTGGGGGACAAGGATTCAATTGCTCCGGAGAATTTCTCATCGGGAAATGCATCCACTTCAACAGATACTTTTTGTCCCGGTCTGAAGCCCGAGATTTGCGTTTCTTTAAAATTGGCAACTACCCATTTCTCTTCCGAGCTGTTAACCAGAAAAGCCAGGGTTTGTCCGGGTTGGATCAGCTGTCCTTCCTGAATGGTCTTTTTCCCAATCTGTCCATCAAAGGGTGCGATAACTACTGTATATCTGACATCCAGCTCCTGTCTTTCGAGTAGAGCTTCCTTTAGTTTGATCTCCGCATCTATGGCAGACCGTTGTGCTTTGATATCATTCAATTTCGACTCTGCCACTTTAAGGGAGGCCTGCACCTGTTGATAATCCGACCGGTTAATCTCAAGTGAAGTACTTATGTTATCAAATTTTTGCTGTGTAGCAGATTCACCGGCAAGCAGGTTTTTATATCTCAGATATTCTCTTTGCTGCTGCGCCAGTTTTGCCTTTGCGCCGGAGAGTTGTGCTTTAATCACATCGATGCTCTTTAGCTGGGTTCTCTCGCTGGCGTCTAAGATGGGCAATTTAGCCCGGGAACCCAGTAATTCTGCAAATGCTGCTTTCTTTTTTAATCCATACTCATCGCGTTCGATCAGTATAAGAGTGTCACCTTTCTTCACTTGCTGATTGTCATGGTAATAAATTTTATTGATGTATCCGCCAACTTTAGCATTGATGGGGGAGAGGTAGGCATCAATCTGGGCATCATTAGTCTGTGCATACCGGTACCCTCTCCAAAAATAGGCAGCAGCCCAGATGATGACACCTGCCAGTAACGCCCCGCCAAACCATTGAGTTGCAATAACGACGATTTTA
>NZ_QEAS01000004.1:11342-43885 GCF_003130405.1 Pararcticibacter amylolyticus
GTTAAAGTATTCCTGTTATAGCCAGTAAGCGCAAGTGGTTCAGTTTTAAGTTTACTAATGCCGCTGTAAGGTTGAATTTTGTTTCCAGCAGCATATTTTCCGCATCCAGCAGATCCGTTAAAAGAGATTCCTGGTTCATGTAGCTGTTCCTGATCACACGAACAGCCTCCGAACTCTGTATCATATTCTTTTTTGCTGTCTCAACATTCTCGGCAGCCTGCTGAAGCTGTAAGTAAGCCTCTTTAACCTGAAGCGAAATTTCGTCCCTTTTTATCAGGGCGCTTTCCTTTTGCTGATCGGTGTTAACACGTGCCCGGGCAATGGAATGCCTGCTTTTGTAGAGGTTGTCAATGGGGAATTGCATTTTGATTCCTGTTTGCCCGAAGCCCCAGAGATCATTGGAATAAGGATAGAAGGAAATCTGCGGATAAGTATAGTTGTAATTGGAGTAAGCAGAAAACCTCGGTAGCCTTGCAGCTTCCACCTGCTTGACATTCAGCTCGCTTAACTTAATATTGCTGTGAACTATTTTGTATTGGGGGGACTCCCGGAGCGCAATGCTAAGATAGTCTCCAAAACCAGCTCCTGCTATTTGTTTAATGCTAATACTGTCCCGATAGGGGATGTCCAGGGGGATGTCTTCGCTTCGGCCCATCAGCATATTAAGTCGTTGCTTGTCTAGTGCGATCTTTTTTTCAACGTCTGAATAGTTTAATTCCAACTGCGATAATTTGACGGAAGTTCTGAGGACATCACTTTTCAGCACCACTCCGTTTTTATGAAGATTCTGAATAGTTGATAGCTGCTTTTTTTCTGACGTGATTTCGGCCAGAATAAAATCTTTAAACTGAAGAAATTTATATAGATCGTAATAAGCGGCAGCAACGGCATATTTTGTGTTGTTCTTTTGCAGATCGTATTCATATTGCCTGCGGGCATCTTCTTCCTGTTTAATCCTGATATTTCTTCTGTCTCTCCCTCCGTTAAAGAGATTCATATTGAAGCTGTAGCCAAGGCTATATCCGTAACCGGAAACTGGTACATCCTCAGGAGATGAAAATAATCCCTTATCGTAGATCAGAAATTTGGAGTTCAGTTTAGCGTCTCCGGCGACTGACAATTCGGGTAAAAGCTTATCTCTTGCTTCGAGAACACTTAAGAGACCCTCCTTACGGCTTAAATCCGACAATTTCAGCTGCCTGTTTTGCGACTCAGTGATCGTCCAGATTTCATCCAGGGCCATGATGCCTGTACTGCTTGAATTTTGGGCATTAACTTGCCTGGAAAGCAAGAAAACCAGTATGCAAAAAAAAGTTGTTGATTTATATAGATGCATATAATTGTTTATTGTGCTTTTAATAGTCTTTAAAGTTTAGCTTCCTCTGTTTCCTGTCCTTTATAAAAGATGTTAATCCGTCTGCCACATATGAAGCATCAATTGTGACGGCGAATGGATACAAATAAGCAGATTGAATATAGAAGTTGATCTTATTAAGCTCATTTTCAGGTCGGTTGGGTGTTTTTGTCCGGTCATTTTGCTTGCTGGTATTCATTAGCTGAATC
Organism: Pararcticibacter amylolyticus; assembly: GCF_003130405.1. GTDB lineage: Bacteria > Bacteroidota > Bacteroidia > Sphingobacteriales > Sphingobacteriaceae > Arcticibacter > Arcticibacter amylolyticus. The sequence continues at coordinate 12,906 of NZ_QEAS01000004.1, forward strand.
TTAAAAATAAATGTATTGCAAAGCTATCTCAGGAGCCTTAAAGAGGTTTTATATAATTAGCCTATCTTTTATTAAATTTGGCCAAATGAAAGTTCTGAGGCAGCTGGCTAAAATTGTTGACCAACACCCTGAGTCGATCCTGGTCGTGCGACAGCAAACCGAACAGCGTTTGCCCGCTCATGAGCATGATAAAGCACAGCTTCTTTTAGTATTAGGTGGAATTGCCTATCTCCAGACATCAACAAAAGATTTCTATATTCCTTCCAATCATTACATCTGGATTCCTGGTCATTACCCCCATAATCTTATGTTTAACAGGCAGGATCTTCAAATAATCAATATTTACTTTCCTGCTGAGCGCGAAAATTCTTTTTACAATGAACTGGGCATTTACCCTGTAAGTAAACTCTTGTCCGAAATGCTGTCGTTTAGTGAGAAATGGCAGGGAGATTATTTTGAAGGCTCCTGGGAATATGAGTTCTTAAGTACATTAAGGAATCTTCTTTCCAGAGAGCATCTCAGAAAATTTTCTATTCAACTGCCCACTACTGACGATCAGCGGCTCAATACCATTCTGGATCATTTGAGGGCGAGGCTAAATGAAGCCCTCACGCTGGAAGACATAGCCAGGCAATTTAGTATCAGTGTCAGAAGTTTGACGAGGCTATTTCAGTCAAGACTGCGTATATCCTTTATTCAGTATGTTAAAATGCTTAGGATCATAAGAGCTATGGAGTTGATAAAGGATTCCCGGCTGAACATGACAGAGATCGCCTATGAAGTGGGCTATTCTAATATATCGGCCTTTAGCAATAACTTTCAGCAATTGACGAATATGCGGCCGACGGAATTTAAATCTATATCTGTAAGGTAAAAGAGGTGATTTTTGTAATTTCAAGCGGCCGTCAAACGTTATGATGTCTAAAGCTTTTAATACTTATTTTATATGAAGACACACACACTTTTAACTACAACCTTATTTGCGCTTGCAACGCTGTTCAGTTCCTGTGCGACTATATCCTATATGGGAGATCAAATGGCGGCAACTACGAATGTTGACGTTTTTTATGCCGCAAAAGATGTCAGCAAAAAATCCTGACAAAAGCAAGAGCCGTAGGTGCTGACGGCGTTATCATCTTAGGAGTGAGTACGGCTGGCAGGGGCGATAATACCGACACGGTACAACAGGCTGATGCGATAAAATATTTGAATGAGTGATTTGCAGTACCCATTGAATGCTGACGTTTTAAAGGGCTATGAGCTTATAGCTGATTGTTATCAGGCGAAAGGTGACCCGGTGCAGGCGGCGGCCAATTACCGGAAAGCAATTAGTCTGAATCCACAGAACGAAAATGCCGCAGGACGTTTACAGGGTATTGCAGAAAAAAGGTAACATACCACATCTGCCTGGCCAACCCGGATTCCAGGGCTCCTAAACCGTCAAAGCTTTCTGATTTATTTTATGGACTATTATTCCTAGTTATTGAGATATTTTGTCTCTAAATCTGCCAGTACATTTGTTAAAATTTATAATCATACAATCTTATGAAGAAGAGAATTTTAATTTCCGGAGGGGGCATTGCAGGAATGACTGCCGCCAAACTATTATTCAACCAGGGGCATGAAGTTACGGTGATCGATAAAGCCAAAAAGTTTACTAAAGCAGGCTTTCTGATTTCACTCAAAAGTTTTGGTGTAGAAATAATGGACGAGCTGGGACTTACCGGGGCCTTGAGAAAAGAGTCAACGCCATCCGAGTACATGCATTGGGTGGATGCAACAGGAGCGGCGGTTCGCAGCATCAGTTATGCAAAAGTAAATCAGAACACCAGTCAGTCGATCCTGATCACCCGGGGCGGGCTCCATGAGGTTTTATACAATGACATCCGGGATCATGTTGAGGTGTTGATGGATACAACTATTGCGCATCTGGAACAGAATGAAAAGGAAGTTAACGTTACCCTCTCAAACGGAGAGTCACGACAAGCGGATCTGGTGATCATTTCGGAAGGGCTCAGGTCTGTTACCAGGGGGAATTATTTTAAGGACAGCAGTGTGGAAGATTTCAACCTGCTGTATATGGGGGGGCGCCTAAAGGAACGTCCTTCCGATACACCGGGCAACGTCAGGATTTATCTTGATGTCGATAAGATGCTTTCCGTCTATCCTCTTGATGAGAATGAAGTGGCCATTCAATGCTATCTCCGGAGCACAGAAGAACTGGCTGCCATACACGCCCGGGTACCAGAGTTGTTAAAGGACGCGTTCAGGGATTATAATGCTGACGTACGGCATCTGATTGATAGTTTCCTGGAAAGCGGGTTGATGTTTGCAGATAAAATGGGCATGGTGCATGCGCCGGCTCTGACCAATGGCAAACTGGTATTGCTGGGCGATGCCGGATATTGTCCAACGGCTTTATCCGGTATGGGTGCGTCGCTGTCGATTTACGGTGCTAAAGCTCTTTCTTATTTCCTGCAACAATCACCGGATGACCTGAATGGCGCGCTTCAACGCTATGACGGACTGATGAAGCCCATATCCAGAAAGTTTCAGAGCAACGCGAGAAATAATGCCGAATCATTTATACCTGACAACCAAGCTGAACTGAAGCGTTTTACTGATTTGTTTAGTACGTCGTCAGAGGATGAAATCAGCAGGCTCATGACCGACCAGATTGCATTGACACCAGAACAGTTGAATTTTTTATCTGAATGACAAGCATGAGATATAAGCAGTTACTGTCCATAGCAGCAGGATTCGGTGCGATCGGACTTCTAAGTTCTGTGTTTGCCAAAGTGCAGGGAATTATTTGGCCGGATTCACTCACTGTTTTCGAAAGACCTGAGCTCAGCAACGCTGATTGTATGCAGCTTGTGATTAAGCTGATCTGCCTTGCATTAAGCAGTGTATTGGGTGGAATGCTAATTAAATGGATCGGCGGAAACCGCAGGGCAAGCATATTAGTAAGTATCCTGATTATGGCGGTAATCGCGTGGTTGTGGTTAAATACCCGTCATCCTGCCTGGTTTTGGATCATATCGTTTGTGCAGGTTATACCAGCTGTTTTGTTGGGTAGTGAATTTATTATAAGGTGTTTATCAGATCGTGATAGGTAAATAAAAACTGTTCGAAAATAAAAGCAAGTAACCGTCCGCTAGCGGACGGTAATTTTTTCACTGATTACAGACCAAATGGTCGGTATTTAATATTCAAAAATGGAAGAAAAAAGAAAGAAAGCGGGAACGATTCTCCTGGTTGGTGTTTCGGTTCTGATTACAGGAGCTGCTGCGATTTTCTATTGGTTAAGGAGCGGCAATTATGAGACGACAGACAACGCCCAGATTGACGGAAATATCATTTCGGTCCGCTCTGGGGTGACAAGTTACGTAAGCGGGATTTATTTCCTTGACGACCAGATAGTAGAAAAGGGGCAGCTATTGTTTTCCCTGGATACTGTCGAGTTAAAGGCAAAGGTAGAAGAAGCAGAAGCGGCACTGGACTATGCCCGCGCAGACCTGGGCATAGCCAGAAATGAAGCAATTGCCGGGTATCAAAATTCAGGGTCTTACATTGAGAGCTCGAAAGCCGGAGCGCAGGAGGTAATTGCTGCGAAAGCCAGCCTCCTAAAAAGTCAGAACGAATACAGGAGGGTGGAACAGTTGCTCGCAATCCGGGCTGCAACACAGGAGCAGTTTGAGAATGCACAAACCGCGCTAAAAAATGCCGGTGCGGCATTTGCCAAAGCGCAAAACCAATATAAGGCCTCCTTATCATCAGCAGGCAGCATCAGGACTCAGGCTAAAGTGAAGTCTCAGCAGGCGAACCTCAAACTGGCGCTTATCAGGCAGCGGGAGGCTGAGCTGACACTGGCCCGCAACAATTTTGAGAAGGCATGGATCAGGGCTCCTTTTAGCGGAAGGGTAACCCGCCGGGCTGTGCAGTCCGGACAATACGTATCTGCCGGGCAGGCACTGTGTTCTGTGATCGATACCGTTAACTATTGGGTGAGCGCCAACTTTAAGGAAACACAACTTTCTAATATCAAACAGGGGCAAAGGGTAGAGGTAAAAATAGACGCGCTGCCTGACAGGTCTATAGCAGGGATCGTCGAGTCTATGTCTGGTGCTACCGGTGCTAAATTCTCCCTGATTCCTGCAGATAATGCGACCGGCAATTTTATTAAGATCGTGCAGCGGGTGCCTGTAAGGATACGCCTTGACATTGGCAATAGAAAGACTGACGAAGGTCTGTTCCCAGGGCTAAGCGCTTTTGTAAAAGTCAAAATAGATTAAGGCAATGGAAACTGCATCTAAAGCTCCGGAATACATAAGCGGAAGTGCTAAATGGATTCTCATTATTACAGCTTTGTCCTGTGCGATGCTCGAGCTGATAGATTCAACAGCCGTCAGTGTATCGCGGCCGGCAATGATGGGTGGATTGGGAGCTACTACCATGGAAATAGCCTGGGTGATCACCGCTTATGCTCTTGGGAATGTTATTACAGTTCCCCTGTCTGCAATGCTGTCAGCACAGTTTGGCAGGAAGGTTTACTTTACCGGGTCTGTTATTGTTTTTACAGTCTCGTCACTCATGTGCGGTTTATCATCGAGCCTGTGGATGCTGGTGTTCTGCCGTTTTATTCAGGGGCTGGGTGGAGGCGGACTTCTGTCTACTTCCCAGAGTATTATCAGCGACTCTTTCCCCCCGGCCGAGGCTGCAACAGGGGTGGCGATCTTCGGTATGGGGGTATTGCTTGGTCCCGCTATCGGCCCTGTTCTCGGCGGTTACATTACCGACAGCTTCTCATGGCATTGGATCTTCTTCATTAATGTTCCAATTGGTGTGCTTGCCGCTTATCTGTCGTGGAAATATGTTCCCAACCTGGAGGATGCTGTAAAAACCAAAAAAATGGACTGGCTTGGCATTGTTCTGATGATTATTGGCTTATGCTCACTGCAATACTTTTTAGAGGAAGGAGCCAGTAAGGACTGGTTTGACAGCAATGAAATAGTATTTTTCTTCATTCTGGCCGTGTCAGGTTTATCCGGATTTATATGGCGCGAGCTAACAACAGACGAGCCTGCTGTAAATCTGAAGCTTTACCGGAACCTGCCTTTGGCCCTGGGTAACCTCATGAACCTCATTTTGGGAATGATGCTTATAGGCGTGTTCTTCATCTTTCCGCTGTTTGCACAGGATATTCTTGGATGGACGGCGACCATGCAGGGGGAGTTTCTGATACCCAGTTCTATTGCATCCATTTTTGCCATGCTGCTGGTCAGTAAGGTGATTCTGAAAAAGGTAAGTTACCATGCTGCGAGCGTTTCCGGTATTCTTCTGTTCGTTCTGTTTTTATTGTTCTTATCGTTCTCCTCGGCAGACTCTAACGAGCACACGCTCTTTTGGCCCTTTATTATCAGTTCTTTTGGAAAGGCGCTGGTAACGGTTCCTATTATGACGATGGCCCTTGCCGGACTCAGGGGGACAGAGCTTGCTCAGGCGACGGGTCTTTCAAATATCATGAGGCAATTGGGATCGGCTATTGGTGTCGCCCTTATCAACATCTATCTGGAACACGAAAAGTCGATGGTGAGAGGCAACATGGTAGGGCATATTAACCAATATAATGAAATAGCTTCCGAGCGGGTCGCCGGGATCGCCGGAACTTTCTCTGCTGCGGGATATCCTCCCGATGAATCTATGGCGGCCTCATATAAGATGGTGGACCAGTTACTCACAAAACAAGAGTATTTAGTGAGTTATAATCACGTTTATATCGCCGCCGCATTGTTCCTCCTCGTTTCCATTCCGATCATTTTTATGATCAGAAGTCCCAGAAAAAACGGCGATACAGGGCAAGACATGTCTATGCACTAATAATCAGATAAAAAAATGAAATACCTTCGATCTATATTATACCTTTTGCTGATGATAAATGCAGAAGGGATTGTTGCCCAGACTCATTCGCTTTCACTCCAGGAAGCAATCACTCTGGGCCTGAAGAACCGTAACGACCTGAAGTCGCACGAATATGATGTTCTCATCTCGGAAAACCAGCTTAAAGCAAGCAGAAAAGAGTGGATCCCTGATCTTGCAGGTTCTGCTGACGCCCGTTATAACGCGCGTTTAAGCCAAACGGTAGTACCTGCCGGCATGATTGGAAATGCAGAACCAATGAAAGTTTCATTGGAGTCGAAAACGAACTCCGTTTACGCACTGAACCTTTCACAACCTCTGCTCAACCCATCGATCACGAATGATATCCGGATAGCAAAAAATAATGTAGCGTTACAAAAAGAGCGCCGGAATATCTCGGAGAACGAGATCAGGCTCGCTATTACCGAGTCTTATCTGAATGTGCTGCTGAAAGACGTACAATACAAGTTAACCAGGGAGAATGAAAAGCGCTATTATGAATATCTGCAGATGGCGGAAGGGAAGTATAAATTGGGTGCAATGATCGAAAATGATTATTTAAAGGCCCGGCTTGATTATCAGAACGCTGTTGCCTCCAGCAAAACAAGGGAAAAGGATTACGATTTAGCTTTCAACGAGCTGAAGTACCAGATGAATGTTCCCCGGTCAGAAACCGTGGTTATCAGAGATAGTATTCAGTCTGTTTTCATTGCCTCCCCTTTACCTCAGGAAAGCATTGCCGGAGAAAACCGGCCGGAGATAAAACAATTAAAGCTGCTACGGGAGAATGCAGCCCTTCAGATCAGGAAGGCAAGGCAGAATGCTTTACCATCGATCTCGCTTTATGCCAGCTATGGACATCAGTTTCAATATAAAAATTTCGATTATTCGAACCGCGACTGGTGGACTCCCTATAGCTATGCTGGTTTAAAAGTCAGTATACCCCTGACCTTCAATTTAAAGAACAACAGTACGATCAGTGAACATCAATTGCGATCGGTGCAGGCCGGTTTTGATCTGGAACAAGGGTTGTCGGACGTTCGTTTCGAAGTCAGTCAGGCATTAGCAAGAATTGCGACGAGTTCATATAACCTTGAAAAAAGCAGGGCCAATTATGAACTGTCTAAAGCGATCTTCCTAAGCAACCAGAAGCAATTTAAGTTAGGAGTGTTTCAATATGCCCAGGTATTGGAAAGTGAGAGAACCATCGCAACGTCGGAAGAGAACTATATACAATCAATATATGATGCACTCATGGCGCGTTACTATTGGATGAAAGCAACTGGTACGTTTCCTGTCGCAAACTGATGATCATGAAATTCGCGCTTTTGAATGAATGGGCTTCCTGTTGCAAACTATTTGTATCTTAGCCACCTGAGTTCCTGGAAATGGAAGATTCAAGAGAACATATTCTAAAAACGGCTTACCAGCTTTTTCTGCAAAAAAGTTATAAGGATGTCACCTTCAAAGAGCTGATGGAAAAAACAGGCTTCTCAAAGGGAGCCTTTTATCATTACTTTCAGAGCAAGGAACATATCTTCGAAGCTATTATTGATGATTATCTCAGCAGGTATGGCAGTATCAATTTCGCTGGTCTTTCGCAAAACAGCCTTCGCGGATTTATTGATGATTACCTCAAAGCCATTCGACTGTCCCGCGAGGCGCTGTCTGCAACGGCTTCCGGAGTTTCAGACAAGAACAATCACTATTTGCTGCTTTTTGAAGCAATTCGTATCATCCCGGGATTCACAGATAAGATCATCAATCATCAGCAGAAAGAGATGGCGGCGTGGATGAGTATAATTTCCTCTGCCAAACAGAAGAAAGAGATTAAAAGCAGCGTGAAAGATGGCGAACTAGCAAGGCTGTTTATTAGTTCAAGTGATGGTGTAATGCTTCACAGGATTATGACGGGGCAGGCATTGAAGCCTGAAACCGAGATTGAAGAGGTTTGGAATAACTTATATGTCATCTTAAAAGGATGAAAGATATTCCTTAAAAAGGAGAGAGGTATTTTACTTCCTTTCTGCCGACCGCAGCCAGATCAACCGGTTGTCGTATGTTGCCCCGCTGTGTTCTTAACAAGGAAACCACCAGTGAAGCGAATAAAGCTTACCGTTCCTGATGAAAATATTGATGTGCCCGTCGGATATATTGTTTTTATCCTCTCTCAATTGTATTACCTGCAGCTCGCCCTCACCGGCTACATCCATAATGCCGATATGTTCAGCGGCATTTGGAAATAGCTTTTTCAGCTCAGCCAATGTAGTTTGTTTGCTGAGGGATACGTTGCCGAAAACAATAAAGTCGCCATTGCCGAACTTCACTTCGTCGATAGCTACTTTTCCCTGGGAACACTCAAAACGTGATCCGTTTTTATATAGATATTTGGCATCGGGATGAACGGAACCATCCGGTTCCTGGAAAATGTTGGTGCATGGTTCTTCGTCGCTCAAGAGTTTTGTACTATCCGGCTCTCCCAGCACCGACTGAAATTCGCTAAAAGAGAAATAACGTTTTAATTTCCCGTTGAATCGGATGTTTTTTTCATCCATCACTTCTATATCCGTACTTCTTTTTATGGCGATTTTGACCGGTTGCGCTTTTGAGCTGTCTGTGATATCCCTTGGTTTATGCTGCTTTTGCAGCGCTGTTTTCGATGATTGACCAGCATCACCACTACAGGAAGTTATCAGTAAACAGGGAATTATGTATGGTAAGAATCGTAATACATAGATCGATCTGATAGAGAATATGTGCCGCAATAAACTCAATGACAGCACTCTTAATTGTCGCTTTCTAAGCAACCTGAAAGAAAAGGAAGTAGTGTTACGCATCCAGCTTGCTTCGTTAATTAGTGCCCGGATATTATATCAATTTTTTGATGTAATATTCAAACGTTTCTTCAACAAAAAAGTTTATTGCATGCGATAAAGCAATTCAGGGCTGGGGAACTAATATAAAGCGGATACTCAGGTGCTGGTCGAATTGTGGATGACTGGCACCAGTTAAAATAGTAGATCAAATGAATAAACTAATAAACGCGATTCTAATTGCAGCGTTATGCGGATTGTCAGCATGCCATTCAAAATCAGCTGAAGAACAGAAGTCAGCAAAACCAGATACTGCTTCAGAACAGCCCCTTGCCGAACGAAAGAAAAAGGAACAGCCTGAGCATGTTGCCCAAATGACTTTTGTAAAATACCTTGATGATGGTGATTATTTTCAACTGCTGGCAAAAAAAGGCGACAGCACTTTCAGCTTTATAAATGAAACAGACACCAGCAGAAACTTAAATCGCGGAGACAAGATAAAAGTTACCTGGAAGGACGGTACTATCACCCTCCCCGGCGATAATGACGCTGAAATGCCGGCGCAGTTACTGGTTTCCGTTAAAAAAAACGGTGACGGTCCGGTTTCCGCGTTCAGAAAGACATATGGTAAAAAACTAAAATATACCTGGTCACCCGACGAGGAATTTACAGCTTCCTACCTGGACAAAGTTTATTTACTGACCGAATATTATCTTACCCAAACCAGGAATCCCTTATTGCAAAATGCTATCAGGAACCGCGGTGAGTTAACTTATTCGATCGAGTCCCGGGAACGAAATAACCGCGGTTATAAAGTAATTGGTATTGCGCCGGTAGGGCCAAATGGCGGGCATGTCGTTCAATGGCTGTATGTTGGGGAGGAGGATGATCATGTTTATGAGTACGATCTTCCGCAGGATAAACTGGTGGCTTTTGACTGATAAATTGATCGCATTGCAAATTCGGCGCTCATGAAAAGAATCATTCTGAAATACTGGACAATTGAGTTACTGACAGGATTTGTTTTATATGTTGCCTACAGAATTACCATTATGGATACAACCGCTGCTGACGATGGTTTACTGGCAACGATTGCAGATATTTTAGATATTGTTCTGAACCTGGCATTCTCTTTACTTTACCTTGCGGCAATACTACTTTGCTCGTTTACTGTTTTTTTGAACTCCGTAAGGAGGATAAGGGAAAATTACCTGCTTTCATGGTTAAGCTTTTCAGGAGCACCCATCTTGCTGATCGCGTTCCTGATCATCAGTTTATTGATAAATTCGCACCATTTTACAGGAAGCGTCATGTCAAATCTTTTGATCTTTTCGCTATTATATACCTGTATCACGACGATCTTATTTATACAGTTCAGGAAGAAGTATACAGCACAGAATCACTCCGCTAAAACAAGTTTTTAAAGTAGATGAAAATAGATTTGAAAGCAAATGCCAGAGGCTTGCTGATGTTATTTTGTTTATTAATTGCTTCCGGATGTAACAGCGGCAAGAAGGAAACAGTGCGTACGAATGACGCTAAACAAGAGCTGGATAGCCTACAAACTGAAATTCAAACAGATAAAAAGGTTATTGTAAGTAATGCCTTATGGCGCTGGAGATCTGAAGACAAAAGCCGTGAATTTACTGTCAAAATACTAAAGCTTACAGATGATTCGCTGATCGCGCAGTATTGTGCAGTTTATAACAACGGGGGGAAACTTGACTGTGATTTTGACGGAGACGCTAATATAAGAGCGGCTTTTGATAAAGATGAAAACGCTTATACGGGGAATTTTAAGAGCTTTTTTAATTCGGGATACGGGGCTTGCAGTATAAAATGGACAAATGATAATTTGATCTGGAAGATCATAAAAGCGCCTGCAGGAGAATACTATGCACCTGATCAATGCGTACTGGAAAAAGTGCAGGATTCTGAAAAGGAGAAAGAATCTCAGCAGAAAGTTGCGGTGAAGAACTCTTTAGATATTTTTCCTTTAGATTATGACAATCTGAGCAGGAAAATTGAAATGACAACTTCCACCGATGCGTATGTGAAAAACATATTTAAACAGCAATATCAACTGGGCGTGGACGCAAGCGCTGAATTACCCTCAAACGGTGATTTTCATCTTTATCTGATAAGCAATGTAAGTGGAGATAGTGATTTGCTATATCTGATAACCACCAGGGGGCAGACTTTTATAGATGGCCTCGAAATTGCAAACAGTAATGGGGATGAAGCAGAACAGACTGTTTTTTCAATGGATACATCATACGACATCTCGCTGTTCCTGTACGATGGAAATCAAAGGAAATTAGAGGGTTCCTGGCAGTTAAATGGTAATGGAAAGTTTATAAAAATAAAATAGAGCTAGTCTGCCGTAGGGACATTCTTTACTTGATTCCTCTCAAAAAGTAATAATAATGTATCCTGAGATAAAAGTTCGAGGCGATCTTTCTCTACCCGATAGTGTTTAATCCTTCTTAGTCTTGAAAAAAATGCTTGCTCGATGTTGTCAGTGCATCCTATTTCAGTTGCAACAAATGGATTGAATTCTAAACTGTCATTTCGCAGGCTGAAATCACCGCTGAAAGAATTACACCCGGAATAACCCTGGACTGTTTTCTTATCGATATCAATATTAAAGTATGGGTGTCGGTCTTTCGGCAACTCTTTAATGCTAACGGTATCCGGTAAAATGCTGACCAAATTCCATGATCCGTTAAGGTCCTTTGGATTGGGCAACTCGGTGTGCTTGGCTGGACCCGCACAGCCCATGATAGTTAAAATTAAAGCTGCAACAGTGATTTTTCCTGACATATAGGTAAGATGATAATTTTTGGCCGATTCCATAAAATAATTGCAGTATACAAAATTCCTTCCCATTTCGTCTAAAAGGATTATTATAAGCCTGAATGATACGCGTTCACAATTTTGAAAGGCAGATAACAGGATGATATCTGCCTTTCAAAATCAATATCAATTCCTGCATAAGTCACACTGTTTAACAAGGCAGCATAACAACAAAACAATCAAGCCCGAACTCAGAATGACGCCTTAAAATTGCTGATGAATAACTGCGAACCATGCTCATATTCCCAGGGACCGCTGAAGTAAAAATACTTTACCGCTTTGGCCGGAAATAATACTGTATCTGCCAGTTTGGTATCATCTAAATAGACGGCCATCTGTTCCCCGTTAACTACGAGCTTTACATGCAGCGGCCTGTTCGCTGTTGCAGAAAGATCGAATGTAGTGCCTGTTTCCTTTTTTAATTCATAATTGCCTATGTTTACAGCGTCTGCATCCCTGTAATGCAGCTGAACAAAAGCTCCGCCATTGCTGATGTGTTCCCGAACGGAGTTGTCTTTAACAAAGCCGAACGATACCGGATCCATATCTTTGACTTGCTCTGCCTGCGCCAATATATCAAACTCTAAAGTGAATTTCATTGGAAACGGAGCCGGGCGATTGAATTTGTACGTTGCCTTGTCCCTGATTGCGAGCCATTTTCCTTCCTGCCCCTTAACGCGGGTAACTGTGGCTGCTCCGTTGGTTCTAATGCTACCTGGCGAGGATCCGGTCTCGTACCTGGAAAAATCTTCGTTGAAACCAGGAATTTGAGCTGAAGTCTCAAGAGTCAAGAAGCTGCTCAGCAATGTAAGCAGTCCCGAAAGTAAAATGTATTTTTTCATGATGAAAATAAAAACTGAGTTGTTAATCAATTATACGGTGCTGAAAACTTACCATCGGTGACTGTAACATAATCTTCACCTCCCAGCAATCTCAGTTTTCCTGAGAAGGTTCCTTTAACTCCCCATTTAGTTAAACTGGTGATAGTTAAGGTGAAATTGCTTCCGGTAGCGCTACCACCATTATAAATAGTAGTACCCACAATCTTGCCATCTTTCATGTTCTGGATATAATACTTTCCGGAGAGTAAGAGGTCGCTTGCATCATTTCCGACATAAGTTGTTTCTTTGGCTCCTTCAGCTATATGCATATCGATGCCAAATCCGGTGATCATATCCTGTTTTTCCCATCCGCTGATCACAACAAAGTGTACAGTGTCTGTAGCAGGTTTGTCATTCGCATTAACGAAGTAATTGAATTCGCGGTATTCTCCGTTGATCTTACAGGTCAGATACTTTTCCCCATTGTCATCTACTTCGCCTCCGTTCTTGCTGCAGGATGCAAAACTTAGAGCCGTCAGTGTAAGCAAGATAAGGCCGGCATTGTGAAATCCAATTGTTTTATTTTTCATAGAAATATTGTTGTGAAATCTGCCGGAGCATCATGGTGCACTACTCCGGCAGAGGTGAAATCGTTGTATTTAATGTCACTTCAGTTTAACAGAGATTTCCCCGTCATCGATACCTTCAATATTCTTTTCAGAAAAGACGTCGGGAGCCGCTTTCTGAAGGGTTTTCAGGATATCTGAAGTTGACCCGGTGTGCTCCAGGACGATAGAGGAGCCTGAAGCGCTGTATTTCATTTTGGTGCTTTCTATGCCCTTCGCTGATTGCAGTTTTTCGTTGATAGCTTTCAGCGTCGAAAAGTTAACACCTGTAAACTTTACTGTAGTTTTCTCAGTTGAGGTACTGCCCTTTTTTTTACCAAAAAAGCCCAATATTTTATCACCAGTGTTCTTCGTTCGGTCAGCGGTGCGGCCTGCACGGTCAGCTTTGTCAGTTGCCCTGTCAACCTTGTCTAAAACAGCCTGGGCTTTTGTGAGCGTCGCCCCGGATATTAGCAGGCCCACGCAAATAATCATGATCTTTTTCATAGTCATATGGATTTAAATAGAGTAATAGACTTAATAGTAATCGCATTAAGGCTTGTATTCAATGCTTTAATAGGTATAATCGTGTGTGAAATCTGCGTCTTTGGTTACAGTAAAATCCTTTACATCTTGTTTCACTTTACCATTGATCTCTGACTTGTAACTAACTTTATAGGGCAGGCTTTCAGGATTTAAGCATTGTATACCCACGCTAATTGCATTTAATGGCTTAATTGACTCAATCACATAGGTTTTAGTGTTCCCTTTAAAGCTATTTGCATCCAGGCTTACTGCACTTTCATCATTTTTTACCGCGCCATTTACTTTCCAGACGGTAGCTTCTGAAGGAGTGTTGGTTAAGCCAACCACAACAAATGATACATAAGCAGATTCAGGTGCCCCGGTAACTGTAACCGTAAACTTAGCTGTCCGTTCACCGGACTCAGGTGAAGGATCATCGTCGCCTTTTTTGCTGCATGATGATAAACAAGTAATAAAAAGTACACCTGTAATTGTTGCGACCAAGCTTTTTAAAATAGTTTTTTTCATACTTAAATGGATTAAAAATAGATAGACTGCAAAACTATTGGAGAACGTGCTCATATGAAATCCCCCGAATAGTGTGTTTTTTTCTACCTGTTTTTAGGTATTTTAATGCTTTATGAGGGGATTTATCTAAGTTTTGATTTTTTAGGTTGATATTTGCATGATTGGCCTCCTTCGACGGCTACGGAAACGCTATCCATGAATAAATATCTAATCTTTCTGTTGTTGTTGTTTAGCAGGAGCGCTTTTGCCCAGCAACAAATCCCGCTGGATGAAAAGCGGCATGTAGACAGCCTTACAACCGTGCTCCGGTCAACAAGTACGGACAGCGCTAAAGCTATTGCCAGTTTCATGCTGGTTGAGTACTGGAAATTTAAAGACACCACCCAAAGCAAGACATTTCTTATAAAGGGAAGACAACTGGCCCGCAAATCAGCCTATCTCCGGGCCTTGTCGCACTTTTACGAAGGGCAGTACTATTATAACTGGAACGTTAGAAAAGCAGCAGTCGCTTTTGCAAAAGCACAAAAGGCCTTGTCCGCGTTTCACACGCCGGCAGCTTATAGCCGGCAGGCTGCCGCCTGGTACAATTACGCCTTGATGAATCGGGATAAGGGCTATGAGTTTATAGCACGGATTACACTTCAATATGTACTCCCCAATGCAGAGAAAGCGGGCGATAAAATAATGCTCGCCCATTTCTACACTCAGCTTTCAACCATACTGATGAATAACTATCAGTTTACGAAAGCCAGCAATTATAACAATAAGGCTATTGCCTTACTGGAAAAGACAAACCCGGCATCGACCAATCTGCTCTTTGCATACCTCAACGGCGTAAGTATTAATTGTTATGATGGCAAACCGGCAGCGGCGAAGATCCTGCTACAAAAAGCACATGCCTTACTGGCGCCTTTCCCCGGCTCTGTTAATTACACACTCTACTATTATAATGAGGCTTTATACTTCACAACGGTGAAATCATACCAACAGGCACTCCAAAGCGCTGATAAAGGGTTAGTATTGGCAGGAAAGTATAACCAGAAGCAGTTATACCAGCAATTTTTCTTTCGTAAGTATGCTGCTTATGCAGAACTAAAGGAATATGCTAGTGCCCAGCGTGTCCTGCTGGACATTGTTAAAGATGGTACGCTTCTGTCGAGTGTAAATGATAAGGCTATGATATATGGTGAACTGGCTAAAAACAGCAGCCTGATGGGAAATTATAAACAGGCCTATCTTTGGCAAACCAGGCACCAGCAGCTGACTGATAGCATTCATGATAACCAAACCGAACTTAAGATCAATGAGCTGGAAACGAAATATCGTTCGATTGAGAGTCAGAAAAGGATCGCACATCTGCAGGCTCAGAATAAGCAAGCCGAACTGGGAGCAAAGAACCAGCATCTTTTCAACTGGCTGCTGGGTACCGGCTGTCTGTCGCTACTGGTTATTCTTGGAATGGTGATGCTGAACGCGGGAAACAGCCGGAAACTGGCAGCGCAAAAGGAGATCAATTACCAGCAACAATTGCATGAACTGGAACAAAAACAACAGCTTAAAATTACCAAGGCCATGCTGGACGGAGAGGAACATGAACGGGAACGGGTTGCGCGTGATCTGCATGATGGATTGGGTGGTATGCTGGCTGGTGTAAAGATTGGCTTGTCGGGCCTGGTAAACACAAATGGGGGAGTTGAACAGGAAAAAGACTTGTACCGCATCATCGGTCAGCTGGATTCTTCGGTCAGTGAATTACGACGCATTGCACGGAATCTGCTTCCCGAGACGCTTCTGAAATTCGGTCTGGAAGTGTCTTTGAAGGATCTTACCGAATTTTATATGCGCGATGGGTTGCATATCGACTTTCAGACGTTTTATATTCAAAAAGATATAGCGCTTAGTGTTCAGCTCAACATTTATCGTATTGTACAGGAGTTGCTCTCCAATGCTATCCGTCACGCACAGGCAAAAAATATCCTGTTGCAATGCAGCCAGAATGACTCTGTATTTTTTATTACATTAGAGGATGACGGGATCGGTTTTGACACCGCTGTTCTGGAAAAACGTAAGGGTATGGGTCTGGAAAATCTGAAGAACCGTATCGGTTACCTGAAAGGGAAATTTGAACTGCGTTCCGTGATCAATGAGGGGACCACTATTAATATCGAACTTAATACCAACGCTGATGCCTGAGCTGCTTACCGCTATTGTTGATGATCACCCGATTGTGATTGAAGGATTGAAGACACTTCTCTCGCATGAGACAAACCTCAAGATCATTGGTGGTTTTTGCAAGGGGGAAGATTTCTTATCCTACCTAAGCGGCCATGCCCTGGATCTGGTGCTTTTAGATGTTACCCTGCCCGACATCAGCGGAATTGAATTATGTCAAAGGATCAAACAAATCTCTTTATCAACCAGCATTTTGATTTTAAGTAACCATACCGAAAGGAGCATCATCATGCAGGCAATACAGAATGGTGCCAGTGGCTATTTGTTAAAAAACAGTTCGATAGAGGAATTAAGACATTGCATAGCAGAAGCGGTCAAAGGAAACATCTGTTATAGTAAAGAAGTAATGGAGATCATCAGCCGGCCGTCGAAGAACGAACTGCAGGGTGTGCCACGGCTTACACGCCGCGAAAAGGAAATACTTGCGCTTATTGCCGCGGGTAAAACCAGTCAGATGATAGGTCAGGAATTGTTCCTTAGCCCGCTCACCGTTGACACTCACCGCAAGAACCTGATTCAGAAATTTGGAGTTAAGAATGTTGCGGAACTGATTATGGCGGCTAATCAGCAGCAGTTGCTTTAAATACAAATAAAGGAAGAGCTCACTTTGCAGAAATGACGGTTTTTTGTCCATTCATCTCCAGATAAGGGGCGAGGCTCCGGGTTAGTCTTTGCGCAGACTGGAAAGCTTGAAATTACTTACAGTACCAGAGCCCGTAAAAGCAATCCGCACGCCGACGATGCGGCCAATCCCTTTTGGAAACTTGTCTCTGAAAACAAGAGTACCGTTCAGGCTGATCCCGATCTCCGCGGAAGAAACGGCACACCTTAACTGTACAGGTTTGTTGAAGTCAACACCAAAACCTGAAAGGTTATGGGTTTTGCCATCAATAGCGCGGTCGCCCAGCAGAAGCAACAGATCCCCTACACAACCCGGAGCTGACATCGGGATCCTGATTACGCCCCCGGTTCCGAGTAGCATAACACTCGCTTGCCGGCACGGCGCGGAAACCCGCGTAAAAGTATTTTGCAGCAACATGGAAAGTTCGAAGGCTTCCGATGGAACTTCCATATCCTTAGCAACGCGTGAGAGAAGGAAAACGGGAGGCTCATTCTGATAGTCTTTGGGGCCGATGTTCACATCGGCTTCTTCAAGTCCCATCGAGCCGTCTTTCATATACAGCTCCCTTGGCAGGTAACCTGGGATGGGCTCTTTCTGAAGAACGCCGATCCAGTCGGATTCGATAAGAAGGTCATGTTCTTTAACTACCGAATCGTCCAGAACGAGTTTAGCACGGTAATAGCCCGGCAGGTAATACGTGCTGGAGTACTCGTGCCTGTTCTTATCGACTCTGAACCTCCGTCTTTTATCCCAGTTCTGCTGGATAAAAACGCTGTCCGCATTGGACCTGGTGGCATCGTACTTAAATATGACGGTATTGGGTATACCATTGGTAACCGGCTTGCTTGAAAAGCGGATGTTGCTATACCTCAAGGTTTTTACGGACTGCCTCTGTAAGATAAATGCAATCAGCGTCAATACAATAGTAACAACGGTCACCAGGAGTGGAATTCTATACTTTCTATTTGTGACTTTCGGCTCCTCCAACGCCGCTGTTGCTTCTTCCTGCCAGTGACAAAAAGATCTCCAGTTTGGAAAATCGACAAAGCGGGCCAGGGCATCCAGCGTCGCCAGGTTCGGCGTGCTGTTATACCTGACTTTTCCCCAGATCCGCTTCAGGGTGCTGGCACTTAACAGCACTCCCGTCTTTTTAAATATCTCCCCGCTCAAGGTTTCAAAGTCCTGGGACTGCCAATTATCGCTTTTCCCCCAGCCGATCCTGGTTTCCACCAGCGTTCTGTATTTTTCGATAAAAAACTGGGTATCAGTCATGTTGTTTACCTGTTCACGCTTGAACGGATTTGAACCCGCCTTGAATTTAAACTCCCGGGATTTTCTTTTTCCTTTGGTTGCAATGATAATAATGCAAAGTTTAAAAACAAATTTTTCTGATGAACCGATTTAACAAAACAGGTATTTGCGCGATATTGATTTGTTGCGCCTTCAATGCACTGGGACAAAAGCCGATCCGTGTACCGCTGAAAAAGAACAACCTTAGGGCAGTGAACCGGGAAATTGAGATCCTTTCCGATGAGCACAAAGGCAGAGTAGTCCGGGTTAATGCGGCGAATAACCCGGGAGTAGTCTGGATCAATGACCTGCATTTTAAAAGTGGCAGCATTGAATTCGATGTGAAAGGAAAAGATGTGCTGCAGGAGAGTTTTGTGGGTGTCGCCTTTCATGGCAGTAACGACAGTACCTATGAATCGGTCTATTGCAGGCCCTTTAATTTTAATGCAAAGGATAGCGTGAGAAAAGCACATGCGGTTCAGTATATCGCCCTGCCCGATTATGACTGGCCTTACTTAAGGAAAAACTTTCCGGGAAAATACGAAGCTCCGGTAAATTCCTTCATCGACCCCAACGATTGGTTCCATGTAAAGGTTGAAGTGAGCGGCAAACTAATCCGGGTTTTCATTAACGGGGACAGGATCCCATTGCCCGAAATTCCTCCACTGAGAGAACAGCTTGACGGAAAGGTTGGCTTCTGGGTGGGTGATGGCTCCGACGGGGCATTTTCGAACCTGGTGATCACCGGCGGCCAATGGTTCAAAAAATGACCGGCCTGAAAAATTAGTTCACTGATCGTGTATATTCCACTTCGGAGCCCCCTGAATTTGCAGGAAAATGATATATTGTACCAGAAATAAGAACGCCTGGGAAGGCCGGCAAATATTCTGTTAAATGAAACACCTTATTTTAATTCTGCTATCAGCAACGGGCATCCTGCTGGGGGGCGCCACAATGAATCGGGCGGGGTATAATCAGACATATTCTTTTAAGATGGATACGCTGACCTATGTGGACAGCTCCCGAAATAGAAAAATTCCGGTTGCGCTTTATCGACCGGAGCAAATAAGGCCAGGGGTGATCATCTTCAGCCATGGCTATGGACAGAACGGAGGCGGCGACTATCTCGCCTATTCCTACCTGACAGATTTTCTGGCTGCAAAGGGATATTTTGTAGCCAGCATCCAGCATGAGCTTCCCACTGATGAGCTAATGCCCGCAACAGGCATTCCGCAGATCGTCAGACGTCCCTTTTGGGAACGTGGGGCTGACAATATCCAGTTTGTAATAAACCAGCTAAAAAAGGGGTATCCTGACCTTGACTTTAACCATATCACCCTCATTGGTCATTCCAACGGCGGTGATATGACTGCTTTGTTCCCGCAGAAGTATCCAGGCATCGTTTCGAAGATCATCACGCTGGACAACCGGCGAATGCCATTTCCCTATGATAGAAACTTGAAAATCTATTCACTGCGTTCTGGCGATCAGCCGGCAGATGAGGGGGTAGTACCTGCGGCGGCTGAGATGAAAAGATCAGGAATGGTCATTATCAAACTAGCAGACGTAAAGCATGACGACATGGATGACCATGCTAATGCTGGACAGCGAAAGGTGATCCGGCAATATGTTCTGAAGTTTTTGAACGATCCTTTTTAGCGCCCTTTGTAATCCGGTCGGGATAAGCGGCGATAAAAAAAGCGATATTCACCTATTGAAGAATGACAAAAATTCCAGTACATCAATTAAAAGAGCGAACCAGCCTTCGCTTACACTTAAAGCGTTTTGATAAGGGCGTATTTTCCGAAGATGAAGAAAAAGTGTTCGGTGTTCATAGAGATAACCATTACATTTTCTTTGTCCTTGAGAAAGGGGATGCTTCTGTTAACATCGACTTTGAGGACGTCCTTTTGCCTGGACGTTCATTATATTATGTATTACCCGGTCAGGTACATCAACACATCGTTACTCAGGGCGCTGACGGATGGTTTGTAGCGGCAGATACTGCACTGGTGCCTGCTGAATGCCGCCGCATATTTGAAGCAAATCTATTTCTGCAGCAGCCCTTTAGCTTGAATGATACGCAATTACAACAATGCAGCGGATTGCTGAACCTGCTTTTTGAAAAATATAGAGAGCATGACAACCAAACCTTTGAAGTAATGGCAATTCGTGGCTACGATTATTGTATCAGCGATCATCGAACTGATCGACACGACCATAGTCAATGTCTCAATCAACACCATGAGCGGGAATCTCGGCGCTTCACTCGAGGATACCGCCTGGGTGATAACTTCTTATGCGATTGCTAATGTTATCGTTATTCCTATGACCAGCTTTTTGGCTGAAAAAATTGGCCGGAAGCAATATTATATCGGTTCTATATTACTGTTTACCCTGACCTCGCTCTTTTGCGGACTGTCTGCCAATCTTTGGACGCTGGTATTCTTTCGCTTTTTGCAGGGAGTCGGTGGTGGCGCATTGTTGTCTACCTCACAAGCTATTTTGTTCGATACCTTTCCGCCCAACCAACGCGCGCTGGTCAGCGGCATATTTAGCCTGGGCATTATTATAGGCCCTTCTATTGGTCCGGTTATGGGCGGCTATATTGTCGACAACCTTTCCTGGCAGGATATTTTTTATGTGAATATTCCGATTGGGTTAACAGCAGCGTTTTTATCCTACGCATATTTGAGACCTTCTGCTCCATCCAGAGACGGGCGGCGTATCGACTGGCTGGGGATTGGCCTGCTGACAGCTGGTGTAGGATCGTTGCAGGTAGTATTGGAACGTGGCGAGACCGAAGATTGGTTTGCAGCTGGTTATATCGTTGTACTCAGTATTGTTTCAGTATTGTGTATCACCCTGCTTATCTGGTGGGAACTGCGGATCACTAACCCGATCATTAATTTCAGGGTGCTGAAAAGCCGCACGCTGGCTATATCAGCGGTCATGACCTTCATCCTGGGATTCGGCTTATTCAGCAATTTATTCGTATTCCCGCTGTTTTCACAACGGTTAATTGGGTATTCAGCTTTTCAAACCGGCATGATGTTACTGCCTCAGACCCATTTACCTATGAGCGTATGCAGATGTTCATCCGCAACTTTATGAATCATGGTTCAACGTATTTCGAAGCAAATAAAAAGGCTTTAGGTGCATTGGAAGCGACCATTGCGCGGCAAAGCTTCCTGATGAGTTATATGAATGCTTTTTTTCTTATTGCGCTTCTCAATACCATTTGCATTCCGTTGGTGATCATGACCATAAAACGCAGCAAAGGCATTGCCAAACCGTCAGCGAATATTACAATATCCGACCATTAACACTTTAATTTCAATTATAAATAAGACTATAATCACCTGGGGCGCAAGCAGCAGATTATTACGCCGTGAAGAACGTCCTGGCTGACGATTCCGCGGATCATCCACCTATTTCCGCGATCCGTTATCCCATTTGATTTATGATTCCGCGAAATTTGCATGTTATTAATTAAGAACAGGTAAATAAAAAATGGAAGAAACTAAAGTAGTCATCATAGGAGCCGGTGTATGCGGATTAACGCTTGCAACTTTTTTGCAGAAATCTGGAATATCCTGTGTAGTATTGGAAAGGCGCGACCGTGCCTATATTGAGACTCGTCAGCGTGCCGGCGTAGTTGATTCCCGTGCGGTGAGAATGTTCGAAGATTGGGGCATGGCGGATAAGCTGCTCAGTGGTCCGGCTGCGTATGCCATTGAATACCGCCTGAACGGCTCACCCATGGTGTTTATCGGCGACGACGACAATGGCGCTCAAAGTCTGTTCTGTACGCAGCAAATGCTGGTTAACAATTTACTACGCGACCTGATCGATGTAACCGCAGGTGACGTCCGGTTCGGGATCACTGATGTAAGCATAAGGAATGTGGTAAATGAGCGACCTCAGGTTTCGTATACCGATCAAAGCGGTCAGCACCAGATTACCTGCGATTATATCGCCGGATGTGACGCAGATCGCGGTGTTAGCCGGTCATCTGTTCCTGAAGGCATCCTGACAAAGTACAGCTATGAGTATGGTTATGCCTGGCTGGCGGCATTGGTGGAAGCTCCGGTAACCGGATATCCGATTATGGCCATTAGCGAACACGGATTTGCCGCACAGCTTCCGCGTGGTCCGCAAAGGAGCCGCTATTATCTGCAATGTGCTTTAAGCGACAATGCTGCGGATTGGCCTGATGAGCGTATCTGGGATGAGATCAGATTAAGAGTTGGCGACGATTATGTTAAAAATGCCCATATCCATAATATCGAGTTCGTGCCTTTTCGGTCGGTCGTTTATTCGCCCATGCAGTACAATCATCTTTTCCTTGCCGGGGATGCTGCGCACATCGTTCCTCCAGTAAGCGCTAAGGGTATGAACCTGGGTTTATATGATGTAGACATCCTGGCTCAGGCGCTGATCAGGGCAGCGAAGGAACACGACCTAACTGCCCTGGAAAGTTATTCTGATACTTGTTTGCGGCATATATGGAATTACCAGGACTTTGCCTTATGGATGGCTGATACCATGCATGATGCTGGTGATCCGACCTTACATGGGGCGTTCCGGCAGATGGTTGCGAGGGCTAGGCTGAATAACCTCTTCCGTTCTGCTACAGCAGCCCGTTTGCATATGGAATATCAGGGCGGAACGAACTAAGCGGATTAATATCCGTTATTCCTAATGGATAAGATGAAGAAAAAAACACAAATACCGGTTCACAGTATGGATGACTGGTTTTCAGGTGTCTATATACAGCCCATGGGCGTTCCCAAAAATGATCATCCCGTCTATGAAATGTCGCAGCCGCACCGGCACGATTTTTATCAGTGTGTGCTGGTCGACAAAGGAGAAATGGAGATGGAAGTCGATTTTGAAAAAGTGAGGCTGAGTGATCGTGATGTGTTTCTTTCTTATCCCGGGCAGATTCACCACATTGTCTCTTCCCGCATGCAACGCGGCTGGTTCCTGGCTTTTGATCCCGCTACACTGGACGCTAACCTGAGGAGCATTCTGGATCAGTTCCTGACAGAAATCATGCTGATACAATTATCACAGCAGCAATCAAAAAACTTCTATTCACTCATGCATCATTTGTATCAGATTTATAAAGATCCAGGACAACTGTACCAGCAACAAGCCCTGCAAGCGATGACCTGCTCCGTTATTTATCAACTCTCATCAACTTACCTGCGGGAAGAGCGGTCGACACTGGGCAGGCATTCTTTCCGCAATGTCGAGATCACTAAAACCTTCCGGGAACTGCTTCGTCATCACGACAAATCGTTGAAAAACACCTCGCAGTTTGCTGCTCGAATGAACATAACCGCAAGTCATCTGAATGATACAGTTAAATCTGTTACCGGCTTCCCGGTTACTTACCACATTCAACAGGAACTGATAAGGGAAGCCCGGCGGTTGCTGTGTTTTTCTGACAGGACCATCATGGAAATAGCTGGCACTCTTGGATTTGATGATGTTAAATATTTTACCCGTTTATTCAGCAAAGTTACAGGTGTGGCACCCGGTAAATACCGGAAAGCCTTCCTTGTCTCCAGGTAGCATCAGATGTTTATTTAAATTAATCGTTCTTTTAATCGCAACTACCCGACGTTTATTTCTATATGCAGTAGGGGTTGTGTCTGTGTAACGCTTAAAAAATCTGGAAAACTGTGACGGGGAAAATGTAAATGCAATTTCGCTGATAGACTTTTGGGTGTTGATTAGCAGCGTTTACTTAAATCCATAAGCTTTTCTTCGAGCAAAGCAGAGAGTAATATTGCTCTTCATCTCTTAGCTCTTCTGCGCTAAGAGGGTTTCTGTCTCACTTAAAAAGTTTTCCATTGCCTGTTTGATGTCAATGTTCATGCGGTTGGCCAGCACAATGATCCACCAGATCGATTCACCTGGCTTATGGTCAAGATGATGTGGTGTTTGCCCTGCGGGCCATTCTTAGAGCCCTGGCCGAAAACGAGTTTGTGCCCTACCGGATCATCGGAAAGGACACACTTGCATTGAAAAACGACCAGTGCCTCTTCTTCAGCGATATTGATGGCTATCATTTCCTCATCCGCCGCACCGGGAACAGGGAATATAATTTGGGCTATCGTCTGAAACCCGTGGATACCGCAACCTGGAGCAAACGGTATGGGCTATATGAGCAGTTGGGCTACCAGCTACTGATCGGCGACAGTAAATTCAAAAGTGTCGCATTGCGTTTATCCCCGGAAGGCGTACTGAAATTTGGGGAGGACGGGCAATACCTGACCGTGGATTTTGCAGGGATTGTCTTCAGGAAGCTCAAGGAGTAAAGAAGGATTGCTAAAAATATCTGTATCTATAAAAGTCGAGATGGTTGCTGGAGGTACATAAAAAATAATTTATTTTCTTTTTGCGCCAATTAAATAATCTATTCTATATTTATTGTATATATAACGCAATAGTAATCCCTAATTAATTTATGAAACGGACTATCCTTTCTTTAATGCTAGTAATGGTAAGTTTTTATGTATCTGCCTTAGATGGAGAATTTGCATTAAAAGGTTCGAATCTAATACCTTATGTATGGAAGATTTCAAGAGACGCAAATTTGCAGCTGTCCCAGGCCGACTTCGACATTCATAAATGGCCGTCCATAAATTTAGGAGTAAGCTGGGAGAGACAAGGATATTTTTCTGCTGATAAGGAGTTGGTACTGGCAACTTATTTCGAAGTTCCAAAAACGGGGGCAGACAGAGGGCGGAGCCCTTTTCAATTAGCGGTAAACCTGCAATGTAAGGTTCTTGAAATATACCTGAATGGGAATAAAATTGGTGAAAACCTTCAGTTCCAACCCCGGCCAAACGTTATCAGCGTCCCCGGTAATCAATTATTGTTTGATAAAAGAAACTTGATTGTACTTAAAATAACCAATGTCAAATGGACAGGGGGTGTCTGTAAAAATTCATTCAGGCTGACACATCCCGATTTTGCTTCTTCAGATTCTATTAGTTTAAAAACAGCAATGCCGGCAAATACCTATTATGAGAAGGACAATTTGGATTTTTCTGTTCTTTATAAATTTAACGGGCGAATGCCGGTTAAATTAAAGATGACAGTAATATCGGACTTTCGTGATACTGTAGCAACCCGGAATTTTGGATTGATAAAGGAAGACAGGACTTTTACTGTTTCCTTAAAAAGGAAATTGTTTAAGCCTGGATTTTATCATATAATAGTTTATACTGAGGGGCCTTTTTACGAACAAAGAGATATGTGGATCGCAATCGAGCCAGAGAGAATATCCTGTAGTGAAGACGGAGCTCCGGACTTAAAGACCTGGTGGGATAAGACAAAACTTGAAATGGATTCTATAGACTTTAAAACAGAGATGACTAAATTGACCGATTTGGGAAACTCTTCTAAAGATGTCTATAAGGTTGAATTTACCTCTCTTGAGAATATAAGGATTACCGGGTTTATGTTTGTTCCTAAAAAAGAAGGAAGATTTCCGGCTATACTGCATGTGCCTGGATATGGACAGGCTTACACATCTGGTAGTTTCAGCACGAATAAGGAAGATGTTATTGATTTTGCGGTTGCGATAAGAGGACAATCTCCAAGCAATAAAGTGATTAATCCCGGATTCGGCCTGGTAGGACTAGCGGCCTACAAAATTGATAATCCGCGTAATTATATTTACCGGGGTGCATATATGGATTGCCTGAGGGCTCTGGATATCCTGAGGTCTTTTTCTAAAACCGATTCTTCCCGGGTTGCTGTAATGGGAGGGAGCCAGGGGGGCGGTCTTTCACTGGCAACGGCAGCACTGGCCGGCAATAAGATTAAAGCATGCGTGACATTATGTCCTTTTCTTTGCGATTTAGCACATCATGGCATGGTGAGGGAAGTTTGGCAACGGGAAAAATTTTATTTCTCTGAGGCATATAAATGTAAAATGGAAACGATAGATAGTACACTTAGATATGTTGATGTCAAGAATATGGCATCATGGATAACTGCAAAAGTTTTCTTTGCTTCTGCACTTTTCGATGATGACTGCCCTTCACATGTTGGATTTGCTGCATTTAATAAAATTAATTCTGAAAAAAGATATAAAATATATCCCAATGACGGTCATATGGTTCTGGCAGATGAAGCGAACGTTGACGGCAATCATTTTTTAAAAGAGGTTTTAGAATATTAACAAAGCCTCGTCCTGTAAATACTTTCCAGGTACACCACTGTTCTGCCTGGTGATTTCAGCGGCTGCTTCAGGTTTACAGGCGAAACTTGAGTAATATAACTATCTATTCTACGCCCTTCAAAGTCAGGATAACTCCCGAATATTTTTCGTGATCAGCTCCAATATACTGCATATCTGCTCCAGAAAAATTATCTTTCATGGCCTCCTCCTTTAGTAAACGATAGTCCATTTTCTCAACATGCTCATCCCAGTCATTTTCAGAAGATGGCTTTATTGATTCGAGATCTTCCATTTTGAATAGCGGACGTTCGAGCATTTTCCTGGAACGTTTCACAAAGACGGTATCGCCTTCAATTTTATCAATCTTTACCCAACCGCCAGGTACTCCGTCAATACTATTACCTTCAGCATCTGTAAAGAAATTAGCTCCATACATCTGTCCAGCTTTTATGTGTTGTACCGCTTTTGCAAGGTTTTCCTTTTCACCACGGTATTTTTTTCCTTCGTTATTGAGTTTTATTCCATAAATTACAGAACCTGTTGTGGCGATAGCGAGCATAATAAGATACCCTTTCCAAAGCTTAAAATAGGGAATTGTGAGTGTTTTCTTGAATCTTTTTACTTCGTCCTTAATTTCCTGTGAATAATTTCGGGCGTGGATAACTTCGCCATTTCCATTCACTAGTCTGGACATTTTTACCAGGCCACCACCGATGGGAAGCCCCAGGAATTTAACGGCAGGTGTAATAATGTGAAGATTGAAATTTTCTGATTGTGTCTTTTCTTTTAATGTAGCTGTAATAGTTTTGCTACCTAGAACATATTCGTAACGGGTATAAAAAAATAGCATGATTTAAAAAAATGTTTTTATACAGGGTTTAAGTCGATCCCTACTAAAAAACAATAAACAAATATTGTGCCTTTTGATGTCAAATATCTTTTTTTAGAAAATGGCCGCACCTTCTGCACCAGCTTTTCCCTTCAAATTGTCTTTCGGAAATACGCAGATCCTGCTTTTAAATACGAGATGAAAGCCATCCCCATTGTTTCAAAGGACGGGAAAAGAAAAGAATACCTTTGACAAGGTTCTATGTAGTTGCTAAATTTTTATTGTATAATACAGGTCGTTCCATTCACCTTTCAGTAGTTAGCTCGTATCCGCCCGACGAACCCCATATTGACCTGGAATTCTTAGTGGTCTTACTTTGCCTGCACGATAAAGATAAAAGTAATGGATCAACGAGAAAGAATGAAAGCCGAAGTGGAGCGGTGGCGCCAAAGTGGGCTATCGCAAAAAGAGTTCTGTAACGAGTTAGGAATCAAAGTAGGAACGTTTGCCTACTGGGTGTCCCGCAGCAAAGAATCAGAAAAGAAGAAATGATTTATACCGATGACTCCTCCTGCCGGAATGGTAGAGATAATAGAAGTTAGTTATCCTAACGGAGTGCGGATCAAAGTACCGGCTTCAGATCTGAAGGTCATTTCTCAGCTCATCCATTTGTATTAATGTTCAGCCTGAACTCCGCACACCGGTATTTCCTCTATCAGGGCCATTGTGACATGCGGAAAAGTTTCGGTGGCCTGTGCGGTTTGGTTAGTTCAGAACTCAAAAGGGAAGTATCTTCAGGAGAAGTCTTTGTTTTTCTCAACCTGCAACGCACCCATATTAAGCTCCTGCACTGGGAACATGGCGGCTTTGTATTATACTATAAGCGGCTCGAACAGGGTACTTTCCCCACTCCTAAAAAGGAGCAGCTGAGCTGGGCCGATCTGGTGCTGATGATCGAAGGGATACAGGTTCAGAAGAGCCGCCAGTTACGACGTTATCAGGCATAAAAAGTGGTTTTCTCTTGCATCGGCTGCCCAGATTATGTAAAGCTTTGCATAACCTGGGCCGAAAGAATTACCTCTTTGCAGGAACACATGATGCAGGGACAAGAGCAGGGATGATCTATTCATTCTTCGCTATTTGCAAAAAGCATGAGGTGAATCCGCTGCAGTGGTTGAAATACGCCCTGCAAAATATCATGACCATTAACCATAAGAACATTCGTGACCTCTATCCCCAGAATTATGAGAAACTAATGCAGTCCTAAAAGACAGGGTTCGTCGGGCGGATACCATCAGTCTATTATTAGAATTGCCGAAACGGCTGCGGTGCTTTTAACTGTTGATGCGATAATGAACTCATCAATGGCTGACGGTGATAACAAGCCACTAAGATGATGCCCAAGCTCGAATAAGCA
Organism: Pararcticibacter amylolyticus; assembly: GCF_003130405.1. Taxonomy (GTDB): domain Bacteria; phylum Bacteroidota; class Bacteroidia; order Sphingobacteriales; family Sphingobacteriaceae; genus Arcticibacter; species Arcticibacter amylolyticus. The sequence goes on from NZ_QEAS01000004.1 coordinate 41,569, forward strand.
CTAACAAACTCAAAAAAATAGCGAAAGAAGAACTGTAAAGTTTCCTTATAATATAGATAAACGGCAGTCGGGCTGACTCAACGGGCGAAGCTATCTTTCGGATGGATGTCGCCTTGTATCCTTCCCGTAACAGCAACGCTATTGCGTTATCCAGGATACCTTGCTTTAAATTGTTTATATCTGTCCTTGCGTTCCCTTAAATCCATATTAGTATACATTCGTTTCGAATAATTTTAAGATGCTAGTTTGTTAAACGGTGTTCATTTAAAATAAATGTCTCGATTTTAAATTGCTGTTTAATCGAGTAAATGTAGTGTGTTGTTAAATGTATAGCTTTCAATATGTTGATTTGCTGTATTTTAATATTTTTTATCAAGAAATTAATAAAAATTTGCATGATTGAACGGTGTTCAATATTTTTGCATGGTAATTTAATTATACTATTACAAATGAAAAAAGCAATTATTACGGGAGCAAGTGGCGGCATTGGCCTGGAAACGGCCAAGCGACTTTCGGCACAAGGGTACCTGCTGACCCTGGTAGCCCGCAACAAACAGAAATTGGAAGAAGTTCAGCAATCGCTCGGAGGGGACAAGCACCAGATCCTTGTGGCCGACCTGACAAAGAAAGAAGATGTCCGGCAGGTCTGCCTGCATTTGTTAAACAATAAATACGATCTGCTGATCAATAATGCCGGAACAGGAAGTTACGGCCGGTTTACCGATCTGTTACTTCAGGACCAACTGGACACCATGTCCCTGAACATGGATGCACTGGTATCATTATCCTATACATTTTTAACCAAGGCAGTTTCCGGTGATGCACTGGTCAATGTCAGTTCCCTGCTGGCACATAGCTCACTGCCCGGCGGAGCGGTCTATGCTGCAACAAAGAGTTTCGTTGCCAATTTCTCCGAGTCGTTATGGTACGAGTATAAAAATAAAGGTATCTTTGTAATGGGCTTTAACCCCGGAGCGGCCGATTCGGATTTCCATACACATGCTGGCAAGGACACGAGTGTATTTCCAAGATTTGTGATGTCCACTGTTTCCCAGGTTGTGGATGAATTGATGCAGGCATTGTCCGCCAGAAGCCGTCCGAGAGTTATTCAGGGATTCAAGAACCGGATAATGCTGTTCGGCTTCAGGTTCCTGGGCAGGAAATCAGCCATAAATATAATGGGTAAAATCAGCCCCGGGCTGTCCCAGTAGGTAGGATGTCCCCTAAACGGAAAAAAGAAAATGGGTATAGCAGAGAGAAAACTGGAAGAAAAACAGGAAATGCGTAAGCGAATCCTTGATGCCGCACGCAAGATTTTCCTTGAAAAGGGGTATGAAAAGGCCAGTATAAGAAATATAGCCAACGAGATCAGTTACAGTCCCGGAATGATCTATTTCCATTTCAAGGATAAAAGCGAGGTTTTTTACGAACTGCACAAGGAAGGTTTCAGGCTCCTGATGACGCGGTTGAAGGTGCTGGACAGCGTTGCAGACCCTTTTGAACGGCTAAAGGCCGTAGGTCGGGTATTTATACAGTTTGCGCAGGATAATAAAGACTATTACAACTTGATGTTCATCGAGGAGCCTGCCAGTAAAACAGGTGAAGCCGGGGGCTTTCAAATTGCCAAGGAAGCAATCAGCCATCTAATAGAATTGATCGGGGAATGCCAGAGACAGGGAAGGTTCCAACATGCGGACATTGAGGATTTTTCATTTATGTTCCTGTCTTCCGTACATGGAATCTGCGCATTATTTTGTAAGGACCGTACCACCAATTTTCAAAACAAAACAAATGAGGAGCTTATGGAGCATGGCTATGCGTGTTTTGTTTCGCTACTGGAAAAAGGGTAATCCTTTTTTTTTGTCTCAATATTGAACAGCGTTTAAAATTATTACAATGATTAATATAAATCAAATCAGAAAGATCTGGCTTGGTATGGTGCTTTCCCTTGCCGCTACGGGCCTGCTCAGCGCACAGAGTAGGCTGGATGGCTATATAAAAGTGGGTATCACATCCAACCAGAGCATCAACCAACAGAATTTCATGTTGGAAAAAAGTGTGTATGCACTTGGGGAGGCAAAAAGTATGTTTTTTCCCAATGTATCGTTTTCAACAATCTATACAAAGGCGGACGGTGGCCGTACCATAGATATTCCTGTGGGCGACATGATGAACAGTGTCTATTCCACATTAAACCAGCTTACCGGAAGCAATTCTTTTCCGCAATTGCAGAACCAGCATGTGCTGATCAATCCCGATAATTTCTATGATGCCAGGTTCCATATCACCCAGCCGATCCTCAATGCCGAGCTCAGCT
>NZ_QEAS01000004.1:43917-55322 GCF_003130405.1 Pararcticibacter amylolyticus
CTTCAGAAAACAGAGGTATTGCTGTACAAACGGGAGCTGGTAAAGGAGATAAAAACGGCGTACTACAGTTACCTTAAGGCTACAAATGCCGAAAATATCTACCAGTCGTACCTTAAACTGGTAACGGAGGGAGAACGTGTCAACAAAAAGCTATTGCACAACGGCAAAATAAACAGGACGGCACTGATCAGGAGCCTGAACGAGATCGCAAAAATAGAGGCTTCCATCGTATCGGCGGGCAAAATAAGGGAATCTGCACAGTTCTATTTCAATTTCCTGCTGAACCGTCCCCTGACCGACAGTATCATGATCGACGACATTACCATGTTGCCTGACGAAAACCTCTTGTCTGCAAATAATGTGGAGAACCGGGAGGAACTTTCCAAACTGAAGATAGCCAAGGGTATCAGTGAAGACCTGACCCGGCTTGCAAAGTCGTACCTCATTCCAAAGGTCGGGGCCAGCCTTGATCTGGGCTCACAGGCTTTCGACTGGAAATTCAACGACCGTAGCCGTTACTATCTCTTCGGTGTCTCGCTGGAGTGGAACCTCTTCGCATTCGGAAAGAACAGCTACCGTATAAAGCAGACCGTTGCTGAACAACAGGCCATTGCCTCACAGACCGATTATGTTTCCCAGCAGCTGCAAACGGAACTAAAGGTGCGCCAGGCAAATATGCAGAGTGCCATTGCACAGTACGAGGCTGCACGCAGCCAGCTGAATACGAGCCAGACCTATTACAACGACGTCTCCAAACTTTACAGGGAAGGAATGGCGATCTACATTGAACTCCTCGATGCACAGAACCAGTGGGTCGATTCACAGCTACAAGCCAATATTGCCCTGTTCGATACATGGATAGCGTTTACGGCAATCGAACGTGCTAACGCAAGTTTTAACATTCAATAAACAACTCATGAAAAAAAATCAGATCATAGCAATAGCTTCCACATTTTTAATTTATTCGTGTGGAAAGCATCCAAAACAAGAAAATCCCCTGGGCGAACCGGACGTGATCGCCGTTAAGACCGTTCCCTTATCATCCTTTACTGTATCCGGCACAATACATGCCAGCGGTTTGGTAAGTACCGAAAACGAGGCAAATTATGCCTTTAAGATCGGTGGGGTAATCAGCAGGGTCTTCGTGGAAGAGGGACAGTTCTTCCGTAAGGGGCAGATACTTGCCACCCTCAATGTGACCGAGATTGCAGCCGGTCTTGCACAGACCAATCTTGGCGTTGCCAAGGCCCGGCGTGACTACGACAGGGCAATGAACCTTTATAAGGACAGTGTTTTTACGCTCGAACAGTTGCAGAACACAAAGACCGCACTGGATGTCGCGGGAAAAGCCAAAGAGGCAGTGGCGTTCAACGAGCGTTATGCAAAAATATATGCCGCTTCGGACGGGTTCGTGACCAAAAAAATAGCGAACGAGGGTGAGGTCGTTGGCGGTGGTATGCCCGTACTGCTCACCAATTCAACGGTGGCAAACGCGAGTTATATCCTTAAGGTGGGTGTAACGGATCTGGAATGGGCGGCCATTGCCGTGGGGCAGTCCGCAAAGGTGACCCTTGACGGCTACACCGGCCAGCAGTTCGATGCCACCGTGAGCAGGAAACTCCATTCTGCCGACAGGGAGATCGGCTCCTTCCAGGTGGAACTGAAGTTAAAGCTCGGTAAGGAAACCCCACCCGTTGGTATGTTCGGCAAGGCCGAGATAGCGACCAACAGTGGTGGTGACGCAGTTGTGATTCCCTACAGTTCGCTGGTCGAGGCAGACGGGGACAAAGGCTTCATCTATACCACTAATGGTAGCGATAAGGTCAAAAAAATCCCTGTACATATCCTACGATTCGAAAATGACCGCGTATACCTGCGTGATAAGCTTGAAGGGATCGGCCAGATCGTAGTTTCCAACAGTGCCTTCCTGAACGAGCAATCCGTTATTAAAATAATCAAGTAAACTGTATCACAATGAAGATAACAAATTTTGCAGTTAAGAACTACCAGTTTACATTGATCATATTTGTACTGGTCTCGGTGGTAGGGTTGCTGACCCTGTTCACCATGCCACGGTCGGAGGACCCGACCACCAACCCACCACAGTATCTTGTGACCGTGATCTATCCGGGTACCAGCCCCAAGGATATGGAAGAACAGGTGGTCAAACCGATAGAAAATAAGATCTACGGGCTGGAGAACATCGACAAGATACTGACCACGATAGAAGATGGCGTTGCTGCCATACAGATCAAATTCAAGTACGGCGTGGACGTGGACAATAAATACCAGGAAATATCCACGGAGATCAACGCCCTGAAGAACGGGGAACTTCCAAAGGATATCTACCAGATCAAGACGGAGAAAATTTCCTCGGGCGATGTAAAGATCATCCAGACGGCACTGATATCGAATACGGCATCTGCCAAGCAGTTGCGCGACCATGCCGATATATTGAAATCAAAACTGGAAAAGATCACCGACCTGCGTGAAGTGAAATATTCGGGTATGCCCGAACAGGAAATCAGGATCGACATGCAGCTCGATAAGCTGGCGCAGTTGAAGATACCGTTGAACCTTGTCATGGGAAGTTTGCAGAGCGAAGCAGCCGACATACCGGGCGGGAGCATCAACCTGGACGATAAGGTCTTCAATGTAAAGACCAGCGGTAAGTTCAAAAATGTAGATGATGTAGCCAATACCGTCATCTACAATGCCAACGGAAAGATCATTTACCTGAAGGACGTTGCCGATGTGAGCTACAAGGACGGAACCATCAACCATATCACGCGTATCAACGGGCATCGCTGTATCCTGGTGAACGCTGCGATGAAGGATGATGTGGATATCAGCAAGGTGAAGAAGGAATACATGCCCGTATTGGACGAGTTCAATGAAACCTTGCCCGAAAACATCAAAATGGTCAAAAATTTCGATCAGGCAGATATGGTGGCAAAACGTTTGGGACACCTCGGTTTTGATTTTGGACTGGCCATTGTACTGGTGATCATTACGCTCCTTCCCCTTGGTTTCAGGGCTTCGGTGATTGTGATGATATCGATTCCCCTGTCCCTTGCGCTGGGGCTGATCGGCATGAACATGATGGGTTTTTCGCTGAACCAGCTGAGTATTGTTGGTCTGGTAGTGGCTTTGGGGTTACTGGTAGATGACAGTATCGTGGTGGTGGAAAATATCGAAAGGTGGCTCAGGGAAGGACATTCCATCAAGGATGCCGTTCTAAAGGGAACCAAACAGATCGGTCTGGCAGTGGTCGGTTGTACAGCCACATTGATCATTGCCTTTCTGCCGTTGGCATTTTTACCGGATATGGCGGGAGAATTTATAAGGAGCTTACCGGTAGCGATTATCACCAGTGTATTGGCATCCATGATCGTCGCACTGACCTTAGTGCCATTTGTTGGAAGCAAGATATTGAAAACACATACACATGGCGAAGGAAATTATTTCCTGAGAAAATTACAGCAATTCCTGACCTTTTCGTACAGAAGGATCATGAAAGTAGCCCTTCGGTGGCCAAAAGTGACAGTGGGTATATCCATCCTGCTGAGCGGACTGGCGTTTGCGCTTTTCCCGCTTGCAGGGTTCAAACTGTTCCCGACTTCGGAAAAACCAATGTTCCTGGTCAATATCAAGATGCCTTTGCAGGCGGATATACCGGAAAGTGACCGCGTTGCTAAACTGGTGGAGAAAGAACTGAAATCCCATGAAGAAATCCTGTACTATACCGCAAATGTAGGTAAAGGGAATCCGCAGATCTATTATAACGTACACCAGCAGGATATCAAGCCGGATTTCGCCCAGATATTTGTGCAGATGCACGAAGATGCAAGCCCGATTGAGAAGACGGCTCTCATTAAAAAATTACGCAATAAGTTCAAGGATTTCCCTTATGCGAAGATAGAGGTAAAGGATTTTGAACAGGGAACACCGATCGAAGCTAACATTGTGGTAAGGGTCTTCGGAGAGAATAAGGACACTCTTCGTGCACTGTCTTTCAAGGTAGAGGAACTGTTGCGCGAACATCCGGGTACATTTTTTATCAACAACGAACTGAACGCTTATAAATCGGATGTAAAGATAACCATAGATAAAGAAAAGGCACGTACGCTCGGTGTGATGACCAGCGATGTAGACAGGGTGATCAGGCTTGCCGTTGCAGGACTGAATGTGGGCGACTATATCGATGACCGTGGGGATTCCAGAAACGTGGTCATTACCGTTCCAAGGGACAAGTTTTCCAATCTTGATGCATTGAAGAACCTCTACGTGAACAATCTGCGTGGAGCACCTATTCAGGTCAGCCAGATTGCCACCATCGGATTTGAATCATCCCCTACGGCGATTAACCATTTCAACAAATCCCGTTTTGCAAAGGTGACATCGCTTACCAAGGAAAATGTCCTGGCCAATGACATCCTGAAAGATATCGTTCCGCAGTTGGACAAAATGAATTTCCCTAAAGGATATTATTACAAGCTTTCGGGTGAAGCAGAATCCGAAGGCGATGCACTGGGTGGGAACTTCCTTTCGGTGATCATCCTGAGCGGATTCCTTTTCGTAGCGGTGCTGCTGCTGCAGTTCAAGACTTTCAAGGGTATCATCATCGTACTGTCCATCATTCCGCTGGGCGTTCTTGGGGGGGTAATATTCTTACTGTTGACGGGCAATCCGATGTCACTGGTTTCCATTATCGGTTTTATAGGTCTGTCCGGCATACAGGTAAAGAATTCGCTGCTGTTAGTTGATTTTACCAACCAGCTGAGGGCCAAGGGGCATAGTCTGGATATTGCTATCCATATCGCAGGGGAAACGCGTTTCCTGCCAGTAGTACTGACCTCAATCACAGCTATCTGTGGACTCATTCCCATTGCCATGAATCCAAACCCGCAAATCGCACCGCTAGCCATTGTATTAATCGGAGGGCTGATAAGCTCGACAATCCTGTCGAGAATAGTTACTCCGGTCATGTACAAGTTGATACCACCGCAGATTGATATGGAGGAAACACCGGAATATCAAAGATAAGATGTAATGTTACCTACAATAAGAGATAGAAATCAGCTTGTTATTTCCACCAGAGAGGGTTTCTATACGTACCCGAACCCGGCTTATCAGGATGCTGACCTTCTAAAGGAATAGACTTCAACTGAACAGGTAGCTACATGAGGTTTTCTTTGCAGTACCCACAGGACAGACCAGTCTTTTGGGTGCTGCAAATTTGATTTAGAAAACGGGGCATAAAATGTGCCTTTCTAAAGAAGCCTCCCACAAAAAACAATAACGATTAAAATTTAAAGATGGATCATTTAAAACAACTTAGATTATATTTGGACGGGAGTTTACCGTTGCAACTCCGCTATGTATGAGATGGCTCAATCCCGTAGTCCTGGATGCAAATCGCAGAATGGTGGTATTTCAATATTCGTTAAGGCCGAATCGAACCTTTTTTTTACGTGCTTTCAATCAATGATTTAAACTTTAATTAAATAGTACTGCGAATAGCGAAAGAGCTAGTTTACTCTAATAGTTAAAATTAATCCTGATGAATTTTCGCTCAGTATATCTTTAAAGGTGTCTGAACAATAATAAAAGTTAATCATAATCTAATATGTACTTACTACCGCTTTTAATTAAACAACTGTCTGAATCCCAAAGGGGAAACATTCGTCTTTGTCTTGAAAAGTTTGCTAAACGATTGTGAATGTTCAAAGCCTAATTGATAAGCAATTTCCGAAACGGAAAGATTTGTCGTTGATAATTTTTCCTTAGCTTTTTCTATGATTGCATTCTGGATGTATTGTTGTGTGTTCAGTCCTGTCAGTGAATTCAACATATCACTCAAATAGCGTTGTGATAGCCTTAATTCTGTGCTGATATATTTCACGGATGGCAAACCGTTTTTCAGACTGCTTTCCTCTTTGAAATAGTCGTTTAAAAGTTTGTCCAAAGAGGTTATGATGTCATGATTGATTGCTTTCCTCGTAATAAATTGCCTGTTGTAAAAACGATTGCTGTAATTCAATAATAACTCTATTTGTGACACCAAAACATCCTGGCTGAAACTGTCAATATTATTTTGAAGCTCACTGGCTATTGTGGCAAATAGACTGGCTATAATTTCTTTTTCTTTTGCCGATAACAATAAGGCTTCAGAAACATCATAAGAGAAAAAGCCATATTGATTTATGTTGTTTCCTAATGGATAATTTCGGATGAAGTCTGAATGGAAATACAATGCAATTCCTTCATAGCTTTGTATGTTCTCCGGTGGATAAACAATTTGTTTTGGCTTCAAAAATGCTAACCCGCCTTCATCAAAATCATAATATGCTTGTCCATATTTTATATGTCCTGTAAACGTAGGTTTAAACGAAATTTTGTAAAAATCCAAACTTGTTTTTTGTCCTTTCGGAAACATATCGATCGATACGTTATTGTAATCAACCAAAGCAATCAATGGGTGCGACGTCGCAGGAAATCCCAATAACCGCACAAGTTGTGATATACTTTTTATATGATTGATGTGAGATTGTCGTTGCATTCTTTGAGTTATAATATTATCACTCTTATTTAAAAGACTTTCTTTTTTCTCCTGTATAAAGTATTGTGTGCAAACATATTAAATCTCTTGCGCACAGTACTTTTAATTGCTCACACTTGGTAATGCTTTATGATCTATCTATTTGGTTTTCTAAAACTTCAGGATAGCGTTCTCCCACAAGGGTAATTCCATTGACTGTTGTGCTGATCATTGCAAGTTCATCAGCTGTTAGAACAATATTTGTACTGCCAATGTTCTCCTCCAAACGATGCAATTTTGTAGTCCCTGGTATAGGTGCGATCCAGGACTTTTGAGCTAAAAGCCATGCCAATGCTAATTGGCTGGTTGTCACGTCTTTTTCCTTTGCAATCTCAGCAAGGGCGTCCAGTAAAACCAGGTTGGCTTTGATGTTCTCTTCGCTGAAACGGGGAATGATGTTTCTACGGTCGACATCAGGTAATTTGGAAGTTATTGCGCCTGCCAGGAATCCTTTGCCCAAAGGACTGAACGGAACGAATCCAATTCCTAACTCTTCTAATATTGGTATAATCTCATTTTCAGGTTCACGCCAAAACAATGAGTATTCGCTTTGTAGTGCTGTTACCGGTTGAACAGCATGTGCCTTACGGATAGTTTTCGGACTTGCCTCCGATAAACCAAAATATTTCACCTTACCCTCCAGTATCAGGTCGTTTACTGTACCTGCAACATCTTCTATGGGCACATTGGGGTCAACTCTGTGCTGGTACAGAAGATCAATGTAGTCTGTTTTTAATCTTTTCAAAGATGCTTCGGTTACCGCTCTGATTGTTTCTGGTCTGCTGTCTAAACCTGTTGTTGGCCTGGCATCTTTGCAACCAAATTTTGTTGCAATAACAACGTCCTTTCTATAAGGCTGTAATCCTTCGCCAACAATTTCTTCATTAGTGTAAGGTCCGTAAGCTTCTGCGGTATCAAAAAATGTAATCCCTCTTTCAACTGCATTGCGCAGTAAGGTTATCGCATCTTTTTTATCAAGACCTTTGCCATCCAAAAAGTTCAAACCCATACAGCCAAAGCCTAATGCGGAAACTTCTAATCCGCTGTTACCTAATTTTCTCTTTTCCATAGTTCTTTTTTATTGTTTATAAACTGAAAACCTTAAGTACAAAACTCTCGATTGTCGCTCTATGAAAAGTAGCCTGATTGGTAATTGTTGTAGTCCAGTTTTCAACCGTTTTAAACATGATAAGTCAGTCCGGTACATTTATCTAACCCATATCATTGGCAGACACCTCAAAGTCAAATACATCAAAATTTTCATTGATCCTTTTTATGTTTGCTGATTTCGGAATCGCAACAACTTTATAATGCTCCACAAAAAAACGATTTTATTCCTCTCCCCCCAAGAATTCCGCTTGATCCCTATTTTTCTTTAAAAAATCGTCCGGAAAAGGGCTTTTAACGAGAAAAGGCGCCTTTTCAGCGCCTTTTCGTGATCCCGCTGGGACTCGAACCCAGGACCCCAACATTAAAAGTGTTATGCTCTACCGGCTGAGCTACGGAATCTTATTTTTTAACGTTTATTCCCTTGTTTCAAGCGTTTAACCGTTTCTGATAAAGTGATGCAAAGATACGGCTACGATATATATCCTCCAATAGCTGGCGTGCTTTTTCTTTTAAATTTCTTCTAAAAGGCTATATCTCAGCTAAATTATTTTTCATTTAAGAAAGTTTAAGGGAAAAGAGAGTAGGTTTCAGGCTTGTTTAAGCGGAATTCTTCCAGAATATTCCAGCGTTGGGTATCGTGTTTTAACAAGGTGAACCTGTCAGCTGTGAATTTCCGCTTGAACTTCCTGTCTTTGAATTCCGGCCAAAGGTTACTAAATGTTTCGGGTGAAAGATCCCGGTAGGCAACTGTGAGATGCGGTTTAAAGCGGTTGTTGCTCTTTACTTCCTTTTTCTCAATCCTGTTCTTATTGTATACGGAAGCTATATCTTTTTGGAGGGCCCCCAAAAATTCATTCTTCACAACATCGATATAGACCGTTTGATTATTAAAAGAATCATAATTCTGAAGGCTGATTTCAAACTTGTCATGGAGCAGGGTTACGGGTTTAAGCCATTTGACAAGATATTTCTCCAGTTCATCCTGAATGCTGACCGGGTGGAACAACGTGATATGTACCGGTGGCTTTAAAGCTTTATACACCTTAAAGCGTTCGGAGATCTCCTTCCTGATTTCGTCAATTTCTTCTGCCAGTGATGGGGGAGGCAGAATAGCCGTCAGATACAAACTCATGAACAAAGATAAGAAAATGCTAATATAGTTAGTATTTAATGCATGAACAGTTTACAGCATACGGTTGAGACATATTTGAACATGTCAATGGTATTGGTTGTGTACCTTCGTATAGCCAAATATTAGAAATCACGAAAAGAATGAATAATCCCATACGTAAGCTGCTGTTTGTATCTTTTATTTTCTTGTTCCTTAGCCAGACTGTCCTGGCGTCAGGTGAAAAAGACAGCATATTCAGGATTGAGAAACCCGATTACAAGGTCAGTCCGGTAACCGGAATGACCCGTAACGATTGGATTAAAGCAGCAGAATATATCCTCGGCGGAGCGTTCAGCTATATCCATTCCATGGATGATCCCATGAAGTTCTCTAAACAACATGAAAAGACCTATCCTCAGAATGAGAGCCAGGTACCTACAGAAAAGCTTGAAGGATTTTGCCGGACCTTGTTTGTTGCTGCACCTTTGCTTCGTGAGAAACCTGGTCTGAAACTGAACGGAATAGACGTAGCAGCGTATTACCGGCATAACCTTCTCAACCTGATCAATCCGGAAAGCCCTTCTTACATTAAGCTGCGCGGAAATGGTGGCCCCAGTCAAATCCTGGTGGAGTTTGGAGCCCTGGCTATTTCCTTGTCGGCAGTTCCCGAAATCTTATGGGATCCCCTTACCCGGGAGCAAAAGGACGCACTGGCTAAAACCATGTTAAGTTATGGAGATGGGCCTACCATAGGATCAAACTGGAGGTTTTTTAATGTGTTTATCCTGTCTTTCTTTAAAGACAGAGGATACCAGGTAAACGAGAAGCTGATGCTCGGATATCTGGATGAAATCCTGGCCGCTTATAGAGGCTATGGCTGGTACAATGATTCTCCGGCATACGATTACTACAGCATGTGGGCTTTTCAGATGTACGGGCCCTTATGGGCACAACTGTACGGAAATAAATATTACCCGGGGTATGCTGCGAAATTTATGAATAATCTGTTGGACATGGTAGGTAACTATCCCTATATGTTCAGCCGGGAAGGGCAGATGAACATGTGGGGACGCAGTATCCCATACCGTTTTGCTGCGGTAGCGCCGTTGGCTCTGACCGGGTACCTTCCTGACAGCTTGAAAGTGAACTACGGGTGGATGCGTCGTATTGCGTCAGGTACGATGCTTCAATTTCTTGAAAATCCAGGCTTTATGGAAGACCGGGTACCGACACTCGGTTTCTACGGTCCTTTTGAGCCCGCAGTGCAGATCTATAGCTGCCGGGGCAGTGTATATTGGATGGGGAAGGCGTTTCTTGCTTTGCTGCTGCCCGGAGATAATCCATTCTGGACGGCAAAAGAGAACAATGGTCCCTGGGAACATGAACTCAAGAAAGGAATGGTTTACAATAAATTTCAGTCGGGATCGAACATCTTAATAACCAATTATCCCAACAGCGGTAGTTCAGAGATACGTTCCTGGTGTCACGAGACAGTCGCCAGGGATTGGCAGAAGTTCCGGAGCGGCGAAAATTATAATAAGCTCGCTTACAATACCAGTTTTCCGTGGATGGCAGATGGGAAAAATGGAGAAATTTCCATGAACTACGGTGTTTTTAACCGAAAAGGCGAGTGGGAGGTATTGCGTCTTTATACCTTCGCTGGTTTTGACAATGGTGTTTACAGGAGAGATGCAGAACTGGAAACAAACGCGGACATCAGGTTCAGGCTGGCTGATATCCCTCTGCCAAACGGAATTTTGAGAGTGGATAAAGTGATATCTCCGGTTAAAACGGATTTTGTTCTGGGGCACTACTCTCTGCCGGAGTTAAGTAAAAAGATCAAAAAGACGACCACGAAAGTACAGGGACAGGAAGCTTATATTCTCAATAACGGAGATTTTCAACTGGCAATGATCTCTCTTCATGGCTGGCACCAGCTAAGCTTTGCCGATGGGAAGCACCTCCATCCCGTTGCGGAAAACTGCTCTTATATAAAAGCGGCAGACAGCTTTTCCGGTGAAAAGATCTTTATAACGCTTCAGCTTTGGAAAAAAGGAAACGAAAAGTTCTCGAAAGAGGAACTGACACCAGTAAAGAGTATAAAGATATCAGACGATCTGGGTCAGGTAGAAATAGTATTTCGCGATTCAACGTCCAAAACGGTAACTCTTTAGACGCATAATGTTCAGGCTTTTATGCCTGAACATTATTTCCTTTTTGATACTCGCTCGGAGTCATTCCAAATTCGGCTTTAAAGCAGGTGGCAAAATACCTTGGATCAGAAAATCCTGTTGAAAATGCAACTTCTGATACCGGTACCGATTTATCTTTCATCATCATCTGACAGGCGTGCTTAAGCCGGATGTTCTTGATGAATTCATTGGGCGATAAACCTACCAGGACTTTTATCTTCCGGTATAAGGTTGAACGTGACATATTGAGATGTCCCGCAAGGGCAACTACGTCGAAATCAGTCTCTGTTAAATGCTGTTCAATTGTTTCTATGGTATTTTTAAGGAAATGCTCGTCCAGCGAAGGTTGATCAAGAACGGAAATATTAATATCGTAACTTGACTTAAATCC
>NZ_QEAS01000004.1:55345-62856 GCF_003130405.1 Pararcticibacter amylolyticus
CAAGAAAATTGTTGATCCTTGCCACGAGAATTTTTAGCTCGAATGGCTTTGCTATATAGCCGTTGGCTCCTGCATTATAACATTCCACCCTGTCGTCGACACTATTCTTAGCAGTAAGAAGGATCACTGGGATATGGCTGGTATTAATGTCGTTTTTTAAGTGGCGGCAAAGCTGAAGGCCGTCCATACCAGGCATCATCACGTCACTCACGATGATGTCGGTTTCGTTCGACTTAATAACTTCCAGCGCTTGAAGGCCATCTGTAGCAGTATACACGTTATAGTATTCCCTGAGGATATTCTCTACAGTAAGCAAAAGGTCTTCGTTATCGTCCACTAAGAGAAGGTTTAGCCTGTCGGGTTTACCGGCTCCATCTAAACTGCTTTTCCCTGCGTTATTTGCTGCCGGAAGATAATCAGGTGCATTGTCTTCCCTTATAATTTCAGTGGCTTCTTTAAGATCCTGGTCTGTGTAGCTTTCCGGACCTGTAGGAATCCTCACCGTAAACACGGAACCCATGTTCGGTTCGCTCACCACATCGATGGAGCCTTGGTGTATTTCAACCAGGTTTTTCGTAAGAGAGAGTCCTATGCCGTTACTCTCGTTCCTGTTTTTTGAATTGTTATAAAAAGGGGTGAAGATTTTCTCCTGTTCAGCCTGCGATATTCCAGGCCCTGAATCAGCAACCCTCATCACGAGGAAGTCGTGAAGCATATATCGTTCTTCAGATAAGCTAATGGATATTTTGCCTCCTTTGGGAGTATATTTAAAAGCGTTTGATAAGATGTTAAACACGATTTTATCAATCTTATCAGCATCAAAATATGCGTCAGACTCCGGCACTGATGTATCGATGGAGAAATTGATTTCCTTCTTTTTAGCCAGCGGCATAAAATTGCTGAGGCTTATCTCTTTAATAAAGGCGATAATGTCTCCCCGTGAAATTTTCAGGAACATGTTGCCGCTTTCAATTCTTCTGAAGTCCAGTACCTGTTGTAAAAGGCGCTTCAGCCTGTTAACATTCGAGCGCATTTTCTCATATTGGGGAAGGTTCCGCTTAGTGGTGATCTGGATATCGTCTATCAGACAGGATATAATAGTAAGGGGCGTAAGAAAATCGTGAGAAATGCCGGTAAAGTAACTTATTTTGGCCTGGGCAAGCTCCTCTGTCTTCTCTCGTTCTATCCGGGCAATCCGGAGGTCACTGCGCAGCTTCAGGCGGTAGGTGGCGAAGCGGAATCCGGCGTAAATCATTGCTCCTATGAGCGCCAGATAGAAAGTATAGGCGGCATTTGATTCATAATAGGCTGGTTTTTTGTCAATAATCAACCTGACAGCGTCCTCTGACCATACATTCTCCGGACCGCTTGCCTTCACCATGAAGGTATATCGTCCCTTGCTCAGGTTATTATAAACAGCAAACCTGCGGCCTTTGCCTGGGTATACCCAGTCGGCGTCTACTCCTTCCAGTTTATATGCATATTGAATTTTACCGGGAAACTCATAATTCAGGGATGAAAAATCTATCTCCAGGTTCCTGTCTTCAGGTTCAAGGACAACAGCCTCAGAGGAATGTTCTCTCCCCGCGATATCGGTTATCGATGCATTGTTGATCTTGATGTCTGTGATTACCGGTTTGTGCTGGCCGTTTTTCATCTCCTTTTCCGTGGAGGTGCTGAACACAGATATCCCGTTTGTACCTCCGAAGTAGATTTGGTCGTCAGACTGACTCTCTGCATAAGCTCTCCTTGCAAGCATTTTTACAGTAAAGCCGTCATCTGCAGCATACTCCCTGAATTTTTTGAAAGGAGTGATCCGATAGACCAGCCTTGAGGTTGATACCCAGATATGGTTGTTTTTGTCGCAGGTGAGGGTAAGTATCTTCTCCGATGAGGCGAATTTGTTGTAGGTGTAAAACTTTCCGGCACTGGTTTGGTACCATGCAATTTTTCCGGAACCGGATGCTATCCATATATTGCCATGACTATCGGCAGATATACTCCTGATCTCCGGGTCCGTAATTCCTTTTACGTTTTTAAAGTGAATGATACGTAAAGGCAATAGCGATTCTTTCTTCTGACTGATCTTGTAAAGTCCGTTCCATGAAGTAGCGATCCAGATATCTCCCGACGAATCCTCCGTGATTCCTGAGATGCGACCAGTTACAGAATTGATTGCCAATAGGTTGTTCTGGCCGCTTGGCCTGACGAGAATTCCATTGGTTGTTGTAACCCAGAGATTGTTCCTGCTGTCTTCAAAAAAAGAGAGGGGATTGCCGGAATTGCTGTCATAATCTCTCAGGTTGAATGTATTCTCAACTTCAGGCCGGTTTTGCTTCAGGCTTATGACAGTTATAACGGGCAAATACGTGGAGCCTGTCCAAACCTGGTTAGTACCCCGCGGCACAATGGCACAGCTGACTGAACTGAGTGCTTTTATTTTGGACAGGGACGGATAGTCGCTGTATAGCACCGGTTTTTTTGTCCGAATGTCGAAAAAGCCGAATCCAAGCCGGTCCATATCAAACCACATGCGTCCCTGCCTGTCTGCATAAAGCATGGTGAAGTTGGCAGACAGGCCATATTTGCGTTTAATTTCATCGAAGGTATAATTCAGTACGAATGGTTTGTTGAAGTTGACTGTTAGTATGCCGTCTCCGAACGCCGCAATCCAAAGATTTCCGTCCCGGTCTTTGTATAGATCGCTGAATACGTTGTTTGTATTTGTAAACAAATGAGAGACATCCGCTTCCTTTATGTTACCTGAGTGGGCGTATTTAAAAGCTGTGATGCCTGAAAAAGACATTACCCAAACGTATCCCTGCTGGTCATCCTGCAGTACGCTGTAAAAAAGTTCTTCTTTGTTACTTTGCTTTCTTCTGCTCCGGACCTCTACCTCTTTGTACATCTCCCCGCTGTCTTTTCGGGGGTCAAATAAAAACAACCCGTTGCCCCAGGTACATATCCAGTAGTTCTTCCTGTTGTCCTGGAATATTTTAAACGGATTGTTGTTTTCGCCGATTTTAGGAAATGCCTTAATTGAACTATCCTTTTTATTAAATCGGTATAAACCGCTGTTCCAGAAACAAATCCAGATGTTTCCGTCAGCATCTTCGTAAATAGAACTGGCTCCGCTGTTAGGGATTTCCCTCTGGCCATAGATCTTCTTCAGGGTAAAGTCTGCGTTGTATACCAGAACAGGGCCTTCTGTACCAATCCAGATATCATGGCCTTTGTCTACCAAAATGCTTTTTACTCTCCTTTCCTGTAGTCGCTTATCAGGAAAGGGTTGCAGCCTGTACGTCTTTTTGTCGAGAAGCTGAAGCCCTGCATCTGTACCGATCAGGAGATATTCGCCTGCCTCTTTAATAGACGTAATATTGTCGCTTCCCGGAAGACGGGAGCTTGCTGAATGTTTTATGTTTAGTATGCGGTATCCATCGTAACGGCATAAGCCTTCGGGGGTTCCGATCCAGATATATCCCTGCGAGTCCTGGAAAATCTGGTTGACGGTATTGGAAGGAAGTTTATCGCTACCCGGGATAGACGATAATTGCATCTGCCCCGCATATAGTACATTGAAAAATGACAGGCAAATTGCTGCTGAAAATAGTGCCTTTAATATAACTCTGTTCAATCTTTTCTGGTTTACTATCAGACAAAATAGAACAGTAAATATAAAGATTAATAGCGTTTAGAATGTTCTGAAATCTGACTGGTGTTGTGACCGGCCATGACTTCCCTGGTTTCCTGAATAACACACTGGCTATGCGATATGTACTTAATGTAGCAAAAATTTTATATAAATGACCTCTTTTTAGCAGGTAATTGGCACAAAATCAAACTGCATTGCCCCTGAAAGCGTGTACTTTTGGTCCTTTACGAACCAATTACCTGTCGTCACGCAGATCTCGCGATCCAAACCGCCGGCCAGTTAATTGACCAATCAGGAAAATCATATAAGATGAAGCAACTTGCGACTTATCTATTCTTTGCAATTTTTATGATCCATGCCGTCTCCGCTCAGCCGGGAGACAAGCACAATTTCGGGGTCGGAAACCGCACATTTCTTCTTGACGGAAAGCCCTTTGTAATAAAAGCTGCAGAAATACACTATCCCAGGATTCCGAAAGAATATTGGGAGCACCGGATAAAAATGAGCAAAGCCTTGGGGATGAATACCATTTGCCTGTATGTTTTCTGGAACTATCATGAGCCCGAAGAGGGTAAGTATGACTTTAGCGGTCAGAAAGATATAGCAGCCTTCTGCCGGCTTGCACAAAAGCAAGGCATGTATGTCATTGTCAGACCGGGACCTTATGTCTGTGCAGAATGGGAAATGGGTGGCTTGCCCTGGTGGTTGTTAAAGAAAAAAGATATCAGATTAAGAACGCAGGATCCTTTTTATATAGCTTCGGTAAGGCGGTTTATGAAACAGGTAGGAGCGCAACTTGCCGGGCAGCAGATAACACGTGGCGGAAATATCATTATGGTGCAGGTGGAGAATGAGTATGGTGCTTACGGTACAGACAAGGCTTATGTTGCAGAGGTGCGCGATATTGTGAAGGAATCGGGATTTACGGATGTGCCCTTATTTCAGTGTGACTGGAACTCGAATTTTCAGAATAATGCACTGGATGACCTGCTTTGGACTATCAATTTCGGAACCGGAGCCAACATTGACGACCAGTTCCGGAAGCTGAAGGAACTCCGGCCTAATACTCCTTTGATGTGCAGTGAGTTCTGGTCAGGATGGTTTGATCACTGGGGCGCAAAACACGAGACAAGAAGTGCCGCTGAACTTGTTAAAGGAATGAAGGATATGCTGGATAAGAATATTTCTTTCAGCCTGTATATGACGCACGGCGGAACAAGCTTTGGTCATTGGGCAGGAGCCAATTTTCCTAATTTTTCACCTACCTGCACTTCCTATGATTATGATGCCCCTATCAGTGAATCGGGAAGAACCACTCCGAAGTTTTTTGAAGTGAGAAATCTTTTGAAAAACTATCTTCCGGAAGGAGAGAAACTATCCGAAATACCCGACTCTATCCCTACAATCAGTATTCCCGCATTTGAACTAAAACAGGCAGCACCTTTATTTGAAAACCTGCCGCAGCCTCAGCTTAGTAAAGATATAAAATCAATGGAAGCCGTCGGACAGGGCTGGGGAAGTATTCTCTACAGGACAACCTTACGTAAATCAACTGCTGAACAGACATTGATCCTGACAGAGGCGCACGACTGGACCCAGGTATTTGTAGATGGAAAACGGATCGGTATTCTCAGCCGCATGAAAGGAGAGGGAACTATAGCACTGCCGCCAGTAAAAGAGGGGGCAGTGCTGGATATTTTAGTGGAGCCGATGGGCAGGATGAACTTTGGCAAGGGCATTTATGACTGGAAAGGTATTACAGAAAAAGTGGAGATAAGATCAGGTGAGGTGATAAGAGAATTGAAAAACTGGAAGATCTATTCATTCCCCGTCAATTATTCTTTTGTAAAAGATAAAACATACCGGGAACGTAAAGTACCGGTCAATACAGCCGCATGGTACAAGGGGGCTTTCAACCTCAATCAAACCGGTGACACGTTTATTGATATGTCTTCCTGGAGCAAAGGTATGGTTTGGATAAACGGGTATGCTATCGGCCGTTACTGGCAGATTGGACCTCAGCAAACCCTGTATGTTCCGGGATGCTGGCTGAAAAAGGGACTTAACGAGATCATTGTCTTTGATTTAGCGTCTCCTGAGAAAGCTCAGATCTCGGGTCTTCGCCAGCCAATACTGGACGTACTGAAAGGCAACAGCGCTTTTACTCACCGGAAATATGGCCAGAACCTTGATCTGAAAGATGAAAAGCCTTTCTTTCAGGGCACGTTCCGGCCTGGGAACGGCTGGCAGCACATCCGGTTCGGAAAGGCTGAAAAAGTCAGATACTTTTGCCTGGAATCTTTAAGCTCCTTTGGTGATGATAATTATGCTTCTGTTGCTGAACTGGAGATCGTGGATGAAAACGGCAAACCTCTTTCCCGCCAGCACTGGAAGGTATTGTATGCAGACAGCGAAGAAACCGAAGCCGCTAATAATGTAGCCAGTAATGTTTTTGATCTGCAGGAGTCTACTTACTGGCATACAAATTATACGACTACGAAAGCCAAACAGCCGCACCAGATTGTCATTGACATCGGGGAGGAGAAGACAGTTTCAGGCTTTTCTTATCTTCCACGTCCAGAGGAAGGCAAAACCGGAATGATTAAAGATTTTCGGGTATATGTTAAGTTGCAGCCCTTTAAATTTTAACACCACATTCTGATAGAAATAAAAAGAAGCGTCATGAACCCTGTTAGACTCACCTGTTTTATAGCTTTAGTTCACATCTTTGCTTTCCCTGCATTTGCTCAGAAATGGCAGGATAAGGAAACAATACTATCCGTCATTAATAAAGTAAATACTTACTGGCAGGCGCACAATAGTCCTTTGGGCAGGGCATTCTGGGATAATGCTGCCTATCATACGGGAAATATGGAGGTGGTCAGGCTAACCGGAAATAAAGAATACCGCCAGTACTCTGAAGAATGGGCCCGGTATAATAAATGGATGGGAGCGAAATCAGCGGATAAATCGCAATGGAAATATAAGTACGGTGAAACAGATGATTATGTGCTTTTCGGCGACTGGCAAATCTGCTTTCAGACCTATGCTGACCTTTATCAGCTTGATCCCGATCCGCAGAAGATCTTGCGGGCACGCGAGGTGATGGAATACCAGATGAGTACCCCTGAAAACAGGTACTGGTGGTGGGCAGATGGACTTTATATGGTGATGCCGGTAATGACAAAGCTTTATAGGATAACCGGGAATAATCTTTACTCCGAAAAGCTTTATGAGTGGTTTAAATACGCGGATAGCATTATGTATGACGGTGAATCGGGGCTTTATTACCGGGATGCCAAGTATGTTTATCCTAAACATAAGACAACAAACGGGAAGAAGGACTTCTGGGCCCGCGGTGATGGCTGGGTATTCGCCGGGCTGGCTAAAGTATTACAGGATTTACCCCCGGAGGATCCTCATTACCGGTTCTATGCTGCCCGGTTCAGTACGATGGCTGCTGCTATTGTGAAAAGCCAGCGGCGGGAGGGATATTGGACCAGGAGCATGCTCGACCCGGATCACGCTCCCGGACCTGAAACCAGCGGTACAGCGTTCTTCACTTATGGTCTGCTATGGGGATTGAACAACGGAGTTCTGACGGGGAGCCAATACCGGAATGCGGCATCCGGTGCCTGGAATTATTTAACCGGTACCGCACTTCAGGCAGATGGCCGGGTGGGATACGTTCAGCCTATCGGGGAAAAAGCCATCCCCGGTCAGGTTGTTAATGCTGGTTCGACGGCAAACTTTGGCGTAGGGGCATTCCTCCTGGCAGCATGTGAAATGTATAAGTTTTCCAGCCAGCCATCTAAAAAGAAAATATTGAATCGTACAAAAAACAGCAATTAACCTA
>NZ_QEAS01000004.1:62885-81580 GCF_003130405.1 Pararcticibacter amylolyticus
TTATGCGTAAAAACTTCATCTTCCTGGCAATTATGCTCTTTGCCCTTACTGCAGTAAAATCTCAGTCAACTTATTCTGCGTTTCATCCGGGAGAAATATGGAAAGACAACAAAGGCATTCATATCAACGCTCACGGAGGCGGTATCCTGCGTAAAGATGGGATCTACTATTGGTTTGGCGAACATAAGATAGCAGGTCCTGCTGGTAATACTGCCATGGTGGGAGTGCATTGTTATTCTTCCAAAGATTTGTACAACTGGCGTGACGAAGGGATCGCCCTCTCTGTTTCGGCCGACACAACAAGTGATATTGCAAAAGGATGCATCCTCGAACGGCCTAAAGTGGTTTACAACAAAAAAACGGGCAAGTATGTGATGTGGTTTCATCTTGAGTTGCGCGGGAAGGGATATTCTGCTGCACGCGCAGGGGTGGCTGTGAGCGACCGTGCAACGGGGCCTTTTAAGTTTTTATACAGCTACCGGCCGAATGCGGGCAAAATGCCTTTTTATCCAATCGGTACTCCGGAAAACGAAAAGGTGAACTGTGCGGCTCCGGTCAGTAAAAGTGATGGTTTCTTTTGCCGCGACCTTCCGGGTGGTCAGATGGCTCGTGACATGACTGTCTTCGTCGACGATGATGGCCGGGCTTATCATATATTTTCATCGGAAGAGAATTATACGCTTCATGTTGCCGAACTGAATGACGATTATACGGGGCATACAGGGAAATTTACACGGGTTTATATAGGGCACCAAACGGAAGCTCCTGCTATTTTTAAACATGCCGGGACTTATTATATGATAGGCTCTGGTTGTACCGGCTGGGATCCTAATGCGGCCAGGTGGTTTTCTGCAAAATCTGTTTTCGGCCCCTGGACATTTCATGGCAATCCATGTAAAGGCCCGGGAAGCGAACTGACTTACGGAGGGCAAAGTACGCATGTATTACCCGTTGACCCGGCTAATGGAAAGTTTATCTTCATGGCAGATAAGTGGGCGCCGAAAAACCCGGTCGACGGTCGTTATATCTGGCTGCCTGTCAATATAAATAATGGGGCTATCTCGATTTCCTGGAAAGATAAATGGACGCTTAATTGATAGGTTTGTTTGGAATTCACCCGGCAGGTGCGTACATTAGAATGGCATTAGAATTTAAAATCAGGACGCCCTATGTGGTTCTGATTTTTTAAGTTTGATAGATGGACTTTAACTTTGGTGAATTCAGAGGAGAGTGCTTCTCTATAGACGGAAAAAAGTTGCAAACATACGAAGAGTGTAAAGAGTGGCTCGCGATAAAGTATCATTACAGGGGATGGGATGTTCTTGTCAGAATGATCGACGACAGGGGGATTGTAAAAATGTTCGAAGAGCAGGCCATGGATCTTTACACCTACTTGTTGGGAAAGGAGCAGATTAAGTAGCGAATGGCATCAATATGTCTGGTGGAAGATGAAGAGAAGGTAGCAGCCTTTATAAAAAAGGGATTGCAGGAACAGGGGTATTCTGTTGCTATAGCCCGGAGCAGCGGAGAGGCTTTATCCCTGCTGAAGGAGAATCCGTTCAACCTGCTGATCCTGGATGTGATGCTGCCTGATTTTGATGGTATTAATTTGTGCCGGATCATCAGGCAGGATGATAGCAACATTCCGGTTCTGATGCTGACTGCGCTCGGAACAACTGCCGAAAAAGTGGCTGGTTTCAGGGCTGGCGCCGACGATTACCTTGTCAAACCTTTTCATTTTGATGAACTAATAGCCCGGATCGAAGCGTTGCTGAGACGAACTGCTACTGACAGTGAGGAGGACCGTTACCTGCGCTTTGATGAACTTACGCTCGACCTATGGACAAAAGCGGCTTTCCGGGGAGATCAGCAGATATCTCTTACAGCCCGCGAATATGCTCTTCTCGAACTTTTCCTGCGAAATCCACGTAAGTTGCTCTCCAGGCAGTATATTGCTGAAAAAGTATGGGGAATTGGTTTTGATACCGGTACCAATGTGATAGACGTTTATGTGAATTACCTCAGGAATAAAGTCGATAAAAATTTCCCCAAACGGCTGATCCATACCATGATCGGTATGGGATATATCCTGAAGAGTGATGAAGATTAAAGACCGCCTCTCCCTGTATTTCAGCCTTCTTACGAGTGGTCTCCTTCTGCTCGTGATGACCGTCATCTACTTCGCTTTTAAACGTTCAATGGAGCATGATTTCTATAAGCGCCTTCATGAGCGTACCACGATCATTGCTGGTTTGTATCTGGAAGCAGACGAAGTTTCGCCGACGGTGCTTGAAGGCCTCCGCCGGAAGGTCCTGCAGATTATCCCCGGTGAGGTTTACCGGATTTACAATGAACAGGACGAAGCCGTCTTTGTCCCCGACACCCAGCAGTACTGGAGCCGCTCACTCGTCCGTGAAACCCGTCAGAAAGAATACCTGGCGTATAAGGAGGGCAAGCGCCAGGTAGTTGGGCGTGTATATCATGATAATCAGGGCTCTTTTGTGGTGATCTCTTCTGCTGTAGATGAGGGGACCTTTCAGCGGCTGAACAAGCTGCTTCGGATTATGCTGGCGGTGTTCCTGGCGGTGGTGTTTATCTCATATTATTCCGGCCGTGTCCTTGCCGAAAAGCTGCTCTCGCCGATTGAAAAGCTTGTAGGACGGATGAAAGTGATCAGTGCGAGTAATCTGGATATGCGTGTTGAAACGGATGGCAAAAAAAATGAAATAAGTGCACTTGCCGAAAGTTTTAATAATCTGCTGCAGCGTCTGGAGCAATCTTTTACCTTACAAGGCACCTTTGTGGCCAATGTGACACATGAGTTAAGGACTCCGGTTACCAGTATCATCGGAGAAACAGAGGTGGCATTGAAGCAGAACCGGACTGCAGATGAGTATCGCGACACGTTGAGGTCGGTACTTTCAGATTCGGTCCGCCTGAAGGAAACGATTAGCGGATTGCTGGAGCTGGCACAGGTGAACAGTGATTTTAGTCATGCCCCTTTAACCCCGGTAAGAGTTGATGAACTTCTCTGGGAACTGCACGATTACTGGAGCAATACGTTAGGGCCGGGCTGTCTTAAAATGCAGTTTGGTGAATTACCTGAGGATGAAATGGCTCTCGTAGTCGAGGGAAACAAGCAACTCCTTTACATTGCGCTGAATAACATTATCGGAAATGCATTCAAATTCTCTGATGGCCAAATTGTCAGCTGCAGCCTCTGTACAAGTAGCGAAGGCTTAAAGGTGGAAATCCGTGATCAGGGAAAGGGTATTGATGCAGGTGAGTTTCAGAAGGTTTTTGATCCCTTTTACCGCTCAGCTTCAGCTTCGGAGTTTGCGGGTACGGGTATGGGCTTATATATAGCAGTCCGTATTGTTACCTTGTTTGGAGGCAAGTTGTCCGTTTCCGAAAGCGACAGCACCGGTACCGCGATTTTGGTTACTCTGCCTTCGGTTATCAGCTTGCAGGATAGCTGATCTGCCGTTCTATATCATAATTTCTAATGGTGTTCTAATCCGAGTTTAATTCAGGTCTAATCGCGCTGTCCTAGTTTTGTCGCAAATGAAAATAATGCGTCTTACTGCAGTTTGGTTAACCTTCATAGTAGTTTTAGTGTTCAGTTTCTCTGTCGGAACTTCCTGCTCTGCGCAGGAAGTCCGCAGGGATTCGGTATTGTTATCCCGGGCTAAAGCAGAATCACTTTTTCTTTCGAATAATTACGACCTGATTCTCGGACAATATGATATTGACCGGGCCAGGGCCGGAGTCATCACCGCCCGCCTGTTTGATAATCCGGAGATCAGTTACGAAAATGTATTATATAATCCCTCATCCCGTAAGTTCTTTCAAACATCTTCCGCAGACGGTCAGGGTCAGTTCAATGTGCAGTATTCGCAACTGATCAAACTTGCAGGTAAACGGAATAAAGCTATCCGCCTGGCTACTATTGACGTAAGACGGTCAGAATATGAGTTTTCAGATCTGCTGAGAACGTTGAGATACAGCCTTCGTACCAGCCTGAATAATCTTCACTTCCTTCAGCAGTCAGCAAAGGTGTATTCCCGTGAGATCAGTTCTCTGGAGCAGACCCTGAGCTCTTTTCGTATCCAGCTGAGTAAAGGCAATGTTGCCGAAAAAGAAGTGCTCCGGATACAGTCGCTTTTATATTCGGTGCGCAGTGAGCAGGCTTCTCTTCTCTCAGAGATAGAAGAGAAGATGGCAGAAATAAGGATCTTCACAGGGCTGCCTGCAGATACAGAAGTGAGGGTGACTGAGCCGGAGATACAGGTTGCGGATATCGCACAGCATTATATGCAACTGGTTGACTCAGCCCTCAGTAACAGGCCGGATCTTAAAGCGGCCAGGGCGGGCAGTGAATACGCGGCGCTTAATCTGCAGCTTCAGAAGGCCGGTGCTGTTCCTGATATTACCCTCTCTGCTACCTACGACAGGCAGGGGAGCCATGTGAAACATTACACAGGATTGGGCCTGAGTCTTCCCCTTCCATTATTCAACCGGAACCAGGGAGCTATCAGGGAGGCAAAAACAGAAGTAGATGCCAATACCTCGCTGGTAAAACAGACAGAAATGGTGATCAGGAACGAAGTGGAAAAGGCTTACCGATCTGTGTTGCGAAGTAAAGAGATCTATTCATCTGTTCCGTCCGGCTTTAGCGCCGGTTTTACCAGGCTGATCACGGAGGTGAATGCCAATTATCAGAAACGGAATATAAGCTTGCTGGAGTTTCTCGATCTGTATAACTCTTACCGCGAAAGTGTCCTGCAAATGAATCAAATCCAAGCCAGCTATCTGAACGCACAGGAGGAACTAAACTATGTAACAGCTTCTTCTTTCGGGGAGGCTCTAAAATAAGCAAAACAAGCTATGCAAAAATACAGCTATTATTACTTTTCGGTTCTTGCCATTTTTCTACTGGCTTCATGCTCGGAGAAGCCGCAGCATGTGAAGGAGGAACGCTTTTCTGTGAGTGACACCTTGCTGAGCAAACTGGAGATAGATACGGTCGGTGCTTCAAGTGCTTCTGTTGAACTAACCTTCACAGGAAAAGTGGTCCCGGTAGAGGACAACATGGTCAGGATCTATCCTATGGTGAGCGGTATCGTTCATGATGTCCACGTTCATTCGGGCGATTTTATTAAGAAGGGACAGGTACTGGCCACCCTTGGTAGCCCGGAGATGGCTGGATATGCGCGTGAGGCGGTCAGTGCCGACGCTCAGTTGGCAGTCGCGAAAAGAAATGCAGATGTGGCCTCTGATCTTTATAAAAGTGGCCTCGCTTCAGAGAAAGACCTGCAGCAGGCAAAGAGTGAATACGAGATTGCCCGGGCCGAACATGCCCGTACAAGAGCAGTTCTGGAACTCAATCCCGGAAAGGGCGGCCTGAACTATGTTATTAAGTCTCCTATCTCCGGATTCCTGGTTGAGAAGCGCGTAACCGACAACATGCAAGTGAGGGCCGACAATCCTGAGAACTTATTTACTGTAGCCGACTTGTCAAAAATGTGGGTCATGATCAATATTTATGAGTCTGATATCTCGCAGGTGAAAGCCGGAGATCCTGTGAAGATCAACACCCTCTCTTATCCTGATAAGATCTTCGACGGGCAGATAGAAAAGATCTACAACATGCTCGATCCCGGGGATAAAGTGATGCGTGCCCGTGTGCGGGTTGATAACCCGGATCTGATCCTTAAACCAGAGATGTTTGCTAACGTAAAAGTACATGCCCGGACGAACAATGCCTTCCCCGTGATCAATACCCGCTGTCTCATTTTCGACAATAACAAGAATTATGTGGTGGTCACAGACGGAAGAAGTCAGGCCGCGATAAGAGAGGTGGAGATTGCCATGAAAGTGGAGGATAAAGCCTACATCCGGAATGGTCTTAAAGGGGGCGAGAAGCTTGTCGCATCCCGCCAGGTATTCCTTTACGAAGGGCTTAAAAACTAATTCTCTTATTCTTTAAGTATCCGTACATGAATAAATTTATTAAGTCTGTTATATCATTTGCACTCAGGAACAAATATCTTGTTTTCTTCATTACTGCTTTACTTGCATTGTGCGGATATATCAGCTTCAAAAAACTTAGCATAGAAGCTTTTCCCGACGTAACGAACACTTCTGTGACCATCATTACCCAATGGCCGGGACGCAGTGCCGAAGAGGTGGAGAAGTTTGTGACGCGGCCTGTGGAGATTGCGATGAATCCCGCTGAAAAGAAAACCAGTATCCGGTCTTCATCGCTGTTCGGTTTATCGGTTATTAAAATCACGTTCGAGGATGATATAGATTATGCCTTTGCGCGTGTACAGGTTAACAACCATATTGATGATGCCGACTTGCCGGACGGTGTGCGTCCGGAGATCCAGCCTCCTTATGGTCCCACCGGGGAGATCTACCGCTATACTTTGAGCAGCGATAAAAAATCTGTCAGGGAGCTGAAAACGTTGCAGGACTGGGTCGTTCAAAGAGAGTTGCTGTCTGTACCGGGGATTGCCGATGTGGTGAGCTTCGGCGGAGAAGTGAAGACCTACCAGGTAACGATAGATCCTCAGAAGGCCGTGCAATATGGGGTAACGCCGCTGGAACTTTATGAAGCTCTTTCTAAAAGCAACATCAATGTTGGCGGCGATGTGATCGTTCAAAGCGGTCAGGCCTATGTGGTGAGAGGGATTGGCTTGCTCGATAATATCAAGGAGATAAAAAATGTGATTGTCGACAATATTAATGGCACGCCAGTCTATGTTCACAATGTTGCTGAAGTAACAGAATCGAGCCTGCCCAGGCTGGGACAGGTGGGACGCGACCTGGATCCTGATGTAGTGGAAGGCATCGTGGTAATGAGAAAAGGCGAAAACGCCAGCGAAGTGATAAGCAGGCTGAAAGACAAGATCGGTGAGCTGAATGAAAATGTTCTTCCGGGCGACGTCAAAATCAAGCCTTTTTACGACAGGGAGGATCTCGTAAATTTCGCAACCGGCACCGTGATGCATAACATGCTCGAAGGCATTGTTTTCGTCACGGTAATCGTCCTGCTCTTTATGGCTGACTGGCGAACGACACTGATCGTTTCGATCATCATTCCGCTGGCCCTCCTGTTCGCATTTATCTGCCTGAAGCTGAAAGGAATGTCGGCCAATCTGCTGTCGATGGGGGCGATAGACTTTGGAATTATCATCGACGGGGCTGTGGTAATGGTCGAGGGAATATTCGTCGCACTCGACCATCGGGCAAAGCAGGTGGGGATGGAGCGTTTCAACCGGCTGAGCAAGATCGGCCTGATCAAAAAGGCCAGCATGGAGAACGCAAAAGGGATCTTTTTTGCCAAGCTGATCATCATTACCGGACTGATGCCGATCTTCACATTCGAGAAGGTAGAGGGGAAGATGTTCTCTCCGCTCGCCTGGACACTCGGCTTTGCATTGCTGGGAGCACTGCTTTTTACCCTGACGCTGGTACCTGCCTTGTCGCACATGCTGCTTGGCAAGAATGTCAGGGAAAGGCATAATCCCTTCGTGAATTTCCTGACAAGAGGAGGGATGAAGATCTACCGGTTTGCTTTTGCTGCGAGAAAGAAAGTGCTCCCGGTTTCGGTTATGCTTCTGCTGGTGACGTTGTTCAGCTTCCGCTTCCTGGGAACAGAGTTCCTGCCCGAACTGAATGAAGGATCAATCTATGTCCGTGCTACCGGTCCTCTCAGCACTTCTCTGGAAGAATCAAAGAAACTGGCTAATGAAATGCGTAAGATCTTTCTGAGCTTCGAGGAAGTGAGACAGGTGATGTCGCAGTCGGGGCGGCCGAATGACGGTACCGATGCCACGGGCTTCTATAATATTGAATTTCACGTAGATATTTATCCGCAGAAAGAGTGGAAACGGAAGCAGACCAAAGAACAGCTGATTGAGCGGATGCAGGATAAGTTAAAGGGGTATCCGGGCGTGATGCTTAATTTTTCGCAGCCTATTATGGATAATGTGGAGGAAGCGGTGTCGGGCGTGAAGGGATCTATTGTTGTAAAGCTCTTCGGCGACGACTTCCATTATATTGAAGGGGAAGAAGAAAAGATCTTCCGGATATTGAAAGGGGTAGAAGGGATCGAAGATCTGGGGATCCTCAGAAACCTCGGGCAGCCCGAACTGCAGATTAACCTTGATCAGCAGAAGATGGGGCTTTACGGGGTTACTACTGCCGATGCAAATGCGGTGATCGAGATGGCAATAGGGGGGAAGGCCGCTACCCAGATCTACGAAGGGGAGCGAAAGTTCGACTTAAGGATCCGTTATCCTGAGGATTTCAGAAGCGATGAGTCGGCTATAGCCCGCCTGCGTGTACCAACATTAGGAGGAACAAAAGTTCCTCTCGGTGAGATCGCCACTATTACAAAAGCGGATGGACCCAGCATCATCTACCGCGACGGGCATAAGAGATACGGAGCGATCAAATTCTCTATCCGGGGCAGGGACATGGGAAGTACCATAAAAGAAGCCCAGGGAAAAGTAAGCGCTGCTATTAAGCTCCCAAAAGGCTATAGCCTGCAATGGGCCGGGGATTTCGAGAACCAGCAAAGGGCTACCGACCGGCTGTCGCAGGTGGTTCCAATTAGTCTTCTTGCCATCTTTTTCATCTTATTTATCCTGTTCGGCAATGTCAGGGATTCGCTGCTGGTGTTAAATAATGTTCCTTTCGCTATCATGGGCGGCATCCTGGCATTGCTTACTACAGGAATCAACTTCAACATTTCTGCTGGCATTGGTTTTATTGCACTGTTTGGGATCTGTGTACAAAATGGTGTAATCCTGATCACCCGCTTTAAGCAGAATATTAAGGATTTGAGGCATCATCAGCAAGAGGGGTATACCCTGGCAGACGCACTCAGGGAAGGGGTTGAAGCAAGGTTGCGGCCGGTGGTGATGACGGCAATGATGGCTGCGATAGGACTGGTTCCGGCAGCTTTGTCTACCGGCATTGGTTCTGAAGCCTCAAAGCCTCTGGCTATCGTGGTGATTGGCGGCCTGATCACCAATACGATCTTCAATATTTTTGTTTTTCCTTCCGTTTTTTACTTCGCCTACCGTAGAAAAGTAAACAAGGATCTTCTATCTCAGCCTGTTAAGAGTTATGAATCATAATGCAAAAGCACCGGATAGGATAGTCAGGCCGGGAAAGTCTAGGCCTGAGCTCCTTTGGCTGATGATGTCACTCAAAGATCTGAAAGCCTGGCTTATCTATTTTGAGAAGAGGGAGAATTTTGAGAACTGCATAGAGATCCGTGACGAAATTAAGAGACGCGGCTGATTCTTTCATCTGGCAACAGCCGGTAGTTTCAGTTTAAAGAAAAGCCCCCGCGGGATGAATACATCGTGCGGGGGCTGCTATGTTTAGGAATTCCGAAAAGCAGTGCGGAACTTTTATACTAAAACAATGAATCTACTTTTTCCTTCAACCCATCTGCGCCGGTAAATGCTTTCACTACTTTACCTGAGTTGTCAATGAGGAAAAGAGATGGAATAGCTTTGACATTAAATGCATCAGCTACCGACTGACGGTCCAGGAAACTCGGCCATGGAAGTTGTTCTTCGTGCTGTGCTTTTACCCAGTCCTGTTCATTTTTGTCGATAGAGATACTGATGATTTGAAAGCCCTTCTCTGCATATTTGCCATAGAGCTCTTTTAAGCCGGGAATTGATTTCCTGCAGGGGGCGCACCACGAAGCCCAAAAATCCAGCAAAACGTATTTTTTTCCGGCCGTGAAGTTCTGCAGCGTGCTTTTCTCTCTCTTATCGTTTACAAGAGTAAAGGCCGGGGCAGGTTTTCCTTCAAAAGTGGGAGGGAATAGTTCTGCCTTTACAAGCCTTCCATAGTAACTTTCCCTGGCCTCTTTAGAGAAGGATTCAAAAAGTGGCTTTTCTTTTTCACTGAAATAGCTGAGCTGGGTCATCATCATGAAAGGCCCCCACCATGTGTTTTTATCGGCAAGGATGCTGCCTTTTATTTTCTGTTCCACATTGTCAAAAAACTCTTTCTCATCCCTGTTCATTTTTGCCCACGCGGCACTTTTTGATATAGAATCAATAGCCAGCGAATCTTTTGAATTTCGGGCTTTGCCCATAGCCTCCGTTACCTGCAGGTTGTTCCGGTGATAAGCCTCGTAGGCGCTGTCCAGTCCGCTCCGGTAAGCTATTCTTTTGAGATACTGGTCGTGAAGGGGAGAACCGCTCACTTTCACGTTTGAGAAATTGTATACCGGCGTCTCTCCCCGTTTTTGCACCGAAGAGGCGGCAGAGACCTTTATCTCCCTGTTGTCTACCATAAGTTGTATGGCACCGTATGATCCTGCTACTGTTAACGCGTAGAGGCGCGGGCCAGGGGTTTTTCCTTTCAGGATAAATTGTCCTCCGCTTACCTTCGCGCTGGCAACTGCCTTTTCGTTCTTGTGTGTTGCCGAAGGACTCAGCTCTACAACTGTTGCTTCAGGCAAGCCGCTGATATTTCCTTTTATAGTAAATCCTGTTTGCTGAGCTGTTGCATTAAAACCTGCTATGCTGAGCGCGGAGAACAGGAGTAATGTGTTTTTTAATTTCATAGTTTCTTTCCTTGTTTTTATTTATCTGTATTTTGTTTAAGGCTTCCATTACCTGGGTTCTTAATTGCTCCAAAAGGAAATGGCATTACCCACAGATGAGAATTCGGGCCGAGTGAATAATTAGCACCATTCTCAGTTTTGGTAAGCGTTCTCGCATATTTGGGATCTTTATTCAGACGGCGTGCATCCGCAAATGGCACAATGCTAAAGATAAGTTCGTTCTCCTTTGTTCTTCTGATATAGTTGACTGCCTGTTCTGTAGTTGTGGCGCTGAGCGGTGCGTAGTTCGCTGGCAGGATCCTTTTTACCCGTACTTTATTTAAATTGTCCATCGCTCCTGGCAGATCCCCTTTCCGGGCAAGGCATTCTGCTTTTATCAGGTAAACCTCAGTAGTAGTAAGCCCGCCGTAATTGTAAAATCCACTGGTCATTCCATAATAATAAGTGTCACTTCCTACCGTTCTAAGCTTCCATCTGGAAGCAAAACGAGCATCGCCTGTTTCAAAACGGCTTGTCCGGTCTATCCGAAGATTGCTTTCGGCACCTGTGGAATTTCTTGATCCGTGACGGAAGTAATAGTTTTCTTTATAGTCATAACCCATAGGAGATGGAGAACGTACATAAGAATCCGGAGTGTTTATCTGGGCCTTGTATGTCTCGTAGTAGGCTGTCCAGTCATAAAGTTCGTTGTTCTGTGCAAGTGCTTTATCTGCCGCATCCAGAGCCTGATCATATTGCTCCATTTGCAGGTATACCCTTGCCGCCAGGGCCCAGGCAGCGCCAATGTTCGGATGAATGATAGTAGCGCTTTTAGCAGGAAGATCCGGAATTGCCGAATGAATGTCGGCTAGAATGAAGTCATAGATCTCCTGGATCGTTACCTGCTTATACGGGGCATTCACTTCGGCACTCGTGATTAAGGGGACCGATAATGTGGATGAAGCTGTAGAGGCGGTATACGTCTCAGCATAGAAGTTAGCCAGCACATAATAATTCAGCGCCCGGATGATCCTAGCCTGTGCTGTTACTGTTTTACGGTCGGATTCGGTTGCCTCTGTGGCTGTTGGTGCGTGCTGAATGATCAGATTGCATGTAGATATAGCTGTGTAGGAGTTGTAATAAGTTGCTTCATCGCTGTTATTCATGGAAATCCGGTCAGCAGCCTCGTCCCACATATAGTTCGCTTTGTAAAGAGGATAGTAATTTAAATTACTGCTCGTTTCAAAACGGTCATTCAAAAGCAAAACAGCCTGAGTGATATCTGTCCGCTGATTTCCGTATTCGTCGCGAAGCAAAGCTTCAAAATCAGCCAGTGTGGTGGGTATTTTTGCGCCCGTGGGTAAGATATTGAGATACTTTTTGCAGGATGTTATCAAGAGCAGGGAAACAAGTAAAATAACAGTCCCTACAGCAAAATCCCTGCGATTTACCTTTGTATATTTTTTATTCAGCTTCATTGTTACTAGCATTAGAAATTTACATATAGACCCCATACATAATTAGGCGTCTGATACCCGTTTAATAAATATTTCGCAGTCTTTCCCGACGCTATGGTGAAGGCATTCTCCACATTAAACTGCAACCGCACATTCTGAAGTCGTGCTTGTTTTACCAGGCCTGATGGCAAGTTATACGCTAACGAAATGTTCCTCAGCCGCAGGTTTGATGCATCAAGAACATTGATGTCAGCATAAGAATAGACAATTGCACTGTTGTAATTGTATTCCGGGCTTTCGCCAAAGATCACAGCAGGAACATTGGTCTTAAGTTCATCTCCGGGATTTCTCCAGCGGTTCACGATATCCCTGTTTACAGGCAGTATCTGGGTGACATATCCGTTCAGCGCACTGTTGTAATTGGCAGGCAACATTGGAAGATCGGTATTCCTCATTTTATGCCCGCCCTCGTAGGTGAACAGAAAAGAGAACTGAAACGACTTATACTTAAGTAAACTATTAAATGATGCGGTATTTATTGGCACAGTGGTTCCTGCATAGACGATAGAAGCCAGCTCGGTTGGATTATTAACGACAGCTTCATTTTTCTCATTGTAGACCTGTGGTAGACCTTTGTTATTCAACCCTGCCCATTTATATCCATATATGGCGTTGTATGGATTCCCGATCCGCGGATACGCACTTGGATAATCAAGCTGCAGGTAATAGACGGGGGCTTCTACATTTACATAAGTGACCTTGTTCTTGTTGTGTGCATACAGGATGGTGGTGTTCCAGCTCCAGTCGCCACTCCGGACTACGTCAGCTGAAAGAGTTAATTCAATACCCTGGTTTTCCATCTTGCCGTTATTCATGGCGTAGGTTGAATAACCAAATCCTTCTGTTGGCACGCCCATCGTGTTGGCCAGTATATCGGACCCTTTCTTCAGATAATAGTCGGCACTACCCGAAATGCGCCCATGAAGGATTGAATAATCGACACCTATATTGGTTGTAGTGGTTTTCTCCCAGGACAAAAGTGGATTTGGCCGGTTTCCTACTGTTCCCTGTACTCCTCCTACCGTGTTATTAGACGAATAATAGGCGGTTAAATATGGAGCGAATTCTGTATTGATATTCCCACCTATCCCATAAGACGTACGAACTTTTAGCTGGTCTATCCATTGAACATTAAAGAATTCTTCCTTGTCTATGTTCCAGCCGAGTCCTGTTGACCAGATTGGTGTACTTTGATATTTTGAACTGGTACCCCAGAGATTAGAACGGTCCCATCTCAGGCTACCTGTAACCATATACTTATTAGCATAAGAATATGCAGCATTGCCGTAGATAGATACAAAACGAGTTGTTTTTTCGGGAAGTGAACCGAAATCGGCGCCTGTCATACTCGCATAACCGAGAAGTGTCCCAGATGGAGCCGCCAGTGTCTTCATATCTACAAGGCTGAACGAGCGGATTTTGGGATCATAATTAAAAAAGGTATTATTCTTACCTTCCATTTTGCTCTCCCTTATTTCGGTACCTGCAATAGCGGTAATATTATGTTTATCGAAGCTTTTGTCTATATTAAGCTGCTGGCGGAAATTGTAAGCATTGAATTGCTCATTTGCTGACCGGAAGATGTTTCCATAGGGAAGATTGTAAGTTAGATTCCCATTAGCAGCCTTAGTGGCAAAGGTGTTCACCCTGTTTCTTACATAATAAGATGATTTGTCGTAGAGAGTATTATTATTCGAATTCCGGTAGTCGTACTGGAACATGGCGTTGTAGCTTATCCAATTGGTAGCCTTTACATTAAAGTTTATACTCGAACGATTATTAAAGCCTTGCTTGCTACCTATATTCTGGCCGATTTCATCCAGAGTCGTAATATCCATGTTGTACATGTTATTCTGCTGCAGGATGTTGAGGGTATTCTTGCTTAAGCGTGAAGCCGCCGTTGATACAAAATAACTTCCATCGGGATTTACAAGCCGGTCATAGGGCATATAACTGTATCCCGGACTTAAGGGGTTGAAAGTCTGATCCTTTTCCCTGCTGTAACTGGTATAGGTATTGATGTCAACCGAAAGCCACTTATTTAAATTCATGCTGTTTTTCAGGTTTATCCCTATTGACCGGCTGGCATCGTTCCTGTCCTCGTTTTTATTATCGCGATAGGAAACGGAGGCGATGAAGGAATTGCGCTCTGATCCCGAAGCAGCACTTATATTGTATTGCTGATAAAAAGGATTGCGTTTCGCGTACTTTTCTACGTCTCTGTAATAATTATATCCGCCGCTGGCAAGTGCAGCAAGAGTGTTTTGTAGTTGGTCATCGCTGATTTGTCCGGTATAACGTCTTAGTATAGAAGTTATCCCCTGACTGGTATAGACGGCATTATCCAGCAGCGAGGTCGCATATGCAGCCGCTCCGGTTTTCTTAAGATTGGGATTGTTTGCTTCCCACTCTTCCTCAAGCTCAACAATGTCTGACGAACTGGTTAATCTGTCAGTATAGATCCTGTAAGGATTCATTGTGAAAGTGCTGGATACAGAAATATCTGTTTTATTCTTTCTGGCTTTTTTCGTGACGATCACCACGACTCCGTTAGCTGCCCTGGCTCCATATATTGAAGCTGCCGCTGCATCTTTCAGAACGGTAATGCTTTCAATATCTTCGAGGTTTAATCCTACTATTCCGTTTAACGACGATCCGGTGGTGCCATCGGTCTCCTCAACGGGGAACCCATCAATTACATACAGGGGGTCTTTTTTGCTTCTCATTGTGGATACTCCCCGGACTAAATTATTATTATATCCCGCAATCCGCCCTTCAAGCAGGCTGCCGAGGCTGCTCAGGCGTTGCTGCTGAAGAGAGGAGGCAGTTACCCGCGAGAAAGAACCGGTCACCCGTTCCTTTGACAGGGTCTGATATCCTGTATTCACAATGGAAATCTCCTCAAGCCTTGAACTCAGTTCGTGCAATACAATAGTTAAGGGGCTTTTTCCACCACCTATCGCTACTTCTGCTGTTTTGTACCCGATAAAGCTAACGATCAGAACTCCATCGGAGCCCGGTGTACTGATAACGAACTCTCCGTTATGATCTGACATCGTTGTTGTTTTGGTGCCTTTCACTCTGATGGAAGCTCCCGGGAGACTGTTGCCAAGGGAATCCGTTACTTTTCCTCTTACATCTGCTGGAAGTGAAAGCAACGATCCGATGCTCAGCGATTTCTCTTTTTTACGCTGAATGACAATGGTTTTGTCATCGATGGTATAGTCAAGGGGAAGACCACTGATACATTCGCTGATCACGTCCTGTAAGGTAGCCTGGTTAAAATTCGCCTTAATTGTCTTTGAAGAAGGCAGCATCTCCGGTAAATAGAAGACGTCGTAACCTGTTTGAGATTTGATTTCCTTAAATATCTGTTTGATACTTGCGCTTTTCTGATTGATCGTAACCCGCTGCGAAAATCCTCTTGCGCTCACCTGTACGATCAGAACAGTCATGATGACTGTAAAAACTTTCATAATCCGTAAAATTTTGCAATACCGGCCATGTCGCCGGTGTGAAATACCAGGGTAAATTTTATACATTTGAATGGAGCTAAATACTGGAAACTAATCTCTTAAGTGTTTTGGTGTCTGGCCTCTTTATTAACCGGGAGTGTTGGTAGCACTTCCGGCTTTTATCTATAGCCTCAAACGGAATTTCAGGAGCTGTTATCTTTCATGTTTTCGGACTTTTTTTATTCTATTTCTATGATTCGTTCAGAGACTTCAAAATGAAAGATCCCGGTGAGCGCGATCTTCTTTAACACCTGTTCAGCAGTCTGATACTTGGAGATGGTTCCGGCAATTTTCCGCATCCTGACCCCGTCATCTTTATAGTGAATGCCCACATTGTACCATCTTGATATTTCCCGGAGAGCTTCTTCAACTGTTTTTCCCGTAAAGTCAAAATAGCCTTTCTGCCAGGCAATAGCATCTTCTGTATCAACTTCCCTGATCAGCAACTCTCCGCCTTCTGAACTTGCTTCCTGTCCCGGATGCAGCAGCTTTGCTGCATTGTTACCCGATCTCACCCTGATGCTGCCCTGGAGCAGGGTTACCCGGCTTCGCTGTTCGTCGCTATAGTGATGTACATTGAAATGTGTTCCAAGTACCTGAATTTGCTGGTTTCCGCAGGAAACGTAAAAGGGGACGCTTTTATTTGATGCCACTTCGAAGTAACCTTCTCCATTGATCTCAACCTGGCGCTTATTTCCGGAAAACTGATCCGGAAACCTGAGTGAGGATGCAGCGTTGAGCCAGACTTTTGTTCCATCTGACAGGATCACCTGATATTGTCCCCCCTGTGGGGTTTCAATTGTACTGTAACTCCCGGTATTTGTACGTCCCGGAGCTGGTTTTTGTGTGAAAACGATGCTTCCATCAGATGTTTTATGTGCAGTGAGACCAGCATTTATGGCAATTTGGGTGTCAGCACCTGTGCCGAGAACAATGCGCCGGCCATTCTGCAGTGTCAGGACAGCCCGGTTGCTCCCTGGTGCTATTGCAGGCCGTGCTTCCGCGGTATTATTCCTGGTCCTGTTTTGTCTGATCAGGTAATATCCCGAACCAATAACTGCCAGCAGGGTACATGCAGCGGCAAGCGGCAGCCATCTGCGATAACTGCGCCTGAACACAGGCAGTCTCTTGTATAGCTGCTCTTCGGCTCTGTCAAAATCTGCAGGCGAAAGATCGCTGTCGTCTTCGGAACGACTAACCTGCAAATACCAGCTCTCAACAATCGCTTTTTCTTCAGCGGTGCACTGGTTGTTTGCGTATTTTTCAAGTAATTCTCTTGCGTCCTTAGCCATTTGTTTGTCGTTCCTTTATGCTAAGACGAACAAGTGTAGCAAGAGTGGTATATTTTTTTTTAAAAAAAAGAAAATGGTGGGTTTTATCTTATGAAAAAGAAAAAGAAGGCAAAAAAATTAATCCCAAATTTTGGTTTTAGTAGTTTTAGGGCATTGTAGATCTGTTTTTTTACAGTTCCTTCTGATGTGTCAGTTATTTCGGCTATTTCGCGATAGGAAAGATGGTGTTTCCTGCTGAGTTCAAATGTTTTTCTCATTTTGGGAGGAAGGCCAGCTATTTCTTTCTCAATCCTGCTCTTCAATTCCTTCTCAAGTACGGCGTTGTCGGTAATAAAAGATCCTTTGTTTACGAACTCCTGTAAAGAAGATACATAGTAATCATGTCTTTTGCCTTTATTGATGAAATCAATTACCCTGTTACGGGTTGAAGCATAAAGATAGGAGGATACCGATATCTCCGGCTCAATCTGATCTGCTTTAGACCATAAAGTGGCAAACACATCCTGAATGATGTCGGTGGCGTCATCGTCGCTTCTAAGCATTCGCCTGGCATGCCGGAACAACATTGCCCAGTAACGTCTGTATGTTTCTGTAAAAGCGTGTTCGTCCCTGCATTTGATCAGGAGGAAGAGTTCCTTATCTGAGTATTCCCGGAGTGATGACATGTCCAAATCGAATACAAGATAGAAAAAATTTGCCTTTTTATTCAATGGAAAGGCTTTCTTTTTAAAATATCGTGATTTTTCTGTTAAAGATTTATTAAATTAATAGTTGGAGTCTTTCTTTCTCTTTACCACTCTCCGTTGCGCAGTGCCCTGATCTTTTCAAAGTACAGATTTCCGTCGTACGCTAATCTCATTTTCATCAAGGGTTCGTTGATGAATTCTACCAGGTGTCTCCCTTCAGCTTCCCCGGGAGTAAGAGTTCGCCCTGAAAGCTCTAGTAAAGGAGTTTCGCCCTGCGGGATCTGGAAGGCTTCTACTATTTCAGCCGGACTCCATTCTTTGGTATTAACGGAGTCTTTCCTCATGCAATTCTCTGATTCGGCATTGAGCGATACGGTGACCAGCACGAGACTTCCCGGGGGGACTTCCTTTTCAGATTTCCATTCAACAGACGGCGATAATACCACACCCCTGCCAATCCACTGTTCCTTAAACCCCAGGTATTCGGAATACCCTGATCTGAAATGAAAAGCCGTCACCATGATCTGTAAGTTAATCCCGCTGTAAGGCATGGAAGGACGTTTCAAGTCGGTCCGGGTGTTGAACCCGGGTATCCCGACCTGCACCTTTCTGTCATCTGTCAGGTTCACCAGGGGCTTTGCCAGAAGAACTGTGGAAAGGGGAGAGTTTTTATTAAACTGGAAGCCTTTAAATACACTGACATCTCCATCGTGGATATCGCGTTCTCCGCGCTTCTTTCCCGACAAACTCATGCAGCGCCGGATACAGTTGGTTAACCTGTTCGGCATTCCCCTGTCGGTCGTATGGAAGGCCGGACTGATGATATACCGAATATCCATAGCAGCGCTGCTGGCCAGGCCAAATTCGAGTGCACTCTCCCGGGTGGCGGTTGTTTGTCTGACGTTAGAGGGTTTAATTTGTACAACTTGCGTAGATCCCACGGTCCGGTAGACATTATTTCCTACCTTACCACGCCAGTTTCCATTTCTGTCTATTACTGCCATAATTTTAAATCGTTTAAAAACGATGTCAGCTCCGGGACCACTGGCTAAAGAGTAAGGTCAGATGGCTGGGAAGCCGGCAAAGGTTTCTTATGGAAT
>NZ_QEAS01000004.1:81627-84961 GCF_003130405.1 Pararcticibacter amylolyticus
AACGATTGTAGATTGAAACAGGCAGAGGATTCTTTAACTTTGCTTCTCGTGAATTCTTCATCCCCTCAATATTTTCATATACCTGAACGGACAGCTTACAGGAAAGCCGGGGCCTCGATGTTAGCTGCGTTTTCGCTCGCTGTTGCCGCTCTGCACCGGCAACCGGTGCTGAGTCCACTGTGAGTCCACATAATATGTACAACCATGTGGACTCACAGTGGAGAGAAACGGGATTGAACGTTGATTCAGGCCAAATTAAGGTGAAATGCGACTGGCTCGGGTTCCGGACTTGCCCGGTAGCCTGTTTAAGCTTAAGAAAATAGTTGAAAGTAAATCCTCGGAATGTGGTTAATGATGATGCTAAGATACATCCCCGAAAGGGTTTATCCAAAATAATCCGGTAAAAAAAGGAAACGATCTAAGACTTACTTGTTCCGGAGTGATTGCGGGTTCACTTCGTGGAGGCTGTATTTCGGGGGCAGATGGAGACAAACCGGGCTATGTTTGGCTGGCTTTTTGTAATTTAGCCGCTGATGACAAAAAATGAAAAACCCACGATCCTGGTCGTCAATGACGATGGTATTGACGCCCCGGGAATTAAGGTGTTGATTGATACAATGAAAGATCTTGGCAGGGTAGTAGTGGTAGCACCCGATGGCCCGCAGTCGGGTACAGGTCATGCCATTACTATTGCGAAGCCGCTCCGTCTTGACCAGGTACATATTTATCCTGATGTCGAGATGTTCAAATGCTCCGGCACTCCTGTTGATTGTGTAAAACTTGCAGTAAATAAAGTTTTTGAAGGAAAGAAGCCTGATTTGTGCGTGTCGGGGATCAATCATGGTCTGAATCATTCTATTAATGTTATTTATTCCGGTACGATGTCGGCAGCTGTAGAAGGTGCAATTGAAAGTATTCCTTCTATTGGATTCTCCTACGATGATTTTTCTTATCAGGCGGACTTTTCCGTTTGTATTCCCTATGTAAAAGCAATAGCGAAAGAAGTGTTGAGGAACGGTCTTCCCCAGGGTTCGCTGCTTAATGTTAATTTTCCAAAGGTGAAGAAGATAAAGGGAATTAAGATCTGCCGGCAGGCAAATGCCAAATGGGCGGAAGAATTTGACGAACGTACGGACCCCAACAACCGCAACTATTATTGGCTGACCGGCGTGTTTCAGCTCAATGATAAAGGTGAAGATACGGATGTCTGGGCGTTGAAAAACGAGTATGCAGCAGTGGTGCCGGTTCAGTTTGACTTAACGGCGCACCATGCAATTCCTGTATTAAATAACTGGCAATTCGATGTTGAAGCGTGATAATGTTTGGATTGGCGTTATCCTGGGACTTGTACTTCCGGGGATAGCTGCTTTTTTTGTAGAAGTGCTGAAGAAGAATGTACGTATTCTTGAAAAGGATGATTTATTATACATTGGGTGCGCAGCGCTTAATATGATCCTGGTAAAGTATCTGTTCAAGCAGTACAAGGAAAACACAGCAAGGGGGGTGGTGGCGTCAACGTTTATCTGTGCCCTGGTCTTCTTCCTTTATAAAATGCGATAAACTGCAATGAAATACTACCTGATCGCCGGAGAAGCTTCGGGTGACCTGCATGGGTCTAACCTGATGAAAGCACTCAAGAATGCCGATAAGCAAGCTCAGTTTCGTTTCCTGGGGGGCGACCTCATGATCGCCCAGGGGGGGGAACTGGTAAAGCATTACAGTGACATGGCTTTTATGGGGTTTGTAGAAGTCGCGCTGAACTTAAGAACGATATTGAAAAACCTAAGCCAGGCAAAAGAGGATCTACTGCGGTTTAAGCCGGATGCTCTTGTTTTGATCGACTTCCCGGGTTTTAATATGAAGATTGCGGAGTTTGCCAAAAAGCATCATATTAAGGTCTTCTATTATATTTCTCCGAAAGTATGGGCATGGAATCAAAAGAGGGTGTTAAGGATAAAGAAGGTTGTGGATCACCTTTTCTGTATCCTTCCTTTTGAAGTGGATTTCTATCGCACTTGGGGGATGGAGGTGGATTATGTAGGTAACCCGCTTCTGGATGCAATTGCTGATTTTCGTCCTCTTCCTGACTTTAGAGAAAAGAACGACCTGGACGGACGCCCCCTGGTCGCCCTGCTCCCGGGGAGCCGTAAGCAGGAGATCAGCAAGATCTTACCTGATATGCTGGCTACCGCGGCAAGATTTCCTGACTACCAATTTGTTATTGCCGGAGCGCCAAACTTTGGAGAAGACCATTATCAATCGTTTATGACCGGGGTGAAATATCCGGTTGTCTTTAACCAGACATACGATCTTTTGTCGAACTCGGAGGCTGCCGTAGTCGCTTCGGGCACAGCGACTCTTGAAACGGCTCTTTTTCATATTCCGGAAGTGGTGGTTTATAAGGCGAACGGTATCTCGATCGCAATAGCGCGCCTCGTGATTAAAATAAGATTTATTTCTTTGGTAAACCTTATTATGGATAAGGAGGTGGTAAAGGAGTTGATCCAGCAGGATTGTAATCCGGAGAAAATAGGAGCGGAGCTTCATTTGCTGTTAAAGGATACGGGGTACCGGAATAATATGCTGCAGAATTACCAGACCTTGTCTGACAAGATGGGAGAACCCGGAGCGTCGCAGCGGACAGCAGAGGGCATCGTGAAATATTTAAAGACTAGTTAGAAGGTGGCAGCCGAAAATACCGCTGCCCATTTTGAAATATGAAAGCAATTCTTTTTGATTTGAACGGAACCATGATCGATGACATGGAATATCATACCGAAGCCTGGTATAAGATTATTGTTGAAGACTTTGGCCGGAAGATGACACGCGATGAGGTGAAACTGGAAATGTACGGGAAAAATTCGGAGGTCCTGGAGCGTGTATTCGGCAAAGGCCATTTTACAGACGAGGAGATATATAATCTTTCGATAGAAAAGGAAAAACGGTACCAGGCGGCTTTCCGGCCGAAACT
This sequence comes from Pararcticibacter amylolyticus, assembly GCF_003130405.1. Classification (GTDB taxonomy): domain Bacteria; phylum Bacteroidota; class Bacteroidia; order Sphingobacteriales; family Sphingobacteriaceae; genus Arcticibacter; species Arcticibacter amylolyticus. The sequence continues at coordinate 84,599 of NZ_QEAS01000004.1, forward strand.
GAAACTCATCGATGGATTGGACGAGTTTCTTGCCAGGGCATATGAAAAGGGCATTAAAATGGCTGTAGCCTCTGCTGCTATTCCTTTTAACATTGATTTCGTGCTCGATGGACTCAACATCCGGAAATATATTTCTACCATCGTGAGTGCAGACGATGTTCAGTTCAGCAAGCCCGATCCCGAAACTTTTTTACTGGCTGCGGATAAACTTGGTGTTAAACCTGAAGATTGCCTGGTTTTTGAAGATAATCCCAAAGGAGTGGAAGCCGCTCAGAAGGGTGGCATGAAAGCCATGGTGATCACAACTATGCATGAAGAGCATGAGTTCGAAGGGCTTGATAATATTGTGGGATTTATAAAGGA
>NZ_QEAS01000004.1:85012-86634 GCF_003130405.1 Pararcticibacter amylolyticus
AGTAAGTAGGGGAGGCTAATAAAAAAAGTTACAAGCGAAGGTTAGCTCGAATAGCTTCTTATCACTTGTAACTTTTTTTATTAGCCAGAAGGTTAAGCTCCTGGCGGGTACTTATAACTTACTACTTATAACTTACTTATAAGCAGCTTCACTCCATCTCAGCTCGTTCTTTAGCTGGTAGAGGGTGGTTTCTTTGCCGATCCTGACAAATTCGATACCTGCCATTTCGGAGAAATCCTGCATGTGCTCAGAAGTAAGGTTCTGGCTGTAGCAGGTGTGGTGTGCACCACCGGCAAGAATCCAGGCGGCACATCCGGTCTTCATATCAGGGTATGGTTTCCAGAGGACGCGGGCTACCGGTAATTTCGGCAGATCGTGCTGAGGTGCTACGGCTTCTACTTCGTTTACGAGGAGGCGGAAGCGGTTGCCCATATCGATGATGGATGCGTTGATGGCAGGGCCTGCGGCAACGTTGAATACCAGGCGCACAGGATCTGCTTTGCCGCCGATGCCTAAGGGGTGAATTTCGCAGGCAGGTTTTCCATCTGCTATTGATTCACAAATTTCAAGCATGTGGGAGCCGAGAACCAGAGGATTGGATGGATCGAAATGGTAGGTATAATCTTCCATGAAGGCATTACCTCCTTTAAGTCCGCTTCCCATTACTTTCATGGCACGCACCAGGGCTGCAGTCTTCCAGTCACCTTCACCCGCAAAGCCGTAGCCCTGGTTCATAAGGCGCTGTGCTGCAATCCCTGGCAACTGTACCATTCCATGCAAGTCTTCAAATGTATCAGAGAATCCTTTAAAGCCCCCGTCCTGAAGGAATGTCTTCAGGCCAAGCTCAATTCTGGCAGCATCACGGAGTGATGAATATTGTGCACCGCCTTTTCTGAGAGCTTCTACAACAGCATATCTTTCTTCGTATTCAGCTGTAAGAGTATCCACTTCGCCGTCGCTGATCTGGTTGATTACAGAAACGAGGTCTCCGATTCCGTGAGTATTTACAGAAAAACCGAATTTCAGTTCTGCCTCTACTTTATCGCCGTCAGTGACCGCAACGAAACGCATGTTGTCGCCGAAACGAACAAACCTTGCTCCCTGCCAGTCATACCAGCCTGCAGCAGCGCGGGTCCATGCGTTGATCTCTTCCAGGACACCTGTGTCTTTCCAGTGGCCTACCACTACCTTACGTTCAATGCGCAGTCTCGACATGATGAATCCGAATTCGCGGTCGCCATGAGCACTCTGGTTAAGGTTCATGAAATCCATATCGATCGTGCTCCATGGAATGTCACGGTTGAACTGGGTGTGTAAGTGGAGGATGGGTTTTTGAAGAACTTTCAGCCCGTTGATCCACATCTTAGCAGGGGAGAAGGTGTGCATCCATGCGATCACTCCAATACAGTTTTCGGCAACGTTAGCCTGCTGGCAGATAGTAGTGATCTCTTCTGTACTTTTAACAGTTGGCTTAAAAACAACGCGTACCGGAATATTCTCTGCTCCGTTAAGGAAAGACGCGATTTCCTGAGAATGTTCAGCAACTTGTCTGAGGGTTTCTTCCCCGTATAAATGCTGGCTGCCTGTAACAAACCAGACTTCGAATTTTTTTAGATCTAACA
>NZ_QEAS01000004.1:86708-92392 GCF_003130405.1 Pararcticibacter amylolyticus
GGCCGTAGTAGGAGTGAGGCCCGTGTTTCCGTTCGAAATGCTTCCTGATAAGAGAGTCTTTGAGCCTGGGCGCCTTAGGGTTGATCTGCTCTGTCAGGAGCGCCATCTGCGCTACTGCTTCGAGTACAGCACTGTTGTAAACGGCCTTTTCTGCTGTTTTTGCCCAGGTGAAGGGAGCATGGTTCCCAACCAGGATCATTTCGACCTCTTCATAGCTGAGCCCTTTCTCTTTAAAGCAGTCCATAATCTGGAAGCCGGTCTGATATTCGTAGTCACCTTCGATCATAGCGTCATCCATGGGCGGGGCGCAGGGGACGTCGGCAGTTAAGTGGTCGGCATGCGTAGTGCCGAAGATTGGAATATCACGCTGGCTCTGGGCCCATGCTGTAGCATAGGTTGAGTGAGTGTGTACGATTCCGCCGATCTTTTCCCAATGTTTGTAAAGCACGGCATGCGTGTTCGTGTCGGAGGAAGGCCGTAATGTGCCTTCTACTATTTTGCCGTCAAAATCTACGATCACCATGTTTTCAGGTGTCAGGTCTTCATAGGGAACGCCGCTAGGCTTAATAGCAAATACTCCCTTTGACCTGTCTGCAGCACTTACATTGCCAAATGTAAACAGCACCAGTCCCAGTTTGGGCAGCTGCATATTGGCATTGTATGCTGATTGTCTGATATCTTCGTAATTCATTGTGTTATATGCCGGCGGCTGAAGGTTTTTACTAAACCCTTAGCCGCCGGTGCTGGATTAATGTTCAACAAAAATGTTTTCTACCAATGCGCCTGCTTCAGAATAACGTTCGTAACGTTTTGCATAAATTTCAGTGCGTGAAGGATCCGGGAAATACTCTTTGTCAAATCCCTGCCCCATTGCATTCATCGCATCTTCTACCTTGGGGTAAAGACCAGCAGCTGTGGCTGCAAACATAGCGGCTCCGATGGCGCAGGTCTGTTCTGATTTATGGATCCTGATGGGCATGTTCATCACGTCGGCCATCATTTGCATGATGAAAGGAGATTTCTTTGCGACGCCTCCCAGTCCGATCAGGCCTTTAACGGGAACACCCTGTTCATTAAAGCGGTCGACAATTTTCTTTGCGCCAAAGCAGGTAGCTTCAACAAGAGACCTGTACATTTTAATGGCATCGGTTCCAAGGTCAAGACCCAGGAAAGCTCCCTTCAGCATCTGATTAGCATCAGGAGTGCGTCTGCCGTTGAGCCATTCAATGGCCAGTTCTCCGTGCTCTTCGGGTTCAAGTTCTCCGGCACGGCGGTCCAGTTCAGGCATGATTCTTTTTTCGATGTCGGCTATCAGTTTAGATGCTGTTTCTGAATCCACAACAGTTGTCTGTCCGAGCATGTTTTTTACAGGCCAGAGCAGGATGTTTTTGAACCAGGCATAAGCATCACCAAAAGCCGACTGGCCTGCTTCCATTCCGATCATTCCCGGGATAATGGAACCGTTTACCTGTCCGCAGATGCCGTTCACCAAAGTTCCCTTTACTTCGTCAGAAGGGGCCACGAGCATGTCGCAAGTAGATGTTCCCATTACTTTGCTCAGGTAATAGGGCTCAATTTGGCCGCCTACAGCACCCATATGTGCGTCGAAGGCGCCAATACCGATTACTACGTCGGCAGGAATGCCCAGGCGCTCTGCCCATTCTTTACTGATAGTTCCGGCAGCCTCAGCAGCAGTGTAAGTGTCCGAAGGTAATTTTGCAGTGAAACCTTTCAGCAGAGGATCGAGGCTCGCGAAGAATTCATCAGGCGGAAAACCATTATATTCTTCTGACCATAAGGACTTATGACCGGCAGAACAAACGCCGCGCTTAACCTGATTGACATCCTGACCCCCTGTTAGCAAGAAAGGGATCCAGTCGCAGTGTTCCACCCATGACTGGCAGGCATTACGGACTTTTTCGTCGGCCCTGAACGTGTGCAGGAGCTTTGCCCAGAACCATTCTGATGAATATATACCTCCTACAAACTGGAGGTAGTTCGTGTCGAAGTTCTTTGCGTGAGCGTTAATTTCAGCAGCTTCTTTTACAGAAGTGTGGTCTTTCCAAAGCACAAACATGGCGTTTGGATTTTCACTGAATTCCGGCAACAGCGCCAGAGGAGTACCATTCTTATCAACGGCTACGGGAGTGGAGCCTGTTGTGTCGACAGAAATCGCCCGGATCTTAGCCGCTACCTGTTCTCCGGCTTGCTGAAGGCAATTTTTAATAGTCTGTTCAAGTCCTTCGACGTAATCAAGCGGGTGCTGTCTGAACTGATTTTTTCCAGGATCGCAATATTTTCCCTCTTTCCAACGTGGATAATAAAATACTGATGCGGCAACCTCTTCTCCAGTGCCGGCGTTTACAATTACTGAGCGTACGGAATCTGTTCCGTAGTCTACTCCTATAACAAAGCTGTCTGAGATCATAACTGGTATTTCGTGTCCAAATAACACTTATTTGATCCAAAAATAGAAATTCTTTATAAAATGCAATGACTTTTTAAAAAAGAAAATTGTCGGGATTGGGGACAAAGTTTAAAAAGGACTGAAACTTGTCCTTATACTTTGATTTGTCGAGAATGTAATAAAATGCTCCCTTTTTAGAATTTTCTTTGTCTTTCTCTTTCTGGCGGATCAGCAATCCGGTTGAGAGTACTTTCCTGCTGAAATTACGTTTATCGAATTCAGCGTCGTATACTCCTGTATAGAGGGACTGCAATTGGGGCAATGTGAATTTTTCGGGAAGTAATTCAAAAAGGATAGGGTGGAGGGCGGCCTTATACCGCAGGTTTTTGAGGGCTGCCTGTACCATTTCCTGGTGATCGAAAATCAGATCTGGCATGTCTTTGAGGAGAAACCACTCTGGCTGAAATTCGTCACTGAGCTGTTCTTTATACTTATGTATGTCAACCAGGGCTGAATAACCAAGACTGATCACTCTCTCTATAGGATCGCGTTTTGGGTCGCCGAACGCTCTCAGCTGTTCCATATAAACGCCTTCCATTCCTGTTAATTGTTTCAGAATGCGGGCGGCCGCATCGTCGGTACTTTCATCCGGCTGAACAAAACCGCCCATCAGGCTCCATTTGTTCTTTTCAGGCTCCATTCCTCTATGGATGAGTAAAAGCCGGAGATTTTCTCCATCAAAACCAAAAATAATACAGTCGATCGCAACAAGAAAGCGGGTTTGTTTAGAATATTTGCTCATGCAGTGGGTACAATATTAACGGATGGAAATTAAACAGCCAAATTTTCAGCTATAAAAACTATTCTTTCTCTATAACATTCGATTCAAAAAAACGTATAGGGCTTGTGAGGTTGATATTCTTATCTTTGCCCACTATGCCGAAGGAAATAATTCCATATAAAGATAACAATGCTACGAAGAAAGAACAGGTAGCAGATATGTTTAATAATATATCTCACTCATACGACTTCCTGAATCATTTTATGTCTCTTGGAATAGATATAATATGGAGAAAGAAGGCGATAGGTGAGTTGAAAAAGGACCGTCCCGCGAGGATCCTGGATGTTGCTACGGGAACGGGTGATTTTGCGTTTGAAGCGATAAAAATGCTGAAACCAGAGAAAGTGACTGGTGTGGATATTTCGGAAGGAATGCTGAAGGTTGCCAGGCAGAAGATAGAAAGCAGGGGTCTTGCTGACATCTTTGAGGTTAAGCTGGGGGATTCTGAAAAACTTCTTTTTGAGGATAATACATTCGATGCCATCACTGTTGCTTATGGAGTGCGTAATTTTGAAAACCTGGAAAAAGGATTGGAAGATATGCTCCGGGTATTGAGGCCGGGGGGCAGGGTGGTGATCCTGGAGTTTTCCAAACCGAAGGTTTTCCCGGTAAAGCAGCTTTATAATTTTTATTTTAATTCGGTTACCCCCACTATAGGGCGGATCTTTTCGAAGGACAACAGTGCTTATAAATATCTTCCGGAATCGGTTGCTGCTTTTCCGGATGGGAAGGCTTTTGTTGCTATGATGGAAAAAATAGGTTACAGGCAAACTAAGTACCGTCCTCTAACGTTTGGCATTAGTTCGATCTACACTGGGATTAAATGAGAAGATATCTGGGATTTTTCGTGATGTTGATGTGCTTCGCCCTGAGTTCTTCTGCACAGGAGAACTGGGGAGGAGGGGTGGATGACGAAATCCTGCATTTCGGTTTTACTTTCCAGTATGTTAATTCGGAGTTTAAGATTCAAAAAAGGCCGAACTGGCAGGCTCCATTTGCAAGTCCCGGGGAATACGATCCTTCTGAAAGGATTCTTTATGATTCTCTTTATAATATCAGTTCGCAAGGCAAACCGGGATTCGGGATCGGCTTTGTAAGTGATCTGAGGTTGGGAAACAACGTTAATTTAAGGGTGACCCCTATTCTCGTATTTTCAGACCGCCTGGCTTATTACGGATATAAGACCGAGGGTTTACTGGAAAAGAAGGTGCAGTCGACCATGATTGACATTCCTTTTGGTGTGAAGCTTAAATCAGACAGGCGGAAGAATTTCAGAGCTTATATACTCGCGGGCGGCAAGTACTCCATGGACATTATCTCTAAGAAAAAGCTTAATGATGAAGACCTGATCATGTCTGAAAAGTTCCTGAAGACTAAAAAAGGGTTTTTATCCTATGAAGCCGCGATCGGGTTTGACCTTTATTTCGAATATTTCAAAATGTCTCCGGAAATAAAATTCTCCCAGTCTGTCAACGATATCTTAATGCATGACAGGACTCCTTTCGCCAATCCTATTGAGAAGATGTTCTTAAGGAACATACAATTCAGCCTATCTTTCGAATAAAGTGCTTCCTTTAACTTTCAGGTTATCAGGCTCAAGAATATATCGTGAGTAAACCATGATAATTTATTGAAATAATAACTAAACTAATTTCTTAATTTCGCATTCAAAATAGATGGATATGTCTAAAATTGCTCTTATAACTGGAGCTACTGCCGGAATCGGCGAAGCGTGTGCCAGGTTGTTTGCAGCACAAAATTACAACCTCATTCTCACAGGCAGACGTACAGAAAGACTGGAAATCCTATCGGCAGAATTACGCAGTGCTTTTAAAATCAGAATTCAGACCCTTACTCTCGATGTCAGAAATAAAGAAGAAGTGATGCTGAAGCTTAACGGTCTTCCGAAGGAATGGCAATCTGTGGACGTACTGGTGAATAATGCTGGTTTAAGCCAGGGGCTCGATCCGGTTGACCGGGGAGATACAGACGACTGGGACAGGATGATCGATACAAACATAAAAGGCCTTCTTTATGTTACCCGTGTAGTGTCGCCGTGGATGGTGGAAAGGAAACAGGGTCACATTATAAACCTCGGGTCTATAGCAGGTAAGGAGACTTATGCTAATGGTAATGTTTATTGTGCTACAAAGCATGCTGTAGATTCTTTAAATAAAGGTATGAGGATTGATTTGCTTCCTCATGGAATCCGGGTTACTGCCATTCATCCAGGGGCTGTGGAAACTGAATTTTCGGAAGTCAGGTTTAAAGGGGACAAGGATCGTGCGAAGACGGTATACCAGGGTTTTGATCCGCTTGTTGCGGAAGATGTTGCAGATACGATATGGTTTGCGGTTTCCCGCCCGCCTCATGTAAATATCAACGAACTGGTGGTAATGCCCAGAGCACAGGCGGGAGCGTATTACTGGCATAAGG
>NZ_QEAS01000004.1:92431-92592 GCF_003130405.1 Pararcticibacter amylolyticus
GCCGGTATTATGGGGAAGAATATTTTATCGGGCTTGAGACTAAGGCGGAAGGATTTTCAGGTTAGTTGCGGATAGCTGATAGTTGAATACTGACAACCGTTTAAAAAAACGATTCGGATTAGCGTGAGGTTAATGAATCAAATCAAAAACTGATAACTGAC
>NZ_QEAS01000004.1:92643-245931 GCF_003130405.1 Pararcticibacter amylolyticus
AAATACAAACGGCTCAGGCCGGTAATGATGCTTTAAGAACAAGGAAAAAGTTGATTGCCGATAGCTGAGAGCCGATAGCTCAATAACAATGTTACAACAAAAGATAGATCAGGAAATTAAGGCAGCAATGCTTTCAAAGAATGAAGCCAGACTGAGAGGGCTTCGCGCAATTAAGGCTGCTATTTTATTGGCTAAATCCGAAAAGGGCGCTAGTGAAAATCTTACTGAAGAGACTGAAATTAAAGTACTTCAGAAGTTAGCAAAACAAAGGAGAGAGTCGGGGGATATTTATCAGGCTCAGAACCGGGAAGATCTTTATAAGATAGAGATGGAAGAACTGGAGGTGATTGAAGAATTTCTTCCCAGGCAGTTAAGCAGGGAAGAGATCGCTGTTTATATAAAAGAGGTGATTGAACGTACCGGCGCTGCTTCTGTTAAAGACATGGGAAAGGTGATGGGTGCCGCTAATAAGGAGCTTGCAGGGAAAGCGGACGGAAAGACTATTTCAGAGCTTGTTAAGCAGCTCCTTTCCTGAAGTATTATTCCGAAATTGTTATTTCGGGAGTATTATTTCGCGGGCATTTATTGTGTTTAGTATTTAAAACTGTACTTTTATTTCAGATATACGTAAACGTACTGTTACCTGACTAAACAAATTTTGTTTAGAATTATGAGTTATACTATTAAAGAAGAAGACGGATTTAAATATATAGAGGAGGGAGAGGGCGATGTCCTGTTGTTGCTCCATGGCCTGTTTGGTGCCCTGAGCAACTGGGAGGATGTTACGGAAACTTTCAAATCTCAATACCGGGTGGTAATACCTTTGCTGCCTATTTATGAGCTTCCTATACTGACCACGGGGGTCACAACGCTGGCTAAGTATCTTCTGAGATTTGTACGTCACAAGCAGCTTAAAAATATCAACCTGCTCGGTAATTCACTGGGCGGACATGTCGCCCTGATCTTTACATTAAGTAATCCGGAGTATGTAAAGGCACTGGTGCTCACGGGCAGTTCAGGCCTCTATGAAAATTCGTTCGGGGGGTCTTTTCCCCGCAGGGAAAGCTATGATTTTATCAAAGAAAAGGTTGCCTTTACTTTTTATGATCCGGCGATGGCTACTGAGGAACTTGTGGATGAGGTATTTACCACTGTCAACGACAGGAACAAGGTGATCCGGATACTTGCTATGGCAAAATCGGCTATCCGTCATAATATGGCAAAGGATTTGCATAAGATCACCATACCGGTATGCCTGATATGGGGAAAGAACGATAAAGTGACGCCTCCTGAAGTGGCTGAGGAATTTCATAATTTGTTTCCCAATTCGGAGCTGAACTGGATAGACGAATGCGGTCACGCTCCTATGATGGAACGGCCGGCGGAGTTTAATATATACCTCCGGAAATTTTTGGACAGGGTTTTACTGAAGTAAAAAAACAGATGATTGCCGCGGAACTTATATCAGATGCGATACCTCCATTGACACTTTCTGATACTATTCAGAAGGTGATTGGCCGTATGTCTGAGTTTCGTATCAGTCACTTGCCTGTTGTGGAAGATACGCAGTTTATTGGAGTAGTATCCGATGATGATCTTATAGAGATTTCTGATTATACCACTCTTCTTGAGAAAAGCGGGCTTTCTTTCAACCGGATCTTTATCGATCATCAGCAGCATATCTATGAGGTGATCCGCTTGTTTTATGAAAGCCGGTTAAGCATTATTCCTGTACTGGACGAAAATAAGCACTACCTCGGTCTCATTTCCATCAACACGATGATGGAGCATATTGCTTCTATTACGGCGATGAAGGAGCCTGGCGGCATTATTGTTCTTGAAATGACCAGCCGGAACAACTCTCTCTCGCATATTGCTCAAATTGTTGAATCTAATAATGCGAAGATACTTAGTTCTTACATCACCTCTTTCGTTGATTCTACCCGTACTGAGATCACGATAAAGCTTAACAGAAGTGATATTTCGCCGATAGTCGCGTCTTTTCTGAGATACGAATATACGATCATTGCAACGTTTAATGATGTTAAAGCGGATTCCGGTGCAGCAGACAGGTACGATCAGTTAATGAATTATTTGAGTTTTTAGATTGAGCCCGGAGTTTGAGTTTACAGGTATATTATTCCAAATCTCAATCTAACGTCTCAAAACTAAATTATACACATGAAGATAGCAGTTTACGGCCGCGAATTCAGTAATACGACATTGCCGTTTGTGCAGGAAGTATTTGATTGTCTGAGAAAGTTTGACGTAGAACTGTATGTTTATGAAAAGTTCAGCCAGTTTATCTCAGGCCGTATTTATTTTCCGAGGAAACTTTGGCTGTTCAAAGATCATCACGACATTAAGGGCCAGGTTGATGTGATGTTAAGTCTGGGAGGGGACGGCACTATGCTGGATACCGTTACCCTGATCAGGGATTCGGGAATCCCGGTGATCGGGATCAACTTTGGCAGGCTGGGATTTTTGGCCAGTATTAATAAGGGTGATATTCAGTCGGCTATTGCGAGCCTTGTGAACCGGGAGTATACTATTGACAGCCGTGATCTGCTTAAAGTGGATTCCGACAGGAACGTTTTCGGAGACGAGAATTTTGCGCTTAATGACCTTACCGTCCATCGGCGGGATAACTCAGCCATGATGATCATTCATGCTTATCTGAACGGCGAGTTTCTTAATTCATACTGGGCTGACGGATTGATAGTGGCAACTCCTACTGGTTCTACGGCATATTCGTTAAGTTGCGGGGGGCCGATTATCTTTCCCCGGTCTGAAAATTTCCTGATCACACCTATCTCTCCTCACAACCTGAATGTCCGTCCCGTCGTTATTTCTGATTCTTATACACTCTCGTTTGAACTTGAGGGACGCAGTTCTAAATATTTGTTGTCGCTTGATTCGAGGACAGAAGTGATAGATTGTTCATTAAAGTTCAGCGTTTGTAAAGCTGCTTTTCAGATCAACCTGGTCAGGCTTAATAATGAAAGCTATCTTTCAACATTGAGAAATAAGATGCTTTGGGGGATTGATACCCGGAATTATTAAGTGTTTGATTTACTGAACGCAGTGGTTTTTCGTTTTTTTACTCATCCTTACGGAACCTTTAAAAGCGAAAATCAGTATAACAATTTGTTTATTTATCAGTTAATAAAGTGTACTTGCTGCATCTGGTTATTTAGTTCATGATTTTAAAGAGGTTCAGGATCCTTTTAATATTTATTCTCTTATATATCCCGCGTTTGGTTTCAGCCCAAAGCTGGGAAGTTGGAGTGTTTGCCGGAGGTGCCGGGTATATGGGGGATCTGAATCCGGTGAAACCGTATAAGATCAACAATGCAGCATACGGCGTGCTTGTGAAAAAGAATATCGACGGATACTGGTCTGTAAAGCTGAATCTGACACATGGACGTATTGCAGCGACTGATTCCTTATCCAATAACGATTACCAGAAAAGACGAAACCTGAGTTTTTTTTCTCCTGTTACGGAAATGAGTTTACAGGCAGAGTTTAATTTTTTCAATTATATTCCCTCGCTGAGCAGAAAACGGTATTCTCCTTATTTATTTGCGGGGGGAGGCCTTGTATTGTTTAATCCCCAAACGAAATACAGGGATTCAAATAATGAATTGCAAACGGTAGAACTGAACCCTCTGGGAACAGAAAATCAAAGTCTTAATGACCCCTATAAGAGGTATGCGATCACGGTCCCTTTCGGAGCCGGGATAAAATATAACATTTTCAGAAACTGGACGCTTGGAGCTGAAATAGGCTACAGGACAACGTTTACGGATTACCTGGATGATGTAAGCGGCCGGTATGCAAACTTCTCCAACTTACCCGACACGGAGGAAAACAACCTGAGACGCAAGCTGGCGGACCGTTCATGGGAAAAGAATTACCCGGCGAATGCACCTTATACGCAGCGCGGCGATTTCCGTCCGCGGGATACTTATCTCTTTTCAGGTATCACACTTACCTATACTTTTCTCAGCAGCAAGTGCCCCGCTGTTGAATAGGCAGAATTGCTCTTATCTTTCATTATTAATCGATTGTCCGCTTTCTTTTTTTTTATACCTTTGACACCCAAATGCCTCATTAGGCTTGAATTTACATGAGTTTGCTTGAAAGAATTGACAAGACGAGGGTACCTCAGCATATAGCCATTATTATGGATGGGAACGGGCGATGGGCGAAAGAGAAAGGCAAAATGCGTTTTTTTGGCCATCAAAGCGGGGTCCAGTCTGTGAGGGATGTAGTAGAAGGTGCAGTAGAGGCTGGAGTAAAGTATATTACCTTATATACTTTTTCGACAGAAAACTGGAACCGCCCCTGGCTTGAGGTGACTGCCCTGATGGAACTTCTTATTTCTACTATAAATAAGGAAACGAAGACACTAATGGAGAATGACGTGCGTTTAAATGCCATAGGCGATTTGAAACAGCTGCCATCCCGGTGTGTAAAGCAGCTTCAGGAGGCAATAGCTAAAACATCATCGAACAAGAAAAGCACATTAACGCTGGCTTTAAGTTATAGTTCCCGATGGGAGATAGTGGAGGCGGTAAAGAAGGTGTCGGAGCAGGTTGCGAACGGAACGTTAAAGCCTGAAGACATCAATGAGCAAATCTTTGCAGAGCAGCTTACCACCGCAGGGATTCCCGATCCTGAGCTGCTGATCCGCACAAGCGGTGAGTACAGGATCAGCAATTATTTGTTATGGCAGCTTGCATATTCTGAGTTGTATTTCACTTCCAAGCTTTGGCCTGATTTCAGGAGAGAGGACCTCTTTGAAGCTATACTCGATTTTCAGAAGAGAGAACGGCGTTTCGGGCTTACCAGCGAGCAGATTTAAAAAATTTCCATTTAACAAAATTTAACAACTGATACCGTTATTTTAGCAACGTCAAAAAACTAAATGAACAGATTTCTTATAATAATACTTTTTCTCTTTTCAGCTACGGCGTCACTGGCTCAGTTGGGTGGACGTCCGCAGGGATTGCAACTGCGTCCTCATGCGGACGATGAATTAAGTTATCTTAATCCGAAAGAATATATAGTAGGCGGGATTACAGTTTCGGGTACTCAGTATCTTGAGCCGGATATCCTGATCCAGATCTCCAAGCTTGTTAAAGGAGAACGTATTTCAGTTCCCGGAGATGCCACTTCAAATGCTGTAAAGAATCTCTGGCAGCAGGGTCTGCTGGATGATGTGCAGCTAAGAGGATCGCTTAAAGGGGATACTATTTTCTTTAATATCGCGGTTACAGAGCGTCCGCGCCTTACCCGCATGGATTTTAAGGGAATGAAAAAAGGCGAAACAGATGATATAAAGGAAAAGCTGAAAGATAAAACCGGCCGTATTGTCAATGAAGCCCTGAAGAGTACGACATCTGCGATAATCAAGAAGTTCTTTCACGAGAAAGGCTACCTGTTTACAGAAGTGAACTACGAGCAGAAAAAAGATACAACGGAAGCAAACAATGTGATCCTGGTTGTCAATGTAGACAAGAAAACCAAGACTAAGGTTGACGATATTTCATTCGAAGGGAACAAGAATTTCAAAGAAAAACAGCTTCGGAAGTTTCTGAAGAAGACGAAGGAGCGTTCGTCGATCAATATTTTCAGGTCCGGTAAATTTTTACAGGACAAATACGAGGAGGATAAACGCACCCTGGTTGCTAAAATACAAGATAAGGGATACCGGGATGCCGAGATCATCAGTGATTCTGTGATCAAGAAGCCAACCGGCCGTGTTGATATTCATATAAAGTTGCATGAAGGCCCTAAGTATTATTTCGGAAAAGTTACCTGGGCAGGTAATGCTGTTTATCCAACCAAGACTCTTAATGATCTGCTGGCGATAGAACAAGGAGACGTTTTCAGTGAAGAAAAGCTTGAGAAAAAGTTAAGAGGCAATCCTAACGGGGATGATATATCGTCTTTATACCTCAATAACGGGTATCTGACTTTCAATGTTGACCCGGTACAGACGAAGATATATGGAGATACTATTGACGTAGAGCTTCGCGTTTACGAAGGCCCTCAATATACGATTAACAAGGTTAGCATAAAAGGGAACGATATTACGAACGATAAGGTTGTGAGACGGGAAATCCGGACGAAGCCTGGTCAGAAATTCTCTAAAGAGCTGGTGGTTCGTACAACACGTGAAATTGCCCAGCTCGGGAACTTTGATGAAACGAAAACAGATGTTCACCCTGTACCGAATCCTGCAGATGGTACAGTAGATCTGGAGTATGTGGTTGCAGAAAAACCATCAGATCAGATTGAGTTGTCCGGAGGTTTTGGCGGCGGACGTATTATCGGAACACTCGGTCTTACGTTCAACAACTTCTCTGCGCGCAATCTTTTCAATTTTAAAGAATGGAAGCCCCTGCCTAAGGGAGATGGACAGAAGCTGAGCATCAGGGGACAAACGAATGGTAAGTCGTACCAGTCATATAGCTTTTCTTTCTCTGAACCATGGCTTGGGGGTAAGAAGCCTGTATATTTTGGAATAAGCGCCTTTACTTCTTTGAGCTCCAATGATGATTATGCACGGTATTATAATTATACTGATGACCAGAAGTACAGGATCCGTCTTAATGGAGTTACCTTTAGCTTGGGTAATAGATTGAAGTGGCCTGATGATTACTTCAACCTCAACCACTCAATCAACATTCAGCAATATAAGATTAAGAACTATCCTAATTTTATTTTGAGCAATGGAACATCCTACAACTTCAATATTACAGAGGAGTTCAGCAGAAATTCTGTGGATGCTCCTATATACCCGACATCTGGTTCTCATATCAGGTTAACAGTACAACTAACTCCACCTTATTCCCTGTTTAACAAGGTAAATTACAGCACAGCGACGCCTGAAGACAGGTACCGGTTTACTGAATACCACAAATGGAAATTTGAATCACAGTGGTATCAAAGAATTGTTGGCAAGCTTGTACTGAAAACTCAGGCCCAGTTCGGTTTCCTTGGCCAGTATAACAAGGCAGTGGGACAATCAGCTTTTGAGCGATTTAAGTTAGGAGGAGACGGGATGCAGGGCTTTGATTATTTGCAAGGTTCGGAAGTTATCGCTATGAGAGGATATGAAAATAACAACGTGACACCACTTGGTTATGATCCTCAGATTGCCCGTTATTCAGGCAGCCCGATCTTTAATAAGTATATTGTCGAAATGCGTTATCCGCTGATGAACAGCCAGCAGGCTACCGTTTTCATGTTAACCTTTGCTGAAGGAGGTAATACCTGGAACAGCTTTAGTGATTTCAATCCATTCAATGTTCGCAGATCAGCCGGTGTTGGCGCCAGGATCTTCCTGCCAATCTTCGGGTTGCTCGGAATCGACTGGGGATATGGATTTGATAAGGTATACGACACTTCCGACGGCAGGCTTAGGAAATCCGGAGGCCGGTTCCAGTTTAGTATTGCACAGCAGTTAGGCGGAGGTTTCTAATCCGTGTTGGCCTCATATTTGATGTATCGTAAGAGTAGACAACAAGTAATCTTTAAAAAAATTTCTAATAACAGAAATTTATATAAGTTTGTGTTTGGGAAATGTAACTTTTGATAGAAGATAATTTGTTACAATTTGTATCGTTTCATTAGAAAAGAAAATTATATAATGAAGAAATTGCTGTTAATCGTTTCGTTTATTTGTGTTTCAGGGCTTTCAGCATTTGCTCAACGATTTGCCTATGTTGACAGTGAATACATTTTAAAACATATACCCGAATATAACTCAGCCCAGAAGCAGCTTGACGCGCTGTCTCAGCAGTGGCAGAAGCAGGTTGACGACCGTTTGGCGGAGGTTGAAAAATTGTATAAAGCATATCAGGCAGACCAGGTACTTCTAACTCCGGATATGCGGAAACGCAGGGAGCAGGAAATCGTTGATAAGGAAAAAGAGGCAAAAGAGTTTCAAAGACAGAAATTTGGATTTGAGGGCGAATTGTATCAGCAAAGGATTAAACTGGTAAAGCCTATCCAGGAGAGGGTGGCTAAGGCTGTGGAAGCAGTAGCACAGAGCAACCAGCTTGATATGATATTAGACAAGAACAGCCAGGTAATTATGTTGTATGCAAGCTCAAGGCTCGATAAAAGCAACGAAGTTATTACACGGCTTGGATATAAACCAGGAACCCTAGCACAATAAACCACGTATAAAAACCATCTTAATAATTAAAATTCTCAAATGAAAAAATTAGTTAAAGTAGCAGTAGTAGCGGTAGGATTATTTTTAACAGGAAATGCTGTCAACGCACAACAAAAAGTAGCACATATCAACTCAGCTGATCTTTTACAGGCTATGCCGGAAATCAAGACTGCTGATGCTCAGATGCAGACTTTTCAAAAGCAAAAACAAACTACTCTTGAGCAGATGGATGCTGAACGTCAGAAAAAGATCCAGGCTTATAGAGATAAAGAAGCCACTTTAAGCCAGGCTAATAAAGACGCTGTGTCTAAGGAACTGGAAGTAATGGCAAAAGAAATCGAAGATTTCACCAAGAGAATGCAGGAAACTCAGCAAAAAGCTCAGCAGGAAATGGGCCAGAAGCAGCAGGAACTTTATACTCCGATCATGCAGAAAGCTGAGAATGCCATCAAAGCAGTAGCAAAGGAAAAAGGTTATGCTTATGTGTTCGATAGCTCTCAGCAGTCTCTTATCTACTTTGACGGTGGAGAAGATATCATGGGAATCGTTAAAACGAAACTGGGAATATCTGCGACAGCAGCAGCTCCTGCAGCTCAGAAGAAATAAGCATAAGTCTAAGGGTAAAACAAAAAGGTGGGGTTGAAAAACTTCACCTTTTTTGTTTTACGGGGTTTTTATCATCTGACTTTCATAAGTCAGAATTTTGGCAAAAATTCCGGTGTATTTTTTAAGTTTGCAGTTACTACAAAAATAAAATTGAATCTCTATATAATTAATGTACTAATAGGAGGGCTTCTGTTTTCGTTTACGGCACTCTTTGCTCTTTTCGCAGTCTATGCTGAAAGAAAGGTATCTGCATTTATCCAGGACAGGCTGGGCCCTATGGAGACCGGAAAATGGGGTAGCCTGCAGACCTTCGCCGATATTCTGAAGATGCTGCAGAAGGAGCTCATCGTTCCTCATGTTGCAGATAAACTGTTGTTTGCTGCGGCTCCTTTAGTGATCTTCCTGTCTGTATATATGGGATTTGCGGCTTTGCCCTGGGCTGAAGATGTTGCCCCCGTTTCCCTGAATATCGGGGTTTTTTATGTTTTTGCAATCATTTCGGTTGAGTCGCTTGGGATCCTGATGGCGGGATGGGGATCGAACAATAAGTATTCTCTCCTGGGGGGATTGCGTTCCGTTGCCCAGGTTGTATCCTATGAGATTCCTGCCGGGATCGCCCTGATTTCTTCCGTCATGATAGCACAGAGCCTCGATCTTCATGTGATCGGCCTCAGGCAGGGTGTTGCCTCTGTTGAAGCGATAAAGTTCCTGGGTATATGGGATGTTAGTAAAACCGGCGGTGTCTTTGCCTGGCATATATTTCAGGCCCCTCATCTAATCATTGCATATATCATTTACTTTATAGCTTCTCTGGCAGAATGTAACCGCGCGCCTTTCGATATTCCCGAAGCGGAATCTGAACTGGTGGCAGGTTTTCATACTGAATATACAGGGCTCCGGTTTGCCTTTATATTCCTTGCAGAATATTCTATGATGTTCCTGGTTGGAATGCTGGGGGTGATCCTTTTTCTCGGCGGATGGAATACGCCATTGCCGAACATTGGAAGTGTAAGGCTTGCCGACTGGACCAGCGGAATAGGATGGGGATTTTTCTGGACGCTTTCTAAAGTACTGCTAGTAGTGGGAATACAAATGTGGATGCGCTGGACTTTGCCAAGGCTCCGCATGGATCAGTTAATGAACCTTTGCTGGAAAGTATTGACACCGCTTGCCTTTTTGTGCATGCTGGTTTCGGGATTGTGGAGACTGATGGTGATGTAGGGATGGAAAATAAATATTAAGAATAACACGGGCCGGGCTAAAAGCCTGATAGACAAAAGCTAGTATATTTTGATCATAAAAAAGACGATACGGGCACTGAGTACTGCATGGAAGGGCTTGTCTCTTACACTTAAGCATTTCTTTGCAGTAAAGAAACGGCGTAAAAGTGTTGATATCAAGTCGGATAACTATTTTGAGCAGAAAGAAGGCGTCGTTACGGTACAGTATCCCAAAGAAAAGATCCCGATTCCGGAAGTGGGGCGTTATCAGTTACATGTAGAAATTGATGACTGTATAGTTTGTGACCTGTGTGCGAAGATCTGTCCTGTAGACTGTATTGAAATAGAAAGTATTAAAGCTACCGGACCAATCGGGCAAACATCAGATGGAAGCACAAAGCGGCTTTACGCGGCAAAGTTCGATATTGATATGTCAAAGTGTCTTTATTGCGGATTATGTACGGTTGTTTGCCCAACAGAATGTATCACGATGACCAACCAGTATGATCGTACGGTATTTAATATAACAGATCTCACGTATAAGTTCTCTGATATGACTCCTTCGGAAGCAGAAGAGAAAAGGAAGGAACTGGCTAAACAACAGGCGGAAAAGCAGGCAGCCAAAGAAGCCGCTGCCCGCTCTGCTGATCAAAAGAAACAAGAATAATATGATGGCAGAGCAAGTGGTATTTTATATCTTTTCAGCACTGGTGCTATTGTCGGCATTTATGGTAGTGGTTTTGAAGAACCAGGTGAGGGCTATATTTCTCTTTTTTGTTACCTTGTTCTCTATGGCAGGACTTTTTGTTTTTACCCTTGCCGACTTTGTCGCCATTACCCAGGTGGTGGTTTATGTAGGGGGAGTGCTGGTATTAATGATCTTCACCTTCCTCCTGTCGAACCGGGATATTCTTAATAATCCGGATGCTACCAGGGTGAGTGCAGCCGGCATTCATCATCTGCCGGGGATGGTGGTAGCAGGACTCTTTTTTGCTGTACTCATCGCGGTGGTACTGCAATCAAACCCGGAACAGATTGAATGGATTAAGAATGCGGATAAAAGCACACTGAAGCCTACAGATAATACTATCCATTATCTTGGCATAAACCTAATGACACGTTATCTCGTCCCGTTTGAAGTTGTATCCCTTTTATTAATGCTTGCGCTGATTGGCGCAGCGCACCTGGCAAGAAAGGAACGTAAAATATGATCCCTCTTTCTCATTTTATGATCATCAGTGCCGCCCTGTTCTGTATCGGGCTTTACGCGGTGTTATCCAAGCGAAGTGCCATCATGATCCTTATAGGAATTGAGTTTATGCTAAATGCTGCGATACTTAATTTTGTTGCATTCAGCAGGTATGATAAATTTGCCGCCGGAGGGCAGACATTTGCATTGTTTGCTATTGTTCTTGCTGCTGCTGCGGTTGCCGTTGCGCTGGCAATTATCCTGAATGTTTACGGATATTATAAAACAATTGATCCGACACAGATAGACCAGTTGAGGGATTAACTTTGGACACACTAACAGATCAAAATATAGCTCAAATAGCATTGCTGGCTGCGTTTTTACCGCTGCTTACTTTTTTTATCAGTCTTTTTGTTCCGGTAAAACCTGCCGGTAAAGGAGCTGCCGCCATATTTAATATAGGTCTGAGTCTCATCCTTTCCGGTGCTCTTTTCCTTAAGGTATGGAACCAGCAATCCTTTCATTTTCGCATTGAATGGGTTACTATAGGGGATTTTACGCTTTACACAGGTATCCTTCTGAACAACCTTTCTGTTCTGATGATGCTGCTTGTTTCCGGTATCGCGTTGCTCGTCCATGTCTATTCAACAAAGTATATGCAGGGCGATCCATACCTGCACCGTTACTGGGCTTACCTGGGCTTGTTTTGTTTCGCCATGCTGGGCCTGGTAATTGCCGACAACCTTCTGCTGATGTACATGGCATGGGAACTGGTCGGTTTTTCATCATACCTGCTTATTGGTTTCTGGTTTACACGCCATACAGCCGTACTGGCTAATAAAAAAGCTTTTATTGTTAACCGGATAGGTGACCTGGGCTTCCTCATAGGGATTATGATCACCCTTACCCAATTTCACACCCTGGATTTGACGGAGCTTTTTGGCAGCAATGGCTTAGTGGCTAACGCAGTCGTAAAAGGCGGAATGTGGCAGTCACAAGCGGGCATGATGCCTGCAGGTTGGCTTACAGCCGCAGGCATTGCATTCTTCCTCGGAGCGGTAGCCAAGTCGGCTCAGTTTCCGCTTCATACATGGCTGCCGGATGCGATGGAGGGACCGACATCTGTATCGTCGCTGATTCATGCAGCCACGATGGTTGCTGCAGGCGTTTTCCTGCTTGCCAGGATTTACCCGCTTTTCGGTGATGACGTTTTACTGATCATTGCTATTACCGGAGCATTTACGGCATTTATGGCGGCCACGATTGCTCTTGTTCAAAATGATATCAAGCGGATTCTTGCATTTTCGACAATTTCGCAGCTGGGCTTTATGATGCTGGCGATGGGGACAGGAGCTCAGGCGGCCGGCTTATTCCATCTTGTAACACATGCCTTTTTTAAATGCCTTCTCTTCCTTGCTGCAGGAGCTGTTATCCACGAGATGGCTCATGTAAAAGACAAGCAGGGCATCGCATTCGATCCCCAGGACATCAGGCTGATGGGAGGCCTGAGGAAACGTATGCCGGTAACATTTGCAACCATGGTGATAGCTTCTCTTGCTCTTACTGGTCTTCCGCTGATGTCAGGATATTTGTCCAAAGACAGTATCCTGATAAATGCTTTTGAATGGGCTGAGGGACATAGCGGTTTAGCTAAACTGATTCCTTATTCAGCGCTTCTTACCTCTTGGTTAACTGCATTCTATATCTCAAGATTAATCTTTAAGGTGTTTTTCGGTGAACTACGGCTCGAACAAGAGCTGCTGGTACACGTTCATATACACGAGGCTCCTTCAGCAATGAAGTATGTGCTGGTAGTCCTTGCCGTTTTTTGTTTTTTTCCGGCGTTCTCTCTGAATCCATTTCTTTTTGAAGATGCCTGGATACTCAAAGGCTTCCCGGTAACCGATAGCATGACAAGGGTCAATTTATTTCATACGATCATTCCTTTAGCGGTGAACCTGATAGCTATGCTGCTGATCTTTATTGCCTGGTTATGGTATGGTAAACAACAGAGAAAGCCTGATTTTTCAGCATCCGGCTTGTTCAGATTTGCAGAAGGGCAATGGTATATTGACCAATTCTATACAAATGTTCTTGTTTCTGGTTTTGTAAGTGTGTCAAGGTTGGTTTACCGTTTTGACAGGGTAGTTGTAGATGGCCTGGTAAATATATTTGCCCGTGCCGCTAAAGCATTATCTGTTATGGCGGCATGGACTGACCGCAACATTGTCGATCGAATCGTGAATGGTGCAGCATATTTAACGGGACAGGGGGGGCGTTTTTTCGGGCATTTTCAAACCGGCCGGCTTCAGCATTATTTTGTAACGATGCTTCTGGTGGTGCTGGCTTTCTTTATTTATAAATATTACAGCGGAACTATATGAGTTTGCTTTCTACATTGATATTTCTTCCTTTACTTGCGGGAGTTCTTATACTGGTGATGCCGTCGGCCTGGCAAAGCCGTTTTAAGTATGTGGCCCTTGGAACGATCGTTATCCAGATTGTGCTGAGTGCTTTCATGTACATGAATTTCAATGCTGATCTGGCTGGAGTGTCTGATCAGAATAAATTCCAGTTGGTAGAACGCCTTCCCTGGATCAGTATTGATTTAGGTGGCCTGGGAAAACTTCAGATAGATTATTTTCTGGGTATCGATGGATTTTCGATGCCTTTGCTGGTTCTCACATCCATTGTGATGCTGGTGGCTGTTCTCGCCTCATGGGAAATTAAAACTAACCTGAAGGGATATTTTGCCCTTTTTCTTTTGCTGGATACAGCGGTAATGGGTGTGTTTTCATCTCTCGACTTTTTCCTGTTTTACATTTTCTATGAGCTGATGTTGCTGCCTTTGTATTTCCTGATAGGCATGTGGGGAGGGGTAAGAAGGGAATATGCGGCGATAAAGTTCTTCCTGTATACCTTATTGGGCTCAGTTTTTATGCTTCTGGTGATCATTGGCTTGTATTTCTCGGTTACTGATCCTAAGACGGGGAGCCATACGTTTAATATGCTTGCAATGATGGATCCTGCAAATTACACTGCCGGCTCGATCTTTTCCGTTGTATCAAAGCAGATGCTGTTGGGAGTGCCGGCACGGCTTCTCGGCTTTATCGTTTTATTCGTGGCCTTTGCTATTAAGGTACCTGTTGTTCCTTTGCATACCTGGCTTCCCGACGCACACGTGGAGGCGCCTACTCCGGTCTCTATTATTCTGGCAGGGATCCTGCTCAAAATAGGAGGCTATGGTATTTTACGGATCTGCTTCAGTATATTTCCCGATGCTGCTGTCCAGAGTTCCTGGTGGCTGGGACTTATCGGGGTGGTCTCTATCCTTTACGGCGGACTTAATGCCCTTGCCCAGACAGACCTCAAACGCCTGATCGCATACTCTTCCGTGTCGCACATGGGATTTGTGCTGCTGGGGATTGCTTCCGTAACGCCCGAAGGTATCAGCGGGGGAATGATGCAGATGATCAGTCACGGCTTTTTGTCATCTATGCTGTTCTTCCTCGTCGGCGTGCTATACAGCAGGGTACACGACCGCCAGATTCCCAATTTCAGAGGGCTTGCGCTTCTTATGCCGAAATACACTGCTTTTGTTATGATTGGATTTTTCGCTTCCCTGGGACTGCCTGGCTTTTCGGCTTTCATTGCCGAAGCATTCAGTTTAATAGGGGCTTTTACATCTGAAAATGTCAATGGGTTTTTGCCGCGCTGGATGGCTGTCTGTGGTTCGGTTGGTATATTATTAAGTGCCGGATATCTTCTTTGGACCTTGCAACGCATGTTTTTTGGTGAAACAAGGTTGATGGGGGGGGAGGAATGGAAGCTTGCACTTACTGATGTTAACCCGAGAGAGGTAATAGCACTTTCCGTTCTTGCGTTCCTGGGAGTGCTGCTTGGAGTGATGCCTTCCCTCGCTTTTGAGAAAATGAATTCAGCAGTGCTTGAGCTGATACGTTTAGTAAATCCCCAATAATATGAGTGAAATGTTACCATATATTGCAGGACTGCTCAGAGATGTATTGTCAGGCATCCCGCATCTGATGCCGGAGCTCATTCTGGCCTGCACATTTATTGTCGTGATCTTAACAGACCTGTTCTTTAAAGGAAAGGACTCTGCTGCAACATTCTGGCTTTGCCTTACAGGCTTGACAGCTTCCTTTGCGGTTACTCTTCTTCCTTCCCATCAGAGCCAGTCCGGACACTTGATTTTCGGTAATACTTTATTTGCCGACAGGCTCAGCATCGTGTTTAAGCAGATCTTTTATTTTGTGATCCTGTTTTTCGCCGTGTTTGTGAAATTCAGCCCTCAGTTTAGAAAACACAGTAAGGGGGCAGGTGATCTTTACATACTGCTTCCTGTCATTCTTCTCGGCTTAAACCTAATGTCGATGGCTTCAAGTTTACTCCTGATATATCTGTCTGTCGAGATGATCTCCATCGCGTCCTACCTGATGGTTGGCTATGTTTCAGGTACCAGCAGGCAGACAGAAGCTGCTATGAAATATGTTCTTTTCGGATCAGCCTGTTCGGCTATGATGTTATATGGAATGTCCCTGCTTTATGCCTTTACAGGAACATTGAACGTTGCTGAACCTCAGTTCCTGCAAAGGCTTTCACAGATGCCGTCGCTGGCGGGTAATGTAGCCGTCGGGCTGGTACTGGTAGGGATAGGGTTTAAATTATCTTTTGTGCCTCTGCATTTCTGGAGTCCCGACGTTTATGAAGGAGCCCCCACGACGGTAACCGCTTTTCTTTCTACAGGTCCCAAGATCGCTGGATTCGCTATCCTGGTAAGGTTTACAGAAAGCCTGAGTCCTCAGGGAGGAGGAATGCCGGTTTTTGATTTTCAGGGAGTGCTCTCCGCTGTTGCCATTCTTTCCATGCTTGCCGGCAATTTTACCGCGGTGTGGCAGGACAACATAAAGAGAATGCTGGCTTATTCTTCAATAGGGCATACGGGGTTCATACTGATGGCCGTTATTGTTCATTCGCAGCAAGGCCTGAAGCCGCTTTTGTTTTATTTGCTTATTTATGCCATCATGAACATGGCTGCATTTATTCTTGCGGGAAGAATCGAGGATCAGACAGGAGCTGTCAGCATTCGTGAATATAAAGGGCTCGGCCGTTATATGAAGCTGGAAATGGTTTGTTTTGTGGTCATACTGATTTCCCTCACAGGGTTGCCTCCTCTTGCCGGTTTTATGGCAAAGTTCCTGGTGTTTTCAAGTGTTTTGGAGAATTATTCTGTTACTCATTCGGGATGGTTGCTCGCATTGCTGATCACGGCTGCTGTAACTACTGTCGTTTCATTATTTTACTATTTTAAGGTTCCGCTGAATGCGTTTTTAAGGCAATCAGAAGGAAAACCTGTTGCCCCGGTTAAGCCGGATTTTCTCTCTGTTATCATTTTGATTTTAACTTCCCTTCTTTTATTGTGGGGTATATTTCCAGGGCTTATAGCCTAGGTCGATGCTTTTTTACCCGCAGGAGACCGAGTCTTATTTTCCACTGTCCTTAAAAAAGCTTAATTTTGCGTGCTTAGTGATAATCCATGAGTGAAGCAATAAAACATGAGTGCGGAATCGCTCTCATTCGTCTGTTAAAACCCCTCTCTTTTTATCAGCAGAAATACGGTACAGCCCTCTACGGCCTGAACAAGCTGTATCTGCTGATGGAGAAACAACATAACCGAGGTCAGGATGGTGCGGGGATAGCCACAATTAAATTAGATGTAACGCCGGGAAACCGTTATATCAGCCGGTACAGGGCGATGGGTTCAAATGCGGTTTCTGAGATTTTCGAGTACGTACAGAAGAAATTTGCTGATATACAGCATACGCCGGAGTTGTTTGAAAATACGGAATGGCTTAAAGAACATGTGAGTTTTACGGGTGAAGTCCTTATGGGGCATTTACGTTACGGCACTCATGGAAAAAACAGTATAGAGAATTGCCACCCGTTTTTGCGTCAGAATAACTGGATGAGCAGGAACCTGGTGATTGCCGGAAACTTCAACATGACGAATGTGGATGAGCTTCTTGAGCAGCTATTTGAACTTGGCCAGCATCCGAAAGAAAGAGCAGACACTGTTACTGTACTCGAAAAGATTGGCCATTTCCTGGATGCAGAGAATCAATTCCTGTTTGATAATTTTAAAGCTGAAGGGTTCAGCAATGCGGAGATCAGCCGCCTGATCTCTGACAACCTGGATGTCGCTAAAATACTTAGGCGTTCTGCCAAAACCTGGGACGGGGGATACACGATAGAGGGGATCTTCGGACACGGTGATGCCTTCGTCATGCGGGATCCGTCGGGCATCAGGCCTGCTTACTATTATTATGATGACGAAATTGTCGTCGTAACATCTGAAAGGCCTGCCATTCAAACTGCATTTAACGTTGCCTTTGATGCCATAAAAGAGATAAAGCCCGGTCATGCTCTTATCATTAAAAAGAACGGCGAAATAAGCGAAGAACAATTTAAGGAGCCTGAAGAGCATAAATCCTGTTCTTTTGAACGTATTTACTTTTCAAGAGGAAGTGATGCTGCTATTTATGGCGAGCGTAAGCAGTTAGGCCGTCTTTTATGCCCCCAAATTCTGGAAGCGGTTAATTATGATTTCAAGAATACCGTGTTCTCATTTATTCCGAATACAGCGGAAGTCGCATTCTACGGAATGGTGGATGGCTTACATAAACATATTAAGAAATATCAGAGAGACACTCTTTTAAATCGTGCGGACAAGATCTCCGACACAGAACTGGAAGAAATGCTGAGTCTCGAACCACGTGTGGAAAAGATTGCGATCAAGGATGTGAAGCTGAGGACATTTATCACCCAGGATGCCGACAGGCAGGATATGGTTTCTCATGTGTATGACACCACCTATGGTATTATCAACTCGGGCCAGGATAATCTCGTCGTGATTGATGACTCCATTGTAAGAGGTACTACCCTAAAGCAGAGTATCCTTAGAATTCTTGACCGCTTAGGCCCGAAAAAGATTGTCGTGGTATCTTCCGCTCCCCAGATTCGTTACCCCGACTGCTATGGCATAGATATGTCAAGGATGGGAGAATTTGTTGCGTTTGAGGCTGCTATCTCACTTTTGAAGGAGAGCGGCAGAGAACATATTATCTGGGAAACTTACGAAAAGTGCCAGGCCTCGTTAGAGATGAATAAGGAGGATGTGGAGAATTACATTAAAGCTATCTACGATCCGTTTACAGACGAAGAGATTGCTGCCAAAATTGCCCAGATTATATCACCCAAGAATGTTAAAGCTGAAATTAAGGTGATCTATCAGACTTTAGATAATCTTCACAAAGCTTGCCCGGCTCACCTTGGCGACTGGTATTTCTCCGGGAACTATCCTACACCTGGTGGCAATAAGGTTGTCAACCGTGCCTTTATGAATTGGGTAGAAGGGAAGAACCAGAGAGCTTACGTGTAAATTCGAGATATACCCCGTTCAACAGGCAATACGATATGCTGAATTGTATAAAAGCGGCTGTTCATTTTTGAACAGCCGCTTTTAGTTTAAATGAGATTCTGCCTTTCCTGACTACTAAAAATCAACGATAATCGCCGTTTAACTAATGAAATGTGCAATGGGTTGGTTTTCAATGTATTTTATGTCATATTATTTACGCTGACTTTATGATCGCTGTCATTTTTCATACCGCCGGCGTTTAGTAATTTAGTTTTAGCAAATTAAGGGGAGGAAAAGAGGTCAGACCGGAGCAGTGATTTGCTTTAAAAGTACGGGACACGTTAACGCAGGATTATGAAGACTATTTTACGTTATGAATTTGATTTTCCTCTCATTGCAAGGGGTTATGAAGGGAATTGTCATATTATTTTCGAAAATCCGTCTTATATCCCCCAAACAGGGGACGTCATAGATTTTCAGATAGAAGATTTTTTTGATGATGAGCAGGTTGTTGCGCAATACGAACGGGTAAGGGATAGCGGACTTATATGTGCCGAAAAGTTGTATACGAGGTACAAAAAAGATGAAATGGAAATTGTGATCCTTCTTTACGCAGAAGAACAGTTTCAGTTAAATTCTTCCGGCTCGCACAAAGAGACATTAGAGGAAGCCTTCCTTTGTTCTGTGTGACCGTCAGAAGCGGTCTGAATTCTTTAAAGGCGGACTTTTCAGTCCTCCGAACCGTAAAAGGGGGCATCTTACCTTATCACCTTCCCTTTACTGAGGCGTCAGATAGTCAATGGCTTATTTTAAAGTGGTGTTGTTTCGATAATGTAAATGTTTACTCATTGCTCATTATTGTCGCTCTTTCATCCTGATAAAATCCAAGAAGTTTTCCCGTTTCAATATTTTTGAAATAGAGCGTCATGCCCAAGGGAAGATTGTCCGTAAGTCTGCAATACAGATGAAGGTTTTTCATCCAAATTCTGGCTTTTTCCTCGTCGGCCCATAACTCAGGATAGAGATAAACGGTATTATCCGTAATGCTGATGGCCTTCGTTTGCAGAAGCCTGGTTACTGATTCTACAGCTTTGGCTGAACCAGTCATAAGGGAGTGTTCCTTTGCGGTTTTCAGGTCTTTTAACATAGCAATTAAGTTCGGTGTTTAGTCAAAATTAGCGAAATCGAATTATAAAACCAAGTGTTTCTTTGGCTTACATAGTGAAATAGGTAGCTGATTCAAATTTTGAAACCGTTGGCGGGTATGATCCATTCCGGACATTTAATGAACGAATCCGAACAATTCAAAGTAGTGTGATTTTATGTAAATTGTTGATTTTTAGGTCTTTTGTTTTTTTGGGTGTGATATTGCTAAAATATTGCCAAAACATATATCTCCCGGTTTAATTCGATGATGAACTTCAATAACATTAAAGTTTCCATGCGGTATCTGATCCGTAACAAATCTTATACATTGCTGAATATGGCAGGGCTTTCAGCCGGAATAGCTGTTGCGCTGATGATTGGATTATGGGTGCATAATGAATATTCTTATGATAAGTTTCTGAATAATTACGATAGCATATACCAGGTAAGGCGCAATTACAATAGTAACGGAGATACCCTTAATTTCACAACGACATCTTTAAAGCTGGCGGATGCACTGAAGCGGGTTCCCGGCATCGAGTTCGTCGCAGAAACAGACAACTTTTCGAGACACACGCTTAAAGCCGGGGAGAAAAAATTAATACTAACGGGGGGCCAGGTAGCCAGTGATTTCCTGAAGTTATTCGACTATAAATTTGTTCAGGGCAATGCCTCTTCGGTTCTTTCCGATCCTTATTCCATTGTACTTACTGCACAGGCCGCAAAGAGACTGTTCGGCGAAGGAAATGCCATTGAAAAGCTGGTTCGTTTTG
The DNA here is from genome assembly GCF_003130405.1 of Pararcticibacter amylolyticus. Lineage (GTDB taxonomy): Bacteria > Bacteroidota > Bacteroidia > Sphingobacteriales > Sphingobacteriaceae > Arcticibacter > Arcticibacter amylolyticus. Next base: position 113,207 of record NZ_QEAS01000004.1, read on the forward strand.
ACAATATGCACGACCTGAAAGTTACCGGTATTCTGGAAGATATTCCTTACAACTCAAGTCTTCAGTTTGATTTCCTGGTTCCCTTCAGTTATATGGAGGCGGCTCAATCATGGGTAAAAGAAGCGCGGACGTCTTCGTTTAGCTGGAATTCCTTTAATATATATATAAAATTGAAAGACGGAACACCACTGGAGAGAATAAGCAGTCAGATCCGTCATATCGAAAAAACGGAAACAGACAGCGAAAATGCCATGAACTCAGATGTGATCCTGCAACCGCTTAAGAACTGGCATTTATATGGCGAGTATGTCAACGGAAAAGAGGTGGGCGGCTTTGTCGATTATGTCAGGATGTTTTCGTTAATCGGCATTTCTGTCCTGATAATCGCTTGTATTAATTTTATCAACTTAAGCACAGCGAGGGCGGAAAAAAGAGCAAAGGAGGTAGGGGTTAGAAAGGTGAGCGGGTCTGACCGGCTGCAGTTAATTATTCTTTTTCTGACCGAATCGTTGATCGTCACCATTATAGCTGCAATCGCTGCACTCGTTCTGGTATATCTGGCATTGCCAACCTTCAACCAGTTGGCTGCCCGTCACATCCATATTCCTTTCTATTCATTAAGTTTCTGGAGCATGCTGACGGGGCTTGTAATGATCACCGCGCTATTCGCCGGCAGCAGGCCTGCCTTTCTGCTTTCCTCTTTCAGCCCGGTACAAGCCCTGAAGAGCGGATCAGCCGGAGGGAAGGGTAATCACGGGTTGTCCAGGCAAATACTGGTAGTGATTCAGTTCTGTTTTTCAATTGCTTTAATTATAGGTACAATTATCGTCTACAGGCAGATTGAGTTTGTAAAGAACAGGCCATTGGGATACAATAGAAGCCAGCTTATGGTCTCAGATTTAAACAGTGATCTGTCCCGGAATTATCCTGCTTTGAAAAATGAACTGCTGCAGCAAAGACTCGTTGAAAACATTACCCAGTCTTCAAGTCCGGCAACTGATATATACTGGCACAGCAGCATCCAGTGGCCGGGTATGACTGCTGATGAAACGGTAGAGATGGGAGTTGTGGTAACCGATCCCGATTATTTTGCAACGATGCAGATCCCTTTAAAGGAGGGCCGGAATTTCAGGAACATATATGATTCAACCAGCGTTATTTTCAATGAGGCGGCTATTAAAAGATTAAGGCTGAAAGCCCCTCTTGGCAAGACGATACAGTGGCAGGATGAAACTTTTACCATCGCGGGGATTGCCCGTGACGCAATTATGGGATCTCCATTTGCGCCGGCGGAACCAACCATGTTCCTCTGCAGGCAGGGAATGCAGTCTTTACTGCTTTACCGCCTGGCAAAGGGCGTTTCATCCGAACAGGCTATTGCCAGGTTAAACACTGTTTTTAATAAATATAGCCCGGCTTTTCCTTATCAGTATGCTTTTACAGATGACGATTACGCGCAAAAATTTAACACGATGAAGCTAACAGGAAAATTATCCGTTATTTTTTCTGTTCTTGCTATCGTTTTATCCTCTTTGGGGCTTGTCGGTCTGGCTGCCTATATCGCGGAAAAACGGACCAAAGAGATTGGAATCCGGCGGGTGCTGGGAGCTTCAGCAGCTCAGATATGGACGTTGCTCTCCAGGGAGTTCTTTGTTCTTGTCCTAATCAGCTGCCTCATAGCGTCACCACTCTCGTTTTACTTCCTGAATAACTGGCTTGCTGGCTACAGCTACAGGATTTCAATTCAGGCAGATGTTTTTGCTTTTGCCGGTATTATGGCTGTATTTATGGCTCTTATGACTACCAGTTTCTATACTATTAGAGCGGCCTGCCGGAAGGTGGTAAAGAGTATCCGGTCTGAATAGTAGTGTTATCCCCGGCAAAGCCATGTCTGAAGGATTTCAGCCATAGTTCCGTTGAGTTTCTTAATGTGATCCAGGTGTTCCAGGATCGTCTGCTCTGGCTGAACAAAGTCTGATGAAGGGGCCAGGTCCTTCCTGCAATGCTGCAGCATGTCCCGGACTCCGTCTTCTGTTATTTCCAGGTGGAACTGCAGACCGATGACATTTTCGCTATGGAAGAATGCCTGGTTGTTGTTAGCCTCCGATGAAAGGAGGCTGAAACTGCCGTCGTACGGGATTTCAAATTTGTCGCCGTGCCAGTGGAAGACCATAGGATGATCCTGAAATAACCGGTAAAACCATGATACTTTCTTACTCATCTCAGTAGGAGCGACCCTGAACCAGCCTAATTCTTTGGAGTTTGCCGTATAGACATTGGCACCCAGGCAGACGGCGAGCAGTTGTGCTCCGAGGCAAATCCCCAGTACTTTTTTTCCGGCCCTGATGCAATCCTCTATAAAGACTTTTTCTTCATGAAGCCAGGGATATTTATGTTCATCATATACTCCCATCGGGCCGCCCATGATGATCAGTGCATCTATTTCTTCAACCTCGGGAAAGTAATGGGCCGGCTCATAGAACCGTGTGGCCGAAATCCGGAAGTCATTTTCTTTAAGCCAGGTTTCAATGTACCCCAGCCCTTCAAAGGGAACATGCTGCAGATAATGTACTTTCATTTATGAAATTTAAACTTTATTCTCACTCCAGTAATAGCTATCGGGATAAATCCGCTTTCCGAAGATATCTGTACCAATGCGTACGATAGTAGCACCTTCTTCAATTGCCGTTTCCAGGTCGCCGCTCATACCCATTGAAAGTTCCTTCATTTCCACACCTGTAATATGTTGGTTCATGATTTCCTGCCGGACAAATTGAAGCAGGCGGAAGCACTGCCGTACTTTTTCCTGATCAGCACTAAACAAACCGATTGTCATCAGCCCCCTTACCCGGAGAGCTTTAAGTTCTGACAGCTGTTGTGCCAGCTTAACGGCATCTTCCGGAAACACGCCAAATTTGCTTTCTTCTCCGGAGGTGTTAACCTGGATGAGCACTTCCATCGTTTTAGATTCCTGCAGCAGCCTTTGATTGAGTTTTCCGGCGATGTCCAAACGATCAAGGGAGTGGATGCAGGAGATGTCGTATCTGAGAAGTTCTTTAATCTTATTGCTTTGTAAATGCCCTATAAAATGATTCTGATGAGGAATGTCCTTCAGTGAGGCAAACTTTTCCCGGACTTCCTGTACCTTGTTTTCGCCGATCAAAGTACACCCTGACTGTAAAGCTATTTTTATCCTTTCAGCGGGAACCGTTTTGGTAGCAAGCAAAAGTCTGACATCCTCCGGTGGCCGTTTGCTTCTGGCACAGGCTTCTTTTATTCTTCTCTGAATATTATTCAGATTATTAATAATCGGATCTTCCATTTATACGAATTAAGGTCCGGGAGAAGATCTCTTCTTCCGGATCCCTGGTTTGTTCTATTTTAAGTCGCTAATGGAAGCGCCAAAATTTATATGAAGTACATTGCCATTTGGGGTTACCAGGGCGGGGACCGATTTAACACCGGCTTTTTCAGCTTCTGTTACTCTCGTTTTGTCGGTTCCTAAATGAACTACCTCTACCTGTCCGGTGGGAATAAGATTTAAAATATCCTGCTCTGCACTTACACATACAGGACATCCAGCGTGATAAAAAATTGATTTTTCCATTTTACTTATTGTTTGTTCAAAAAAAGACTGCTACTGTGATTTGTATTTCTTATGTTTTTCTAATACAAAAGTATTTTATATTTGGACTAGGTTTCTGATACAGTTTTCATAAAAGTAGCTAGTCCAGATGCTTCGACCCTGGGAGTTAAATGTACATTTAGACGCGAATGGCCAAAAGCCTGTTTACCTGCAGATAGCGGATGCTATTATCGTGGATATTCAGTCCGGGAGACTAAAAAAAGGAACAGCGCTTCCGGGCAGCCGCAAATTAGCTTTAGATTTAAAAGTAAACAGAAACACGGTCATTGAAGCATTGAATGTACTGTTAAATGAAGGATGGCTGATTGCGAAAAACAGGAAGGGTACTTTTGTAGCGGATGTTCTGCCGGTTCTAAGGCCAGTCAAAGAAGAAGCGATCGCCCATCAGGTCGTCACGGAATCCGGTGTAATCCCCGGGATTGTTATAGACGACGGCCATCCGGATAGTAAAATTGCGCCCATTGATGAACTGGCGAGGGCTTACAGGCAGATCTTCAGGCGTAAAGCCCGCTGGAAAATGATGGGATATACAGGTCAGACCGGAGATCCGGAATTCAGAAAAGCGATCAGCAATATGCTGAGCCATCAGCGGGGCCTGAAGATTAGTGAAAACAATGTGTGTATCACGAGAGGAAGCCAGATGGCCATGTATCTTGCGGCTCACGTTCTTTTGGAGAAAGGAGATGCCATTATAGTGGAGAACCCCGGGTATAAGCCCGCCTGGGAAGTATTTGAAAGTGCGGGGGCAAAACTGTTGCTGGTTGGAGTTGATGAGGAGGGACTTTCAATAGAGGAGGTAAAACAACATCTGAAAAAGAGAAAGAAGATCAAGGCAATTTACACCACTCCTCACCATCAATATCCCACTACAGTGACGTTGTCGCTTCAGAGAAGACTTGAGTTAATACAGCTATCCAATCAATATGGGTTTACAGTCATTGAGGATGATTACGATAATGAATTTCATTTCGGCTGCAGGCCGGTCTTGCCGCTGGCAAGTTTTCAGGACCTCAAAAGCTATGTATATATTGGCACGCTGAGTAAGGTGGTTGCCCCTTCTCTGCGGACAGGATATCTTGTCAGTAGTGATGATATTGTGCAGAAAGCAGGTAATATGAGAAAACTAATCGATGTGCAGGGTGATAATATTATGGAGCAGGCGATCCTTGAACTGATAAATACCGGATCTGTCAGACGTCATCTTCGCCGTGCGAACGTGTTTTATAAACTAAAGAGAGATTACTTTACGGGTCTCCTGGATAAATATCTTAGTAGCGAGGTGTCTTACACTATACCTGAAGGGGGGCTCGCGGTCTGGTTGAAGTTGAGAAATCCGCTGGATTTTGCATGGTTGGAAACGCAGCTGCAGGAGAAGGGAATTTCCCTGAATGTTCCCGGTTCATTTTACTATAACAATCACGGTATACAGGGTTTCAGGTTTGGATATGCATCCCTTTCAGAGCAAAAACTCCATGAGGCTGTGGAAACGATAGCCGGAGTATTGAGCAGAAGGCCGCGGTAAAAGCAAAATCAATGATACGATCAGTCATGATGTCTTCTCATGATATTGAATAAACCCGCTTCTGGATCTCTGAACAAATGAGATCGATTTCCTCCTTCGATAGCTTGGAAGGCGCCCGTCCATACACCAGGCATTCATCTGAAATTCTTCTTAGGTGTACCAGAATACTATCGCCACTACTTACTATAAAAAGCTCTCCGCTTTTTCTCACAGAGATGGTGCGCATTTGACCCGAGATTTGTCCCTGAAAGCTGAATAATTCCATGATTCTAAAACTATTAAGAAGTTAAAACGGTTTAAAAATGTTGAAAACTGGATTGATATGTGCTGATTTGTGGAAAAGTGCTAAGAAAAAAAGCCCGCTTGCATCTTTTTTAGCTTTGCCAGTTTTTCTATTGTTTGTATAAGCCGGAATTGCATTAAAACCTCTCGGAATATATCGAAAAGCGCTTCTTGCAATTAGTCATAACGACAGTCTAATTTAGGGAAATAAAAAATAGAAAGACTAAGTAATTTGCCTTTAATTTAAACAGCATAAAAATCAGCCGTTTCTTTTATCAGAATATCGATTGGTGTGTAATTTTCAACCTGGCCGGTTTTATTGTACAAAAGGTATTCCAAAATACTTTTTATTGCCCGGTATCCCTGGTGCTCAGGTCTCTCCGAGATGATAAAGGAGATATATCCATCTTTCAGGCCATCTATATTGCGTTTATCTGTGCCATACCCGACAAGTTTAATATGTTGCAGGTGGTGCTGTTTCAAATATTCAGATATAACGTACGCCCGGGTATTAAACACGGCAGCCCCGCCTATACTGGTGTGCTCCCTGAAGAATTGATCGAGGAGCCCTGTACTCAGTTTCCTGTCTGAGTCGTCAAACTGTGCTGAAAAAACGTTAATTTGAGGGAAGTGATCTTTTAAATATGACATAAATCCATACGAACGGGCAAGTGATTGTACAGAGGTCTCGTCGCCGGTTCTTTTAGAATGAAAAAAAGCAATGTCTTTGCCGGGCTCAAGCACTGTAGTTAATAACCTGGCCTGTACCACACCGGTCTGGAAGGAGTGGGGGCCGAAGAAAGCAAGCGGCTGAGTATTGTTAACGAAGGTATCAACGAAGACGTATGGAATATTCCGCATAAATAGCTGACTGGCGAAAAGTACGGTTTCGTCATAAAATGATGGCCCGATCAAGACCATGTCTGCTTTCAGGGAAAGAGCTTTGTTGAAGGTACTCCTGCAGGAGTAAAGATCAAACTGGTTGTAATAAAGGAATTTCATTTTGAGCTTAATGTTCCCAAAATCGTTTACCGCACTTTCGATTCCTTTCTCAATAGATTCCCAATAGTCTCCCTCAGAATGTTCCGGCAGGATAATCAGGAGCCTGAACTGCCTGGAATCAGCCACGGCAGGGGAGCCAAGCCGGTAGGTAAAATCAAGTTCTGCCAGTACTTTTTCGATTTTCTGCCGGCTATCCGCAGATACATCACCCCTGTTGTGTATAACACGGTCAACTGTTCCTGCAGACACCCCCGCAAGCGCAGCTATATCTTTGATCCTGTATTTTTTCTTCATTTAGGCTGTAAATATATTAAACCTTTTTCGGCTGTGCAAAAGCACGGTGTGTGTATTAGGGTAGTTGTTATCGTTTTTGACGAGAATTCCTCTGTTTTAATAGTTTAGTAGTCGTTAAAAAAGAAAAAATAAATATTGAAAATTAAATTATGTTAATATATTTGTAAAGAGCACGGCATTACACGGTGTTTTAATTTGGTATAGCGTGTTTTTATTTTGCTTTTAAATAACTAATTTGTAATTATAACTAATTGTGTATGAGTTTTTCCTTTATGAGGTTTAAGCGTGCTTTTTCTGTTCTTGTGTTTTGTTGTATTATGTTCCGTGCTTATAGCACGGTTTCTCAGCACAATATTCTTTTATTCGGAGCAGTGCCTGATGGAAAAACAGTCAATACATCCGCTATTCAGGCTGCTATAGATAAAGGAGCGAAGGATGGAGGGAAGGTACTAATTCCTGAAGGTTCTTTTGTGACGGGCACATTGTTTCTTAGAAATAATACAACATTGGTTCTTTCGCCCCGAGCCAGGTTGCTCGGCTCTGTAAACCTTTCAGATTACCCCCGGGTAAAAACAGACTTTCGTTTTTGGGGCGATACATGGGTAAGTCAGGCACTCATCGTAGCACATAATATCCGTAATATCACTATAGAGGGTACCGGAACGATTGACGGACAGGGCGGTCATTTTAAATTAACGACCAACAAGAAGCCCGACAGATATCGTAACAGGCCTTACTTATTATGGGCTGCAGGATGTACTAATGTGCTGGTCAGGGATATTGAGCTGAGAAGTTCCGCTATGTGGATGCAGTCTTATATCCGGTGTGAACAGCTTCGGATAGACGGGATCAGGGTGTTTAATCATTCCAATAAAAACAACGATCTGATGGATATTGACGGATGCAAGGATGTGGTTATCACCCGGGTCATCGGCGATTCCGACGATGATGGTATTACTTTTAAAGGAACCTCAGACCGTGTATCAGAAAATATCGTAGTATCCGATTGTATCATAAGCAGCCACTGCAATGCGCTGAAGTTTGGAACTGAAACCACCGCCGGGTTCCGGAATGTAACGGTCAGTAACCTGGTTATCAGAAAGTCGGCTGTAACAACAGCACTGACAGGCCGCCCGGAGGGAATATGTGGTATTGCGCTGGAAATGGTGGATGGCGGCCTGATGGAAAATATCAGTATATCAAATGTTGTGATAGACGGTACGTATGTACCTCTGTTCGTGCGCCTCGGCAACAGGGCACGAAAGCACTATGCTGAAGCTCCCGAACCGGCACCGGGAAGAATGCGAAATATACAGTTGTCAAACATAACGGCAGAGGCCTCCGGTTTTATAGGGTGTGCCCTTACAGGACTCCCTGATCAGAAGATTGAAGGGATTTCTATTACAAACAGCCGTTTTGTGTTTCCGGGCGGCGGACTTGAAGAGCATGCCCGGAAGGTGATAGATGAACTACCGGATTTGTATCCTGAGTCGACCATGTTCGGCCCCCTGCCTGCATTTGGGCTATATGCCCGGCATATCCGTGATTTAAATCTTCAGGGGATATCTTTCCAGGTCAAGTCAGGCGACAGCCGCCCTGCTGTATTCTGCGACGATGTGACTGGAGGGATGATTTCCGGGATATCATCAGACCGCGGTCAGGACAATATCAGAATACTAAATAATTCAAATATAACGCTGAAATAGAATACATCAGCTCCGCTCAAAACCAAATAGTATGAAAATTAAAGCTTCACTCCTGTGTTTATGTTTTTTCATAAGCTTAAGCGGGAAGTCTCAGACTCCGCCCGCTGCTGATCTTCTTAAAGCTATGAAAGAATCTGCGAATTATGCATCTGCCGTTCTTCTTGATGCGGATGGCAAATCGCGGTGTGATTATAATATCATTGAAGGGAAATGGTACCCGTATGAAGAACCATGGCACACCGGGCAGCTGATCCTTGGACTGCTTGATGCCTATAAGGTAACAGGAGATTCCAGGATGCTGGCTGCTGCCCGGAAGGCGGGGAACTGGTGGATCGGACTGGAGATTAAAGACCATCCTAAACTGAAGGGAATGGTAGCTGCCACACATGGTGATGCAATAGGCAATGATCAGATCGTATTTGCCACCATCAGTGATGGTACACCCGGTATATTTGAATTAAGCAAGGTTACGGGAGATAAGAAATATGCGAAGGTGGCATCGTCTGCATGCCGCTGGATGCTTAATAATATGTATTACCCTGAAAAAGGGGTATGCTATGACCTGGTTGACCTGAAGACCGGTGAAGTTTTAAAAGAAAACAGCCCGTTCTATAAAGATAAAGAGAATCAGACACTGGAGGATGTATCCCGTCCGAACACAGAAGGCTCCCCGTTTAAAGACGCGTATGAGTTTACAGGAGATAAGAAATTCAAAGAAGCTCATATTCTGCTCTGTAATTCACTGATTGAAAAGCAGAATGAAGATGGTATCTGGATGAGATATATGCCTAACCACATCGAAGAATCATCCTTTCATCCCCGCTTCAACCTGTGGTATGCAGAATCGCTCCTGGAAGCTTACGAACTGACGAAAGACCGGAAGTATCTGGAGGCAGCAGCGAAAACTGCCCGCACCTATGCAAAAGCCCAAAAGAAAGACGGCACTATCTTCTACGAAAATTATACAGATGGAAAACCCTCAGATAAAGGCTCGGTCTGTGGATCAGCCGTGGCGTTTGCCGGTATCGTCTGGATGCGCCTTGCGGGTTATGGGTACAGCGAGTTCATACCCTCCTACGAAAAAAGCATTCACTGGATCCTGAAGAACAGATATGCCGCGGATCACCCGGATCCCAATATGCGTGGTGCTGTGATAAACACCCGTATGCGCTCTAAAAATGGCCAGATCTGGCTGACACAGCGCGATGTAGGAACATCCTTCGGGCTTCGTTTCCTGGCTGCTTATTATGAACTAAAATACAAAAAACAGATATGACAGAACCTCTAAAAGAATTTACTATCGGCCCGCTTAAGATCCATGTATACGAAACGAGAGCGGATATGGGACGTGCAGCTTATGAGCATTATAAGCAAAGAGTCCAGGCTTTGCTGGCCAGGAAAAGCCTGATCCGATCGGTATTTGCTGCTGCTCACTCCCAGGCAGATTTCCTTGCTGCACTAGCAGCGGACACGGAGATCGACTTTAGCAGGATAGAAGCATTTCACATGGACGAGTATATCGGCCTTGGAAAGGATGCTCCGCAGAACTTTGGTAATTTCCTGAAAAAAGCCCTGTTCGGAAGCCAGCCGTTTGGCGGGGTTAATTATGTAAGGCCCGATGCGGTTGATGTAGAAGCGGAGTGTGAGAGGTATGAAAAGTTGTTAAGGGCAGCCCCCCTTGATATAGTTTGCCTCGGCATCGGTGAAAACGGTCATCTTGCCTTCAACGATCCCCATGAAGCGCGGTTTGATGAAGAAAAATGGGTCAGGATAACCACTCTTGACGACGTATGCCGGCAACAGCAGGTAAATGACGGAGAATTTGCAGCTATTGATGAGGTTCCCCGTAGTGCCCTCACACTCACAATCCCGGCACTTATGGCTTGTGATACTGTTATCGGAATCGTTCCTTCCGCACGAAAAGCCAGGGCGGTTTTCGACGCATTGTACGGGCCCGTGTCCGAGTCCTGTCCTGCTTCTGTATTGCGCACTCACAAAGACGCTACACTCTTCCTTGATAAAGACGCCGCTGAATTATTAACCAACCAACCAGAATGTTCATTATGAAAAAGCTAATTGTTTCTTTGCTGCTGTTTGCCGCAGTCATTGCGCTCTCATCATCATCCTATGCTCAGGGAAAGGGAAATCTTCGGGGAATTGTAAAAGATACCGCCGGTGTTGTATTGCCGGGAGCATCCGTAACCGTAAAGGGGTCTACATTAGGAACCGCTACCAACCTGAATGGCTCTTATTCACTGCAGGGTGTCCCTGCAGGTGAAGTGGAGATTGTCGTGAACTACCTGGGCTTCGCTACTTTAACCAGGAAAGTCACAATAGTGGCAGAGAAAACAATTACTGCAGACTTCACCCTTAAAGAATCTTCAGTCACAATGAAGAGCGTGGTGATTTCGGCAGTCGTAGGAGGACAGCAACGAGCGTTAAATCAGCAAAAGATGGCTGACAATATGATGCAGGTTGTTTCTGCAGACCAGATCGGCCGCTTTCCCGACCCAAATGTTGCCGATGCGCTGAAACGCCTCAGTGGGGTGACTACCAACGGTAAGGATGTTCAGCTGCGCGGGACTCCTGCAAATTTTACTAATATCAACGTAAACGGCGAGCAGGTAATGAGCAGCCAGGAAGAAGGCAAGAGAAATGAGTCGCTTGATGTTATCCCTTCTGATATTCTTGCCTCCCTGGAGGTGCAGAAAACGCTTTTGCCCTCCAATGATGGTGATGCAATTGCGGGAGTGGTAAACATGCGGACCGCAACAGCCCGTTCTCTTTCACCAAAATTATCTCTCGATCTCGGAAGCGGCTATAACTGGCTGCGTGAAAAGACTATTTACAATATCAGGGCGGGGTTTTCACAGCGCTACTTACCGACAGATAAGAATCCTAAAGGGGTGCTTGGTGTCGCCGCCAACTACAGCTATCTGAATACTAACAACGGGTACGACAGACTGGAAGCTGAAGCCTGGGAACCCTACACGCTGACCCGCAAATCAACCGGTGAGGTGGTATCTGAGAATACTTACATTCCAACTGATTTCAGGTATCGTTATCAGTCAAGGGAATCCAAAAGACACGGTGCTGTGCTGGTGCTCGATTGGGCACCTGTTGAAAATACAAAGTTTACGCTCAGTTCTGTGTACAACAACCGGAACGACGATGACTTGCGGTATCGTAACCGGTACAGATTCCGTGATAACGGGAAAGGCTTTTTCTTAATGGACGATGGAAGTATCGGCTCTGAAAGAATGAGAAATATTGTTCAGGTGTCTGATCAGAATGAGAAGATCAGAAATATTAATCTTAATCTGGACGGAGAATCGACCATGGGAAGCTGGAAAGTGGACGGAGGAGCATTCTACAATAAGTCTAAACGCGACTATACCAGCCAGATGATGGGTTTTCAGGGGCCTGAATGGAGAGCAGGTAAGAAAGTAAATGGGGTTACCATCCCTGCGGGTACGGTAGTAGGAGTTGTTCCGGATATTTATTCAAAATACCTGACTTCCTCTTATCTTTACCAGCCGACAGGCAATATGGGACCTGATGCTCCTGATGCGATATCCCGCTTTAACCTGTATACGGTTGAGAACAATGACAACATCACGGAAGGTACTAACTTTACGTTGAGAGCCAATGCATCGAAAAACTATTTCATTGGCAAGTTTGCTTCTACTTTCTCCTTCGGTGCTAAAGGAAAGTTTATGAACAATTCAGGTTATATTCCTGACGGTACCTGGACATATAGCGTTACTGCCAATAATGCCAACAGTCTTAGTAACCTGCTATATAAAGATCAGCTTTCTACGTCTTTCCTTAACGATAAACTACCGTTTGGGATGACAGCTGACCTCGGCAAAACCCAGGCGTACCTGGCCGATCCGGCTAATTCTGCACAAATTGAGAGAAATGATTACTTCTCAAATACTTATATTGATGGATTTTATTACGATGCGGGTGAAGATGTGGTGTCTGGTTATGTAATGAATAAGATCCAGATGAATAAGCTCATGGTACTTGCCGGTGCCCGTGTGGAGCGGACCAGTGTCAATTATAAAGCGAATATTGTAACCCCATTTGTTAACCCTAACGCTCCTGTTCAGGGGGGCGATGCCACTCTTTATAATGATTATACCTCTACACCTGTCAGTGAAAAACTAAATTACACTAAATTTTTGCCTAATATTCAGTTCAAGTATGACATGACTGATAAAACAATTTTCAGGTTTGCCTGGACTACAGGATATTCAAGGCCTAATGTAACGGATCTGGTGCCGAAGCAGAATATCTCGCAGGACTTACAGCGGGTGACGCTGGGTAACCCTGATCTGAAACCTGCTTATGCGAATAACTTAGACCTGCTTTTTGAGCGCTATCTATCAAATGTGGGAATTGTTTCAGGAGGCGTTTTTTATAAGCACATCGGGAATTTTCAATATCTGAGCGAAGGGATCCTTGACGAACCCGGAAGTGATTACAATGGATGGCAGGTGATCAAAAGCATGAACGGCGATGCGGCGAAAGTTTATGGTGCTGAAGCGACCATTAATGCGAGCCTCACTTTCCTGCCCTGGATCTTCAGGAACCTGGTTTTTACCAGCAATTATACTTATATTCATTCAAAAGCAACCACCAGCCTGGAGCGTGGTAGTACCAGGTTGCCAGGGCAAGCTCAGAATACCGGAAATTTTGCATTAGCATATTCCACCAAGAAAGTCACGCTGCAGGCTTCTATGAATTATATCGGTTCTTATATCAATGCACTGGGATCTAATTCCGAACGCGATATCTGGCAGGAAGGAAGATGGCAGCTCGATCTTAACGGAAACGTACGTCTGTACAAAGGGATCACCGTTTGGGCAGAACTAATGAATGTTCTGGATAATGAATATTATAACTATTTTGGTAACAAGGACAGAATATATAACCTGCAGTTTAACGGGGTGAACGGCCGGCTTGGTATCAGCTATAGATTTTAATGAAGAAATACATTTTAGTACTGTTTACAGCAGGCTGTATGTTCTCCGGCATAGCCGGAGAACATACTTTCCGGGAGCCCGGCTTACAAAGTTCGCCGCATCCCCGGATACTCCTGCCGGAGGCAGGATTGAAACAGATGCAAAAGGATATTGCTTCTGATGAAGTTTGGAGAGTGCTCCATGAGCGCACTCTCTCGGCATGTACGCAACTGCTGGAATCCAGTCCCCTGCAACGCGTGGTAGAAGGCAGACGTATGCTGAATACCTCACGGGAAGCTTTATACAGGCTGTTTATGCTCTCGTATGCCTACCGTACCACCGGTGACCGGGTTTACTCAGCCCGCGCCGAGAAGGAATTGCTTGCAGTCAGCCGGTTCAGTGACTGGAACCCGTCGCATTTTCTTGATGTTGCCGAAATGACCACGGCTGTATCCATCGGGTATGACTGGCTATGGTCCGCTCTGAGTGTACCGACGCGGAAAGCTGTCAAACGCGCAATCCTGGAGAAGGGCTTGTTGCCTTCGCTCAAAACGGAGTACAACAGTTTCCTCACGCGCGACAACAACTGGAACCAGGTCTGCAATACTGCTATGGCGTTTGGTGCAGCAGCAATTATGGAAGATGAACCTGAGCTGGCCCGGAAGATCATCAGCCGTTCGGTGGAGGGTATCCGGAAACCCATGGCCCGTTACGGGCCCGACGGTGCCTATCCGGAGGGTTATGGATACTGGCACTACGGTACGACGTATAACGTCCTTCTGCTTGCGTTGCTTGATAACCTGTATGGTCATGACTCCGGATTATCGGAGATTCCCGGATTTAAGCAAAGTGCCTATTACATTACGCACATGGTAGGACCGGGCGGTCAGGCTTTCAATTTTGGTGACTCGGGGGCAGGAGACAGGCTCAATATCCCGATATTCTGGTTTGCACAAAAGCTGGGAGACGAATCCCTCGCAAAATCCGGCATCAGTCAGCTGCTTGAGAGAAAAGATTTTGGCTATGAGCAGTATACCCGCGTCCTTCCCCTTGCCTTTATCTTCGGGCATCGTTTTAAGATGGATAGTAAAAAGGGAAAAACGCTTCCACGTATGTTTGTTGCCAGGAATGAGGCGCCGGTTTGCCTGATGAGGACTGCCTGGGGGCAGAAAGATGCCATCTTTGCGGCTATTAAAGGCGGCAGTCCTTCCGATAATACACATACACATCTTGATGAAGGCACTTTTGTTATGGAGGCATCTGGTGTACGCTGGGCCCTTGATCTGGGGCCACAGGATTACGGAGAGATTGAGAAGCTGGGTATATCGCTTTGGGATAATAGTCAGGAGAGCGGTAGATGGAGCATCTTCCGGTACAACAACTTCTCTCATAATGTGATCTCTGTGAACGATCGTTATTTTAACGTCAGCGGAAATGCAAGAATAAAGAACTGGTCTGAAACGCCTGAAGAAATGAAGGTAAGCCTCGATCTGTCGCCTATGTACGGCGGTCTGCTGTCTTGTGCGGAAAGGACACTTTCTATTACCGGGCAGAAGGCAGTTGTACTGACTGACAGTATTTGCTCATCTGACTCTGTTGCAAATCTGTCATGGCGCATGCTTACCAAAGCGAAGGCAGAAGTTATTAAAGGAGGAATCTTACTGTTTCAGGAGGGAAAATGGCTTTTGGTCCGGTTGCCCCCGCAGGTAAGCCCTTTCATAATACCCGCCAAAGGTCTTCAAAAGTATGATGCTCCTAACGATGGTATAAGTATAATAGGATATACCTGCTCACTTATGCCTCATAAGCAAAGAAGCCTGACTGTTACGCTGATACCCATAAATAATAAAGAAGACGCTTTAACATATTAGAACTCAATGAGCAATCCTTTAACTCCCCGAAGAACAAATTACAGATGGATTGTATGTTCCATGCTGTTTTTTGCTACACTGATTAATTATCTCGACAGGCAGGTTCTTTCCCTCACATGGAAAGATTTTATCGCCCCTGAATTTCACTGGACCAATACTCACTACGGTAATATCACTGCATTCTTTTCGGTCTTCTACGCCATCAGTATGCTTTTTGCCGGCCGGTTTGTAGACCGGCTTGACACCCGTAAAGGCTACCTGTGGGCAATCGGTATATGGTCTGCAGGTGCATGTCTTCATGCCTTCTGTGGTATCCTTACATCGGGCATTATCTCAGGAAACTGGCTGGTAAGTTTCCATGGGGCACGGGAAACTATCGCCCTGGTAGACAACACATCCATGGTCGCAAGTGTAAGTGTCACTTTATTCATCTTTGCCCGTATGGTGCTGGCGCTTGGGGAAGCCGGCAATTATCCTGCTGCCATTAAGGCTGTTGCAGAATATTTTCCAAAGAAAGACCGCGCCCTGGCGACCAGCTTGTTTGATGCCGGATCTGTGGCAGGAGCACTGGCTGCGCCATTATCTATTCCGTTTATTGCACAGGCATGGGGATGGGAGACCGCTTTTATCGTGATAGGGGCACTTGGATTTGTCTGGATGGGGATCTGGGTTTTTGTCTACAAGAAGCCGGAGGTTAATCCGGGAGTGAATGAGCTGGAAATTGCCTATATCCGTGAGGATCACGAAAATATCATTCATAAAGATATCAGCCGCGAATCAAAGGTCACTTTTAGGGATTGCTTGCGGTACAGGCAGACGTGGGCCTTCGCACTGGGAAAGCTTCTCACCGACGGAGTCTGGTTTTTCTTTCTCTTCTGGACACCTGCATATCTCAGTTCTGTATACGGTATAAAGTCGTCGGATCCGATGGGGCAGCTTGCGATATTTATGCTCTATCTTATCTCCCTTGTATCTATTATCGGAGGCTGGCTGCCTTCCTACTTTGTTGAAAAGAGAGGGATGAATCCATACGCAGGCAGAATGCGTACGATGCTCATCTTTGCTTCATTCCTGCTGGTAGCTCTGCTTGCACAGCCTCTTGGCCATATTTCTTACTGGCTGCCCATCACTTTTATTGGTATTGCTATGGCCGGACACCAGGCATGGTCTGCTAATATATTCTCTACCGTGGGGGATATGTTTCCTAAAAAAGCCATTGCTACTGTCATTGGCATCGGTGGGATGGCCGGAGGGATCGGAGCTTTTATCATCAACAAATCATCAGGGGTACTCTTTGATTATGCCGCTGAAACTCAAATGCGTTTTATGGGATTTAAAGGGGAAGAGGCAGGCTATTTTATCGTTTTCTCGGTTTGCGCATTTTCACATCTGGCAGGGTGGGTCGTTATGAAGGCCCTGGTGCCGGTTTATAAACCTATTACTGATCTGTAGGTATCTTAACAAGCTTATTCAATATGTACAAATTACTGGTTTTTCTGATCTGCACTCTTTATATAGTTCCTCTTAGTGCCCAGGAGCTAAAATCTCCGGACGGCAGCTTCGTTCTGTTTTTTTCTTTGAATGAACAGAAATCACCGGTTTACTCTATGAAGTATAAAGGACGCCAGGTGATAAAACCAAGCCGCCTTGGCTTCGAGATCTTATCCGGAACAGCTCAGATGAAGGAGTTCTTCGAATTACAGGGGATAGAACGGTCTTCAAAAGATACTACCTGGCAAACAGTATGGGGAGAGCAGCGACTCATCCGGAACCACTATAATGAAATGCTGGTATCTCTTCTCCAGGAAGGACGAGTGATGAAGATTCGTTTCCGCCTCTTTAACGATGGCCTGGGTTTCCGTTATGAATTTCCAGAGCAGGATAAGCTTAGTGCCTTTATTATCAGGGAAGAACTGACTGAGTTCAATCTTGCCGGAGATCATAAAGTATTCTGGATGCCTGGTGATTATGATACCAATGAGTATCTCTATACAACATCAAAATTTTCTGAGATCGGCGCGCTGATGAAAAAGGCTACTCTCAGGATCAAGTCGCAGCATCCTATTGCCAATACGGCCGTCCAGACGCCTTTGATGATGAAGTCGGATAACGGTCTGTATATTAACATCCATGAAGCTGCCCTGGTAGACTATCCCGCTATGCACCTTAATGCGGATGTGAAGACCTTTGGTTTAAGTGCACACCTGGTTCCCGATGCCTGGGGAGGGAAGGGAGATATCAATGCCCCGGCAAATACTCCCTGGCGCACAGTTGTTGTGAGTAGTGATGCCCGCAATATTCTGGCTTCGAAACTCATTCTTAATCTGAATGACCCATGCAGGTATGATGATGTATCCTGGATTAAACCAGTGAAATATATTGGAGTTTGGTGGCAGATGTTTGTGGGGAAAGGCACCTGGAATTATACTGATCACGAAAATGTTAAGCTGGGAGTAACCGATTATAGCCGTCTGCAACCAAACGGTACGCATGCCGCTAACACCCAAAATGTAAAGAAATATATTGATTTTGCCGCTAAACACGGATTTGACCAGGTCCTTGTTGAAGGCTGGAATGTCGGCTGGGAGGACTGGGGAGGAAAGGTGCGCGAGAATCTGTTTGATTTCGTGACTCCGTATCCCGATTTTGATGTGAAAGAACTTCAGCGGTATGCAGCCGGAAAAGGAGTGAAGGTGATGATGCATCACGAAACAGGCGCTTCCGTTTCTAATTATGAGCGTCGTTTGGACACCGCATTCCGATTCATGAGAGAATATGGATACAATGCAGTAAAAACAGGCTATGTAGGATGGATCCGGCCCAAAGGTGAACATCACGACGGTCAGTTTATGAACAATCATTATCTCCACGTTGCCCGTACGGCGGCTAAATACAAGATGATGGTCAACTCACATGAGGCGGTGAGGCCGACGGGGCTGCACCGGACATATCCCAACTGGCTGGCCCAGGAATCAGCCAGAGGCACTGAGTTTGAGGCTATGAGTGGCCTTCCTCCTGAACATACTACCATTCTTCCGTTCACCCGTTTAATGGGTGGACCGATGGATTATACGCCGGGGATTCTTCAAACTATTTTCAGTTATCATAATCCGGCTAAAACCAAACAGGCGGGTACTACTCTCGTAAAACAGCTTGCTTATTATGTTACCATGTACAGCCCTTTGCAAATGGCAGCCGATCTTCCTGAAACTTATGACCGGTTTGCAGACGCATTTCAGTTTATTAAAGATGTTGCTGTTGACTGGGATGATTCCTGGATACTGGAGGCAGAGCCCGGCGATTACATTACTATTGCCCGGAAGGCGAGGGGCCGGAATGAATGGTTTATCGGTGGAGTAACGGATGAAAACCGCCGTACGGCAACCATTGATCTGCGTTTTCTTCCCCGCGGCAGGCAGTACACTGCTACTATTTATGAAGATTCAGGTACCGCCCACTGGAAAACGAATCCTATGAGTTACAGGATCCGGAAGGTAAAGGTAAGTTCAAAAACAGTGTTAAAGCAGGCTCTTGCTCCGGGTGGAGGTGTTGCCGTTAGTATAAAGGAGACAGACTAATATGATTCTTATCCGCTCCCTCTTCATTTTAATCGTGCTGCTTGTTACAGAAACAGTTACAGCAGCCGGTCAGTCTTCTGTCAGTATTGTTCCCCTGCCCGTTCATGTCCGGAAAAATGGAAAGAACTTTCCACTCAGATCCGGAGCAGACTACGAACAGTATCTTTTTGCGAACGAACATCCGGCTTTTAAAGGACTATATACAGGTATCCGTAATCAAGACCCTGTTTTCGACAAACTCTGCCGTCGTCTTGGGTTGCTGAAACAGGATACCGGGAAAGAGGGTTACGAACTGTTGATCGACAATGAGAGGATCGTACTTGTGGCGAATACAGCTCAGGGACTTTTTTACGGTAAACAGTCGCTTAAACAACTTCTCAGGTCTGCCAGGAACAACAGGCTTGAAGGAATGCATATCATTGATACCCCTGCCTTAAAATATCGCGGAGTAATGGATGATATCAGCAGGGGACCTGTTCCCTCCAAAGAATATATGAAATATCAGATCAGGAGAATGTCGGAATTAAAGCTCAATATGTTGTGCTACTATACCGAACACATTGTTCTGACGAAGAAACACCCGGAGTTTGCTCCTCCCGCTGCCGGTATATCTATCGATGAATGGAAAGAGATAGAGGCATACGCAAAAGCGCACTATATTGAGCTTGTACCCAATTTTCAGTCACTTGGTCACGCTGAAAAAGTACTTCAGAACCCTAAATACAGGCATCTTGCGGAGAGCAATACGATGTACTCGCCGGTAAAGGCGGAGACTATACAGTTTATGAACGACATTTACGATGAAATGTGTCCGGCTTTCGGGTCGTCTTTCTTTCATGTAAATTGCGATGAAACCTTTGATCTGGGGCGCGGACCGTCAAAAAAGCTTGCAGACAGTATTGGAGCCGGAAAGGTTTACGCCAATTATGTTAATCAGTTAGCGGATATCCTCAGGAGAAACAACAAGAGGATGATGATGTGGGGGGATGTGGCTCTGCAGCATCCTGAAATTATCAGTCTTTTACCCCGGGATGCCGTAATGATGACCTGGGAATATGGAGACAAGGCCTCTTTTTCGTCTTGGATTGATCCATTTGTTTCCAGCCGGTTAGATTATATGGTTTGTACAGGGGTACTTAATTCCCTGCGGCTGTTTCCTGACTATGGTCAGGCCATCCCTAACATCCGCAACTTCACAAGAGAAGGAGCACAAAAAGGAGCTATGGGCGTCCTGAATACCGTTTGGGATGATGGAGGACTTCACAGTTTTGATCGTGACTGGTATGGTGTGGCTTACGGAGCTGAGCATTCATGGAATCCTAATTCCCGGGATTTGAGCGACTTTGATAAGCGTCTCTCGGCAGGGATATACAGGGGAGAGGGAATGGCACTTTTTAATGCAATACACCTGCTGACGGAAATGGCAGCGATACCGGTTTTGGAGAATATGAACGAACTGGTGTTCTGGAAAACCATTATCCCCGAGCGGGGCAAAACGGTTAGCTATAGTGTTTCGGGTTGGGAAGAAGTTCACGAAATGTGCCTCAGGGTTGACTCATCACTAAAAAGCGGGAAGCCGGTGTATTATAGCCGGGAGTATGCTGCCCTGCAATTTGTATCAGATGAATATAAATACCTTTCTCAAGCCAGGCTAAAATTGGCCGAAGCATCTGAATTCTATTCCGATGCTTGCCGCCTACAAAAGGACAACAGGGCAGAGGCACAAAGGGTCCTGGAAAAAGCCAGGACCAATATTATCAATTGCCAGGCGGCATTTAAGATTCTCAAAAAAGACTTTGAATACATCTGGAACCAGGAAAACCGTCCCTACTGGATTGATTTTGCTACCGATCCTTTCAATAAAGTTGCAGGAGATTATGAAGACCTGATAAAATCGTTCGACCGCTCTGCAGAATATTTCAGCAGGCACCTGCCTCTGTCTGCGCCAACTGACATCAGGTTGGATATCAGCCCTCTTGCCGGAGACTACTTTACCTATTGGTTAATATCGCCACCCTTCAGTTCCGGCACGGGTAACAATTTTAATTCCGATTACCTTAAGAGAATGGGCGGTGAGAGGAATGCAGCTCCTTTCCCGGGTTTCTCCTTTTCTGATGAATCAGGTAAAAATATCAAATGGATGAAATATTCCTCTCCATTATCAGATATTGTTCCCTTAAATGAGGCGCTGGATTCTAAGAAACAATCTGTCGCCTATGCATTTTGCACAATAGAAGCTCCTTCGGATATGAGCGTTACCGTGAATCTTGGAGCCTGCAGGGATATTGAGTTAATCTGTAATGGTCTGTCAGTCTTTAAAAAGCAAGGGAATAAATCGATGCTCGTTGACGAATTTGAATGTGGTCTTAACCTGAAAGCAGGTAAGAACAGGATTCTCGTGAAAACTCAGGGTGACATTGATGGATGGGGATTCTCTTTCAGAATCAAAGATCAGAAAATAAGCAGCAGCAAAAACAGATACCGGCTTGTTTCGAAATCCTGAAGATTGTAAGACTTTCCATGAATAGTACCATTTGTAAGGTAATCAGCACCATTAAAAGAAGGTGTTAAATGGTACTTTTGTATTGTGAAGCATGATATTCCAATTTATGATATTGACAGTCTTTCTGCTTTGCGCAGCGAAGAGATCATGGTCAGCAGGTTTGGTGTTTATTCAAAGAAGCACCACCATTTACACTATCCCCACCGGCACAGTTTCTATCATGTTGTGCTGTTTACCGAAGGCGGAGGATTTCAATTTATTGATTTCGAAAGATTTGAGGTAAAGCCCTGGCAGATCTATTTTATGATTCCGGGGCAGGTGCATGGCTGGAACTTCGACAAGCCGGCAGATGGCTATGTGGTGAATTTTTCTGCCACCTATTTTCAGTCTTTCCTGTTGAAGACAGACTATCTCCGGAAATTTAGTTTTTTCGGTGGATTAGCGAATGAGTCAGTGCTTGATATTCCGGATGAAAGCCGTAAGGAGATCCGCGATCTCTTTGAAGAATTGCTAAAAGCTGTAACCAGCGACAGCCGGTTCAGGGACGACTATACCAGGATACTTTTACTGAAAGCTTTCATTTTAATTTCGGATCTGGTTCCTGAAAAGGATAGTGCATATGTTTCCTCTTACAACTACACCCTGCTAAAGAATTTTCAGCAACTGATAGAAGATAATTATACCGTTCTGCGTCTGCCCAGGGAATATGCGGAGTTATTGTATATCACACCGAATCATTTGAATGCATTATGTAATGATTTACTTGGTATACCCGCTGGTGAAGTGATACGGAACCGGGTAATCCTCGAAGCAAAGCGGCTGCTCGTAAACCTCGATCTGCCTGTGACAGAGATTTCCTATCAGCTGAATTTCAAAGATAACTCCTATTTCTCCAGGTTCTTTAAAAAGTATACCGGTGAAACGCCGGAAGAATTCAGAAAGAACACGTTTAAAAAGTAATGATATGAATACATCAGAAAGTAATGATAAAATGAGTGGCAAAAGGAATACGCAATATTATCCGGCAGGTGAGTTTGCTTCAGCTTTACAGGCAAAGTGCCCGAGATGCCGCAGAGGAGATTTATTTGCCAGTCCGATGTATGGATGGAAAGCCCAGAAGATGCATAGTGAGTGCAGCCATTGCGGAATGAAGTTTGAAAAAGAACCAGGCTACTGGTATGTCTCTATGTTCATTAGCTATGCCATGAATGTTGCAGAGCTGATAAGCCTTGCTGTCGCCTTATATGTGTTTACGGGAAACCTGGAAGATCCTTATCTCTATGTGGGCGTGTTGTTTGCAGGGGTGTTGCTGTTATCCCCCTTTAATTACCGGTACTCGAGGGTCATTCTCTTATACTGGCTCACTCCCGGTTTACATTTTGACCCGGAGAAGAGTAAAGACTAAAGTCTGTTTTGTTCTGCCTCTACATTTGCAGAACAAAACAGAAGAAAGTGGTCTGATAAACGGATACTTATAGGCAGGATTCAGAGGTAACAGTGAGGCCGGACTATTTATTGTCTAAGCAAGCGTTGTATTAGGTTAATTTCTTTTTCAATATTTTCCAGAAGAGATGTCAGATCCATAGAATGAAATACTTTCTTTTCCTCCAGATCCCTGGCGAAGCCGGCCAGAAGAGGGAGTCCAACGGAAACTGCCGTTCCATACATCTTATGTCCAAGTTGATTAATTGCATGCAGGTTTCCCGTTCTGATCTGATCCTTGAGTAAAGTTGGAAACCTCTCCAGTTCAGTGCGTGTGAGCTTAATCACTTCCCTGATCATATCCTGGTTTCCTCCTGCGTAAACTTCTAACACCGCAGAAACATAATGTTTTTTGTCTTCCGTTTGTCCGGTAGAGGGAAGTTCAGATTTCTTTGCTGCCGGAATATTCAGCCATTTGAGAAGGACACCGGCAATTGTCTCCTCTACAACTGGTTTAACGATAAAATCATTCATGCCGGAAGCCAGGCATTTATCTCTTTCACTTTTCAGATTGCCTGCAGTTAATGCAATGATACACACTGCCTCTCCATCAGGCAGAGAACGGATGGCTGAAGTTGCCTCGTATCCGTTCATTCCGGGCATTTGAATATCCATTAATACAATATCGGGCATTCGTTCTTTACATACATTAAGCGCTTCGACTCCATTAACCGCTTCGATAATAGTTGTAGCAGGAGCTATCCGCCTGAGTATCGTGGTGGCCAGCAGCATATTGACTGCGTTGTCCTCTGCAACCAATACAGAGAATTCACCTTCTGCGGTTTGCGGACCTGTCGTATTACTGCAGGCTGATTGATTGTTCAGTTGATGCAAACGGCTTAAACTAAGGTATAGATCCTGCATTTTAACCGGTTTGAGCAGCCGGTGATTAATGTGAAGCTGTTCTGTCTCAAGTATTACCTGCTCATTGTCAGACGAGCTGGAGAGCAGCAAAACCGGTGATGCTGCTTCTGCTGCGAAATTTTCCCTGATCTTGCGGATTGTCTCCAGTCCATCCATCAGCGGCATTTGATAATCCATTAGAATGGCATCAAAAGTGTTGCCCGCTGCCAGCAGCTGGAGAGCTTCGAGCCCGTTTTTAGCCGGTACACTTTGAATATTTTTTAATAAGAGCATCTGCTGTAAAATTTCCCTGTTGTGATTGTTGTCATCCACTACAAGAACATTTTTAATACGGTCCAGCCCTTCCCAGATAATTGGCTCTCCCGAGGCGGATTTTACGGTGAGGTCGAAGAAAAAAACACTCCCTTCTCCTGGCTTGCTACACAGCTGCAGGCGGCTGTTCATCATCTCCAGGAGCTTATTTGAAATAGTGAGACCGAGTCCGGTACCTCCGTATTTCTTTGTAGTGGAACCATCTTCCTGTGAAAAGGCTTCAAAGATCTTCTGCTGTTTCTCCGGCCGGATTCCAATGCCTGTATCTCTTACTGAAAAGCGGATCTTCGAATGGTTGTCGTCTGGCTGTCCGAGCGATTCAATTTTAAGCTCTATCTCGCCTTTCTCCGTAAATTTAGAAGCATTTGACAGTAGATTGATCAGAATTTGTTTCAGTCTGATAGAGTCTGTCCAAATAAAGCGTGGCAGCTCAGGAGAGATGTCAAGCAGCATTTCCAGTCCCTTATTCTGTACCTGGAACGAAATAATATCCGTTGCCTCCGCACTCATTTCGAAGATATCATACCGATCGATATCAAGTTCCAGCTTACCCGCTTCAATCTTGGAGAAGTCCAGAATATCGTTTAATACATTTAGCAGGGCTCCGGCAGACTGGTTCACGATAGTCAGATACTGTTGTTGTACGCTAGAGAGTTTGGTTTTCAGCACCAGATCTGTAAAACCGATCACCCCGTTAAGAGGTGTACGGATTTCGTGGCTCATGTTTGCGAGAAATTCAGACTTTGCTATATTGGCTTGTTCTGCCTGTATTTTTGCATGTTTCAATTCCTCTCTTTGCGAAACCAGGGACGTTACGTTTTGGGTGCTGATCATCATGCCGCCGATCTCTCCGGTAAGTTCAAACCAGGGCCGCATTTCCCATGCCTGGTATTGAACGGACGAGAAAGGGGGAAATGAGAAAGCTTCTTCGTCGGCATGCTCCACCGCTCCGCCCAATACCCGCCGATGCCGCATTTTTCCTTCTTCCGTAATAAAAGGAAACAACTCATAATAAGATTTGCCGGGCGTGTAGGTTTCCTGCAAATGATATTCCTCAATCCACCGCTGGCTGGCTGCTATATACTGCATTTCTTTATCGAGCATGGCCACTGCAACTGGTGCATGTGTAACAAACGCTCTTAAAATGGCCTTTGACCGGCTTATCTGTAACTGGGTTTTCTTTTTCTCATCAATATCCTGAAATGTTCCGTACAGTCGTTTGCATCTGCCGCCGGCGATTTCTGCAGTTCCAATAGCTCTTACCCAGCGACTGGTGTTTAGGGATGTAACTACTTCCAGTTCAAGATCCCACCCTGCACCTGTTTCCAGTGCCCGTGTAACAGCTTCCGTTATCGCATTCCTGCTTTCTCCTTCTTTGTAAAAGTTAATCGCAGACTGCAGGTCGGGCTGATAATCAGCAGGCACGCCATGGATCTCTTTAGTGACCGGGCTCCAGTAGAGCCTTCTGTCTTCCATATCAATTTTCCAGCCGCCTACCCGCGCCATCCGGTTGGTATTCTCCAGCATTTGTCGTGTTTCTTCCAGGTTTTTCTCAAGGATGTATGTTTCAGTAACATCCCTTCCCACAGCGAAGAAATTCATTGTCCTTGGTTCCGGACTAGCTACCCATTGGATATACCGGTATTCTCCGCTTGCAGATTTTATCCGGATGGTAAAGTTGATAATGGTTTCTCCCGCGCCGATCCGTGCAACCTTTTCGCTGGTAGCTGCCCGGTCGTCAGGATGGATTGGCGCGTAAAATGACATCCTGTACACTTCTGGCGGATAAATACCTAAAAGTTTCTGAAGGGCCGGATTTATACGTTTAAAATAACCCTCGGTTCCTGCTACGCAGATCAGGTCTGAAGATAATTGAAAGAGCTTTTCAAAGTTGCGGAGTTCTTCTTTTTGCCTGCGTTCGGTAATCAGGGTCATGACCTCTTTGGCAAGCAGCTCGAGAGCCGTTTTTTGATCATCACTCAGTTGTCTGGGAGTCCAGTCGATGACACAAAGGGTTCCCAGATTATATCCCTGCGAATCCGTAAGGGGATATCCCGCATAAAAACGGATACCCGTTGGCCCTGTTACAAGCTCATTATCCTCAAACCGCTCGTCCTTTGTAGCATCCGGAACTTCAAAGAGTGCATTGTCCATGATGGTATACTGGCAGAATGCAAGCTCCCGTCTTGTCTCGCTGATATCCAATCCCACCCTTGATTTGAACCATTGTCTGTGTTCATCCAGCAGACTCACCAGGGATACAGGCGTTTGACAAATCAGGGTGGCGAGCCTCGTAATCCTGTCGAATTCATCTTCGCTGAGAGTATTCAGGATTTCATAGTTTGCCAGTGCCCGCAGACGGTCTTCTTCATTTTCCGGAACTGGAAGGATCTTTTTCTTCATTACCTAAATATTTTATGCCGGAATAAACCCAGGATACATTTCTGCAGCGATGTTCGTATAGGCTAAATATATAAAATATATACACCATATAACAGGGGCTTTATTAAAAGCAGGTTTGATGCTGAGAAGGAAAATGTATGTGAAATATCTGCGATCTGACGATGTATATTTGAATATTATGAATGTGGAAGAAAGTCTCAATAAGAACAGCATCGAATTAGCAAACAGGTTCAGGGAAGTTATCCTGAGCGGAACCTGGATTGCCAATACAAACTTTAAAAATGAACTCATTGATGTGAATTGGGAAATTGCCGTAACTCAATTTCAAAACCTTAATACCATTTGTCGTCTTGCTCAGCACGTTCACTACTATATTGCCGGAATAAAAAGCGTCCTGGCGGGCGGTCGCCTTAACATCAGTGACAAATACAGCTTTGATTTTCTTCCGGTCGCTTCCCAGTCTGAATGGGATGATTTTCTTTGGGAATTCTGGAAGGATGCAGGTGATTTTGCAAGTTTGGTGGAACAACTATCAGAACAAAAGCTTAACGAAGTGTTCGTAGAAGAGAAATATGGCACATACAAGAGGAATATTGATGCGATGATTGAGCACAGTTATTATCATTTAGGGCAAATAGTCCTGATTAAAAAAATGCTTATTGCCGTGGATCTTAAATCCAGGTGATTGCTGCCGGGAGGCGGCTTGTTTGTTATTCCTTTTCATGTCGTTTTATTGTTGTGTAACATTTTTTTATCTAATCGAAAAATTGGGTATACTTGAAAAGAAATGTAATGAAAACGCTTAATGATCCATAAATACTTCCGTAAATTTCTATTGCTCATCTTCATTAAATTAACTCCACCCCGTTACGTTTTATTCATAAGTTACTTAAATTGAAGCAGCCAAGCTCCATTTTAGCCTTCGGGCGGGTGATCAGCGGGCCGTCAGCAGACTTCGCCCTGCCTGTAAGAATATTCCATTCCGTGTTGGTGATCTGCATGTTCGCACTGGCTTACAACATACCCTTTAACTGGTATGTAGGGCTGCCAGCTATTGCTCTTGTAAGCGGTGTTACTTTAGTCGTCGTCGCTTTTGTTTACTATCTGTCCCGTTTTCTTCATTATACACGAGTTGCACGGACAATTTTTTGTATCAGCGGAACATCTCTTTTCGTAGTCAATTATTTCCTCAATTCAGGCATTGACGGGCCTACCGGCTTTTTCCTGATATTGATGATGGTTGTCATGGTAGCAATTGTGCCGGTACGGCAATACTGGATATGGGTAAGCAGTACCATTCTAATTGCATTGAGCCTGCATTATCTTCAATATACCAGACCTGATCTCGTGCCCTATACATACGCCTCAAAAAAGGATCGGTATATTGATATATCTTCAGCTTTTCTCACGGTTGTTTCAGTCATCCTGCTTTGCTTCTATTTCATAAGAAGACGATATGACATGGAAAGAAGGGATGCACTGCGGAATGCTGCCCGTATGAAAGAACTGGATCTGGAGAAAAATAAGCTTTTTTCTATTATAGCGCACGACCTCAGAAGTCCGCTTTCTCATATTCAGAATTTTCTGGAAATGCTGGCGGAATATGATTTAACAGAGAAAGAAAGTCAGCAGATACGGGAAGAGCTTATGTTGTCTACCCGCCGTACACTTGAGATGCTCAATAATGTGCTTCACTGGTCGAAGAACCAGATGAGCGGATTTAAGATTGAAAAGGATACGATTAATATCTTGCAGGTATTGAGCCCGCAGTTGCTATTATTCAGAGACATAGCGGCAGCAAAAGGGATCAGTTTGGATCTGAAGATAGAGGCCAATCTCACACTGGCGGCTAACTCGGATATGCTGCAGGTAATTGTCCGGAATCTGATAAACAATGCAATTAAGTTTACAGCCAGCGGAGGAAGCATCACGGTGTTTGCAGGTTACGTTGATGGTCAGTGCCGCATCACTGTCAGTGATAGTGGAAACGGGTTACCTGTGCATTTATCTAAAGAAATTTTTAGTCTTAGCATTTCTCCGGGTTTAGGTACAGCTAATGAGAGGGGTACGGGACTAGGGCTGACGCTTTGCCGGGAGTATACGGAATTACTCGAAGGACGCATATATTTTAAATGTGATCCATACAGCGGCACCACATTTTTTGTGGATTTTCCCGCTGATGAAAAAGGGAAGGAGGCAATGCAACAGCTCGAAACCGGTCAGCATCAGGCATGAAAAAATATTCGTTAGTTTTTTAAGAGAATATAAGCGCCGCTCATTTTGTCGTATCCCATTCCGTCGCGCATTTTTTTACCTTTCAGGTCTACTTCATGTCCGAAAAAATCCTGTTTGCCTAAAGACGCGTAAGACGCATGAGTGTTACACCAGATTACTACTGATTTTTGCTCTGCAACTTTTTCCAGATCGATATTGGTTTTCTTAAGTCCCAGGAGCAGGTAGATATCTTTAGTATGATACCCGCTATTCAGGGATTCAATGGCATTTGTAAAGTTTGAAATACATGGAGAGCGTTCTGTTATTAATACTCTTTTTGCCATTAATGAATATATGATAATAGCAGATCTGTATAAAGCGGATGTATCGGATTTCGTCACTATTCCCGATAGTTTTTTCGCAATATCTATTTCAGAAGAAGAAACGGATAATAGCATACCATCATTAAAGGTCACCATAACACTATCTTTGACCTCGATCTTTTTGAAGATGTTCTCTAAAGTTCCAAATGCACTTAATGATGCCTTTATTAAGGCAATTGATGCACAGTTCCCGGTTCTTACAGTGTTGCTGCACTTTCTAAAGCTTTCAGAAACTATTACTTCGCCCTGCCTGAAATCTTCAATTAATAAGGCATTTGTTTGCGGGAATGAATTTAAACAGAAAAGGAGCAGAGAGGTAAATGTGATCAGTCGCTTCATCCGGTAAAATTTCCGGAAAATTAGGAAGCCTTATAGGTTCTTAAAATAGCTACAACTAGCTATTTAATGAGCTTATCTACTCCATTATTTAAACCAGAATGGCGTTTGACCACTCACTCGGCGCCTTACCAAATTTTTTCTTGAAGGAATGTGAAAAATGAGAAAGGCTTTCAAATCCAAGCTCCAGGTAGATCGAAGATGGTTTCCTGTTTTTCTTCTCCAGAAGATGACGGGCTTCTGTTAACCTTTTTTCCTGGAGCCAATGTCGTGGCGCCATTCCGAATATTTTCTGAAAATCCCGTTTGAAACCAGCCAGGCTTCTTCCTGTGAGCTGAGCAAATTTTTCAACCGGTACATTGAAATGAAAATTACGGAGCATGAATTTTTCCAGATCAATCTTATGAGGTTCTGAAAAGTCGAACAGGAAGTCCCGGAGCTCAGGCATAGTACGGAGCAGGAGGTATACAGCCTCTTTCACTTTTAACATCCCGAGTTCTTTGGAGATATTTTCCTCTGGACGGCGAACGTAAGGGATTACTGACTGAAAGAATGCATGCAGGAAATCATCTTTGGGAATAAGAACATTTGGGAGACCTGTATATTTTAACCCCGTTGCTATCTGCTCTTCCAGTGCAATCTTCCTAAGCAGGTCATCTTTCAGGTTGATGATGATAGTTTGATATTGTTCATTATCAAGAGGTGTCTTCGTTATTTCTGCGAGTTGATTTTTCTGTATCAGCATCATCTCGCCACGGTTCATCGAAAGTTTTTGGCCTGCAGTTTCAATGGTAAAGCGTCCCGAAACCTGTAAGACAAGTATGTTATTTTCCAGGAATGCTATTTTCTCTTTTCTCAAATCGCAGAGATAAGAGAAAAAAAGCACTCCCGGGATTATTTCAGTTGGATGAGTCACTATGTAAAGATATAAAATTAAGATGCATATACTTCCTTCTATCTTTGCAGGTAAGTGCTTCCAACTATTGCACCTGGTGCAAAATGTTTATTAAGAATGTCTGTTTCTTCTGGTGAGAACCTGATCTCCATGGCCTGAAGATTTTCCGGCAATCTGGATCTCCGGCTCATGCTTACCAGAGGCATGATATGATCGCCCTGGCTGTTTACCCAGGCAATGGCTAACTGCGCAGTGGTGTAGCCCTTGTCTGCTGCCATTTGCTTTAGCACTTCTACCTTTTCCAGGTTCTTTACCAGGTTTTCTCCCTGAAAACGCGGAAAGTGGCTTTGGTAACTATCAGCTGGCAGTGGTGCCTTCATCTGGCCGGTTAGCAAACCTTCAGCTGTGTTGGCAAAAGCAACCACACCTATACCCAGTTCCCGGGCAGCAGGAAGCAACCCGCTCTCAATTTGCCGGTCTGCCAGGGAATAGCCGATTTCCAGCGCAGCCACCGGATGAACGCTGTTTGCCTTGCGCAGTTGTTCCGGAGTAACCTCAGATACACCCAGATGACGCACCTTTCCCTCCTTGATCAGGTCGGCAACAGTCCCGATCACATCTTCAACCGGAACGCTGTTATCAAGTCTGCACGGCTGATACAGATCAATTGTATCTATCCCCAGGCGTACCAGGGAATAATTGATGAAGTTTTTGATCGCTATCGGGCGCAGGTCCAGTCCAAGCCACTGGCTTCCGTAAAAGATCGCCCCGAATTTGACACTTATAAAAACCTCGTCTCTTCTTCCTTTTATCGCTTTGCCAACCAGTAATTCGTTGTGACCGCTTCCATAGAAATCACCCGTATTTAAGAAATTGATGCCATTGTCGAGTGCAGCGTGAATGGTAGCGATACTTTCGTTTTCGTCATTTGCCGGGCCTCCCCAAACAGGAGACATACGCATACACCCTAATCCGAGTTTCGAAACGACAGGCCCGTTTTTGCCCAGTGCTATTTTTCCTATTGTAGTCATAGTTGTGATTTTAAGTAATTAACAATACAAAACTCCGGTTTGCAAGCACAACCTGCTTTCCTGTATAGCTCAATTTACTTGTCCGAACAGCTCAATAACAATAGACGAAATCGTGTTCTAAAGGAGAGGGCAGAGGTATCCTGCCCAATCAGGCATCGGGTATTTCAGGTTCCACCAGCTTGATCAGTTTCTCCAGAGACTCCTGCCATCCCAGATAACACATTTCAACCGGGATTACTGAAGGAATGCCTTCCTGGAGCACTTTCAGTTCTGTACCCACTAATGTCTTTTGGAACCATACGGAAGTGATGATAGTTCCGGGAAGGTTGGGATCATCAAACTTGTCTGTATACTTCAGGAAGTCTGCCGGCCTTACATCTGTATATTCTCCGCCGAAGGAATGACTATTGCCGGTTGAAAAATTCTGGAAAGACATTTTAAAAGTGCCGCCTGGCCTGACGTCCATATCGTGCACAATACAAACAAAACCATAAGGGGGCAGCCACGCAGCGATGGCTGCAGCTTCAGTAAAGGCACGGTACACTTTTTCAGGAGATGCCTTGATAATTCTGTGTAATGAAACTTTGTTGTCTGACATAGAGGAATACGTTTAATGAGGTACTGTTTGGGTGAATTGATTTTCTTTAACAAATTTGCACTAAATAGCAGTAACAAAAGGAGGGTGTATGCGACAATTTATAGTGTATTCGCGACAAAAGTCTTTGTTTTAAGGCTTTCACATTACTCCGTTACAATCCCTTCCCGCTGCCAGCGCCTAACACCTCTTCCAGTTTCTGACTGAGCGCTGTGCCAAAAAGGTTTTTGCCGATTATTTTACCTTGGGGATCAATCAGGAAATTCTGAGGAACGGCCTGCACACCATAGAGCAGCGCCGCTTCGCTATTGAAACCCTTCAGGTCTGAAACATGCGGCCACTCCTGAAGCCTGTCCTTCTGTATTGCTTTCAGCCAGGCCTCCTTCGTACTTTGGTTGTCAAGAGAGACGCTTACCACTACGAAGTTCCGCGAACGGTAATGCCGGAAATTGGCCGCCACATTTGGGTTTTCTCTCCTGCAGGGGGCGCACCAGCTTGCCCAAAAATCCAGCAGCACATAGTTGCCGCGGTAATCCGACAGGTATAAAAGCTTACCGGCCGTGTCCGGCATCGAAAACAACGGCGCCTCCCTGCCCGATGCAGACCTCATCACGTTGTCTACCCTGCGTTTCAGATCCATTGCAGAAGGCAAAGATTTCACTGTATCACTCAAGCTCTGGTATGCCGAATCCACTCCCCCGGGATTTGTGATGACACTACCCGCGTACCAGCGCAAAGGGAGTAAGGAGACAGGTGAAGAAGGATGCTCCAGTACCCAGTTCTTACAAATCGTATTAGCATAAAAGGCCTCCGTCTTGTTGAAATCCGCGGCTGCATGGTGGTATGCCAGGGAGTCGCGGTGCTTATCCAGTTGCGATACTTTGATTGCCGCCACAATAATCTGCTGATCATAAAAGCGCTTTACCTCCTGAAAATTACGGTAATCTTCGCTGAAAGATCCTCCTGTCTGAGAATATATATTCAGCGAATCCGCCGGTACAATCCTTATTGACCCCGCTGTCAGGTAAAAGCTTAAGCGATCCCCGTTATTTACACGCCCCCGGTACAGGCGGCGTTTCGTGCTAAGAAAGGCTTCCTGCGGCTCATCGATCATACCCGTAAACTCAACCAGGTTGTTTTTCACCACAGCGCTGTCCACCCGTGTCACCCGCTCGTTCCCGGCAAAAGCATCATACCAGAAATAGATCATTTCAGGATGGCCCTTCACCTGATGAAGATCCAGCACCAGGCGGTAACGTCCGGCCATAGCCTGCTGTCCTTTCACCATTGTGAAGGGCAGTGCCAATAACATCAAAACCAATATCTTAAAATTTCTTCTCATGGTGATTCGTCTGTAAGTTTAATATCCCGCATTCTGTACAAGGTTGGGATTTTTGGAAATCTCTGCTGCCGGCACGGGGTACTGTGCAGCCGCCGGCTTCCACACGCCCGGTTTTTCCGTACCGAGCACCGCGTCCAGCCGCCCCGTTCTCTTCAGATCGAGGAAACGATGTCCCCATTCACAGAAAAGCTCAGCACGCCTTTCCTGTTCAACCGCCAGGAGCAGCGAGGCTTTATCTGAAGCCGTTGTGTTCTCAAGCCCTGCCCGTTTCCGGATGATATCGAGATCTTCCCGTGCCCCAGCTAGATCACCCAGTTGCGCCTCTGCCTCCGCCCGGATCAGGTATTGTTCCGCCAGACGCAATACCACATCGAACTGCCGGCCGCCTGATAATGCAAAATACTTTGAGGGGTAAGGAAAACCGCCTGAGGTAGCGATCCAACTGGTTTTGCGTTTGTCTTCACGCTCAAACGAATTCAGCAACGGAGCCGCGATGATAAACTGCGGCTGCGTCCCCTGTGCGGGTACAAAGTTTTGGGCAATAGCAGGGAACCCCGCGGTCTTCGAGTCATATTGCCAGATTGCCTCCCTGCTGTTCGCCAGGAAAACGGCATTCAGATCTGTCAGGATATTATAATTGCTGCTGGCGATCACTAAAGCCGACTGCGTCCGGGCATTCTGGTAATCCTTCATATAGAGATATACCCGGGCCAGTAATGCCCGGGCGGCAAATTGGTTTACCCGCACACGCGCACCACCGGAAAGAGAATAATCAGCAGGCAAACCAGCCGCAGCATCCAGCAGGTCCGCGACAATTTGCTGGTAGACT
Source organism: Pararcticibacter amylolyticus (assembly GCF_003130405.1). Lineage (GTDB taxonomy): Bacteria > Bacteroidota > Bacteroidia > Sphingobacteriales > Sphingobacteriaceae > Arcticibacter > Arcticibacter amylolyticus. The sequence goes on from NZ_QEAS01000004.1 coordinate 147,267, forward strand.
ATTTCGGCTGATGTCTGCGGGGCAAAAGCTGTTACATCTGCATCGGTAGTAGTTATCAGTGGGATACTGCCAAACTGGTTGATCAGGTAGAAATGGCAGAATGCCCTGAAAAACTTAGCCTCTGCTGCCGCCTGCAGTTTCGCTTTCGGAGAAAGCGCGGAAGAGGACTCTACGCCATTTATAACAGCGTTCGCTTTATAAATGGTGGCATACGACTCAAGCCAGATATTGCCCAGAGGCTGATCGGCAGAAGTCAGTGCATTACCCTGATATTGCGGGTAACTTACATTTGTCAATTCATCACCGTATAAGCTATTGAGATAAGTCAGTCCGCCGCTGTAGGCACTTCCTTGTGAATACATGGCAATAAGAGCAGCGTTCACCGTTACCGAATCGGAGAAAACAGCTGAAGATGTAAGCGTATTTCTTTTCGGGCCGACATCGACCAGCTTATTACAACCGGAGCAAAAGATCAGCACCATCAGAGGAAACGCAGCCACGAGGTTTTTATATTGAATAATATTTTTCATGTTCTGTTAAAATGAAGCTTGTAAACCTAAAGAGTATAGTTTTAGTGGAGGGATAGCTGTTCCCTGGGTTTCCGGATCGAAGCCGATATAGTTGGTGACCGTCCAGAGGTTCTGCCCCCTCAGGAAAATGTTGAGATTTTTAACCCCGATGCGTTTCAGTCCATGTGTGAATTTATATGTAAGGGACAGGTTTTTCAGCCTGATGAACGACGCATCGCCCACCGTCTCATCCGATAACTTAAAGTAATTATTATAGGCCTGGGATGCTGTGGAACCGGCTAAAGTGCTGTAGTTGAAATTATACTTGAGGATATCCTCCGGAAGGTTATAATTCCCGCCCGGTGCGGGGAAGCCTATCGTGTTCAGGTAACTGTAGATATTGTAAGCTCTTTGTTTTACGAACTGGAACAGGAAATCAAGCTGGAAGTTATTAAACAAGATGCTGTTATTAAGACCGCCGTAGAATTTCGGATCTTTAGTCCCGAGGATATCAAAATCGCCCTTATGATTTGCGGCCAGGCCGGTACTGATGGTGCCGTTACCATTAAGATCGGCTACTGTCGGAAGGCCATTCTCTATACCAGTATACCGGTATCCCGACAGCAGGTTAAGTGAGTAACCGACGGCATAGCCTTGTGTAAAATAACCCGTCGAATACGGCGCTGTCTCCAGTCCCGGATAAGCAAGCAATTTATTCCGCGAAACGGTGAGGTTGGCCGATGAAGACCAGGTAAGACGCCTGGTCCTTACATTCGTAGTATTTAGTTCCAGTTCAATCCCTTTGTTCTGCACCAGCGTACCGGACAAGTTCCCCATATACCCGGTAAAGCCGGCCTGGGAGGCCAGGGGAACACTGTTAACGAGCAGATTGCTGGTGCGGTTTCGGAAAAACGTCCCGCTTAAGGATATCCTGTCTTTAAGAAACCCCAGGTCGAGTGAAAGATTGAATTTTTTTGTGATTTCCCAGGAGTAGTAATTTTTGTTCTCAATGCCCGAAGGAGCAAGTCCGGTTTGACCGTTGTAGGATGTGAAGCCACTCTGGTAAACCGGAGTGTAGCCATAATCATTGATCTGGTCGTTCCCGACGCTTCCATAACTGCTTCTTAACTTTCCAAAGCTGAGCCAGCTTAAGTGCTCCTTAATAAAGTCTTCCTCAGAGAAGATCCAGGCGGCGCCCATACTCCCGAAATTCCCGAAACGGTGGCCCGGAGAGAACCTGGAGGAACCGTCCCGGCGGTAGTTCCCGCTGATGATGTATTTACCATCCCAATTATAGCTTAGCCGGCCAAATACAGAAACGAACCTGGACTCGATAAAACCGTTGGCACTGATCAGAGGCGTCACGCTTCCAAGATCATTATACAGGGCATCGTTCTTAAACGAGCCGAGCAGAAAAAAATCCTGATCGTAGTTTCCTTTCTGATACGTTCCGCCCGCTAATGCATCGAGCTTTCCCCCGAACAGCGTAACACCATAGTTAAACTGTGGCTCGATTACCACCAGGTCATTGCTTGTGCTGATCTTTGTTACCTGCCCTGTTGCCGATGCAGCGTTCGCCGGGTTCTGCGCAGCGATCAATGAAGCTGTGACCGAATTTACACTGATCCGGTTATACCCCAGGTCCGTCTTAAAACTCAGTCCCGGCAAAATATTATATCCCAAAGTGGCATTAGCCAGCAGGTTGTTCGTCTTAACCGAATAAATGTTCTTCAGCGCAGCAGCCGGATTCGTATAACCGGTATACCAGGCAAGTCTGCCGTCAGAAGTATAAAGTGGGAGATTCGGCGGTAATGCATAAATCTGGTTTACAGATATGGGAACAATATTATTGTCGTCCTTGGTAAAACTTGCGGAAGTATTGATATAAAACTTATTTCCCGGAACATGATGCTGCAGGTTATACCGTACCTCAGTTCGGTCGTCTCCCGAATTACCCGGCAAAATCGTTCCTTCATGACGGGCATTCGCGCTGACTAAAAACAGGGTGCGCTCATTACCACCCGAGAGGGTAGCGGACGCATTGGTAAAATGACCCGTATTCCCGAAGAAGATATCCTGGAAATCATTATCAGCGCCCGTATTGAATGAGGTAAGGTCTGCCGCGTTTCCAGCAGCAGGTGTTATTCCGTCGTTTTTAAAAGCCTGCTGACGAATCGCCAGATATTGCTCCGTGTTAAGCATCGGAAGCTTACGGCTGATCTCACTCAGCCCGCTGTAGACTTCGGCTTCCAGTTTCGTGTTTCCCGCTTTTCCCTTCCTGGTGGTGATCAATACCACTCCGTTCGCTCCCCTTGAACCATATATTGAGGTGGCATCAGCATCCTTCAGGACATTAATGCTTTCAATGTCATTTGGCGACAAGGTGTTCAGCGGACTGAGTCCAAGTCCTCCAACTATCGGTGGCGCACTGGTGCTTGCTCCTGCCGTAGCTTCTATCGGCTTGCCACCAAATGGGATACCGTCGATGATATAAAGAGGAAGCTGGCCGGCAACAATACTATTCTGACCCTGGATCGAAATTTTAAAGTTAGACCCGGAAATGCCGCCTCCCTCGGTTACCTGCACGCCGGCCATCCTCCCGGACAAGGTCATGACAGGATTTGAAACCGGCTGCTTTTCTATATCCTGTGCTTTAATTGTTGCTACCGCGCCGGTAGCCAGACGCCTCGTAGTGGTGCCATAGCCGATTACCTTTACAGCGTCGAGGTCTGAAACATTTACCTCCATGCTGATAACCGGCATTTCAGCCCTTGCTTTAACCGAAGTCGTTTTGTAGCCTATAAAGCTAAAGAACAGCTCGCTCCCTTCATTCACATTCGTGATCATGTACTCTCCGTCTGAACCTGTTATAACGGCCCGGTCTGTTCCTTTAACAGTTACAGTAACACCTGGCAAAGGCTGTCCCTTCTCATCTACCACCTTCCCGCGGACATCCATCCGTTTAATCGCCGCTAAGGATTGTTCCGCTGTCTCCTGTGAACTTTTTTGCTGCAATAAGATAGTCTTACCGGCAATTTTATAGGTCAGGGGAACCGAACGGAAGCAAAGGGAAAGCGCATCTTCTATCCCGGCATCTTTCACCCGGATATCTACTTTCTGCTTCACATCTTTAGAATCATAGAAAAAAACGTAACCCGACTGCTTCTCAATAGAAGCCAGCACCTTCTCCAGCGGGGCATTCGTTTCGTCCAGGGTGATCCTTTGGCTGTATCCTCTGGCACTGGCCTGTACCAGGGCCACGATCATCATCAGTGTAGTCAGCTTCATAACAAGCACAAGTTTGGGGGGAAGCCATGCCTGGGGCATAGCTTTACAGAAAGCATTAAAAATCATTACTTTTGTGAAGTTTGGGTTAATACAGAAATAGTTGACCAAATTGTTTTACCGATTTTTATCGGAAGGGTTAGCCCGGACGTTTACGCAGAAGTGCTTCGAACCACTTCTGCGTTTTTTTTTCCGGCCCCCTGATTTACTCAGGACTGTTGTCGTAGATATATATTCATAATTCTAAAGATTAATTAATTGCTTAAAATTCATGGCATCACAATGATCCTTTTTCCTTCAATCCTGAAGCGGATCTGTTTATAACTCAATATATCTGAAACCTGCAAGGCGCTGATATTCCTGTAGATCTTCCCCGAAAAACGGCGTTCTGTTACCTTACCCTCATAGCTGATATCAACATCATACCATCGTGCCAGCTGCCGCATCACCGTTTTTATATCGGCATCCTCGAACCGGAACAAACCCTGATGCCAGGCAATGGCTTCATCCATGCTGGCATTATCTCTCACGCTGATCCTCCTGTCATCGTTCTCCGCCTGCTGACCGGGCTTCAAAACCACTTTATCTGTAGCATCCGACACCTTAACACTTCCCTCAAACAGCGTCGTCTTTACATCTGGTTCATCCGCGTAAGCGTTAATATTAAAACGGGTGCCCAGCACTTCCACTACCTGGTTGCCGGTCTTTACCCTGAATGGCTTCGCTCTTTGATGAGCTACCTCAAAATAAACCTGTCCGGAGATCTTGACCTCCCGGGTACTGCCGGTAAAAGCCACCGGGAAAGTGATTGAAGACGCGGCATCCAGCCACACCTTTGTTCCATCAGGCAAAGTCAACGCATACTGCCCACCACGGGGAGTGGTCAGTGTATTGTATTCAATTTCACCGGAGGTTTTTTCCTTAACTGCATTGTAAATAAGCTCCTTGCCCGACCGGATATTGATATGCGTGTTGCCCTGCCTGGTTAACAAACCCGATCTTGCACCACTAATGTTCATTTGTGTTCCGTTGCCCAGGGTAAGGACTGCCTTGTCGCTGCCCGGCGCCACATCACCTGCTATACTTTTTCGAGGCTTCTGAGGCGTTTCCTGCTTATTCCGGAAAATCCAGGTGCCGAAAGCAAGCAGGAAAACAACCGAAGCTGCTACAGCCATGCGGGGCCATACCGGAACGGTCCGGGCCATACTTTTTGCGCTGCCACTATGAGCGATCAGAGCCTCCCGAATGTGTTCAGCCTGCTGACGTTTGCTTATCTCACTTACTTCCGGCAGGCCTTCCATCTCATATTTTGCATACCAGGCCTCAAGCAATGCCCGTTCTTCCTCTGTCGCAGTTCCCCCAATATATTTTTGCAGTAAATTTTCTGCCTCTTTTCTTTGAATCATCATGCCGGGAATTAAACCTAATTATATACATGACAATCGGATCAGGAGCATACTGGTATTGCTTTCTTAAAAAAAATTATAAAATGAGTGTCTCTTAGCCAGACGGGCTATAAAAGAAGTAAAGAGAAGAGTGAGCCCAATCGTAAACGAAGGATTTTCAGGGAATTACGGATCTGCGTAGTAACAGTCAGCTCTGATGTGCCAAGCTGCTCCGCAATTTGTTTGTGAGTAAGGCCGGCGTTGCGGCTTAAAAGGAAGACTTCGCGCATGCGTGCCGGTAAAGCTGCAATTTCCCTTTCAATTAGCGCTGCAAATTCCTTTTCCCTTACGATCAGGTCGGTGGTATACTCACTGCTGTCGATGAATTCCTGTAGTGACGTAAGGTAATCTGCCTCCCGCCTTTTTTTAACATAAACGTTAAAGACGCGGTTACGAACCGCTGTAAAAAGATAAGCGGACAAACCTGTAGTAATATTCAGAGACTCTCTTTTATTCCATATGTATATGAATAATTCCTGGATCAGGTCTTCCACTTCATTCATATCTCCCAGTTTTCTGAAAGCGTGCTGTTGTAAGACAAATTTATACCGGTCATAGATCTCCAGATAGGCTGCCTGTTCGCCTGCTTTTAGCAAAACAATCAGTTGTTCGTCAGAAAGGGTGCTTGATTCTCTCAATTTATCGCTCGTAAGACGAATATATGAAAAAATGGAGCGGATTAGGAATCTAAATGTGAGTCACGGCGATTTTTTACCTTTATTTTTCTTATTAACGCATGTTAATATAAGTTCCTGAACTATCCCCCGCTGCGTGGACTGTTATTGCAATGCACTTTTTGCTCCCGCTATCAATATCGAAGGCAATCCCATTATTAATGTCGTCAAAAACCTGAACCCTTTTCTGCCGCGTTGAAGCATTGTCTACATGTTTTAATGAGTAATTCTTCTCTATTGCCGCAAGGGCAGTCCCGGTGCTTATACCATCTTTGGTTTTAAACCATGGTGAATTCACCATAATCATTTTTATGCGGCTAACATCTTCATTACCCATATTTCTGCGCGCAAAAATGGCAGTGCGGTAACGGTTGGCGTCTTTGCTGTACCAGGCCATAAGGGCACTGCCCATGGCCGCATCTGAAGAGTCCGGACGTCCGAGTCTGGCAACGGCGCTGTCAACAGGTAAACCGATAGTCAAATGTGCTATACCCTCGCCCGGTATAATCAGCTGACCGGGAGATATTTTTCCATTGATCTCAGCACTGTCTGTTGTACCTGAACCTGCAGCCGATTTACCTGCAGGATTATTACACGAGAATAATACCGGAAGCAACATTATTAAAAAGCATTTCTTCATGGCATACATTAATGAAAGTATTGATAACCATTAAATGCCTGTTTTGTTGCTTTTGGATAATGGAACTGTAAGAGTTCGCATGGTGCTTAAGATAAATTAACAATTAAGGCCTCTCCGAATGTGTTTCAGGTTCTTGTGAAAGTAATATTTAGTATTGTAGACTTAACAAATAAGTCACAAATAGACACATCAAATCTTTCTCGTTTCCAGTTCCTTTTCTATTTCTTTCTCCAGTATCTTATTGTTTTTAGAATTTCCAAGGATGAAAAATGTCAGTATAAGAGGAAAGAATGTAAAAAAAGTAAAACCGTTCTTTATCGCACTATAAGCCACAATTCCAACAGTAAATCCTATCATTGCCCCATCCATAATTTTGTTGCTTTTTAATTTTTTTAGCTTCTCCTGGAGCTCATTATCGCTCAGCTCTGATAGATTTTCAATCTTCATGTGTTATGTTGTTTTCTATTTGCGGAACTATCCTGATTCTTTCATCCGCTTTCGCTAATATAAACATAAACAGCAAGAAAAGTCTCCTCACAAAGGCAACTTCCATTTTACAGTTGCTTCACAGCCTGGGATCATATTTTAAGAGATTCTTTCAAACGGCAAGGGATCAACTAATTGGGGGAGGAAACACTCAACGAAATAAAAGACTTTGCATTTGCGAAGGTTTTTTATTTGTTTTACCTGTAATCAAAATGGATAAAAAACCTAAAAAAAAGCCGCCTTTCGGCCTCATTTTATTATTCGGTACTCTGCTATTCGGTCTCGTTATCGGCTTGGGAATATTATCCCGCCGGGAGAATACTCTTAAAAGAATAGATATAAGTACGCCCACTGCGAACTCCGGATCAAGCAAAATTACACCTATCCAGCCTTATGTTCCCTCAGATCTGGAAAATATTAAAATCGATAAAGAAACTTTCAGGGCAAAGTTGAGATCGTGCTATAAAAAGAAAGATGAGTTTGAAGAAATGACCTGGTATTACGATCAGTCTTCGCCGAAGTTTACTAATGCAAACGCTATAGAGTGTTATATTGGAAAAGACGCAACTAAAGTATTCTTAAGGTTCAGAGTTCAATATCTTTCTGATGACTGGCTTTTTATTGATAATGCCATCTTCAATATCGACGGGGTGAATTTCGACTACATCCCGGGTAAAGTTGAACGGGATAACGGGGGTGGAGATATTTGGGAATGGTTTGATGAGCCTGGTGAAGGACAGGCCTTGTTAATACTATCAAAGCTAGCAAATGCACGTTCAGCGAAGGTGAAGTTTAATGGGCATCAGTATTATAACATCAGGCAAATTTCAAGCCGTCAGCGCCAAGCCATAAAACACGTACTTCAAGTTTACAAAGGGTTTCTGCTGCACTATGATAAATAAGCTATTGCTTTTTTAATAATAAAATTATTAAGCGTGTACCCGGAGCCAGTCGCCCCGCATGCGTAAACGTCCAAACAGCATAGTCAACAATTAGCTGCAAGTGGAATCGCGCAATTTTATCATATTATTTGTAATTGGTCTAAATAAGTTATTTCTTTGCGGCATAGATCAACCTCATTACAATGAAAATAGTATTACTCTGGATTTTCTTTCCCCTGTTTTTAGTTTTTATTTCACTTCCATTATTTGCACAGACCACAGCAACTGTGCGCGGACGTATCACTACCTCAGACAACAAACCCATTGAATATATCAGCGTGGCATTGCAAGGAACAGGCAAGGGCGCGATGACAGATGCCCGTGGTTTCTATGAAATTAAGCAGATTCAGCCAGGCAAGTATCAGATTATTGCCAGTGGCCTGGGCTATAAGAAGGCCGGACGGGAAATAACTGTCCTTGCCGGGCAAAATATAGAGATCAGTTTAACTTTGGCTGAAAGCGAAACTCAACTGCAATCTGTAGAGATTACCGGCCGAAAAGAACGCACTTATAAAACGAAAGCAACCTTTATCGGGAACAAAACACAGACCGATATAATGGATTTACCACAATCGGTTTCCTATGCCAGTAAGGAACTCATGGCTGACCAGGGTGTTGTCCGGACCGGTGATGTTGTTAAAAATTTCAGCGGTGTTAATCAGTTTACTTTTTATGATGACCTCACCATCCGTGGGTTTCGGGTGAACGGTCAAAGTAATACCCAGTTATTGAATGGTTTGCGCACCAGTACAGGGTTTTGGAAGCAGCCCTTAACTAATTACCTGGAGCGGCTCGAAGTTCTGAAAGGCCCTGCTTCCGCTTTATATGGCAACGCCAGTCCGGGTGGAGTGGTAAACCGTGTCACCAAAAAGCCGCTCGATGAGAACCGTAAATCTGTTAGTGTATCACTGGGAAGTTTCAACACGTTTCGCGGGTTGGTAGACTTCACCGGGCCGGCTACTAAAGACAGCTCCTTACTTTACCGTCTCAATCTGGGCTATGAGGATGCTAATTCCTTCCGGGATCTGCAATTCGATAAGAACCTAATCGTTGCACCTTCGTTATCATTCATACCGGATGAGAAAACCCGGATTAATTTCGACCTGGTATATAATAGTTCCCGCAGCCGTCTGGATCGCGGGCAGGCAGTTATTGGTAATAATCTGAATTCAACACCGATTTCCCTGGCGTTAAGTACCCCTAATGACAGGCTTAATGAAAATACCTATATGGTAACATTTTCCCTAAGCAGGCAACTCACGGATAAATTAAATTTCAGTGCATCTTACCTCAAAACCGGTTATAATGAGGACCTTTATGAGCATCGCAGTGCCAATGCTTATGCTGTTGATAGTTTAGGCAAGAATATCCCAAACCTGGTTGCAATGCAGATATTTACCCGTCAGCGTAAACGGTATATTGACAATTTTTCCGCATTTCTAAACTATACCGGCAAAACAGGGGCAATTGAACACAAACTGGTTGCCGGTTATGATTACGGAAGTGAGAAAACTCCGGTAGGAGCTTCACAGCTTACTGCTTCAGGTTACAGGAATGTACTCAACAATGGTTTTATAGCTTCTTATAAAGTAGCAGACAGTCTGAAATATTTATTCGATAAAAAAGGCATTCCGGTACCTAATGTTCCCAGCTTTGACCTGAACAACATCCGGGCTTCCCAACAACTGCAGGATGACAGCAAAGCATTTTATACTGTTGCAAGCATCGCACCTGCCTACTATTATCTGAACGCAGGCTATATCCAGGACCAACTGAAATGGAACCGGTTACAACTATTACTGGGCGTACGGTATGAGTATTACACAGACTTTAGCAATTATGCAGCTCCTAATGAGGTGAAGACTCATTCTCATGTCTGGTTGCCAAGGTTAGGCGCCGTTTACTCGATTCTGAATAATCTAAATGTCTATGGATCCTATGTGACAGGCTATAATCCACAAAGTGCATCCACATTGGCTAATCCGAATGCCGGTGGTCCATTTGACCCTTTAAAAAGTGATATGATTGAGTTCGGAGCCAAAGGGAATTTCCTGAATGACCGTTTAGGTATCACGACATCGGTTTATCGCATTGAACAAAACAACGTCCTGTACCCTGCAAATGTTGAAGGCAAGCCCGACTTGCTTAAGCAAGTCGGTGTGGTTTTATCCAAAGGTATTGAATTTGATGTGACGGGACGTGTTACGCCTTACTGGAGCATGATCGCATCCTATGCATATAATAGGTCTTATATTTCCGAGAGCCCGAACGCAGCAGAGGAAGGGATGCAGAACCCGAATGCGCCACGTAACCTTGCGAATATATGGACACGTTACAATTTTAGTTACGGTTTACTGAAAGGCCTCGGCATAGGAGCGGGAACCAATTATGTAGGTAAACGTACCCTTTCACTCAATACGACGCAAAGTATTCCTGAGTACATGCTGGTGAATGGAGCCCTTTATTACACGGTAGGTAAGATCCAGCTGCAGTTCAATGCTAATAATATCACCGGTAAAAAATATTGGGTTGGTGGATATGATTACATTCGCCTGTTTCCGGGAGCACCATCGAATTATTTAGCGACTTTAACTTATTCCTTCAATTAATATGAACTGGAGGAAGGTCAAGGCTGTAGCAGCATGGCTGCATTTATGGATCGGACTGACTACTGGTGTAATAGTGGTCATCGTATCAGTTACCGGTTGTATACTCGTTTTCGACCAGGAACTCTTTGATCTCTTCCATCCGGATTTAGTAAATGTTCATGAAACAGGCCCAGTAAGGCCTGTTTCTGAGTTACTGGGAAATGCCCAAAAGGTAATAGGGCCGGAAAAGCCTATTACCGATATCCGGATCAGCGGGACAGGGAATAGCTACATTTTCACCGCTTCTAAAGTTAATGCACGTAAAGATATTACCTGGAGCTACTTCAGCCAGTTTAAATATTATGACGATATTTATGTAAATCCTTATACCGGTAAGGTGCTTGGTATAATTGACACAAGGTACGAGTTTTTTAACTTAACAGAGCAGCTTCACAGACAATTGTTGCTGGTCAAACCGATTGGAAGTTTTATTATCGGCTCCTGCATTCTGCTTTTTCTGGTTATGCTGGTTACTGGGTTTATACTATGGCTCCCTAAGAATATCCGGCAACTGAAGAAAAGTCTGTCGATAAAATGGCGGGCGAGATGGAAACGTGTAAACTATGACCTGCACAATAGCATCGGATTCTATGTGTTGCCTGTGGCGATGATCATTGCCATAACCGGATTAACCTGGTCGTTCAAATGGTGGGAGAGAGGTATTTACAAAGCACTCGGTTCATCGAAGCCTGTTGTTCTGTTACGTAGCGCACCGGCTCTCATAACCGCGGATACAACCGGCAATCACCTGGATGAGATATTGGATCATCTGATGTTTAAGCTAAGAGGTGATTATAAAGTCATTGGGTTAAATTTGCCGGAAGGCAGCAACCACTCGCTTATGGCCTTTGTTTATCTTAAAAACCCGACCGACGGATGGCGTAATATCAGCTATTATTATTATGACGCGAGAACGGGGAAACAATTTGATCAGATTGAGCATGCCGGCAAGCCCCTTGGTTTAAAATGGAGAAACTCGAATAAGGATATTCATACAGGACGGATCTATAATCTGCCAACTCAAATCCTCGCATTTCTTGCCAGCCTGGTATGTGCAACCTTACCTATTACAGGATTTTTGATATGGTGGGGAAAAAGAAATAAAAAAGGACGGAAGACCAGATACAGAAAAGCTACACACAGATCAAAGGTCCGTCAAAGTCTCGGGTGATTTAATGTTCTGTGTGCTAGGTAGTGTTCAATTAAGTGAGTCAGGGTTATGGCAACTACTCTACGAAGGAAAGCCAATCAGGTACATTTGCTTTTTATACTCGCGGGGAGACAGTCCTGTGATCTTTTTAAATGTCTTCGAAAAGTAGGAGAGATCCTGAAATCCTGTTTCGGCGCCGATTTCCTGGTAAGTCATCTTTGTGGTGGCCATCAGATACTGTGCCCGTTCCACCCGTTTCTCATGTATGTAACTGACAGGGCGTGAACCTGTATAGAGCTTAAATTGCCTGGAAAAGTAATCGGGATTTTGATTGATCCGTTCAGCGAGGTTGAATACCGAAAGTTCTTCGTGCAGGTTCAGCTGGATGTAATTAAGCGTTTCGGCTATCTTAACGGGGATGATCTTCACATCCTGCTGTTTGAGCGTATTGGAACTCAGGAACCTGGCTGCCAGCTGCAGCAGCATTCCCTGGGTCTCCATGTATTCGCCTACGTTCTGCAGGTTGTTGAGTTCCTGGTATTCTTTATAAAAGATGTCTTTTTCGTACAATTTAGGGTTGTCAGACCGGTTGATTCCTCTTCCCGGGTTGATTTCCAGTAACCGGGCGAAAAGCCGGAAATCGGTTTCTGTGGCCTTGACTTTCAGGATAAAGCGGTTGTTGGTAAACAATGAAGTTCCATCCATGGAATCTTCAAAGAAATGAACGAAGTACTGCCCAAGATGATGGTTGCAGCTCATGGTGCATAGCGTGAAGCTAGGAATAATGTATAAATATCCGGGTTCAAGCCTGGTCGGTCCATTGCTGTCTTTTAGTTCACCTTCCCCCTCGTCAATGAGGTAAATCCGGTGATAGGGGCTTATCACATTACCATAATTCCATTTCGAATTCAGGCTCACCCTGTCGACATTTAAAAGCGTAAAAATGTGCTGGAATGTTCTTCTGTTCATGATGAGCCCTGGACTCCTGGCAGATAAAATTAGCCTTCTGAATAATAGTAAACAATAGAAAAGTCGGATTTGTACAAAAAAAAGTCTTTTTGAGTCAAGTCCTGCTGTCACGATTGTACTAGATTTGACTAAACCAAATTAAACTTATATGAACAGAAGAACTTTGCTGAAAGGAGCCCTGGCAGGAGTTTCGTCCCTGTATCTGTCAAAACTTTACAGTGGTACGTGGATGCCTCCCTTGGCGGGGCAAACCGGCGCCGGTCTCCGTTTTCAACCCACTTGGGATTCTCTCTCCGGCTATCAGGTACCTGATTGGTACCGCGATGCTAAATTTGGATTATGGGCACACTGGGGGCCGCAATGTCAGCCGGAATATGGCGATTGGTATGCCCAGGGCATGTATAGGGAAGGTGGTGACCAGTATAAATATCATTGCAAAAAGTACGGGCACCCGTCGAAGTTTGGTTTTAAAGATGTCATCAACGAATGGAAGGCAGATCAATGGGATCCCGAAGAATTGGTGGCCTTATATAAAAAGGCAGGAGCAGGGTATTTTGTTGCGCTTGCCAATCATCATGACAACCTTGACCTTTACCCGACCAAATATCACAAATGGAACTCTACCCGCGTCGGACCCCGTAAGGATATTATCAAAGGCTGGGCGGACGCAGCACGGGCAAACGGACTGCCTTTCGGCGTTAGTGTGCATGCTTCGCATGCCTGGACCTTCTACGAAGCTTCCCAGGGGGCAGACAAATCGGGTCCTTTTGCAGGAATTTCCTATGATGGTAAAATTACGAAAGACAAGGGGAAGGGCACATGGTGGGAGGGGCTGGATCCCCGGGAACTCTACGCCCAGGATCATCCTTTAAGCACCCCTAACAGGGACGGCCATAAACAATGGAACTGGGGAGATGGCGCTTCAATCCCTTCAAAGGCTTATATGGAGAACTTTTACAAAAGGACCCTGGCGCTGATAGACAACTATGAACCCGACCTGGTGTACTTTGATGATACGGCGCTGCCTCTCTGGCCGGTGAGTGATGTGGGCCTGAAGATTGCCGCTCACATGTACAACACCAGCATTAAAAAGCACGGCAAACTGAATGCAGTAATCACTGGTAAGATACTGGATGAACAGCAGCGCAAATGCATGGTTTGGGATATTGAACGCGGCCAGAGCGACCGGATTGAGCCTTTGCCATGGCAAACTGATACCTGCCTGGGCAACTGGCACTATGATCAGCGGGTGTATAATGGGGATCATTATAAGTCTGCTGCAACTGTGATCCATACCCTTTGTGATGTGGTAAGTAAGAACGGCAATCTGTTGCTGAGCATACCGGTCAGGGGGAACGGGACGATTGATGAGAAGGAACGCGCGATTGTGGAGGGGATCGCTTCATGGATGAAGGTAAACAGCGAGGCTATTTATGGCAGCCGGCCCTGGACTGTATTTGGCGAAGGGCCTGCGGCGGGCAGTGCGGCTCCGCTGACTGCACAGGGCTTTAATGAAGGGAAAGGAAAACCTTTTTCGGCAGCTGATATCCGTTTTACCACGAAAGGGAAGATTCTTTACGCTATCCTCCTGGGATGGCCGGAAGAGAATAAAATACTGGTAAAAAGCCTTGGAGGGAAGGGAAAGGTTGCGGATGTACGTTTGCTGGGACATGGCGAGCCACTTGAATTCAGTCAGAGTGATCAGGGACTGGAGGTGAAGTTTCCCGGACAGCCGCTGTCGCAGCATGCAGCGGTCTTAAAGATCAGCGGTGCAATTGTTTAAGAATTAAATTTAAATTATAAAAGACCGGAAACCGGATGACGGTACACGGTTGTTACTTAACATTATGAATGAACATCTTCAATTGCCGGAAATTGTTTTTGGCACAAGCGGTCTGGGGAATTTATACAAAGCTTTACCTCAGGAGCTTAAAGACGATATTATAAAGGAATATGTAAAGCACAGTCCAGGTAGGGTATTCTTTGATTCTGCAGGCAAATACGGCGCCGGCCTTGCTCTTGAGTCGCTTGGAAAAGGTCTGAAAGCCTCCGGTGTAAGCCCGGATAAGGTGATGATCAGCAATAAGCTGGGCTGGTACAGAACGGAACTGACGACACCGGAACCGACGTTTGAACCAGGAGTATGGAAAGATCTTCAGTATGACGCGGTTCAGCAGATCAGCTACGACGGGATCCTGGCCTGCTATGAGCAGGGGAATTCGCTTCTTGGGGATTACAAAGCTGAATGGGTATCCGTTCATGATCCCGATGAGTACCTGGCAGCTGCAAAAACTGAGCAGGAAAAAGCGGAGCGGTTTTCAGATATTCTGGATGCCTACCGGGCTTTAAACGACCTTAAAAAAGACGGACAAGTGAAGGCCATTGGCGTTGGTTCGAAAGACTGGAAGATCATCCGGGAGATTAGTGGGGTGGTCGCTCTTGACTGGGTGATGATTGCCAACAGTATGACCATTCATAGCCATCCGGCTGATTTGGTTGCTTTTATGAAGAAACTTGAGAAAAAGGGCGTGGCCATTATCAATTCAGCAGTGTTTAACGGTGGTTTTCTGACCGGGCTGGATTACTACAACTATCAACCCGTGTCGCGCGAAACGAATCCTGCCCTCTATCAGTGGCGCGAATCGTTTTATGAGATCTGTGCAGCATCTGATATCAGGCCGGAAGCTGCATGTGTGGCCTTTGCCTTGCGTGCACCGGGCGTGAAAAGTGTGGCTCTGAGCACGACAAATCCTAATCGGGTCGAGGCAAATGCAGGCATGGGCCGGGTTGTTATTCCTGATAATTTCTGGCGTATACTCGTTACAAATAATCTGATAGATGCGGATTACGCAGAGTCATTTCTCTACTAATATAGTCTTATATGAAAAGACAGTGTTTTGCGCTGGATTTAAAGAATGATCCGCAGCTGATCTCTGAATATGAGCATTGGCATAAGGCCGAGAACGGCTGGCCGGAAATCCGCAGGAGCATCATTGATGCGGGGGTGACTGATATGGAGATTTACCGCACTGGTAACCGCCTGTTTATGATCATGGATACTCCCGACGACTTCAGGAACGATGAAAAGGCGGCCCGCGACGAAGCCAACCCAAAAGTACAGGAGTGGGAGCAGCTTATGTGGAAATTTCAGGAACCGCTTCCCTGGGCAGCGGATGGCGAAAAGTGGGTGCTGATGAAACAGATATTTAAGCTCTAATTAAAAAAACGGGGGATCCCCCGTTTTTTTAATTAGAGCTTATGCCGAAAGTTCTTTTTTAGATATTACCCTACTTATCAAACAGCTAATTACTCTTCTGTGCGATGAATTTTCCCACTTCAGATTCGAAATTATGCATTTCGAAATCGTCGTTCAGGATCTTCCCGTCTTTTCCGACCAGTATGTATTTGGGAATGCCGTTGAATTTGAACAGTTCGCGTAAATAGAGATAGTCATCAGAGGAAAGGCGATAGGTGTTCGCCAGCTCCTGTTCTTTTACAAACTCATCATATTTGTTGAGAGGGGACTCGTTTTCTGCGGTAATGAAAATGAATTCGAATGAACCGTTGTTTTTGTACTTATGGCGGCTTTCTTTAAAATGCCTTATAGAAGCGATGCAGGGCCCGCAGAAGATACCCCAGCAATCAACGATGAGGGTTTTGCCTTTGTGCGGTTCAATGATCTTTCGGAAAACATCAGCGGCTTTTCCCTGCGGCAGATCATAAGCCGTTTTTGCAACGGATGGATATGCCTGGTAGAACATGCGTTCGGCTTCCGACAGGAGGAAGGGGTGAGTAATTCCGTCTTCGAACGCAGTGAGGTAAGCACGGGCCGCATCCTTATCCTTTACCTGTTCGAACGTAAACTCCAGCGAGCGTACCTTGGCGATCTGATAAACCAATCCAGGTTGAAGCCTGAAATCTGTGTTCAGTACTGAGTCTTTGTATGCCCAACCCTTTTTTGCCAGCATAACAGACGTATTTTCGGGCTTTTTCAGGTACTTGGTTTTATATCCCTCGTTGTGCTGCTTGTATCGCTCGTAGAACAACTTTGACTGTACTTCGAAATCCTTCATCATCTTGTCTGTTTCCTCTTTTGTAAGATTCGTTCCGAGTTTCTTGAGCACTTCCTGTTCAAGCTTAAGGAAATTTTTGTCTTGCACTGTCGGCTTAAGTCCGAGTTCTGTAAAGAGGTATTGGCCAAAAGATTTGTCGGGTGAGGTGATCACTGAGATCCGAAAGGAACCTTTAAAGGGATTCGCAAACTCGAAGCGGTTAATGAATGTACCGAATGAAGAGGTGGCCAGCAGGGTCGGATCATCGAGAGGGATCAGCTTCATGAAATCATAATAGTCCAGGTTTTCACGGATCTTCAGTATAGCATTCCCTGTATCAACAGTGGCCTGATATTTCCTGTCCATGAGATAGTCAAACATGTAGCTGGCATTGCTGATCATGACTTCATTGCTCAGGATCTTTTCAGCTTGGGGGCTGATCTTTTTTTCTTTTAAGCTCCGCTTAAGCTTTTCTTCGGCTTCTTTCCAGTATTGCATTTGGCGGACTTTAAAGTCAGCCGGGGCAAGCGTTTTGACTAATTTTTTAAATGAGTCGTAATCAGGTGGCAGCAAAGCTGCAGACATCAGGTCACCATTAACCCGGGCGAGGGGGCCGCCGAACACGATATCTTTAAAGGTGTTTCTTTGGTTCCTTAACCTGTCGGCTGTTAGGAATTCTTCCCAGTTAAGTACCATCGACAGGCTCCGGCCTGGTTCCAAATAGAACGGGATAGTCCTGTCTGCCATTACCAGGTAAGTATATTTTGGATGAGACATAGGGATATTAGCCTCAAAGCGCCCATCTTCATGGATACTGATCACCGTCGGAAAATCTTCATCGGTCAGGTCGTTGGAAGCATACACGATGCCGGTTGAAAATCCTGCTCTCTGGTCGTACCCCTTGATGTAACCTACCAGCCTGGCAGTATCGCGGCTGAAGAATTCGGGAGACGAATAATCAACCGGTGTTTTCTTTTTGCTCTTTTCCAGCTCTGCATTGAGCCATTCTTCCACGCTTGCCGGAACAGAGTCCGGTTGTGGAATTGCCTTTCTTTTCTGATTTAGCGAAATTCCGTAAATAAGGGTCTTTTCTCCTTCTCCATAATCAATGGTCTGTGAACCCCTGGGAAGAGGAGGGAATACCAATATAAAGGTGGAATCGCCGGAAGCGGGCATGTAAATTTCTTTATCAATTTCGCCGTTCTCCATACTCCTGATAAACAGCTTCTCACCGCTGCCGGCTTTAATAAAGGTTTGTTTCTCAAACTTCATCCACCATCCCGGAAGGAACGTGCAGTGTACCCAGAGCCGCGTTTCGTTTTTTTTGATCTCGATCCTGGAAATTTCGCTCACCCCGGTGTTTCTGAATTCGTATGCCGGGTTCAGGATCTTCCTCTGGGCAAAGGAAAAGTATGAAAACAGCGTAAGCGCGACAAGGGTAATGATCTGCTTCTGCATGGGGTTATTTGCTAGTTATATGATTAGATTCTTTTCCGGCACGTCATTGTGCCAGAGGGTTTTGTAAATATAATGTTTTTCCTGAATCCAGGAGAGATATATGGATTCTTTTTACACTTATTTGAGGATATTAATCCTCAAATAAGTGTATTGTGAGAAAATACCTGAAAATACCTATCTTAACCACCAAATATTATATACAAATATGAAATATGGAATGAAATTGCTGGGCGGCCTGTTTTTTTGTGCTGTTCCTGGCTTATCTATGGCGCAAAGCGGGAATTATGTGTTGAATGGAAAGGTTGCGCCGTTGCCGGAGACAGCAAAGGCTTATCTTTATTACCAGACCGGAAAGGGGGCTACTACTGATTCTGCCGTGATTAAAAACGGGACATTTGCGTTCTCCGGAACGTTGAACGAACCGCTTAGCTCGTACCTGATCATTAACCCAAATGGTACAGGCATCCGTCAGCGGGGTCTTGCCATGATCCCTCTTTATCTTGAGAACGGTAAGATCACCGTGTCTAGCAAAGACTCGCTGCAAAATGCTAAGGTTTCAGGAGGTCCTGTAAATGCAGATAACGCGGTTCTGAACAATTTGCTGAAGCCCGTGAATGAAAAAATGGCTGCTATAAATAAAGAATATTCTGAGGCCCCGGAAGAAAAACAAAAGTCTCAGGAGTTTACCAGCGCACTTGAAAAGCGATACCAGGTGCTGGAAGAAGAACAGAAATCTATTTATAAAGCCTTTATCAAAAGTCATCCGGCGTCTTTGTTGAGCTTGTTTTCTATCAAAAATTTAGGGGGATCTGTGCCGGATGTAAAAGAAGTAGAACCTTTGTTCAATTCGCTGGCGGCTTCCGTAAAGTCCAGCAAAGCTGGTGTCGCTTTTGCGGAAGAGATAACGAAGATGAAGAAGACCGCCATTGGTGCGATGGCTCCTGATTTTACCATGGCAGACACGCTTGGCAAACAGGTTTCTCTTCATGATTTCAGGGGTAAATATGTACTGATAGACTTTTGGGCAAGCTGGTGCGGCCCTTGCCGCAAGGAGAACCCCAACGTGGTAAAGGCGTTTAATACTTATCAGTCGAAAGGATTCACTGTACTAGGTGTGTCCCTGGATCAAACCAATGCACGGGATCGCTGGATAAAAGCTATTCATGACGACGGCTTAACCTGGACCCAGGTATCAGACCTGAAAGGATGGAAGAATGAGGCCGCAGGTCTTTATTCCGTTCGCGCTATTCCGCAGAACTTTCTGATAGATCCAAGCGGGAAGATCATTGCCACTAATTTACGTGGCGAAGAACTGGAAAGTACGCTGAGTCGTATTCTTGGAAAAATATAAGGTTTTACCAGAAGAGGCTCCGGCCTCTTCTGATCTCCTTTTTTTATTCCTTTGAGAAGAGCTTTTTGTAAAGCTGTAAACCACATCAGGAATGAGTTACCATAGAAAACCTAAGCAAATATCCTCTTCAGGAATTCTTCTTTAAATGTTTCAGAAACGGGGATGTACTTGTCACGGATCTTTATCCGATCCCTTTCAATACTTTCAATTTTATCAATGGCTACAAGGTAGGATTTGTGTACCCGGCAAAACCTGGCGGGCGGAAGCTCCTGTTCCAGGTCTTTAAAGGTCTGAAGAGTCATGACACCTTTAGCTGGTGTATGAATACGACGGTAATCGCGCATTCCTTCTATGAAAAGAATATCGTCCAGTAAGACCTTTTCCAGACGATACTCCGTCTTTACAAACAGGAAATTCCGCAGGTTCACGCGTTCGTCCTGGCTGATCTTGTCGAACACCCTGTTTACTGCCTGCAGGAAGCGTTCGAAGGTATAAGGCTTGAGCAGGTAGTCCGCTACGTTAAGCTCGAAGCCTTTCAGCGCATACTGGTCGAAAGCTGTAGAAATGATCACCTCGGGACGTTGGGTGAGGGATTCCAGAAGTTGTATTCCTGTGAAGCCGTCCATTTGAATATCCAGGAAGATCAGGTCGACTTTGGCGGTTCTGAGAAAGCTGATGGCTTCGATTCCACTGTCGAATATGCCGGTAAGCTGCAGAAATCCGGCTTTAATGACATAGTCTTTTAGCCGTTCCTGTGCCAGAGGTTCGTCTTCTATGATGATGCAGTTAATTTTCATTCAGCTTAATGCTCAGGCTTACTATATATTTCGATTCTGTTTTTTCCATGTGGAGGATATGATCCGGATAGATTAAAGTTAGACGGTTTTTTATGATATCCAAGCCGGCACCTCCTTTTGTTTTTTCAAGTCCGGGAATTTTATCAAGCACGTTGTTACAGGAAAAGTAGATCTCTTCACCGATGATCCTGATGATAATATTAATAGCATTTTCCTGTTTTTTGTTGGTGCTGTGCTTAAACGCATTCTCGATGAACGGAATAAATAGCATAGGAGCAATCTGCAGATTCCCCGGGTCCCCGGTCACTTCAAGTTTTACAAAACCGGAAGCCGATGATCTGATGCGCTGCAGGTCAATGTATTTGCTGATATACTCCAGTTCCTGGGATAACAGGATCTTCTCGGCTGAGGCGTCGTAAATGGTGAACCGCATAATGTCGGAAAGCTTTTTTAAATATTCGGAGGCTTTAGCCGGGCTCTTTTCGATCAGGATATCGATGTTGTTGAGTGTATTAAAAAGGAAATGAGGATTGATCTGCGCACGTAGCAGCGCCAGTTCCGTCTGAAGATTTTTTTTCTCAAGTGTTTCTTTAATCTTCCGCTCGTTAAACCATAA
Source organism: Pararcticibacter amylolyticus (assembly GCF_003130405.1). Classification (GTDB taxonomy): domain Bacteria; phylum Bacteroidota; class Bacteroidia; order Sphingobacteriales; family Sphingobacteriaceae; genus Arcticibacter; species Arcticibacter amylolyticus. The sequence goes on from NZ_QEAS01000004.1 coordinate 168,288, forward strand.
GATCAGGGCTTTGAGCAAACTGCCGCTGATAATCGCACTGATAGTCATTGACATCATATTCAGAAGTCTCAGTTTCAACGGGTATAATATTGCATTATGTTTGTCTTGAGAAGATAAAATATCTCCGAATTCACGTTTGAAGGGGACAATGAATAATTCTCCTATCAGTAAAGTAAAAAGTGTTGTCAGTACAGCAAGTGCTCCGAAAGTCAGGTATTTTTTTCTGGTAAAATATGTCGGGAAAAGGAAGCAGTAAGCAACGTAGAAGGAGAAAAGTGGCACTAGTTGAAAAATGAACCTACTCCATAGAAGCGACAGCGTATAGAGGTCGGAGGTAGATGATTTTAACTGAAACGACACTAACGGGATAATACTGAAAAGCAGTCTTGACCAGTAAACAAGATGAATAATGATGATGGTTTTTTTCTTCATGATCTTATTTTGAGTACTGCAAAGGTTAGCCTGTTATCACTGTTCATGAAATAAGTTCTGCAAGTTGCCCGGTTTGTCCTGCAAAAGAACGAATTCGGACGGGAAACCGAAAGAAGTCCGGCAAAATTGAATGAGAGCAGCAAAACCTCTGCACAATACACTGAAGGTGTTTGCTGCTCTTATTCAACACTTAAGGTAACCGGAGATCTAGCACAGAGATGACCGGCAGGTGATCAGAATCAGTGGATTCCAGGACATAAGACGATAAAGGCCAGAGACCTTTACCGCTGAGGATGTAGTCGATTTTCCGGTCTGTTCCGCCTGCCGGAAAGGTTAGGTCTTTCGTGTTAGTAACATCTTTTAAATATTTTGTCAGCGTGGTCACTTCTGCTGTGCCAGGGCTTGCGTTCATGTCGCCGGTCAGGATCAAATACCTGCATTTGGTTTTCTCTATGATCCTGTTGATCATGTTTGCCTGGTTGATTCTTGACCGGGAATCCCTGTAGTCCATATGGACGACTGCAGCCTTCACCATGGTCTTTTTGCTGACGTGCAGGTCGGCAACAAAGAATGCGACTGTTTTGGAACTGTCTGATAATATGGGGAGACGGAAGGAACTTACTTTACCAATGGGATAGCGGGAAAGCAGGGCATTGCCATAAGCACCTCCCTGGAAGGCGAAGTGTTTCTGGAACAGGTGATGCATGCCTGTCATGGAGGCAAGTATGGCAGCCTGATCCATGTTGTCTGAGCGGCTGCATACACTGTCGACTTCCTGCAGGCCCACTATGCCGGCTCCACTGCTGTTTATAAGGGAGGCCATGTGTGATAACCTGTCCTGCTCATCTTTGTCTGCGCCGTGGTGAATATTCCAGGTCATAACTTTGATAGCTGCCGGGGGATCGGCGTAAAGAAGATATTTGCTTCGTATCTTCCTGTATTTCTTTAATCCGGCTTCCCAGGTTTGACGGATTGCGGGTTCGCTAAACCCCCGTTTGATCTGTTCGCGCAGCAAGCTATTTCCCACCAGGTAATCAAAATGCAGGATGCTATCGGGGCTCTTCGCATTCTCCCCGTTAAAGAAAAGCGCTTTCTCGGGATAGCTTTTGTACATTTCGAGTAGCCACTGCAGATTGAGCCGTCCTCCGATTCCGAAGGCACCGCGAGGGTAGTTGCGGAGGTCAATACCGTAGCAGGTATCGTTTGCGTGTGCCGGGCGTTCGGCCATACCGGTAATAGGTTTTGGAGTGAATGCGAAATCGTATTTTCCTTTAAGCAGCGGGCTTCCTATTGCCTGGAACGGAAAGAATGTACCTCTGGCATCGCTGACTGCCGTTGCTCCGAACCAGCAAAGGGAAGGATAGAGAAAGACTGACCGGGGTGTGTTGAGATTGGGAGAAGGAGGTTGTTTAAAATCAAAGCTTTGGCCGTGACGATAATTTCCCACCGGTATTACTGTCAGACTGCACTTTTTTCTGTTCCGGAGCCATCCTTCCCCATTGATCATCCGGGCGTATTCGCCGATGGTCATGCCGTGCACGATGGGTACAGGGTGCATGCCGATGAAACTTTTGAAACGAGGGTACAGAACAGGACCGTCTATATACCCGTCGTTGGGATTCGGACGATCCAGTATAATGACCGGGATGCTGGCTTCTGCACAGGCTTCCATAATGTAATGCAGAGTCGATATATAGGTATAGAACCGGACTCCGACATCCTGCATGTCGAACAGGATGGCATCGATGCCGCGGAGTTCTTCTGGCTTGGGTTTTTGGTGATGTCCGAAAAGGGAGATTACCTGGATGTGCGTAACAGGGTCCGCATGATCCTCCACGGGAGTATTGGCGGCGACTTTTCCGTACAGCCCGTGTTCGGGACTAAATACCCTGACGATGCTCACACCCCTGGCGAGAAGGGAATCGATCATTCGGCGCCTTCCGATCATAGAACTATGGTTGCCGGCCAGCGCTACTTTTTTATTGCGGAGCAGGGGAAGGTACTCTTCTGTACGCTCAGCTCCCGGAATGCAGACCGTATCTGTATGCTGAATTGGGCTGCTCTCCTGTGATGCGGATAAGTGATTCATTGCAAGCGCAAAAATGCCTGCAATGAAAAGTTTTACTGCTGTTCCCATCCTGGATTCTGTTTGAGATTGCCATTGTCCACAATATCTGAATTGGCGATCGGCCGGTAATATTTCTTATCCTCAAAAGACCTTTTCTCGTCATCCCGCCATGTAACGAACCCTTTGTTTCCTTCGGTAAGACGGGCTGCCCTGTTGTCTATGACGTAATAGATAACGCCCGGCACCTTAGTTTGCGGAACTGCATCAACAAAGCAGACATCGGGACTGCTGTTTCCGTCCAGGTCCATCAGGACGTTTTTAGCGGCTACGTAGATGCCTTTCCATTGCATTTCGAGCAGGCGGCCTTTCTTCCATCGTAAAAGATCGGCATACCTGAAGCCCTCGTATATCAGTTCTATCCCACGCTCTCTTCTTACTTCCAGCAGGTATTTATCGTTGATCCCGCTGAAATAAACCTGCTGGAGATAGGGATCAGCGGATACAGGTGGATCCGTTTTTACACCCGCTCGTTTGCGGAGTTCGCCGATGGTCCTGCTCCAGATTGCAGGGTCGCTATTCATAAGTCCCAGTTCTGCCACTGCTTCTGCGTAGTTGAGGAGAACTTCGGCGTATCGGATCAGGGGCACGGAATTGTAGGATTCTGCCGCACCGTCCAGGCGTTTGTCATCAAGACTGAATTTCAGGATTTGATATCCGGTAAATGTGTAGCCGAAGTTGGGTGGGGCCGCGCTGCCATCACTCCTTTTGTAACCGATTCCCCTGATAGTTTGTGAAAGACGCGGATCTCTTCCCGTTACTTCCCTTACAAACCGCATGGTATCGGATCCATCTATATCGGTAAACCTTGATCCATCACGGTTCAGGTAGGTATTGACAAACTGTTTGTTGAGCCCCCAGCGGGCTCCGTAAGTGGCACTGCTGAATTTCCAGGTAATATCATGCCATCTTTTAAGGGAGTTGTTGTAAACAACGGCCCAAAGTATTTCCTGCGAAACAGGGTTTTCGGAAGTGAAGAGGGTACGGTAATCTTTATCTGGAACTCCGGTGCTGTAAAGGGAGTACTTTTTTGAGTCTATTACTTTTTTTGCTGCTTCGGCTGCAGCCTGCAGCCAACTGTCTGCTGTGTTCCCCAGGTTGAGTTCGGTATGGTATTTCCTGAATGTTCCTTCGAAAAGACAAACACGTGATTGGAACGCGAGGGCTACCTGTCGCGTCACCTTTGAAGCGGTGTTGTCTTTTACATCTTCAATATTGGCAGCAGCAAAATTAAGGTCGGCCAAAACGGAATCCATTACCAGGGTACGAGGGTCGCGCGGCTTGTACAACTCTTCAGTGTCGTTAACATCCAGTGGTTTCGAATACCATGGCACATCGCCGTACGTCTTTACTTTTTCAAAATAGAACCAGGCTCTGAAGAAACGAGCCACCCCCTTGTAATGATTACGCACCTGCTGATCGATGGCAGGGTTGTTGGATCTCTTCAGGAAGTAGTTAATGTTCCGTAGATCTGTCCACGACCAGCGAGCCTGATCAACCGGGGTGAAATTGCCGGCAATAAAAGCGGGGGAGTTTGATTTGGATGTATAGTCGCCCATCTCGTCTGCGATCACCACAGACAAGCCATCGGGCATCATTTTCTGATAGAAGGAGTTGGTATAGAGCTCCAGATCCTCTTTTTTGTTAAAGAAAGTACTGGGTACCAGCTTATCGAATGGTTCCTTCTCAAGGAAATCTTTATTACAGGATGCCAGCAGTGCAATCAGGCTGGTCAGTGCGAGCCAAAGGGCTTTTCTATGGAATATATGAGAGTGAAGCATCTTAAAAAGTGAGATTTAAACCGAGTGTAGTTGTTTTGAGCATGGGGTAGGCATAGCCCTGGCCACTGTTGTTCATCAGATCGGAAGCCGGATCTTCGATCACTTCCGGATCAATGCTGTCGGAATATTTATTCATCCCCGAGAGGGTGAACAGGTTTTGGGTGGAGAGGAAGATGTTTGCACCTTTAATATGAAGCTTGTCGAGCCACGGCCGGGGAAATGTGTAATCAAAGGTGAGGTTTTTCAGCCTCATGTAGCTTGCATCCTGCAGATACCTGGTCTGTGGTGCCCCCAGTGAACGGGAAGCACTGTTGGCGGCATATCCTCTCAGTCTCGGAAAATATCCATCAGGTTTATCTTCTGTCCAGACATTTTCCATCATTTTTACCGGCTGATATCCATAAGGCCTGTTATACAGGCCCCAGAAGATCCCTGCCTCGGGGGCGAAATACCAGTCGCGTTTCCCGATACCCTGGAAGAATGCCGAAAGGCCAAAACCATTCCATCTTCCCGTTAGGGTGAAGCCGAACTGGTAACGGGGCGAGTTATTTCCAATTATCTTCCGGTCTCCTGGATTGTATATGGTGTTGTCGCCCTGGTTAATCACCTTGTCGCCATTGATATCGGCGAATTTGATATCTCCGGGCAGTTGTTTCCTGTTATTGGAGTTTTGCAGGAAATCCTGGTTGGCATGGCCCGCTATCTCTTGTTCTGAAGTGAAGAGACCCAGGGTCTGGTATCCCCAGATTTCCCCGATCGTATGCCCAACATAGTATGTGGCCGACAATGCCCCGGTTGGATTATTGAACCTGGTGATGACCGATTTGTTGTCCCACAGCGAACCATTAAGACTATATTCGAATGCTTTTCCAAACAGGGTACTTTTATTACGCCATGAAAGAGTGAGCTCCCATCCTTTGGTCGACATATCGGCATAGTTTCCGTAGGGCACAACAGCTCCGAATACAGCGGGCAGCGGCGGCCCGGCAGTAAACATATCGGTAGTTTTCCGGTCATACCAGTCGAAATTAATGTTCATCCGGCTTTTGAGCAGGCTTATGTCGGCTCCGAGGTTGAATGTTTCAGAGCGTTCCCAGGTCAGTCCATTCGGTATCACGTCCGGGATTTGAGTATAGTTATTCTGGATGCCATTCAGCACGGCGCTCATCTTGATTACCGACATCTGTTCCTGGTAGCGGTAGGGGGCTACGTTCCCGTTTCCGAGAGATCCGTAGGAACTTCTGACTTTCAGTTCGTCGAGCCAGTTCCGGCTCCAGTTCATGAAAGGTTCTTCCGAGAGCCGCCATCCTGCGGATACGGAAGGGAAGAAGCCATACCGCTGGCTGGCCGGAAACTTTGATGAGCCATCATAGCGGCCGTTGAACTCGGCAAGATAGCGGTTTTTATAGTCGTATCCCACCCGGTAGAACAGGCCGAGGTATGCCCATTCGTTGCCTCCTCCTCCCACGGTGTAGTTGAGACCGTCCATCAAGTTGAAGTCCGGTTTGGATGGGATCAGCAACCCATCGCGACTGGCATTGAAGCTTTCGTATTTTGATGATTCGGCGTTATAGCCTGCGAGAAGCTTAAGCCCATGACCAACTCCGAAATGCCTTTCGTAACCTGCTGTTAAATTGAACGTTTTATAGGTCCGCTCGTTGGTGAACTGCTGAAGCAGGCTCCTTCCCAGCCTTGCTGTCTGCCCCGGAGCGTTGCTGTAGCTGACATAATTGTTTATGCGTTTCTCATTGGCGCGCTCTTTCAGGAAAGTAAAGTCGCCTTTCAGTGTCAACGCATTGTTCAGTGCCCTGGCTGTAAAACCCAACGTGTTCCTGAACATGGTATTGGAGGTGTTCGATTCATTATTGCCATCAATAAAGGATGCAAGACCCGAGTAAACGCCTGTATGGGTGTACGTGCCGTCGGGATTGTAAATGAGGGCCATCGGGTAGGAGAGCAGATCCATCATTCTCCAGATTGTCTGATTATCGCGGTCGGCAAGCATCGGGAAAGAATAGGTATAATCCGATAATTCGAAATTATTCTGAATGGTGAGCCATTCTGAGGCCTTAATATCCCCTTTGGCCCGTATATTGTACTTATTCAGCCGATCGGTGTTATGGTTAAATATTCCATCCTGGAAGTAATATCTTCCTGAAAGAAGATAGCTTGTTTTATCTGTTCCACCAGAGATGCTAAGCGCCTGTTCGGTCGATGGAATATTATCCTGATACAGTTCTTTGTACCAGTCGGTGTTCCCGAAATATTCATAGCGTGCAAGGGCTTCGTTATATTCTGCTTTCGGAAGGGAGGGATCTTCGTCGTGCTGCTTCAGCCTGTCGAGATATTCCAGTGAAAACGGGAAAATGTTGTTTACAACCGTAGGGTGGGAGTTATAGTCATACCATCCGTTATATGAATCATCAAAATTCTTTGCCCACACATATCCGTTTGTAACCAGGTTGGGCGTGACGGTCCTTTGGTTAACAGAATAATTGCTGTTCGCCTGGATAATGGTTTTTCCTGTTTTGGCCGATTTAGTGGTGATTAACACAACTCCGAAGGCTGCCCGTGAGCCATAGATAGCCGCCGAAGAGGCATCTTTCAGAACGGTTACGCTTTCTACGTCGTTTGGATTAATGAGGGAAGGATCGCCTTCTGCTCCGTCTATAAGGACCAGGGCGCTCCCTCCGGCACCGATGGAAGTAGTGCCACGAACATTATAAGTTGCTTTTCTCGTAGGGCTTCCGTCTACCATTTTAAGGTTAAGGTTAGGGATGGTTCCCTGCAGCAGACGGGTAAGGCTGGGAGATGGACGGTTTTCAATCACCTGAGAGGTGATCTGTGAGACTGCACCTGTGAGGTTGACTTTCTTTTGTGTGCCGTACCCTACCACTACAACCTCGTTCAGTTCACCGGGAAGTTCCTTCATAGTAAAAGAGGCAGAAGTGTTTCTTCCTTCAGCTACGACGATGTTCTTCTTTATTTGCGTTTCAAATGCGATGTATGTTACCTTCAGTGTGTAAGTGCCAGGTGCTACCGCCAGGGTGAAGTGCCCGTCGGACCCACAGCTCACACTTTGTTTAAGTTCAAGGATTTGTACTCCGGCACCTGGCAGCGGCTGTCCCGACGCGTCGGTAATGAGCCCGGAAATGGTCCCCGGCTGAGGTCTTGCCGTGAGGATGATAGCGCCAGCTTCCTCTCTGTAATCAATCTTGTGCCTGGAGAAAAGAGTGTGCAGGACACTTTCAAGCGGTTCGTTATGAAACCGTACAGGTCCGGTGCGGATATCGCCAAGCCTGAGACGATCGGTAAAATCAAAGTCAATGCTGTTTTTCTCCTGCAGGTCACGCACAACCTGGTAGAGAGTGGTCTGTGTGTAACTAAGGCTTACCTTCTTCTGTAATACCTGTGCATTACCGGAGGAAGCATTCAGTACGGGAGCGGTAGTAGTAATGAGTATATAGAGGATTGTTGTTATTTTCATATACCAGCGCCAACGCGGTGAAAATTTCATAATTGTTATCTATTTTTGAAGTGTTGGTAAATCTTGTTGATTTGCTATAGCGGTTGCAGGCTAAGGGTCCAATCTTGTACTGCAACGAAAGAGTCCCGGTGCGGCACTATGCTGCGCCGGTTTGTTTATCGTCAGTAGAGTATTATCCTGTTCTCCTCCTTTCTGAATTTTTTTCCAGTCATTCTGCATAGCTGTAGAAGTGTTTTATTCCACTGCCGCGATGCCCGGATAGTAAAGTTGTATTTCATTGTTTTAATTTCCGGATCTACTGTTTGGAGCTTGATCCCGTAATAGTTGTAGAATAGTTCTGCCAGATCGCCGAACGATGCCTGCTCTAATACAGTTGTGCCGCTTCTCCAGCCCGCATCTTTTTCAGTGTTAAAACCGGAGAAAACGCTTCGGCCGCTTTTGGTGCTGATCTCCATTTTTCTGCCCTTATTCAGGATGCCTGCGATTCCGGACCGGCCAGAGACGCTGACTTTTCCGGTGCTCACGGAGATCGTTATACTGCGGGTAGGTGTATATCCCCTTACGTTGAATGAAGTGCCCAGCACCCTGACCTCTACAGATCCGGTATACACTTTGAAAGGCCGGCGGGAATCTTTCTTTATGTCGAAGAATGCTTCGCCCTGTAGTTTTACTACCCGGTTTTGTTTCCGGAAATTTGGGGGGATGTACAATGATGAATTAGCGTTCAGGAAGATCACCGAACTGTCGGAAAGCACCAGGCGTTTTACCTCTCCGATGCCGGTGCTAACTGCAGTGTAACATTGCCGTGCAGGGGCAGTGCTTTTGTCCGCTGTTCCGTTACGAATAAGCATCGTTACAGAAAGAAGAAGGAGCGCTATCGCGGCTGCAATACCTGTGCCCAACCTGCGGTAAAGCGGAACAGGCTGCCGCTTATTCAGGACTTCGCGGAGGATCTTTTCTTTAAAAACATCCAGACCGGCTGTTTCGGGTTGATTTCCGGTAGTTTTACGTTCATTTAGAAACGACTCATACCAGCGGTCTATTATATATCGTTCGGCACTTGTTGCTTTGTTCGTTTGGTAGCGCCGTATAAGCCTGTTCAATCGTGCTTTATCCACTATCTGTTCTTTAATACAACAGAGACATAGCAGGCAGGAATGTATATTAAATTGCCGGTATGATATTGTTAAGATTAAATTAAGCGGCTCAGTACGAGCAGTAACAGGGAATGGCTGATATCAGGGTGCCGTGAAATAAGCGCAGCTCTGATCCTCCTGTTCAGTTCTGAATGGTAGCTTCTCACCGTCTGCTCGGCGAGGCCAAGGGCGGCTGCTATCTCACGCAGGGAATAGTCTTCATTGCGAAGGATAAAGATGTTTTGCATCGCCGGAGGCAGCTGTCCGATAATTTCGGAAAGAGATGTTTGAAGATCATTTGCAGCGAGGGTGTCGAGGATACCGTTCTGTATATCATCCATACGGGTGAGTAAGTGAGCTATTGCCTGTTCGTGCAGGCTGGCCCTCGAAACATGCCTGAGGAATTTATTTTTTAAAGTTGTATGAAGATAGCCTGCAAGGGAGGTACCCACTGTAAGCTGTTCTCTCTTTTCCCAAATTCCGGCAAAAACGTCTTGCACCAGGTCTTTTGCAGTGTCACTGTCCCTTGTAAGTTTCATCGCCTGTTGCAACAGGTCTTTCGTGAAGGAGTTAACAATACATTCAAAAGCTTTTTCGCTGCTTGTCTTTAACCCGGCCAGAATTTCATCCTGGTTTGCCTCGTTAACCGTCAGTACCATAGTTGTATGCAAAATTATCTTCTGCAATCCGGACTAAAGGGATGGCGCATGTTATAAAAAAGTTAAGTTTCGGTTAGGCAGGGTTTGCTAGTTTAAGAATAGAAAAATTTACTCCAGCCAGTTGAAACTGATCGGCGTTGAGTTAAGTAATACCAGAAAAATATGTCTGCATTGGCTAAAGAAAGTGCCAGAGATTCAGATTTAAGTCAATTCTTTCAGGAAAGCCCTGAGTTTACGGCTTAAACAATAGTTTTACAAGATGATTGTAAGATGTGCTTTGGCTATTGCTTTTATCGCTTCTCAACTGGCTGTCCGCGCCCAGGACAACTGGAAGCTGGATACGGAAAAAGAAGGAATTAAGATATACAAAACCGCCGTACCCGATTCAAAAGTTAAGGCTGTGAGGGTGATCGCGATGCTTGACACTGACCTGTCGCAACTAGTAAGCGTTTTGATGGATGTGAATACGGGTAGTCAGTGGGTTTACCATACAAAGTCATCTGTGTTGATAAAAAAGGTCTCCCCCTCGGAACTTTATTACTATTCAGAAGTTGATCTTCCCTGGCCATGTGAAAACCGGGATTTTGTTGCGCACTTAACAGTGACGCAGGATCCCCGCACCAAAGCGGTCACCATTGACGGACCTGCTGTTCCCGGTTATGTTCCTTTAAAACACGGGATTGTCAGAATTGGCCATTCGAAGGGGAAATGGATATTATCGCCGGTGGGGAATAAGGTAAAAGTTGAATATACCTTACAGGTTGATCCGGGCGGAGCGATTCCGGCCTGGCTGGTTAACGTGTTCGCTGCGCAGGGGCCGCTTGAGAGTTTCAGAAAACTAAAGGCTCAGTTAAAAAAGCCCACTTTCCAGGGTGCAAAGCTTTCATATATTCAAGACTGAACGAAGAAGGTTAGTCTTATCGCTTTCAGAGTTTTAGAGGGTGTTTTATTCAACCGGGCCTTGTCAGGATTGCCCCTGAAATGAGCCAGTGCTTTTGTTGGGTGTTTGAAAAAAAATCTAAGGGTGGACGAATCAAAAGTGTCCGAAAGTGTTTTGGCTTCGCAACCACCAAAGTCAGTCTGCCCTGATCTACACATTTGTCTATAGGACCAGAAGGCAGACATGTTCGGGATCGGTTCGGGACAGCTTTGAGCCTGGTTCGTCTTTTTACGCAGAATTCTGCTAGTTTTTTCCCGGATTTCTCCGGGATCTCTCCGTAAAATCAGGGAAAAATCCCGTAGAAATCCCGGAGAAAACTGCGTGCCGACCCAAGCGAGCCTGCCAGCATTCCCGAACAAGTCCGGATGCAGAGGCGAACAAGGGCTACAAGCCAAAGCTGAAAAAAGGACATTTTTATCTTGAGATCCGGAAGATTACCAAAGATTCAGGTTGCACAAAAAGGCAGGACCTGGCCATACCTCTTCCTTTGGTTTGTCTGAGCTCGGGGAAAACTTTGGGATTCGTGTGTGGTTGGTGGTTGTGTGCTGACTAAGGTAAAGGTTAAAAGGAAATTATCCAAAATCTTTTTTATTTGATTTTTATCTGCTAACAGGAACCGGGACTTTATTATCTTCGGGTTATTTACTTAAAATTTATTAAATGGACTTAAAAGCATACCTGGACTATTTTCAGCAAGTACTGGCAGATGAAGATCCTAAAGCTCCGTATGACTCCGTGGATTATATGGAGTATACAAAACTAAACTGGGTCCGGATGAACCGCTGGTTTAAGACCGCTGAGTTAAGCGCCCCTATAATAACTGCTGCGGGTAATATCATTGAACCTCAAAAATGGATAGTGATTACTGAACCATGGTGCGGTGATGCAGCCCATATTGTTCCGTTCATTCAAAAGGTCGCGGAGCTTAACCCTCTTGTAAGCATAGATTATGAACTAAGAGATTCTGAACCTTTCAGCATAAGCAGTTATCTTACTAATGGCAGTAAGTCGATCCCTAAATTGATTATCAGGGATGAGAGCGGAAAGGATTTGGGAGTGTGGGGACCGAGGCCAGCTCCTTGTCAGGAGCTTTACCGGAAATTGACGGCAGAAAAAGCTGATTTTGAAACGTTGAAAGTGGAATTGCAAAAATGGTATAATAAAGATCAGGGGAGAGAGATACAGAAAGAACTGACTGCTTTGATCCAGGGTGCCGAAGATGCGGTACAAGAGTAGAGGATGTAATTACCTAACAGCAAACGATTGAACAAGCATCCGATAATTCTTCAGTTAGATGGGTAAAAAGCCCGGCTGTTAATTAAAAATGCCAGTTAGTATGTCTGGATGAAAAGACTTACTAATAACAGAAATATAATATCAAAATTTGTTGCTTCTTCATATATTTAACAAAAAACTAGAGCCGCTAATAATGAAATCCTCATTGAAAAAATGCATGGCCGGCATGCTTCTGATAACCTTGGGAATTATATCTTGCAAAAAAGACAGTACTCTTGAAAAGGAGGACGCAGCAGTGAAAACCAATCAGGGATTTGGCAGCATTTCTTATTACGCCAAAGTCGGTCGGCCTGGTATTAGAGCCGCAAGTGTTTCGTCTGACACGATTGCCGGGCCGGATAGTCTTAGTCTTACCGTTAATGTTAAGTGGTCCTTTGCAACTGTTTATGTCGAGAAAATTGCATTTAGAGGCAAAAGCAATAATCTGCTTGATACAACCATTATAGTTGGGAAAAAACTGGACATATTCAATGCAAATGCATTGGCCGGAGTAATTAAATTACCCTCAGGAGCCTATAAGGACGTGAATGTAAAAATGTTTTTAAGGAAATCGCCAAAGTCTGACTTTGCTTTCGAATTCAAAGGTACATTTACCAACAGCACAGGAGGAACTGATAGTGTAGTAGTGGGGAGTTCCTACCCTTTTGAAGCAAATCTTACAGTTTCAGATGTAGCAATTGACCCTTCTGTCGGCTATAACGCGGTTTTTAGCTTTGATTTGAATAAAGTATTAACAGGGATCACCACTAAGGAGCTGGAAACCGCTAATAGTTATATCAGGCCCGGTAATAAGAAGGTGTACTCTATCTGGAAGGGGGGATCTCAGGAGGTCCCATATTACGACCAGGTTATACAAAACTGGCAAAATGTGGCAGGTGTAACATTAGTCAGAGAGTAGTGGAACCTGTTGACTGATTCACATTGCAATTTTCGTCCCTTTTGTATTGCTAACGGCACTGGTTCTCACCAGCTGACATTTACGACAGGTTCGATAATGTCGATATTTTACAGAGTGGGAGTACTGGCTTATGATATCACAGATCATATTTACAATGTTTTCAGCGTTTCTCCTGAGACTCTTACTCTCCTCTTTTCATTGTTATTTTCTCCGGAGACAGAAGCATGGCTTATTATTATAACTGGGAAGCTCAATGCTCGAGCCAGTTTTTAAAGGACGTTACTTTTAACCTGCTGACAATCACCTTTTCAGGTGGTTTTATTTTAAGCTGTACTACTACTTTCCTGTTAAAGTAAGGTTCTATATTGAGAACTGCATCCTTGTTAACAAGCATCTGCCGGTTGACACGGAAGAACTGCCGGGGGTCGCAAACGGACTCTATATATTCCAGGTTTTTAAAGAGGGGCAACTGTTCGCCGGTAAATGTGAACAGATACACTGTTTCGAATTCTATGTAAAACAGGGCAATGTCTTTTACTTGTCTGACAATTGTTTTTTCCCGGAGTTGAGTCAGAAAGCTTTGCTGGTAACGCGTTTGGGGGAGCTGCTCCATTTGAAAAGGTCTCGTGTTTTTCGTTTGCAGAGCTGATGTGAGCTTTTTATATCTGGCAAGAGCTGCATGTATATCTTCTTCCCTGAATGGTTTAAGAATATAGTCTATCCCATTATTTTTGATTGCTTTTAAAGTGTATTCATCATATGCGGTACAGAAGACAACGGGAACGAATACATCTACATGTTTGAAAATCTCGAAACTGTGGCCATCGGCCAGCTGAATATCGAAGAACAACAAGTCGAGGTTCTGCTGGTATTTGCTGAGATAATACACAGCGTCGGCTACCGACTCCAGTTTTTCGACTGCCATGAAATCCTTGTCCTGCTCAATGATTTCCTGCAGGAGGCTTGCAGTGTGTGCTTCGTCTTCTACTATCAGTACGTTCATGGCTGCATCAGTTTTAGCGTTACGGCAATGTGTTCTTCCTCTCTTGTTACTGTAACCCCGTCTTTTATCCCCAGAAGCTCATAACGCTTATTGAGGTTGTCGATACCATAACCTGACCTTTCCGTGATTTCGAGCTTGGGGTTCAGGTTGTTCTTTACCTCTACGCAGAAGTCCTCCGTTGTTCTTATTTCAATCCTCAAAGGGGTCCGGGCGGTCATTGAATTGTGCTTAAAGCAATTCTCTGCGACCACTTGTAAAGCAAGCATAGGAATGAGATAATGTTCCTTGTTGCTGTCTATATGCATGCTCACCGAGACTGCTGCCTGGTTACGGCTCTTCATCAGGAAGAGGAAGGATTGGAGTACCTTGATCTCTTCGTTTAGCGTCAGGGTGATGGCTTCATTGTATTTTAATGTCTGCCTGTAGAAGTCGGAGAGACTGAGAATAAACTGCTCTGACTGGGGATGACTGTGGCGGACCATGGTACGAAGAGTATTCAGCGAATTGAACAGGAAATGCGGGTCGACCTTTGAACGGAGGGCTTCGAGCTGTACTCTGTAGTTCTCCGTTTGGATCTGCTGCTTTTCCAGTTCAAGTAAGGCTACTTTCCTGTTGGCCCGGAATGCATACTGGATGATCAGGAAGGGAATGGTGGCAAGGAAATACTTGTAAATGAACATCCATTTCAGCGTATGTTTCTGAAAGAAAGGCGTAAATGAATAAATGCTGTATACGATGACAAAAAAGACCATGCAGGCAAGCAGTACCTTCAACCATTTGTACGTCTGCGCTTTTCTTGATACAAAGTCGAGGATATGCCATAGGATATACAGCATGATGGAGATGCTGAGCCAGCGCCAAAACACGCCCATGCCCGAATCCTCAATTTTTTCAATACTCCTCATGGTGATCGCATTTAATACAGGCAGTATTAAACACAATACAACAGGTAGTATTTTATCTGCACGCCATTTCATTTTCCTTATCAAATATATTTATTTCTTACGCGCTTCGCGGGACTGAAGCGACTTATATTTCAGATGGTCCCCGGTAGTGTCGGGTGGGGGATCGAAAGTATCTTCAAAGTATGAGCAACAACAGGAAGGGCAATATTGGTAATGGCAGAGGCCGGTCTGGCAGAAGCAGGCTTCATAGTCGTCATAATAGCTGTAGGGGGCGAACATGCAGCTTAATAGCGGCAGCAGGGCGATGGCGAAACGTTGAATGAACGCATGACTCATATTTTTATTCTTCTTTCGTTCTTGATAATGTCTTCATTTTAATTTAAAACTGTAGCTAACGCTCAGGATGGTTCCCCTGGTTTTAACCTCTGCAGCCGGGGTACTCTTTTTCTTTATATCGAATGTGAAAATGCTCAGCGCCCGATCTTGCCCATCATCATACAATCTAACGGTCTGGCGAAGGTTGTACCCGAGTCCAATAGAGATGAGATGCTGTTTTCGCAAGGTGAACCCAAGGCTGCTGAGACTGTACCACTGGTTGATGCGGATAAAACGGTTATTATTATCTAGGGCTGAAAGTCTGTAGCTACCGGCACTGCCTGATATTTCGCTGCTCAGAAATATGTTTTCGCTTAGTGCGTAAGTGAGTTTAGGCCGGATCGGGAGAAGTCCGGATAGCCGGAGCCTTGAGCTTATGTCGTATTCTATCGAGAAGAAGGGGTTAAGCTGATGTCCGAAATACTGGCGGCTATAGGCCATACCCCAGCCCGTTTGGAGTTTATCGTTGTGCCGCAAGACGTATCTGAAGCCTGCTGAATACCTAAAGTCCTCAGTACTCAGATCAATGAAATCCGAATAGAAGCCAAATTGACTGAAGAGATAGAATTGAGCGTTGTCTTTTATATTTTTCTGCCAGGACACATTCAGGTCGATGGAATAGAGATGATGATCAAAATACTGGCCGGTATTACTGATCGTTTTGCTCCTGAACTGAATCCTTCCGCCAATTCTTTGTTTATCACCTTTGCTGATGGGGAAATTGAGATAAGCATTCAGGTTATCACTGTAACCTTTTATGCTGTCATTTTGCATTTTTTCACGGCTGTATTCCAGGCCTGCCATCTGGGCTGAGCGCTCCTGGGCAAAGGAGGACACGCTCACGAAGGTGAGGAGTAATATTATGCGGGTTTTCATGGATGTTGTGCTATGATCCTGCCGTCTACCATTTCAATGATCCTGTCGCAGTTTGCCGCAAACTCGTCATCGTGGGTTACTGCGATAATTGTCTGATTCCTTTCGCGGGCAAGCTGACGGAAAATATTGAAGACCGTTTTTGTGTTTTTTGAATCGAGGTTGCCGGTAGGTTCATCTCCCATAATAATGGCCGGATCATTTATGAGAGCACGGGCAATGGCCACTCTCTGTTGCTGTCCACCGGAAATCATGGATGCCTTTTTATGCTCGTGCCCCCTGACGTCGAGCAGCGTAAGCAGATCAAGGGCTTTTTCCCGTATTTCTTCTTTCGGGCGCTTATTTAATTTGAGTGCAGGAAGCATGACATTGTCAAGGACTGTAAATTCGGGGAGGAGATAATGAAACTGAAATACGAAACCGATGTGTTCATTCCTGAAAGTTGCCAGTTGATTTTGAGTCAGACCGGTCACGGTTGTTCCGTTGATGGCGATGCTTCCTGTGTAAGCGGTGTCAAGAGTGGAAAGAAGGTATAAAAGCGTGGATTTCCCTGAACCCGATTTGCCGACAACTGATATGAATTCACCTCTTTTTACCTCGAAGCTTACTTCCTTGAGTACATGAAACTCCTGAGGATCATAAAAATACTTATTGATGTTTACTGCCGCTAATGATTGCATAGTATGTCGTTTTATTTTGATAGCTTATTGTCAGCCTCTGAGAATAGCTACGGGATCCACTTCAGATGCTTTTTTTGCCGGCAAATAGCCGGCGATGAACGTGATGATCAGTCCGAATACCAGGGCCATAACATAATCGAGTGGGATGTATGATATCGGGAGAGTGGTAAATGAAGCAATATGGAAGGGAATCCGATCGACGATAGCTGAAATAATAAATCCGGTGATCAGGCCGGTAAAACCTCCTATCAGACCAATAATGATCGATTGTGTCAGGAAGATCTGGATGATATCTTTTCCATCGAATCCCATTGCTTTCAGAATGGCTATCTCTTTCATTTTTTCGTTTACCGTCATGTTCATGATATTATAGATTCCGAATCCGGCGACGATGAGGATGGTAAGGGAAACGGCTACCGCGATAATATCCCGCAGTGTATTGGCGGATTCGAGCTGAGCGTTGCCTTCCTGCCAGGGCTCTGTCTTATACTTTATATCGCCCTTTACTTCATCTGCTATCTTCCGGGCATCGTTATAATCCCGTACATTGGCCAATACCTCGGTAGCGTAACTTTTATTTTTTGAAAGAAGCTGGCGGGCGGATTGAATTGAGATCATTGCCCGTGATTTGTCGATACTGCCGGTGCCTGTTTCAATGATCCCCGTGATACGGAAGATTTTCGTTACACCATCGGAGGTGGTCAGTGTGATGTTATCACCGGTATACGCGCTGAGCCTGACTGCAAGTCCGCTGCCAAGTACAATAGCATCGGGGCGCTTATCGAGCTCGGTTAAATCTCCTTCCACCATATAGTCGTTCGTCCCGAACAGCCGCGGTTCGTTTGTCACGTCGATTCCCGACAGGGTTCCGTTCAGTTTGGCTACTCCATTGCGGAAAAACACATTCTGGTTTACCTGCTCGGTAACAGCGACAATGTTCTTATTAGACAGCAGGATGTTCTTTATTTCATCAGCATTCCGGATGCCTTCCGTATAACTTATTTCCCTTGCATTACTGACGAACTGAATAGTATCGGAAGAAAGAGGCGGGGGAAGGAGGATGGGTGATTCTCCGTTGAGGTCATTGTATACCTTAATATGCGCCATTGAAGTAAAGGTGATATCGGTTTGAGCATTATTTACCCCATTCATGAAGCTGTTCATGAAAATGTACATGGAGATCCCGAAGACTACGGAGAGGACCGCGACAAACAGCTGCCTTAATTTTGAGGTCAGATGTACCCAGGATATTTTGTTATTGGTGCGGTTCATTTGCGGGGGGATTTAGCGGGCAGGAGAATCAGATCCTCTTCGGTAAGTCCGGATCTGACCTCTACCCATTTACCATACTTCTGTCCCAGGACGATCTTTTTCTCCCCGCCATCCTGCAGCATGACATAATTCCCTCTTACGACAGCTTCCGTTGGGATCATCAATACGCCGGAACGATTTCCGAGCATGATATTCGCCTGTAGCTGAACTCCCGATAGCAGGGCAGGGGGAGATGTCTGGAAAACCCCTTTGATTACGCACGATTGTTGTTCAGTATCGAACGCTGGGAGTATTTCGGTGACACGGGCTTTGAAAACCGTATCCGGATAAGTATTCAGGTGCACCAATACAGATTGCCCCAGGGATATCTTCGTAATATCTTCTTCGGCTATGTACATTTCCAGCCGGGGAGTTCCGCTGCTGATGCGTGCAATGACTTCTCCCTTGCGGACCAATTCGCCTTCTTTCTTATAGAGGTTTGTAATAGTACCTCCTTTGTCAGCCTTTATCTGGTAGTCAGCCAGCACAGACTGCTGTGCGTTTAGCTGCGACAGGCTTTTTTCTGCATTCAGCAGAAGTGCATTCCGGGCTTCCTGGTAGTTCTTTGTCAGCGAACGCAGGTTGTTCCGGGTTGTCTTGTACTGAAGCTCTGCTTTTTCAAATTCAAGTTGTGATGCTGAATTTTGGCGCAGGAGTGCATAATAGCGCTCATAGTTCTGCTTATCCTGGTCTAACTGTATTTCTGTTTGCCTGATCTGAATCTGAACCTGCTGAAGCGGAGGCGCGGAGGGTAGAGCATTCCGGCTTGCATCTTTGTAAACCAATTCAGCCTCTCTGGTTTGTGCAGTCTGGACATCGTTTTTGATCACGAACAATAGTTTTCCCGCGCCTACATTATCTCCTTCTTTTACGGGAAGCTCAGTGATGATGCCGTCGAAATTGGCGGATACCATGTATTCGTTCTCCCTGACCACCTGGCCGCTGGCGAATACAGCCTGCTGGATGGTTTTTCTCTCCGGTTTTATTTTGTTGTTTTCGCTGCATGAAGTCAGAACAGCAATCAAAGACCACAACATCATTCCTTTTATTATTTTATCCATTTGTGTTTTCCTGGGAAAGCATCAGGCTTTCTAAATTTAGTTTCCGGTCGAAGCGCGGATATGTATTTTATAATAACTTATATAATAATCACTCAGGCTCTGCATATAGCGGCTCTGTGCGCTGAGCAAATCACCGAATTTATCCAGCCGTTCATCTGCGCCGATTATCCCGCTCTGGTACCTGTTGGCGGTATGCCGGTCATTTGATTGCTGAAGGGAGAGGATTTCCTGCTGTGCCTGCAATTGTTCTTCCGCCTGCCTGTATTGAAGGTGCAGGGTTTCATCTTCTTTTGCGGCCGACAGGTTCCTGTTTTCCAGGAGCAGCTGTTCCTGGCTGAGGGCAAGTTTCGATTGCCGGCTCTTTTCTCTGACAGCGAAACCGTTGAAAACGGGTATGCTGAGTTTTACAGCGAGGAATTGCTGCGGCAGGGTGTTCGTACTGGTGAAGTCGAACATTCTGTCTGTAGCCCAGTTGTAATTGTATTGATAACCTATGGTTAGAGAAGGATAGCCGGCTGTTTTGACCTGCCGCAACTGAGCCTCTGCCAGTGCAAGTTGTGTTTCCTGCAACAGGACATCGGGATGCTGCTTCAGCGGAACAAGATCAGGAACAGGCCTGGTTACCAATTGCTCCGTAAGCCGGACGCCGCCGGGAAGATTGAGCTGTGCCTGCAACTGGTTATAGAGCTGGCTTAGCGAATATTCCCGGTTCCGGAGGTCGCTTGCTGCCTGTATCAGTTGCATGTTGGCGCGATTGAAGTTTTCTTCAGCGAATATTCCCTGGCGGAACTTGTCCTGTGTTGTTTCGCATATACTGCCGGTTGCCTGTACATTTTCCCTGGCAATGAGAATGTATTTTTCGGTCAGCAGGATGGAGTAATAGAGTTGTGCAAGCTGGTTATAAGTATCATACTTTATTTTAACGGTGGCTGCCTGGCTGGCTTTTTCCCGGGCTCCTGCGGTTTGAATTTCAAACCATTTTTGAAAATCGAGCACATTCCAGCTTGCCTGGACACCGGTGTTGTAGATATACCGGCGTCCGAAGGTGTATTCGTTGAAAGTGCCTTCAGGAGCTGCCGGGTTGAACAGCGCGGCTGGCACCAGGGTAGGCTGCAGGGTGATATTATCGTTGAAGGCTGCCGAAGCATTAACCGAGGGAAGCAGAGATGTACGTGCTGCCTGGCTTTGTGAGTGACTTATTTGTTCATCAATGCGGGCTTTGCGGATGCTGACAGCATTTTTGTCAGCATAGTCAAATACTTCCTGCAATGAGCCAAAAGTGACCTGGGCTTTGGCTGCTGAAACTGACAGAAAAAAGAGCAGGGCAATTATCTTTTTCATTAACTGCTATTTTACCCTGCTCCAGGTTTGTTTCCTGCTCATCATGCCGAAGGTTGCGGTTATTTCCAGCTTGTCGTCATTTACAAGTTTTGCAGTACACCTGGCAGTCTTACTTTTTTTTAAGACGTGCACTGTTCCGTTTTTAAAGGTGTTGATTCCGTCTTTTTGAAGAGACGTAATTTGTTTTTTGCCGGCCAGGCTCTCATCATTGGCCTGCCTGATGATGGCGTCGTATGCGTCGCCGTTCTTTACGAATTCTATTACCCGGCTTTTGTCTTCGTTGGTCCACTTGCCAAGAATCTTGTCGTTGTCTGTCTGAGCGAAAACACAGAAGCCGATGAAGAGGCTTACCGTGAGGATGATCATTTTCTGCATAGCGTTTGTCTTTTTTGACAAATATGACCCGCAGAATCACGGACGGACAGTTTAAACAGGGTGAACTGAACAATTTGAAGGGTGAATTGAACAGAAAGGATAACCTTTTATCTTCTTCTCCCGTAAAAATGAAGGCGTTGATGAGTTTCCGGCGAAGCCGGGAGTATATAAAATTTCGAAAACTACGGGCAGAATGAAAATAAGAACTGTTGGACCTATCCTTATACTATGTTGTGCAATGTTGATCGCCGGGTGCAGGAAAGATGATACTAAGCCTGAAAACCCTGACAGGCGGAACCTTCAGGAAGATAAGCCACTTTCGTCTAGAGCTCTAGCAACAGAGCTCTATGAGTTGGCAAGGATGTGTTACTTGTGGAATTATCCCTGGCCCGATAAGAAAAAATTCGGATTGGATTCTTTATTCATTAATGAGTATGCTAAGGTAGCTGCGTTAAACAATGAACTGGAGGCGATTAAGGCGCTATCTCCTAATAAGATTGACAAATGGTCTAGTCTTGATACAGGACCAGATCCACTTCAACCTTATTATTGGGTAGAATCTGGAGATCATTTATATCAAAGTACTTTTGGGCTTTCAGTAAAGCGGAAAATCAACGGCACATATTATATCGCATCTGTCAACGTATCTTCGCCTGCTGCAAATGCTGGTTTAAGAAGGGGGTGGGAGGTGATATCAGTGGGAGGACTGCCGGTAAAAGGTACAGCAATGAAGGATGTTCAATCTAAATTTAATGTTAATGGGACGTTAAATTTAGTGATTCGAAATCAAACCGGGTATCGTAGCTTATCTTTAGTAAAAGCGCCTTATGTGTATGATCCGATTCCTTATAGCGGAATTGTCGATCTAGTGGATGAGGAGACAAAAGAGCGTGAAAAGATAGGATATATGATTTACGACTCGTTTAAAGGAGATGAGGATAACCTTGAGATACTTGATCAACAATTTATCTCTTTTAAAAATAATGGCATAAAGAAAATTATAATTGATCTTAGGTATAATAGCGGTGGATCCAATCAGGCTGCTGGTAGGTTGCTTGACAATCTTGCTGGTGCGCGGTTTGAAGGACAGACCTCTTATTCTCTGAAGCTTAATAGTATATTGTGGGGATTTAGTCAGATAACCACAAGTCCATGGACATTAGAACAGGAAGCGTTTCTAAAAGCCAGGAAGGCTCCCGATAGAGTGACTTCTTTATACGACTACCTTAAGCCGTTGTGGTCACCTATAAAGTTTCGGAATATCAACACACATATATTTGAAAAAATTTGTTTCATTGTTTCAAAGGAAACAAATTCTGCAAGTTTGTTGGTTATCAATTCTTTAAAGCCTTATTTCGATAACAATCTGATCATAGTAGGACAAGATACAGGAACTAAGAACGTTACGACTGTTGATTTTTCATTGCTGCCCGTCGAAGTGCGGGATGAACGTACATACGATGTAAGTCTTGTTGTCGGTTATTTTAGCAATGTAAACAGGGGAATAGTAGATTCTGAAAGGGGCATCACGGTAGATAATAATGCGAATGTAGGAGATAATCCGGCATTTGGTTTTGGCCCTAACGAACCCTGTCTTGAAAGAGCCCTTAATTTACTTGATTAATGCCGGCTGTTTTTTATCCTAATTAGATTAATCAGATTCAATAGTATTTCCTCACACATGGATATTTTTACTTCAGCAGAAAGAGCATTTTTAAAATTGCTGCCCGGAAGGTACTGGGTTGCAGTACTCCTGATCGCAGGGATCTTCTTTATATTATTACACCAACCGGTTTCAGCCCAATCCTTTACTGCTATAGCAGGCAACGGGACGGCTGGGAACTCCGGTGACGGAGGGCCGGCTATTGCTGCTCAGTTATATGGTCCGACAGACGCTGTAACGGACAAAGATGGGAATATTTATGTAGCCGAAATAAACAATAACAGGATACGTAAAATTGACGTAAATGGAAACATCAGTACTTTTGCTGGTAATGGCCTTAACGGATTCCAGGGAGAAGGGGGGCCAGCTGCGAATGCCCGTTTATACCGCCCCTACAGCTTAGCAATATCCGGAGGCAACCTGTATGTTGCAGATCAGAATAATAATGCCATCAGGAAGATCAATCTCAGTACCACCATTATTACAACAGTTGTTGGAAAATCGACCGCCGGCTTTTCCGGAGACGGCGGTCTTGCCACCGCAGCATTGTTGAACAAACCAACCGGAATTGCGGTGGATGCGGCTGGCAATATGTTTATAGCCGACAATGTCAATAATCGAATCCGGAAGGTAGATGTGAATGGAATAATCACGACTATCGCAGGAGATGGCGGAGCTGGTTTCAGCGGAGACGGCGGCCCGGCAACGGGTTCGAGGTTAAAAAACCCTAATGGGGTTGCTGTGGACGGCTCGGGAAATGTTTATATAGCCGATCGCGGAAATCACCGGATCAGGAAAATTAGTACCGATGGCAAGATCTCTACAGTTGCGGGTAATGGAATGCAGGGTTCAGGGACAGATGGCGAACCTGCGCTCAATACCAGGTTCGATTATCCCTTTGATGTGGCTGTTGACTTTTTTGGCAACGTCATGATTGCCGACTGGGGAAGTTCCCGTATCCGGAAACTGGATGTTCAGACTAATACCGTTAAGACGGTAGTTGATTTGACTTCTGTTCCGGTTATGCCTACGGGTATAGGAATGGATGAACTTGGAAATATCTTTATCCCTGATCAACCGGGCAATAAGTTATACAAAGCAGAGCAAGCACTGCCTTCTACTCTCGCCGCTCCGGTGTTACTCAGCGCGGTGCCGGGAAACGGAAGGATAGATCTGACATGGAAAGCTGTTTATGGAGCAACTGAATATAATATTTACAGGGGTACAGTTTCTGGCAGCCTGGCATTACTCCCGGGAATGCCTGTAAAGAACACAGCTTTTCAGGATAAGACTTCATCTAATGGTACACGGTACTATTACGCAGTAACCGCAGTGAATAAGAATTGTGAAAGCTTAAAATCAACGGAACTGGGCGCGATACCTGTTTTACCACAGCCTTCTAACCTTACCGCTTCCATTATGAGCTATCAGGTTAGTCTCGGCTGGAACAATGTGGAAGGTGCTGTGGCATATAAGGTTTACCGGGGAAGTTCGTCAGGCTCCCTTACGGCTTTGCCCGGAATGGTTTATTCAACGAACTTCACAGATAATGCAGTAGCGGGCGGCGATGCGTTTTACTATGCTGTAAAGGCTGTAGACAATCATTCGGAAAGTGTTTTTTCTTCTTCTGTATTTATCTCGGTTCCAGAGCCGCCTTCGGCTTTGATCACCACAGTAGCGGGGACAGGGCTCATGATGACAGCCCCTGCGCCTGTCAATGGTACTCTTGCTACCAGTGCAAACCTTCGGGGGCCCACCGGAATCAGAACAGATAGTAAAGGGAACATTTACGTCGCTCATGGTGAGGTTTTTGTCGACCGGGTGAATGTTGCGGACGGCACGATCTATCATGTTGCAGGGAATGGAAGTAATACCTATACAAATTACCAGAACAATGGGCTGGCTACACAGGCAGGGATCAGACCGGTGGGGATTGCGATAGATAAATCAGATAACCTGTATATTGCGCATACCGGCGAAGGCAGGATCCTGAAAGTTAATACTGTGTCCGGTAAGATCATAGCAGTAGCGGGTACGGGAAACATCGCTTATAGCGAAGATGGAAATACTGCTTTATATACTGACTTCGGTATGGTAGACCAGATTGAGGTTGACGGAAAAGGAAATCTTTATCTTTCAGAGTATTACGGTAGGGTAAGGCGAATAGACGCTGTTACACAGACGGTCAGTACAGTGGCCCGGAATGCTGATTACTCATCGGGCTTTCTTAAGATCGCCCTGGACAGAGATGGAAACCTGTACTACGCAGATAATTCTGCCTTTCGCATCTTTAAAAGAGATGCGGTTTCAGGGAATATCACTCAGGTTGCCGGCAACGGAACGAGGATGAAATCCGGAGATAATTCTTTGGCTATAAATGCGGGTTTAGGTGAAATACGATGCCTTACCCTTGATAAGGATAATAATATATACCTGTCGGGTACCGATCAGCAGATAAGAAAGATATCTGCAGGAGGAGTTATTACAACAATTGCAGGGACGGGGATAGCCGGGTATAGCGGTGATAACGGGCTGGCCATAGATGCTCAGCTGAATTTTCCGCAAGCCATTGCGGTGAACAATGATGGGGATGTATTTATCGCTGATAATCAAAATGGGAGGATCAGGAAGCTGGGCTCTCCTTATATTAAAAATGTCAGGATGGTTTCCAGTAATGCTGAATCCGGAAAGGCCAGGCCGGGAGATCTTGTAACCCTAACTTTCGAAGCCATTAAGCCCTTAAGTCAACTCCCTTCAGTGACCATATCCGGGCAGCAAGTGCCGGTTTCACTTTCAGGTGGAGTATATAAAGCTTCCTGTACGCTGGGTTTATCAACGACCGAAGGCATGGTTCCATTTTCAATTAGTAACCTGAAAGACACCTCGGGTGGCGATGGCGGTACGGTGGGAACCAGTACGGCAGCCGTTATATTTGATAAGACGCCTCCGAAGCTGGAGCAGGTTAGAATGGTTTCGAAGGGCAGCAGCAATCCGGCAAGGGTGGGAAAAGATAATGAGGTTGTTCTGTCTTTTTTTGCACTAGAGACGTTACCGGCAGCACCCGCTATAACGATTGGCGGGCATGAAGTTGCGGTCGTACAGAAAGGAGGGGCCTATGAAGCTACCTACAAACTGCAGGAGTCTGATCCGGAAGGTATAATCCCTTTTACGATCAGCAACTATAGAGACCTGGTGGGAAATGAAGGTGCAGAAGTAACGAGCGCGTCTGCTTCTGTATTCTACGACAAGACTCCGGCTGGGACGAAATTCCTTTCCTTCAGGATGGTAAACAGGAACACAACAGAAAGATATCCAAAAGGAAAAGAAGGCGACCAGGTTATACTTGCCTTTGAAGCGGAGGAAACTTTAGCTAACATTCCTGAAATGAGCGTAAACGGCCATAAGCTTATTCCGGTATATCGTGATAACTACTATGAAACATCTTATATACTGACGGCATCAGACCCTGAAGGCCCGGTTACTTTTTCGATAAAAAATATCAGGGATATTGCTGGTAATGTTTCGAAAGACCTGAGCCAGGTAGATTTCAACGGATCTGCTTTAATCTATGATAAGACCGCTCCTGAGTTAAAAAATGTGAAGGTTCAGTTTTCGAATTCCAGGCTGGAGCAGTTGAAAGCAGAAGATAAGGTTACCATCAGTTTTGATGTCAGCGAGTCGATCTCAACGGTTCCTAAGCTGATATTGTCTGGTCATGATCTGGCAGTAAGCCGGGTGGGTGAGCGTTATACAGCAGCTTATTCATTGAATCAGCAGGATTTGCCGGTAACATTTTTAGAATTGTCAGTTAACAATATTATCGACTCAGCCGGCAATGCAGGGTTGCCTCTTAACCTGAAAAACCCTTTTGACTTTGCTTTGAATTTATCTCCAGCTACCGATGAAAAGCTAAAGGAAGGACAAGCTGTCGGAGCGTTTGCAGCGAACACGGGCTGGGAAGGAAATTATATGGTCGTTTCTCCGGCTTCAGGAGAAGATGCTTCCGTATATGCTGTTGTGCCTGTTACAGGTCAGACTTTAACTGAATCATATTTCGAGCTGGCAACAGGCGCTGGGGATACAGATAATAGTGCTTTTGATATAAGCGGAAAAGAGCTCGTTCCCAATGAATTATTTAATTATCCGTCTAAGGCTTCATTTTCGATCCGGGTGAGGGCCATCAACTCCAATAATCTGCCGCGGGAGAAAACCTTTACATTCGCAGTAAGGGATATATTTGAACTCCCTGAAGATATACGCTTAAGCAATTCATCTCTTGCTGAAAATTCTGCACGGGGATCGGTTATAGGCGCGTTTAGTGCTATTGATCAGGATCCGGACCATAACTACAGTTACGTCCTGCAGCCGGGAGACGGCTCTGATGATAATATGTATTTCAGGATCAACGGCAATGAATTGATAAGCGAGGAAAGTTTCGACTATGAAACGAAAAGCGCTTATCATATCCGGGTAAGAGCAACGAATCAGAAAGGATTGGTTTTTGAAAAGAGGTTCGATATTGAAGTGATTGATGTGCCGGAAGCTCCAACCGGTATTGTCTTGAATAAAACATCGATTAGGGAAAACGTGCGGATAGGTAGCCTGGTAGGATACCTGTATACCGAGGATGTGCAACAGGTGCAGAAATTTACATATGATCTGGTTTCTGGAGAGGGAGATGTTGATAATCATTGTTTTGCTATTAATGATGACGAACTGATAACGCAGTCGGAGATTGATTATGAGCTAAAAAGTTTATACCATATACGGATCAGGACGACTAACTCATATGGCTTTTCTTATGAGAAGGTTTTTCAGATTAATGCGGAAGATGTCGATAGTCAGTTGCCTCTTAATCTTCGGGCAGATGGCAGTAACTGGAAAGTGGACTGGGAAATACCTGCAAGTAGTAAGGGAGATAGATATCTGGTTCAATATGAAATCAGGGATGAATCAGGAAAGGTCGTCGTACCGGAAAAGAAAGCAGGCTTCCTCTCAACGGTTGGGGCTGGTGCCGGTTTTTATGTGATTATGAATGCCGGAAAAGCTACGCTTGTTGAGGTAGGAGCGGGAACCGCAGCGTCTGCATTCGGGGTAGTTCTGCTTCCCGTGGGACTAGTCGCCGGGTCGATCGTCTGGATGATCTACAACGAATCGTTAGTGAGAGAGTTTGTGCCGGGAGATGTATGGGATGACGGCAGCTTTAATCAGCATTTTTCAACTATTGTTAATGATTATCTGATTGGCAGAGCGAATACTCCTGTTAATCAGCCTGAAAATCCTGAGAAGGATAAAGATCCAATAAAGACGAGGATAGCTACAGCCCGAAGCGTTTCCGCCTGGGCCGACATTGATAATGACGGCGACCTGGATTTAACTGTGATGACCCCTGATAAAACGAAAGACTTCAAAAAAGGGCAGGCTAAATTCCCACGCAGGTTGGATATGTATCTGAATATAAATTCACTGGATATGGGTAACATGGGAATGGTGCCTTATCCCGTGCAATATCCTGCTCTGCCTGAAATTGCAGATGGAAGTATCACCTGGCTTCATGCCAATAACGACGAATATTTGGATCTTTTCATAACGGGAAGTGATACGTCGGGTGTTTTATATTCAAAACTTTATTATCAATACCGGGTAACTAAAGAAAACGTCGGGTTTATATACTCTAAAGTGGCGGAGTTGACAGGTGGTACAGAACAAATTGATTCAACGAAATTAAACATACCAGAATTCAGCGCGCCTATGTTTTTTGATCCGGCGTCCATACAAAATGCACCTGCTGATGCACTTGCCAGATTTGCCGGCATACCGCCTTTAACTGAAATACCCGGACTATTCCGGAGCTCGAGTGCGGCAGGCGATATGAACAATGATGGATTACAGGACCTGGTTGTGACAGGAATGAAAGCTGATCGAAGTGCATATTTTGGTATATTCCTGCAGCAGAAAGGCGGCGGTTTTAAGTTGTTGAGCACAAAAATACCAGGTGTTATCGACGGTTCGGTAAGCCTGGTAGATTATGACCGCAGCGGGCGCCTCTCTATTCTTCTTACAGGGGCAAATAATATTGCAAAGGTGTGCCGGCAGAAGGTAGATGGCACGTTCGAGATCATCGACCTGCCGGTCAGTACTTCGGGCCGGTCTAAGTGGTGGGATTACAATAATGATGGCTATATGGATATTATCATCGGCGGCAATCCTTCAAAGATACTTTTAAACGAGGCGAAGAACGATGGGCAAGAACGGGTCTTTACAGATGTAACGGCTAAGGTAGCACCTGCGGGACTTCCGAAGATCGACGAGAGTGCTGTAGAAACAGCAGATCTGAATAATGATGGAAAACCAGATTTTGTGGTGAGTGGTACCCCTGCTGAAGGTATTGGGCATGTGGTAAAAGTGTATTACCAGGATGGATCCGGGGATAAAATAACTTTTACAGAAGATAATTCCACAGGCATTCGGCCGGTAAGCAACGGTTCAATAAACTTTATCTATGACAATAATTTCACCCCACAGCTATTCGTTACAGGTTCGGCCGTTCCCTATACTGAAGTTGCAGCCAGGGCTTTAGCTAAGAATATTATCGTTACAGAGGAGCCTTTAAGCCGTTACCCGTTTGCCGGGATGGATGTCTATGATGTAAAGAAGGAGGCAAATAAGATATCTCCGAATACTCATCCTGTTTCACCGGTATGGCTGACAGCAACTGTTAACAATAATGATAATAGTGTTACTTTGAGCTGGCAGGAGTCCTATGACAAAGAAACTCCTTCAAAAGGCTTGAGTTATAATGTGTATGTCAGTACAGAGCCCGGAGAAGAAATGTTCACTTCTGCAGATCATAACAGTGACAGCTACCTGGCCAGCGTGTTCACGGGCAATAGCGGGGACGTGCTGAATCCTTTATCGAGCTTTTTATATGGGGGGACCAGGAACCTGGTGCAGGTTGGTAATACAGTTAAAAATAGTATTACGATAAAAGGCCTGGCGAGAGACAAGGCATATTACTGGGGAGTACAAACTATTGATAATGGGTATCTGGCATCAGAATTCAGTGCTGAACGGCGTTTTTATATGGGGCCGCCAGTAGAGCTGTTCCCCAATGACAGATCTCTGAGTGTACATCCTGTATTAACCCCTAATGGTGACGGAATTAACGATGAGTTACAGATCCGGGGACTTGAATATCATGCGGTGAGCCAGGTTAAGATCATGAACACTTCAGGGAATATGGTCTGGTCTTCTTTTGGTTATAATTCATCAACAGGGGCGTTCAAGGGGCTGGACTCAGCTAATAAAAAACTTCTTCCCGGAACATATTACTACCAGGTGAAATATGATGATGGTAAGTGGCTCACGGGTTATCTGGTTTTATTGGATTAAGGATATAGATCTCAAGAGTTAAGAGAAATATGTGGTAACTTTGCACCATTATACTTCAAGGATAAAACAGAACAACAGATGCCTTCAGATAACTTGTTGAAACAAATTGAGTTTATCAAAGAGATAGACAAACTGAAATATATACAAAGGAAAACCAGGCTGCTTAACAGCGACCGGCACGAGAATGATGCGGAGCATAGCTGGCACCTGGCGATGATGGCTATTGTGCTGGCAGAGCATTCGAATGAACCTGTGGATATATTGAAAGTCATTAAAATGGTGTTGATTCACGACATCGTTGAAATTGACGCCGGGGACACGTTCATTTATGATGCTCAGAAAAATCATTCAAATACGGATGAAGAACGGATAGCGGCTAACAGGATCTTTGGCCTATTGCCCGGGGAGCAGGCGGCTGATCTGATTGCTGTATGGGAAGAGTTTGAGGCTGGAGAAACGAAGGAGGCCCGGTTTGCGAGATCCATGGACAGGCTGGAACCATTGCTTCAGAATACGTCTAATAACGGGGGGACCTGGGCTGAGTTTGGAGTGGACTACAACAAAGTCTACGGCAAAAAGAAGGTTATAAAAATGGGTTCTGAAGCTATATGGGGATTTGCCGAAATGCTGATAGACGAAAGCGTTGAAAAAGGCATTCTGAAAAAGAATGTTTAATCTGAAGTCTCCTGTCAGGGATTCTTATTCATGTGTTTAACATAAGCCGGATCATCTGAGGTAATTTACTTGATTATCCGGCTATCTCCTTTACCTTTATGTTATAACATTCCAAATTATAACCATCGTATGAATAAGATCATAATTGACCATTCAGATAAAACACCAAAGGTCCAGCAAATCATTAACTCTATCAAAGCGGAAATAGACCGGGGCAGTTTAAAAAGGGGGGATAAAATACTATCGGTAGCCGATTTTGCCAAAACGCACCAGGTTGCGCGTGATACTGTAGAGAAGGCTTACAGGAGGTTGAAGGACGAGGGATATCTTGAAACGGTGGCGGGAAAAGGGAACTATATAACCGGTAACACAGGTGGAGAGCTGAGAATACTTTTGATCTTTAACAAGTTAAGTTCATATAAAAAGGAGATATATTATAGCTTCCTGAGGGTTATGGGCCCGAAGGCGAAGGTGGATTTGCAGATCCATCACTATGATCCGGCTATCTTAAAAGAAATAATAGCTCATAATAAGGGCAAGTATCATTACTATGTTGTTATGCCCCATTTCTTCCAGGACAGTCCTGAACCTGATTACCAGGAGATATTTCACGGCATTGATCCTCAAAGCATCATGATGCTGGACAAGAAACCGGAAGTAAAAGGCATAGAATATCCGGCTGTTTACCAGGATTTTAGACTGGATATCTATGAGGCTTTATATCTCGCCCGGCACCTGTTTGAAAAATACCGTGGGATAACGGTGGTGTTTCCGCAGCTGAATCATCACCCAGTTGAAATTTTGGATGGTATCAGCAGTTTTTGCAGCGAATCATCTATTACGTTTTCAAAAGCGACTGATATGACTGAATTGATGTTGAAGAAAGGGGAGGCCTATATCACCTTAACGGAGTCGTCGCTGGCAGATCTGTTGAAAAAGATCCGTCTGTCGGGCTATGTTGCGGGCAAAGATATTGGCGTACTGTCTTTTAATGAAACGGTGATGAAGGAGCTCCTGGATATTACCGTGGTGACATCCGAGTTTACAGAAATGGGATCCCGAGCCGCGCAGATGATCCTGGACAAGAACTTTATACAGGTGAGAAACCAGTTCAGGCTGATTGTGCGGCAATCCTTATGAGCCCGGTAAATGATTTGCCGGATGGAATTTGATCGTACGCACAGGAAATCGCATATTTAACGCTTCATTTATAAAATTCATATATGAGAAGTGATGAAGTAAAAAAGGGGTATCAAAGGACACCACACAGATCATTATTCAGGGCCACAGGCTTAAAAGACGAAGATTTTCAAAAGCCATTCATTGGAGTGGCAAATTCATTCATAGAAATTATTCCAGGGCACTTTTTCCTGAACAAAGTTGCCGAAATTATAAAGGAAGAGATCCGGGCAAACGGATGCGTGCCTTTTGAATTCAATACGATTGGCGTGGACGACGGCATTGCCATGGGACATGATGGGATGCTATTCTCACTACCCAGCCGCGAGCTTATTGCAAGTTCAGTGGAAAGCGTGATGAACGCGCACAAGCTTGACGCTATGATCGCGATACCAAATTGCGATAAGATCGTTCCGGGCATGATCATGGGAGCCCTAAGGGTAAATGTTCCGACAATATTTGTCAGCGGCGGCCCGATGGCTAAAGGGTATAAAAAGGATGGGACGCCGATTGACCTGGCTACTGCATTTGAAGCCGTTGGTAAGCATGAAGCGGGGACGATCAGCGAGGAAGAGCTTCATGATATCGAATGTAATGCATGTCCGAGTGGTGGAAGCTGTTCGGGGATGTTTACTGCGAATTCTATGAATACCCTGATGGAGGCTATGGGAATCGCATTGCCGGGCAACGGGACAATACTGGCTCAAACGAAAGAGCGGGAGGAGCTCTACAGGCAGGCTGCCAGGAGAATTTGCGATATTGCAAAAGATGAAGCCGCCCGGGAGAAGTTTAAACTCCGGAATATCCTGAATGAAAATGCTGTTAAAAATGCGTTTGCAGTGGATATGGCGATGGGTGGAAGCACCAATACGGTTTTGCATATGCTTGCTATCGCTAATGAGGCGGGGGTTGACTTCCAGTTAAAGGACATTAATAAGATTTCTAAGAGTGTTTCTCACATCGCTAAAATATCTCCGAGCCTTACTACTGTCCACATGGAGGACATCAACAGGGCAGGCGGTGTCAATGCCGTCATGAAAGAGATGACCAAAAGGGGAGCGGATGTACTGGCTGATAATCTTACGATCAGCGGTGAAACGATACTGGAGAAGATTGCGGATGCCCGGATAAAGGATGAAACGATCATTCATACCATTGATAATCCATATAGTGCGGTTGGTGGACTGGCTATTCTCTATGGAAACCTGGCTGAACAGGGAGCCGTTATAAAAACAGCAGGAATTACCGGCGACCGGGTTTTTACCGGTAAGGCGGTGTGCTTTGACGGCCAGGCAGAAGCCATTGCAGGGATCCTGATGGGCAGGATCAAGGCAGGGGATGTTGTGGTGATCCGTTATGAAGGGCCCAAAGGTGGTCCCGGTATGCAGGAGATGCTGACTCCCACAAGCCTGATCATGGGAATGGGACTTGGAAGTTCTGTTGCGCTGATAACAGACGGTCGTTTTAGCGGCGCAACCAGGGGAGCTTCGATCGGGCACGTATCACCAGAAGCTGCTGAAGGGGGCATGATCGGTTTGTTGCAGGATGGAGACGAGATTCATATTGATGTAGACAACTATATCTTATCGGTTAATCTGAGTGAAGATGAGATCGCTGAAAGAAGAGCGAAATTTGTACCGGTTAAGAAAGACTTACAGTCGAGGTGGCTGGGACAGTACAGGGCACTGGTTACCAATGCCAGCAGTGGTGCCGTTTTAAGATGCGATTTGTAGAAAGGGGAGCCAAACGGCTACCCCTTTTTTGAATACCACGCGCGGATTAGCAGTGACTGGAAAAACTGGACCGGTAATGAAAATCCGGCTTTCACAAGAAGTTCTTCCAGCTTGCTTTTTGATAAAACTGAAAGCTGGGTGCCCATCGCTTTCTCTATATATTCAAGCGTTTGTTCTGAGGCACCTGAGAACCGGTGCAATGCTTTCCATTTCTCCAGCATGCTCTTAAATTCCGGTGATTCCATATCGTCGCTGATATCTGCATTAACCAGATAACCGCCGGGTTTTAGCCTTGAATACATGTCGGTATACATGGCCTGGCGTTCCCTGAGGTCTGTTACAAAATGTGTCACTAATAAACAGAGAACGGCATCAAATCGCTTATCTTCATTAAATTCAGCCAGGTAACCATGAACTAAGTTGCAACGTTCTGTCAAGCCCCGGTCGTTTATCTTTTTCCTGCAGACTTCCAGCATCGGCTCGGAGGGCTCTACCCCTGTAAAATGCCATCCCGGAAAAACTTCAGATAAGGCTATAAGCTCTTCACCGGTGCCAACACCTACACAGAGAATTTCTGAACCGGCAGGCAAGTCGTCGAGAACAAGCCTGATTAAAAAGTGCAGGTTTTTAGAAACGGGAGATAATCTGCTATTTCGCTCGTCGTAAGCTTCGGAAGCCTTCTTATCAAAAAAAGTGTTTACTGAGTTGCTGGACATATTTCGGATTGTAATGATATGAAGTATAGAGCAAATATACTCTTATTTTACTTAATGCAATTATGTTGTATTAATTGCATCGGAATATTGATTTAAGTTCTATATATCATACTTATACCCGGAAGCGATCTTCAGGCTGATTGCTATGAAGGTTTAGTACGCCGCTTAAAGCCGCTTGTTATTATCTAAACATTATCTTTTTGTTAAACCGTTTTCTCTTTTTGATATTCTCCATCAGGTAAGCTTTCTTTGGTTTAATTTCTAATAATAGTATCGCTGGATAAGTATGTTATTAAAAAAAATAAATAAACTTTTTATTTCTTGGAAAAAATCTTCGAAAGTGTTTATTTTTATAAAACAGGAGCTGGTGATTAAGGTTCTGACTGCTCATAGCAGGTTTTTTCTTTCCGCGCGTTGCCGGTTACATGAAAGGAGGCATTTGATGATGCCTTTTAATTATCAGAAATTAATTTTTGTAATCCTATGATAGATTTAGCACTTAACGGAGGCCTTAGCCTCGTTGTTGAAAAAGAAGAAACCGCTCAGGATACTTTGCTTTTACAACGGATATCAGAGGGCGATGAAAAAGCGTTTGCTGCGTTATTCTATCAATATCTTCCAGTTTTGATGCCTTTTGTCAGCCGGTTCACCAAGTGTGAATATGGTACTGAAGAAGTTATTCAGAACACTTTTATCCGCGTATGGATGAACCGGGAGAAGCTTGAACGCGTAAATAATATAAAAGCATGGCTATACCGGTATGCATCAAATGAGTCCCTGAATTATCTCAGGAGTTCCGGATCCAGGAAAAATACTGAATATATAACACATTGTAGCGATGCTTTCACACTTCATAGCGAGTGTACATCACAGCATATTAACCTGAATGAGGTACGGCACCTGGTAGCTCAGGCTGTAGGATGTCTATCTGAGCAACGGAGGAAAATCTACATCATGAGCCGGAACGAGGATTTATCTATTCCTGAAATAGCTGCGCAACTCGGCATTTCACCCAACACTGTAAAAAACACACTTGTTGCCTCGTTAAAATCGGTTCGGCAATACCTGTCTCTCCATGGATATCATTTTTCACTCCTGTTCTTTTTGTTCTTTAAATACAGGCCTTAAAAAAATTTACTTCCCGGATAGTCCTTTATGTCATTTAGGGTTTCTTATAGTTGTGAGGACTACAAATGGACCAGGAAAGAATTAATTATTTATTACAGCGATTTACTGATGACCTGCTTAGCAACGACGAAGAAATAGAGTTGCTGCTGCTGATCAGCGATGATCGCTATGATTTTCCGGAGCATCTGATCTGGCAGATAGAGAGAGCCCAGGCACCGGCACCCGTTGACGAAAAATGGGATAGCATGCTGGCAACGGTATTATCTGCAGATAAGTTTGTGTCCGGCGAACCTGAGAGGGCGACCAGAAAGCTTCAGGCTTGGCGCTGGCTGGTCGCTGCGTCTATTGTGCTGATCCTGGGTTATTCTGCCTGGTTCTTTTTCAGCAATTCACCTTCATCTCACAAATATCAGTTTGCTGCAAATGGAAATGGACCTGATATTCCTCCTGGAGGAAACAAAGCGGTTGTTACTTTGCCGGATGGTAAGAAGGTAATACTTGGCGCCGGTGTTCGTGGCCTCATTTCCGAAGCTGGTGCCATACAGGTAAGCAGAACAGGAGACGGACAGGTTCGCATTACAAATTCTAAATACAAGGAGCCGGCATCAAATAATCCGGTTATTATTGAAACACCCAGGGGCGGAACCTATCAGGTGATCCTGCCAGACGGATCAAAGGTTTGGCTCAATGCAGCATCGTCCCTGAGTTTTCCCGGAAGGTTTGATGACGCGGAACGGCTTGTTGAGCTAAGCGGAGAAGCTTATTTTGAGGTAGCGAAGAATTATCAGAATAACGGCGAACGAAGACCCTTTGTTGTGAGAAGTGGTTCTCTGAAAGTAAAAGTACTGGGCACGCATTTTAATATCAACGCTTATCCGGAGGATGAAAATATCAGGACGACCCTGCTTGAAGGCAGCGTAGCTGTTAGCAGGAAGGGCGAATCGTATTTACTGAAACCCGGTCAGGTTGCAATTGCAAAGGCAGAAAAGGCAGTTAGCATACAGGCGGCGGATACTGAAGAGGCTGTTGCGTGGAAGAACGAAGCGTTCCAGTTTTCCGGATCGGATGTTCACGAGGTCATGAGGCAATTATCCAGATGGTATAATGTAGAAGTACGTTATTCGGATGATATGATTAGTGAGCACTATACAGGTTATATCTCACGGAATGTGCCTGCTTCAAAAGCGCTGGCTATGCTGCGTGAAATAGGGGATCTGAATTTTATAATGACTAACGGCGTCATAACGGTAACGAACAAACCACGAAATAAAGCAATCAAAAATTAAATTTATGAGAAAGACAATTACTTAGCTCATTTCACGGAAGACGGAAGGAAAATCCGCTTTGGCGGCAACCAAAGCGGAAATATGTCCGGGCTTCCCATGCAAATCATTTTCCGACAATCAACAAGGTAACGAAACCCAAACAAGAACAAATGTATGAAATGTAAGTCATTTTTCTGCCCCATCGGGCAGAAATCATTCACGGCTTGTATCTGCTGGCCATTTCCCCGCAAACTTCTTCGTATTATGAAAATCACTGGTGTATTGCTGTTCGCATTTTGCATACAGGTAAGCGCCTCTGTGTATTCACAGCAGGCAAGCATCAATGTCAGTAATTCCTCCCTGGAAAATGTATTTGTCCAGCTTAGGAAACAAACAGGCTATCGCTTTTTATACAAAAATGAAAACGTCAGTAATAAGAAGGTCAGCATAAGTACCAGCGGTGAGCTGGCCGATGTGCTCCGAACATTATTCGCTGGTCAGGGGTTGAGCTTTATTATTCAGGAGAAGACTATCCTGGTGAAAAAAGCTGAAACTGCTCTACCTCCGGAACTTTTTTCTGCTGATATCCCGGTTAAGGGGAAAGTTACAGATGAAAAAGGGGAGCCTCTGCCAGGCGCCTCGGTTCGCGTAAAAGGAACGAGTTCGGGGGCGACCACCGATGCTAACGGTGTTTTCAGGCTCGCCGGAGTTCCGGAAAGCAGTATTCTGGTCATTACGTATACCGGTTTTATACAGCAGGAAATTCCACTGAAGGGGCGCGAAGACCTGACGGTAATATTAAAAGAAAATGCTACTGAATTAAACCAGGTAGTTGTGGTAGGCTACGGTACACAAAGGAAGGCTTCGGTGACAGGGTCTGTTGCTCAAATCAGCGGAAAGGAGCTTGGAACGGCGCCAACGTCTAACTTATCTTCTATGCTGCAAGGCCGTCTTCCAGGACTGGTAACCCGGCAAACAAGCGGTCAGCCCGGCAGCGACGGTGCTTCATTGCTTGTACGGGGAATTAGTACTACAGCAAATAGTAGTCCTCTGATCATTGTAGATGGGTTTGAGCGGGATTTTCCAAGCATCAACCCGGAGGAAGTTGAATCGGTCACTGTACTGAAGGATGCTTCCGCTATTGCGGTATACGGTGTAAGAGGAGCCAATGGCGTTGTCCTGGTTACAACAAAACGCGGTTCTGTACAGAAGAACACCATAAACGTAAATTCTGCTCTTTCTCTGAGCAGTAACACGAATTTTCCAGCTTTTCTGGACGGCCCCGGCTATGCCTACTGGTATAATAAGGCACAGGAGATGGATGGAATAGCAGAGAGTGCCAGGCGGTTTACTACTGATGAGATCAGCAGGATCGGGAACGGTGATCAGCAGGGTGTATTTGCCAATACAGACTGGTTCGGTATGCTGTTTAAGGATTATGCACCGGTCTATACCAACAACCTGTCACTGAGCGGCGGAACTGACAAATACAAGTTCTTTATTTCGTTGGGAGCTTATAACCAGGAGGGGATTATAGACAGGACCTCTTACGACAGATATAACGTCAGAGCAAACCTTGATGCTGATATTAACAAAAACCTGAGTGCCTCCGTAAGTCTTGCTCTTATAGACGGTAAGGCCAAAGAACCAGGCCTGAGCGCCGGTATCGGGAATGATTATGCTTCGATCTTCAGCCAGGCAATGATGTCCTACCCATATCTGTCTCCATACAATGCATCCGGGATGCCTGTGGGGAGCCTGAATGCGGGCAACGGCAACCAGAATCC
Source organism: Pararcticibacter amylolyticus (assembly GCF_003130405.1). Taxonomy (GTDB): domain Bacteria; phylum Bacteroidota; class Bacteroidia; order Sphingobacteriales; family Sphingobacteriaceae; genus Arcticibacter; species Arcticibacter amylolyticus. Next base: position 206,504 of record NZ_QEAS01000004.1, read on the forward strand.
AATTGCGGCACGCGATCTTTCCGGTGAGAATAATACCAGGAACAGCCGCTTTCAGGGGAATGTTGCCCTTACTTACAAAGTACCGGCGGTAAAAGGACTCAGCCTGAAAATGAATGCGGCGTATGATAAGGGATATTCTATGCGTAAGGCCTTCCTGCTTCCATACCTGCTGTCTGTGTACAACAATTCGACCCGTAATTTTACAGAGGCTTATGCCAGACACGCGCAATCGGGAGATGCACAGGTAAACCAGTGGTTCACCAACTCCTGGAGAACTACTTTGCAGCCATCGGTAACCTACGACCGCGTTTTTGATAAGCATGCTATCGGCGCATTGTTCCTGTACGAATATATGCGGAACGACGACGAATCTCTTTCCGGCGGAAGAAGGGGATATCCTATTACAGATATTATGGATCTGAACTTTGGCGAAGAAGTTATTGACAATCTCGTTAAGGGTGGACATGGCATGTACCGCCGGGCAGGATATGTGACACGCTTCAATTACAGTTATGCTAATAAATACCTGCTGGAGTTCTCGGGACGATACGACGGAACGCCGAAGCTCCCTGAAGAAACCCGTTGGGGCTTTTTTCCCGCTGTGTCCGCAGGATGGCGCATCTCTGAAGAAGGGTTTTTCAAAAATGCATTGCCTTTTGTAAACGACCTGAAAATCCGCGCTTCTGCCGGTATCCTGGGAAATGATCGTATTCCAGATTACCAGTACCTCCGAACGGTAAGCCTCGGCACAAGTCCGGTTGTACTGATCGGTGATAAGTTATCGCGCCCTCTGAATGTTACGCAGTTCCCGAATTTGGGAATAAAATGGGAAACCACAAGAGTCTATAACATAGGACTTGAGAGCAGTATGTGGAATGGCCTGCTCGGCATAGAAGCAGATGGGTTCTATAAGGTAACAAAAGATATTCTACAGGGACAATCGGGCGAAATGCCGGCTTCATTGGGACAATATTACGCCAGCACAGTAAATTCCGGGATGGTTGACGGGCGTGGGGTTGAACTTATCCTGAAGCACAATAACCGCATTGGTCAGTTTGACTATTTCTTTAAGGGGAATTTCTCGTGGGCGAAGAATAAGATCATTAAGGTGACTGAAAATGCGAATGTTCCTGATTATATGCGCCGTACAGGAAAGCCTGCGGGTGTAAAATTCGGTTTTCTGGCCGATGGACTATTTCAGTCGCAGGAAGAGATAGATAACGCAGCGCTCTTTGGGCCTACGCGGGTGGGGGAGGTCAGGCTGAAAGATCTGAACGGAGACGGAAAGATCACGTTCGACCAGGACTGGACGGTAATAGGACGCAGTGACATGCCCGAAATGATGTTCGGGCTGAATGCGGGAGGAAATTTCCATGGTTTCGACTTTAACCTTTTCTTTCAGGGGGCGGCACGCAATGATGTTGCCCTGTCCGGTTTGTATTCTGACAAAGGCATCTATGATAACACGTTTTATACGATGGCTTTCTATCAGGATGGTAATTCTCCCAGGTACCTGGCTGAAAATGCCTGGACACCCGAAAATCCAAATACAGAATATCCCCGCTTAAGTACCACAGCTGCCCAAAGCGGAGGTAAATTCTCGTCCTGGTGGGTTCGGGATGGCGCTTACCTGAGGCTTAAAAGTGCACAGATTGGATATACATTATCCAAAAAGCTGAGCAGCAGGCTCAATATTCAGAATATCCGGTTGCATGTTGCCGGCAGCAACCTGTTCACCATCACCGGGCTGGATTATCTTGACCCGGAAATGCCCAGCGTAAACCAGGGATATTATCCGCAGCAAAAGCTTTATGAATTTGGAATCAATGTCACCCTTTAATATCCGGAATAACATGAAAATGAAATATATAATGGCTTCACTGATCCTGTCCGCAGCGATTATGAACACTGGTTGTAAAATAGGCCCCGAACTGACGAATGTATACGACGAATCCGTCGCCTGGACGAGTGAGGCCAACCTGGAACTATCTTTAAATAAGTTTTATCCTCTTATAGGGCAAACCTATTATACTCCCCATATCACTCAGGACGCCTATTCGGACGTCCTCAAGATGAATACGCCAAATGCAGACCCGAATTTATATGTCCTTGGATCAGCACAAATAACGCCAGGGACCAATCCGCTAGGAAACTGGGATAATGCCTATTTATGGATCAGAAACTGTAATGAGTTTCTGGACGGGCTTCAAAAGAACGGAAGTAAGCTCGCTCCCGAAATAGTATCACGTGCCGAAGCGGAAGTCCGTTTTTTTCGTGCCTATGTTTATTTTGAACTTGCCAAACGCTACGGGGCTAGCGTGATTCTTTTAAAGAAACTTCCTGAAGAAAAATTCAATGGGAGGAGCATGCCTGCAGAAGTCTGGGATTTTATTGCTGAAGATCTTGACTTTGCAGCTGAAAACCTTCCTGTAACGGTTCCTGCTGCTAAACGTGGAAAACTGACACGGGGAGCTGCCTTCGGGCTTAAATCGAGAGCGATGCTGTATGCAAAGCGGTGGAAAGATGCTTCTGATGCTGTGCGCAACCTGGATAACCTGGGGCTATACGATCTGTATCCAAGCTATGAGCAGCTTTTCAACCAGAAGCGTTCATCTGCAGCGGAGAATAAGGAAAGTATCCTTGAGTTTGGATATCAGTCTCCGGATTTTGGTTATTCTTTTGATTATTTTTATGCTCCTCCGGGCGACAAAGGATATGCGCAGGTTAGCCCGACTGAAAATCTTGTTTCTGAATATGAAATGGCTGATGGCTCAAAGTTCAGCTGGAGTGATCCTGTGCAGGCTGCTAATCCATATGCCAACAGGGAACCACGATTTTATGCTTCTATCCTTTACAATGGAGCACAATGGAAAGGCCGCACAGTTGAGACTTTCGTCGGTGGTGTTGACGGTTATGCTGCGGGCGGAGGAACTACCTGTACAGGCTACTATATGAAAAAACTGTTTGACGGCAGTATCCGCACTCAGACCGAGGGCTTCAGGCCAGGTGAATTAACGTTTTATTTTATGCGCTATGCAGAAGTATTGCTGATATACGCGGAGGCTATGGCAGAGCAGGGCGATCTTAACGAGGCCTTGAAAGCGCTGAACCGGGTAAGGACCCGCGCCGGGTTTACTGCCCCGCTTACTGCGGGCAGTAAAGATGATTTTATGCGCCTCCTCAGGCATGAACGTATGATAGAGCTCGCTTTTGAAGGACACCGTTTCTGGGACCTTCGCCGCTGGGGACTTGCAAGCCAGCTGCTAAATGGCATCAGCGTAGGGGGAACCAAGATCACCAAAAATGCTGCCGGCAGCCTTACATATGAAAGGGTAGATGCGGATAATGGTAAAAAGCGAATTTATGCAGAGCGGTACAACCGTTTCCCGATACCCGCTACCGAGATTCAGCGTAACCCGATGATCGAACAATTTGATGAGTGGAAATAATCAGCATTGAACAATGAAGACTCAAATAAGACATTATATGCTTTTCCTGGCAGCTGCTTTTATGCTGGCTTCGTGTGAGAAAGTCGACCTCAAAGACGGCCGTGTACTGGACAAAGGGCTGATGAATTTCTCTATCGCGATACCAGGACAATCTATCCAATATGCTGCTACGGTAGCTGGCCCTTACAAAGATGGAGATACTATTTATGTGAAAGTTCCAACCAGCGAAGATGAACCTCTGGATGTAACGCAGCTAAAACCACAGGCGAGTCTGGAAAATAATGCGCATGTGGAGCCGGCCCTTACCGGGATCGTCGACTTTTCGCAACCTCTGGCTATCACTGTGACAGACGGAGAGGGGGCCCGTAAACATTTTTATGTAAAGGTTTTGCCTGCACTTCCCAGGACGGCATTTAAGAGGAACTGGTTTAAGCTTGCTTCAGATCTTAACATCAGAAGGACGAATATTCCTGGTCTTACAGTTGTGGGAGACCATCTGTTGATCGCTGACTTTAATGCGGGCAATACAGCCGTTACGGACGGTGTAAAGGTCTACAACCGCCTGACAGGTGAATTTGTAAAAGATATAGCGCCTCCCACTACTTTCTGTATGCAGGTGATAGCGGATGACGGCGGGCATTTTGCTGTCAACCGTTATAATATCTACAGCGCAGGGTTTGTGGTTTACTACTACGAAGATATCAGCAGCACGCCGCGACAGATCCTCAATTTTACTGCCGCGCAGGGATGCCCCGTCAATCTTGGCCGTAAAATGACGATCAAAGGAAATCTGAAACAAGGAAAAGCTTATATATACGCTACAACAAATGGAAATAATGACATCTACTACTGGGAGTTCCAGGACGGCACAGTAGTCAATCAGGCGCCTTCTATTATAAAATACGCTTCCGCGCCGGCATGGACCTTTGCCACAGTGGCCAGGGAGTCACTGGATGCCAACTCTGATCACTATATTACTTTTTGTAATTACGTTTCTCCCGACGCTAATCTGAGTAACGGAAGCCGTTTTTCAAAGTTTAATAAGGATATGGACGTGGCTGAAATGGCTGCCCAGAACCACTATTATAAGATACTGGACTTCAAAATATTTGAAATTAAAGGCACCCGGTTTATGGCTGCTCTGACCCAGGGATATTATGCATGGGACGCTAGTCACATTAAGGTTTACGATATCTCTGATCCCGGCAAAATGAAGTTGCTTCCGGGAATGGAAGGCTATACTGATTTCATGCTTTTCCAAAGTGAAGCGTATGGCGGAACCAATTATAACCGCTGGGGGGATATTGCAGTTTCTGTAAATGGAAATGTGATCGATATGTATGCAAGTATGGCAACAAATGCCCTCACCACTTCCGGGGTGATGTCGTACCGTATGAAATTTAATCCCTGAAATTAACCTGTTTAATGATTCTTTCCCGGTCCTGAAATGGACCGGGATGCTATTTTATTGCATGAAAAATAGATATTTATTGCTGGTTTTTGTATTGGTATTCAATGGTTTAATGGGATTCGCACAGGGGATTTCTGAGATTCCGAATGCTCCGGAAAAGGGCTCGTGGACAATGGTGCTGCTGCCCGATCCTCAGGGTTATACCAAGTTTAAACGTAACCAGCCTTTACTTGATATCCTTTTTAATTGGATTGAAACAAATAAGGAACGGCTGAACATTCGCCTGGTGTTATGTACAGGCGACCTCGTAGAGCAGAATTTTGTCCCGGAGCCCGATGTCCGCAACGGAGATCAGACCAGTTATGAACAATGGCAGGTCATTTCGGCGGCATTTAAACGTTTGGATAATAAGCTCCCTTATGTTTTATGTACCGGCAACCATGATTATGGTACCAACCATACCGAAAACCGGTACAGCCAGTTTAATAGTTTCTTTCCGCCTGATCGTAATCCTTTAAACAAGACAATGCTGGTGGGCATGGCTCCCAATGCGCAGGGAGTAAAAACACTGGAAAATGCGTGCTATGAGTTTGTTGCACCATCCGGACGCAAGATGCTGATCTTTTCGCTGGAATATTTTCCGAGGAAATCTGTCGTAAGCTGGGCTACCCGCATCGCGCTGCAACCAAGGTACCGGTACCATACCGGAGTGATTCTTACTCACAGTTATATGCACTCTTCTACCAGGGGAAACCGGTTGACGGATGAAAACGATGGACTTCCTGGTTTTTCAGATATTACGACCGGCCGCAGACTATGGGAAAATTTTATAAGCAGCGTGCCAAATATCCGGATGGTATTCTGCGGTCATGTAGTGGATGAACCTACTCATCAGGGGCACACTGGTTTCCGTGAAGATAAAAATGCTTATGGAAGCCCTGTTCAGCAAATGCTCTTTAATGCTCAGAATGAAGGAGGAAACTGGCAGGGAAATGGCGGCAACACCTGGATCAGGCTGCTGGAGTTTTCAGCGGGCAACGAATTGGTAAACGTACGTACTGTTTCCCCGCTTTTTGCTGTTTCTCCGGAAACGATACATCTGGCTCAGCGCAAGGAGCCGTTCGACCAGTTTAGTTTTAAAGTTGCTGCTGATGCACGCGATACTGTTGTACTATCCGGAAAGGTACTGCCTTTTACCCTTTCTGATTACAAGATTCCGGTTTCTGTAAAAGGCAGTTTTATCGCTCAGATCAATCATCCTAAATCTCCTGCTGCTGCTGCGCGGATCATATCTGATACATCCGGACTGTTTGTTATAGCAGGGGGAAACCAACTGAAAATCAAGGCAGGAAGAGCTTTAAGTAAAGGATCGGCTAATGAATTTGAGATAAGCCTGAAATCGGGTCGGGATACAGCATCATTTATCCTTGTTAAGGATCAGTTTATCCGGAATAAAGTTGTGGCACATCGTGGCGCATGGAAAGATGCCGGAGTACCACAGAACTCGCTCAAGTCTGAGGAACTGGCGATAAAGTATGGATGCGAAGCAGCGGAATTTGATGTATGGCTCTCGGCTGACGGTGTTCCGGTGGTATCTCATGACGGCATCATTGGTAGCAGGAAGATTGAAGAAACCTCTGCAGAAGAACTTCAGCAGGTACCGCTTGGGGCCAATTGTTATGTTCCGACGCTCGAAGAATACTTGTTAAGTATCCGTGGGCAAAACAAAACCCGCTTGTTCCTCGAGATCAAAACTTCGGAAAAGGGACAGGAACGTTGCCTGGAGCTCACCCGCAAGGTCGTGGCGATGGTTCAGCGGATGAAGGTGCAGGCATGGGTAGATTATATCAGTTTTAATTACGGTATTCTGCAGGAGATTATAAAACTGGATCCTTCCGCGAAAACGGCTTATCTATGGGGAGACCGTACTCCTGCAATCGTTAAAAGCGACGGTCTGAGCGGCCTTGATTATCCTTATGAACATTACAGGAAGAATCCATCGTGGATGGAAGAGGCTCGTCAGCTTCAGCTTAGCATTAACAGCTGGACTATAAATCAGGAGGACAGAATGGTTGAATTGCTTGATCAGCAAGTAGATCTTATTACCACAGATGAGCCGCTTATGCTTCTCCGGCTCCTGGAACGCAGAGCGGAAGCAACGGTGAAAAAGGACATAAAACGAATAAAAGAATAAACTAACTAACATTCAAATGAAAATTACAGGCACTTTTTTGGATGAGATCAGCATCGATATTCCCCACCAGAACTGGGGACGCGCGGAGTGGGATGCTGATTTCTCGCACATGAAATCAGTCGGAATTGATTCCGTTTACCTGATACGAAGCGGCTTGCACCGCTTTATCAGTTACCCTTCAAAAGTTTTAATTAAAGAGGAGGGGTGTTACGAGCCGCCGGTAGACCTGGTGCAACTGTTTCTTGAGCTGGCTGAAAAACATGGGATGAAATTTTACTTCGGCCTGTACGACTCGGGAAAGTACTGGGCAAACAACCAGTTTCAGAAGGAGATCGACCTGAATATGAAGGTCATTGATGAAGTATGGAAGAAGTACGGACATTTTAAATCGTTCAAAGGCTGGTACTTATCACAGGAGATCAGTCGCCGGACAGGCGGGATTATCGACCTGTATGCCAAGCTGGGAAAGCATTGTAAAGATATTTCCGGTAATCTTCCCACATTCATTTCGCCCTGGATTGACGGAAAGAAAACGGTTCAGTCTTTTTCATCTACTCTTACCAAAGAAGATGCGGTGACACTGAAACAACATGAAGAGGAATGGGACGAGATCTTTGATGGTATCAGTAAATTCGTTGACGCGGTAGCTTTCCAGGACGGACATGTCGAATTTCATGAACTCGACGGTTTTTTCGAGATTAATAAACGCCTGGCGCGTAAGTACAACATGGAGTGCTGGACGAATGCGGAAACATTCGACCGCGATATGCCGATCAAATATCTTCCTATCAAGTTCGAAAAACTCCGCATGAAACTCGAGGCGGCCCGGCGGGCTGGTTTCGACAAGGCTATCACCTTTGAATTCTCACATTTTTTAAGCCCTCAGTCTGCCTATCTGCAGGCCGGTCATTTATTCGACAGATACAAGGAATATATTAAAAGACTATAATATGAAAGATCTTAGCAGTTATGCTGCGCTGTACGCCGGCAGCCTGATGGATGATGTTTTGCCTTTTTGGCTGAAGAATTCTCCTGACAAAGAGTACGGAGGATATTTTACATGCCTCGACCGGGAAGGCCGGGTGTTTGATACCGATAAGTTTGTATGGTTGCAGGCGCGCCAGGTATGGACATTTTCTATGCTCTGGAATCAGCTGGAGAAGAAACAGGAATGGCTTGACTGCGCTCTTCACGGGGCACGGTTCCTGGAAAAATCAGGACGTGATGCAAAAGGTGACTGGTATTTTTCGCTCACCCGGGAGGGAAAACCTATTGTTCAGCCTTATAACATTTTTTCCGATTGTTTCGCAACCATGGCGTTTGCCCAGTTATACAAGGCGACGAATGATAAGGGATATTGTGATATTGCAGCCGATACCTTTCACCGCATTCTCACAAGGGCTGAAAATCCTAAAGGGCAGTATTCAAAAGCTTTTCCCGGAACACGGCCGCTCAGGTCGTTTTCGTTGCCGATGATCCTCTCAAACCTGGTTCTCGAAATTGAACATATATTGGAGCCTCGGCTGGTTGAACAGACGATCGCCGGAGGGATCAGTACGGTCATGGACACGTTCTATCAGCCTGCGTCGGGTTTGATTCTCGAAAGCGTCAATCCCGACGGAAGTTTCAGTGACACCTTTGAAGGGCGCCTTGTTAACCCTGGTCATGTCCTTGAAGCCATGTGGTTTATGATGGATCTGGCCGAACGGAGGAATGATATGGCACTGATCAGCAAAGCCCTGGAGATCTCATTCAATGCGCTTGAATACGGTTGGGATAAGGAGCACGGAGGAATATTTTATTTCCTTGATATCAAAGGTCATCCGCCCCAGCAGCTGGAATGGGATCAAAAGTTATGGTGGGTACATGCAGAGGCCATAGTATGCATGTTGAAGGGGTACCGCCATACTGGTGACGCACGTTGTCTTTATTGGTTTGAAAGGCTGCATGACTATACCTGGGAACGTTTCAGGGACGCCGAAAAAGGGGAGTGGTTTGGTTATCTTAACAGACAGGGGGAAGTGTTATTGCCCCTGAAGGGTGGAAAATGGAAAGGCTGTTTTCATGTACCGCGTGCGCTGTATCAGGGCTGGAAAACGCTCGAACTCATCCTTGAAAAGGAAGACAGAAGCATAAAAGCATATTAACATGGCAAATATTCCTTTGCAGAATGTTGCATCACCGGAGGAAGCTTCCGGAGATGGCAGGAATTATACCCCTGCGCTTATGTCACTTGCGGTGCTCTACTTCATGATGGGCTTGCTTACATGTCTGAATGATACACTGGTGCCATTTTTTAAAAAGGGGTTTACGTTGAGTTATGCCGAATCATCGCTGGTGCAGTTTTATTTTTTTCTCACGTATGCCGTGATGTCTGTCCCGGCTGGTAAAATAGTGGAGAGGATCGGTTATAAGAACGGCATGGTAGCTGGTTTTTCAATTGCCGCCCTGGGCGCTTTGTTGTTTTACCCGGCTTCGGTTATCCATCAGTATTACCTCTTCCTGGCGGCTTTGTTTGTGCTTGCTGTTGGAATTGTACTGTTGCAGGTTGCCGCCAATCCTTATATCACGATTCTGGGGCCGGCACAAACCGCATCATCCCGTTTAACGCTTATCCAGGGGATAGGATCCCTGGGCACCACCGCGGCGCCGGTGTTTGGTGCTCATTTTATCCTTTCCCGCCTCGACGTTACCGGGTCATCGAGTGCTGCGGTCCGTTATCCTTATCTGGGAATCGCACTGGTCTTGCTGGTTATCGCCTTCGCTGTAAAAAGTTTGTCGCTGCCGCGTCTCAAGTCAGGTGGAACAGGCGGACGGGAACAGGAGGTTAATGTGCGGAATGTTCTGAAATTCAGAAATCTGAAGTTTGGAATCGCCGGATTGTTCTTTTATGTAGGAGCCGAGGTGGCAGTGGGAACCTTTCTTACCAACTATATCAGCGAAAAGCTTCATATCGGCGAATCAGAAGCGAACGGATATGTCGCCTTCTACTGGGGCGGCATGATGGCCGGGCGGTTTCTCGGTTCATGGCTGCTGAAGTTTCTCCGCCCGCAGGCTGTTCTATGCTGCTGTACCTGTGCAGCTATGGCCCTGATCCTGTTGTCTGTCAACTCGGGTAGTATAATTGCAGTATGGACTATGATTGGCGTCGGACTGTGCAATTCTGTTATGTTTGCCATCATTTTCTCTCTCGCCATTAATGGATTAGGAGAGTACTCCACGCTTGGCTCGGGAATGCTTTCCACGGCTATTGCAGGCGGAGCCGTCATTTCCTATCTCCAGGGATACCTGATCGATCATTACTCGTGGCAGTTATCATTTACGCTTCCTGTGATATGTTATGGCTATATCCTGTTCTATGCCGTTAATGGCTATAAGGCGAAATCAAAAGAGGCAGCAGATTTGTCACCGGCATTTATTAAAACTGAATTATGAAAAGAAGAAGTTTTCTAAAACATACCGGGCTGGCAGCGGGATCGCTTGCTGTTCCGGCGATACTCTATCAGATGCTCTCAGATAAAGAAAAAGCACGCGGCCAAAAACGCCTGGTAATGATTTATCTTCAGGGGGGGAATGACGGGTGGAATACACTTGTTCCCTGCAATAATGAGCTTTACTATAGATCGCGTCCGTCCCTTGCCCTGCAGCGCAGCGAGCTAATTCCTTTAAACGATCATTACGGTCTCAACCCGGCTTTGAAAGAACTCGCCCTGCTTCACGCAAAAGGCCGGGTATTGTTTCTGAATAAACTTGGACATTCCCTACAGGAGTCCTCTCATTACGAAGCCTTCCGGATATGGCACCGTTCGGACAACGAAAACGGCGATACCTGGCTTGCCCCCGGAAACAGTCAGCATGAAGATAAATTTCCCGTCCGGGTCTTTAATGGAGACCAGGGCAAACACCTGGCTTCCAGCTCTCCGTTTATACCAGATTATACAGCTTGTACGAGTGGTGATTTTTCCGAAGGACTTTCGCGGATATCAGAGGCAATCCGTTCAGGATCCGATGCGAATGTCTTTCATATTTCCCTTGACGGATTTGACACCCATCAATTTCAAAGCCAAAGACAAGGTGCTCTCCTGAGTACATACAGCAGCGCTGTCAGTGCTTTTGTATCAGATATAGAGGCCATCGGGCAGATGGACAACACCGTCATTTTAACCTATTCAGAATTTGGCCGGTCTCTGAAGGAGAATAGCAGGCGCGGTACCGATCATGGCAACGTGGGGTGTGCATGGCTGATAGGATCACGTCTTAATGTAAAGGGAATTTTGCATCCTTCGGCCGGAACGGACGATGAGGCCAGAATAAATGCGGCAGGATTACCTGAACAAATATTTCGATCATGGTGCTTTGACGACCCCGGTCAATGCCAGTTCCTTACAAATCGAAATATTTTTATCTGATTGATAATTTTAGTTTGATAGATATTGTAATATAAAGTATAATGAGAATCATTCAACTCTACTTTTTTGTATTCTTACTTCCTTTCAGCCTGCTTGCATGCAGGCATACCAGAACAGCTGATTCGCAGGAAAACGAGATACCTGCTACAGATACCGTATCTCTTAAATACAGGGCCCTTCACGGAGCTACCATGCAGATTGATCCAACATTTCCTTATTACAGGAACCGTTCGGTGGAAAGCATTGCAGAGGAGGTGGAGCTCGCCGGATATCATGCTGTTCATTATTTTGTAGTGAACGAGAACGAGGTAAACCGGGAGCTTATAGAAGCCTTTCATAAAAGGAATATGCCGGTATGGCTGATGGTGGTGGGAAATGGCACCTATTCAACTAAAGGTCTTCCCGTCGGCTGGGAGAACTGGAAAATGGAAATGACGAAAGAAGCCAACGGCGGCAGCTTTACATTTTTTTCACTTTTTAATAAAGAATTTACCGAATGGAAAAAGAAGGCCCTGGTAAAGCTTGTGAAGGACTACCCTTTCGATGGAGTGGAAATGGCCGAAACCTATTTCCCGGAATGGGATGCGATCCGAACCGGACGCTATGGCGATGTCGGTCCTGTAGCCCGCAAAGCTTTTAAAGACCAATACAACGCCGAAATGCCTGATTTTACAAATCCCGGTGCTGTTAATTACTACACCAAAATTCCGGATATATATACCAAATGGATCCAGTTCAGGGTAGATGGTGTTACCAATTTTCAAAATGAGATATACAACGGTAAAGGAGGGGTTCGTGAAGCCCGGCCGGATATCCTGGTAGCAACCTGGAGCCTCGGAGTAAATGTCGGTCCGGCTTCCGTAGAAAAACTTCGTGAAGACCATGGCCTGGATGCACCAGCGATAGTGGAGCAGGTAAAACCGGACATTCATTTCATCCAAACCCACTGGCCTGACTGGGTAAAACCCGAAAGCGACCTACCGGCGGATTATATGAAGACGTACCAGGTATTCACCGACCCCATCCGGGCAAAATTTCCGAAACTTCCGCTGGGTTTTCAGGCCGATCAGGGTTCTGCAAAGAACATGATCAAATCATCCTTCTGGGTGAAAATGTTTAATAAAGAAGTCCCCCGGTACGGATATGATACCTGGACCTCTTATGAATATCATCTTGGCGGATATATCTACAACGATACTCCAAAACCTCTCCGGGCGGTTAAACAGGGGAATAATATGATTGTGGTGTCTTTTAATAAAAGGATAGACGAAGTAAGTGGTATGAAAACCGGAAATTTTGTGCTTTACAGGGATGGAAAGGAGGAAGCCGGTGCCATTAAATCTATAAAAGTGGATGGAAACAGGGCGCTTATCAGTCTCAGCAGCGGGTTGAGCGGGTTTGCATACAGCATAGGCGCAAATAACATTTCGGATACCCCTTCTTTGCGTTTATATAAAGATACACCTGTAAACAAGATGGACCGGGAAATAAGAGTTGACGTTCAATAGCCGGGCGATGAGATATTTCCTGTTTCATCTTGCAGCATTTGCTTTGTTTCCGTTTGCTTTACAGGCACAAGTTGATTCATCGTACAACACTACTTATTACCAGCAGAAGGTGAGCCAGTACCGGATGTTCCGAAGTGAGGATAATAAAGCTCCTGTCATGTTTCTTGGCGACAGCATCACCGATATTGCTGAGTGGAATGAGATTTTTGGTATAAGTGGAATCCTTAACAGAGGCATCAGTGCTGATAACACTTTCGGTGTGCTGCACCGGCTTGACGACGTTATCCGGCGCAGACCGGTGGCATTATATCTTATGATAGGCATTAACGATATTTCACATGACGTGCCTGATTCAATTATTATCAGGAACTACAGGAACATTATTAAAGCTATCCGTTCCGGGTCGCCGGCAACAAGGATCTATGTTCAAAGTATCCTTCCCACCAATAATGAGTTTATTGAATTTAAGAGGCATCAGGATAAGCTTGAGCACATCCGGGAAGTTAATAAAGCCCTTAAAGCTGGTGAGAAAGAAGGACTTTATGCTTACGTTGATCTCTATGGATATTTTACGGACAGGCAGGGTAAACTTGACCGGAAATACACCAATGACGGCCTGCATCTGACCGCGGCCGGATACGCCCTATGGAAGAGCTGCCTTATAAATGGAAAATATTTCAGGTAAAAGTATTGATTATGTAGAATAAGTTAGTGTTTTGATTATGAGAAATCTAAATAAGATATTTTGCCTTTTTACATGTCTCCGGCTGATGGGCGGCGGTTTAGATGCAAAAGCCTCCCCAGGCAAGATTATGATTATTCCTAAGCCGGCCGAGGTAGTTGAGTTAAAAGGATCTTTCCTGTTAAGTGAAAGAGTACCTCTGGTTTTATCTTCAAATGACACCTTGCTTCGGAAAACAGCATATGTTTTTCTGGAGCAGCTTGACTCCCTTACCGGCTTACGCCTTAGCATACCAACGCGTCCCGGAAACCGCTCTCTTATGCTTTTACTCAATAGAACTTTCGATTCTGCTATCGGAAAGGAAGGATATAAACTCACTGTCAGGCCTGAAGGCATTGTCATAAATGCAAATGAGGCAGCAGGGATCTTTTATGGACTGCAAACGCTGCTTCAAATTATCCCGATTGAGATGTGTGCCCAAAAAGGAGGGAGATAGGAAATTATGATCCCTGCTGTGAAAATAACAGATTATCCCCGCTTTGGCTACCGGGGTTTGATGCTGGACGTAAGCCGTCATTTCTTTACTAAGGAAGAGGTGAAGCGCTACATTGACCAGATGGTACAGTACAAATACAATGTTTTTCACTGGCATCTCACGGATGATCATGGCTGGCGGCTGGAAATAAAAAGCATGCCGCGGCTTACACAGACAGGTGCATGGCGCGTGCCGAGAACTGGCCCGTGGGGAAGCTTTAGCGGATCTGAGCCCGGTGAAAAGCCAGCGTATGGAGGGTATTACACTCAAAATGATATACGGGAAGTAGTTCAGTACGCTGCGGACCGATTCGTCAGGATTGTTCCTGAAATAGATGTTCCGGCCCACAGCCTCGCTTTGATTGCATCTTATCCGCATTTATCCTGTACAGGACAACAATACGAAGTGAGTCCCGGAACGGATTTTTACAGAAAAGAAGATAATGCACTCTGTCCGGGCAATGATTCCTCTTACATCGTGATGGAGAAAATACTTGGAGAAGCAGCTGTCCTCTTTCCCGGGGAATACCTGCATATTGGCGGTGATGAAGCCTATAAAGGTTTCTGGGAGAAGTGCGGTAAATGCAAGGTCCTGATGGAGAAGGAGCACCTTCCTAACAGTATAGCCTTACAAAGCTATTTTATCAAAAGAATGGCCCGGATAGTGGCGTCTAAAGGCAAGAAGATGATCGGCTGGGATGAGATCCTTGAAGGAGGCTCCCTTTCATCCGATATAGCTGTTATGTCGCGCTACGGAGCTGCAGGAACCAGAGATGCAACAGGAAGAGGACACGCCACTGTTGTTACTCCATGGGGGTATGCTTACTGGGACTTATATCAGGGTGATCCCGCCCTGGAGCCCCTCACTTACGGAAAGGGGCGGCTGCGGGCTACTTATCATTACGATATCCTTCCTGATTCTGTCGATAAAGAGAAAGTAATGGGAGGGCAGGGGTGTCTCTGGACGGAATTTGTTCCTACCTTCCGCCATGCTGAATATATGACCTGGCCGCGTTCCTTTGCACTATCTGAAATCTTATGGTCGCAAAAAGATAGAAAGAACTGGTCTGATTTCGTCGGGCGAACGGAAATGCATTTGAAACGGCTGGATTATCAGTCCGTTAACTATGCTAAAAGCCTTTATGATCCCTATGTAGAGGCCAGCCGTGGGAAATTGGAAGAGTTGCAGGTTACACTTAAATGTGAGTTAGACGATGCCGAAATCTACTATACGCTGGATGAAACACACCCCGACCACTTCAGCACCAGATATACCGGCGGATATCTGAAGTTTCCGAAAGGTGTTGCACGCATTAAAGCGGTTACTTACCGGAAAGGTAAACCGTTAGGAAGAATACTGAACGTTACGTTGAAGGAGCTTGAGAAAAGGATTGCTAACCAGGAAGGCTGAAAGTAGAAATGAGATAATAATTGCTTATAAATTTTAATAGTTCGTATTTTAAAAGCTAAGTAAGCAATTAACTTTGTTTCATGAAATCTCTAAGAAAAATTTTAACAATTGCTGTTGTTTCCCTGGTCTTTGCTGCACCAGGTTTTGCACAGGGAATCAAAACCCCTGCGCCCAGTCCAACTCAATCCATCAGCCAGGATTTTGCTTTGTCGAACATTTCCGTCAGCTATTCCAGGCCTGCAATGAAAGGCAGAACAATCTTCGGCGATCTTGTGCCTTATGGTGAGGTTTGGAGGACAGGCGCAAATTCTCCTACAAAAATTAAGTTTGGTGAAGACGTTACTGTTAACGGAAAGGCAGTGTCGGCCGGTGAGTATGCCTTATACTCTATCCCCGGTAATGACCAGTGGACCTTTATCCTGAGTAAAAAGCTTACGCTCTGGGGATCTATAGGATATTCCGAGGCCGATGACCTGGTGAGGTTTACAGCGGTTCCTCAGCATTTACCTTTTGACATTGAGAATTTTACAATTCTCTTTGCCAATCAGACTGCTAATAGCATCGACGTTCAATTGCTTTGGGCCAATGTGATGGTTGGATTCAATGTTAAAGCTGATATAGATCAAAAGATACTTGCTTCAATAGAAACAGCGATGCAGGGTGAAAAGAAGCCTTACTTCCAGGCTGCAAGCTGGTATTATGAAAAAGGTCTTGATTTGGATAAGGCGCTTAGCTGGGTAAACGAAGCTGTTAAAGCTCAGCCTGATGCTTACTATATCGAACACCTGAAAGCGAAGATCCAGTTAAAGAAAGGCGACAAGAAGGGAGCAATAGCGTCGGCCAACAGTTCCATGAAAAAGGCGGAAGCTCAGAAGAACCCTGATTATGTAGCTTTGAACAAGAAACTGATTGCTGAGGCCGGTAAATAACCACCAGGTTGTTGTGCGGGTTACTGCCAATAACACACCACTTAAGTAAGTGAGGATTACATCCCATTTATTTAAGTGGTATTTATGAATATTCTTTCAGCAATTGACGATACTTCATCAATATATTGGATTTGGAGATGAATCCAAGGAAGCGCCCGTCAGCATCAGTGACCGGTAAGTTCCATGCACCCGATTCATCAAACATCCTGATAATGCTGACAACGTCTTTTTCTGTGTCTATCACAGTTGATGGCATCTTAGTCAGTTCCCTTATCGTTAAGCTTTGAATTGCTTCCGGATTGAACATATATGGCCGCAGGTCATCGAGACTTATTGTTCCTTCAAGGTGTCCTTCCTGATCAATTACGGCTATTACATTTCTTCGTCCATTCTTTATCAGCTGGAGCAGCTCGGAGAATGAGGCTGAAGATGATATTTTCTGGAACTCTCTTTCAATGAGATTTGATGTGTTTAAAAGTGAAAGAAGGTTTTTATCATGCTCTTTTGTGAAAATTTTTCCTTTCCTGGCCATTTCTTCAAGGTCGGGTGCTATGGGCGAAAACCACCTGGCCATAAGATAGGAAATCACTGTAACAATCATAAGGGGAATGAAAAGGTCATATCCCTCGCTTGATTCGGCAATGAGGAATACGGCTGTTAAAGGAGCATACATCACCCCGCTCATCACTCCGGCCATTCCTGCCAGTACGAGATTTGAAGATGGAACATTCTCCAACCCCAGTTGTGTGCATATGCTGGCAAAAAAGAATCCGAGCATTCCGCCGGCAAACAGTGAGGGAGCAAAGTTGCCTCCGTTACCTCCTGATTGGATGGTTATTCCTGTTGCAAATACTTTAAGAAGACATACCAGGCCGAGGAAGGCAATAACAATCCATTCGTTGTAGTTGATATATCCTAAAAAGCTATTATCGAGAACTTTGCTTATTTGCCCGTTCGTGATATCCTTAATGGTTTGATAACCTTCTCCAAAAAGAGGTGGGAGTAAAAGACACAGCAGCGAAAGAAGGGCACCGCCAATCATCGCCTTTTGCATTTTCGAAACCCTGAGCGATTTGAATAAATGCTCTATCCAGGAGGAAATCACAACAAAATAACGTGCATATAATCCACTTGCAATTCCCAGAACTACATAGAAAAGAGTATTGGCATAGTTAAACTCGTTTCTTGCTTTAAAATGAAACAGTATATCTTCGTTCAAAATTATCTTTGAAAGAAGACTACCGCATACAGCAGCCACTACAAGAGGAATAAAGTCAGAAAATACCACACCTGTAAGCAACACTTCAAATGCAAACATCACACCAGCAATAGGTGCGTTGAACGCGGATGCAATGCCCGCAGTTGCACCGGCCGCGAGCAGGAGCGTCCTGTTTCGGTAGTCGAGGTTATATCTCCTGGCGAAGTTAGAACCAATGGCGGAACCCGTTACCGCTATGGGACTTTCAAGTCCGGCCGATCCGCCAAGTCCTACAGTCACAGCGCTCTGGATGATCTGAGAGTACATTTTCACAGATGATACAAGGCTGGAATTCTGAGCTATTTCATATAGAATGGCGGGAATTCCTTTGCGGTCCTGGCCTTTGAAGAAGAGAATCACGATCGCCGTTGTAAGTACTATTCCGAGGAAGGGAAATACTAAATAGAAGAAGATCTGATCTTTAAAATGAACCTTTCCGTGAATGATGTAATGGATGTAAGCGACAAGTGATTTCAAAAGAACTCCGGCAAGTCCGGCAGTAATACCCACAAGTATTCCTGAAAATATAAGAAATTGGTTCCTGGAGAGTTTGCTCTTTAGCCAATGGATAAATATCTCAAAGCTTCGTGCTTTTTTTATCCCGTACTTTGTGAAATCCCTTTTAAACCGCAGGAAGCTGTGATATTTCTTTATAGTATTAAATTTCTCCAATAGTTGAAACAGTTTGAATTGTTATGTTGATGCAGGTCTGATGGCAGAAACGCATGACTTTTGATTTGCAAA
This sequence comes from Pararcticibacter amylolyticus, assembly GCF_003130405.1. GTDB lineage: Bacteria > Bacteroidota > Bacteroidia > Sphingobacteriales > Sphingobacteriaceae > Arcticibacter > Arcticibacter amylolyticus. The sequence continues at coordinate 225,033 of NZ_QEAS01000004.1, forward strand.
CTTAGATAAATTGGCTTTACATACAAAGTATAATGAGTGAATGTCGTTGTCACACTGAATGATATGAGCTTGTCTTCCGGATAGCGGTCCAGGGAGATCCCCAAATTTGGCAGAGGAGATAAGGTATTCAGAAGATGGTTAACATTCCACCCTGTCAGAATGTTAACCACCAGTTCTTTATACTGCAGCATTGGATTCGCTCACAGCAATTTCTGTTAACAGAACGTCTGTGTTTTTTTCCTCTTCCAGGTTAGCAGCTAACAGCTCTCCGGCCTCTGTATGTTCCATCAGTTTAGCGTATGTAACCAGGCATCCGTAGCTCGCAATTTCGTAGTGCTCTACCTTCTGAGCGGCGGAGATAAGTGCAGCATCAAGCACTGCTTTATCCTCGAAGCTTTCAATGATTTCTTCTGCTTCTTCCAGCAATCCCTCCATTGCTTTACACTTTTTTGCTCTTGCAGTTAGACCCAGCGATTGAAAGGCTTTCTTTAAGCGCTCAATCTGCCCTTCAGTTTCATTGTAGTGTGTTTCAAAAGCTGTTTTTAATGTCTCACTGCCTGCGCTTGAAGCCATTTTCTTCAGGCCTTTTAATAATTGTTTTTCTGCTCCCAGGATATCCCGCAACTCGTCAACAAAAAGTTCGTGAAGATGTGCGTTGGGCATGCTCTGTTCTTGATTTGTAGTTGCCATATTTTAAATGTTTTTCAAATAGTTTAATTACAATACAAGAAGTAGAAAAGAAAGTTTCTGATTTTTTATATTGACACCTCTGGATGGTTCGCAGTCTCGATTTCTCAGACTTCTTGTGCAAGCTGTGTGTGGGGCGATATATGCTGGAAATGACTATGTATAGCTATTGATTATTCTTGATAATAGATTTATATTTAGTATAAAAAAATAATGTCATATCAGATTTTTACCCTCGTTGAATTTGAGCGATGGCTGGCAGGACAGAAGGTGTCCCGACTGATTAAATTGATCCAAAATCACCATACATGGAAACCCAATTATAAGAGCTTTGCTATATCAGACGGGCTATCCCTGCTTAAGTCGATGGAAAATGCACACCTCGAGAGAGGTTTCAGTGCGATCGCACAACAATTTACTACTTTCCCTGACGGTACTATTGGCACCGGGCGTCCATTGGATATGATGCCTGCGGGGATTAAAGGAGCCAACCGGAATGGAATTTGCATGGAACATGTCGGAAACTTCGATACCGGCGGGGATCAAATGAACCAAACTCACCGGAATACGATCATCAAGCTCAATGCCTTGCTTTGCCGAAAATTCAGTCTGGTTCCTTCAGATACTACCATTGTTTACCACCACTGGTATGATTTGAATACCGGAGAGCGAACCAAAGGTGCTGGTACCACCAAGACATGCCCTGGTACCAATTTTTTCGGCGGTAACACAGTAGGTGATTTTCAGCGTAACTTTTTGCCTCTGGTAGTGGATCAAATAAAGAATCAGGATACTGCAGAGCCGGTTAGTTTCAAGTTCGCAGCACAGGTAACTGCGGAAAAGCTTAACGTTAGAAATGCGAATAGCCTGAATGCTCCTATAGTGGCAAAGCTCACGAAAGGGACAGAAGTGAGAGTTTTTGGCGAAAACGATGGGTGGTATGCTATCAACGCCAGTTACAGCCGCTGGGTAAAAAAAGAGTATGTAAAACCTACATCTTAATCCTCAGCCTTCTTTAAAAAAGCCGCTATTTTATTATAAAATGCCCTTGTTTCAAAGGGTTTCAGAATAACCCCGTTCATACCTGCGGCGAGAAGGAGTTCTTCGTCATTCTTCATGATACTCGCTGTTAATGCAAGGACCGGAATATGGCATACAGACCCTTCCATCTGTCTTATCTGGCGGACAGCCTCGTTGCCATCCATTTCGGGCATGTGAATGTCCATTAACACCAGATCGTAAGCATTGCCAGTGATCTTTTCTAATGCCTGCCGTCCATTTTCTGCGAAATCAACGGTGATCCTCCAGTTCTTAAGTATTTTCTCTGCCAAAAGCCTGTTAATAGCATTGTCGTCTACTACCAATACATGTCCCTGTAAGGGTTCGCCGAAATGATCATCTACAGGAGGTTCTTCAGTTGTTTTAGGGAAACTGACCTGGAAACTGAATTCACTTCCCTTTCCAAAAACGCTTTTGACGTTGATAGACGATTGGTGAAGTTCTACCAGTTTTTTTGTAATAGCCAGTCCCAGACCTGTACCTCCGTATTTACGGGATGTGTGGAGTTCTGCCTGGGCATAAGCATCAAAAATTGAATCGAGCTTATCCCCGGGAATTCCAATTCCGGTATCGGCAATACTAAAGCGGATGGTAGCTGAGTCGGCGGTTTCCTCTTCCAGCACCAGGCTCAATTTAACAAGTCCCTTTTCGGTGAATTTTACAGCGTTTCCCAGTATATTCATCAGGATCTGGTAAAGCCGGGTAGGATCGCATTTGTAGTAGCCGTTGATCTTAGGATCAATTTCCGTTATGATATCCAGCCCCGGTTTAACTGCTTTAATCCGGATAGACTGGACTGTGTTCACTGCCAGTTTCCTGAGATCGGCAGGTATTGATTCTAATTTGATATTCCCGGTTTCTACTTTGGTAAAATCGAGGACGTCATTAATCAGGGCCAGCAGATTGCGCGCAGAGAATTCCAGAATATTCAAGTGCTCCCTCTGCCGCTTGGGAGAATCTTCCCTTTGGATGATCCGGGAGATTCCGACTACGGCATTCAGGGGAGTCCGCATTTCATGACTCATGACAGAGAGGAAAAGTTCCTTCGACCGGCTCAGTTCAATAGCCTCCTCCCTGGTTTTGATCAATTGCGCTTCTGCTTCCTTTCGGATGGTGATATCAACTAAAATTCCGATCTGGCTCTCTATGTTGCCTTCAGGGTCGCGTAACATATTGTTGGACATGAAAATCCAGACTGACTCTCCGTCTTTTCGTCGGATAACGACCTCTACCTCGTAGTTTTTACCCGCTTCAACCCGTTGCCTGGCAAATTGTATAACAGAGGGATCTGTTTCTTCACTTATCAGACGGTCGCCAAATATCTGTCCTTTTAGTTCGCCAAGTTCATAGCCGAGTATTTTTTCGGATTCTTCGTTCATCCAGATCACTTCTCCATTTCCGTTTCGTAAAATAACTCCGGCGGGAGATTTTTCAACTGCAGTTGAGAGGATCCGCAGACGGGCTTCTGTTTCTTTCCGTTCTGTTATATCACGGCCGTTAATCAGCCATTTCTCCTGGTATAGTCTGTCGGACCATTCGAACCACCGTTGCTCGCCGTTTTTGGTTACAACTTTAGTTTCAAGGATGAAGCGGTTTTCTCCCCTGGAAACCCGCTCATAAATATCCGGCATTACTCTTTCACGCTCTTCAGGGGCGGAGAAGTTCCATATATTTTCACCAATGATCTCACTGGGCTTATATCCAAGAAGGTCTTCCACGATATCATTACAATAGAGGATGATACCCTGAGGATCTGTGACACAATGAAGCTCGCTTGAATTATTAAAGAGCGACAGGAACCGTTTTTCGTTTTCGAGTAACTCTTTAAGCTGCTGGTTCTTTTTTCGTAATTCCAGGTGAGACATTACCTCATTAGCCAGTATTTGTAAAGCCTCAATTTGTTTTTCACTAAGTTTCCTTGCTGAATAATCTGTAACGCATAGTGCGCCAATTTTATATCCGTCTGTCGTAGTAAGTGGTGCTCCTGCATAGAAATGAAATGGGGAAGCCTGCAGGTACTTATTCCCGCAAAAGCGTTTATCCTTGTGAAAATCTTCAGTCTGCAACACAGCGGGGCTCCCTATGGTGTATTGACACATGGTTTGGTCCCTGGGTATTTCGCTCAGCTCAATTCCTTTTCGCGCCTTTACCCAAAGGCGTTCATGATCAAGAAATGAGATCAATGAAACAGGAGTATCACATATATAAGAGGCGAGGGACGTGATGGCATCAAACTGCGGTTCTGATGGGGTATCCAGGATATTATATGAATTTAGTGCATTTATCCTGGATCTTTCTAGATCGTTCTTATCGTACATTCTGCTATTCTTCATAGTAGTAGTATTGCAAATAGAACGAAAAATGCCGAAAAAGCGGATAACTGGTTTAAAAAAAATCTACGCGCATAAAAAAGCCCCGTCACGATGGGCGTGAACAGGGCACCTAAACCTTATCATCACAAATATAGAAATAACCAGGTGAATCATGCAAGCTTTTTTGAAAAAAAATATCTGCGTTTTTTTTGAAAATATCCGGTTGTAATATAATCACTAAATTGCTGATAGTCACGACCGCTGTCCCGATAGAACCAACAAGCTTTCACCTGCTTTTGCTCTTTGTTTTGGGCCGGCTTTACTGGACCTGCGATGGGAGAAAGCGCGATACCAGAGAGAGGGTAGAAAAGCTAAAATACGTTTTCGTATAAAGTGTCAATTATTTCGCGCCAGTCACCCCCGTTGACAATATCTCCATTGCATATAAAAACTACTCCTTTCTTGCTAGCCGGGCTAAAGGAAATGAAGGACGACACACCGTTAGCCTTTCCTGTATGCATATACAGAATCAGTCCCTTCCGGGTCGCATACAGGAACCACGTATGGAACCCAAGATTGAACTCGTCCGGAGTAAGTGTTTGAATTGCATCGGAATTAAATACTTGTTTGCCTTTCCATTCCCCCTGCTTCGTCCAGGCGATGAGGAAATGGGCAAATTGTTCAGCACTGGTATGTAAACTTCCCGCCGGGTAATCTGGGAAACCGCCATAACCCCAGGGTTGATATCGTTGCAAAGAATCAGAATAACTATAAGGCATTGCAACTTTAGAAGAATCGATTTCGCGGAGGAACCAACCGGTGTGGTTCATTTCGAGCGGTTGAAATATCTTGGTTCTGCAATATATTTCGAATGCCTGACCGGTAATTCGTTCTGCCAGGTAGCCCAGCAGGGCAATCCCCATATTGGAATAATTAGCTTTTGCCCCCGGCCGGTATTCGTAGAAATTGTGATCCTTGTCGTAATGCTTTCCTACTGGCGAAAAATAGCCCTTAACAAATGCTTTAAGAGAAATAGCGGGATCTCCATGATTGCTATCCCAAAATTGCCCCAGATAATCTGTATTATCATCAATAGATGAACGATGCCGCAGCAACTGCCTGAACGTTATCGGAATGTTGGGATAGCGGGGATTGGCCACTTTAAAATCAAGATATTTGTTTATATCATCATCCATCTTGAATTTTCCTTCTCCAAGGAGCTGCATCATAGCTGCTGCTGTTATTGTTTTAGAAGTGGATGCTGCTTCGAATATAGTTTGATCATTCACCGGTATTCTTTTCTCCAAATTTTGATATCCATAGTAGCCCGTCCACACGATATTTCCATCATAAATAGCGGCTGCTTCAAAACCTGGAATATGGAATTTTTCCATTGCTTTGATGATTAAAGAATCTACCGCCCGCTTTTGAGCATTGGTTGGTGATATCAATATGAAAACCAACAGGAACAATGAAGGGCAGATCTTTTTCATCATCATTTGTACGTTTATTGAATTACCGTTGAAAATAGATTTTTATTAGCACTAGTGAAAGTATTTTAACACTATTTTTTACCTTTTTCGGATTTGACTGTTATCTTTATACAATGCTTATTACCACCAGATAAACACAGATTATATGAAGAAAATATGGGCTACAGTCTTTATCCTGTTCCTGACTACCGCTTTATATTCCCAACAGGCCTTATGGGGAAATCAGGATATCACTTCTCCTGAAATAAACTCAGACGGCACAGTTACTTTCCGCATTCAGGCACCGGAAGTTGGTAAGGTTCAGATCACCGGAGATTTCCTGCCTTCACAGAAAGCGGACACTCCTTTTGGTCCGTCAGACGCCCCGGGAGTTGCGGACCTGGTTAAGGGTGATAAGGGCATCTGGGAGTATAAAACCCCGGTGCCGCTGGCTCCCGAGCTTTACAGTTATTCTTTTATCATTGACGGACTTAAGACCACCGACCCGAATAATGTTTATATGATCAGGGATGTAGCTTCTGTTACAAATGTTTTCCTGATAAGGGGCGGCAGGGCTGATCTTTATAAAGTAAACCAGGTACCTCATGGAACTGTATCCCGGAGATGGTATTCCAGCCCGAAGCTGAACATGGAACGCCGCTTAACTATCTACACACCTCCTGGTTACGAGAATAGCAGTAAGCGATACCCTGTATTTTATCTCCTGCATGGTATGGGCGGAGATGAGGAAGCGTGGATTGCTCTGGGACGTACGGCCCAGATCCTTGACAACCTGATAGCGAAGGGGAAAGCAGAGCCCATGATTGTGGTGATGACGAATGGTAATGTGTCGCAGGAAGCCGCACCCGGGGAATCATCTTTGGGGTTTTACAAGCCAACAATGCAGTTACCCAAAACCATGGAAGGCTCTATGGAACAAAGTTTTCCTGATGTAGTATCGTTTGTTGATCATGATTATCGCACGCTTAAGAGTAAGCAGGGAAGGGCTATCGCCGGTTTGTCGATGGGCGGTTATCATGCCCTTCATATTTCGAAAGAATACCCGGATATGTTCGATTATATAGGTCTTTTTTCGGCGGCTATTATGCCGGATAAAAGAGTTTCATCCCCGGTCTATCAGAATATGGATGAAAAGCTGAAAGTGCAGTTTAGTAAAAAGCCCAAATTATACTGGATTGCGATCGGCAAAACGGATTTTCTTTACAAAGCGAATGAAGACTACCGGAAACTGCTGGATGAGAGAAGGTATCCGTATGTATACCGCGAATCGGAGGGAGGGCATATCTGGCGAAACTGGAGAATCTATCTGACTGAGTTCGCTCCTTTATTATTCAGGTAAGAATTGGGAGGAGTCATATTATTAAGCGTGATCAAGCAATCTGAATATTCAGAAACAAATCTCGTGATTATAACACCTGCAAGTTTTTACAGGAAAAGGCGCCACGTCATTTTACGGATGATCTTTAGGCAATCTGCGAATTTTTTAAAAACGTCGTTGTGGGGTTTGACCTCAGGTGACAAGTTTTACCCGATAAAATAAGATTAGTGAATAACCTGATTTGTCAAGACGCGCTAAGAACTTTCTCAAACGCTTTTCTCGCCGCACCCCTGAAATAGACTTCGCCGCAATAAACATATCCCATTTTTTCAAAGATCTTCAGCATCGCACCGTTATCAAAATTAGTATCCGCTTTAACGCTGAATATATGACGGTCTTTTGCAAATTCCTCAATCGCTCCGAGGATCGTTTTTGCCAGGCCCTTTCCAAGATGGCTTTCCGCCACTGCAATTCTATGGAATACAACGAAGTCTCCATTCGTCAGCCATTGTCCTTCGATATCGGCATAGGCCGGTTCGTCGTTAATGAATATTGCACAATAACCAGCAATTATATCTCCTTCTGTCAGGACGAATCCTGCATCTTTTTTAATGTCATTCTCTATAACAGCTGGATTGGGATAACCGTCCTGCCATTGATTGCTGCCGTCTTCTTTACGACGGCGTATCGCATGCTGCAGGATTTCCCAAATTTCTGCTACATCCTCAATATGTGCTTTTCTAAAACTATATTCCATTTAAACTTAATATGGGCCGATAATGCCGATAGTGCACAGTGCAGTTGTTTCTTCACTGCAAAGGCTCATAAGCAATAATGTAAAAATAGGCAAATAACTTCAATAGCTATATTGACATAGCTATTATGGCTGTATTAGGAGCAATGTCAATATTGAATTTTCATTAAGTAATGGGTCCTGACCCAACCCTTGTCTGCCCGTTTATTAGAAAATTTAAGAACCAAATAGCCCGGTCTGGTGTTTAATGACCGTACTAAAAAATATTTGCATGCTATTAGGGTCCACCAATTCCCGTCAACAAAATGGAAATGAAGAAGCATTGATTATTCAGCTGATGACTCAAAAACGATATGCTGAAGCTTATATTCTACTAAAAAACGAATCTCCGGGCGAACCTTCAACCCAATACAACCTGGCATTGTGCCATTACAGCGCTGGTAATTATCAGGAAGCACTTATCTGCCTGGATAATGCGCTGCGGGCTTTATCCCCGGGGAATTATCCAGGCAAGGCTCCTGCGGATCAATTTTATCATGTTATCCGTCAGATGCAAAATCAAACAAACGATCATCTTGAGGGAATTACAAAAAAATACGTTACACTTTTCAGGGATCTTGTGCTCGATCACGTTATACGACTGCAAACGGATTGCTGGCTGAAGTCAGGTAACTTTCCTAAAGTAGTTGAAACCGCGAAACCTCTTGAGCGCAAAAACTATAAAAACATTACCGAAGCCCTTCAATTAGCAACTAAATAATATTATTATGAATAACGACTTCAACCGGATCAGGGATGCGTATCAGCGCAATATGTTCGCGCATGGCAGCAATGAAGCGGATATCGACGCCCTCTATAAAGATTTATCTGATGTAAATATCGTCAATGAAAATGATGAAAGCCTGTTCCACCTGGCTGCCCGTTTTACAGACACCGCTGGTATTCAGTTCCTGAAAGATGCCGGGCTCAAACCCGGGACCGATAAATATGGCAACACCCCTTTGCATGCCCTGACGACCACGCGCTTCGACATAAGTAACCCTGATCAGAATGCTAAAGCAAAGAAGATCTATGATACTGCTAAACTGCTTTTAGATCTGGGAGTGAATCCAAAAAAGAAAAATGATTCGGGAAAGCTGGCCTACATTGAATCGGGATTGCTTTACATGTATCCATTCCTGGAAGCAATGGGCGATGCTGGTGTAAAAATGGATGCTACAGCCGAAGAAGGCAAGAATCTGCTGCACCTGATTTGTGATAAGCTGGTTCATCGCAAAAGCTTACCCGGCGCCATAGAAGCTGCAACGAAAACAGTTCGGGTACTGCTCGAAAAGAGCGGGATAGACCCTGAAGATAAAGATATCTTTAATACAACGCCGCTAACCTATGCACAGCGAAGTGGGGTGAAAGAAATTGCAGCTCTGATATCCGGGGATGAAAATGACACGATAACCGGCGGCATGAATATCCATGAAGCTGTACTTAACCGGGATACGGCAGCCGTAGAGTCTTTAATTAAAACAGGTGCTGATTTGAATGAGTTGTCTGATCACTACCACCGCACCCCCCTGATGCTGGCTTGCGAATATCCTTCAGCCCCTATGGTTCGTTTACTGGCTAACGGTGGCGCAAATGTTAATTTTCGTGCCGGCAGTGGTGAGACTGCGGTGTTTTACCTACTCACAAAAGCAGTGAGCAACTTTGGCAGGGGAATGAGTAGAGATCTGAAGGATATCAGGCTTATGCTGCAGATCCTGATAGAACATGGACTGGATCTGAACGCTCCGGCGAACAATAACAGCGATACGGCTTTGAACCTGGTTTGTCAGGCCGGCTACCTGGCAGATCTGAATACGGCACTTGCTGAAGAACTTATTGAAGCAGGCTGTGATATAGACATGCCTAACACTCAGGGTAAGACGCCTTTGATGTCGTTCTCTGAACGCGGAAATGAAAATCAATATAACATAGCGGAACTTTTGACAGATCATAATGCTGATGCCAGCCGCGCTGACGGGAACGGGAATACCGCGTTAATGTATGCGGCTGCAAACCCGGATAAAATGTCTGCTAAAAGAATTGCATCGCTGATTCTGGAAAAAGATCCTTCTACTGCCGGCCGCGTCAATAACGCAGGGCAAACAGCAATGGATCTGGCGGTGCGAAACGATAATGAAGCTGTGGTGAAGCTGCTGCTCGAAGCCATGGTTTAATGAAACTGTACGATTATGGATAATATGTTTTTAAATGCATGTAAAAATGCGCAAAAAGGAGTGATTCAAGCCTTTCTGAAAAAGGGAGGCATTAATGTCGACAAGCGCGATGCGCTGGGTAATACTCCTTTATATTACGTCAGTAATAAAGGAGCGAGGGATGTAGTTAAACTGATCATAGATGCAGGAGCAGATGTTAATCTGGCGAATAACATAGGCGAAAGCCCCTTGCACTGTGCCGCCCGAAATGGAAATAAAGACGTGATTAAGTTGCTTGCAGATGCCGGGGCGGATCTGAATGCGGGAAACAACCAGGGACAGACACCTGTATTCTACGCAGTACTGGCTCATAAAACGGAAACGGCATTGTTTTTTATCTCACTCGGTGCTGATACCACGCTAAAAGATAATGCCGGCTATAGTATCCTGGATCATGCTACCGCCAATGGAATGAGAGATCTGGTTACTGCCTTGTCTTCAAATGGCGTCTCGCAAAAAGACGATCATGGTAATACCCCCTTGCATCAGGCCGTCTATAATAATCAGAGTGAAACGGTAATAGCGCTGCTAAAATCAGGATCTCTGAATGTAAACGACTTAAATAATGATGGTGTAAGCCCACTTATCCTGGCTGTCAATAATTCGAATATGCACCTCGCCGAGATTCTGATTAAAAGTGGGGCAGATGTAAACCAGCATGTATTAAGTGGTAATTCAGCCCTGCATTATGCTGCCGGAATCGGAAATCATCATCTTGGGAAAATGCTGCTTAATGCCGGCGCAGATATTAACTCCCGCAACAGTTACAGCGAAACCCCTCTTATCGTGGCTGCCCTTTGCGGACATAATGATTTCACAGCGATGCTCATCGAACAGAATGCTGACGTAAAAGCCGTGAATAATGATGGGCGCAGTGCGCTTGACTTCGCGAGCGAGAAAGGTTATACAGAGATCGTGGAGCAACTTCTGATGGCCGGAGATTAGCAGATCTTTCCCATCGGCGGATAAAACGATTTATGATGAATGAAGGTGAATCAGCCACACCTTCATTCATCAATATGATGCCGTCATTCGTTTTTTAGTGAAGACATATCTATTACGAAACGATATTTAACATCGCCCTTTAACAGTCTTTCGTAAGCTTCGTTGATCTGGCTAATGCCGATCATCTCAACGTCCGCAGTAATGCCATGTTTGCCGCAAAAATCCAGCATCTCCTGGGTCTCGGCAATGCCGCCGATCAGGGAGCCTGAAAAGCTTTTGCGTCCCAAAATGAGACTGAAAGCAGCCACAGGCAAGGGTTGCTCGGGAGCGCCAACTAGGGCAAGTGATCCGTCGACCCGAAGAAGACTAAGAAACGCATTTACATCATGATCCGCAGATACCGCATCGAGGATGAAATGAAGTTTGCCACGCTGGGCTTCCATTTGCGCCGGGTCTTTCGATAATACCACCTCATCCGCACCAAGACGCATTGCTTCAGCAAATTTCGATTCTGAAGTGGTGAATGCCACCACATGTGCACCCATCGCCTTCGCAATTTTGATACCCATGTGGCCGAGGCCGCCGATACCCACTATGCCTACTTTTTTTCCTGGCCCTACATTCCAGTGGCGAAGCGGGGAATAAGTCGTAATCCCGGCGCACAGCAGCGGCGCAGTCGCTGCCAGGTCCAGGTTGCCGGGAATCCGCAGTACAAAACTTTCGTCGACGACAATTTTCTCTGAATATCCCCCGAACGTCTGGCTGCCGAGGTGTTTGTCTGGAGAGTTATACGTTTGAATATTACCCTCTACGCAAAACTGTTCCAGCCCCTCTTTACAGTACTCACACTCTCTGCATGAATCTACCATACAACCTACACCCACTACATCGCCGACTTTAAACTTTATTACGTGATCGCCCACTCTTTTGATTCTTCCCACAATTTCATGGCCCGGCACACAGGGGTAGGCCGTAAAATGCCATTCATTTCTTGCTGTGTGCAGATCTGAATGGCAAACGCCGCAGTATAAAATTTCAATCTCCACGTCATGGGGCGTTGCTTCTCTGCGTGGAATAGTCATTTGGTTTAAAGGTGCTTCGGCTGCTTCTGTGCCGTACGCTTTAACAATTGTTGTATTCATCTGCTTTATTTAAATCTTGTGAAAGAAAGCTTTCCTTATCCAAAGGAAATCAACCTGTTGTTAAACAGACCTGCACGTCTTTTGTGATCGGTACAGCTCAAAATATTCAGCAGCAGGACTTCGTTAAAAATTCACCGTTTTCAAGAGCAATTTCGTTGCCCCATGCCGCTATAGCTTCCAGGACCGGAATAAAGCTTTTACCCAGAGCGGTCAGACTGTAAATAACCTTCAGAGGAGGTTTCTCTCCAAAGGACCTTCTCAAAACCAGTCCATCACTCTCCAATTGTTTCAGCTGTAAACTCAGTGTCATTTCAGTGACGGAGGGCATTTCTTTACGCAGTTCATTGTATCTTTTTTCGCCGCTCATCAAATGATACAGTATCACGGCTTTCCACTTTCCCCCCACTAAATCCATTGTGAGACTAACTGTACAGGGGTAAGTTTTTCCTTTAAGTTTTACCAGGTCACCAATGCATTCTGTTTTCATCTTAATTTTTTTTAACCTATCGGATTTGATGGTTATTGCAAATGCAATTTGCTAAAAATAGCTTTACAACTAAAATAATTATAGTATAAATTCAGATAGAATAGTATGGCATTAATCATTTTAGCACATCCCGGAATTGACAGATCTTTCGCAAACAAAACCATCATAGAAGAATTATCTGTGGGCATCCCGGATATTGAAATAAGGAATATTGCAGAATTATATCCTGATTACAAGATCATTGCCAGGGCCGAACAGGAGGTATTGCTGAAACATCAGACGATCATATTTCAATATCCCTTTTACTGGTATAATATGCCCGCTATTTTAAAGCACTGGTTCGATGTAGTATTTGAGTATCAGTTTGCTTATGGCTCAAAAGGAGATAAGCTTAAAGGAAAGCATTTCGTACCGAGCTTTACTGTCGGGGCCCCTGAAAAAGAATACTATACATTGGGTGAACATCACTTTCGTGTGGACGAGTTTTGTAAAAACCTGGAGCAGACAGCCTATTATGCACAAATGAATTATATCAGGCCTGTTTATTTCCATGGCACTTCCCTGGCAGCAGGTTATTCGGAGAATGAGGTGAGAGACCGCGCGAAAGATCATGCCCGGCGTCTGATCGCTTTAATTGAATCTTTGCAACAGTAAGATAAGTCCGGCATATTGTTATAAACAGGATGTGCCCCAATATCGGCGCCGTTGGAGGTGCCGGCGAAACAATTCAGCCGGATTAATTATTAAGCAGAATATGGATTCAAATAATAATAAATCTGTTCTACTAAAAGCCAATACTTTTGTTACTGAAGGCAACAACGAGGGATTTCTGTCTTTCTGCACAGATGATGTAATTTGGGAATTTGTGGGCGACCGGATATTACGGGGTAAGGATGCCGTTCGGGAGTATATGAAAGAGGCATATGTCGAGCCGCCCAGGTTCGAAGTCGAAAATCTGATCTCGGAAGGTGATTTTGTTACCGCTATAGGAAAGATCAGCATGAAAAATGAAAGCGGAAACTTAATCGACTATTCTTACTGCGATGTCTGGCAATTTCGCGACGGAAAGATGGCCTCATTAAAAGCTTTCGTAATCAGCATTTGATACAGACAATAAGCCTGAGCCTGTCAAAAGATACTATCTGCTATCTTTTGACAGGTTAAACTAACGAAACTCTCCAAAGTGCCAGAGTATACCGGAGGGATCGTGCAAAAAGCATTCTCTTCCCCATGATTCATCTCTTATTGGAGAAACTCTCGCACCCGCATATTTGCCGGGAAGGTTCATGTCTGATAATTTTTGAAAATAGAAGCCAACATCCTCAACTTCGACAAAAATCATGGTGTTGTCTATCCAGTCCTTCACGTAAGCATTTTGCAGGTAAAACGCCAGCTTACCCGTTTCAAAAAGAGACATTGCCGGAGAAATTATGGTTTCCTGAAAACCCAGCGTCCGGTAAAAATCCCTGGATAACTCAAAGTCTTTTGCGCCGATAAAAGGGCGGATCGATATAGCACGATGTTCCATTTGAAGATAAATGATCAATAAGTATTGTCTCAAATGTAAATATTTGATCCCGTTGATTTCACGCAGTGTTAAATTTTAACAGTATCAAATTGTATCCGATTTGAATTCCTGATTTATTAAAGTATATTTAACAACCAATTAACACACCAACAGCACCTTTGAATGCGATATGAACGCTCATCACTCAGAAGACATCCAATTGCTCGAGCGTATTAAGGCCGGGGAGTCACAGGCTTTTGACCTTTTGTTTTTAAAGTACTATTCGAATCTGATGCGTTTCGGTAAATCGCTTTTACCCTATCCCTCAGATGCAGCGGAGGATGTGGTACTGGAGGTATTTCACAAATTCTGGCAGAATCGTAAAACGATTATCGTACATACTTCTCTTTCTGCATTATTGTACAAGGCAGTTAAAAACCATATTTATGATCACCATCGCAAATACAGGTCAGTTTTGTTCGCCGTTATAGAAGACGTTCATACAGAATTAAACACTGATTACGCAACACCCGATCAGATTCTGAATCTTAAAGAGCTATCTGAAGAACTTGAACGCCTGATTAAGAAGCTGCCGGAAAAAATGCAGGTGATCTTTCGCATGAGCAGGGAAGATAGCCTTACTTACCAGGAGATCGCTGATATTCTGGAAATTTCTGTCAACTCGGTTAAGACCCAAATGTACCGGGCTATCAAATTCCTGAAAGAGAGTTATCGCTTTGATAATTCACCCCTCTGAAAAAAATATTATTCTCTTGTCATGATATAGTTTCTGTTTTACGTCTTAAGCGTAAAATAGTCGAATTGAAAGAACAAGAGCTTTACCTGCTGATCACAAGATATCTCTCCAATCAAACAAGCACAGAAGAAAATGAAGAACTGGCTGACTGGATTGCTGCAGATAAAAGGAATGAACAGACATTTGAAGAGGTAAAAAGGGTATGGTTAGGACATAAACGACCTGTTGACACAGAAAGCTTGCGTGCTCTGGCTAAACTTCATGCTAAAATATCTTTAGACGAACGGAAATCAGGTTTCTTAAAGATTCGTCTTTACGACATTTACTCATTGTCGGCTGCTGCCTTAATCATATTACTCGTTGCCGGATGGTTTACTTACCGCCAGCTCAGTATGCCCGTGCAATTAGAATACCAGACCGTGACCACATTGTCAGGCCAAAAGAAACAGTTTACTCTGGAAGATGGCACCAGGGTAATGCTCGGCCCGGAAAGTACCTTTTCCTATCCTGGCTCCCTTAAAAAAGGCCGGCGCACGGTATCCATAGATGGAGAGGCTTATTTCGAGGTAAGTAAAAAGCCGCATCAGCCTTTTATTGTGCAAACCTCTTCATTGACTGTCCAGGTATTAGGCACTCACTTCAATATAAACGCAGGCAAAAACCATACTCTTAGTACTGTATCACTCCTTGAAGGTAAGGTAAAAGTGAAAGTCAGAGAACAGGTGAATGAAGACTACCTCTTAAAGCCTGGTGAGGAATTGTCTTTCAACCGGGTTAATCATCAGATATTTCAGCGCTCCCTTGATTCTGCGAGCGTTTTAGGCTGGCTAAATAATATATTGATCTTTAAAAACGAAGAATTAGGCTTAGTCGTACCAAGGATCGAAAAAATGTACGGCGTCAGGATAATCCTTGGCGATCAGGCTACCGCTGATACCCGTCTATATGCAAAATTTGATAATCTGCCGGTCTCAGAAGTGATGAAATCCATCTGTTCTTCTGGTATGCTGACATACCGGCAGGATGGCAATAAAATTTACATAAACTTAAAAGCTGAAAAGAAAAAAGACAAACACAACCATTAAGCCATGCCAGGCATTGGCTTAAAAGAAAACCGGCATTTCGCAGGTGCCGGTTTAATCGCTATTAAATTGTTGGATCTATTAACGAATTTGCTAATTTATGAAAAAAAAGATTTACCCTGCATCTTTAATTTTGCAGTGGCGTAGGGTATCTGCTGTTGCACTGCTTTTTCTTAGCTTCCAGTTTGCATTCGCTGAAAGTTATAAAGAAAAGGATCTCGAAATCTCAAAAACCAGGTGTTCCCTTAACGTGGTCAATATGCCCTTAAGTGACGTACTTGGCATCTTGCAAAAACAAACGAAATTTACTTTTCTTTGTGTTGACAATACCAATTTACTGTTCAAAAAGGTAAACCTTAAAGTAAGCGGTAAGAGCCTGAATTTGGTCTTAGATGCGATAAGCAAAGAGCTTGACTTCATCTACCGGCAATCCGGCAACCAAATCTCTATTGAGGCTGCGCCTCCGAACGCATCGTTAAATGCTGTTCCCCAAATAATAAAGGGACGCGTAACCGATGAAAAGAAAGAAAGCCTCCCGGGAGTATCTGTTTTAATCAAAGGAAAAAATAATGGCACAATCACCAATCAGGATGGCGATTTTTCAATAAAAGCGAGCACAGGTGATATCCTGGTTTTTAGCTTTATTGGCTTTCAGTCCAAAGAAGTTACAGTAGGCAGTACTGACAAGTATGTTGTTGTATTAGAGGCAAATGCAAAAAGTCTGTCTGAAGTTGTAGTAACTGCGCTGGGGATCAGGAAGGAGAAAGCCAAACTGGGGTATGCGGTACAGGAAGTACAGGGAGAAAACCTGATAAAAGCCCGTGAACCCAACCTTGTGAATTCACTTACCGGACGGGTTGCTGGTCTGAATATCAAAACTTCTACCGATCTGTTCCAGGATCCGGGTATTTCGCTGCGTGGACGTAAACCGCTGATTGTCGTTGATGGTATCCCGGATCAGACAGCTGATTTGTACAGGGTAAATGCTGACGATGTTGAAAGTGTAACGGTCCTTAAAGGGGCGAATGCTTCTGCATTGTATGGTTCGATAGGAGGGAATGGTGCAATCATGATCACTACGAAGCGGGGAAAAGGCAAAACACTGAGTGTTGAGCTGAATTCTTCGACACAAATACAGCCGAGCTTTATCCGTATTCCAAAGGTACAAACAGAATATGGTGCGGGTAACAATGGCCAATACACTTATGTAAACGGCTCAGGCGGTGGGGCGGAAGGTTCGGGCTGGATCTGGGGCCCTAAACTTGATCAGCCTGATCCGACTACACCCAGCGGTTATTTTGAAACTCCTCAGTTTAATAGCCCCATGGACCCGGTGACCGGAAAGAGAATTCCTATTCCATTTATTTCAAGAGGTAAAAATAATGTGAAGGATTTCTTTAATACAGGCCTCATATCCACTAATAATATCAGTATCATGCAAAGTTCAGATAAGGGTTCTTTTCGCGCATCTGCAGCTCACATTTATCAAAAAGGTATCGTGCCGAACACTGATTTAAATAACAGTTCCTTTAGTGTATCTGGTAACTACAAGTTGTCTGACGCACTGACGATGGACGCGAGGTTAACTTATAATCGCCAGTATACCGATAATTTTCCGGAGGTTGGTTACGGACCTACGAACTATTTATACAACCTGGTCCTCTGGACCGGCGCAGATGTCAGCGTTAAAGATCTGAGAGATTACTGGGTCGAAGGTCAGGAAGGTTTCCAGCAGCGTAATTACAATACTTCCTATTATAACAATCCCTATTTCCAGGCGTATGAATACCTGCGGGGCTATGATAAGGACAATACCTTCGGGTCGCTTAACCTGTCATATAAGATAAGTCCGGATTTTTCTGTACAATTCAGGAACGGAATCAACTCTTATGGCCTCAATCGTACATACAAGGAACCCAAGAGCTATATAGGCTACGGGAAAAAGTCGCTGGGACAATTCACCATTGAAACGGGGAATTACTTCGACATCAATACTGACCTGGTAGCTGATTATAACCACACATTTACCGAAAAGTTTAAGATCCATGCGCAAGTTGGAGGTTCTAATTATTATCGTAATCAAAAATATGGAAAAGCAAACACCGATGGTCTTATCCGACCGGGTTTTTATAACCTGAGTAATTCCATAAACCCGGTCGAAGCTACCAATGGCCTCGAAGAGCGAAGAACAAGCAGCGTTTACAGTGTACTGGAACTGGAGTTTCTAAACTCTGTTTACGTAACCGCAACTGGTAGAAATGATATCATTTCTACCCTGCCGATTTCCAATAACAGCTTCTTTTATCCTTCGTTAAACACATCAGTAATCATTTCCCAACTTCTGCGTTTACCTGCATCAATCTCCTATCTGAAAGTAAGAGGAGGATGGTCAAGAGTATCGAGCGGAACACTTAGAGACGCTCAATATACATACGACTATCTGCCAACTTTCAGCAAAGGAGTTATCTGGAACAGCAGCCCCTCATTAACATATGGCGACGTCCTGTTGAGTAAAGAACTGAATCCCCAAACCTCCGATAGCTGGGAAATTGGTTTGGATACCAGGTTGTTTGACAACCGGATAGGCGTGGAAGCAACGTATTTCCAAACGCGTGATTTTAATAATATTGCGGAGATTCCTATGTCGGTGGCTAGTGCATACAATACTCAGCTTGTTAATGGTAACGTATTTCAGCGAAAAGGGTTGGAATTCGTGCTATCCGGTTCGCCTGTTCGTCATGAGCAATTCAGATGGGATGTTTCTGTGAACCTGGCAAGGTACCTCCGCTATCTAACAGATATTTATGGAGATGCACCAACGCTAAATAACTTAAAGCCAGGTGATCGTGTGGATATGATATGGGGCTCCGTGTATCAGAAAGATCCGGACGGAAACATTATCTATGGAAGTAATGGCTTTCCCGTTACTGATGACTTTGCCAGGCCTTTAGGTTACAGGGATCCAGACTGGATCTATGGTATGGAGAATACCTTCAGCTACAAAAAGCTCTCTTTCAGGTTCCTTGTTGATGGACGCATTGGCGGCAAGATGTTCTCAACCACAAATCAAAAAATGTGGTGGGGAGGGACTCATCCGGGCACTGTCAACCAATACCGGGAGGATGCCAATGCTAAAAAAGCAACTTATGTCGGCCCCGGCGTAGTGGTAACCGGCGGACAGGTGACTTATGATGCAGATGGCAATATCACCAGTGATACCCGCACATTTGCGCCGAATACAAAGGCGGTCAATTACATTGACTATATGACGACCACCAGCAACGGAGCAAATAACGATTACAACTATTTCTCTCAAACCTTTCTCAAACTCAGGGAAGTAACACTAACCTGGCAATTGCCTGGTCAATGGCTTGCTAAGAGTTTTATAAAAGATGTAAATGTATCGGCAGTTGGCCGAAACCTCCTTCTCTTTTCCAAAATGCCCAACGTCGATCCGGATCCCGCTGCAGATAACCTGCAAACTCCATCAACGCGATCCTTCGGCTTAAATCTTAATGTGAAATTTTAAATCTCTGATTTTATGAAAAAGGTTTTTATCATACTATTAGGCGTTTTAGTCATACAATCGGGCTGTAAGAAATTTAGTGAATTTCAGGTTGATCCTAATAAAACAACCATAGCTACTCCTGATCTGTTGTTGAATTCAATAGAACAAAGCGCCTTCCAGTCATCGGATATAACAGCGGCCATTGCCTGCCGCCAAATGATTTATTCAGACGCAGTCAATCTCAGCCAGTATTACGGATGGTCGAGAGCAGGATTCGGCGCCTACAATAATCTGCGTCTCGTGCTTAAAATGGAACAGGCAGCAACCGCACAGAACAAACCGGAGTATATTCCGCTTGCCCGTTTTTTCAGGGCCTGGTTTTTTCTGCAGCTTACTCAAACTTTTGGCGATATTCCATACAGCCAAGCATTGAAAGGAGATGAAGGTTTAGGTACCCCTGTTTATGATAACCAGGAAGATATCTACCTGGATATTCTGAATGAATTAAAAGAAGCCAATGGAGAAATTACATCCGGCACAACAGCTGTTAAGGGTGATATCGTTTACAATGGCAATATGCGGCAGTGGAAACAAGCTATTAACGCTTTGTCTCTGCGCGTATTAATGAGTTTGTCGCTAAAGGAGAACGACAACGAGATCAATGTAAAAAAGCGTTTTGCAGAAATTGTAAGCTCTCCGTCTGATTATCCTCTTTTTACAGGTAATGGAGATAACGCTGCTTTGAAGTTTTATGACTTACAAGGTAATCGCTATCCGTATTTTAACAATAACGATATGCAGACCACCAACTACATGGAAGAGACTTTTGTTGATCTCCTGAAATCACTGAAGGATGTCCGGTTGTTCAGCTTTGCAGATAAAGCGCCGAAGTTTGCTTCGCTGCCCGTCACTGATTTTAATGCCTATGGCGGTACAAGAGGCAGTGCAGCTGTAAACGAAAACAAAACGCGGGTGCTTGCTGGTGAGGTATCCAAGATCAATCCGAGATTTTATACCAATCCCACAAACGAACCAAGCATTGCACTAGGGTACGCTGAGCAGCAGTTTATTTTAGCGGAAGGTGTGGTAAGGGGCTGGATAACAGGAAACGCCAGCGATTATTATGAAAAGGGGATAGGCGCTTCTATGAGCTTTTATAAAATTGACCAGGCAGCAATTGATACTTACCTGGCTCAGAATACTGTGAAACTTTCAACAGGTAATCCTATACAACAGATTATCACACAGAAATACATCGCATCATTTTTCAACAGCGGCTGGCAACCCTTTTATGAACAGCGGAGAACAGGTTTTCCAGTATTTGACGTTTCAGGTTCAGGTATGCTGAATGACAAGAAGATACCCAAGCGGTGGATGTATCCCGAAACTGAGTTACAGCGTAACCAGCAACATGTTACAGAGGCTATCAGCCGGCAATATCCCGATGGCGATAATATCAACGCTGTTATGTGGCTGATAAAGCCCTGAATTTTTATCCTGCCTGCATTCGTGCGGGCCGGATATTTTTTATCTTCGTTGCGACATAAAAGCAACCAACACACACAATCCAATTAATACATAATGAACCGATTTGTC
>NZ_QEAS01000004.1:245963-327117 GCF_003130405.1 Pararcticibacter amylolyticus
AGCCTCCGCGCAAACCAAAAATAAAACGGTTTTTGTGATCGCTGATGGTATACCCGCCGATGTCCTGGAGCGTATGGATCTGCCAAATATAAAAAAAGTGATAGCAACTGGCAGCTATACCCGGATGTATGTAGGAGGGGACGCCACGACCTACAATCAAACTCCTACCATCTCGGCTGTTGGCTATAACAGTCTTCTTACCGGCACCTGGGTAAACAAACACAATGTTCCGGATAACGATATAAAGGCGCCGAATTATAATTACCAGAATATTTTCAGGCTGTTCAAAGCGCAATATCCTTCAAAAAAAACTGCAATCTTTTCAAGCTGGCAGGACAACCGCACCAAGCTTCTTGGCCACCGTTTGCCCCAGGCAGGTAATGTGGAGGTCGACTGGCATTATGATGGGTATGAACTGGATACTGTAAGGTTTAAACACGACCGGGGACGCCACTATATGCATCTGATTGATGAACAGGTGATACAGGATGCGGCTTCAACCATCAGAAAAAATGCGCCGGACCTGTCATGGGTATACCTGGAATATACCGACGATATGGGACATCTGCACGGCGATAGTCCGGAGTTTGAAGCAGCTGTTAAAATGCTTGACGCTCAGATCGGGAAACTAAACGACGCAATTGAATATCGTAAAAAGCAATTTAAGGAAAACTGGCTGTTTGTTATTACAACCGATCATGGCAGGGATGAAAGAACCGGAAAGGGGCATGGGGGGCAATCGCCGCGGCAGCGTACCACCTGGATGGTGACCAATTATCGTCCCTTGAATACCTATGCCACCCGCTACCAGCCAGCGATTGTTGATATTATGCCTACCATCAACCGGTTCATGAATATCGATGTACCTTTAGATGTTAAACGCGAACTTGATGGTACGCCATTGATAGGTAAGGTTTCGATCGCTGTTCCTATGGTGAATTTTGTTCAGGGAAATATAGATATCACATGGAAGGCAATTGAGCCTGAAGGGAAAGTAAAGGTATGGCTGGCCGGAACAAATGATTTCAAGATTGGGAAACCGGATACATACCGTTTGATAGGTGAGGTGCCGGTCAAAGACCAGCACGCCTGGATCAGCGTTAAAGATTACCCCTCTGAGTTTTACAAGATCGTGCTTGAAGCTCCTGAAAACACCTTAAACAAATGGATAATTCTGGAGGGCAAGAAATGATCAGGCGATTTCTGTTTTTGGGAATTTTATTTCCGGTAGTGTTCACTATAGGATGTGGACAGGGTCATAACAAGACAGAGGAAAACAAATCCTCACTGCTGCCCGGCGGTCCGGCATGGGCTGCACTTTACCAACAGCAGTCGGGTGAGTACCGGGCGTTGTGTTACCAGGCATACAATATAGCCAGCCTGCGCCTCGAGCAAAAAGTAAAGCAGCATTCTGCCTTACCCAAAGCGATCATTACCGATATAGATGAAACAGTCCTCGATAACAGCCCCTATTTTGTTAGCCAGGCAAAAAAAGGATTGACTTACAGCGACTCTTCCTGGATCGCATGGACAGCTCAGCGCAAATGCGATACTCTTCCCGGGGCTGTTCGCTTCCTGAAACGGGCAAAGGAACTCGGTGTATCTGTTTTTTACGTCACCAACCGTTTCGCTGAGGAAAGGCAGGCCACTCTTGCGAACCTGAAGCAGTTTGATTTACCGGATACGGATAATGAACACCTGTTCCTGATGGATGGAGGTACTTCCAGTAAGGAAAAAAGACGGCAGGGGATCAGTAAAAGTCATGAGGTGATTCTCTTGCTGGGCGACAATCTGGGTGATTTTGACAGGGATTTTGACGAGAAAGATCCGTCACTGAGAACAGAGCAGGCGCGCAAAAGAGCAGGCGACTATGGAGACCGCTTTATTGTTTTTCCTAATGCGATGTATGGTACCTGGGAGGATGTTTTATATGGGAAAGACGAAAAATCAACCGATCAGAAAAATGATATCCTAACGAATTTGCTTAAATAGGTCTCTTAATCATAGGTATGCCGCGGTGGGGCTTACCTGGAAAAACCCTTGCTGATCATTTCCAGGTAAGCCTCGTTGTTAGATTTTCTGAATTCAATGTCCCTGCACTGGTTGAACAGGACAAATGACTTCAAAGAAGTGATAAATTTCCCGATAACAGGCTGATCAAGACCGCCTGGTTCAAAATGAAGGTTGTGGACGATCAGCAATTTTCTTTTACGGTCGGCTTTTGCGTCCATTCGGGCAATAAAAGAGCCGTTTGCAAGTACCGGCAATGAGAAGTACCCGTATTTTCGCTTAGCAGCAGGCACAAAACATTCAATCTGGTAATCGAAATCAAAAAACTCTTTCAGCCGGTGACGAAAGACGTTGAGTATATCAAAGGGAGAAAGTATAAAAACTTCGTCGGACAGTACGATGTCTGTTTCCTGACCCGCTAACATATATAAATACGGTCCCCTGAGCCCTTCGACCATCACTGTTCGTACTTCGCCGCTTGCCACCATTTTTTCCAGTTCATCCTTAATGGAGTTCCCTTTTACCCGTCGTCCACGCCAGGCCAGATCCTTCGCGTATGCTATTCCCAGCACACCAAGTGTCCGGCGGATCACATAGCGTGCAAATTCCTCCCTGGTTGGGGCAGACTGATCAGTGTCCGGTGGTATCAGATTGAGGGGCAGGTCGTATATCTTATGAAAAGCTTTGTTGCGGCTAATCATTAGTTTACCATCCAGATACAGCCGCTCAAGCGCCACTTTGGCCGGCCGCCAATCCCACCAACCCGAACTTGCCTGCTCTCTGTCGTACTCGAAATCACCAACCATCAGCGGACCTTCCCGCTCTATGCGTTCAAGCACATTTTTCATCAGCCGCATCTGTGCCGGAATCATCGGCTTTGCATTGGCCGCGAAGCTCTCCTTAACAGGAAGTGAATAGCGGAAATCACTCATTGGCAGATATCCGGCATCAGAAAAAAAATATTCAAAGACACGGCCGTCGTCGCAAAGCTCTGCCAGCCATTCTGTTTGATAATCCGGTATCCGTGCCGCCATCACATGGTGATGCGCGCGTTCCACTACGAAATTCGTGTCCAGCTGTACAAAACCAAAATGATGAATGAGCCTGTAAACAGCCTCGATTCCTGTCCCAAACTGTGCCTTCCGCGCCAGGCCGGCAGCATTCAGGATGATCTTACGTGCTTGTAATTTAGTAAGGATAACGGGTTCCATTGTGCTAAAATAACCCAAAGATTGTTCGGATCAAATAATGGGACCTTATCGCAGTACTAATTCCAGTCGGGGACCGACAGGAGTGGAACCGTACTTTGAGATGCCATTATTCCCGTTTTGCTTACATGCACAACTGATTCCCAGAAAGAATATTTTTGCGGAACCATTACGAGCAGGTCTGCTCCGCTTTCTTTTATTTCAGTACGGATACGTCTGACAATATGTAATCCATGTACGGTCTTAAATTCCAGTAATCCTTCATCTGCAAGCTTAAGCAATTGATTGGCTGAAGGCGTATCGGCTTCAACATTGAAAATTTCAACACTGGCGTGTAATTGTTGTACCACTTGTTTTAGTGCTTCCTGAGTATGTGCCTGGTATTCCCTGGAACAATCGCAGGCAAAAAGCACTTTCTCAATCTTTTTGAAAGCTGCACCTTTGGGAACCGACAAAACAGGATAGCTGGCAGAGGCTATCAGACTGGTTGTGGTGTTGCCAAAGAGCTTTTGACCTAATGATCTCCCGCTCATACCCATCACAACCATCGCAGCATCATACTTTTTATAAACTGAATCCAGTTCATCCTTAAAATTCCCGAACGCCACTTCCGTGAATACACTGATCTTATATTGGTCAGCAATTCCCCTTGCGAATTTTGCGAGATGCTGCCTGTTTTCCTCCTGCATCATTTCAACTGTATGGGCTGGCAGGAGCGTATTAGAAGCATGAACAGGTATAATATAAGCATTAAAGAGTACAAGTCCCGCTTTAAGTTGCGCCGCTAATCCGGCAGCATATTTTACAGCATTATTTCCATCGAATGAATAATCTGTAGCCGCTATAATAGTAGTCATATTTTCCTGTTTACTCTTACTTTAGATGTTATTCCGGGTTCCTGTTAAGGAATTCTTCAGCGAACAATTGCTGCCGCTTTAAAATGTCGCTGGCATCAGCGGTACAATCACACGTTGCGAGGCTATCGATTCCGGAAATAAATTCTGAAGCGAGAGCCGTATACTGATTACCTCTTCTTATGGTTAAATCGTGATCTTTTGACAATAACTGCACAAACGCTAATCGCTCCTCTTTGATAAAATAGTTTCTGAAACAAAGGATATCCGGAGATGCGCTGTTTATTGAAGCAGGATGGAGGTAATCAAACCAACAACAGTTCCTCAAAAATTTCATTCGTGCACGTAACGCGAGATTCAATGCTTTATTCATTGAAAGCGAACGCCGCGGGATTTTTTCTGTCAGAGTTTTAAAGTACTCGGCTGCGGGTGAGGCAAGAGCAGCCAGAACAGCGGCGTCTTTACCTGGAAAGTAATAATAAAGAGCAGCTACTGAAACTCCTGCACCTGCGGCGATATCTTCAATCGTTGTCTTCGCTATTCCAAAATAGGATATTCTGGAGGTGATCGAACTAAGTAGCTGCTCTTTTCTCATGTTCCGCAAAATTGCTGAAGAAAAGTCTGTCAGAATTCTACTAAACGCGGAATAATTTGTCTGTTTTACGGTTCTTGCCTGGCTGGCCGAAGGAACGAGTGCTTCCGGTAATCCTTTGGTGATTCGCCGGAAAGCCGGGTGAAGAATTTGCTGAAAAAAGCTGGCGAGCTGAAATTCAACTCATAGGAGATTTCTGAGATACTTAAATCTGTCTCAATTAAAAATCTTTTGGCTTCTGTTATATCCAGCTCATGGATGATCTGACTTGCCGTTTTTCCAGTAAGTTCCTTTACTGTTTCTGAAAGATGTTTGCTGGTGACAAATAACCTGTCGCTGTAGAATGCGAGATTGCGCTGTTGCGTATGATATTGCATGGCCATCCGGCTAAAACGCATCACCAGATCTTCTTTTCTTCCGTAGTTCAGGGAAGTTATATCAAGCTTTACACGGGAAATGGCTCCCAGCTCAAACAGAAAATCTGCTATACTGTTCGCCAGCAATTCCCGCCCATAGACATGCGAGGCTAATTTGACTGCCCGTTCCGTAATGGAAGAGATAAGCTTGTCATATAGTTGAGTTTCATGGTCATCCAACATCAGGGGACTGAAGTTCTTCGAATTGAAAAACTCGATAACGTCATAGATCTTTTCATTGATAAGAAGGTCTGTAAACATCCTGAATGTGAAACTGATGCCGCTTATGCGGCAGTCCGGTTCCGCTTCCGAAATTTGCTTCAGACTGTAAGGTACTGATATGAATACTCCTCCAGGCAGCATTTCATACTCCTTCATGTCAATACTGATCTTCATTTTCCCGGAGATCACCCTCGCTATCGTAAAGAAGTCAGACCTGAAACTTTTAGATATAGTGAAGCCCGCAGGTGTGCCGGGGACGAATACCGGGCCATTAATAATGGAAAGATAGTCGAACACAAAAGCACTCGCGGCCGGGCTGTCGCGGAGAGAAGAGTGCTTTAATACCTGTATCTGCTTTTTCAAAAACTTGCTCTAAATAGGCAAAATTAGTTTTTATCTTTATCTCCCAATAAATAAATAGGGTAATTGACCAAAAAATCGGAAATACGCCACCTTACTATTAAGGAAATACTGAATGTTCTGGAAGAGGAAGAACAGGATGGCGGCCTTCATGTGTATTTCCGGCAGCAGGTGATATCTCACAATCCTTTCCCTTACCCGTTTCGCAGTGAGAACACTGGTATATTGATTTTTACCCGTGGAAGAGTTAAAATACAGATTGATCTTAAAACGTATATAGCCGGGGTCAACGATATAGTTTTCCTTGATTCTCAATCCATCCTTCAGGTAATGGAGGTCATCGAAGATGTACAATGTGTTTCTGTTAGTTTTACCGACGAATTTGCACTTAAAAACATTCAGAACTACAGCGATGTCAATGTCCTGCGCCTGTTTGCAGAAAAAAAAATAACAGTTTTCCATCTTCCCGCACCGAAGCGCGACCTTTTTATCCAATTGATAGAACATCTTTACCGGCTTAACCGCGGCCAGGAGAAATACTACA
Source organism: Pararcticibacter amylolyticus (assembly GCF_003130405.1). Taxonomy (GTDB): domain Bacteria; phylum Bacteroidota; class Bacteroidia; order Sphingobacteriales; family Sphingobacteriaceae; genus Arcticibacter; species Arcticibacter amylolyticus. The sequence goes on from NZ_QEAS01000004.1 coordinate 252,170, forward strand.
GGAAGGAACGGATCATGCATTTTTTTAATGTGCTGGCTCTTGAACTCATGGGAATTGTCAGGGAGGAGATTGAAAAACTTGATTTAAAAACTTCCCGTAAGAAAATCCTGATCGACCAGTTTTTGAAGCATTTGAAAGTGCATGCGAGGAAAGAACGCGATGTGCAGTTCTACGCGGATAAGCTATGTGTGACGCCTGATTACCTTACCAGGGTAATAAAACAAGCTTCTGATCTGACTGCCCGCGAGGTAATTGAGGAGGCTGTAGTCATGGAAGCAAGAGACCTGCTCATGGACCATAACCTTTCGATTGGCCGCATCGCCGAAATTCTGAATTTTAGTGACCAGTCGTTCTTTGGGAAGTATTTTAAAAAGAAAATGAAAGTATCTCCCAATGCTTTCCGTAACCAAAACCACTGATGATCTCCCATCTTATGATTTTCGTGCGGATTTAGACCAAAACTCTCCGAATGCAGCTCTACCTCCTGCAGTCCCTTTAACTGAAATTTGCAGCTCAGCGCAGGATGCAGATCTTCCTGGCAATAATTTATAACACAGGTATATGTTGAACAAAAACATTTTTTTGGGGATAGCTGTACTGGCTTTCTGTAGTTGCGGAACCGATAGCAAAACCGCAAATGAAAAACCAGCCGTAACAAACAAAGTTACTGTCAGTGAGGTGACAGTTTCGGCACAACCGCAGGTGCTAACCTATAGCGGGAGCATTGAACCCGACAACTCTGTGTCCATGGGCTTTAGCGTACCAGGCAGGGTGACATCGGTCACAGTACAAGAGGGACAGCATGTTCAGAAAGGGCAGTTGCTGGCAACAATTGAGCAGAATACCTATCAAAACAATCTCGCGGTGTCGAATGCCGCCCTTGAGCAGGCCAGGGATAATTTTAAGCGGCTCGATCAGCTATACCAAAAGAAGAGTCTTCCCGAGCGGGATTATATTGCCGCAAAAGTGGCCCTGACACAGGCAAAAGCGAACAGTGAAACTGCCGCTAAAAACCTGAGGGATACACGTCTTTATGCATCGTTTTCAGGAATCGTTACCAGGAAGCTTACAGAGACAGGCGCCATAGTAGGGCCTGGCACTCCTGCATTCACCATCGTGAAAACAGATAATGTTTATGCTACGGCCTCCATTACAGAGAATGAAATAGCTTTGCTGAAAATAGGAGCCGCTGCAGATGTGTCGGTTCCATCACTCGGTAAAGAAATCCGCGGAGAGGTTACAATTATCAACCCCCAGGGTGATGATTACTCCAGAACTTACACGGTAAAAATCAGGCTCGATAATCCCGGCGGCAGGCTGTTGCCGGGTATGCTGGCCGATATAAAGATCCGTACAGGAAAAAATACTGATGCTATTATTATACCAGCACAGGCACTTATCCGCGATTCCGACAACATCAATTATGTATTTGTAGTAAAAGACGGAAACACGGCATTCAGAAAAAGGGTAAATCTTACGACGTTAACAGGCAGCAGCAATGTAGTAGTTAGCAGCGGATTGCAGAAAGGCGACAAGCTTATCGTGTCCGGCCAGACTAATCTGGAGGACGGCTCGCCGGTTCAATTCTAATTATTTAAGCCCCGATAACTTATTTAAACATGACGAACAGAAAAACGCACTTTCTGGAAGCCGCTATGACGCACAAGCAGGTGGTTATTGTGCTGGTTGTACTTTTGATGATATTGGGTGTGAGCTCCTTGTTAAATATGCCCCGGAGCGAAAATCCTCGTATAGACATGCCTGTCGCGGCAGTATATGCTTTATATCCGGGCGCAGATGAACACCAGGTGGAAGAGGAGGTTACAAAGAAAATCGAACAATACCTTTTCTCCTTCGAGGAGATTAAAAAGAGAAAAACGAAGTCGGAGACCAGGGAAGGCCAGGTTTTCCTGACGGTCGAAATCAACACCGATGTTAAAGACCGTAAAAAGTTCTGGCATACACTGCAGCTGGATATGGATGCGAACCTGCGTTCTAAACTTCCGTCTGGTGTAATCGGTCCTTTTGTGAACAGTAATTTTGCTGATGTAACGGCTCTTATTGTTTCAGTATCCTCTAAAGAACGGTCATATGCCGAAATTGAACAATACCTGGACAAACTTGAAGACGGATTAAAAGTGATACCTACGGTATCTAAGATTAACCGGTCCGGGGCTCAAAGACAACAGATCTATGTAAAAATAGACGACCGGAAATTAAAGCAGTTTGGCTTCGACGTCAGCACGCTGATGAGGGTATTACAGCAGCAAAACATTACCGGCTACTCGGGCGAACTTTCCCCTGGTTCCAGTAACATTATTCCGGTTTATACCAATAGCCGTTACAGGGATGAAGCGGCAATCGCCGGTCAGATCGTCTACACAACACCTGCAGGTACCGTAGTGCACCTTAGAGATGTTGCTTCGCTTGAACGAAGGTTTGAAGAACGTTCCTCATTTGTCAGGATGGGAGAGGAAAAGGCAATGGTGCTGACCATTGATATGCAGCCTGGCAACAATATAGTAGCATTCGGCGAAGAAGTGCAGGAAAAAATTGCGTCGGTGCAGAAGACATTTCCGCCGGATGTAAAAATTAAAACTATTGTAAATCAGCCCGAAGCTGTTTCCGATAGCATCAGCCATTTCATGAAAGAGTTCGGGCTTGCAATCGCTTCCGTAGTGCTTGTTGTGATGTTGCTGCTGCCTTTCCGGGTTGCAGCAGTGGCGTCGGCGGCAGCGCCCATCTCAATTATTATCACGTTCGGGCTCATGCAGATAATCGGGCTGGAATTACACCAGGTAACATTGGCGGCATTGATCATTGTACTGGGGATGGTGGTGGACAATGCAATTGTTGTGGTCGATAATTATATCGAGAAGCTTGATGAGCATATTGAGCCCTGGACCGCCGCCTGGCAGGCTGCCAAGCAGCTGATGATCCCGATATTTACCGCTACGCTGGCCATTATCTTTGCTTTTCTTCCGCTGGCGCTCTTTATGGACGGTATTGCTAAGGACTTCATGTTTTCACTTCCTGTTACCGTTGCGGTTGCACTGGTTGTATCCATGCTCATTGCCCTCTTGTTTACGCCATATACCTGCTATGTCTTCATTAAGAAGGGATTAAAACATAAGATCAGCGAACGTCCGCCACGGAAAAGCATGCTGGACTACCTGCAGGGGGGCTTTGATTACGCCATTACCAGGGCCTTCCGCTGGCCTCGTACAACGATGGCACTTGGACTGCTTTCGGTGCTCTCTGCATTGTTTATTGCCACGCGGGTGAACAACGAATTCTTCCCGACACTCGAACGCAACCAGTTCAACATGGAAATCTGGATGCCTAACGGGGCCAGCCTTGAGAAAACAGAATCGAAGGTAAAAGAACTGGAAGAGATACTGAAAAGAGATCAACGGGTGGTTGACATTACCAGCTTTGTGGGTATGAGCTCACCGCGTTTTCATACCACCTATGCACCGGAGGCACCAAAGAAGCATTTTGCCCAGATATTTATAACCACAACCGGGAATGATGCTACTGCGGAGATGGCCACAGAATACCTTGATAAACTCAAAGGATTTATGGCGGATGGATATGTCAAAATAAAGCAGATCAGTTTTCAGGAAGGTTCTCCTATCGATGTAAGGGTGCTCAGCGAAAGCGAAGCTGACCAGAAGAAAGTAGCCTTAAAGATAAAGAAGATCCTGGAAAAAGCCGAAGGGACGAACCTGGTTCGCCTCGGAAGTGAGTACGACTACATGGGCATTAAACTCAATATCGATCCGGTCAAAGCAAGCCGGCTGGGCATCAGCAACCAGGCGATTACTCAGACTCTGGGAGCCGGACTTAAGGGCTATTCTGTGTCAACCTTATGGGAAGGAGATAAGCCTGTAGATATCTTCCTTCGTTATGATTCGGTTAGCAGAAAGGACGTGAATGCGCTGCTGAAACTGCATATCACCTCCATATACGGGCAGAAGATCCAGCTTAGTGAAGTTGCTTCACTGCAGCCGGAATGGCACACCGGGATGATTGCGAGGCGTAACGGATTGAAGTTACTGAGCGTATTCTCAGAGGCTCAACTGGGAATTAAACCTTCCCGCATACTGAAAGAAGTTAAACCAGAAATCGATGCGCTTGAATTGCCCAAGGGGGTAACCATCCAATATGGCGGTGATGCGGAGTCGAGTGCGGAGAACGCACCGGGAATGGGACTGTCTCTCAGCGTAAGCCTGATACTTATTTTCCTTACCCTCTTATTTCAGTTCAAAGGCCCCGGAAAAGCATTGATCATACTATGTACATTCCTGCTGAGCCTGTTCGGTGCTTTCCTTGGCTTGCTTGTTACCGGTAACCCTCTTGGCATGACAGCATTTATGGGGATCATCAGCCTGATCGGAATAGTAGTACGTAACGGGATCATTCTGGTTGATTATGCCGACGAACTGATCCGGGATCATGGCTATACACACAAATCAGCTGCTATTGCCGCAGCGAAGCGCAGGATGCGCCCGATCTTCCTCACTTCGGCTGCGGCGGCAGTTGGTGTTGTTCCGATGATTATCAGCAAGTCGCCATTATGGGCGCCTTTGGGCAGTGTGCTGGCTTTTGGTCTTATATTTTCCATGATACTGACGCTTTTTGTGGTACCGGTGATGTATTACAAATTATTAAAACGGCCAGTTGAACCAGGTGAAGCACCAACTGCACAACCCGATGGTGATGATGACGTATTATACAGGCCCGTTAATGCTCATTAGCGATGATGATAAAGCGAAAATTTTACGGGGACTTACAGAAAAGAAGTTAAAGAGAATGAAAAAAATAGAGTTATTGCCTCTGCTGCTGGTGGTATTGACATGTACGGTATATCGTGCCGGTGCACAGGACCTGGTGCTCTCTCCTGAGAAAGCAAGGTCACTGGCACTGGAAAATAACAGGAATCTGAAAAAAGCTCAGAAAGAGATTGAAGCTGCGCGGGCTGGGAAGGCCTCGGCTTACGCACTGGGAAAACCAACTTTGGATGGTTCACTGGGGGGATTCTATTTCACCGAACCACTTACCGCATTTTTGCCCGAAGTGATGGGAAATGCTTCACTGACGGTTACCCAGGTACTTTACTCGGGAGGAAAGGTACAGAATGCAAGGAAAGTTGCAGATGCCGCTTTGGGGCTGCAAAATGCAAGGAAGGAGCTTACTGAAGACGAAGTTCTGCTGAAGACGGAAACAGCTTACTGGCAAGTGGTGGATGCGAAAGAGAAGGTTATACTTGCTAAGAAATATATCCAGATGCTGGATACATTGAGCAGAGATCTGAAGAATTCGTACGACGCCGGTTTAACGTATAAAAATGATTTACTGAAAGTGAATGTACAGCAAAACGAGGCGGAGCTTAACCTGACTAAAGCCCGTGACGGAGTTACAATGGCAAAGCTCAGCCTCGCTCAGCTCACAGGCCTGGGGGAATCCGAGTTTGATGTACAGGATAACATCCCGGGAGGTTTCAACGGGGTTTTAAAGGAAGAGACTATATCTGCCCTTGAAAGACGACCTGAGGTTGATATGCTCAGTAAGGCCGTCCGGATTAATGAACTTCAGGAGAAACTGCTTGCCGGCGACCGGAAACCTGTTATTGCACTTTCAGGGATTGGCTACGGTAGCTTCGGCAGAAACATTGATATGACAAAAGGCAAAGATGATATGAAAGGGTTTGTAGGGATGGCTTCCCTGAGCATCCCTATTTTCGACTGGGGCGGCAGAAAGCAGAAGGTGGTAGAGCAGAGGTTTAAAACTGATGCACAAAAGATTGAACTGGATGAAACTAAAGAACAGATAATGTTAGAAATAAGAAATGTCCGGCTGTCTCTCAACCAATCTGCACAGCAGGTAGCGCTTGCTCAAAAATCTTTGCAGCAGGCAGAAGAGAATCTGCGGCTCAACCAGGACAGGTTCGATGCGGGAACGGTTTTAGGAAAGGATGTACTGGAAGCTCAGGTGCTCTGGCAGCAAGCTTATTCGAATTTGATTGATGCAAAAGCAGGATACCGCATCAATGAAGCCCGGTATAAGAAGGCAATTGGCGATTATTAACTTAATAGAATGTTTATGAGCTGGTTCGTTAGCAAAAGCACGATTGTGGCTGTATTTAAAACAAACATCGGCAACAACAATGAAGCTGAAGCCGTTCTGTCAAACCTTAGACACATGTTTCCGGATTCGAAGGTCAGCATTGATCTGAATGATTGTGATAAGGTACTTCGCTTTGAGATACCCGTCACGGGTATCGGGCAGGTCATGTCCGTTGTTAAAAAAAGTGGATTTAATTGCGAAGTGTTATAACGGAATTCTTGCGGTAGTTTCCGTCAGCCGGAATTCTGATGGATCATCAGGACTCCGGCCGACCTCCGCCGGCATCTTGTATTGTAATCCCTTTGTTCCGCTTGTCGCTTAGATACTTTCGAACCGGTATATCATATATAACCATTACCAGGTAAGCCATACCAACCAGCAGTATAAGTCCTGCTATAATAATGAGTGTAAGTTGTAAAGTGCCGGGCTGATGACTTGTGTAATAGTTACCGAACATCCATAATACTGCATAATGCGTCATGTACAATGGATAGGAGATTTTACCCGAGAATACACAAAGTTTTCTCAAACCAGGAGCCAATGCTGCTCCTGTTGCTAATGCGATCAGTAAGGGGAAATAGAACAGTACCACAAGAGGCTCGGTCACCCAATTCCACTCTGTGAAGGGCATGACGAAGGCAAGCAACAGCATTATGGCTAAGCCGGTAAATCCCAGCCTGTTTTTGATGATCCAGTTAGAGCGGAAAACAAGCAGACCTGCTAAAAACGAATAGGCTATCCGGGCGCTTCCATCCCAAAAGGTTGGCCCGCTCCAGCCCCCCAGTAAATTGCCGGAACGGTAACATACCATGCAAATAGCCACTGCCGCGAGTATGGTTAACAGGCGCAGGTAGCCGCGACTGATCTTATAAAGTACAAACGCGTACGCGATATTAGCAACGTATTCCCAAAACAGCGACCATGATGGTGCATTGAAACTAAACAGGTTAAATCCCCGGTCTTCTATTATCGGGAGAGGAATGAGAAATATGGAGCACAGGAATGTCAGGAGGACCTTACCGGCACTGTACAACTCAGGATTCCCGCCGAAAGGGTCGAACAAAAATGCCAGAAGTCCTAATACAGATCCGGCTATGATCAGGGGATGAAGCCTGATGATCCTCGATTTGAAAAACTCAAGGGCGCCCATTCTGGCAATGCGGTCGTCGTAGGCGTATCCAATGACAAAACCGGAAAGACAGAAAAAGAAATCGACAGCTAAAAATCCATGTGCGATAAAGTTGGTAGTAAAATCAGTATAGGCCCATTCCATAAAATGAAACGTGACAACAGCAAGGGCTGCAACGCCCCTTAGCCCGTCGAGGATTTCGAAATGTGCTTTTGTTCGGAAAATAGGCAAAGTTGTTTTATTCATGTTCATTTTGTATCAGTCCTGTTGAAAAATTCTGCTACAAGAACCTTCAACAGGCGACAGCCCCAAGATATTTAAATTTAACATCCCGGCCAAACTTCGGGACAGGATGGGGTGTCCGGAACCAATATTTGCGGGTGCGGGTAGAAAAAGTGACTTATGTTTAAAGTCAATGACAAATGTCCTATGGATTTGGACAAAACTGCTATTCTTGTTCCTGCTTATCACCTATTGTTGTATAAATAAATCAGAGCCGGACAGGCCAGGTAAACCATGATATCTAAACAATTCCAATGTTAAACTTTATGCGGGATGGACGATAAGGACGGCAATAATATAAATGTAACCATTAATTATAAACACTTTAAAGATTTCCGATGAACATGAGACGTCAAATTTATTTGTTAGCAATAAGCTTTCTCATTTGCGGAGGCCCGGGTTTACAGGGATACTCTGCCACTTCAGGAAGCAATGTGGATGGTAAAGTCAAAAGCGACACTGCCCGAAGCCTGGAAGGATACTTTACACCCGCTGCATCTTCCGCAAAAAGACCGGATCCTGAAGGTTTCATTCAGCGTTGGCTGCTCCTGGAGCCAATCAGCAAACCCAATCGCAGTAATACTGTCTTTACCGACAGCTATATCAGAAAGGCATTTGAAACCGAGTATTTCCCCGGTCAGTTTACTGTATTTCCAAAAGACCGTCAAAAGGTAAAAGCCGGTACTCAGGAACTGATGTGGCATTCACTGGACAGTAAAGATTTCAATGTAAAACTCTACCGGTTTGCTTATGGATTAGGGAAGGAAACCTATGGCGTACTTTTCTGGACAGCAACCATCGTAAACAGTACCCGGGAGCTGAGAAATGTGAGAATGGCTGTCGGATCAAACTCGGCGTCGATGTGGTGGCTTAACGGGAAAGAAGCGGTGATCCTTTCAGGCGACAGGCGGATGGTAATGGATGACTGTGTTTCCAAAAGCTTTACTCTTAACCGGGGAAAGAATGTGATCAGAGGCGCCATTATAAACGGCCCTGGAATGAGTGATTTCTGTGTCCGTTTTCTGGATGAAAAGGGACAGCCTGTAAAGGATCTCACAATTAGTTATGAATAAAAATGCCTGTCCTTTTAGAATCTGAATGCTGATTGATTATGAAAAGAGTCATTAAAATAAGCGGTATAACAGCCATGTTATTATGTTGTTTAACCGGAATTGCAACATCACAGGTTGGAAAACCTTTTATACACGATCCCTCAACCATTATAGAATGCGGAGGAAAGTATTATACCTTCGGTACCGGTTCTGGCGGATTGATCTCCGAAGATGGCTGGACATGGAATAGTGGTGGGGTAAGACCCGGGGGCGGAGCTGCTCCTGATGTACTTAAGATCGGCGACCGCTATCTTATAGCGTACGGTGCAACCGGCGGAGGCCTGGGAGGGGGACATAATGGTAGGATACTGACTATGTGGAATAAAACACTCGACCCTAAATCTCCTGATTTTATGTATTCAGAGGCTGTGGTGGTTGCATCATCAGACGGTGTTGAGGATTGTGATGCAATAGATCCCGGACTTCTTCTGGATCCCACAGACGGCCGTCTGTGGCTGTCGTATGGAACGTATTTCGGGTTTATCCGGCTTGTAGAACTGGATCCCAAAACAGGAAAGCGTGTGGAAGGAAATGAGGCGGTAAATATCGCGATCGACTGTGAAGCTACCACTCTGATGTATCGTGACGGCTGGTATTATCTTCTGGGTACTCATGGCACGTGCTGTGACGGTGCTAACTCAACCTACAATATCGTGGTTGGCCGCTCCAGAAAAATAACCGGCCCTTACCTCGATAATGTGGGAAGAGATATGTTAAAAGGCGGAGGCAAAATGGTAGTTGCTGCGGGTGGGAGGGTGACCGGCCCCGGGCATTTCGGACGCATCGTTCTGGGAGAAGGAATCGAAAAAATGTCCTGCCACTATGAAGCCGACCTGGATCGAAGCGGCCGTAGCGTGTTGGGCATCAGGCCCCTGCTCTGGAAAAACGGCTGGCCGGTTGCCGGAGATAACTTTGTTGAAGGGACGTATGAAATTGAATCGGAGAGGAGGGGATATGCACTGGAGTTAGCGGTTGATTTTGTAAGGATGCCGGGTGGTATGCGCGGCTTCAACCACAACAACGATGAGCCGGTAAAGCCGGTTCCATCTCAAAAACTGGAAGATGTGATCAAAACATGGCCAACCGGCAATATCGATGTCAGGCTAGGCGATTATATGTTCCGGCCGCATCAAAAATGGACAATCGCTGCTGTTCCCGAAGCTGGCGGATATCTGGGCGGCCCATATTACAAGATCGTTATAGAGGGAACCGGACGGGCATTGGCTGCTACAGCAGATGCAGGGCTGATAACCGTTCCCGAATTTACCGGTACAGCGGAACAATTATGGCGGATAGATCAGCTGACAGATGGTACATACAGGATAATGCCTAAATCAGTTCCCAATTCCAGCCAGAAGTTTGTATTGGTTTCGCCGGGCGACAGCACTCCGGCGCTTGCCGGATTTAATATGCAAAGTGACAATTGTAAATGGAACTTTAGGGCCCATTAAAAACAGAAAGGCGCCTGGTTCGTGGCGCCTTTCTGTTTGACCGGAATCTATGGCCGGTTTGCTTTATTCATCAAAAAGATAGCCGCTATAGGCTAATCCTTTAGCTACGCTGACAAAGTTGTCACCAGAATTAAGAGGAATATCAGGAAACCGTGTTTTAAAAAGATCCCTGATTGCAGGCACCATGGATGTCCCCCCGGTCAGGAACAGGCAGTCAATTTCCTTTGTATCTATTTTGCTGGTTGTCAAAAACCCGTCAAGACAATCGCTGATCTTCAGAATATCCCGGTTTATAATATTCTCATATTCTTCCACCGTAATCATTTCATTGATTTCAATACCGGACTTAGAGTATGTAAAAAGCGAAGAATCCAGGCTGGACAGCCCGATCTTAGTTTGTTCAATAGCATGAAAAACGGAATAGCCCAGGTTTTCATCTATCAGGGTAATGAGGTTTTTAAATTTCGGATCATGATCCGAAAAGTAATAATAGTCTTCAATTTCCTTCTTTATGCGGATGCTATTGAAGAAATTCATCTTATCCCAGGTGCAGATATTGGAAAAAAGCGATTTGGGCACCGTCAGATATTTACCGGGGGCAGCCTGATACTGTGTATTCTTACCGAAATGGGGAGTGCCTCTTTCCCACATAAATGCCGAATCGAAACTGTCTCCTCCTACATAAATTCCTCCTGTGGCCAGAAAATCATCTTTACGGTCACGCCTGCCGGCATTCCGGGGATCCAGCACCATGCACGTAAAGTCTGTTGTGCCCCCGCCCAGGTCTGCTACCAGCACCGTCTCCTTTTTAAGAAGGGTCCTTTCGTAAGCAAAGGCTGCACCTATAGGCTCAAACTGAAAACGAACATGTTCAAAACCAGCCAGCTCAGCTGCTTTTTCCAGCCGGCTCTGCGCCAGGGTGTCTTTTTGAGTATCATCATCATTAAAAAATACAGGTCTGCCAATGATGGCCTTGCTGCAATTGTATCCCGTAATGAGGTCTGCTCTTGATTTCAGCTCTTTCAGGATCAGTGCTACAAGTGCAGGCGCATTGTACCTTTTTCTGCCAATACGGGTTTCTGTAAAGCTGCTCCTTGACAAAACCTGTTTCACAGATTTAATAAAACGCCCTCTCATGCCATCTTGAAGATAGGCCGATATCGCTTCTTCTCCGATAACGTATTCATCATCCTTGCCCTCGGGAAAATAAATAAGCGAGGGTACAATGATGGTCGAAACAATTTCTTCTCTTTCCTCGTCGAAGATCGACAAAGCTGAATTCGTCGTTCCGAAATCAATACCGTATAAAAATCTTTTCATCTGAAATAACAGGATGTAAACAGCAAACAGGAATGTTAAACCGGGCGGCGAAACTATGAAAAAAAATTAAAAGCCAGTCAATCCGGATTCAGAAAAATCATGGCTCATCTCCAACCCCGTTTTAAGTGCATCAACAGCCTGTGCCAGCTCAGTCTCGTCCATCGAAGCGAAACCAAACCTGAATGCGTTTTGTTCCTCACACCACCGGATTATTTTAAAACGCCTATTTGCAGCAAGTCTTGTAACAGAAAAACCGGGATTGAGCTTTACCCAGATCGCCATCCCTCCAGTTGGCAACCAATAAGACACATACCTGCCTAACTTTTCTTTCAGCAAGCCATCCAGGAAATCTCTTCGCTGATGGTAGCATTTCTTCGCCTTCTTAAGATGCCTCTTCAATTCGTTTTCTTTTATCAATGCAGCCAGCGCATTGTGCATATACCCGTCACCCCCCACATCAATTATCTTTCTGAGAGCGGTACACTGCTGAATGAAGTTTTTCGGCGCTACCATAAAGCCAATGCGCAGGGAAGGATCTAAGATTTTGGAGAAAGAGCCTGTATAAATCACATTGCCTGTATGATTTGCGCTGGCCAAAGGCAGATAAGGAGAAGATGTGTAATGATAATCATAGTCGTAATCGTCTTCGATAATAGTAAATGAAAACTGCCTGGAAAGCTCCAGCAGCTTCATACGCCTTTCAGCACTTAACGTAACTGTCGTGGGATAATGATGATGCGGGATGACATACACCGCATCAATTCTTTTTGTCCGGCAATGTTGTTCAATCTCATCCGTATTGATGCCCTTATCGTCTATATCAACCTCAATAATTGCTGCTCCGCTTTCCTCAAAGGCTCTGTTGGCAACCGGGTAATTAGGTTTGGCAACAATAATGTTTGAAGAAGGTCCCAGTAACAATTGTGCTGACAGATAAATGCTCATTTGTGCCCCATGGGTAATCAATAGGTTGCCGGCTGAAATGTTTAATCCTCTTGTCACCGACAGATAATTCACCAGCTCCTCCCGGAGATCCTTCGTTCCCTGTGTGGTTCCGGTGCTTGCATTTTTTATAGCGTGCTTTTTGGACGTGAGAGAACGGTATGCTTTTAGTAAATCGTCTATAGGCGAGAGTCTTACATCCGGATGTCCGTCATCAATAATGATATCAGGCACAGGACTTTCGCTTTCGGAAAATTCTTTTTTCTCTATCACTCTGAAAGGTATTTCCAGATCATTATCGTAAGGTGTGAGTACTTCGGTTTTGCCCCACGTCTGAGGTTTCAGAGAAGGAATATGTCCTGAAATCGCAGCATACTTTCTTGGAAAGATCGTAATCCAGCCCTGTGCGTCTAATTCATCATAAGCCGCAATCACGGTCTTACGATGCACTCCCGATATTTTAGCTAATTCACGGCTGCCCGGCAGGTGTGTGCCCGCTTTTAATGTCCCGTTCCTGATCGCATGAATGATTTGAATGGCGATCTGGCTGTAAACAGGGACTTTGCTTCCCCGGTCTATACGTATGATATGTTCGTATGGCAACATTCTGGACTACCTCTTATGTTAAAGTTGGACTACAAAGGTAGTCCTGTTGATGCATAGTTTTGAGGTGTCAAATAAAAAATTACAGTATGGAGTACAACATCAGACAAGCAGGACTAAAAGATCTGGACACAGCAGCAGAACTATTTAATCTTTACCGGGTCTTTTACCGTCAGGAAGATGACTACGGGAAATGTAAAAAGTTTCTGGAGGAAAGGCTGAATAATGAACAGTCACATGTATTTGTGGTATATGCAGACGAAAAGCCAGCCGGATTTGTCCAGCTATACAAACTGTATCATTATATTAAGCTTCAAAAACAGTGGTTGCTGAGCGACTTGTTCGTCCACCCTGACTATAGAGGTAAAGGTCTTTCAGTCGCATTAATCGACCGCGCTAAACAATGGTGTGATGAAACAGGGGCTTGCGGACTAATGCTGGAAACCGAAAAGACGAACAATATAGGCAATCAACTGTATCCCCGCTGTGGTTTCGAATATGACGGACTGCACAATTATTACTACTGGTGGAAGTAACGAAAACGGCAAAAAAGCCCGGTAAATGTTATTAACTAAAGGCGAGTTAGAGAAAAAGACCTGTAAATCCAGGTTGATCCGTTTAAAGATCAGCCCTGATTTACAGGTCTCTGATATTTTCTGGTATGTCCCATCGGTTCGTGGCTGGACTATGCAGACATAGATGATTGTGGCTCATACAGAAAGGGTTAGTGATATAGCTCCTGATATCTTTCAGAAACAAGAAGGTATTTGTTTAATGCAAACTCTTCAGTCCGATTTCCGAAACTGAAATACACTTTTTACGTATATCATCTTATATGTCTCAATACGTTAGAATATAGGTGTTAATGGGATATGACAGAGATAATTAATGGACATTTTAGATATTATTAATAACGATCCGCCTTTTGTAGTGGGGGTAGAAAAATCAGGTTTATATTACGATTTGTATGTTGTACCATTGTGGGATCATAAACAGGCCAGGCAAGAGTTTATTATTTACAATCAGAATCATGAAATCGGAACACTTTATCGTTATGATTGCGTAGAATGGCGATGGCTTGATGAGCCTGAGTTCAACTATCTGGCTAATCTTATCGGTTTTGAAATTGATGCCAGGAATAATTAGAACATATAATCGTCTTTTAACCTGAGACCTTAATTGGATGTAAATATGCTATGATCTTGTCACGTTTTCCTTGTTACCTTTTGGTTACTGTCACTTTTTGTCATAAGTTACAAAATGCCATTGCGAAGTTTTAGTTTTGGACTGTATTTTAATCACTATAATATGAGCTTGCTACAAGATTTGCAATGGAGATATGCAACAAAGAAAATGAACGGGAAGAAAATTCCTCAGGAAAAACTAGACTATATACTCGAGGCGGCCAGGCTGGCGCCATCGTCTTCAGGTTTACAGCCCTTCAAAATTATAGTCATATCCGATGAAGCTTTACTGGAAAAAATAAAAGGAGTTGCGTACAATCAAAGCCAGATCACAGACTGTTCTCACCTGCTTATATTTGCCGCATGGGACGGCTACAGCGAAGAACGGATCTCAAATGTCTTTAACTATATGATGGACGAGCGCGGGCTGCCTCATAGTACAATGGACGATTATAAGCAGACTATTCTGAGTCTTTATGGACCCTTGGGTAAAGACTGGCAAGCACATCACGCTGCTAAGCAAAGTTATATTTCGTTTGGAATGGCTATAGCCGCCGCTGCCGAGCAAAGGATTGATGCGACGCCCATTGAAGGATTTCTGCCGGAGAAACTGGATGCTCTTCTAAACCTGAGGGCAGAAGGCTACCGGAGTACAGTTATCCTGCCCCTGGGATACAGGGATGAGAGCAATGACTGGCTTGTCAACATGAAAAAAGTAAGGACGCCGAAAGAAAATTTCATAAAAGTAATGACTATCGAAGATGCTGTCGATACAGGCGAACAGCCAATGGGACTAAGTCTGGATAATTTTAACCAAAAGTAAAAGAGCCAGCCTCTTTTAATAACAAATAATGGAAACGGCCGGTTAACGGGTTTCCCTTATTTGTTATTAAAACTCACCGTCGGGGAACGATCGCTATAACCTTTTTATTTAAGTTTGCAGCAAAATGAATAAGGATGGCTGCTCATAAAACGAATGCTGCAAGATTGTTAGACAAGGCACACATACCGTATGAACTTATAGAATATCAAGTAGACGAAAACGATCTGAGCGCTGTGCATTTAGCTGAGCAGCTCAACCTGCCCAAGGATCAGCTGTTCAAAACCATTTTGTTGCGGGGGGATAAAAACGGGGTATTTGTGTGCGTAATCCCCGGCGATCAGGAAGTGGACCTGAAGCTCGCTGCAAAGGCTTCAGAGAACAAGAAAGCCGATACAGTGCCGGTAAAAGAACTTCTGCCGCTGACTGGTTATATCCGGGGCGGTTGTTCTCCCATCGGAATGAAGAAGAACTACCCGGTTTTTATAGATGAACAGTGTAGTCAGCATCTTCATATCTACCTGAGTGCAGGACAACGCGGACTTCAGCTAAAGATGAAGCCGGAAGACCTCATTAAAGCAGTCAATGCCACCGTTTGCTGCCTCGCTAAGGACACCCGGTGACAGTGAATGCTTGTCCCCGGCGCCATTTAACGGTTATTCTTCCCGATAAAATCGCTCAGATAACTGCATTCATTTATCGCTTTCCGGTAAAATGCTGTATTCTTATACTGCTGCATTTCATTAAAATAAACATTCTGTTTTAATCCGGCCATAAAGACCTTCCACTGCTTGTCGTATGTATCATAATCCACGTCGGTCAAAGACGGCGCTTCCTTTCCCTTTTGTTCACACTTTGCAGCCATAAAAGTACAGCGGGCTTTGAACTCAGGATCACTGCTAAGCTCTCTTGCTTTTAAATAATATTGTTTCGCCAGAGATGCTTTAACATAATCTCCATCGTAGTAATACATCGCTTTTCTCCCAAAGTCGTATACCGACCAGCTGTAAGAAATAAGCCCCCACGAGTTCCCGTGCATCGAAGTACTGTACAGCCCTGTAGCCAACTGGAATAAGACATCCGCATTCTGCGGTTCTTTCTTTAATTGATTTTCCAGCGCAGCCATCTTTTCTGCAAAAGTCAGCTTGGTGTAGCTCTTGCCGCTATAATTCTTGGGATAGTCATTAACGGATGCGTAAAATGGGTCTCCCTGCATGTTTTTATCATCGTAATAGCTTTTGCCGTTGTAGGGCGCAGATCTCAGCTTCTTGTCAGCAATTTGTTGAAATGCTGTAGCTGCTTCAGAATACCGGTGCTCACGCAGCAGGCTTGTCCCCAGAAGTTCGTATAACTTATCTGCATTAACATCCCTGAGACCGGTAGTCAGGAAAGCGAGATAGGCATCAGGCTGTGCCTTCTTTTTCCAGCCGATGATTTGGCTCAGATGTTCCGGATGCAGGTATTTAAACCAAAAGTCGGGCAGTTGTTCATCCATATAACCACTATAATCAGGCGCATCTCCATTCTTAGCTTTAAGCAGGGCAAGTGCCGCTTTGGTGGTGTCGCCCTGACGCAGGTAGGCCGGAGATAAGACATACGTATAAAAATTACGCGCAGTGATGGCAAACCAGTTATACTGTTCCGGCTTCTCAGGATAAGAAGACGCAGGATGCTTTCTTCCTTTGTCTGCTTTTTCGTCAAGCCATTGCAAAGAAGGCAGCAAAGCAGTTTCGTCTACATTCTGTACCTTTTTCAGCCTCTGAGCTGATAACAGTAGATTTACGACTTGCTTCTGATCGGCCATCTTTCCACTAAGTGTCTTTCCATCCAAATTGGCCAGGGCAGAGAGTCCTTCGTCCGGTTTATTTTGCATGAAGCACAAATAGGCATTGACAAGTGTTCCGAGCTGCGGCTCCGGATATTTCGCTTCCTTACTCAGGTTTGAACAAAATAACTTCAGTTTCTCAATATGATCCTCGTTCCTGCTGCGGATACTGTCAGGTATACTTACAAAAAAGCTGCCCTCGGGTACCGGTTTGTCGGCAACTGTCTTCTTTTTCAAATACCCTGCAGTAAACCAACCTAAAGCAACGATTCCCAAGAGTCCCAGTGATCCGGCGGCTACTTTGCCGCCAGGCTTGTTTTGCCACTTTCTATGATTTAGCCGTAAAATAATGGCGCCAGTTAACAAAAAGGCAATGCCAGCCCGCAACAGCCATTTAGCAGGAGAAGAGGAAGCCAGCGGCGATGAAATCTGGGGTTTCGGGGCGTTACTATACGCCTCATCGCTATTATTCGCCAGTGAAGGCGTGAGATAATACTGCTCAAGTTTGTTAATCTCCCGTATCAACAGAACCCCAACCATAGGAGAAGCAGGGGCAAGGTCGTATACTTGTTTCAGGCTCTCCATCTCAATATCTGAATTGGCGAAGCTTTTAATAGCATAGAGATTAGCCTTTTCTTTTTCATTTTGAGCAAGCTTCAGCACATCACTAAATGGTGCTTCAATATAGTGATAGTTGCGGTACGCCTGTATTCTCCTTTCAGGGTATTCCCCAAACACCTTCGAGAACAGGTAAGCTGCGCGGATGGTATCATTTAAGCGTCGTTCCTCACCGGCTTTTAAAGCCAGCGACCATCCTTTGACGTGACTTTTCGACGATATTTTCGCTATGTGCTGATCATATATATTCTTTGCATCTTCATAGTTTCCGGCATAATGGTTAAGTTTCTGCGCCTGATAAAAATACCTAAGTTTCAGGAACTGGTCATTTTCGGAGATGGCTGACTGAAGAGCCATACCTGCCGCGTCTTTCAATCCGCTGGTGTCACGCGGCTCGGGGTTCCAGTAGTCGTAACTTGTCTCTCCGAGCTTTTCCGCCTGCAGGGCAAACTGGTAGTACTTTCCCGCAGCCGAATGAGCCGGCTCTTTTAAGGAGCGTAAAAACGGATTCGCTGCCAGGCTGTCGGCAGCAGGCAGATCCTGTTCAAGATATCGAAGCACACTTCCTTTACCGGCGCTGTCAATCCCATACATGATTTTTTTGACATCTACCGGCTTTACCCGGCCACCCATATAGGCCGCCCATTCAGCCGAATTAATTTCAGCCTCACTTTCCGGTTCGTCGTCGGTATAGGTGAACTTGAAATATGAAAAATTAAACGCATCATGGCCTTTTTTTTCCTGAACGTCTGAATGGAAAAAAGACGTATAATAATCGTAAGGATCAACCTCTCCTCCGCAAGCCAGAACTATGATCATGCAGGTGAACGACATGCCGGCCAGGCTAACGAAATACAGAAGCAGTTTTTTCCAGAGTTTCATATCGGTAATATTTTAGTGTTGGTTCGTCAAGGTGAAAATAAATAAGCCTCAGAGTGTCCGAAGTTACAAACTGCTGAAGGTATCGGGCGGCATCTTCCAATTCATCCGGTGATACTGTTTCCCATCGGACTTCATCGCCGCGCTTAAGCCCGTAGTCAGGAAGATCACCCAGCACCTCGTAGAAATTATGATCCGTTTCCCTGAACAACTTTTTGTTGTCCGGCAGCGAAATATTGAGCCTTTTAGCAATACCTGCATATTGTTTCTGTCTGAACACAACAGCCCACCTGAAAAGCGGCAATCCGATATCCACCGGCATCGGATAGAAAGATAAATTATCGCCCGCATATTTTTCGAGTTCGCTTTGCTGCAATATTGAATTCTGATTGCCATACTTCCGGAGGTTGCCCATATTATAACACATCAGCATGACACGGTCGGCAGGAGGGATGCCGCTGCTTCTTTGATTTTTAAGCTGATGCAGCCGCAGGGTGACAGAAAGCTGTTTGTTTTTAAGATCTGCACATTGCCGGATACGCCTGAGAAGATAAAAGTAGTTGTCCCGCGTACTCTGTGTCCAGTCACAGTCAATCTGCAGTTCCCTGAACGAGCGTTTCCCTGCCTGCCCCAGCTTGCCATTTACATACCGGACGGTTTTTGCAGCGAGCTCATCAAGTTGCGTATGTGTTTGATTTTTGATTGCCTGGTTGACTATAAACACAACAGGGACCAGTTCTACAGAGTCAGGTACGGGTGATTTGAATACAACAGGGGATATGGGTATAAGGGTTCCGTCTTCTTCATCCACATCCATTATCCTGACGTAAAGTTTTTTGCAGTTCAGTTTATTAAAGTATTGATTTTCTGTCTCATTATGCCGGTATACTGTTTTCCAATAGTAAAACGATGTGTTAACGACCCGCTTTTTACGACAGGATGTTCCCAAAAAGACGATAAAGAAGAAGATCAGATAAACTGATAAATTAAGCTTCATTTCAAGAAAAGGTCTTTCATCAGATCCGGACAATCTTATCAGTAACAGGTGCAGCCTGATGAAACCGGATAGTGCCAGACATAGGGATATTCCCGCCGCAATTTAACAAGAATATTATTCAGAAGGTTTTGAAAAAAGAATCAAATTCCCATTTCTGCTGACTTAGAGACAGCGGAAATGGGAATTTGTCAGAGGCGTAAATAATAGTTCTCGTCCTCACCCTTACTATCTCCGTGTTTTATACTGTGACATCCAGGTACTGTAAAAGCTTATTATGCAAAAGATTGGATAAAACGGCCTTCAGAAGATGCTACCACGGACAAACAGTTTCAGGAAAGTACTCTTCGCTGAAATACTTTCCCGTTGGCCCATCCTGTCCAATTAGTGCGTATTTGGCAATACGCTGCCCGGCTTGTTCTGGCGTGCTTGTTCCCTGACGCCCGGTAAAGTCTGTTTGCGTATATCCGGGACAAACGGCGTTTACCTTAAACGGTGTGTTGCGCAGTTCGTAAGCCAGGTTTACGGTATACATATTCAAGGCCGATTTGGAAGATTGATAGACGACATATCGTTTAGGATAGTTGTCGCCATAGATGTCAGCTGCCATATTTAGTGACGCCATTGCCGTGCTCACATTTACAATTCTGGGCTCCGCCGATTTCCTGAGCAGATCAATAAATGCCCCGGTTATCCGAACTACCCCAAATACATTGGTGTCGTAAACCTTCAGATACTCCTCCGCTGTTGATGTCAATGCAGACTGTTCGAGCTCACCTGAAATACCCGCATTATTTACTAATACATCCAGTACACTTATTTTTTCGCCAATCGTCTTCCTTGCCGAGTCGACAGATTCCTGGTTGGTGACATCCAGCGCGATGGCTTCAATATTGCTGAGACCTTCCGCTTTCAGCTTTTCTACCGCTGATCTGCCGTTATCTAAGCTCCGGCTGCCTAAATAAACAAAGAGTCCATTTTGGGCGAGTATTTTTGCGGTTTCAAAACCGATTCCTTTGTTTGCTCCTGTTACTAATGCTGTTTTCATAAATCTTTATTGACTTTATGAAGCGAAGGTAGCAGGATACGGAACAGGTGATCAGGACAAATCCTGTTAATTTTGGGACAAATCCCTCAAGTCAGCTAAATAGCGGCTGACGCTCTTTCCTGTGCTCTTTTTAAAGAGCCGGGAGAAGTACCCGGGATCATTAAAGCCCAGATCATAGGCCAGCTCTTTGACAGAGATACTGGAATATTGAAGCTTTCTCTGCGCTTCCAGCATCAGACGGTTGGTTATCCATTCTTTGGGCGATATACCTGCGTGTTCCTTCACGATGGCATATAAGGTACTGGATGTAAGAGCCAGTTTCTCAGCAATACTCTGTACATCGTGCTGCTCTGTCAGATTACTTTCAACTGCCAGCTTAAAGGCGACATATTTTGAAAATTTGGAATTGGCGTTGATCTCCTGGCCCTGATATTGTTCGAAATAGGCGGTGTTATATTCGGTGAGCAGCGTATGTAAATGTGCCAGGATCACCTCCGCTTTTTTCTGTTTCCCGGGGGAATGGAGCAGCTGAAACAATCCGGAAAGCAAGTTCTTCACCCTCTTACGGGAAGCCGCATCAAACGCAATAGAATTTACATTGAACGGGTTGACAAGAAATGGATAGGGGCCAGGCAATAACGTTAGTGTATGCTCATCGAAAGAAAGCGCATACTGCGGCATATTTTTATCATACGGCAGCTTGGTGACGATCTGATTGGGTAAACCGAAGGCGAGCTCCCCGCTATTAATAGTAAATTCTTTAAGATCAATCTTAAAAGACGCAGTACCTTGTTCAAGGTATTGAAAATAGTAAAAGGAGAGACGGTGGGGCTTACGCAGCACCTGAATGACATCATCGGGCAGGGGAACCGCACAGTTTTCATTCAGTGCAATGCAAACCTTGTCATGATTCCTTATTTTCTCCAGTAAGCCCTTGGTTTCTTCCATCCTGTAAATGTGATTCATCGCTTGTCAGCAACCAGCTTTTTTATTTGTATGCAGGAAGTGACCGTAAAGTGTATTATTCCCTCTAAAGCAGCCTACATAATAAAAGCCTTTGTTAAACAAATGTATAAAATCCGAATATTTTAATTGTCTGTTTATATGGCTTATGTAATGATATTTACATTATTATAATATTTAGCCTCCATCTTATCGATTCAAAAATGATGTTGCAGCAATTAGCCATAATTAAATCCGAAGGCTTTGAGATTAATTGTACTTGCTTGGCAGAATGGTTATGGGGAATTATCACCATTTTGCGTCCTCGCTTTTAAAGCTCGTTTACCCAAAAGCACCTTGTTTGTACCATAAGTGCACCATGAGTGCACCTTTTTGTAGATAAAGGTGCACTCATGGTGCACTTATGGTACATTCGGTGTACAAACAGTTGGAAGAAATTACAAAGAATGTTTGATGCAAGCATAGTGTGAGGATAAAGTTGTCCTTAACAAGATGCAGATCCATCTGGAAGATAGCCCACTTAAGGATCTTCATAATCCCGCGCATCTTTCTGTAACAGCGAATATAAAAGGATGCAATTTGCGATGGACCTTTTTTCTAAGTGAGACCGCGAAGCAGCTTGAGTGAACTATGTTCTAGGCTTGAAAGTTTTCTGATTATTAGCTTCTTAGGGTTCTTGTAAATGCCTATCATTAGCTATTGCAGTCTACCGGCTATTGCTATAGCTTTATGAATAACAGGAAGAGGAACAGGATCTTTTTTGTTTCTGATTGAGGCTCTGTGTTTCGCAACTTTTGAATATTAAATTCCGATGAACACGATCAACAGCATAGCAACAGCCATTAAGCCAAATCCGCTTTTAAAAATAAACGAGATCGTTGATCTTAACCGGCCTTTTGAATGGATTGAATATGATACTGCAATTCTTGTAGTCCACGGGATCGGAAACCAGCTCCCCATGGAGACGATCGACCAGTTTGGGAAAGGGCTCGTCAAGCAGCTGAAGGCTTGTTACGAAAGAACCACCGGCCAGTCTTTCTTCGAACATTTTGTAGTGGAGCATGTGATAGTGAATAAAAAGGCAGATGAAGGTGCACGTGACTGGTTTGATAATGTAGTACGCATTCGCAAAAGAGATGATCTAACTGCTCCGGCCATTGACATATATGAATATTACTGGGCCTACTATACCGAAGGCAAGGCGGATTGGTCTGATATTAATCAGTGGTTGCAAGGCGTAGTAAAGGGTGCTGGTAAATTTTACAAGAGGAATATGGATTTTGCCAAAGCTGCCGGAGACCGGAGTCTGTTGACGTATTACCAAGGCCAGACTAACTGGAAATATTTCCTGTTTATTCGCTTGATAGCCCAGGTTGTTGTGGGAGGAAGACTATTAATCGACTTTATTGTAAAGCTTCTGTCGCTTGTGCCGGTATTGGGCTCGCTGATAGGAAGCTTCGTGTCGAATTATATAACAAGGGAGAAAAATGCCATTGCTAATATTCTGGGAGATGTGATTGTATACAATGTCACGGACACAAAATCGAAATACTACGCAGTTAGAAGAGAAATATTGGACGGGGCTGTAAGAGCCATTAAATTTCTCCTCGAAAAGAAGAAAAGCGTGGCAGAGGCAGTTCAGGGTTTTGAGCAGGATGCTTATCCCTCAGTGATTGTGGCAGGCCATTCGTTGGGGAGCCAGGTGTCATATGATGCTTTGAACAGAATAAACTTTTTAATTAACAAAAATGGGATTAAGTGCAGGAGTGTTGGAGATAAGCTTAAAGGGTTTGTAACCTTCGGTTGCCCGCTTGACAAGATCGCTTTCTTCCTCCGGGAGAATATTCCTGATGAGCAATTTGTGCGGCAACAATTATTAAACAATTTTCTTGGTTTTAAACAAAAGGGCTGGAATGCCGGAGTAGTGCAGCCAGAAGATTTCTTTCAAATCGAAAATACCCTTGTAAAGAATTTGGAGCAGGTAAAGTGGCGGAATTACTATGATGAAAAGGACTACGTCAGCGGTAACCTCGATTATTACAGCGGACTCACTAATATCGATTGCCAATTTGACCGCAAGGAATTTTTTGCCTTTACGCACGGAGACTACTGGACCTGCGACCTGTTCTATCAGGACTTTATCAATGAATTTCTCTCATGAGGAGTTTCCTTTCTGCATCGGCCGTCAATGTAGTTAGAGAGAGATTATAATGCCCTTTACGATCCTGGATTTTTTTACCCGAAATATAAAATTGAGACGATTAGACAAAAGATTGAACAGATAATATAAGATTCATTCGTTTAATTTGGTTATAAATAGGTCTCAGCGAGAAATTACGGTACCAGGCAAGTGGTGTGTGTGTTTATAGAACTAACTTTTATGAAGCTGAAACGGTATTTTTTGTTAGGGGGCTTAATTATTTCGTGCCATACTTTTACTCAAAAACCACACACAGGATTTATGTCAAAGAATAGTGCATCAACAGTAAGTAAAACTGCTGATGGCAAATTAGTCTATAAAACTGATAAAAATACACCAATCAGAAATTCAGTCCCTAATAATCTGATGGAAAGGCACCAAGGGTGGCAATATCATGTTAAGACCTAAAGACATATCCTACCGTTAAACACACTTAATTAGCTGGTCTCATTCATTTAAAACCGGAAGGAGGATAACTGTTATGTCATAATTCTATATTTCCCGATACAATCTGCTAAAGTTAAAAAAGACACACATATCAATTTTACCGTTATTAGTATTTATTAACCAATTTTCTGATATTATGGAGAAACGACGAGATTTTATTAAAAAAGTGGCTGTTGCATCGGCCGGAGTAATAGCAGGCAACAGCCTGTTCGGCATGAGCGCAAAAAGTTACCGGAATATTATAGGAGCTAACGAACGCATACACCTTGCCATCATCGGCCTGAATGGACGCGGCTCTACCATGGCCGGCACTTTCGCAAGGCAAAAGAATGCAGAGATATCGACACTTTGCGACGTTGATACCCGCGTTTTTGCCAAAGCACTGAAATCTGTAGCCTCAAACAAACAAATAAGCGTCCCAAAAACCGAAGGCGACTGCCGCAAGGTGATGCAGGATAAGAATATTGATGCCATCTACATCGCCACGCCCGATCACTGGCACACACCTCTTACCATTATGGGTTGTCAGGCCGGGAAACATGTATATGTGGAGAAGCCTCTAAGTCATAACCCGCACGAGGGCGAACTGGCTATTGCCGCTGCCCGTAAATATAACAGGGTAGTGCAAATGGGGGCTCAACGTCGTTCGGCTCCGGTACTGACCGAAGGTATACAGCAACTGCACGAAGGGATCATTGGTCGCGTTTACTATGCCAAGACCTGGTATACTAACGACCGTAAAGCTACTTTCCTGACCCCCGGTACTGCGCCTGCAGAGTTAAATTACGACCTGTGGCAAGGCCCGGCACCGCGTCTGGCTTATCAAAATGGGCTGATCCATTACAACTGGCATTGGTTTTGGCATTGGGGAACCGGCGAAGCGCTGAACAATGGAACCCATGAAGTTGATATAGCCCGCTGGGGATTAGGGGTTGATTATCCCATAAAAGTAAGCTCCTCGGGCGGACGCTACGCGTTTAAGGACGATTGGCAAACACCGGATACGCAGGTGGTAACACTGGAATATCCCGACAGGAAAATGATCATGTGGGAAAGCAGCAGTGCCAACGGGCGAAGAATTGAAGGGGATGAGCGCGGGGTTATCTTTTACGGCGAGAATGGAAGCCTGAGCACCGGGAACGACGCTTACAAGGTTTTCGATCTGAAGGGCAAGCTGACAAAAGAAGTGGCCTCCAAAGATAAGGAAGAAACTATGCAGGGCCGTAATACAGCCACTGTCAGCCTGAGTTTGGATAGTATGCATGCGGCTGATTTCTTGGATGCAATACGTCAGAACCGCAAGCCAAACTGCGATGTGGAGACCGGGCATAAAAGTATTATCGGTATGCAGCTCAGCAACATTGCATGGCGAGTGGGCCGCGAACTGCGTCTTGACCCCAAAAACGGTCACATCCTGAATGATCCTGAGGCTGAAAAGCTATGGAAGCGTAGCTACGAGCCAGGTTGGGAACCCAAGGTTTAATGAATTAACGACTAAATATCAATTTCAAAGTATGATCCGTCACCTGAAAAAAGGATTACTAACGCTGTTTTTAATAACAGGTCTAACCAGTGGCCAGACGTTCGCCCAAAAACAATTATTCCCGGAAGCGCCGGGTATGGTTTCGTACACTTACAGAAATCAGTTTGCTCAGGATGTGCCCGGAACGCTGGATGTGTTAAAAGGACTCGGGATAACTGATATCGAATTTTCGAGCCTGTTTAAACAAACCCCTGACGGCTTACGCAAAATGTGCGATGCCAGGGGAATCAAATGTTCGTCGTACGGTGTGAGTTATGAAGATCTGGTAAATAAGACTGATGAAGTGGGAAAGGCTGCCTTAACTCTGGGTGCAAAGTATGTCAGGATATCCAGTATCCCCCACAAAGGCGCTTTCACATTAGAGAATGCTAAACAGGCGGTTGCCGATTTTAATAAGTACGGCAAGCTGTTAAAAGATAAGTACGGCCTTACTTTCATTTATCACAATCACGGTTTCGAGTTTGAACCTTACCAGGATGGTACACTGTATGACTACCTGCTGAAAAATACCGATCCCAAATATGTAGGCATGGAACTTGATATCCTCTGGGCATTTTTTCCGGGGCAGGATCCTGCGCAACTGCTGGCGAAATACAGCAACCGCTATAAGGCCCTTCACATGAAGGATCTGAAGAAAGGTGTTGAACGTGGCAGCCTTTCGGGGACTACAGCGAAGGATAATGATGTGATTTTAGGCACCGGTCAGATTGATATTCCGGCTGTGATAAAAGCAGCGCGTAAAGCCGGCGTAAAACATTATTATATTGAGGACGAAAGCAGTTCAGCCGTTACTCAGGTGCCTGAGAGTATAAAATATCTTAATAGCTTAAAAAAAGATTAAACATTGGCCCGCGTGACGGCGATGAGCTTAAACTGGGGTACTGATAGCGGTAAGCTGTATAAAATAAGCAAGAAGTAATTTAAATGATCTGTATAAATAATGGCGCCTCGCCAGGCGCCATTATTTATTCCTATTCTTTAGTTAACATACTCAAGTCCCCACTTATGTAATTCATTAATAATTGGCTCTAACTTTTCTCCTTTCGTGGTCAGGGTATATTCTACCGTAGGAGGTACGGTTGCAAAAACTTTCCTGGAGACAATTCCATTCGCCTCCATATTCTTCAATTCCTTTACCAGCATCCGGGTATTTATGTTCGGGATAAGCCGCTCTAATTCGCTGAAACGCCTTGTGCCCGGGAATAAGGCATAGATAATTGACATAGACCACTTTCCGCCGATTATGCTCAGGATTTCCTGCAGCGCACATCTTTCATTACTTTTTTTTATTTTTTTATCAATCATAAGTACCTGATCCTGTTTAAAGCTTTACTTTATGGCATTACTGTACATTCGTGTAAGTACTTTCAAAAGTAAAGTAATGTATTTTACTTTGCAACTCATTCTAAAAACAACATGGAAAATTCATTAAAAGGACAGGTCGCCCTGGTAACAGGAGGAACAAAAGGTATCGGAAAAGCGATTGCCGATAAGTTAAGCAGTGCAGGTGCTGAAGTGGTAGTAACTGCACGAACAGCACCGGCCGAGAACCCGAACGGTCATTATTTCATACCGGCAGACCTTACACAAGCGGAAGATGCAGAAACGATAGCGATAGAAATTTTGAGAAAATACGGCAGGATAGACATTATCATCAATAATGCAGGTGCTAATTTAAGCCCCGGTGGTGGCTTCAGTACGCTTTCGGATGAACATTGGTACAACGACTGGCAGTTGAATTTCATGTCGGTTGTGCGCATCAATAAAGCCTTATTGCCTGCAATGACCGAACAGAGAAGTGGTGTAATCATCAACATTTC
Organism: Pararcticibacter amylolyticus; assembly: GCF_003130405.1. Classification (GTDB taxonomy): domain Bacteria; phylum Bacteroidota; class Bacteroidia; order Sphingobacteriales; family Sphingobacteriaceae; genus Arcticibacter; species Arcticibacter amylolyticus. The sequence goes on from NZ_QEAS01000004.1 coordinate 279,479, forward strand.
GACAGGTGCGGCAAAGCAACCGATCTGGGGGATGACCATGTCGTACTCATCTGCAAAAGCAGCATTGAATGCATACAGCAAGGCGCTGGCGGGTGAACTGGGTCCCAAAGGCATACGTGTAAACGTAGTTTCTCCAGGGGTAGTAAAAACGCCCTTAATGCTTGATTTTATTGAGAACCTGGCAAAGTCATCAAATAGTACGGTAGAAGAAGTATTTCAGGGGGTAATGGACAAGGTCGGCGTGCCTTTAGGCAGAATGGCCGAGCCCGAAGAAATCGCCGGCCTTGTAGCATTTCTTGTTTCGCCGGAAGCGAAATATATTACGGGGACGAATTATTCAGTCGATGGTGGTGCTGCCCCTTCGGTATAAAGTTGCTTTTTCTATAGCTTTCCTTGATTTGCTTACAAGCTTCAGGGGTTTGCATACATGTATCAGATTTGGCTTACCGACCTTTGAATCATGGAAATAAAACAAGTTGCATTGGGCAGCCAGGGATTGGTTGTGCCGGTGATTGGCCTGGGCTGCATGGGCATGACGGGCTTTGAAGAGGGACATATGTACGGCCCTGCGGATGAGCAGGAGGCCATTGCGACGATTCACCGTTCGCTCGAACTGGGTGGTAATTTTCTCGATACTGCCGATCTGTACGGGCCGCTGAAGAATGAGCAGCTCATAGCGAAGGCAATCAGCGGTAAACGCGATCAGTATATTCTGGCCACCAAGTTTGGCTGGGAAATCGATGACAACAATAAGGTGACCTGGGCCATCAACGGCAAAAAGGACTATGTGAAGAAATCCCTTGAGCGTTCGCTAAAGAATCTCAATACGGATTACATCGATCTGTATTACCTGCACCGCCTGGATAAAAATACGCCGGTAGAGGAAACGGTTGAAGCCATGGCGGAGCTTGTTAAAGAAGGTAAGGTAGGCTATATCGGTCTGTCTGAGGTATCGTCTGAAACGGTTAAGCGTGCACATGCTGTACACCCTGTTACTGCGGTACAAAGTGAGTATTCTTTATTTGAACGGACAGTGGAAGAACGCGGAGTGTTAGTAACGTTAAATGAACTTGGTATCGGGTTTGTAGCTTACTCACCATTGGGCCGCGGTTTTTTGTCGGGACAGATCAAAAACATCGACGATCTGCCGGAGAATGATTTTCGCAGGGCGATCCCGCGTTTCCAGGGCGAAATGTTTAATAAGAATATTGAACTGGTTAAGGCAATTGAAGACATTGCAGAAGTAAAGAACGTGACTTCTTCACAACTGGCATTGGCCTGGATCATGAGTAAGGGGATTGTACCGATCCCGGGAACGAAACGCAGAAAATACCTGGAGCAAAACCTTGCTGCGACTACTATTGAGCTGACAGAGGCTGATCTTTTGCAACTGGAAAGCATAGTCCCTTTAGGTACAGATACTGGTGCACCTTATGATGAGTTCAGTATGGGTTTAATTGATTAAATTTGTTTATGAACGCCATTAATTCCATATCAGAATTTCACCGGCTGCTGTCGCTGCCCCAACCCCGCCATCCGCTGGTGAGCGTGATCAACCTGGCTGAAAGCGTCTTTTTGGAAGACGAGATCTGGAAAGGTTTTGTTAACCGCTTTTATTGCGTGGCGCTCAAACGGGAAGCCAAAGGCAAGATCAGGTACGGCCAGCAGCATTATGATTATGATAAAGGGGTATTAAGCTTTACCGCGCCTAACCAGGTGCAACAACTGGACTTGCAAAATATGGAATGCGGGTCCGGTTATCTCCTGATCTTTCATCCCGACTTTCTGTTGCAGCATCCTTTGGCAAGCAGTATTCATCACTACGGTTTTTTTGATTACGCCGTTAACGAAGCGCTGCATCTGTCGGCCGAAGAAGAGGATGATCTGATCACTATTCTCAATAAGATTGATAAGGAATGCCGGCATATCGATAAGTATACCCAGGAGATCATTCTGACGCAGATCGAGAGCCTGCTAAAATATTCAAACCGTTTTTATGAGCGGCAGTTTTTAACCCGCAAGAATAATAATTCGGCTCTGCTGACCAGGTTTGAGCAGTTGATCGATGATTACTTTGAAAGCGAAGTACAGGGTTTGCTCACCGTACAATATATTGCTGCTCAAATGAACCTGTCGCCGAACTACCTGAGTGACCTGCTCCGGGTCCATACCGGGCAGAACACCCAGCAGCATATTCATGAAAAGCTGATCGCGAAGGCCAAAGAGAAACTTTCAACGACCAGTCTCTCTGTTAGCGAGATCGCCTATGCCCTGGGCTTTGAGCATGCACAATCGTTCAGCACGCTTTTCAAAAAGAAGACGAATTTATCGCCGCTTGAATTTCGTCAGGCTTTTAATTGATTGCAGGAGTTAAACCGGAAATCATAATATCCCCCGCAGCTGAATGGTTGCGAGGGATAGATTTGATGTGCGCTGGTAATTGTTAGATGAATCGCCAGAATTAGCAAGAACCTATGTCCTCTAACATGGGGTGTGTTGATTTGAGTTTTTTTGCGCCGGTTCAACATGTCTTCCAAGTCTTCTTGTTATGCGTTGCAATAATGTTGCAATTGTAGGTGAAAATATATTTGCAATACAGTTGCATTAGTTATTTTTGTCAGATGAAATCATATAAAATAACCGGGCGGCTTGACAGAGCAGGTATGACTGCCAGTGCGATGTGCGCAGTCCATTGTGCTTTGCTTCCCATGGTCATCACGCTGCTGCCGCTATGGGGACTTGAGTTTCTCGCAGAAGAATGGGTCGAACTTTTTATGATCGGACTGGCTCTGATTATTGGCGTAATATCGTTGAGTGTATCCTTTAAAAAGCACCATCGAAGAAAGATGCCTTTGCTGCTCCTGGCGGTCGGTTTTGGGTTCATTCTGCTCGGGCATTTATCATATTCAGAGCTTTTGGAACCGATCCTGATTCCCCTGGGAGGTTTGACAATTGCAGCTTCCCACTATATTAACTGGAGGTTTTCTGCATGCAGGATGCATCCGTAAGTTAAGAGTAACATATTAGTTATCTTCAATAACCAAATGAATGCCCCAGGTAAGCTATGAGGTATTGCATTGCTGCATAACAGCGAGGTGCAGGATAAGCTTTACAAAAGAATACGTTAATAAACATTGAAGGCACAGGAAGACGATAATACATCCGAAACGAAATGAGGAAAAAAATTATTGCCGCGGCAGCACTGATTGCAATTACCACTCTTAACCCATCCTGTAAGCACGGGAAGCAAACGCAGGAACATGTGTACTGTAAACATCTTTTTCAGGATTTGAAGAAATGAAAAAAGACATCGCGGTTTAGCTTGTGAACCGTGAAAAGCAAAAGAAGCACGGCGTCGGCCGTGCTTCTTTTGAGAAGAGGCCTGTTACTTACTTCTCCTTGTTTTTAATCTCGGTTACTTCTTTACGAATGTCTGTTGCTATCGTTTTAACCTCTTGCATACCATTCCGCAGGCGGGTGCCAGCAGCTTTGTTTCCTTTTTCGTAGAAGGCCTGTGCTTCTTTTTCGATGGAACTTACCAGTTCTTTTAATTTTTGAAAATTTTCCATAATCAATGTTTAATTCAAATATTAAAAAAATGTTTTAGCAGGGGAGGAGGATTATTTAAGGTGGAACTGTTTCAATGTGCAGTTTAGTGTACCCGCTCACCTTTTATCTTACTAATTAAGGGCTTCTGATATTAAAGTTCCGCTGGTAGTGATGCCACTTTTGTATTTTCTTTGCTTATATCTTCAATTCATGGCAGGGCAGGCCGAACGGAATTTATTCTCGTCGATATGCTGCGAAGAAAGATCGGATCAATGTAATTTATTTGCGAATGGAAAGCCGCTTGATCTATGTTTCTGTGAATTAAACCGATCAATGGGGTTTTCCGACGTAATAATAAGGCCATTAGTACATTGAAGGCATTCTTTTTTGTATTATCACTATCTAATCCCTTCTGGCCGACGTAAACATAGAACACCTGGCCTTGAGTGACGCCGCTGAGCGTCCCCGCAATATAGCCACCATTACCCCCAGGATAACCGTCTCCAGCACCTCCCTGCGCTCCCCAAACTTCAAACCCGAGCGATGTTACACCAGCCGGGACCGTGAAAGATTGCACAGTACCCGTATATTCATAGATTGGCGGCGTGACGAATATTACTTCATTGCCATGTTAAACGGTTTATGATGAAGTGATTGCGTAAGATCTTGCATATTAGATAAGGCCGATTCCTGCTTACTTATAATTCATAACGCGGCCTTTGCTGACCGCGTTATGAAGGTTATCGCTGAATGATTCAGGCGCCCTGTTTGTTCTTAACTTCTGCCAGCTTAGCAAGGATCGGTCCTTTATGCTCTAAAGTAAAAGCCACGAATTTATCCTCTTTTACCGCCATACGCACCAGCATCGGAAGCCATGGATACATTTTCCGGGCCAGTATTTCAAATGTTGCGTCGTCTTCGGCTGCGGCTAATGCCTTGTCAGCATAAGGTTCAATCGCAGGCCAGTGTTCAGCAATTACAGGTCCAATGGAATCCGTTATCTTGTTGTTAAGTTCGCTGTTTTCAGCGTTACCGTCTTTTTTAAGAAATGATGAAAGCATAGTGTGTTTAAATTTGAGATTTCAACAAATTATGCTTCCTATAGTTTTCCAAACCACACGCGATTATCGTAGCTCTGTGCCGCACAATTAGTTACATGCTCATTTTTGTTCGTTGAATATCCCTGTCAATACAGAGGTAAGCCCAAAGATCACCTCAGAATCATTAACACCTTCCGGGCTATAGCTTGATAGTAAATTTTTCAATGTATTATATTTGCAATATTGTTGCATATTTGTATTCCATAAGAGAACCATATGTCTCATTTACGTTTCATTAAGCAACTCATTTCATATACTCTGCTCGTTGTTTTAACGGGCAATGTAACTGTTGAGTTGTTGCATGAACACAAAAAGGCGAGCGGTGAATACAGAAAAACAAGAGGCGCATCAATAACAAAACAGCTTTCATCAAAGTGTTTTATCTGTGAATACCATGATGATCACAAAGAAAGTTCTTCTTTGCCGGCAACCTCCGGGTTTAGATGCTTTGAGATCTTTATTTGTGAATTTTCTACCCTGGGAGATGAGCGGACATCGCAGGGTGCCGGTTTTGCATTAAATTCCAGAGGCCCTCCTTATTCTGGTTACTCTGGTTCCCTGTAACCGTACCGAAAACTTTTATAATAAAAATTAAGAATTCTTTTGGCAGGATAAGGGAAAGTTTTACATATTTGCGCCGTTATTTATATTTAGTCTAAATAATTATCCTTTGTCTGCTATTCCTGCAGACAGGCATATGCATAACACCGGCCGGTGTGTGGAGGAGAGTTATAATAACAGGACTGCCATACAGAGTTTGCTCTGTAAATGGGATTCTTATATACAATAATTACCTGACATGAGATGATCACATATTCTAAGTTTGTTTCCAAAGCCATTGCATTTGGATTGTTAATTATTCTCGTCCCGCTAAGAGGGCGGACGGCCCTTATATCTGCAACAGGCAGATATTTCACCGCCGATACTATAAAAACAAGAGGACAGACCCACAGCGGTTTTATAAGCGGGGTTGTCACTGACAGTCTAAGCAGAAAGCCCGTCGAAGGTGCTACCGTAAGTATTAATGAACTCGGGCTGTTCGCAGTGACCGGGCAGTCAGGGCGTTTTTCAATGAAGAACATACCCTTCGGCAATATCACCCTGTCGGTTCAGTCAATAAACACGTTGCCATACAGTCTTAAATTAAACATTGATAAAGGAAAGTCGCACACGCTTAACATAGTTCTGATTCCTAACAGCCTCTCACTGAAGGAAGTGCAGGTAGTGGCCCGGGAAAGCAATGCAGGCAAACCTACATCATCGGTGATCAGCAGTACCGCCATCCAGCATTTACAGGCAACCAGTCTGGCCGACATCCTCCAACTCCTGCCCGGTGCTGTTACAGCCAATCCCGATCTTTCGGGCGTTAACAAAGCAAATATCCGCCAGTACAGCAGCAATAATACGGGAGGATTCGGCACTTCTGTCATTATTAACGGAAGTGCGGTTTCTGCCAATGCCAACATGCAGGCAGTGAACACATCGACAGGAGGAAACGGTGCATCATTTGCCACGGCCGCCGGCGGAGGTGTCGATCTGCGGCTGATCTCGGCCGACAATATTGAATCGGTGGAAGTGGTCAGGGGGATTCCTTCAGTTGAATACGGCGATTTGTCGTCCGGCTCAATATTCGTGAGAACAAAAGCCGGTCAGTCCCCCCTGAAAATCACGGGGCGTATTAATCCCGAGATCACCCAGTTTGCTGCCGGGAAAGGCGTTGGCTCTGAAGATAAAGGCGGGAGCCTGTATTCTTCTGTCGACTACACCCGGACCCTCGCTGATCAAAGAAGCACTTATACCAGTTATGACCGTGTGACCGCATCGCTCCAGTATACCAGGAATTTTAAATGGATCCGGCCCCTTTACAGCAATACCTATTTCAACTACATCATGGGCTTTGATAACAGCAAACTGGATCCAGATAACATGCGGTATCAGACAAGCAGCAGGTCCCGCGATTACAGCTTTAGGCTTTCTACTGAAGGAAAGTGGAAGCTTGGATACCGGCTTGCGCAGTCTCTCGGCTACAACCTGCTGGTGAATTACGGTGTTCAGAAAAGTTACCAGCAGGAACTGCTCAGCGGCTACATATATCCAATGTCGACCGCTTTGAATGATACTGTTGCACGCGGCACTTTTGTCCCCAGCGAATATATCAGCCGGGTTTGGGTGGAAGGAAAACCCCTGAATATTTCAGCCCGGGTTAATGATAACTTCTACTTCAGAACAGGCTCCGGTTTTCACAAAGTTCTGCTTGGGGCGCAGTATTCGTCCGACGCGAATAACGGAAAAGGCAAGACCTTCGATCCGATGAATCCGCCGAGGATACTCAACGGCAACTCTATCCGCCAGCGGACCTTCAGTTCCGTTCCCAGCCTGCGGCAATTGTCGTTTTATGCTGAAGACCAGTTTTCTGTACGTCTGTCGCAAAGGGAGCTGGTAATTTCTGCAGGCCTGCGGTATGACAACGTTCAGCCTTCAGGCTTTCTTAAAAGCGACTTTGGAACCGCGTGGTCACCGCGTTTAAACGGGTCATTCGAAATTGTGAGAAATTTCAGGCTCAGAGGAGGTTATGGAATTACAGCAAAGGCGCCTTCATTATTGTACCTGTATCCTGAAAACGCCTATTTTGATCTGCTAAGTTATAACTACTATACCGACAGGCCGGGAGAGAGCCTCGTGCTTATCAACACAAGAGTGTTCGATACAAGGAATTCTGAACTCCGGATCACCAGGAACCATAAGAAGGAGATCGGCTTCGACTGGAGCTTTGCCGGGTCCCGCCGGCTTAACGTCACCGCCTACCACGAAAGTACCAGCGATGGTTACGAATTCCAGGACCGCCTCAACATCCTCAAAGTACCCCAGTATTCGGCTACGTCCTTTCCACAGGGGCAGCCGCCGGTTGTCGACATCAGTTCCCCCTCGTCCTACAATAATTACATAGCCCTCATGGATATCCCCTCCAACGGGCGGAAGATTGTTAACAGAGGGGTAGAATTCGATCTTGATCTCGGCCGCTTCGACGATCTGCGGACCTCTTTTACGATTAACGGCGCCTGGCTCGAAACGCGGTCAGAAAATCAGAACGTTTTCTACATCAAATATACACAAGCAGGCAGGGACCCTTCAAAGACAGGCATCTTCGGCAGCGGTGAGGGAAACGTGAAAGAAAGGCTGGTAACGACAGCGAGGGCGGTACACAATATCCCCGAACTTCGTTTTGTGATTACCCTCACAGCACAAAAAGTGTGGCGGGACCGCAGCCATGACCTCATTCAGGCATCACCCATCGGATATATAGAAACCGCGACGGGCAATACAGTATGGCTTACAGAAGCCGAACGCGCAGCTATCACCCCCGACGATCTTGAACTGTACAGGAATATCAATCCAGCCATGTATAACACTGAATCATGGACACCGGGCTGGGTATTCAACCTCAGGCTCACCAGGGAACTCGGGCGTTCGCTTAAGTTCTCGTTCTATGCCAATAACGTCCTGAAAAATAATCCGCTTGAGAAAAATACCCGTTATCTCAATGAGTTTGAGAGGCGGAATCCCTCACTATTCTTCGGGGCAGAAATCGGCTTCAGCTTTTAATAACGAAACAGATGAAAATAGTTAGCATAAAAAAGATAACCGTCCTGTGTGTACTGATCTTCACCATGCAGGCATGCAAAAATGAATATTACTCTGTGGGGAAAGTCGGTTATACAGTCAGAGTAGCTTATCCTGAGCTCTACAGTCAGCAATATGCCACAGGAGCTTCGGTTGTAATGAAAAATACGGTAACCAATTATTCTTACACAGGGACAACCAATGGGGAAGGAGAGGTGGTATTCTCCGATCTGGTACCGGGTAGTTATCAGCTTAGCGTAAGCCGTGAAGTAAAACCGGAAGAAGCCCTCACGCTTACAGGATTCGAAGAACAGCTTTTTCTGAATGCCTCGTCAGCGGTACAGAAGGTCACGTCCGACGGCTCTTTAGAGCTCCGGCTTCAGGGCGGAAAGGTGGGCAGTCTGGTATTCAAGGAAATCTATTACGTGGGTTCGCGTACCCCGGCCGGCGGCACTTATTTTTCCGATCAGTTTTACGAGATCTATAATAATTCAACAGACACCATTTATGCCGATAGCCTCCTGATCGGGAACACCGGAGGCGCTGCCGGCAATTCGTCGTCTGCCAAACCCTATGGATTCCAGACAGATGCAGGAAATGTTTATCTCCAGAATGTATGGATGGTGCCGGGAAATGGTAAAACATATCCTATAGCACCGGGCAAGTCCATCATTATTTCCCAGGATGGGATCAACCATCAGACTGATCCTCTCGGCAATCCCTCTTCTCCGGTTAACCTCGGGCCGGGGATCAGTGATTTTGAATCGTACGTCGAGAGAAGCGATAACCGTGATCTTGACGCTGCGGGCGTGGATAACCTTTTGCCGGTCTATCTCGGTTCTGTTGGTTTCGACTGGCTGACCGCTGTTTTCGGCGCAAGCATGGTGATATTTAAACATCCTGACCCTTCCGGCTTGCCCTTAAAGCTAGAACCCGGTTCGACAAGTGTTTCCCGTTATGTGCAGGTCCCCCGGAGTTCTGTGATCGATGGCGTTGAACTGCTGGCCAACGGAAATGCGTTTTCTTTCAAAAGACTCCCGGTAGCTGTCGACGCCGGCTTTACCTTTTGCAGCGGAACATACACAGGACAGTCTGTGCGGCGCAAGGTAAAAACCATCGTTGGCGGACGCCGGGTGCTTCTTGATACCAATAACTCAACGGCCGATTTTGAGGTGCTTACCACTCCGACGCCCAAAAACTGGCAATAGTTTGAATTCATACAAAAAGACAGATGAACTTAATAAGATATAATACAATAGCGGTCCTGCTTCTCCTGGCTTTTGGCGTCCGGGCCCAGGACAGCATTTCCGGCATCCGGCTGCCCGGGCAGCTAAAGTATCTCGAACTTACCCAGCCTGCCCTGTTCACAGATAATGCCGCCGCTCTGGGCACGGCAGAATTTCCGTCGCTCGGAAGCACCTATGCTTCAGGTTCTTTTCAGGGAGGAAGCTTCCGCCGGCCTCAGCAGCCCGCAGAGGAAAGTGCGGTGTCTTTCAGGTCAGAACGCATGATGCCTCTCGGCAAGTTCCGCTTTGCAGGAGCTTTTACCTTCGATCAGGTCTGGAGCAGGCGTGTTATGATGAGCGATGTGCTCGATCCTTACCGCGGTAATCCCTATATACTCGCCGACTCGGTGGGCGGCAACTGGAACAAGCAGTTTTACAGGCTCGATCTTCGCGCTGCAACAGTTCCGCTGGCCGGTGGAAAGATCAATCTGGGTGCCGAACTCCATTACAATGCTTCAACCGGAGCCCGTCAGAACGATCCGCGGCCTCTTAACTATTTAAATCAGATCGATGCACCCCCCTCCCTGGTATGGCATGTCAGCCCTGTGCACGCCCTGGGAATCAATGGCTGGTACAGGTCTTACAAAGAAGAGCTGGATATAAAGCTGGTAAATACCCAGAACAGCCAGAACCTGTATAAATTACTTGGACTGGGAGAATACGAACACGGAGCACCCGATATCATCTCTACAGGATACAGCCGTAACTACGAAGGTTCCCAATACGGAGGCGACCTGCAGTATTTCTATAGAACAGACAAACTTAAGATAGTCCTGAGCGGCGGTTTCAGGTATTACAGCGAGGACGTGACCGATGGAACCTCCAAACCGGTCAATGCAGGAAAGTACACCTATAACGAATACAGGAGCTCTGTGCACCTGGTCCTGCCGGCGCACATGGGGCATAGTCTTACGCTTTCCTTCAACGCACAGGACCGCAAGGGAAAGGAATATCACCAGGTGTACGACGCTGCCTCCGAATCATTCCAGACAATCTTCTCCTCTGTTTTTTACACCGGCACGCAGAATACATTTCGCGCTGCCTACGAGCTGTTCAGAAACAGCGGCGACGCCTGCAGCTGGTTTGCAGGTGTCGAAGCTGTTTTCACCGACCTCGATAACCGCTATGCTTATCCGCGGAATAAGCAGGCCGCCGGAAGAGGGCGCTATTCCCTTTACGGCGAAAAAAACTGGCAGCCCGCTAAGCGGACGAGTATTACGGCCGGCATGAACGCAGGGTATGTATCGATTTTTAACAATGAACTGCAGTATGTAGCCAGGGACTATTCTTCCGGTTATGTGGCCGCTGCGGTATTGCATCCCGATCAGGCCTGGCTCACGTCAGAAGCATTTCTGGCCGGTGCGCACCTCCAGCATACATTTCCGCTAAAAGACGGCAGCAGGAATGCTTTTTTCATCCGGGGGGAAGGCTCCCTGACGAAGCCAACCGGCAGCGGTACGGAAAGCGGGCTCTCCGGTTCCCGTTCATCTGTTTGTTTCACTATAGGAATCCTTAATTAATGAACACAAAGCTTTTCTTTACCTCTCTCTTCTGTACGGCTGCGTTTATCCCGTTGGCTCTTTCCCAGCAGGTTATAACACCCGCAGTCAAATCGGTTACTACATTTGCAATAATTACCGATAGTGTCACATTTGCAAAGGCTGCAAATGAAATCAGGCAATACAAATCGGCTATCGAACGTGAGGGCCTGGGTACTTATGTCATCAGTAAAACCTGGAAGCAGCCCGGCGAGATCCGGAACATTCTCAGGGATCTTCATACAGGTCCGGCAAAGCTCGAAGGTGCTGTGCTGGTTGGAGACATTCCCGTTCCAATGCTCCGGAACGCTCAGCATCTTACCTCTGTATTTAAGATGGATCAGCGGTATAACTGGCAGAAATCCTCCGTTCCTTCCGATCGTTACTACGACGACTTCCACCTGAGTTTCACGTTTTTGAAGCAGGACTCGCTGCAGAAAAACCTGTTCTATTATTCGCTCGACGCGTCTTCGCCGCAGAAGCTTGATATGGACATATATACCGGGCGGATCAAACCTCCGGCAATACCTGGTAAAGATAAATACGAGCTTATCAGGGGCTATCTCCGTAAAGCTGCCGAAGAAAAAGGGAGGTCAAATGTGCTCGATCAGGCAATGGTGTCCACCAGTCACAGCTATAACTCCGAGTCGCTTAACTCCTGGGCGGGCGAACAGATCGCATTGAGGCAGCAGTTCCCCCGTCTTTTCAGCACTGCAGGAAACATCCGTTTCTTCAATTACCGGATGAATACCTTCCTGAAGTTCAACCTTCTTTCAGAACTGGGCAGGCCTGATCTTGACCTGGCCATATTGCATGACCACGGCGACACGGACCTGCAGCTGATCAACGGGTATCCCGATGCTTCGAATCCCCAGCCGTCAATAGAAAACATTAAACGTTACCTCAGAAGTAAGATCCAGGCTGCAGCCGGGAGGAAACAGGATATCAGCAAAGCAAAAGAAGGCTATGTTAAGTGGCTTGATGTTCCTCTTTCGTGGATGGATGACGCGCTGCTCGACTCCGTTGTCGCCGCCGATTCTGTATTCAACTACAACCTCGACATTCATACCGCCGATCTGGTAAAGTCACCGCCCAATGCACGGTTTGTATTACTCGACGCGTGTCTCAACGGGGCATTCCATCTCGACGAATACATTGCGGGTTACTATGCCTTTGGCGGCGGGAAAAACATCGTTACAGTGGCCAACTCAGTAGGAGTGCTGCAGGATCTCTGGCCCGACGAGATGATGGGCCTCCTTCAGTACGGGCTTCGTGCCGGCAACTGGCTGAAGAAGACGGCCACCCTGGAAACGCATCTTATGGGCGACCCTACATTCCGCTTTAGCGTGAGCAGTCAGAAATATAATCTGAATGAAGCGCTGGCAACACGAAAAACAGCATCCTACTGGAAGACTATGCTGAGCGTAGCCGATCCCGATATACAATCACTTGCTCTGTCGGAACTTGCCGGGCTAATCTCCGAAAAAGAGATGTCTGCCTTACTGAAAAATACCTATTTCAGCTCTCCCTACGAAACAACCCGCACGGAGGCCATTAAACTCCTTCACCAGTATCATAACCGCGATTTTCTTGAAGTACTCAAAGCCAGTGTGAACGACCCCTATGAATTTATCAGGAGAAGGGCCACTTACTACATTGCCGAAGACGGGCGCGATGAGCTTGTGCCCGCCCTGGTGCATCTGGCTATTGCCGACCGGCATTCTGAACGGGTTTATTCACGAGCCCGGGCATCGCTGCCTTTCATGAAGGCAGAAACCGTGACTGCTGAGGCTGAAAAGCAGCTTGCAGCAAGCCCATGGATAACCGGGCCTGGTGCTGTAAAAGCCGATATACTGGCATCTGTCCGCAGCGGCAGCAGCAGTGTGGATACCGTCCGTAAGATACTGAACAGCCGCGACGTGCCGCTTAAGCAACGGCGGTTCGAAGTGACACGACTGAGAAATTATAATTACCATATCCTTGTGCCCGAAGTCGCAGCTTTCGTACTTAACCACAATGAAGATAAGCAGCTCCGGCTCGCAGCTCTCGAAGCATTAAGCTGGTTCGATCAGTCGCATCAGCGTCCGGCCATCGAAGCCATGTGCAGTAAGATCCTTTCAGACGACTCCTTCTCTTCAGAATTCAAGGAAGAAGCCCGTCGTGTCAGAAATATTATCACAGTAACACCAATCACCAACTAATATTAAAAACATGTTAAAATTCAGAAGAATAGGATCCGTATCCGTCGTTTATATTTTAATTGCAATTCTCGGTCTTGCATGCAGCACGGTCAGACATCAGAACGGTCAGCGAACATCCTCCTATCAGCAATTATCCAAAGAAGATAAGTCACTTGCCGATTCCCTGGTCCTTCATGCCCTCGATAACGAGGCCCTTTACACCGTCACCGGACACCTGAAACCGATGAGTAGTGTCGCTGATATTTATGTGAAAGTCCCCCGCGACAGCGCGTCCGATAATACCCTGTATGATGAGAAGACAGTAGAACCGGCAAGCATCGAAAAGCTTGCCAGGTATCAGCGTGTGGTAAATGCCCTCCAGTTCGGTGACCTTCACTTCGTCATGTCGCCCTACAGGATCTATACAAAAGACCGGAGGGCAATGTCCGTCAACGTCTATCGTGAAAGCCTGGTCGATTCGATGATAAGAGCGAATAAGGACTTTTATGCCCAGCTTGGCTTTGTTCCCGGCTGTAATCCGGCAGCGCTCATATCAACCACTGAAAACTCCGGGCTTGCTGCCAGGTACCGGTCGTACGGCTATCTTTACGGATATCCGGAGCACGCCGTGCGCTTTTTCGTTGAGGCATCCATGAACTATCATCAGAAAGGAGAGAAGACAGGGAGGCAGTTTTTTAATATTCCGGTATATGCAGGTGAGAAAGGACGCTTTGTGTATGCCATATCAAAAGATACTGAGCCATCAGCGGCCGACTCTGCAATCTATAAAAGAGCAGTGAAGTCCCTGGAGCGCTACCGTAAACTTCGCGGGCAGTACGTAAGAAAAGACAAGACTGCCGATGTAATTGGATTGTTAAACGCGCTGCAGAAGGAGAATGATTAAGCAAAAGAAAATCGGCATAGCGGGGGCAATAGCCCTCGTTGTGGCGAGTATGGTTGGCACCGGAGTATTCACCAGTCTCGGATTTCAGACAGGCCCCCTGCCATCAGTTCCGGTTATCCTTTTTCTATGGTTGTGCGGAGGGCTCGTCGCGCTCTGCGGGGGACTCAGTTACGTCGAACTGGTACGCCTTTATCCGGGACACGGCGGCGAATATCATTACATCGCACAGGTTTATCACAAGTATGCAGCCGCTTTTTCAGGCATCATCTCTGTACTGGCAGGTTTCGCGGGACCGGTAGCACTGGCAGCCATGGGATTTAGTGCCTACCTGGGGCAGTTACTGCCCGGACTGCCGCCGTTACCGGCGGCCATTGCCGGCCTAACTCTTATTACCCTGTTCCATCTTTTCAGCCTCCGCGCGGGCAGCCGGTTTCAACTGATCAGCACCGCCGTCAAACTGCTGCTGATCCTTGTTTTTATCATCGCGGGGCTGCTGTTCAGTAAAGGAGGACCCGTGAATTCCGGCTATAACACCTGGGCTCCGCACCTCATTTTTTCCAAAGGCTTTGCAGTATGCCTGGTTTATGTATCCTTTGCTTACTCCGGATGGAACGCCTGTGTTTATATATATCACGAAATTGATAACCCGGGAAAGAACATTTACAGATCTGTTATCACGGGAACCATCCTGGTGATGGTCCTTTATTTCCTGTTAAATTATGTGTTTCTGAAAACCGTACCCCTGCAGCGTCTTACCGGAGTTATTGAAGTAGGGGCATTGTCAGCGGAGGCGATCTTTGGGACTGCCGGCGCAAAAATCATCCCCGGAATTATCGCTCTTCTGCTCGTTTCGTCCATTAGCGCTATGGTTTGGATAGGGCCAAGGGTCATCACCCGCATTTCAGCTGATTACGGATTTCTGCGGCTAAGCCGTTCAAACAGCAGGGGAGCGCCGGCGACAGCCATTATTCTTCAATACATAATTACCGTGGTGTTGCTTCTCTCAGGTACATTTGAACAGGTGCTTGCATTTGCCGGCGTTCTGCTGAATCTATGCTCCTGTCTCGCTGTTTCCGTCCTGTTTTTACATTATAAAAAACTCGGGTTTGCAAAACTTGCAGCACCATTGCTTTACCTGGCAGCAACGCTGTATAGTTCCGGATATCTTATTGTAACAGAAATAATTCCATGAAGCAGAAAACGCCCTATTGTTAGAGAGTTAATGCTCATTTAGAAGCATCCATGACGTGAATTACCCTTGATGCCGAAACCGGAGCCGATGCACATTGCCAGGGAAATAACGTTTTGAGATTGGTACAGGAAGTGGAAACCTGGTTGAAGATAGTGCTGCCGGGATAAGGTAGCAGTGGCCATGGTGATCACAGAACTCAACACTAAGAGATAACGAACCGGCTTATATCTTCGGCTAAACCTGATAAAAAGGCACTTCGGTCTGGTTGACAATCTTCAATTTGAGGCGGAAGTACATCCATGTAGCTAAAATGCCCGGCTTCGTCATCTAAAAGAAACTCTATTTGGCCCTGTTTTTCAAATGTTTCTTTCAATAGTAATGCTTTAGATGGCGGCGTAACAGTATCCTTACTGCCGTTGCGCAGATAGATTTGTGTATCAACCGTTTCTATTGCGCCAGGGTGCAGGAAAAAATCAACCGATGGCGCCAGAAGGACAAGCCGCTCAAATTTCCAAATCGAATTGGAACCGATATGATGCCCCGTGAACGTTATTGCTTTTCCTCCTGCAAGCGTTAGCAACAACGTTGCTCCTATGGAATGCCCGATGCCTATGAATGTCTGATGAACATGTGAATACAGGTTCAAAACGATTTCAAGTTGCTCAATGCGCCCATTCAGTTCCTCTTTTGTGGGTGTTGAAGATGGCAGCATATCAAAATAAGGCGCGACTATGGTGCATCCTTTGCGCGCTAAGTGCCTCAGTAACGAAAGATGCCGGACCGGGCTACCGCCGCGCCCTGCTGCAAAAAGAACTAAGCATGACGGCTGCTCAGCTTCAAGTAGCATGACAGTGAAGCTTTTACCCTTATTTTGTATTTGCTTTGTGTTTTCAGAAAAATTCATAATTACACTTATCTCCCTGCAAAGGGAATTATAACACTGTTATAAGATGAATTGTGTTTCATCCATGATCAATCTCAAATACCCATTTTCTAATTTTTTGCTTTCATTCTTCTCATTGAAAAGCATTGCATTAAATTTAGCTTCCAATATGTAAGTGCCCGAGTTTAATTTCTTCAGACTGCTAATTTCAAATTTTGAATTTTTTTGAGCGTCCGGACTTAATTGAGGAGGTATCCTGAATGATTCAGATCCGTATGTTTTAAAGCCACCGGAAATGTTTAGAGCAATGCCATTTTGTATATTATCCCGGCCATAGTCTAGAGCATAATTTTTCATTCCAACAGTAAATAAGTCCATCACATCTTTTGGTCTCAAAATTAGAGCTTGCACCATTGAGGCTTTCGCATAAGTTTTAATAAATATTACGTCAACCCGGTTTTGATCATCGTATATTCCATAGGTCCTTGAGTATAAAACAGAATCCTTAAGGCCGGATATATAATAACCATTCTTCACTATAGAATCTACTTTAGAATGAGGTTGCATATTAGATACTCTATAAAAACTATAATATTTAGACAGACTATACGTGATTCCGTCAATACTATAAGAAATACTATCCTTTGCATATTCCAAAGGGTCTTCTTTGACAGTTTCTGGCTGCTCAATTAATGCATTTTCTTTTTTGCAGGCGGAGAAAAAGAAAACTGCCATTGCCATCCAAGAAAAAATATTGATTTTCATACTTAAGGATTATTTATGTTAAGATCTATTTGTGTGTCTTCAAATGTAGAAAAAATACTGAACCTGCAATCACATATTCAGATGATAAAAAAAGTTGGAAATCTGTTCAAACAAGATAATACTTGCTCACTCCTGTTCTACCCTTAACAATAAGAATAATGGACCAGGTTTAATTCTCAGCATCGCGCTTTCATCCTTAAAAGGCTTAGGCTAGTTTATTTTTTTAAACTTACCATCATTTTGTAAAAGATATGATTCGGTTTCAAAAACAGGTTCTTCGCTCATCCAATTTGAGCTTGTTACCACTATTTTATCTTTCTCGATTTTGCTCGTTTTTCCAAATGCTGATTCAGCCACTTCATCATAAGCAATTTCCAGCCTATCGATTATTTTATTTTCCTTGCTTACAGTAATCAATGTTGCGAACAATTCATGCTCGCCCAATTGATAAGAAATCACTACAGAAGTAAAGTTTGCAGAGAAAGGAATTTTATAGTTTAGTCTGAAATTATTCGCATCCTTACGTCTTGGGTCAAACTTAATCCGTTTCAAAAAACCGTTATCAGGCATCCCGATCTCTTCAAAATTGTCGAAGCTGGTACTGTCGGTGATCGGAAAATCCCGTAGGGGGAGCGCTGCCAACCAATCTGGTTCAGTCGTAGAGATTTCTTTGTTTGTTTGTGATTGAATGCTGTCTTTTAAGGTGTTTTCAATTGTTGTTGACGTTCCCCTGGTTTTCTTTTCCGTTTTTCTCCCGCACGCCGCTAAAAGAAGTAGTGTTAGAAATAATGTGGTTATATTTTTCATGCTCAGTAACTATCGCCCTCAAAGTGTTCTAATTTTCACGCTCTTCCATTTTCTCCGCTGTATGTTCCTCTCAACGGGTTGGCTCCCTGGCAGGAAAACAGTACGACAGCTATAAATACAAATAATTTTGGCATAAGATTGCTTTATTTTGAACTCTATTGCGATTCGGGATAGCCACTTAAGGAATATCTGTCAGTTCCCGAGGGATTTGCCACTCTGGTTATAAATTACCCTTTTGGGCTATTGATGCAATTTGCCTTATCTCCGTGTTTTGTTAGAAAATCACAGTACACGAAACAATCAGCCAATCACCCGCATCAATTTTTCTAAAATGAAAATAAAGATACCACCTTAATAGAAGTACTGATAGTTTTCAGTCTTTCAGCGATAAACTTTCCCTATAAAACTAAATATCGATGAAGCTACAAATAGCCGTATTATCGTCCTAATAGCGTTGCTATTACAGTGTAAACTGTTTCAGTACAGGTAGTTAATGGCTTTATTTCAAGCCGATTAACAATAAGTGCTTTGTAAGAAAAGATATCTCAATTACCCAAAAAAAATTGATATGAAATTTATGTTTAATGACATTGTTGCATGGTCCCTCATTCTGACCATTTGCATTACCTTTATTCTTTTAGCTTTAAAGTCTGATATCCTGAGGGATACCATTGACGACCTTGGTGCTTTTACTGCTAACGCGGCTGCCATACCACAGCTTGCGGCTGTCCCGCCAAACAAGATCAACAGGCCATATAGCCTTTCAAAAGTTCAATTCGGCGTTTGGACAGTCATCATTTCCTGTACGTATGTTTATCTGTCTCTGAGCAGTCATGTCTGTGTGTTGACACTAACCACCAGTTCGACGGCTGTCATCTTGCTGGGTATCAGTGCTGGCACAGCAGCGTTCGGTAATATAATCGATCAAAGTCAGAGTAACCAGGTGGCACACCCCCGGCATCAGAACGCACCCAGCGATGGTTTTTTTAAAGATATTCTTTCAGATGACCAGGGAATTAGTATTCATAGGTTTCAGAATGTCGTGTGGACACTTATTGCTATCACTATATACCTGTTTAGAATAAACCCGCATGAATGCAGCCTTCCGGAAGTAGATAACAGCATTCTGACCCTGACCGGGATCAGCAGTGCAACCTATTTAGGATTGAAAATTAATGAAAACAGATAACCGTTAGATTGAAAATGAGAGTTGCAGGAATCACAGTTGAAAAAAATCAGCTATGTATAGTTAAAAATCCTGCAATTTCCGTTCCTTCTGCTTTCCTGATGCCACTAACCACTTCGGTTACACGCATCAACGCTTGCAATATCAATCCTTCATCCATGCATCTTAGGTTCCAGCCCGGATGTTCTGTTATTCCCATTCGGTGCTGCGGACCTATTTTCTTACGATTCATTATAGTATAGAGAGACTTTTATAATTTATATCGCTGCTTTACCGGTCCTTTATTCCCCCACAGCCGTCTATATTTAATAACTGTTTGAGCCGCGTCTCTATAAGGAGACCTTTTAAACAATAGATGTGCTGAATCACTACGATGAATTTAACCTCTATCCGTACGTATTATAAATGCAATTGACAACCAATTCTATTCAATTTACCAATATGAAAATAATATAGGCCTCGTCTTTAGTTGCCCATCTTATTAATCAGAATGCTGCTTCCCTTTATTATTCTCATACAAGCCAGAAAACAAACTTTAGTATATGATTATCAATTTTTACTCTACAACCTTGCCAAAGGTTAGGTCAACGATGCTGAAGGATCAGCAGAAGATGATATTAAAAACAGTTAGATACGCCAGTTCCATGCTTTTCCCGGAGAGCTCACCGGCTAAAATAATTAAGAAATATTTAAATCTATTCGCTTCTAATCGTCCCGGTATGCGGCAGAGTTAAAAGGTAATTGCGAGCGTCTGTTAAACATCTAAACTTATGAACAGCCATATTATCAGCATTGTGATAGTAGACGAACACCTGCTATCAGCCAAGGCTTTGAAAGCTTTATTAATGACATATCCTAATTTTATTATATCTGCAGATGTGCGCGATACAAAAGAATTAGCATTATTTCTGTCTAAAAATGACGTCGATGTTGTTCTGATCGATGCTTCTACGTTGCTTAAAGATGGTGCAGATATCTATTTAAGAATGAAGCACGTTTTGAGCCGGGCCAGAGTTATCACCATATCAGCTGAAAACAATCAGATAGCAATGAGAAAGCTGAAGCAATTCACCGTCCATACTCTTTTAACAACCTATGCAGATCCGCTTAGCCTGGTAGATGAAATAAATCGGGTATCCAGAAATATCCATCGTTTATCACCTTCCAATAGGGAAGGGCAGACGATAGATGCCATTCTATCAGAAGAATTTAAAATTTCACGGCGGGAACAAGAAATCATCTCCCTGATTTGCGAAGGATGTACAAGCAACCAAATTGCCGAAAAACTATATGTAAGCCTGAACACAGTAAAACAGCATCGCAAGCATATATTCAGGAAACTTAAAATAGAAAAGGTACAGCAATTAGTCTCGTTCTCATTTAAGTTTAATTTAAAATGATTTCCGCGATTAAATTACCCTTTGGAGTTATTGTTCTCACTTGAGATATATCCGTGCTTTGTTATAGTTAAAACATCACTAATATTTTAAGATAAATCAGGCTACCACCCAACAGAATTAAGAGAGTACATTATCAATAAACTTGGAGAACGAAACAATTAAAAATCGCATTGATCGAATAAACCATGGCTGAACAATTGAATTTAGCATTCACGGATGATGACCCACGAAAGTTATCTGCCCTGGGCCTTAAAATGGCCCAGGCTGGGCTAACGGCCTTTGGTCCGGG
Organism: Pararcticibacter amylolyticus; assembly: GCF_003130405.1. Lineage (GTDB taxonomy): Bacteria > Bacteroidota > Bacteroidia > Sphingobacteriales > Sphingobacteriaceae > Arcticibacter > Arcticibacter amylolyticus. Next base: position 300,179 of record NZ_QEAS01000004.1, read on the forward strand.
CGGCATCGCCACTGTGTCAGCAGCGGCCCCCTTTCTGGCTTTGCATAATAGTGGTCAGGCTGAAAAAATTCAATCCATGCTATTACAGGATACAATAAGTAAATGCGGTGATATAAAAATGCAGAGGCTACCTCTGGATGTAATAACGAAAGTCGACTCATATATGACCACATATTATAATGTTTACCTCCCGGTTTTCAAGCGATTTGTTTACAGCACACCGGCTAATCTATACCAGACACCCGATCCGGTTTTTAATAAATACTGGAAGGAATTTGAACTGGACGTTACGCAGAGGTTGGGAAAAACAATAGATAATCTTCTAAAGTCCGGCTGCGAAACTGCGGATGGTAATCAAACAGGCTTTCAATTCTTCATAGTAGCGGCAAACAAGCACCTGCTGCTCTATCAAATGTACGCGGCCTATGCTAATCAGAGTTATAAAACGGCAACAAGCCAGGAGCAAACGTATAATATGCAAGTAATGACAGGTCTTCTGAATACGTACGATTCTTATATAACACATGCTATAACAACTGTCAGTGCCATACACGAAAATGTCCGGAAAAGACTTGCTCTCATCACCCCCGTTAGTTATGGCGGACGATTGGTTGCCTCTATAACATCGTTAGGAAAGAGGCTTTACAGTCTTCTCGGAGGCTTTAGAGGCGGTATGATAGGGCACAATCCCCTGGATGAGGGATATCTGTTCCAGGATAACGGAGCACCATTAGTGACACGTGGCTACGGGAATCATGCTGTTGATCCCGCAGAATCCATCCATACCTATTTCTCCAGTCCGGATCATCCCATTGCGAATGTAGTTTACTTCTCCCGTGTTGGCCTGTTCGACAGTAAAAAGGCGGAAGAAGAGCGGGCTAACAAGGACCGGGATATCTATATACGTCTTGCAACAAAAAGCATTAAGAATTTCTACCATTTTCCGGACGATATAAAGGCCGACACAGTTGCCGTAATCAGACAATGGGTGAAAACGACCAATGATCATTAAGCATTAATATAATTAAAGTAAACCCGTAAAAAGTAGCTATCGGGGGGGGGATAACACCGAGATGACTTAAGGCTTCTTTGCTTCATGTTCATCCTGGTCGCCTTCAGTAGGATCTGTATCTGCAGTTCCGTGGAAGTTTACGGTATTCATATCAGCGAAGTTTCCTAGCTGCGTATCAACATTTGGTTCCTGTACGTCCATGTTAGGGGGCTGCTGGTGCAGCGCTGCAACAAGAGCGTCTGCCTGGTTTTGAGCCTGCTGAGCCTCTGGTTGGTTGTTCTGCTGATCTTGCTGATTCTGTATCTGCGGCCTTTGGAAAGCATCAATAAGACGCTGTGTTGTAGCTGCATCAAAGTTGGACCTTTGGATCCATTCGTTGTACGCCGCTTCAAATGCCTGCGATTTAATGGCCCATACTTTCTGATAGCTAAAAACACCAATCACATTAATCGGGCGGGCCATTATTCCATTAATCTCTAAGATATCGCTGATTCGGTTATAAAAATAATAGGCAAAGCCTATCTGCCCGAATTTCGCTGCAATTGAAAAATCAGTGAAGGTGCATTTGCGATCCGTACGCCCGGCATCAATCTTCAAAATCACCATATCAGGCTGCTCCGGCGTGCATTCGAGATACTGAATTGTCTGTTCAACCGGATCTTCGTTAGTATCATCAACGGCTCTTATCTCGGTAATTGCGTTTGGAAAGCAGGGAAGCTTGCCGAACGGGGCATTGCGGTCGGCAATAATTGTTATTCTCATACTGTAAAATTTACGTGTTTCGTTTATTATTCGGGTTGAAATTTACTTTTGTTATCCTGTGTGAAATGGTAGTTAACTGGGTGCAGCCTCGTTAACATCATTGTTATTCCCTAATCTTCGCGATCACCTTGCTCGTCATTACCCTCGTGTGCCGGATCAGAATCGTCGCTTTCGGAGAAACTTTTGGCGTTATCATTCTGATCCTTTTTCAGCTGGGCGCTCACACCCAATGTGCTCTCCTCAAGATCTTTGTTGTTGACTTGTTGATTCAGAACCTCACTCAATGATTGTCCTGCGGGCAACTTTATCTCTTGTTCAGCTGGATCTTTTATCCAGTTGATACCTTTCAAAAGGTCCTTTTCCTGATTTTCATTCAAGCCCGAGGACTTGACCCATGAATAATACTTTTTTTGTAAAGGCTCATCTAGACCCAATAAACCTGCCAGTTCATAATACCCAAGGCTATTTCCCTGGTAGTTACCATTTTTAAGCTCCTCAGATTGTGCTATAGTAATTCTCCCCAGTCCACACCAGTAGATAAAGCCTATTTCTGGGAACTCTACATCAAGCGTTCCTGGTTCTACAGAAATCTGATTAACGTCCGCTCCGGTATTTACATCTATTTCCAACAAGTTACATCCCTGTCCCTCCTCGCTTTGAAGCCATGCTTTAATCGTATCGTACACACTTTCCGGAGTGCTGGAGGTGACCATGGGAATAAAGCACCGGACAATTTCCACATCTTTATTAAAGGACTTCGGACGAAGCTTCGAGCTAAAATCGTCCATGTCCTCATCAATACTGGTAGTTATAATTCCGACTTTCATAAAATTTACTGGTTATTTTATATTAAAAAAGTTCGAGTACACTCTTACACACAGTCATTAACCCTTGTTCATTTAAATGAATTTCTAAAAAAACTGAAAAGGCAGAATGCGCTATCGTGCATTCCTGCCATCAATTAATATTTTATTTTAGTTCGGGGTAACCGCTGGAGATACGGTCGGAACTCCCGCTACTTTACTACTGTCAGGTAAGTTTTGGTTATATTGTTGCATGGTGTGCATCCATAAATCTATATGATTGTTTTTGAACGACGTGCACATAGTAAAATGATATGTAACCTGCTGTTCCTGTGTCGCGGCCTTGACATACGAATCCCGGTCCAGCCGTATATGTGCGTTTGCTGTAGGGTTAACGGTGTAATAATCAACATCCGATTGTGTCTTCGTGTCGAACCACCAATTCCCCCAGACATTATTGGTTAAATATCTGACAATGATAAAAGTGTCATTAATATTCACCCTGTCTGGCATATAATTATCCGCTGGCGCACCTGGTATACGCGGGTCAGGATCTTCTCCGATGGTCCAGTTCCACAGATCCTGATCAATACCAACAGTTTGAGATTGTCCGTCTTGTTCAGGGTTAATGGGACTGTACCAACCGTTAACTTTTGACTCGTTATTATCCCAGAACGTGACACCAAACGCGGCAAATGCATATGCAGGACCAATATTTACACAATTACTAACAGGGCTAATCTGGTCAAGCCGATTATCTATTGCAGCACAAATATCATTCATTGTTGATGTTGCCCAATACGTATACTGCTTTAATTTAATAATATAGCCACGCATTTCAGCTGTGCGATCAGCTACGGAAGTATTTTGTGTTACCAGGAAGGCCATATAGATCTGGTAAAGGGTTATATGCACTTGCGCAGAACCTATATAAGCCGGAAGCGCTCCCGCCCTTGTCGCAATATCATTTGTGCCTGGAGCCAGAAAACCTTCGATATTTCCTATAGCATCTACCAGGTCCCCCTTATAACCTTTAACCTGATCCCTTAGATTTTCGAAGGCTGCTGACAGGCTTCGGTGCTCAGTTGACATGCTTCCTGAGCTGGGGTCAGCGAGATCAGAGGGTATGGGTGCTTCGCCAACCTGAGAAGCAGCAAGATCATTTTTAATGTTATGATAAACAGTGCTAACCTGCGAAGTATTCTGGTTGATCGATGTCAGCCGGTCAAGATCCGTAATCTGTGCCAGTAGGGTATTCATCATAGCAGACATAGGCTGATCATTGGCGCCACTAAAATTATCTACTACCTCTTTAAATCCCGTTACTGCCGCTGAGGCAACTATTCCAATTTCGGGGACTGCAAACATTAGTGCGCTGACTACTTCAGAAACAGAATTGAACCATTTTAAGAAGCTGCCATCCTCCTCGGAGGATGTTGCTGCTGTCGCCTGAGAAGTGCCGGGAGGATTATAATCAGGAGGAAGCTGATCGCAAAGCGCTGGAATTGGGGTATTGATAGGATCGAATAAAGATGTGGTATCTGCCATGATTTTGGATTTTGTTTGTTATCATTATTATTTGATTTACACTAGAATTTAGCTGAAGACATTATTGATCATTCAACGTTCATATGATCGTCATCGCTGCTTCCCTGATTATTATTCTCTTCAGGGGCTTCATCATTCTCGTCATTACTTTCTTCGAATTCCTCTTCCATTTTTACTACAGTGGGTGCATCCTCGTTAACATCGTTATTTTCGATTTTAGGATCGGGAAAGCCGAACGAAAATCCTTGTCCAGGGATCTGAGGCATATTTTCTTCAGCTTTTGGTTCGATTTTCATATCGGGAAAGCCGAACGAAAATCCTTGTCCAGGGATCTGAGGCATATTTTCTTCAGCTTTTGGTTCGATTTTCATATCGGGAACACCGAGCGATAATCCATGTCCAGGAATCTCGGGCATATTTTCTTCAGCTTTTGGTTCGATTTTAGGATCGGAAAAGCCGGGCGATAATCCTTGTTCTGACATCTGGGGCATATTTTCTTCGGCTTTTGGTTCGATTTTAGGATCCAGCGTTTTGTAAATTCGTTGCAATAAAGGTGGGGTAGCGTCGCCAGTATAGCTGGGTAATAGTCCAATGCTAAACTCGGCTTAATGTAGACATTTTTCTGCAAGTAGTCCCGATAAATATCATTAACCTTTGCTCTCGAAGTGTAATGTGCGTAGTCTACTCTAAACCTTAGGTTGGACATATCGATGAATGTAAATAGCTCACCTGCCCTATAGGTTCCTATATAGTTTACATCATGGGTAAAGTTGGGGATTTCAGTATCCAGAGACTTAGCATTGTATGATTTAAGCAACTGCTTTAGTACTGCCAGGTCCAGGTACACGTCTTTAGTTTTGTTTTTCTGTATTTCAGCGCCTTCTTCGGCCTTCACAGATGCCGTAAATTTCGAATCTAACCAGTATATAAATCCCTTTCCTTTAAATTTCACTTGAAGAGGACTGAAATTAATAAGACTAAGATCCGCATTCGTTAATTTAATAAGTACAAATCCTGAGTCTTTATTATATGGCTCTGAAAGGAAGGTGTCAATTTCATTAATAAAAGTAGTGGCACTCTCCGGTGTCGTCCAGTTCAGAGACGGAGCAAAATATACATTCGTTTGTTCGTGAAGTTGATTGAAGTCGTAGAGGTTAGTATTATGAAGCCTTAAACATGGTGGTCGGTAACCGAGGAGGCCCATTGCACCTTTATTTTTGTCTGTAATTACTGCAATTTTCATATTTTTAAGTTAAGTGAATACTAGGCTTGTTATTCACCAACAAAGCACGCAGATATATCAAATCGAAACAATTACCCTTTAGAGTAATTTTTGAAACAGGTCAGATCAGTCTGTATTAGTTGTAACCCTTTAAGAGCCTGGACTAAATTTAGAAAACAATTTAGAACCATTAAATTAGGGAATCATGAATTTATTAGATGCTATTCCCGCAACAAGAGGTTCGCTGCCATTTTTAAGGAGGCTAGACTTATTGGGAAATACGTATCAGGAATAAAACGCGTACAGGAAGAATTAAATAATCTGACGCCTGTACAGGCTTTACCCTTCCTTTGCTTGCGATAACCATCCCGGTGCTTCATTCATGTCTTGCCTCAGGAGAAGATTCAATTGCCCTGTATGATGCTGGATATGTCGCAGGGCATATAACAGGATTTCAAATGAAGAATAATTCTTACGGCCGTTCGTCCAACATTCGTTCCATCCAGCTTCAGTCAATCCGTGGATGCGTTCATAGCAATTTTTTTAGAAATTTCAGATTTAGAGGCAATTTCGAGAGCAAAATTCTCAAATTTTGCTCTCGATTCCAGGTAGCGTAATTGATTACCCCAGAAGTGAAGTTCATCCAGTACTTTTTCAAGCGACAAACCGTGTGTCGTGATCGAATACTCAAGTTCACTGCATACACGAAAGGATCTTCTGTGCTATTTAGGGCGGAGGGAAAATTACCAATGGTCCGGTTAGGAACAAGGAATGTACGAAGGCAAACCTGATAACGGCACTCGGAAAAATACCCATTGTTGTGCATTCCACGATACAATTCCATTACTGATACAGAAGGAATCAAAACATTGCTGTTTCCAATAGTCTTCAATTCTTCAATGGTATCGGGTACTCCTCTAAGCATTGATATGAAGATATTGGTATCGCAGATAATCAAACTCATAATCTTCCGCCCCAGGCCTTTTCCCTTAGATCATCAGGATTAATTTCACGCCCCTTCCTGATACCCGCCAAAGTAGTTACATCCGGGTGTTCCGCGAAAGTTATTGGTATCTGACTCTCATCGCCGTCCCTTTTCTTTTGCACCGGCACTTTCGTTTCTATAACCATATCAAACTTTTTGGCTAAATCCAGCAATGCCTCCAGCGTTTTAGCGCTCTTGAATTTTACCGTAACTTCCTGCATCGTTTGAAATTTAACATTTATCTATTACATAATAAATATACAAGATATCGCTATAAATGAAAAATGGAAGGAATGCAGCCCGTGCTTCAGGTATGACAGTTGAATTTTCGTTAAAAAAGTGCAGGCTATGCTTGGTCAAAAGAAAAAGTAAGAGCCAACCTGCACAAAACTCAAGCCCCCTGGCCGGTATTTGCCGGTATTGGATCAATCGAACAGACACCACGCAAATGGATATTGTCATGCCGGAATACGACTTCGCTATGTGCTCGACCTCGGTTCCGACGAAATGTTGTGGATGATCAAACCCGAATCAGCCTGTAACCCCAGCAGTTCATTAAGCCAAACACAACCGGGCATTCAGAAAGCAGCCTAAAGCCATTCCAGATCACTGATAACCAGATCAAGGATATGAACGACGACTTGAAAGGGGTCTAACGCGCTCGCCGTAAATGGTATTCCAAAACGACCTCCTTGGAGGTACACCATTTACGAGGAGATCCAATACCGTTAAAAAGTAAATAATGACTTCCGCCGAGAACCGGCCTCATCGTCGTAGTAGCATCCAAACCTGCAGATTTGACAAAACAGTTCCGTTGACATCCAGATGAGCCTTAGGAGCAGAAGTTCCGAGACCTATATTTCACAATAGAGGAAAGGATTTTTCAGCGAAAGATGCAGACAGAAGTGCGTATAGAAAAACTGTAATAACGTGTTCCTGCAGGATGTCATGCAAATAACCCGTTTCGCAGTCTGAATACCCGGTTTGGTGTAATAAATTATGTTTCAATGGAATAAGTGGCTAGTTTTATTATATCGGGCGGGGTACCTAGATGATTGTGAAACGACAGAACTGTGATTCCCCCGAGCCGGCAAAATCTGTTAGAAACCGTATAAACAATGAATAAGCAACTGTCCCTAATTCTCGCAGGAATAGCTTCCTGTCTTATCATGGCCGGCCGTGTATCAGCGCAGATACCACTGGCTCCGGCTAACGTGCAAAGTCCCAACGCTGCCAGTCTCGGGATGTTCGGGGAAATACCTGTTTCCTATTATACTGGCATACCAAGCATTGAAGTACCCCTGTACACCCTGCAGCAAAAGGGCATTTCTGTGCCTCTCACTTTAAATTATCACGCTTCCGGTTTCCGTCCCGACATGCATCCCGGATGGGTGGGAACTGGTTTCGCCCTTTCATGCGGCGGCGTTGTATCGCGGGTGATAAAGGATGCTCCCGATGATTACAGCAACGGGAACTATTATCTCGGCGCTAATATGGGCTATTATTACAATCACAACGTCCTGAATACCTCCAGCTGGAACCAAACAGGCTATATGCAAAACATTGCTCGGGGTAATGAAATGCTGAAAGATACGGAACCTGACGAGTTCAATTTCAACTTTGGCGGTTATGCAGGGAGTTTCTACATGCATGCCGATGGTACCTGGAGGGTGAAATGCGATAAGCCACTCAAGGTGAGCCTTTATGGCTCTTTTCTAAATATACCATTTACCGCCCCCTACGGGACCCGCATGCAGAATTATGGGATGTCTCAGTCCTTCGGAGGGTTTGTCATCACGACCGAAGACGGCACAAAATACTATTTCGGAGGCAATACCAACGCCATTGAATACAGCATTGGCTTTTTTAATCAGGATGTGGATGAGTGGCTTGCGGGCAGTTGGTACCTTACAAAGATCGCACCGCCTGTAGGAGATGAAATTAATTTCAGTTATGAAAGAGACGATTACGTCAATCAGATGTATATCGCTATCGTAAACGATCTCGGTACGAGGACGAAGAATTCTGGTGGCATCTTCAATCCCCAGCCGGCCTGCAGCAGCTGGAGTTACAGCCAGGTTTACCATAACTACAACGGAAAGCTGGTTGCCCCGGTGTATCTCAGGCAAATCACAGGGCTGCACAATGTCATTAAGTTTAATCGTTCGACAAGTACCGAACTCCGTTACGACCCGGTGGTCTACGAATACAGGTACTCCCAATGGTCTATGTACGGTGGCGGTTATTACGGAACTGATTTTATTCCCGTTCTTGCGGATAACGGAACAAGTTACTACCCACAGTATCTCGATAAACTCCAGTGGAAGAAGCTGGATCAGATACGTGTCGAGAAGACCGATGGCGCTCTTGTTAAGGCTTTCAATTTTACCTATAACAACGTCTCTTACGAGCGGTTGCGTCTGTTATCTGTTAATGAGATTGGTGCAGATCTGAATCCCTTGCCTCCTTATACCTTCAGCTACGACCAGTCAGCAAGTTTACCGGGCTATTTATCGAATATGGTCGACCACTGGGGCTTTTACAACGGTACTTACGCCGATATGAGCAATCAGAACACCTATTATACGACCTATTATAATTATCGGGAACCTGTAGCAACTTACTTATATGCCGGAACGCTTAATAAGATTACGTATCCGACCGGAGGAGTAACGGAGTTCACCTACGAACCGAATACCTATAGCAAGCGACTCCAGGAAGTCAGGGGAAACGGCATCGATTATAATTTTTCAGCGCAGAATAAGCTTGCCGGAGGATTAAGGATCAAAAAGATCAGTAGTTACGATCCCAGGAGCCCTTTACAGAAGCAGGAGAAATTTTATTACTACGTAAGTAACTACAGTAATACGGTTGATCCGAATACGCTGAATTCAAGCGGCGTGCTTGGCGGGCAGATAAAATACTACTTTGAAGACTATAGCCGCAGGGCATTCAACGATAACGGCATCACTTATTCAAAGTCTTTGTTTTCTTCGCAGTCCGTATTGCCGGGGTGCATCAATGCAATGGGAAGCCATATCGGATATTCTGAAGTGACGGAGAAGCTTTCGGATGGAAGTTATACGCGATATCTCTTTACTAATTTCGATACCGGCAACGGAGACCAGTCGGCGGATAATGTCCTGCAGTTGAGCCGAACAGCTTATGAGCCATACTCGTCTGCCGAAGAGGAAAGAGGCAAGCTCCTTACCGAGTACAGTTATACCGCTGCCGGCCAGTTTTCGAGGATACGCAGCATCTATTATTCTGCTCTCAATAAAGCCGGCGAATACGTTCCCGCGTTAAAGGCGAATTACGCCAACGTCTGTCCGAATACGGCGGTCAGCGTAGAAGAAGGCACAGCCTACCGCCTTTATACCTATTCATACCTTCCCGTTTCCGAAACAATCTCAGAATATAACCAGGGAAGTTTTGTTACCAGCACTTCCAAACTTACCAATTATAATACGGCCTATCGCCTTCCTGCCGATGAGACGATTACAGACAGCAAGGGACGGAGCGTGAAAACGGCTTACGTCTATCCTTACGATCTTCCATCCAGCCAGCCTTACTCGGCTATGCTTCAGGCCAACAGGCTGGTTCCCGCTGTACAGCACAAAACGTATGTGGACGGGGCACAGACATCTGCAACCATTACCGGCTATATCCAGTTGGGTAATGGCTTTGTTCCTTCGTCTATCACTACTTATACCAATTCAGCAAGCAGTCCGCATACTATCGCCCTTGCCGATTACGATAACAAGGGCAATCCTGTCTGGGTTCGAAAGAATAGTTGGGACATGGGGGCCTTTTATATATGGGGTTATGGCGGCCAGTACCTCCTTGCCAAAGTAGAGAATGTTGATTATATGACGGCCCTGTCTGCGATTGGCGGAACCAGCGCAACCAATGCCTTCCGCGATATTGTCAATCCTTCCCAGGCCCAGGTCAATAGTTTTCTCGCACCGCTTTATGCTCTTCCTACAGCCCAGGTGAGTGCCTACTCATATGATCCCTCCAAAGGATTGATCAGTTCAAAGGACGCCCGGGGGCTGGCCACCAGTTACGATTACGACAATAACCAGCGCCTCCTCGGGGTACGCGACTTCAACGGAGATATCATAAAAGGTCTCGAATATTATTACAGACAACCGTGATAAAAGAAATTACTTAACAGCAGAAAAATCAAAAAATTATGAGAAAGCCTATATGTACTGTTATCGTCCTGTTTGTTCTTATCTTAACAGGTAAAGAAGTATCTGCTCAAAAAGCAGACAGTGTTAAAAAGGAGATGGTATCTTACTATTCCCGGACCTTATCCCTTTCCGAGGATCAGGCACGCCAGGTAGCGGAAGTTCATGGCAATTATAAAAAAGCAGTCAACGCCGTTCTTTCCGAGCCAGGTCTTTCCGAGGAACAGAAACGGGTGAAGATCGATATCCTGATAGAAGAAAAGAACAAGAAGCTTAGCAGCCTGCTTACCACCGAACAGATGAATAAAGTAGTGCCAAGTACCGAGCTCCGGAAAAGCAAGCCGCAGAAGGAACTGCCAAAGACCCGTTAATCGTTAAACCTTAAATTATGGGAAAGCAATTAGTAAATAAGCGAAGAGACAGCTTTGCGCTTAAGCTGCTGTTAGCCTTCACTGGTTTGTGGCTGGCATCATTTCCGGTGAGAGCGCAGAACGGAACAGATATGTGGGATGCGATTGATGCAGGGGGCGGAAACAGCTGCTATGGCATGCAATTTTATGACACCAGAGTAAATGATCCGTCTTACGGCTATTATAATAACTATGGCCAGGCCAGCCCGGATATCTGGTACCGGTTTACTGTCGGCAGCCAGACACAGGTAAGTATTTCGACCTGTGGAAGTAATTTTGACACTTACCTTCATGTGCTGGATGAATATGGCAGTGACATCATTTCTGCAGATGATAATGGCCCCCTGTGCAGTGGTACCAACTCTTCCATTCAGCAGTATTTTTCCGCAGGAACTTATTATGTCGTCGTGGAAGGTTACAGCTCATATACCGGGACTATTCAGCTCTCGGTAACTTCATCAGAGGGCGGAACGATGTCGGCAGGAGCTACGATGTCCAATCCCATCGAGGTAGGCAATCTCGGTGCCGGGCCTAACGGCTTCACCGACAGCAGGAGCAATGCGGACGCTTGTCTGGGTAACGACATCGGGCAGATAAGTAACGATATTTACTACCGATTTACACTCACCGCTCCATCCGTAGTAAAGCTTTCACATTGCGGAAGCGGATTCGATACCTATATGCACCTGCTCGACGCGAACGGCTTATCTCTTGCTACAAGCGATGATAACGGTCCTCTTTGTACCGGCACAGCTGCCTCGATCAAGACAGAGCTGCCCGCGGGAACTTATTACCTCGTCTCCGAAGGCTTTGGTCAGAATACAGGAACGATCATTACCTCAATGAGTGTTGAGCTGAGAGGAGCGTTCTTCTCCAATGCCATAGATGTGGGTACACTGGAAAGCGGGTCAAGTTACAGCGATACGAAGAACAACAGTCCCTCGGTTGGTTTCGGCAATGAATATGGGAATCCGAGTGATGATATCTTCTACAAATTCACACTCAACACACTTACCACTACCCTGGTAAATATATCGCATTGCGGAAGCGACTTCGATTCTTACCTGTATCTTCTTGACGCAGACGGGAACAGGTTAGCCTCCAACGATGATAATGGTCCATTATGTTCAGGTAATAATGCTTCGCTCTCTATAGCTTTAGGAGCCGGGATCTATTACATCGTCTCCGAAGGCTGGGGAGACAGGAGCGGCAATGTCATCACCCAGATCAGTGTAGGCCAGCAACAGGGCTGGGGCAGTTCGGACCAGAATTACGTAAGGACGTTTGCTCCCCGGTCTCCCATACAAGCTTACACCGCCCTGATCTCACAAAGCGGTAACAAGGACCTGGTGCAGGTAAGCACCCAGTATTTTGACGGGCTTGGCCGTCCTGTACAAACCGTTCAGCGACAGGCAAGCCCAGGAGGGAACGACATCGTTCAACCAGTGATCTATGATTCACGGGGCAGAGAATCACGGAAGTATCTTCCCTACATGGTTGTCGCCAGCGACGGCGTATTTAAGCAAGGTAATCCCGATGCAAACGTAAAGGCATTTTATAATCCCGCCTCGCCTGGAACCTCAGGTATAGGAACAACAGGGTATCCCTATTCGGATATCCTCTTCGAGCGGTCCCTGCCGGGAAGGGTTATTGAACAGGGAGCGCCAGGAGAGAGCTGGCAGCCTCAGAATGCTTCTATTTCCGGAAGCGGACATACTGTGAAATCCGCTTTGAATGGGAACTCCTATAATCAAGTGAAGATCTGGACTATCTCGGGCAATACCTGCAGTACCAGTTCGTTCTACAGCTCAGGAACCCTGTTGGTAACCACAACTTCTGATGAAAACGGAAACAGAACCATAGAGTATAAGGATAATTTGGGACACGTGGTGTTAAAGCAGGCTGAGTACGATGCCAATGCGTTCACCGATACTTATTATGTTTACGACGATTTCGGTAATCTCAGGTATGTAATTCCCCCGGCAGTAACGGTCGCAGGTTTCAGTGAGGGAGACGCATTGTTCGACCAGTATATTTACGCTTATCATTATGACGATCAAAACCGCCTGACTGAAAAGAAAATTCCGGAAAAAGGGTGGGAGTATATTGTGTACAATCAGCTTGATCTTCCGGTACTTACGCAGGACGCTGTACAAAGACAAACGGGAAAATGGACCTTTTCGCGCTATGACGGTGCCGGGAGAGTAGTAATGACAGGTGAATACAGCAACAACGGAAGCAGGGCTACGGTACAGGCTGCAGTCAGCTCTCATCCCAATGGAGTATATGAGGTGTTTACAGGAGCAGGAACGGAAGGCTACGCACTTACCACATTTCCACTGCAGGACTACACTGTTTTTACAGTCAGTTATTACGGTACCTATGGTATTCCTGGCATTTCCGCTGCTTATAATGCGAGTGCTTCAGTGAATACCAATGCGAAAGGCTTACTTACAGGAACCAAGACGGCAATCCTCGGTACAACGACGTTATTGCTTACAGTAAATTATTATGATGATTACGGCCGGTTGAAGGAAAGCATCCGGCAAAATCATATCGGAGGGACAGACAGGGTAGTCAACACGTACAGTTTTAGCGGAGAACTTACAGCAAGTACGCGCAGCCATACAAGCAGTACAGCTTCTGCCACGATCGCGAACCGCTATATATACGATCATGCAGGCCGCAGAAGACAGATCTTCGAAAAGATCAATAACGATCCCGAAGTGAAGCTTTCTGAGTCAGTTTATAATGAGATCGGACAACTTATATCCAAGACGCTACATAACGATCAGCAGTCGTCCAGCTTCAGTTACAATGCCAGGGGTTGGCTACGGACAAGTGCCTCCCCCCAGTTCAGCATGCAGCTGAAGTATGACGATGGTGTATATCCACAGTACAACGGCAATATAGCCAACCAGCTTTGGGGAGATGCCTCTCTCAACAATACATTTACTTATACCTATGACAAAATGAACCGTTTGTTATCAGGAGTGAGTACCGGCATTGCCATGAGCGAGGTGATCACATACGATCTCATGGGCAACGTGGCAACATTAAGCCGCGACGGGGCAGCCGCAGCAAGCTATAATTACACGGGTAACAAGTTGAACCAGATCACGGGCGGACTCGTTACCGGCGTTTACACTTACGATTCCAACGGGAATGCCACCACAGACGGCAGGAACAACGCAAGCATCGGCTACAACACGCTCAACCTGCCCGCTACAGTTACCAAGGCAGGCTTAACATTGACTTATACCTATGACGCAACAGGCAAAAAGCTACGTAAGATAAGCAACGGCACTGTTCGTGAGTATGTGGATGGCGTTGAGTATAATGGAAATACCATTGAATTCATCGGCACCGAAGAAGGTGTAGCCAGAAATAACGGTGGGAGCTTCAGCTATGAATATAATCTGACCGACAATGTGGGCAATATACGCAGAACCATTTACCGGAACCCTGTAAGCGGGGCAATCGAGACTGTTCAAAAGGACGATTATTACCCCTTCGGTATGAGGAAGCTTGTTAGTGCCGGTCAGAATAAATATCTTTATAATGGGAAGGAATTGCAGGAAGAACTGGGTGAGTACGATTACGGCGCAAGATTCTATGATCCTGTAATTGCACGATGGAATGTAATAGATGGCATGGCTGAAAAGTATTTTTCATTTTCTCCATATCACTATGCTGCCAACAATCCTATCAAGAACTTCGATATAGACGGCAACGATTTTACTCCAGATGCCTGGGCATGGGTAATGAGAATGATCGACAATATCAACAGGCGGGAGGAAGAAAATGAAGAAAAGATCGATAAAAAACAGAAGCAACTACAGGAAGATGGCATTTCTGAACGAAAGGCAAAGCGACTCAACCGACAGATCGAGAATCTAAGGAATGAGATCACCGACCTTGAAGTGGCGCGGGGAGAAGCAGCGGTGCTTGCTTTATCGTCCCAGGTATATAACGTGGTGGAGAGCAATACATTTAGTTCGTCAGAGACAGAAAAGGCCGCAGCTCTATATAATTCATCTAATGGGGTCGTCGATATTGTTCTCCCCGGTTCTTCTGGTTTGAATATTTTCTCGCATGAGCTTCACCATGCTTTCCAGTTTGAACGAGGGACGATCAGTTTAACAGCCCATGATGGCAAGCTCAGTGTATCTCCGGCAAAAGATTGGCTGGCTTACGATCAGTTTGATGAAAAAGAGGCGTATAAACGGCAGGGACTATTTGGAAGTACTTATTCCAGTCTGCCAGCAGAGTATAACAACCGCCCGAAAGGCCCGGTTTCCCTGCTTGATATTCCAACGATAGTAAATTTGAATAATTTGCCTGGTGATAAGCGGCATGCGGAACTTCAAAAGCTCGCAAGCAGGGTAAATATGGCTTTCAGGCTAAACGGAACAACTTATGGTCCCAAATAAAGTATATTTTTTAATCTGTGCCGGTGCCCTGCTGACATTTTCGGCCTGTGCTCCCGGAAAAGGAATTTACGGCTCATACCACCAACCAGGTATGAGCCCTAATTCCCTTAAACTTGTCCTGCGGGAGGACCATTCTTTTTCTCTTGAGGGCTGGAATGATATCATGGGCAATTCAACAAGAACAGGAACCTGGCTGCTTCAGAAAGATACGCTGTTGCTGGAGGCTACAGCGGTATCTGGCAGTAAGATAAGTACCGAAGAGAAGCAAACCGGAACAGGTACGCTTGCAATTACAGTTGTAGATGAGAGCGGAGCTGGTATTGCAGGTGCTGATATCTGGATTGACGGGAAAAAGAAAAATACCACCGATACTGATGGAAGAGTGCATTGGCCGGCGGAGGAAATTCATCTTTTGCGGGTGCGCTATTTGTCTTTAGATCAGGAGGTACAAATAAAGAACAGCCGGTCAGATGATATCCGTGTACGCCTTTATCTAACAACTGATATAAATGCAGGGGAGATGACCCATCAGAAGTGGTTGCACAGCGGTACAAAGCTAGTCCCTGTCGAGGGCGGAAAGGCGTTGCCTCAACAAGCTTTCGAAAAAATGCGTTAAGCTATTGTATTAATGTTATTTTATACGCATATTAGGTCTGTCAATCAATTAATTAACTCAGCAGCATGAAAACGTATCTTCCGGAAAAAACCTTAGCAGGGAGGAAAATCCTGTCCTTTTCAGAATGTTTTAATCGGCACATCATTCAATATTCATTTATGAGGAAAAATTAACCAATTTATCTTTCATCCTAAACATACCAACATGAAATCCATATCATTCTTTATCGTGGACGACGAGCAGACTGTGTGTTCAATTTCCAGCTACATTGCAAGGACGCCAGGCTTTAGTCTTTCAGGCTCTTCCCGGTCTTTTAACCAGGAATTGTCAGAGTTTCTCCACTCATGCAGCTCCGGAGGGGGAGTGCTGCTGCTAAATGCAGATAGCTGCCCGGAGGAAGTTGCAGGGCTGGAGGATCTTTGTAACAAGTTCAATGTCATGTTAATTGAGACCTCCGATACAACAGAGGGAGCCTATAGGGCTTATGAGAAGGGAGTATTTGACTATTTCGTCAAGCCGGTATCTTACAGCCGTTTTTTAAAGGCAGTAACGAGGATCACTTCATTTGTCATGGATAAAAGGCAGGGAGTAAAGGAAGGGGGAAGTTTTTATATACAATGTGAGACAAAAGGGAAATTTATCAAGATCTTTTACGATGAGATCAAATATATTGAAGCTAACCAGAATTATATCAACATTTATTTGGAGAATGAGAGTCATATTTCCTACCAGACAATGCGCGAAGTAGAGGGAAGTTTGCCCTCCGATCTTTTTATAAGAGTTCACAAATCCTTCATACTGAATGAAAAGAAGATCTACGCTGTCAATAACGATTATGTCGTGTTAAAGGATAACACAATCATAAAAATAGGATCTAACTACCGGGAAAATCTTCTCAGCCATCTTCTGCCGAACCTGATAAAATCTAAGAGAGCGTCGGGTAAACATCAGACCGTTCTGCCGAAAGTCCTTCCGATAAACCAGGGCTTCGATATCTCCTCTGTCGATACTTCATCCAGCGCGATTAATAAATGTATATAACCAACTAATTCAAGCAACATGAAAAAAGTATTTTTATATCTGATCGTATTTGTTTTCTCAGGACTGTCTATCTTTCCCATTAGAGTGTCTGCAAAGACGGTTTTACCGCAAGCGGATAGTTTAAGGCAGAACCGTATCCGTTTTGTAGCCAAAGACCTCTCCCTGAAAGAGTCAGAAGCAGAGAAGGTTGTTTCTATTCTTGATACTTATAAAGCTAAGGTTCAGGCGGTATACAGTAACGCTGAAATCAACCCGGATGATCAGCGTTCCCAGGTTGCCATTCTGACAGAGGAGCGGGACAGGCAGCTGGGTAAGGTCCTTAAACCAGAAGCAATGGGGCGGTTTAAAAGTGCTATTGCTCTTGATTCAAAGCAAAAACCGCCATTTTAGGTTAATTATCAGCAAATAAGTAAATTGCCGCAGGTGCGAAAAAATATAGTGGCTTAACGCCCTATAATTTTGCTTTTAATAACCAAAATAAGGCACTTAATGTACTTGCATATGATGCAGAAAGGATCCAGTCGCTCTACCTAGCCAAAGCGATCAAGCTCCTGTAAATAGCCGTTGAAAAAGCCATGAGACAATCCGGCGTTCCTATTACATGGCTGAATTATAAAGCCTGGAAGTTGGGGCCCGTACAGGAGGATACCTCTACCCACTATGCTTCCTGACGGAATTGTCTTAAAGCTAAGAAAACCCTTTGATGATTCTCAGTTTCCAGATTACTTACATATTCATCGGCTTGATCTATGCGCGTCGACATATCACGATACTTAGGCGACCGCCCAAGTTTTTTAGAAGCCAGGGAGATAGGAGAAGGACATTAATTTATATTAGCCGATATGCCCGGATATCGCCGCCGCTTTATGCCGCAATGGAACCTTTTATGAAAGACTATTACAGTGAATGTAAGATTGTTGAACATAAAACATGATCAGCATCATTTTATTGATCCCAAACTGAACCCTACCTTTACCGAGTATTTAAATAGTTACATTACATATTGAAGAAAGAGAATATTATAATAACCACTATCCTTTTTAAAATGACTTTATTAATAAATACCCAATCTTATTGCCTCAATCATTTTCCACGACAGCATAACGTGTCTGAATTAAGCTAATTGAAAGAAATCAACTAAATCAGGGAGTTATTTTTCAAATTTAACTGCCATCTAACCGCAACTTCAACAATCTCTCACAATCGAGCAACAGTTTATATGAGAAAAGCTTATACACTAATACTTTTACTATCAGGGTCTTTTGCGACATACGGGCAGCCGCAGGATTCATTAATCAATCAGCGTCTAAAGAAGCAGGATTCCCTAAAACTCAGAACAATGATGACTATGTCGGCTAGTTCTGTCGTTCCCAACCCCAAAATCCCTTCATACGTTCCCCCTTCCCCGCAAGCCCAGGCGCTGACCCGGTACGGGGACTATCCGGTAGATTACCATACCGGTTTGGTGGATATGACAGTACCGGTTTACGAGATAATCACAAAGGAATTCAGGCTACCTATAGAAATGAAGTTCCATGCGTCCGGACGATTGGCCTATGAAGCTAACGGGATACTGGGAATGCGTTGGACCCTCAATTGCGGCGGAGTAATCACCCGAAGCCTGAAAGGAAGGCCAGACGAATGGAGCTATTTAACCAACCATGCATTCAATCCCGCCAATGGAACTCCTTCCTACGAGGAACTATATAACTCCTGTGTAGAAGGATACCGGAATACAGATTATGTGCACAATACCAAGTACGACAGTGAATACGACATATTCAGTTTCGTTTTGCCGAACGGGAAGTCTGGTAAATTTATCATGAAAGAGGAAAATGGCACAAAAAAACCAATGCTTATTCCTTACCAGGCCATAAAAATAGAGCCCATTGCCAATCCGGCCAATAACGGGATTTACGATGCTATCCGTATTACGGATACGGACGGTAAAGAATATTATTATACAGGAACATTTACTTTCGGATCCTCAGAACTTCCCCACGAGGGGATATATGGTTCTATCTGGAGCAGCTGGGATTTATCGTATATGGTGTCGGCAGGTAAGACTGACACTGTTAAATTTACTTATCAGAGGTCGGAGTCCCCTTACCAGCATTATACGGAAAGAACCAGTACAGGAGATAATCTCCGCGACTATTCAACCTCTGCCAATTTTCACCAGTACGATTACACGGGGCCTGAAGTCATGTATATGCTTTCAACAAATAACGTGAAAGATGACTGGTTCGATAATCATGGAGCACGACTATCTTCAGTTTTAAGCAGTATAAGCTTTAATGGCGGAACCGTGAACTTCTTCTACAGGTCAAATGGCTATCATGATTCGTTCCTGGATAGGATAGAAGTTACCGGTCCTGGTGGATCCGGATTAAGAAAAGTAAAATTTAATACCAGTAAATCTTCCGGAGAGAGTGAGCTTGAATACCTGCGCTCTATAGAGTTTTGCGGACAGGAAGGTCTGGTGGAAGAAAAGTATAGCTTTGACTATTTTGAACCACCAGTCTCCGGCGTTGGGACAGGATTAGGATATAAGGATTGGTGGGGATATTATACCTGGAATACCGGGAACAACAGTCATTTAATTCCGGTACGGGACGTATGGTTGAATGTAGCCGATCAGGGCAATACAAGCTCTGTTCTTAAACCCGTAGGATATCAAGCTGTAAATAGAGACGCTCATACCGAATCAAAAAAGGTAGGGATGCTGAAGTCTATTCAATACCCTACCGGGGGCAGAACGGAATTTGATTATGAGGGGAACTATTACGATATGACCATCTATACCCCTCAGAACGGGGCTAAAACAGAGGGCCCCGGTCTAAGGATAAAGCAGGTGAAAAAGATACCGGTAAACGGGCCGGCAACTGTCTCTACCTTCAAATATGGCTACTATGAAGATGGAAGGGGATATATTGCTCCCGCCTTAAGAGCCGGGGCTCATCTGACGGAAGAATATGTAATGTACCTTTCCTGGGATTATCCGCTTTATTTTAATTCAGATGGGAATGTTACATTCACTGGTGACGAACATGCAGCTTACCGGATTATGGACTACCTGTCTGATCCGGCATTTGACTATTCTATCTGGGGAAACAACTATATATCATACGATTATGTTACGGAGTATACCGGTACAGAGAATGCCCCTTTAATGAAGACGGTCTATAATTATAGTTTAAAAGATTATAAAACAAACGCCTTTACTATCAGTGATCGTATCGGGACTCCTGTCGAAAAAGTATATGCCGACCCCGCCGATATATGGATGGGCGGAAAGTTGCTCGAAAAAACATCTTATAAGCAAAATTCCTCCGGGGTATTTACAGAAAAAACGATACGGGACACCTATTCGTACCAAAGTTTTACCAAAGGGACAGCCTGGGACATGCCTGTCTACCGTCATGTTTTAATGGGGATTAACCGGCCATATACAAAACAGTATAATAACCCGGGAGAACTAGAGCGGCTTTACTATAATACAGAAAAAGACTATCATGATAATTCCTGCAATGTATATGGTTATGGTTTCCGTAAGTACACAAGCGGAGAGGAAAAAGTAATGCAGCACGTCAGCCAGGTATTCAATGCCGACGGCACTGCATTTACGAAGATCAAAAACTATACATACGATCCCGGGTATCTGCTAACAAAGTCGGAGGAAGTTATAAACAGCGGTCAGGTAAGCGAGAAGCAAACGTTCAACTACTCGTTTGATGATATTTCAAAACCCGTTTACAGCACTATGACAGATAAGAACATTCTCGATCAGGTCATACAAACAGATTACTATAAAGACGGGAAACTTTTATTTACCCAGAAAACCAATTATGGTTACTGGGGAAGCAATTTATATGCGCCTGCAGATATCACTACCCAAAAAGCCGGAGGCGAATCAGAAACGCGCATAATTTTCCATAAGTATGATGATAGGGGAAATGTAAATTGCCTTTCCATGGCAAACGGCCCCAAAATATCGTATCTCTATAGTTACAACGGACGGTACCCAATTGTAAAAGTCGAAAACGCAGAGTATTCAGTGCTAGAAAACGTTCTGGGGGCGGCAGCTATCAAGAGTTTTCAGCGTAGGGACAATCCCACCGATGAACAGATAAATACATTCATTGCTCCTTTGAGGGCCACTTTAAAAGAAGCTTCTATAAACAGTTATACTTACCGGCCAATGATCGGACTTACAAGCGAAACGAGCGGATCCGATTTGACTACCAGATATGAATACGATAACTTCCAGCGCTTATGGCGTATCAAAGACCAGAACGGTAAAGTACTGAAAGAATATAATTACCACTTCAAACAGTAATATAAGCCAATAAGACATTTAAGAGTAATATGAGAACCCAGACTTTTTACCCTTTTCGCTGGATCCTTGATGCTATCTTTTATCCCTGGATGCCAAAAGAGTTACTTTAAGGATGATCTTCCCCGAATATTGGGTGTAGAGAAAGTGGACATTGAAAGAGTTAGTTCTAAAGATGAGTTTGGAGAAGGCTACATCTTAGAAAAATATAAGCTAAAAAAAGTTACTATCGATGAATTCTACAAGCTGATGTATATTATGCATTTTATTACAAGCCAGATAGGTTAAATCCCCAAAGCGTTTAGTTATTTGTCGTAGACATATAATCAAGGGCGTTATATAAAGCATCTTCTTTGATCAAAAAAGCCTCATTTTCTACTATCTGTGGCAAGCCATGGTGATTTTAGACCACCAAATTGATAAAAATCATTTTTTGATTCAAAAAGTGCTTCTATATTTACCAGCGTAAATAAATCGTTACATCACAGAATTTAGAAACTAGCAACAACCACTATTATTTGTATGCCTTATTTGAATAATCGCCCGATCTTGATACCAGCAGAAACTTACCGTCTCAACAAAAGCCTGTATTTGGTTTATATCGCCCGAGATACATGCAAAGGACATTAATGTCTCGAAAAAAAGATAACGATTAGCGTGGGTATCAGTATTCAACCGTATTGAACCGCCTTCATAACACAAGAAATCTTTCATCACAATATATGTTTTATCTAATCTTTAAAGACAGACATGCTCTAAGTATACCTATAGCGTTTGTCCTCTGTTGCCAGTTCTTAAACATTTTCGGCCAAACAACTCAGCTTCCAAAGGTTATTGACCCCTCTCCTCAATCAAGGGCCTTTAACAGGTATGGTGAATATCCTATGACGAGCGATAACGGACTGGTGGACATTACGATACCCCTATATGAGGCAAAGAGCATGAAGCTAACTTTGCCGGTTACGATGAGCTTTCATGCTTCCGGACGGATGGCAAACGAAGTAAACGGAATCCTGGGAATGAGGTGGACACTCAACTGCGGAGGAGTCGTTACACGTAAAGTTAAAGGCAGGCCCGATGAGTGGGACTGGGTAACTAATTATTCAGTTGATCCTTCCCGAGTACCCACATTTGAAGAGTTATACCAGGCGTGTCCCGAGAACCCTGCTGTCGTTTTTAATCATGCCTATCAGAAAAGATATGATACAGAATTTGATATTTTTAACTATTCTCTTCCAAATGGAAATATTAATGGGGTTCCGGCTAAAGTACCCATGCTGATACCATATAGTCCCATCAAAATAGCAATGAAAGCAGATCCCCTGAACAATGGATATTATACAGAGTTCCAAATTACGGATACAGATGGAACAAGATATGTGTTTGGAGGGCGTGAAAATCCAAACAGCAGGGAATTTAATTATAACGGACCTAATGTGCAAGGCGGTGTTCCAACTGGATGGTATCTGTCGTCCATTACATCTGCCGATAAAACTGATAAGATCACGTTGTCATATGAGAGTAAGACTTATGATGAAAGTGTTTTCTCCGAAAGCTTTCGCGTTACCGATGGAATCAGAAATCAAACTGCTTTTAATTACAGAGTTGAAGATCCATATTGGGAAACCCTTGCTATGCACGTCTGGGATACACCATTTGAAGAGACGTCCGATTATGCCGTCCGCCCGTATGGAGTTCCCGCGGTTAAAAGTGTACAATTCACAGGTGGATCACTAGTGTTTAATTATACAACCGTCCCTCAAAGCTTTAACAATTCATTGCTTGATGAGATACTTATAAATGGTACCGATACAAGGAAAATTAAGTTTACATCAATTCTCCACCCCAATGAGATTGATATATATTATTTAAAAAATGTTTCGTTTTGTGATAATCAAAACACCACTGTAGAACAATATACCTTCAACTACTACGAACCTTTGCATGGAATGATTTCTGACCCAAGCTGGCGGTCCGCAAAAAATAGCGACTGGTGGGGATATTACTCACGGTGGAACGATCATACCTTTCCTCAAAGGACCATTGATTGGGATAAGCCGGAATATGGTCACAGTTATTTCGGGGAGTTAAATATTGGATTTCCAAATGTCTCCAGAATACCTGATACAACATTGAAAGTATTGGGGATGTTAAAGTCTATACGTTATCCTACAGGAGGAGAGACTGAGTTCTTGTACGAATCAAACAAGTATCATGTCGACTATGCGCCGCCTAACGCCCCTAGTCATGCACTTGTTGACGGGGCCGGTTGAGAGTACGGGAAGTAATATCCAGAAGTTCTGATGGTAAAGATATCCGAAAGATATATCGTTATGGCACCAACGAAGACGGCTGGGGAAATATAAGTGATCCGTTTCATCCCGAATGGCCTCAGAACTTCATGTATGAGGGGCTAATTATGCACTATTGGGATTTCGTCGCTGGAGATTATTTTCAGGAAACGGCATCTTACCGGACACGCGACTTTCTTGCGGATCCCTATATAAGTTTTGATATTGGAGTGGGGGGTAATTCCGTTACATATGACGCTGTCACAGAGTACATGGTGGAGGATGGGAAGCTGACAAACAAGATTGTTAGTAATTATTCGATTGGCTTCAACGCTATAAGAGGGTATAATCTTAAGCAATTCAATATTACGGATAATTATGAAGTCATAAATTACCCCAAAAAATTCTCAGATACAGAGAACAGCTGGGTGAAGTCTCAGCTGAGGTCCAGGGATTACTACAAAAAGAACGGGAGTGACTTTTCACTAATAAGATCTGAACGATATTCATTTGATGATATTGAAAGAGATGTTGCTTGGGATATGCCTACATACAGACACACGGTTGTCACTGGTTATTATGATGATTTAAACCATGCCCGGGATCCACAAGACGTTGTTGAAAGAATTCAACTTGAAAGGGAGAAAGAATTTCATGAAAATGTTTGCAGTGTTTTTGGATATGGTTACAGGAAATATAACACAGGTGAACAGAAATTAATAGAGGCAAAAACTATTGATTATACACCACAGGGAGAAATCCACACAGTCCAAACATCAGACTTTGAACCTACATACCTTTTAAAAAGGAGCGACGAAATCACCAGCAGTAATAATTCATCTTACAAGAACGAGTTCTTCTATCCATTTGATCAGGCGGGAAACAGCGTCTATAGTACGATGGTGGACAGTAATATCCTGGCGCCGGTAGTGGAAAGCCGGTCATATCAGAATAATCAGCTTTTGAAGACGGAGAGAACGAATTATAAAAATTGGGGAGACAATATTATTTCACCTGTAAACCAGGTACTTCAAGCACCTAACGCTGTTACAGACACTCTGGTGAAGTTCCTCGGATATGACAAAAACGGCAAGTTGCTAAGCGTATCCAGGCATAAAGGACCTAAAACCAATTATGTGTACAGCTATAACGGGAAATACCCTATTGCTAAAATCGACAATGCCGATTACAGTGTTATAGAATCCCTTTTAGGCGGAAGCAATGCGATAGAGTACTTTCGGATTAAGTCCAATCCTTCAGATTCGGAGATTACTGCATTTCTGGCGCCACTTTTTAACAACGCAGTCTCAGGTCGTTTTTACGTCAGTAAGTACACGTATAAACCAATGGTTGGAATGACCTCAGAAACAGATTCTAAAGGCCAGACCACCTATTATGAATACGATAACTTCCAGCGTTTATGGCGCATCAAAGACCAGAACGGCAAAGTGCTGAAAGAATATAATTACCACTACAAACAGTAATAATAAACCAATAAGACATTTAAGATTAACATGAAAACCCTGATCATTTTTTTAACCCTTTTTGCCGGATATTTTCTTACCCCACAAACCCTTCAGGCCCAGTCCCGTCCCGACAGTATCCGGGCAAGGCAACGGGTGCTCAACGTTTCAGATCAGAAACGCGGTCAGTTCAATCATTATCGCCGTACCCTGAAAGTCGACTCAGCCAAAGCAGAGCAGGTAAACAAGGTACAGTCAGAATACAAAGAATCAATGAAAGCCCTGGAAGAAGAAAAGGGCATCAGCCAGGAAGCCCGCATAGCACGGATCAAGGCCCTGATAGCCGAACGTAACCGGAAGCTGGAGAGTTTTCTGAGCCCGGAGCAACAGGAAAAGATCATTCCCCCCACCGAACGGGAAACAGGCAAAGAAGTAAAAAAGAATAACTAAGCCCCTGGGAGAATATTTATGAACCGATCCTTACAACACCAAGGTTTTTTTTCCAGGAGAGCAATAGCTGTTATCATCAGCCTCGCTTCTGCTTTTCTGCTCAACAGTTCCGCCTTAGCACAAAGCGGGACAGAGATGTACGATGCTATAGACGCCGGGTCTTTCGGTTCCTGCGGAGGAGGAGCATTTACAGACAATCGCAATAATTATAGTTATAACGGCACGTCTTATCATAACAGCTACGGAGAATCCAGTCCGGATGTATGGTATATACTCAACGTGTCCGATTACACGGACCTTCGTATTTCATTATGCGGAAGCAGCTTTGATACCTATCTCCATTTGCTTGATGCAAACGGCAATTTTATCAATTCCAACGACGATTCCGAATGTGGCAGGCAATCCGTTATCAATCAGTCCAGCCTGTACCCCGGAATCTATTACGTAGTAGTAGAAGGCTATAGTTCATATACCGGAGATTACAACCTGGAGATCAGCAGTACCTCCACCGGATCTACCCCCGAAGGAGCCAATATGTATAACCCCATCTGGGCCGGCAACTACAGCAGTTCAGGGTACTATACCCATACCATGAACAACGCCGATGCCTGCCTGGGCAATGACATAGGGCAGGCCAGCAACGATATCTATTACCAGTTTACCCTGACCGGTACGGCAACCGTCACCCTGTCGCACTGCGGCAGCACACTCGATACCTATCTGCACCTGCTGAACAGCTCAGGAGCAGTGATCACCCAGAACGACGACAATAATGGCCCTGAGTGCCCCGGCAGACAGGCATGGCTCCAGACTACCCTTTCAGCGGGTACCTATTACGTGGTATCCGAAGGCTATAGTTCCGGGATTGGCGACATCACCACCAATATCCGTGTTGTCATGCAGTCGTCCACCCCGGTGATCGCCTACACATTCCCCTCCGAGATTACCTCCGGCAGCCCGGTCTCCGTCAATGTTACCAATACCGGGGCAGCCACTGTTTCCGGCCAGACCACCAGCACCTATGCCGGGACCGGTACCGCCGGATACACCAATAGTTCCGCCCTGTCTTCCACTTTCAATAACCCTCTGGCCGTCGTGGCCGATGCTTCAGGGAATATCTATGTCGCCGATGCCGGCAACAATGTAGTCCGGAAGATCACCCCCGGAGGCACCGTCAGCACCCTTGCCGGAGCCGGCTACTCCGGCTATGCCGAAGGCACCGGTTCCGGGGCTCAGTTTAAACTGCCCTCCGCCCTGGTGATCGATGCCTCCGGTAACCTGATCGTCACCGACCAGCAGAACCACCGGATCCGGAAGATCAGCCCCTCCGGCAGCACCAGCCTGTTTGCCGGCAGCGGCACAGCAGGCTTTGCC
>NZ_QEAS01000031.1:0-18592 GCF_003130405.1 Pararcticibacter amylolyticus
CACCACCACAACAGTATCGCGTTTCCTGCTCATAGCTCAAATCTACCTGCCGCAGCAATAAGGTCACACCTACTTTTGATTACCGGGAGGGGAAGGATTTGGAGGGAGGCTGACTATGCAAACATGACGTGATTGTTACCTGAAACTATTTAGTCCCCGGAACTGAAGAGATACGGAGGTTTAAACGAGGAAGGGGGTAGAGGGTTTAGTTCCTGTTCAAATCAACTTGTACTTTATAAACAAAGTCCTCTGTTACATTGGTAAATGAGCAGATCTCTGCGACTGTAAAACGATCCGACAACAGCATATTCCGCACCACTTCATAACTCTTACCACTCGCACCTTTCTCAATACCTTTTTCTATCCCTTTCTCGATACCTTCTTCAATACCTTTCTCAACGCCCTGCCGGTGGCCTATCTTCAGGCCTTCCTGTTTGGCTTTATCAATTAAATATTCTCTGGTTCCCACAGTGGTACTCCTTCCTTGTTTGGCTTTTATCTGTTCTTCAAATTTACGTATCATTTCCGGTTTTTCAAATTCAACGTAGTAGGCGAGAAAGTCGTAAATACCTTCGCGCTCGCTCTTTTTCATACTTCGTTTCATCATCTGTTCATACAGCTCATGTTTGAGTCCGAGCAGTTCTTCATCTCCTGAACTTTCATGTTTGAGCGACAGAAAAGCAGTCAGCACTACCACCGCAAAGGGATTGGGATTCTCCTTAAGATCAGACTCTTCCTGATCAAGTATTTTATAGCTATTGAATTCATACAATAACTTAGTCCCCAGAAATTCCTGCTTATAAAACCTTGGCCGGTATTCTTTATCCTGATCTGCCAGTATCACGATAGCCGTAACGGGAAGTTTGTGTTTCATCTGGATCTTCACATAGTACTCGAACATACGAGTCTCCAGACCTTCCTTGCTTTTGCCAGACTGGGCTTCCACGTGAACCAACACGTATTTCTCCCCGCCCCCTTTCAGCGATACCTGCACCAGTTTATCTACATAGCGAACTCCTTTATTGTGGCGCCTGGGCGGAAACATGGTTTGTAGCTCCTTATCCAGGTACACAAACTTCTTCCTGAAATCAAAGATCTTTTCTGCTTCAGGGAAAAAGAACGTAAGGAAGTGAGGAAAGGTTTGTTCGAGTACCGACTTCCAGAGGGGATCGTCGACAGGTCTTTTCTTTCTTTTTGGAGACATGGCTACTGGTGAAAGTCAAAGCTATAAAGCTTTATGATCTTTAAAAATGACCATGGTCATCTTTTGCAACGGATCTCCCATTTTGGAAGACCTGGTTGGGGAACTGCGGCTCTCTTCCGCTCATTTACCCTCCCCCCTTCTTCAATTGCAGCCTGGCCTGCACATATACCTTCTGGATGTAACCCTGAGGAAGCTTCAGCGCCGCCGCAATTTCCTCAAAGCTGTGCTGAAGGTCGAACCGCATCCGGAGCACCTCAGCCTGCTCTTCATTCAGCTCGCCCTCGTATTTAAGCTGCCGGCGGCCCTGGCAGGCATCGAGCTGCATGCCTCCCGTCACGGCCTTCTTTAGGTGTTCCAGCAAGGTCTCCACCCGGCGGCCTACCGTATAGCTGGAAATTCCCCCGAGGCGCGAGGCGATCTGTTCATAATGAAAAGAATAACGAAGACACAGCTGCAGGAAATACTGCTGTTCACTATCCATGCTCGGAATATAATCCTGGATCTGCTGCCATTGCGCCTGCTCTTCGGCACTGAGTGCATCTTCTTCAAACAGTGCGTACTCCGGCTCGTCCTCCTCTTCGCTGTAACCTGCCAGAAAATCCTGATATCCATCAATGGCATCCAGCTGCACCAGGCTCTTAAAGAATCGCATATCATGCCGCCTGAACCACGCCCGGTACCTCTCCTGCGCCTGCTGCCACAGGAACGCCCACACCTGCTCTTCCTCCCCGATGCGCTGCCGGAAGATCCACAGCCTCAGGAACGCTTCCTGTGCCACCGTGGAAGCCGCAAGGTCATTCTTTGTAATTCTGAACACTCTGTCATGCAGGAGGCGGAAATACCTGGAGTAGTAATATTCAAGCCCTTCTTCTTTCCCCTCCCGCAGTTTTGTTAAATAAGATTGCGGGTAGTACATAACTCAAATCTACCGCCCTCAGCAATAAGGTCACACCCACTTTTGATACCGGGAGGGGAAGGTTTTAAAGGGAGGCTGGCTATGCAAACATGACGTGATTGTTACCTGAAACTAATTAGTCCCCGGAACTGAAGAGATACGGAGGTTTAGACGAGGAAGGGGGTAGAGGGTTTAGTTCCTGTTCAAATCAGCTTGTACTTTATAAACAAAGTCCTCTGTTACATTGGTAAATGAGCAGATCTCTGCGACTGTAAAACGATCCGACAACAGCATATTCCGCACAACTTCATAACTCTTACCACTCGCACCTTTCTCTATCCCTTCTTCAATACCTTTCTCAATACCCTGCCGGTGGCCTATTTTCAGGCCTTCCAGTGTCAATGAAGATTCTTAAAGCATCGGCCTAACACATCATATCCCTTCTCATTCGGATGCAGTCCGTCAGGCATAAACAGGGCGAAATTCAGATCTTCACCGGTCATGAACTTTTCTGTAAAATCAAAAAAACTGTAGCCCTTAGCCTCCGCCATTTTTTGTATCAAGCGGTTTAAACCCGCCAGCCGTTCCAGTTTGTTTTTCCGCGGCAGGATCGCTCCTATATATATCCGCGCGGCCGGTTTACGGTTTTTGACCTGCTGTGCCAGGAAGGCCAGGCCTTCGACGATTTCTTCATCGGTATTTACGGCAAGATTATTCGTCCCAATGTTAATGACGATCTTATCCCCTTCAAAGCGGTCCAGTTCGTCGTGATACACCCGCCAGAGGACGTTTTCGATCCGGTCGTTTCCAAAGCCTGCATTCTGGATCCCTAAAGGAGCCATATATCTCCGCCAGGAAGCCGCGCCCCTGGCTGCCGTCGTCTCTGAAGCAGGCTCTCCACCCCAGTAATGGATAATGGAATTTCCAAAAAGCATCACCCGGGGATTCGTTTTTATGATATTGCGGATGATCTGCTCATGTCTTTTGTTCCAGTCGAATCCGTCGCGGTATTGTTCAACAGGTCTTTGGGTCGGATAAGCTCCGGCCGGCTCATGCAATATTTCCCTGAGTTTTCGTTCATAAGCCACTGCGTACTTCATCATGCCGATGTCGTTGGGGTGCGTCGTTTCGGTAAGGCAGTTGATGTCGAAGCCGATCTCCTTCTCCGTCAGCAGGTACAGATTGCTTATTCCTTCAGCCTGCAGCTTCCTGTAAACGGAGGCAATGAGCATGCTGGCATTGTGCCGGTTATTCAGCAGGGCGGTATCGGTATAAAAAGGAATGTCGCCGTCGGGATACTCAGCGAGGAGAACGGGAACCCCGGGATGAGCGCTGCGAAGTTTAGTAAGACCATAACGGATCCTGTTTTCGACCTCGTCTGGTGCCGAAACCGCTTCCCTGGTGAGGTTGGGCATACAATCGAAGATGTATACCGCAGCGTCAACCTTCGCCATCAGGTCAAATATGGGCTTTTCGAATTTGCCGTTGCCGGAGAAGCCGAGATTAATGATCTCCCGGCCAAGATTGCGGTGGAGGATATTGGTCCAGGCAAAGCCCGGACGCGAAGCCACTGCTCCTTCCATAATGGAGGTACCGTAGGCGACAACCGGCTTCTCTTTTCGTTCGTCAATGAATTCAAGCTGTTCATTTTGCGTTACTCCTATTGAAAGCCATTTGACCGCGTTATACAGGGGGAGATAGAGATAGAAATCGGCCATCTGGCCGGAGGCCACATAAATATCGCGGTAAGAATACACGCAGGTATCGCCGAAGCGGTAACCCGGCGGCGCCCAGTTCCAGGCGCCGTTCTTATCCACAGCGTACAGGTCGAGCCCGCTCACCCCGGTTGAGGGCATGTGCGGCATGGCCAGGCTTTTTCCGGAAAGTCCGTACTTTATAATAAAAGAGCGCGCAGAAGACCGGAAGTGGATATACTCACCGGCGGTGTTCAGCGACAGGTTCCAGACGATTGGCCGGACTTCATCCTTCAGAGCAGCGGGAAGCCGGTGGTAGATACCCGCGCTATCCCTTTGACAAACCCCGTTCACGAAAGACGGGGTATGCCATGAGAGGTCCTGGGCCAGGGATACGAGCGTCTGGCAGAGAAGTAATGCTGCAAGAATGGTCTTTTTCATTATTTGGGGTCTTCTATCCGGTATGAGCTTTTTTCCGTGAATATCCTGCCGAAGAGATCGGTAGCCCTGACTTCTATCTGGTGGACGCCCAGGCCAAGGTCACAGGGCAGGGGTGCCGTCCATAAGTGCCTGCAGTCGGCAGGCTCCGTGGGCCGTCTTCCCTCAAACAACGTATCACTTTCATCCCACTTGAACAGCTGAGACACGTAATACGGGTCAGCATCTTCGCGGTAGCGCATGCGTTTCCATTCGCCGTTATCTATCCGGCATTCCAGTTTGCTCTCCTTATGCCCCATAAAGAAATTAGCATAAACAGAGCCTCGGCCGTCCCACCAGATGGGAGTGAGCACCTTCCGGTGATAAAGGCGGATCTGGTAGTCCGCAGGTTTGCCGGCTACTTTATAATCCGTGGTATACTTGTTTCCCGTGACATTCAGAAAGATGTATCCCCTGGGCACGCCATTGCTCATCATTCCTTCAAGGAAGCCCTTTTCGTTCACTTTTCCCGAGTACCAGTTACCGCAGGTAGCGCCGGCATCGAGCTCATGGTAGGGCTGCACGCCGTTCCAGCCGTCTTCTTTCGTGAAGAAATTCTGGTTAAGCTGATGGGAATGAGCGGCTATAGAGAACACATGAGGGTATTTTTCCAGGATCTTAAAGAACTTACGCCGATCAGGTTCCCTGAAACTGTTCTCATTCACGATATTAAGCGGGCAATGGAAAGCGAGCACCACCAGTTTGCCCGTATCGACAAGACGCAGGTCATTTTTCAGGAACTCGAGTTGCGACGGCCTGAACCCTGCCCACAAGCCGCGTTTATTACCCCTGGGGTCAGGGTAAAGGTTGTCGTTCAGAACGATAACATGCGTTTTCCCGTAATTGAAAGAATAATCAGCTGGCCCGAAAGTGGCCTGAAATGTCTCGTGATTAAGCGAATCGACTCCGCAATCCTGGTTCAGATCGTGGTTGCCGCAGACGTTGTACCAGGGAATACCCACCTTCGCCGTAATGGCTGCATAGTCCTGATGTTGCCGGAGGTCTTCCTGCACCATATCGCCCATGGTAAGTCCGAAGGCTACGTTCTTAATGCCCTTCACCTCCGAAACGATATCATTTTCGTAATGGGCCAGCTCGGTCTCGTCTTTAACCTGCGGATCGCCGAACACCAGCGCCTTAAAGTTATCGGGTTCCTTTTGGGGGATCAGCGCAAAATCTACTGAAGCGGGCAGCGGGCCTGTAGGAGCGACTCCTTTAAATTCAAGAGCGGGAGATCCTTTAGGCTTGTGAATATAATAATACCGCGGCAGGTTCAGCTCGTTCAGCGGGACACGATAACCTGATGGTTTGATCACGAAGATGATATCATCATCGTCTATGGGCAGTTCGTAACGGCCCTTTTTATCGGTAACGGCCACATCTTTTCCATTACTTACGGGTACGCCGGCTATACCGGGTTCGTTTTTCGACCTGAGGCCATTGCCGTCATTGTCTTTATATACAAATCCTGTTACCTTTCCCTGCGCCAGCAGGGAAAGGGGAAAAAACAGGACAAAACTGATTCGTATTAAAAAGTTTCTGTTCATTATTTCGTAGTTTTTAAACTATCATTTTTAATGGGGATTGTACACGGTGTAATCCGTATAAAACGTATCGATAGCTGCTGAATCCGGCTTAAAAGCCGTACGGTACCTGAATGAGAGGTCTTTATTCCAGCCGGGGAGCCGTGTCGTTTCGCGGAACGAAACCGGTCTGCCGGGCACCCGTACAGGCTCTTCGCGGACAGAGGCGGCACTGCCGTCTTCGCGGGTATATCCGATGTCGATAAACACAGCGAGGACGCTGGCGGAGTACCAGGTGATTTCTCCTCCTCTGAATGCCGGAGTGGTGCCCGTCTGCGCCAGATTAAGCCACTGTACCGATTTGACAAGCCGGTTGGCGAGCGTATTCTGAAACGAGGCGCCGTAGGCTTCGCCGATAACCTGTGAGCCGACAGAGCGGTGGCCTGCTGCATCGTAGGTATACACATCGAACGTATACAGACCCTCTTCCATACCCGGAATGATCACCGAAATGGTATCTGTGGAGCTGGTTTTACGGATGGGCACGTTCACCGAATCGGATTTATTGTTCCAGTAAACCTTTGCTCCGACCACTTTAGGGTCGGAAACGATCAGCCAGCGAAGCTTAACGCGGTTCTTTCCGGGAAAGGCCTTCAGACTGTCGGCTTTACCGGGATAAATGAGTTCTCCGCCTTCCAGGTACTGTTTGTAAGAGTCTTCCATCTTATCGCATCCCTGGCAAATGAGCAGCAGGGCGAAAGCTAGCTGAACGAACAGGGTAATCTTAGTCTTTTTCATCATTGATTAAATAATAACCGGTTATTGTCCCAGCTGCCCCCACAGCGACAGTTCATTCATATGCAAAAAGCCGTACTCGCCCTGGATGGAGGCCCAGTTGTCGATATGCTTCCAGGCAAGGTAACGTACGGGAGGAGCGTCCGGCCGGAAGTCGTACTCCATTCCTGCGGCAGCTACGGTGCGGTCGTCGGCTGAGTTTTGCCCGACCGGCAGGCCTGAAGGCTTAACCATAATTTCGTGCGCGAGCTGTACCCAGCTCGCCGGGTCCTGAGGCGTATTGGTGCCCCAGATCTCCCACTCATGCGGGTTTCCGTGGGAAAAATAGATCCCTGAAACAGGACGCTGCCAGATTTTGTAGCGGCTTAACTTAACCGGCTCGCCGAGGTCAAAAGGAATCCATACCGGCAGCTCGAAGGAGGTTTTGGTATGAAAGAAGTTACTCACATTGCCGTCCCACAGGTTCTTAATGGGATAAGCGGTAGAATAATCAACCGCCTCTACCATGTGGTTACCGGAAACCGGCAGCACGCCTGTCTGCGGAACGGGGTAAAGGCCCCGGACATCGCGCCAGCGCGCTTTACTGATTTCTTCCTCATAAACGGGCTTAAGGGTGGTCTTGAGGGTATCGCTGTGATTATCCCAGCGGTCCCTGATGAATATGCCAAATTTGTAAGGCCTGGACTCGAGTCCCCTGACAGCAAACTGATCTTTGGCGAGGCCGCTGTAGTGTGTATCTATTTGCTTCCATTCGCCAAGACTGTCATCCCAGGTAAGCACGCCGATCACCATATTGGAGTTGACTCTTTTCGTGTCAGCGGAGGTATTTTCAAAATTAACGACAATACCGCCGAATGTCTCCTGTGCAGTGAGGGACTGGTAGACCGTGAAGACGGGCGCAGTAAGCGGCTTGATGGTGACTGTGACAGGCGCCGACTCCTTTTCCGAGCGGCTCACTGCGTAAAGGGTCACCTCGCGCTCACTCTCGTCGCCGAAACCTTCCAGCGTAATATTATCGGTAAGATAGGAGGCCTTCGACTCCACCTCACCGCTTTTTAACCTGTAAACCGCCTTCACATAAAGCAGGTTCTCATCTGCCGGCAATACATACGACAGTTTTACAGCACCGGGGAGGTTCTCAACACGAACATCACGCACCGGGCCGGGCGCTCCCCCGCCTTTCGTAAGGGAACTGAACTGATCGTCTGAGCAGGATTGAACTGCGAGGTTCAGCACCAGCAGCAACAGCAGAAAATACGTTCTTTTCATAATAAGCATTGTATTAAACATTCAGTCAACAATTTAACGCCGGGGGCGATCACCATCCGGGATTCTGCACCAGGTTTGAATTGATCTGCATTTCAGATAATTTAATGGGAGCAAAGTAATCGCGCATAGCAAAGCGCTGGGTAAAGAGCAGGACCGGCCGGTAAAACGTCTGCGGGTCTTTCTGATTAATGTCCCAGCCGTAGACGGGAGCATTCAGGTTACCGCTTACGTGCGCCTTCATCCATCTTTTCAAATCCCAGTAACGCTGCCCTTCGAACGCGAGTTCATTCGTCCTTTCCTGGTGTATGATCTCCCGCATATTCGCTTTGTCGAGATAAAACCCGGGTTGAGTGGAATAATGATCCCAGGCATCTTCCACTCCCGGAATTCCGGCCCGTTCCCTTACCTTATTCACCCATTGGGTAACTGAAGTGCTGTAACCGCCGGCTTCATTTAAGGCTTCGGCATATAGTAAATACAGTTCTGACATGCGCATTTCCGGCCAGTTATAGGCGTAGATATTGGCGGCAGGCATTTGCGGTATCTGGAGTGTACGGATATCCACCAATTTCTTTAACTGGTAACCGGTGACGGTATAACCGCTTACCCCGAATGCTGCGGAAAGTTCTCCCGATCTGCCCTGGATATACAAAAGCGCACTGTTCGTGCCGCTTTCAAGGTTTACATCATAATTGTTAGTGGCATTGCCGAACCAGATGCCCCTGTCGAAACCTACAGCAGCATAAAAACGTGGTTCGCGGTTGAAATGCAATCTTACGGTCACCTGCCCTTTCTTCACGTAATAGCGGTCGTTTACCCCGGCGGTTAACAATTCGTCGTCAGCCTTCCCTGACCAATCCTTGTCGTAAACGATAGGGAGGCCTTTATCTGTATAAAATTGCCGTACCATCTTCAGGGTGGGCGCCACAGAGCCTTTCGGCGTCACGCCGTCTCCCCCGCGGTCACCGGCCAGGATCTGCGGCATTGAATACCGCTGGATATCCAAAGGACGACTGTTGGTATTCGCCCAGATCACTTCCTGGTTGTCGTCGCGCTCGGTAAAAGCGGTACGGATATCGAGCTGAGTTTTAATGGTGTCGTTTATTCTGTAAGAGGCGGCGCCCCGGAACTTATGCAGTCCGTAGCCCTGCGCCTCACAAAATTCGATCGCCTCGCGGCAGGCGCCGGCCGCCTTTTGCCACTTCCCGGGGTCGGGAGCCGTGTTAAAAAGTTCCCGGCCACGATTATCCTTTAGTGTAAAGAAGCCGGGACTGCCGCCGTTAAACAGCGGGCTGGCTGCGGTAACGAGCACCCTGGCCTTCACTGCCAGTGCAATGGCCCTGGTAATACGTCCCTGTTCGGTGTTTTCGAGGCCGTTAATATTATCAGGCAGCGCATCGTTGGCTATAGCCTCATCAAGCAGCTCTGTAATATAATTAAAGCAGGTGTCGAGCGGCTCCCGGTAGACTTTAACATCGCCTGCAGACGCCTCGAGCGGCATATTGGTTTTAATGAGCGGAATCGGCCCGTACATCCTGACCAGGAAGAAATTATAGTATGCTTTTAAGAACTTGACCTCGGCAGTCCACCGCTGTTTTTCATACTCATCCAGGTCGACCACTTTATCCACATTCTCAAGGAACGTGTTGCAGTCGCGTATCGCCTGAAAATAGGGCTTGCCGGCGTTCGCCCCTGTCCAATAGTCTGCCAGGGGATTCTGTACGTTCTGCAGCCCTTTGGCTTCATTCCATATGGTCTCAGAAAACCCGCCTGCAGGATTCATATACCAGACCTCGTCGGCGGCATTGAATCCGGAATTCGTGTTGGGATGCCCGTCTTCGGGAAGGTAGGAATAACAGGTATACAGATACCGCAGGGCCGAGGATCTCAGATGGAAGGCATAGTCGATCGTCGCCACGTTATCCGGAATGACGTCGAGATATTTCTGACATGCGCTGAATGTTATCGTGATCAGCACCATAACAATTATTCGAATAGCTTTCATTGAAAAATGATATTTAGAAATCTAACTGTACCCCTAAATTGAATACGCGCTGAATGGGATAACCAAGGCCGTTCCCGGCCATTTCCACATCCCAGTATTTAAAGCCGCTGAGGGTGAGCAAATTGGTTGCAGAACCATAGACCCTGAACCTGTCGGCTCCAATGCGCCGTATGAGTGTCTTTGGAAATGTATAGCCAAGTTCGACGCTCTTCAGCCTCAGGAACGCACCGCTGCGCATAAACCAGGTGCTGGGCTGATTGCTGTTGCTGTTATAGGTTGCAGAGAGGCGGGGCCATACCGCATATAAATCGCGGTTCTCTTCAGACCAGTGACTGTCTGCATAGACTTTCAGCAGCTGGTTCTCGAGGGTCTTACCCGCCAGAAAGCCATCTCTCACCTCCTGATCAGACCTGTAATTAACAAAAGGGGATGTGGCGTTCACATCTATCCAGAAAGATGACCTTGCCGAGCCCTGCATGAACGCGGAGAAGTCGACCGACTTATACCTGGTGGAAAAACCAAAGCCATAAACGATCTCGGGAATGGTAGGGTAACCTATAGCGACCTGGTCGAGCGAATTGATCAGACCGTCCCGGTTTACATCCCTGTACTTGATGTCTCCACCGCGGGTGACGAAGGTGCCGAAGTTCTGTACGGGAGAGCTGTTCACTTCCTCGTCGTCTACAAAAAGGCGCTCAGCAATGTAGCCCCACCTCTGTGAGATTGGATGGCCCTGGCGGTAGAGCCAGGGTTCCGCGTAAGCGGGCTCCTCATAGGCTTCGTACTTATTCTTTGAGTAAGTGAAATTACCGCGCAGGGAGAGATAAAGATCTTTGCCGAAATTATTGGAATAATCCAGCTGGATGTCAGTTGAACGGGACCGGGCTTTACCCACGTTGGCCTTTGGCGTAACCTGCAGGCCCATGGTCGACGGGATGGATCTGCGGTCCATTAAAATATTATACCGGTGGTCCGTGTAGTACTCCGCAATCATATTGAACTTCCCGGCGAGACCCAGCTCCAGTCCCAGAGTGGTATTTCTGGAAGTTTCCCAGGTAATGTCGGGATTCGCGTAACGGCTGATACTATAACCCGGGCCTCCGGTACCTGCGCTGTTTCCGAAGTAGTATCCATATCCCTTCTCGTTCATCTGCACTTCCGAAAGATAAAAGAAGCGATCGCTGGCGCTGCCAATGGCATCGTTACCCACCAGGCCGAGATTGGCCCTGACCCTCAGTTTGCTGATGGCTGGCAGGAGCGGCTTAAAGAAGCTCTCGTTGGAAATGGCCCATGCAACACCTGCCGACGGGAAGAAGCCGTACCGGTTCTTCTCCGAGAAACGCTCCGATCCATTATAACCGAAGTTAAATTCAAAGAAGTAGCGGCTGTCGTAATTATAAGTGGCGCGCCCGGAGAGCCCCAGGTTCCTGGAAGGCAGCGACTGCTGCAACGTGGCTGCATTACTTTCCGTCTCCGAACGCATCACCAGGATCGTCATGGCAGAAACATTGTGCTTATCAGCGAATGAGTGATTATAGTTCAGTGCAGTCTGCAGATGAAACGACGCGGTGACGGTCTTTTCAGCAGGTTTGAAATCGAGGTAATCTGTTCCTTTGGTGGATGAAGCCGGATCGTCGTTCAATACGGTGAGCTGATACGCATCTGTCAGCTTATCATAGTAACTGAGCCAGTAATAGAAGGGATTATACTGCCTGGTGGTAGAGGCAAAGGCGCGGCGGTTGGTATTCATCATCCCGTTGAACGTTAAGCCCTCGGTAATAAAATGGAGGTTCTGATTAAGTTCCAGCTGAGCGACCATCAGAGAGCGGCTATAGTCCTTATACCCTTTTACCATTTCGGCATAGGGGTTAACAGCCGTTCCTGCTTCCGTGTTGCCGAATTTAATATGATTGAGGTCTTTTTCTCCGGGAAGCAGGGGATAATATGGCAGGAACCGCGCCTGAGGGGTGCGCATCACCATTTTATAAATATCCTGTCCGCTGGAGATCGGACCGCCGTAATCATCGAAGTTACCATTTAACCTTACGCCTACTTTAGTAGATTTCGATATATTAATATCGACGTTCGCACGGAGGTTATACGTATTGAGCTTAATATTCGAATTGAAGTTATTCCGCTTGTCGACATTCAGCATCCCGTTGTCGTTGTTATAAGTACCGGATACGTAATACGTTGCGGCCTGCCCTCCCCCGCTCAGGTTAAAATTATACCTCTGGTTCATGCTGTTATTCTTGAACAGGGCCGACTGCCAGTCGACTACCGGAAAGGCTACGGGGTTGGTACCGGCGATCGTATTATCGATCTGTGCCGGAAGGTAGGTGATCTTACCCAGGGGATCCCTGGTTAAAACAGCCTCGGTATGCAGCCTCATATACGTAACAGGATCGGCCAGTCCGACGTCGCGGGTAGAGGAAGAAATAGAATTTTCGCCCCTGAAATTAATTTTGGGAGTCCCTTCCTTCCCTCCTTTCGTGGTCACCAGGATCACACCGTTGGCCCCCCTTGCACCGTATACCGCGCTGGCGGTGGCATCTTTCAATATGGAAAATTCTTTAATATCGTCGGGCTGCAGCCGGGCCAGGTCGGTAGTGGTGTATTCAATACCGTCGATCAGGATAAGAGGCGACTGGCGGTATCCAAACGTTGTGGCACCCCGTATAAAGAACTGTGCATCGTCGGCTCCGGGTTCCCCGCTCCGCTGATACGCGATAATACCGGCAACTCTTCCAGCAAGCGCGGTGGTCAGGTTACTGGAAGGCACCTTGAGCTCCGATGGGTTGATCGTGGTAATGGAACCGATAACCGACTCTTTCTTTTGCGTGCCGTAGCCTACCACCACCACTTCCTCCAGGTCGCTGCGGTTGACCACCATCTTAATATCAATCACTTTCCGGCCATTCACAGGTGCTTCTACCGTTTTGAATCCCACCATACTGAACATCAGCGTGACATCGCCCGGCGGCAGTTCAAGGACGTACTTTCCATTGAGGTCGGTGGTGGTGCCGACAGACGATTTTCCTTTTACCATAACCGAAACACCGGGAAGAGGCCCTATAGAATCGGCGACTGTACCAACAACCGTGCGGTCCTGCAGCGTTGTCACTTTGGTATAAGCAGTAACAGGCCTTGTCGACCGGATCGTTATGGTACCCGTACGTTTGTGGTATTCGATGCCTTTATCTTTGAAAAGTTCATCGAGCACACCATCAAGGTCCGCGTTCTTCACCTGCAATGAAACGGGAGCGATCTGCTCCATAATTTTTTCATTATAGAGAAAGCGGTAGCTGGTTTGCCGCTCAAGCTCGTTGAAGACCTCTCTGATGCTGGCTTGCTTTACGGAAAGAGTAATTAATTGGGCCCTGCCTGCGGCGCTCACGCCCAGGGTCAGTACCGTAGTTAAAACCAAAACCAGTTTCATTATCCTTATTATTAAGGGCCATTTAATTGTGCTGGTCAAAGCAAGTCTAAAACCTGCCTGTCCCAGGTTTTTGACTTGTATCAAATATTTCATACTTTAGTCACGAATGAGGGTTAACTAATTTGAATTGTTACGATTCTGTGGTTTTACCCTTCTTATAAGCCGGAGGTGGTGGTGCACTTCCGGTTTTAAAGGGCTTCTGTGCGTGTGTCTTCGTTCTATCCCATAAATTTTGCTGATTTATTTCTCCTGTTTACCATTTATTACCGTTATATCCCTGCCGTTGATCTCAAATTGCAGGCTGCTTACGTCAGACAACATTTGCAATACAGCGCCCAGGGTAGAATTTCTGGGCATACTGCCGCTGTAAAGTTCAGGGAGCATTTTTCCGTTATAATGTACCTTTACCTGGTACCAGCGTGAAAGCTGGTCCATGATGGTTTCTATATTGTCCTGGTCGAACATGAAATATCCGTTCTTCCAGGCAGATATTTTCCCGGTATTTACAGGAAGAACCGAGATCCCCGAGGACTTGCAAACGGCCTGTTCGCCAGGTTCGAGCATTTCTTCTGTAAGGGATCCGGAAACCTTTACCGATCCGTCGACCAGCGTGGTCCTGGTTTCCCCGGAATAGGCGGAGACATTGAACCTGGTGCCGAGCACTTTAACTGTTTCTGTCCCGGCTTCTACATAAAAAGGCCGCTTAGCATCTTTTGCGACATCGAAAAAGGCCTCGCCTTCAAGAAAAACGCGTCGTTCTTTCTTTCCGAACTGAGCAGGAAACTTGAGTGCAGACAATGAATTTACCCAAACCTTCGTACCATCGGGCAGCACCACTTTATATTGCCCTGAACCGGGGACTCTGATGACCGTAAAGG
The DNA here is from genome assembly GCF_003130405.1 of Pararcticibacter amylolyticus. GTDB lineage: Bacteria > Bacteroidota > Bacteroidia > Sphingobacteriales > Sphingobacteriaceae > Arcticibacter > Arcticibacter amylolyticus. Next base: position 14,180 of record NZ_QEAS01000031.1, read on the forward strand.
AAGAGGAAGAACGCGCTGCCAGACCGCTGAACCGTATTTCGCCTTTATTTGAATGAAACAACGTCTGTCCGTCTGTACCTGAAGCTTGTTCAGTATCATCCAGCGAAATTGTCTCACCGCCGGGAAGCTCCAGGGCAGCTTTGTTCCCTCCCGGCAATACATCGTTCTTAAAACCGTAGGAATTCTCATTTATGACACCACGGTCACGGCTGGTCCCGTACCAGAGAACAGATGCAGCAGTAGCGATGGCGAGTATAGCCACATAGCGCAGCCATCGCCAGTTTCGGGGGTGTTTTACATCATCCTGCACAGGAAAAGCCCTGGCCGAGACTTTCTCCCAGGCATCCTGCGTATCCAGGCTTTCCATATACCTCAGCCGGCTTTTCGGAACTGTTGTATATTTATAGTAATCCAGCAATTCCTGCTTTTCCGGATCGGCCTCTACCGATTTCAGAAATTCACGCTCTTCTTCAGAGCTCAGTTCCATCCTGAGATACTTCAGCAATAAACCGGAAAAATCAAACGCTTCCTGTTCGTTCATCTACCTGTAATTTTCGCTTTAATCCTAAGAAACGGAAAGGCGCAAAGTGGGTGGAATGGAGAAGGAATTTTTTTAAAAAAACAAAAGGGGGAGCAGCAATACGAGAGCCTGGGGACTAAGGTGGTCTCTCAGCAAAGACAATGCGCGCTGTTTCTGGCTTTTAACCGTATTTACGCTGATGCGAAGTTTCTGAGCGATCTGAGGATTGTTGAGCCCTTCAAAAAAGCCAAGCCTGATCACCATAGAGCAGCCATCGGGGAGCCGGCTCAGCGCCTGATGGATTTCTCCGATGACCTCCGAGTGTACCATCATATTCAGCGCATGCTTTTCTTCTATAGAGGGAAGGCCGTGATTCGCCTCGTACTTTCCGGCAACTTTACTATCCCTGATCGCATTCAGGCAGGCGTTTTTCACTGAATTATAGAGGAAGCTCTTTATTGATTCAGGCCGCCCGGAGACCATGCTTCTCCTTTCGAGATAGGCGACGAAAACATCCTGAACGATGTCTTCAGCGGTATCCGGATCATTAACAAAGCGCATGGCAAAATCGCATAACCGGGGATAATGGCTTTCGAACAACACCTTGTAAGCTAACACGTCATCATGAATTTCAGAGCCCGCCATAGTATATGCTTTTTTTGATCACGGCAAGCAAAGTGTGCGTTGCCTGATTTCGGCTCCTAAGGTATAGGGACGATGTTAGTAAGGTATTAAGTTATGGTTAAAATACGTCAGCCGGTTTCTGCGGTGATATATTGTTCAACAAGCCGCCCGCGGATAACGGACGGCTTGCGACTCAAAATTCTTTAATAAGCATACTGCTTCAGCGTCACCTCCTTCTCAGATCCCGTCCAGCCGTTCAGTTCACAAAATTGCAGGGTATATCCTTTATCAGACCAGATAATGGTCCGTCCGTCAATAAATGCTGCCTTATCTGCTTTACCTCTTGGAATGACAGCAAGCTTCAGCATCTGGCCGTTCTCTGCATTAAATTCACCGTAAATTCCGTTAAAAGAAGCCATCCCCTTGTCTGCATTTGCAATGAATCTCACCACATCCCCGGTCCTGTTCAGTTCGGCTTTTCCGTAAGACGCTGCAGGTCCTTTAACATAAAACCTATTAGGCAGAACTAGCTGATAGTTCAGTGTCAGATCCTTACCAAATGAGCTGACCACCTCCGAACTGTAATTATAGTTGGCACTGTTTCCTCCAACAAGTACCGTCTCCGAACCTGTCGTTACCAGAACGCGGTCCCCGAACACACGAAGCGAATGCAGGGCAACACTTTCCGAAGACCCCATATCCACCTGGTCTACATCTTTATTGATCTCTTTAAACTGCTTTTTCAACTCCTTTAGCTTGTCGTTTGTAAACAGCTGTTCCGCGATGCGCGACGTACCATCCGCAAAGTTGAGTTTAGATAGCAGCAAGGTGGTGCCTTTACCGGCGTTGACCATCATAGCCCAGTATACGGATAAGGGATTCGTTCCGTCGCATTCGGAAAGCACCTCTTCTTTTACGCCTTCTGCTGCCAGCAAATTCTTAAGTTCCCCTCCAAGAGACTGGTCGATCGTTTTTGCAGCTTCTTTGGCGCCTTCTTCGTACCGGCTGATCTGGAAACTGGCTTTATCCTTCATCGTGAAGAGAAACACATCTCCATTCTCATTCGATACAGACTTGAAATACCTCCCCCTGGACAGTACAGGGTCAACTCTCTTGGTTTCGAGCTTTTCATTCACACTAATTAGTGCAAAGCCCTGCAGGTTGCTGGCCTGGTCTTCAAGCCTCTTCATCGTAACCAGCGACCCGATTCCCGGCAATCCAATATGCACTTTCCGTTTAACAGACGTTACGCGAACGGAAAACTTAAAGAACTTCCCGGATTCAGACGTATAGAATTGCGGGTATTCCATAAAATCCTTACTTCCGTTGTAAATTTCCTTCTGCATCAGCACCTTCCCGCTTGCCGGGTCGATCAGGAATGCCAGGTACTGATTCGTGTAGCTTTTAAAATAGGACTTATCCGTAGCCGCCGCTACAATCACTTTATCGCCAAGCCTGGCAATACAAAACGGCTCTCCGCTTATGGCGGTTTTCCATTTAAACTGGTAGTCGGGTGTAAGGGAAACAACAGCATAATTCTCCCCTTTATTATCTCCTGTAAGCGCTATAGTGGTCCCGTTTCCAAAATTCACCACAGCAGCCTCAGCTTTACCAGTAAACCGGTTGTTATTAATCCTGAACTTGACGTCTGGAATGGTTTTTAGTTCCGTCTGGGCATTTGCAAAAAACGCAAGAAGGGCAAGGGCCGGCAAGAGCACCGGTCGAAGGTTAAATTTCATGATTGTGATTGTTTAAAGTTGAATAAGCGTTAAATTTCACGCTAAAATAACTTTATTAAACTTTATTAGAAAGCGCCAGGTTTCTTTTTATACGGTGCGTTAGCCACGTGATGAGGCCCTTTACAAATAGAGCAGATTTGCCGGATCCTGGCGGTTGTCCCAGAACACGACAACACATTTATGTGTATCGCTTTCTTTGGAGTAAGGATAAAGTAGTGGATTCTCACAAATATAGTTTATTACTTTTTCTGTTCGGCTTATAAAAGCTTCTATCTCTTTGACAGTCCACTTTTCATTCAGATACTCTAAAACATGGTAATACGTAATCCGAGCTGTGGGAGACCAGATGACAGAGTAACTCATTTTATCGGTTAAGATAACGGTTCTTCATTTCTTCCATAACCTGAGCATGAGGAATACCTTCGCCACGGTCAAGTTCTGCTTTTGCTTTATTTACCGCTTGTTTTACTTCCGCAGGTAGTTCGGCCCAGAAATCTCCCTCCGACAGGCCAACCAATGACTTGATTTCATTAAGCAGAATCTCATCATTGCTTTGAATGATCTTTTCTACTATTCTATATTTTAATGAAATATCCATACTAACAGCTTCCCTAATGGCAACATTTTTCATTCAGGCATTGCAGTAACTTGGATTGCAAGGTTTTTAATCCTTATTATGCACCATGAACCTATTTTCAAATTTACAAATTTCCTGCCAATTAAGGAATATGTTTAAATGATTCCTGTTTATTAACCAGGTTTTTAAAATGGACGGTATAGCTTTTAGCAAGCCAGATGACGCGGATACCTTTTCCATAGATGCTTGCTTTCAAAATAAGAGGCTAGCTCGCTCTTCTCATCAAAATCAGGCGGTAACTTAACTGCCCCGGCTAATCTCTTCAGCTTGGGAGAAAGCTGCCTCGTTTCGTGATGATCTTCCGTCAGGGTCTCTAAATACTTTTCAATTAGCTCTGACAAACTTCTCCCCGTTTGTTTTGCATAAGACCTGGCTTTCTTAATTACTGCCTCTTCAACGGTTAATGTTAATCTCGCCGCCGCCATAACACGTGCATTTAGAACAAAGATACACATGTCTTTTTGTATAGGAAACAGCCTGCAACACTGACTATCCCCACCAGCCCAACCCACCAGTAACCCGTCCATCCTTTTCTTTCTACTTGCTTTGTTTTAGCAGATTGCGCGCTCCCGCTCTTTTGTTGTCCGCTACTGTCGCTCTTCAGCGAGATCTTTAACGTCTGCACAGTTTTCAGCGAATCCCGCTGGGAGGAACTGGTTTTCATACGCCCGCTAATCCTGATGCTGGACGCTGTTCCCGTAAAACCCTCCGCCGGAGAATAATGAAACAGCCCCGAGGGAATAATCTCGGTAATAAACTGATGATCGGACGAATCCCGCAATACCAGCACTCGCCCCTGCTGAAGGACGCTGCTGATATCGGAGCTTTGAGAAGCTTTGCGGCTGCTTTCGGCAGTATGGCCGGAACGCTCCTGCCGGATGTTCTTCAGAACA
>NZ_QEAS01000031.1:18728-18862 GCF_003130405.1 Pararcticibacter amylolyticus
GAGTTGAAAGTGAAAAGTGGAGGGCAAAAAGCTAATGACTGATTACTAAAAGCTAACAGCTTCTGCCTTCTATTGGGCAGAAAGATACCGTGCAACTTTATAGATCGACGAAATAAGCCGCCGTTTACGGTACA
>NZ_QEAS01000031.1:18907-22077 GCF_003130405.1 Pararcticibacter amylolyticus
AGGTAATCGCATATTTTTCACCCCATTCGTCGATGAAGCCAACATGAGCGATGCGGCCCTTTTCCGGAAAGTAGAGACCAAAGACATCTCCGGTTTGCGGAAGACCTGTTGGCTCTTGCGGCTTCGCCCTTTTCAACTTTGAACTTTCCACCTTCAACTCTCTCCCCCAGACAACCTTACCCGAAGGAAAAAACTGCGGGCAGTAGCCGCTGCGCGGGTTAGCAATGCCGGCCTGGTCGAGACACCAGGAGACATACGCTGCACACCAGGGATCACCGGGCTTTAGCCCAACGTAGCGCAGATAGGCCTCTACCTGCGGGCCATCGTTGCGGTTGGTGGCTTCTCGGACTCCGAGCTGGGAGAGATAGATCGCGCGGAGGCACTCCGTCTGCGTGCCCGCCGGAAGCCTGGATGCTGAGAAAGAGACTATTCCGAAGGAAAAAACCGAGAGAATGATGATTATAGTTTTCATGTTAAGTTATAGTGTGGGTATGATTTTTGTATATTTGTCATTATGGCAACATTGACGGTTAACATTGACAATGAGCGTGATCTGGCCGCATTAAAAGATTTCTTAATGCGGTTGGGAATGAAGTATCATATTACAGGTGAGGCTGATTATTCTGATGAATTTAAGTTAACGCTGGACAACAGATATGAAGAATACAAGGAGGGTAAAGTTACAATGATAAGTGCCGGTGAAAGCCAGAACAGAATTCAGCAACTGCTGACCGGCACCTCTAACAATGAACTTTAATTACACCTTACATCCTGCAGCACAAAAGGAATACGAGCAATCAGTAAAATGGTACTTAAAACGAAGCCTGAAAGTAGCATCAAGATTTGTTCAGACAGTTGAAAATGGATTTGACTTAATATGTGCAAGTCCCTACTTGTGGCCTCATAAATATAAACACTATCGGGAGTATCATTTAAAAAAGTATCCTTTTACTATTGTATATTCGATAGAACCGACTCGTAATCTTGTCGTTATTATCGCTATTTACCATCAAAAAAGGGCTCCGGAGAAAAAATTCCGATAACTCTCTTTATCCTGCCAGGGCTGTTAACGTAAACACCATGCCGAACAGCAGCAGCATATAAAATCCTAAATAGATCAATACCTTCTGCAGCTGCGTCAGCGAACGGAAATTCCCTTCAAACTGCACTTCCGAATATTCGGCAAATACCGGCCAGATGATGCGGATCGCCATCCAGGTGACGGCCTTGAACACCAGGAACGTCAGCACAGCCATAATCACAATACTGAGGATCCCCGGGTCCAGCGGCGCCGACGTGACATCGATATGCCGGCACAGAAAAGGAAACAATAGAAATAAAACGAGTGACAAAAAGATCATAGAGCCTTCGTGTTGAAGGGAACGGAATATGAGTTTCATTTTTGAGTTAAAAGTTAAAAGTGAAAAGTAAAAAGTGGTAATTGTTATCAGCCTTCAGCAGTCAGCTATCGGCTTCCGGCGTGACGGGCGAAGAATACTAAAGCGCTTTACAGGAAGCTGATGGCTGACAACTGATTGCTAAAAGCCAACAGCTATTTCCCCCAAATACTCACTGTTTGACGATCTCTTGCTTCCCTGGTTGGTGAAGAAGAACCAGGCATGCATTTGCTGGCCCACCAGCGGAGAGGGGAGATCTGCTTTCAGTTGCTCATCGCGGCGGATCTCGCCATTGCGGCAGATGAGGCAGACCTTCGCTTTGGGGAACAGCAGCACCAGGATCGCTTCATCTTCATCCCGGCAGAAGAAAGTGTTCCGGGCATGAAACCCGCGATTAATCCATGACACTGTCAGGCGGGTACCGTTCAGGTCGAGCCTGAGGCCGGGCGCCTGGTTCAAAGTTCCGCGGCAGATCCGGATATTCTGGTAGTCGATCTCTACCCCCGAAGAAAAGCGGTCGAAACCATTGATCATCATCGAGGCGAACGCCGATCCGAAAGCCGTTTTCTTAGTATACTTCCGGCTTTCCCATGTTTCGTCGATCAGGCTGCGCAATGGCAGAAGGGTCTGATTCGTTAACCGGAGCTTCTCGCGCACCAGCAATTGGGCGGCAGAGGGTGGAGGGAGAACATTCCTGGATGGATTGCGGACGAAAGTCCTTTTTTTGCCTGCGCAGAAAATCATACCCGCAAACGTGCCCGACAAAAGGCCTTTTATAATTCTTGCCATGATAGTAAGTTCTATGAGTGATACATAGTGACCGGCCTGATCCGGCCGGTCACTGATTAAAATCAGAACGCTGTTACAGATCCAGCGTAGACACTTTCAGAATTCTTCTTGTTACCCTGATCGGTAAAGAAGATATACACGTGGATCGTGTGGGATGCAAGCGAATCCGGGAAGTGGAGGTCCAGCTTCTGGTCGCCGCGCACGGCTTTCCCCAGGCTGACGAGCTTAACTTTGGCTGTTGCATCATAAGCCACGACCATCACCTTATCGGAAAGCGTTTGCTCAGAGGCATCTTCCATCAGGTCCCAGGTAATGCTGATGGTGTTCGCAACCTCACTGACCACCGAGACGGCCAATGGCGGATCGAGCCTGCCTTTGCTGAATACCACAGATGCGTAGTCGATAGCAAGATCGGGATAAGCGCCGGTTACTGCCAGCTTATTTGCCCTGGTGGCAAGGTTGAACGCAGTTGCCCGGCTTTGGTCTAAATGCTGAAAACCCAGGTTGATCTCTTTCTCAAACCTCGCCAGGAAATCCACCAGGAGTGTGAATATTGCCCGGCGCGCCACCTGCAGTTCCGAGGGTGTCTTTTTCCCCGTTTTCGCAAGAGACCTGAGATAATGGATTGCCCGCCAGTTAGCGGCTACTACGTTGTCTATTTTTCCTGAAATGGTGCCTATGACACCCGGCTTTAATTCTGCCATTTTTTTTAAAAATTTAAAATTTAGAAATACGCCTTTCCTTTTTGGTCACCCCTGCAGAAAGCCCCAGGGGAACAACAAATTGTTTGTACCGGTACGTCCTTGTTGATAGACCAAACGTAGGGCGATGGCCGCCCGGGGGCAATTTTACCCCCTGAACTTTCCACTTTTTTCCGCTTTTCTTCCACTTTAGTGGAACTTTTTTACCGGCTGTCGCCGATAGCTGTTGGTTGTTGGAAGTTGGCTATTAGCTTTCTTTAAACTTTAAACTTTTACTTCTGCC
>NZ_QEAS01000031.1:22292-31647 GCF_003130405.1 Pararcticibacter amylolyticus
ATAAAAGCGAAGAAAAAGCAAAGCGCAAGCCCGGGTAGAGCTTAGCAAAAGCGAAGGGACTCTGAAGCAGGTCAGAAGCGGGGGTCAGGGAAAAAGCTATTTCAGTTGCTTTAACACTTCGGAGCGGGCAAAAAGGTAACGGCCGCCAACCTGTTTAGCCGACAACTTACCGGCCTCCCGCCAGTTGCGGATGGTCTTTTCAGACATACGGATAAGGGCAGCAGCTTCTTTACAGGTCAGCCAAACCTCGTTGTCCCACTTGCCGGTGAATTCTCTGATATCAGCCTCCATTTCCTTTTGGGTTTCATGAATATCTTTCATCATGGAAAGGACATCCCGGAGCAGGCTCACAAGGTTAAAAATGTTCCTGGTTAAACGAACAAATTCTCGCATAGTATATTGGATTGGGTTAAATGAAATTAAAGCAATGCAGAAAGGCCTTCAAATAAGGTGCGGAAGCTGGATATATCGTGCATCCCAAAACCAATGTGCAGCGCAGAAACCTGGCAGGGCGGAGGATCGGATGCTCTCTTTTCGTAATCATCAAAGCCGCTCCTGGTGAAAAGCGGCAGCAATTGTTCAGAAGGGATTCCATTGGAAAACGTGATCCATAAGGCCAATCCCGCAAGGGGCTCGGTCATTACGGCCTTTCCCTGCATAATATGATTGAAGGCCTCCCGGATTTCGTCAAGGAGCTTGCGATAAGATAACATCAGCTTCTTTATATGAGGCTCTTTGCCATATAAATTGATGTAGCGGAGCAGGGGAAGCCAGGCTTCCGGCTGGTACGGCAGAAGATACGCTTCAGCATGTCGGGCAACAGACCTTACGAAGCCCCTGCCGGCCACCAGCACGTCAAAGTTGCCGAGCGAACCAGCCAGCGTGCTCAGGCTGCCTATGTGAATGATCTCACCTTTATGGTGCCTCCCGGCCAGGGGGATCAGCGGCCTCCTGAACCAAAGTTCGCCGGCATTATCCATTGCAATCAACACGAAATAGTATTTCGCAGCCAGTGCAAGCAAGGCATCCCTCCGTCTTTCCGACAGGGTCACGTTTTCGGGGAATGCCACCGCCGGCCTCACCAGTACAGCCTTCACCCGCTTTTCGCGGCAGATACGCTCTACGCCATCAGTCAGGATCCCCTCGTCATCAGACCCCGCAAACGCCAGGGAAGCACCCGAGCGGAGGAAGGTCGCCCGGGCCGCCATATCGAGCGGCGAAGCCATCACAATTAAGTCTCCCGGTTTTACCAGTGTTTCCGCTGCCAGCAGGAGCCCCGAAGCACCCGGGAGCACCAGGTGCTGGCCAGCCTCCGCCTCTATACCCCTGTTTAACAGCAGGCGGCGAAGCATAGCATCAGGGGTATCCTCTCCATGCCCGTGATTCACTAGATTTTGCCGGTGAGCCAGGCTTCTGCATATATCATAATACTGGTCAGCCCTGAGATAGGTCTGCGCCGGGAAAACAGCACCTATCTTCAGAAAAGCAGGAGAAAACGAAAAGTGATCACAGCCATAGAACTCCCTGTCTGCACGGAATGTATATGGCACGGGGTCAGTCCACCCGGACACTGCTTTAGACGCGCTTCCTGGCACATTGATAACAAAAGTGCCCCGGTGCCTCTGAGGCTCGAAATATCCTTCAGACTGAAGTAAGAGGTAAGCAGTTTTCACCGTCCCCTCGGCTACCGACAGCTTTCTGCTCAGCACACGGATCGGCGGAACTTTCAGACCCCGTTTGAGGTCATTCCGCATCATGGCATCTTTGCATCTTTCTACGATTTGCTCAGTGAGTGACCGCTTACGGTCAAGAGGCTGCTCCCAAAGTGAATTCCATTTGTCAGGCATCCGATAATAGTTTTCAGTTCAATTAATCAATTTTCCGGGGCGTTAATTCAGATAAGGCAGGCAATTAATAAAACTCATCAATAAATTCAAAGATTTGGGGCAAAATTCTCAGCATTTGAGCCGGTGAGTCACTCATTTTTCGTCGCAGTGTGTCAATCCACTGCCCATTTTAGGAGAATCAGCGTGTTACTAAAATCGAGGAAGTTTGAGACAACCAAGATCCAGCGCAAATTCCAAACTTTACAAAAAAGAAAGGAGGTTCATGATGAAACCCAAAGAATCACATGATAAAAAGCATGCGCTCTTCCGACCCGGGGCCGACAGCAAGCTCCATTTTTTTGAAAAATCTATTTATATCATTATGTACCACATACCCATCCATAAAATTCACTTACTGACCGTCAGAATCAGCCGCCTGTTTACAGGGAAGGTAAAGGAGTATACCGTTTTTGTGATCTGTATGCTCTGCATGGTCCTCTTCATGGGATCGGCTGCCGACAAAATAACCGACCACGACACTTTTCAGAAAGGGCTTGCCCGGGTTCCGTTCATCAGCAGCTATGCCCCGGTGATCGCCTGGGCGGTACCGGCCCTGGAAGCGGCGGTTGCAATCCTGCTGATAGTACCTCCCACGAGTCGGTGGGGCTTGTTTGGGTTTACGGGATTGATGATCATTTTTACAGTGTACATCCTGAGCATGATGCTGCTGGCCGAAAAACTACCATGCAACTGTAACCTGCTCCTCTCAAAGATGAGCTGGGGCGGGCATTTGCTTTTTAACGCGGGCTTTACAGGCCTGGCCCTGTTTGCCCTGTCGATCAGTAAAATGAATATTCACTTTAAAGAAAACGAACATGAACAACTTCGGTAAACTATCCGTAGGGATTTCCCTGGCTGTCGCAGTGATAGTGGGGAGTGCTTTTAAAAGCGCAGAGGCTTCGAAAGAAGCAAGCAAACCAGGGGCAGGCGCATTCCTGGTGCAAACTTCCAATGGGCTCTGGGAAGAGCGGAATACAGAACCCACCTCACTGGATTGCGCCGGAAGCGCCTCCATGCAATGTTATTACAGGGTGACGGCTGCCATTCCTGACCAGTCAAGCTACAGCACCAGCGACATTAACAATTTCCTGGCAAGTCCCGCTAAAATTGTAGCCGGTGAGCATTCATCTCAGGCGCTTTACACAGGAGACTAGCTCGAAAACCGGGGTTCACAAATTCGTCTTCAGGAAACGGACGAATCCCTGAGAGTCAGTCCGGGGGTCGGGTGGTCTTAATGTGATCACCCGGCCCTCTTTTGAAATGACCAGTAAGGTGGGATATCCCTGGATATTATAATGTTTAATGATTTCTGCATCCTTGCCTTGTGCGAGCAGGTTGATCTCATCGGGGCTGCTGTACCGTTCCAGCTCCAGGCTCCTGAGCCATACCTGCCGGTTTTTGCCCCCGTCGATACTGACCGATAAGAACACAATGCCGGGATTAGATTTGAACTCCCGGACAATGGGTTTTAGTTTTTCTGCCAGTTCCACGCAGTTGATACAGCCGGTATACCAAAAGTCCATCACGATCAGTTTCCCTTTGAAATCACTAAGCTTGTGTATTTTCCCCTCTTTATCGGGCAGTTCAAACGCATAGGCTTGTCCCGTCCTGCTTTCTATGAACCTGAGGAGTTCCCTCTTGTAAGGTTCATGCCCTGTTTGAGCTACTGCCTCTTCTCTTACCAGGTCCAGGTCACGGCGGGTACTCTTGCTGAAGTAAAAATTCAGGAGGCTGACTTTATCCCGGATGATCCCGCTATAGTGCTTCTGAATAGCGTGATAACGGTAGAGAAATGGGGATGGCGCATTTCCTGCCTGTTCCCTGGGATTGAAAACCTGTTCGGCGGCGTATTCCTTCCAAAACAGGAAATCAGCGTATTTGAATGAGCGGGCCAAAATGCTGTCCGGCAGGAACCGGCCATTAAAACCGGACTCATATTCCCGGTACGCTTCTTTGACCGCATCATGATGGCCCGGTCCATAGGGCTTTACAACCCGCGAGGTCCCGGCAAACATCCTGCTTAATAAGGCCCGGTTGTAGTCGCCCCAGATGTCTGCCTGTAACAGCGGGAACACGTCCCGCTCTATAAGCGGGCGGTAGCGATCCAATACTTTCTTCCGGACCTGGTAAAGCGAGTCCTGGTGACGGGCGCAGGCGGCGAGGTAAGAGGAATAGAGTCCCTTCTTCAGATCGTTTTCTTCCTCCACACGGTGTGCGGCGGCAATATCCATATGCCGCGATAGCTCCAGGGAACAGGCGTATTTTTCGCTTCCCCGGCCTCCGAAAGCAACCGTGTCCCTGTTTAAAAAGAGCGTGATGTTGTCACCATCTCTCAATATAAACAGGTTGTTATCGTAATTGAAGGGCTTCAGAGCCATTCCCACTGCCAGCTCCTGGCCTTTGAACCGACAGGTGATCCTTACATAACTGAGCGCTGCTGAAAGAGGAACTTCCATCTGCTCTGCTGCGCGGCTTATTCTATGCGTGACCGGCTTAGTTTCCGCGGTCAGGTCGGTATGAATACCGTCGGGGTACAGTTTGAATTCAATTTCCCCTTCCTCCAGGAAGACGGAATCCTGTACGACTACTCTCACTGAGGCTGCATAGTGTGACTGTTGCGCCTGGACGAGCAGAGGCAGGAAAAAAACTGCCACTGCCAGCTTCACTAATTTCATATTGTTTTGCTTAAAGATTGTTCTACCGGATGTTTTGGGTGATCCCGCTCAGGGCAATCTCATCGTCGGGGATGGGAAATACGTAGCGGGGATCGTTGGGAGCTATGGTGTAGCGGGTACCAGCCACCATGCGTGTCAGGGTGATCCCCACCCCTTCCCTGTTCAGGCGTTTCAGGTCATGCCAGCGCAGGCCGCGCCACACCAGTTCTTTCCTTCTTTCCAGCAGGATCTTCTGCAGGGCTTCGTCCGGCGTGGCAGCCGTGAGATCCTGGTAGGGTGCGGCAGGTGTAGTGGCGGCAGGCGACCAGCGCTTCCGGAGCAACTGGTTGAGGGTGTTCATCGCAGAGGCTGTCTCTCCCCTGCGGGCCAGGCATTCTGCCTTTACCAGGTACACTTCGTCGGTAGCAAGTCCTGTGAAGCCGTAGGCGCCATAACCGTTGTATCCCCGTTTTTTGATATAGCTGTTATCGGGCCTTGCATTAAAGTAAACCGCCTTCCGCAGGTCATTTGCACTGTATATTCCCAATAGATCCGGCGCAATCCGGGCGCTGGCAGCCGTATAGTTACCGGTAAATTCGCCATAGACCGCTACCTGCCAGGCATTATAGATCAGCTCTGCATTCGTCGTCGAAAAGGGAGTGGCGGAGGTTTTGCTGATTGTATTGTAGTCGAGCAGCACATCGTACAACGCCAGGCATTTCTCTGCGTTGTCCAGTGCGCGGCTGTAGTCGCCCATATCCAGGAAGATACGAGCCAGAAGCGCGTACACGGCTAATTTAGAAGGCCGGTTTAAATTAGCCGAGGGCCTTTCCACCGGTAAAAGGGTTTCAGACTCAGAGAGGTCACTCAGCACCTGGCCGAAACTTTGCTGAAGAGTAGCGCGCGGCTGGGTATAATCGATTGCCGGGCTCAGCCTGAGCGGGATTCCCGGATCAGTTGCAGCCGTAGCTGCGTCATAGGCTTTGCAGAAATTGCGGATCAGGTCGTAAAAAGAGAAAGCCCTGGCAAACAAGGCCCAGCCTTTCAGATAGCGGGCCTGCGGGTTTTCTGCATCTGCATACCTGGCCAGCCCGTCGAGCACTGCATTGGTGTAGAACACCTGCTCATAAAGCTTATTCCAGTCCCGGATCTCCCGCTCGCCGCCATAGAGATCCTTTGCCCAGATATATGAGTTGCGCTGGGTAGCCACCGGCACCGACTGGTAAGCCTCATCCGTGACGGTGTAGTCGTCCGAAGCCAGCTGGGCCAGCCCGCCTGTAAAGTTCATCACATTCGTATTGTCAAGCAATGCCTGAAAATCATTAAGGGTAGCGGGCACCAGCAGGTTACTTGCAGGCTTTTCATCGAGAAAGTCGCTTTTGCTGCAAGCGGAAAGGAGAACAATGAGGGAGAAATATAGTAGGAAGGTAATGGTTTTCATCATGATTAAAATCTAGAGGTCTGCTTTAAATCCAAATGCGAGGGTGCGCGGCTGCGGGATACCGGTGACATAATCGGGGTCAATGCCATGCCGGTTCGCCCGCCAGATGATCCCCAGGTTACGGGCATACGCGAAAACGTTCAGATGCCGCAGCGGAAACCCTTTCCGGTCGGGAAACCTGTAGCCGAGCCGGATGTCACCAAGCCGGATATGATCGCCCTTGTCTACCAGCACGTCTGAAAACTGGTAAATGCTCGTACGGGCTACCGTACCGGGGTACACCAGCGCAGGCACATTGGTTCGCTGTTCATCTCCGGGCTTCTGCCAGCGGTCTTCATATCCGTCCATCTGGTAAACGGCGCCGCCGCCGTACAGGGCGTCATTGTCGAGCGAGTTCCTCCGGTAGAAGTATCCCAGCTTATACAGGATATTGCAGGAGAGATCGAAACCTTTAAGCTGGAAGGTATTGCGCAGGCTGCCGAACGTCACAGGAACACCAGATCCGTTGTACACCAGGTCATTGCGGTCTTTCGAATTCCGGATAGCGGCATAGTCCGTGCTGAGATTTCCGTTGAGCCAGGCCTGCGGGTCTCCGCCGCCGGTTAGCCCGGCATAGCGGAAACTGAACACGGCATAATAGGAATACCCTTCAAGTGGATTGGTGTAGTTGCCCGACACGACATCATAATTGGTGCCGCTGGCAGCTTTATAAGAGACCACTTTGCTTTGCGAATAATTAAAGAGCAGAGTGGTGTACCATTTCAGCTTTCCATCAAGGTTGATGCTGTTTAGTTGCACATCAAGACCTTTACTCGCCGTAGTAGCGGAGTTGCCGGTATAAAGGGAGATGCCGGTCTGGGGGGCAATGGGACTATTACCAATCAGGTCCATTCCTTTTTTGTGCCACCAGTCGATACTACCCGACAGCCTGTTGCCTTTGGATGCGAAGTCGATCCCGGCATTCAGGTTCCGGTTCTTTTCCCAGCGGAGTGAAGGATTAGGCGGGTTCTGGATGGTGGCATTATAAGCGTTGTAAACCTGTGTGCCACCAGCTATGGCGGTGAGATAAGCGGATATGCTGTTATTGACATTGCCCGTATAGCCAAAGGTAGCACGGAGCTTCAATTGCGGCAGCCACTCCTGGTGATAGAAATCTTCCTGGTTTATGGTCCAGGCCAGGCCGGCACTCCAGAGAGGGACGCCTTTCTGGTTGGTAGCCACCCCAAAGATGTTCGACTCGTCTCTACGGGCGCTAAAGGAAGCAGTATAGCGGTCCCGGTAAGTGTAAGCACCGTTCATGTAATACGAAATAAAACGATCAGTGGTACCCAACTGGGTGGGGTTGATCACGATACGGCCGGTGCCGGTGCCGTAGAAATAGGGAAAGTCTGTGGTGGTATTGACCGCCACGTTCTGGTTCGTCCTGGTATCCTGGTTATAGCCGTAATAGACGTTGTTGCCTGTAATAACGGAATAGTCGCGCACTTCGGCTCCGGCCAGGGCGCTCACCGAATGCAGTCCCCACTGGTGGTCAAAGCTGAGCTGGAACCGACCGTTGTCGGAGCTCAGTGTGGAGACATCGGTATATAGAATGGCTCCCATCGGCAAAGGGTAGCGGAGAGTCCCCGTGGCCGGGTTTATCTGTGTGAAGGTGTTCACCAGGTTACGGGCATAATAGGACTCCTGCTCGTGCAGCTGGCTACCGTCCCGCTGCCCTTTTTCGTAACTATAATAGCCAGTAGCCCTTAATCCGCCGGTGATCTTATAGGTTAAAGACAGGTTAAGCCGGTAATCGGTCAGCTTAGACACCTGGCGGCTGTATTTATTGTTCAGTTCGTCCAGGGGTTTGTATTCCCAGTTCAGCAGTTTTCCGCGACCTGCGGTATCGGTATAAGCAGAGCGCAGGTTCCGTGCTACCGCCAGAGCATTTCCTTCGGCATCTGCTATGCGGGTGTAAGGATACGGCAGGCTGACAGCTGAAGGGCCTGAGGTATTTTCACTGCCGGTATAAATGATCCCGGCGCCGAGTTCCAGCTTATCCCCCAACAGGTGGTAGGTGTTGCTGGCATTGAGTGTGAACCGGTCATAGCCGCTGGCCACCTCGCCGGTCAGATTCTTGTCGTACCCAAAAGAAACAAAGTAATTTTGACTGGCGCTTCCGCCGCTAATATTTGCCTGGTACTGCTGGTTGACGCTCTGCCGGTAATAATATTTCAGCTGCTGCTCGCGCACATCATAACTTTTCAAGGCATTAATGCGCGACAGAGAGTCTGCTGCTGACAGGAGCCCCTCTGCCCTGGCCTGAAAAATTTCCACTGCTGGCGACAGCGCAGAATATCCGTCTGCAATCTTCGATGAATAAGCACCTTTGTTATAAAGGAATTGTTCGACTTCTATCCACTCAGCAGAGCTTAACTGTGGCCGGTAGTACAAGTCGGGTTTAGTCCCAATGTTAACACTGGCGTTGAAGCCGATAGTGGGACCTGTATTCAGCCGCCCCTTTTTGGTACTGATCACGATCACCCCGTTGCCGGAACGTGATCCCCATACAGACGCCGCGGCGGCATCTTTCAGGATGGTAATGCTTTCGATATCGTTGGGATTGAGGTTGTCAGGGTCTCCATCATAGGGGAAATTGTCCACTACGATCAGGGGTTCGGCATTGGAAAATAAAGTGGATCGTCCCCTGATCTCGATCCTGCCCTGTTGCAGGCCGGAGGCGATGTTGCTGCTTTTGGTAAAAATGAGGCCGCTGCTGACGCCGTCAAGCCGGTCAAGGATGCTGGTGGAGACTGAACGGTTGATCAGCGTATTATCTATTGGGGTAAAGGAACCGGTAGCCCTTTCTTTGGGGAGCTGCTGGTAGCCGGTGCTGACAACGGCAACCTCTTCGAGTTGCATGGCATCGGGGATAAGAGAGATGGTGATGTCTGCCCGGGCGGCTTGCAGCCTGAGTTCTTTTGACTGGTAACCGATGAAGGAGACGACCAGGATGGCATCGGGGGGAACGTTTTGTAAGGAGAAAAGACCTTCCTTCCCTGCGGAGGTGGCATGTGTGGTTCCCTTTATTTTAATGAGCGCTCCCGGAAGCGGCCCGCCTTTTTCGTCGGTGACTTTTCCTTTGATGGAATGGCCTGTCTGCGCGTAGGTGCTTACGATGGCCATCAGCGAAAAGAGGATGATCATCAGGATGTAAAAACAGAGCAGGTACTGGCCGGGAAGTTTTTCGGACGCAGGTTGTTGTATCGGCGCGGGAGTTTCCGCCGGATGTTTGAGTTGTTTCGTCTTGTGCTTAAAAAAGGGCAAAAGGATTCCCTGTACTCGGATTTTGAGCATTTTTTGATTAATGATTAAGAGGATTAAGAAAATATAGA
>NZ_QEAS01000032.1:0-12752 GCF_003130405.1 Pararcticibacter amylolyticus
TATGGTATTAGCGGAGGATATTCAGGAGGAGGTTACAATGTGGGTGGATATTACGGAAGTAGTGGATATGGTATTAGCGGAGGATATTCAGGAGGAGGTTACAATGTGGGTGGATATTATGGAAGTAGTGGATATGGTGTCGGTGTAGTGATTCATTTTTAACAACACTTATCCGTGTATCGCGTAGCTCATAAATAGGCAGTAAACTCTCTTGTTAGTAGGAAACAACAAGAGAGTTGTAAAATTACTTACCTCTCATAGTTTCTTATCTAACTAGCGATTTACCGTCACACTCCATGTTTTTAAAGTCATTTCCTCACGAATACCAATTAGATGCTAAAGACTGTGGTCCTGCATGTCTGAAAATCATCGCTAAGTATTATGGCAAGTATTATTCCTTACAATATCTTCGTGACTTGTGCGGCATTACCCGTGAAGGAGTTTCTTTATTGGACATCAGCTATGCTGCCGACAAGATTGGTTTAAGAAGTATATCTGTAAAAGTCACAATAGATGATTTAGTTACGAGAATAGTCTTGCCTGCTGTTATCCATTGGGATAATAATCACTTTATAGTCATCTATAAAGCGACCAATAAAAGGATTTATGTTTCTGATCCAGCCAAAGGCCTGACTTCCTATACCCACGAGCAATTCAGAGAGAAATGGTACAAGAACGATGAACCTTATGGAGTTTTGATGGTCCTGGAACCGATGGCCAATTTCAAACAGATAGAAGCCCACGAAAAGATGGAGCGATTGAAGAGCTTCGAGAACCTCCTGGGTTACTTCACTCCCTATAAAAAGGCATTTGGGATCCTTTTTTTGATCATGTTTATCGCTACGATATTGCAAGCCTTCCTTCCCTTTATATCCAAGGCAGTGATTGATACCGGTATACGCACGCAGGATGTAAATTTCGTATACATGGTTCTGGCAGCCAATGTTGTTTTACTATTAAGCATTACCCTATCCAATATCCTTCGCGACTGGGTATTACTCCATGTTACTACTCGTGTAAACATATCACTTATTTCCGATTACCTTATCAAGCTGATGAAGCTGCCAGTGTCCTTCTTTGAAAACAAGCTGGTTGGTGACATTCTTCAACGTGCTTACGATCATGAACGCATTCGCCATTTCATTATGAATAACTCGTTGGGCATGCTGTTTTCCTCCATTACATTTGTCATTTTCAGCGCAATTTTACTGGTCTTTAATAAGACTATATTCTTTATATTTCTAGGAGGAAGCATCATCTATGTCCTTTGGGTGTTCCTTTTCTTAAAAGTCAGGCGTAAACTGGATTGGGAGTATTTCGACCTGCTGTCCAAAGACAGGAGCTATTGGGTAGAAACCATTGAAAATATACAGGAAATTAAGATTAATAACTATGAAGACACAAAACGTTGGAAGTGGGAAGCCATACAGGCACGGTTGTATAAACTGAATGTTAAGATACTGAATATCAACAACGCTCAGATGCTAGGCTCTCAGTTTATCAATAACATGCAGAACATGGCGATTACTTTCTTTTGTGCTATTGCCGTTATCAATGGGGATATTACATTCGGAGTAATGATATCAACACAATTTATCATTGGCATGCTTAACGGGCCTATTGGTCAGTTCGTAGGTTTTGTGCAGTCGGCACAATATTCCAAGATCAGCTTCATGCGCATCAATGAAATCCACCAACTTCAGGATGAAGACGATATGGTATCCATATCGGCCAATAGTATGGAATTGCCTAAAGATAAAAGTTTGAATGTCAGGAATCTTTCGTTTGCATATTCCCCACATGCACCACTAGTCCTGAAAGGTATTCACTTGAGAATACCCGAAGGAAAAGTCACAGCCATAGTTGGCGATAGCGGATGTGGGAAATCGACATTATTGAAACTCCTGTTGCGACTCTACTTACCTTCGTATGGCGAAATTTGTATCGGAGATATGAATATCAATAATGTAAGCTTACGCCAGTGGAGAGCCAAATGTGGTAGCGTTATGCAAGAAGGGAAGGTGTTTAACGATACTATCCAGAACAATATAGTATTGAACGAAGAAAAGGTAGACTATGAGGCCCTGAAGCGTGCTACAGATATAGCTAATATCTCTAAAGAAATAGAAACCATGCCACAAGGGTATCAGACCTTGATCGGAGAAATGGGGAGAGGTTTGAGCGGAGGTCAGAAACAACGCCTGTTAATTGCCAGGGCCTTGTATAAAAATCCCGACTATCTCTTTCTTGATGAAGCAACCAACGCACTGGACACCATCAATGAGCAAAAGATAGTGACAGCCCTAAATAATGTATTCAAAAACCGTACAGTCATTGTAATCGCACACCGGCTGAGTACAATAAAGAAAGCAGATCAGATCATTGTTATGAAGGACGGCTTAATAATGGAATTGGGCACCCATGACGGATTGATGGAAAACAGAAGACATTATTACGAACTAATACAAAGCCAATATGATCTTGAACCTATTGAAGTTACGGCCAAAGTCGAAGGATAGTTCAAAGCGGAGCGAAGAAGTCAGTGACATCATAGACCGTATGCCTACAGCCTTCAGCACGTGGATTGCGGTCGCTATTATTGTATTTACGATTTTGCTTTTTGTCTTTGGATGGTTCATCAAATATCCGGATGTAGTGACTGGACAGATAAAAATAAACTCCAGTATATCACCTGTTAAGCTGCCTGCCCATACATCAGGTAAATTAGAAATATTGGGATTTAAGCCGCAAGATCCTATAAAAGAAGGCGACTATTTAGCCATTATACAAAATTCAGCGAATACAACTGACGTACGCAACGTAGCATCACTGATTCACAACTTTGATCCGAATAGCCCGAAGCTATTTTCACGGGCTGTTATGTCTTTTCCGGAAAAGGTATCCTTGGGAGAGCTGAATATGAAATATTATTCGTTCCTGTCTTCATTGAAAAGTTTGATTGATTATTCTGAAGATAATATTTATGAGCAGCAACAGGTTGGTTTGACCGGCGGTATTATGTGGCGAAAGAAAATACTGGATGAAGCAAAGAATGCTTTAAATATATCGACCGAGAATCTAGAAATCTCCGAAAAATGGTTGAATAAATATTCATCGCTGAACAAAGATCTTATCACCACCTACGACTTTGAGATAGATAAAAGTAGGGTAGACTTTCTTTCCGCCAGGCAAAATAAGCAAAACCTAATAAAAGAAATCACCTCAATTGAGATGCAGATAACAGAGAGTGAGAACAGTTTGTCTCAACTGTCGGTAGAACGCCGGGAAAAGGA
The DNA here is from genome assembly GCF_003130405.1 of Pararcticibacter amylolyticus. Classification (GTDB taxonomy): domain Bacteria; phylum Bacteroidota; class Bacteroidia; order Sphingobacteriales; family Sphingobacteriaceae; genus Arcticibacter; species Arcticibacter amylolyticus. The sequence continues at coordinate 3,294 of NZ_QEAS01000032.1, forward strand.
GAGGCAACTCCATCTCGATTTATTGGCTTCTTATCACGAGTTAAGCGACCAGATAAAACAATGGGAACAAACCTATGTTTTAAAAGCCCCATTTGACGGCCAGGTAGAATTTTTGAAGTTCTGGTCGAGCAATCAGTTTGTTCAAGCCGGGGAGGATGTATTCGGAATTGTACCAAAAAAAAGTATGGTGCTGGGGCAAGTGCTTCTCCCTGCTATGGGAGCCGGTAAGGTAAAAGCAGGTAGTGCTGTTTCAATAAAACTGGATGATTATCCTTATGCCGAATTCGGTTCTATAAAAGGAGTAGTAAAATCTATCTCCCTTATTACCAACGAATATAAAACATCACAAAGCAATATCAACACCTATCTGGTGATGGTGGATATGCCAGATGGATTGGTAACAAACTATGGGGACAAATTGAACTTCAAATACGAGATCGGAGGACAAGCAGACATCATCGTAAACGATCGCAGACTCATTGAGAGATTGTTTGACAACATAAAGTTTAATACCAGGTAAGGACACAACTATATGAAATTCTTTCTGTTAGTAGTAATAGGTGCAAGCCTTTGCAATTCATTCGTTTATTCTCAGAATAGGAAAAAGCTGGATTTATTCCAATGCATTGGCATAGCATCTGACAGTTCTTTGCAGGCTTTCATCGCTCAGAATTATTACCAATCGGGCTATTGGGAATACCGTTCATACCAAGCTGCTCGTCTGCCGTCCCTATCATTAAGAACGATTCCAATGCAGTATAATCGAAGTATTGTAAAACGATATGATTTTCAAGAGAACATTGATGTGTACCGAGTCCAGCAATCACTCTATTCATCCGGCGGTCTTATTTTAAGTCAAAATTTCGATCTTACCGGAGGTACATTCTTTGTCGATTCCGAATTAGGCTTTATAAAGAGCTACGGGAATAATAATAACAGGCAATTTAATGCCGTACCCATACGTGTTGGCTATTCGCAAGCACTTTTCGGATATAATAATTCTTGGTGGGAGCGAAAAATAGGACCTCTAAAATTTGAGAAAGAAAAAAAAACATTCCTGTATCGTCAGCAGGAAATCGCAGAAACTACCGTACAACATTTTTTCAACTATGTACAAGCCCAAAAAGAGTATGAACTGGCATTAGAGAATATGCTGTCAGCAGACACCCTATATACTATAGGGCTGGAACGCCAAAAGATATCAGCTATATCAGAAGCTGACGTCCTTGCTCTAAAATTGGATAAAATCAATACACAGAATACACTTAAAAGTGTAGAATTGGCACTGAAAGACGCAAGGTTCGCCTTCCTGACTTTCCTGAACCTTGATAAGAGTAAAGTGTATTCACTTGAATTACCAGAAAATACAGACAATATCCTTATTCCAATTGACAACGCTTTAACATATATAAAGAATAACAATCCGGATTATCTCAGCTATCAGCAAGAAATACTTGAAGCTGAACGGGAAGTAGAAAGAAGCCGGAAGTCCGTTTTCGATGCAAATATTTCAGCGAGTGTAGGCTTTAATCAGGTTGCAGACAACTTTGGCGGAGCATACGGCAGTCCTCTTCGACAGGATATCGTTACCCTGAGCTTCACTATCCCAGTTTTGGATTGGGGTGTGAGAAAGGGACGGATAAATATGGCTAAAAGCCATCTTGGCGTAAAAAAGCTATCCGTTCAACAGAAAAAGCAAAATATTGAGCAGGAATTGATTTCAGCTGTTGATAATTTCAATAATCAGAAAGGAATGTTAGGTTCGGCACAGGAAGTTTTATCATTAGCAAATGATGCTTATCGAATCAACAAGAAACGTTTTATCGTTGGAAAAGCGGATATGAGTACACTAATCTTTTCTTTAAACCGATACAAAGAAGCACAGAGAAACTATATAAACTCACTGAAATATTATTGGGCCAGCTATTATAAAATCAAGAAACTGACCCTTTATGATTTTGAGAAACACAGAGACATATCGGTATTATCAGAGTTGAAGACGAATAATTTCTAAGAAAAATGGGAAAGCACAAATATGACTATCTTCTGGTGGGGGCGGGGTTATTTAATGCCGTCTTTGCCCGTGAGGCAAGCAAACAAGGAAAAAAATGTCTTGTCATAGAAAAACGTGGTCATATAGGCGGCAATCTGTATTGTGAGAACATAGAAGGAATAAACGTACACAAATACGGCGCTCATATCTTTCATACCAGCAATAAGCATGTATGGGATTATATGAATGAATTGTGCGAGTTTAATCACTATATAAACTCGCCCTTAGCCAACTATAAAAATAAACTATATAATCTGCCTTTCAATATGAATACTTTTAATCGGCTATGGGGATTAAATACACCTGAGCAGGTTAAACAGAAAATTGAAGAACAACGGTTGAAGATTGATAACCCTGCAAATTTTGAAGAGCAGGCATTGTCTTTAATAGGTACAGATGTATATCAAAAGCTGATAAAAGGTTATACAGAAAAACAGTGGGGACAAGATGCCAAATCACTGCCAGCATTTATTATTAAACGTATACCCATACGTTTCACCTACAATAATAATTACTTTAACGATCCCTACCAGGGAATACCCATAGGTGGATATAATTCAATCTTCGAAAAATGTTTTGAAGGTTGTGACATCTACGCCAATACAGATTTTTTCGCAAACAAAGAGATAGTTAAATCAGCAAACAAAACAGTTTTTACTGGAATGATAGATCAGTATTATGATTACTGCTATGGACAACTTGATTACCGCTCCTTAAATTTCGAACATGAGGTGATGAATGTAGATAATTTTCAGGGCAATGCGGTTATTAATTATACTGAAAGAGAAGTACCTTTTACTCGTATTTTGGAACATAAGCATTTCGAGTTTGGAACTCAACCTAAAACTGTTGTCACTAAGGAATATTCTCAAGAATGGAGGGTAGGCTTAGAGCCTTATTATCCTATTAATACTGCTGAGAATCAAGAGAAGTTTGTTAAATATGAGATTTTAGCTAACCAACAAAAGAATATTTACTTTGGTGGCAGGCTCGGTGAGTACAAGTATTACGATATGGATAAGACGGTAGAAGCGGCTTTAAGCTTATTTAAGAAAATGAATGGAAGCCATGCCTATCGATGATACCGGGACAGTTAGAATGAAGTAGTATTTCAGGACGAGACATGACTGAGATTTAATACTTCAAGAACTATTTATTTTCCGCTGAAGATCTTTTCGAGCTCTTTTTCCAGGGTCTCCCCTCTCAGGTTTCGGGCAATGATCTTTCCTGCCGGATCAATCAGGAAATTAGCAGGGATCCCTCTTACACCGTACATCTTTGCAGCACCATTGTTCCATCCTTTAAGGTCGGACACCTGTGTCCAGGCAAGCTGATCAGTTTCTATCGCCTTAATCCAGGCTTCTTTCTGTCCGGGAGAATCCAGAGAAACTCCTAATACAGTGAAGCCCTTGCCGCGATATTTATTAAAGGCTGCAACTACAGTAGGATTCTCCTCCCGGCAGGGGCCGCACCAACTGGCCCAGAAGTCGAGCAAAACATATTGCCCCTTAAAATCAGACAGCTTAACCGGTTTACCATCGGGTGTATTCTGAGTAAAATCCATTGCCGCCTTCCCTACTTGCGTATTCTTAGGGGCTTCCAGTAAAGTAGAAATGTCTTTTGCTAATGGGGTTTGTTTTAAGGAAGATGAAAGGTTTCGCAATGCAATACCTGCTTGTTCCGAAAAGTCAGCCTCTGCTGCAATGCTTTGTAAGCTTATAAGGCTTATATACGAGTTGGGATGTTTTCCTGCAAAATCCAGATAAGCCAGGTTCATCTCCCGCACGATTGCCTTTTCCCTTCTGACCAGGGAATCAAAAATAGTTTTATCCTTTTGCTTTTCAGCCGGCAACGCATAATACTCTTTATTAAGTTCACTGAATTTCTTATTCGTTGGCTCGAGCATGGATTTTAGCACGGTATAGTCGGCGTTTACCCGCGATCCCGAAATTTTGGTATTCTTCAGTGAATCACTTGCAAGGAAGGTCATTTTAACGGGCTCAATATAGAACCGCATATAATCAATATTCTCTCCTTTCTCCTGCTTTTTCACATAGGGGTTCTTGTTTAAGAAGAGGCTCGCTGCCTCCGGGTATTGAATAGCCCCTTTAAAGGAAAAACTTCCATTTTTAACATTTGCAGAATCTGTACGCTGCTGATCATTCACATTATATACCAGGTATACTTTATCTGAATCTCTCAGGCCATCGACTTTTGCTTTTATTTCAAAGGCATTCTGTGCAGGCAGCAGGAACGGGCAAAGAACAAAGGAGAGCAGAATTGGAATACGCATACTACATTCTTAAGAGCCTCTAATATAGCAATTTTCAATTCCTTATCTGTCTCACATCATTTTTATATGATCGCTTAGAAAGCAAACCCGTGCCACTCTCAGCCGGCACTTGATCTAAGAGAATTTAAATATTCCTTAAAATTCACTAAAAACCCGGCATAACAGGATTCTCCATAAATCTTTCCGAGGTTACGAATACCTGCATAGCCGGAGATGATAAACAGTGCAACGTCTCCTTCATTCAGGTCGTTTCTTAATTGCCCCGAAAGCTTACCCTTTTTCAAACAGGCTTCGATCGCTTCGCGCCAATGGTTAGTTAAGTCAGCAAGGGCTTTACTAAACCCACTGTTCAACGGAGCCATCTCATCGATCAGATTAATTGCCGGGCAGCCATATTTGACGTCAAAGAAGGGATTGCCGAGCAGAAGCCCTTCCATCATCGAACAAATCTCATGAATGGAATCCATGCCGGCGCTGAGTGGGGCAATCAGAGATGCATACATTCCGGGGTACATGACCTCGCTGATCATGGCCAGTCCCATCTCCTCCTTATGCTTAAAATGATAGAAGAAAGCACCTTTCGTGACGTCCAGTGTTTTCAGTATCTCATCAACGCTCGTTGCCTGATAACCCTTTTTATAGGTAAGTTCAAATGCTTTTCTTAAAATGCTTAACCTGGTGGCCGCGGCCTTCTGTGACATATTCCCGATTTGCTTAAACAAAGGTAAGATTTGCCATGAAAGATCAATAATTGCCGCTATTCGTCACAGAAGGATCATGTTGCCATTTATTTTCAAATTATTTAAAATGTTTTAAGAGCTTGCGCGTCTACCAGAATAAATAGCCCGGTCATGAATAAAAATACTACCCCCGCATACTCCTCTCTCAGCAACACAGCACTGCTGACATTCCCTTATAAAACCGAAAGTAATGATACAGCATTCCTTTCGGCGGATTCCGACAAGGAACTTGCAATTATGTTCCTGGATATCAGAAATTTCACAGGACTGATGGAGACAAAACCGGCAAGGGAAGTTATACACGTGGTACGGAGATTATTCTCCATGTTCGGAAAGATAATCCAGAGCTTTAAGGGAACCGTAGTTGAAGTGGCCGGAGACAGTCTGTATGCTGTATTCGGTATGGGAAGTACGATTCAGGAAGCCATTAATGAAGGTTACCAGGCCGCTAAAATGATCTTTGAAACCATCGATCTTTTTAATGACACCTATTCTGACAGATATGACGGAAGACTCCTTGAAATCGGGATAGGCTTTCATACAGGTAATGTCATTGTAAGCCGTGTAGAAACCGAAAACCAGAAACAGCTTTCCGTTATGGGCTTTGCTGTAAATATCGCTTCAAGATTGCAGGCCAAGACGAAGGAATTAAACAACGATATGATCATTTCAGAGGAAGCATATCAACTGCTGAATGGGAAATCTGTAAATCATGAACAACGCACGGTAAGTTTGCAGGGGGTATCATCACGGCAACAAGTACGTTTGCTGGGTAAGCCGTATTACGGAAGCTTTTCACTGAGGGAAGAAGAAACCCACCTCAATTATATAATTGCTTATTCCGGATAGGAATCACCTGTCGGGCTCTTCATGACAATTATCATACAGGTTCATTATTTTCCCTGAAACACTTTCTTCAGGTAAGCAACATTTGCACTGAAATTCCACTTAACATTTGTCGGGTCTTTTTGGTCACGTGAACGTTCAACTACCAGCCAGCCCTCCCAGCCCATCTTATCGAGTGTCTTTTTGATCTTCTGCAAATCCACGGCAAGATCATTCTGAAGCCATACACCATCTTCATTGGTACAATGGATCATACAAATGCGCTTTTTTCCGAGGATCTTCATTTCTTCGCAAACATCCCTTCCTGCTTTAATGGGATTTGAAAATTTAAAATAGATCTTAATCGCATCCGATCCGACATCCTTCAGCAACTGTACTTCTGCACGAGCATCAAGGGTAGTTTCTATGCCAATGACCACTCCTGCCTGCTTTGCCATTTTACCGACAACCCTGAGCCGCTCCACAATAGCCGGGCGTAATTCCGGATTTTTCACCAGGTCGCCCTGGACACCCAGCGGAAGAAAGGCAACCTTCACCCCCATGGCCTTCATGGTATCAATACAATCTCCAACCATCTTCTGATAAGTCGGCCGTGTAGCGAAAGATTGTGCAAAGAAGCCCGTCATCGCCAGAGAAGGAATTTCAAGATTCAGTTCTTTCGCCTTATCGAGGAACTGCTGTCTCACCTCCGGGTCGGCAAGTTTATTATCAAAAGTCTCCCTGGCACCCAATCCCCCCATATCCACTTCCAGCCCGTCTGCTCCTATTTCTTTTGCGAGCTGAAAAGCACTAAGTTTCTGCCGCTTCAGGATCATCAGATCGACCACCGCTATCTTATATCTCTGTCTTTTACCCGGCAATGCCCATGCGAGTGCACCCGGCACTAAGAGCCCTGCGGAAGCCAAAGCTGTACTGGTGATAAAACTTCGCCTGCTTATGTTGTTGTTTTTGCTGGTCATTTGTTTCTGATCCCTCAAAACTATTTATCGAACATCTTTTCCAACTGAGTAAAATCTCTTACTGCATTAGCCGGCAGCTTTTCCCCTTTCTCTCCGAATACATACATGGCCGGATATTTTTCTATAGTTACAGGAGATTCGTCGATTTTACCATTTTTATCCTGTACTTTCCTGATGTCGAGATGAAAATGCCTGGCGATGAAATCGTACATGGCAAGGCGTTTACTCAATCCGTAATCATGGCCTTCTTTGGGCAAGTGCACATTCTCAACCTCTGATCCTTTACCATAAAAATCATACACCTTCTTCAGGTAAGGAAATTCTACCTGGGGCACCTGCTGCGTCCAGTCTTTCCCATCAGAAATAACCAGCTGAGGCCGGGGTGCTGCCATTGCAGCAATCTCGACGTTATTCGTGCCATTTCCGCATAAATGTACCCCCATACCACTTTCACAGGGACATCCGCCGCTGTGATAAGAAGACATCATAACAACCGGCACACTTAACCTGATCCTGTCATCCAGGGCTGTGATCAGCATGGTCTGGCTCCCACCACCGGAACCTCCTGTAATGGCCACCCTATTAGGATCGGCCTCTTTAAATGACAGGAGCCAATCGAGAATCCTGATACTGTTTAGTGCCTGAACTGTCATTGCCAGGCTTTTTCGGTGATCGGATGATTTGAACTGCAAGGCAGATTCGCCCCATGCAAACAGATCATAGCTGAAAGCTATTGCTCCCATCCTGGCCTGCATAGCGCAACGATACTGGCAGTCGGCCCTGTATCTGCCGTCTCCAAAATGCCCGTCGGGATTCAGGATAACAGGAATCTTCCCTTTTGATTTAAGAGGCCGGTATAATGAACCGCTTACATATACTCCCGGCAGGGTTTCAATTGCAACGTTTTCAATTGTATACCCATTCATCGTGCGTTTACCAGTAATGATAGGCTTACTGTGCGTTTTTGGAGGAAGGGGAGATAGTTTGAGCGCCTTCCACATACAATCACGCAATTCGGCTTTCCGCGTCTCCCAGGAAGGAACATCATTGAACCTGCTCCATAAATATTCGAGTTGCTGTTTGCCTTCTTCGGGCGTCTTTAAATGGTACTGATAATTCTGAAGCTTATACTTTCCTTCTCCTTCCTTCGTAAATGTAATATCCTGGGAAGACAGTATGTTAGACAGCGTTTTTTCAAGGTCAGGCCTGAAACGCCACCCGGCATAAGTTATCCACCTGTCTTTTACCAGATCTTCCGAATAGCGGATCTTCACATTAAAACGCTGTTCTATATCCGAGATCACTTCTTTAAGAGGCTTCCGGAACTGGTCATCGGCAGTTTGCGAAGACAAACGGGAACAGAAAAATGAAAAAAGGATTAAAAATGAGTATTTTAACATGAGCCTAATCATTCGTGATCTCTCCTCCGACAGGAGCTATATACCCCTTCATCTTTGGCCATACACCGTTTTTGATCTTTTTAAGTTTGAGTTTCGAAGGATCGATCACAGCATGCTTAATACGTTCTCTTCTCCATGTGTAAATCACATGGATCATCCCATCCTTACTCTGGATGATCGATGGGTAAGAATACTGGCTGATAGGTGAATCTTCAAGGATTGCAGCAGCATACCAGGTTTTACCATCTTTCGAGATCGAAAGGTTTAGAGGCGTCCTGGGACCTTTAGCCAGATCTCCGGGAGGCAGCACATGGTTGTAAATAAGGGCATGACGACCGTCTTTCAGGGTCACAGCATCAGTTCCCGAGTTATTATTCGGAAGATTGGTCTTCGACAAAGGCTCCCAGGTTTCGCCATTGTCATAAGACCATGATTGTAGTATTGCCCGGTTTCTGCTCCTTGCCAAAAGTTGCAGCTTGCCCTTACCATGATCCAGGATGCTGGGCTGAATAGCGTCAAGTCCCTTTTCAGCAGGAACAGGGCCAACCTTCCGGTAAGTCTTGCCAAGGTCGGAAGTAACTTCGAAATGTATCTGCCAGCTATTTCCTTCCTTGTTTCCTTCTGTACTGGTTGGAGCAAAAAGGTTTCCGTTGCTCAAAAGAACCGGTTTATTTTTTACAGGCCCGATATACCCTTCAGGTAAGGGATATCCCTGGGACCACGTCTTCCCGCCATCTTTGGAAGTTCTTACCCAGCCCTTCCATGTGGAGGGACTTGCTCCTATCTTATAGAACAGGAGAAGATCTCCGCCGGGTACCTGGAACAAAACAGGATTCCACGTAGGATATCTTTTATCCGGCATCACTCCGTCTGCCACATTCTGAGGCGCAGTCCATTTTCCATTCTCATGCCTGCTCACATAAATACAGACATCAGGATTACGTTCCTTGGTACCACCAAAAAAAGCAGATACCAGTCCCGTTGGTGTTTCCGCTATTGTCGCCGCATGAGCCTGCGGGAATGGTGCCGTCTCATAGATAAACTCATCCACAAGAATACCCTTCTTCCACGGCTTATCCTGTGCCGCAACTCCGCCAATCAGGCTCATCGCAACTAAACTTAATGTTATTAGTCTTTTGTACATATTTCTTTGCTTTCAGTTGTGAGT
>NZ_QEAS01000032.1:12865-12933 GCF_003130405.1 Pararcticibacter amylolyticus
CGGTTCTTAACTGTCAATTACCGGCTCTTCTATCATTCGAGTCCTGTAACGAACAATACCCTGCCCTA
>NZ_QEAS01000032.1:12981-16495 GCF_003130405.1 Pararcticibacter amylolyticus
TTCCCGGCTGCTTTCTCTGCTTTTCTTGCATTGACATAATCTTTGAACAACTGCTTCCAGTTTCTCCCGTTCGAATTGAGATACTGCTCGCATTTAGTCTTATAGATTTCAAAAATGGCGGAGATCTGTTTCATGCTTTTATAGTCGACGGCCTGTTCCCTGGCCTGCTTAAGATGAGCAAGAATGGTTTCTTCTTCTTTCTGCGTCAGATCAGGAACGATGGATTTGTAGCCTCTCATCGTGAATGCCACTTTGCCGATGGTATATTGGTCAAGAATATACTCAACCTGTTGCTCTGTTAAGTCCTTACGCAAGCCATCCATCAGGTTCTTGTGAACTGATTCCGGCATGGCCGAATTCGCAATTATCTGCCTGTCAAGGTCACTTAATTTGTTGCCCGTAGCAGGGTTGATCCCGGCAGGAACAGAAGTGAAGGGATGCTCATTATTCCAGTCGCGAATAGTTTTAAGGTGAGTCGCAATGACCGTCCTCAGGCGGCCTTCTTTTGCGGGATCATTCAGTCTCAGGGAATCCACCCATTCTGAGGCCTTTTTGTCCTGCTCATCATCCGCTTTTGCCTTAGTTTCGGCAGCCCCTTTCTTCGCACGCGCTGTCTGGCTGTAAGCCGAAGAAGCGGCCAAAGCCGTACAAAAAATCAATACACTGAAAATTATTCGTTTCATATAGTTTAAATCATTCTGTTATTTACCTGAACTGAAAGAGTAGTCACCGGATCCGACTTCAAATACGGCCCTGTCACCTTCCATTCCTACAAACTTTACGCCTTCTGCTGAAGAGGCACTTTTCTTTCCTTCTTTTACCTTACCGGCAGCAGCAGCAGGTATATAAACAAGAGCCTTAGTATTGGAAGGCACCGTAATATTCCAGTTAAAACTCTTTCCGGATCTCTTCCAGTCACTCCGGATCATACCATGTACAGATTGGTAGGATGCTTTCGCAGAGTTGAGGCCTTCGATCACTTCAGGCTTCATGATGATCTTCTTAAAGCCTGGTGCAGAAGGATCGGACTTTATTCCACCCAGATTTTCATAATACCAGATGACCAGGTCGCCCAGCAGCATCACATGGTTTCCAGAGTTCATCGCAGGGTCAGCAGTGTTCCCGTTCCAAAGCTCCCAAATGGTGGTAGCTCCATTTTCAACCATATAACCCCAGCTTGGATAATCCCGGTTCGACGCAAGTTTATAGGCTATATCAGAACGGCCATTCCGCGAAAGCCCCCTCATTAACCATTGGGTACCGATCACACCAGTCCCGATATGACCTTTGTTCTCCACCATGATCTTATCGGCAATACTCCTGACCACATTTTCTTTAGCCCCTTCAGGAACGATATCATAAACAAGCGGGAGGAGGTTTGCCGTAATGGTATTATTACTGTACTGACCTTTAGAAGCATCAAAGAATTTCTGATTAAAAGCGGCTTTTATAGCTGACGCTCTTGAAGAGAAATCCCCGGCATCTTCCGGTTTCCCCAGCAGCCTGGCGAATTCCTCCATGATAAATGAGAGCCTGATATATGTTGCAGACGCAAGTAAAACTCCGTCTGTCTGTCTTTTGGGATCTCTTGAATGAATAAGCTCCTTTGATTCGGGAGGCACGCACCAATCGCCATATTTATCCTTTGTGATCAGGCCGTCCTGAGTGTACTTACCAGCCATGTAATCCATCCACTTCTTCATATGATCATAGTGCTCCCTTACAGACTCCAGATCGCCGTACTGCCTGTAGAGCATTTCAGCCACTGTGATATAAGTAGCCGGCCAGGTAACGTTATCTCCGTAATATCGCCAAAACGCGGGGGCAACATCCGGGATGCTTCCATCCTCTTTCTGCGACTGATGAATGTCATCGAGCCATTTTGCATAGATGCGGCTGTTATCAAACATAAAGCTTTCACCATAAGAGCCTGTAGTACGATCCCCCAGCCATGGCTGACGTTCATTGCGCTGAGGACAATCTACCGGCATTCCCTTATAATTGCTCAGAACACCCCACCACGCGTTTTTATAGACCTGGTTGATGGTAAGATTCGAAGTAACAAACTCACCGGTAGTTTTTATTTCGTCGTACACGACCCTTCCATCGAAGTCGTTCAGGGTCGGCGTGCCCGGGAAACCGGTAATTTCAACAAAACGGAATCCATGATATATAAAACTTGGCTCCCAGCTTTCCTGTGCACCACCCTTTACTATATAAGTATCAGTAGAACGGGCATCACGAAGGTTTCTCACATAAAGTTCTCCGCTTGCCTGGAGGTTCTCTCCAAAACGCAGCTTAACAGTATCTCCTTTCGCTCCCTTTACCCTCATCCTGATCCAACCGGCAAAGTTTTGTCCCATGTCCATGATGTAGGTATTGGCCTTCAGCTTCTTTATGGATACAGGCTTTAGGGTAGCCATCACTTTCATATTCTCATTCATCTGGGCCTCATAAGTTCCCCCGGGTTCCTGAACAAATGAAGCCTTCTGCCAATCTTTATCATCAAATCCTGTTTTGTTCCATCCCGGCATCTCTTTAGTAGCGTCATATTCCTCCCCATCATATTCATTGTTCGAGCGGATAGGGCCATTACCCGTAAGCTTCCAGGAATCGTCTGATACTACCACATCTTTTGATCCGTCAGCATATTCCACCAAAAGATTAAAGAGCATTTTCGGATGCCCGAAGTTTTTGATCTTGTAAGGCTTGTAATCCTGGCGCATGGTATAATAGCGTCCGTTCCCCAATACCGTTCCGATAGCATTCTTTCCTGGCTTCAACATGGACGTTACATCAAAAGCATTGTATTTTACCCCTTTGAAATAATCCGTAGGTGCAGGTGCCAGCACCTGGTCGCCCACTTTCTCCCCGTTGAGATACAGTTCATACATCCCCAGGCCGATAATATAAGCAGTCGCCCTCTTCACCGCCTTCTTTGCTTCAAACTCTTTGCGTAAATAACGGGCACTTAAACGCGACCATTGTGTTTCGCTGTCCCATGGAAAAGGCTTATCCACCCCAATCCATCTTCCCTTCCAGTCGACATAGTTTAAAAGCCCGATACTAAAGTTCGCAGGGCTGCTCCATGCTGATTCCCCCCTGCTGGTCCAAACCTTCACTTTCCAGTATGCCCTCTCATTACTTTTTAAAGCAGTCCCCTGATACCTGACATGCACGGATACATCCGAACTGACCCTCCCGGAACTCCAGAGATCACCTTCGTTTCCCGACAACTTTTCAGGTGTTGATGCAACAAGCACCTGGTATGCGGTCTGCTCCACTCCCCTGGCAGAGCTCTTTAGCTCCCAGCTCAAGCGTGGCAGGGTAACGTCAATCCCAACGGGATTAACCAGCAGTTCTGTCCGGAGGTTCACGACAGAAACAGCTTGCCCCATCAGCTGCGTGGCGCACAGCATGAGGAATAACATCAATGAAAATTTGCTATTGGCTTTCAGCAGTCGGCTATCAGCTCTTTGCATAATGTGAATTATTTAAATGTTTTTATTTATTG
>NZ_QEAS01000032.1:16713-19602 GCF_003130405.1 Pararcticibacter amylolyticus
CTTATGGTTTTCCGGAGAAATCGAAATACAGCACTATGTTGAGTGCCCTTGCAGGCTCTTTTTCATAATCGTAAAACAGGTTCTTCATCGACATCGGGCCAGTTCTGTCTGAACGCTGAGTTTTAGTGCCGATCCCGGGGATTCCCTGCATAAAGGAGATATCTCCAGAAGGGAAATGGGGTTCATAGTTATGCCACTGATCTGTTTTGAAGGCAGCACTGAACAGACGTAAAAACAGGTCTTCATTCTCCGTTACCACGGTAAAAGGCTGCTCCGTTGTGTTAAACTTGCACCAGTACATATTTGAGTGATAACCCTTAAACTCCGGATATACCCAACTTTCGCCGGTCTCTGTATTATTATAATCCTTTTTCCAAACACCAAATTTATTACCTTTCGTCCGGTTTCTCCAAACCCTGTAGGGACCCATTCCCATATATTCAACGCCCTTCATTTTGCTTTCAGGGAAAGAAAAGTTGACCCCGGCGAAGTTGGTCAGGTACTCTCCCGGAAAATACCGGACATGCAGTTTCACCCACCCAGATGGATATATAGTCCATTGTAATGTATTATATGCCGTTTTGCGGTCGAACGTTGACTCAATAACGACGTTATCTCCGTCTTTCTTACCAGTAAGACCGTTAAAATTATTCACGCCCTCCTGAACGACAGGACCATTGTTAAAAGGAATTACACCCCGTTCATTCTTCACACTTCTTAATACTCCCGATTTTTTGCTGAAGCTCAGACTAATGCCGTTTGCCTGAACATGATAAAGAGAATCGGTTTCAGTCAGACTAACAGCACTGTTTCCCTGCTTCGTCACAAGAGCAGAAGCCTCTTTAACCGGCAAGGTAACCGGAAAGCTCCAGGTAAATAGTTCCCGTTTATGCGGATCTGTTGCAGTGATATATAAAGCATCAAAATCTCTCCAGTCTGAAGGCAACCCTATCTTCAATCTTCCTTTTTCAAAAGGTTTAATATCCGGAGAAGCCAGTACTCCTGTCTTCGACTCTGCCGACTTAAACTTAGTCAGCTTCCAGCTGAAGCTACACTGGTTCAGATTCGTATAATAATACCTGTTTTCTATATTAAATACTCCATCAAAGTCCTCCGTCATTTCCCTCCGTTCAAAAAATACCGGGCTCCATACTTCTTTAATGGTATAAAAACTGCCTTCTTTTTCATGATAAGGGCCCACAATACCATCCGGGCCATGGTTGCCATCTGTATCAAGAATTCCGTTTTTATCCGTTCTTACGACCGCCTGATCCGCAAAGTCCCATAGGAAACCGCCGGCAGATAAAGGATGCCTCAGCATTTCGTTCCAGTAATCATCCAATCCGGCACCATGCCCGCCATCGTACATACCGTGCAGGAATTCGGTCGGCATCACGATACTGTGTCCATGCATATAATTAGATATTCCATAATTAAACTCGCGGTAATGCTGTGTATCAAATCCGTTGAAATCTTCCCATGGATGCACCATCGGACGCTTTTGAATATCCAGTTCAGTAAAAAGATGATCCAGCTCGCGGTTATGCCCTCCCTCGTTTCCATTCGACCAGAATACGATAGAAGGATGATTAACATCGTGGCTCATCATTTCCTTCACCAGCTTCGTTCCTGTTGGGGTGTCATAGTTGCCATGCCATCCTGCGAGCTCGTCCATTACGAACAATCCCAGGGAGTCGCACACATCAAGAAAATGCCCGTCGGGGGGATAATGCGACATGCGAACCGCATTCATGTTCATATCTTTCATCAGGTTTACATCAGCAATACTGATTGCCTTGCTTGTTGTCCTTCCTGACTGGGGATGAAAAGAATGACGGTTCACACCCTTAAATTTGATCTTAACGCCATTTACATAGACGCCGTCGCGTTGCTTCACATCAACAGTCCTGAAACCCGTTTTCTGAGTTACAGTATGAACAGCTTTTCCCTGCTTATATAGGGTGAAAACAACTTTGTAAAGGTTAGGAAATTCAGGAGACCATAGCTCAGGGGAAGAAAAACTCCCGGACAATAATACGTCAGAAGTCCCTTTTGCAAGAGCACTATTGATCTCATTTCCAAATTTGTTCCCGTTTTCAGAATACAATTGTGCGGTTACTTTATCAGCACTACCTCCAGTCCAGACCTGAGCCTTAAACTGTCCGTCAGCCTTTGCATCCACTGCAACCCTCTCTATATGCGATTCTGGCAAAGCCTCCAGGTATACCGGACGGAATATTCCGCCGAAGATCCAGTAATCCGCTTTCCGCTCTGCTTCATTCACTGATTTATTTGCCGAATGTTTTGCCACGGTTACTTCCAGGAGGTTAGAAGCACCGTACTTCAAAAGCTTAGAGATGTCATACCGGAAAGCATAAAAAGCTCCCTGATGAATTTCTCCTGCCGAAACCCCGTTAATCTTTACTTCGGTATCGGTCATCGAGCCTTCAAATACGATATTTACTTTTTTCCCGTTCCAGGCGGCGGGAACTTTAAACTTATACTTATAAAGCCCCTTTTCTTTACCTTTTACAGAATCTTTTGCAAAGCCATAATCATATTTACCAAATCCCTGCAATTCCCAGTTAGAAGGCACCGCTATTTTACTCCACTTCCCGGAATTCCTTCCTGCCGTACAAAAGAAATCCCATTTCACAGTATGGTCTTTATCCGTACCTGAAAGATATTGCTTTTGGGTCTCCTGAGCTTTCACCTGCCCCGTTCCCAGAAGCAGGAACCCAAGAACTATAAAAAATCCATGTATTACTGTTTTACCAATTACACCCGCTACTTCTTTCACCATAAAAACCTCCGCAACACCGGACTTGTGGCCTCCCGTACCAGTTTGCTGATTTCCGACAGCCAACTGCTGACCACCTGCTGCTAAAA
>NZ_QEAS01000032.1:19632-23017 GCF_003130405.1 Pararcticibacter amylolyticus
CCAAGGCCGACCGCTTATTACTATTTTTCCCAAAAAATCCCATTAATTCTTAATATCCGGTTTAAACTGACTGAATAAAATATTGTCTGTACGGAAAGGACGGGCAGGTAAGCCCTCCTTATTGTACAAATTAGGCTGCGCCGTTTCCACCCATGCAAAGCGCACAGCTTCCGGCACCGGCACTAACGCAGATGAAATAATCACCTTATCCCCTCTTATCTCTGCCTGTGCAGGAACAAATTTCTTATCTCTTCCGGCAATGAGAAAATCAGACAAAGGTTTTCCATCTTTGCTGATCAAGCCCGAACCTATAGAGGAGAACGTCAGTTCAATTTTGTTTCCTTTTACTTTCAGCCCCTTATATACAGGTCCTGAACTCACTAAATTTTTAATCCCATAATTCTTCTCCAAAGCAACCAGGGCAAGCCTGCGCCCGATTTCCCATTTGAAAGAAGGATGTATATCGCTCAGATTGTCTGCCAGGTCAGTCGTCACGATCATCCCCGTATTAGGAAGCCTGAGCGCCGCAGCCTGTGCTTCCCTGAATTCAGGAAGAGATTCCCTGGTAAGACCGGTTTTATCTTTGGCTTCCGAATATTTAAAAGGGGCTATCTGAACGAAGTTGAACGGAAGTTTCTTATCTCCCCAGTCTTTCCTCCAGCGCGCTATAAGAGCTTCCATCTTATGAGTATACTCCAGGCGTTCATTAAGAAAGCAATTTGTTTCTCCCTGGTACCATAAAAACCCTTTAATAGTAAAAGGAACCAGGGGCCGGATCATTGGCGTATAAAATTTCCCCGGGTCATTCTGCACCTTTCTTTCCTTTAAATAAGCGCATGCATTGAAAGCATCTGCGGGGGCCCAGGGCTCAATAGCGCTCCCCGGAACAGCAGAAGAGATCACTCCGACCGGAACATGCAGGTGCTTATTCAATTCCTTTGCAAAGAAGTAAGCCGGGGCAGAAAATACCCTTAAAGCAGAATCCCTGGCAATGTTCCATCCCCTGTGAAGGGAATCGGGTTTTGCAAGTTCTTTGCGGTTCACCAGGAAAATGCGGATATCCGGATTTTTTGCATAGTTCAGCTCGTCTACGGGATTTTGCCCTTCAACTGCCGGACGCTTCATCTTGCTGCTCTTCCGCATGGTGAACTCCATATTTGACTGCCCGGAGCATAACCACACCTCACCTACCAGAATGTTCTCCAGCTTGATAGTATTACTCGCAGTGATGGTCATTTGAGAGCCTTCGGAAGACGCAGGCATAGGGTCAAGATAAATTTTCCAGTTTCCCGAATTATCTGTAACCGTCTCTTTTCTCTGCCCGGAGAACGCCACCGTAATACGCTCTCCTCCCGCTGCTGTCCCCCATATACAAACCGGTTTCTCTCTTTGAAGAACCATATTATGCCCCAATACCCTTGGCAGGGTGACGGAAGCTTTCGCCTCCAGTGTGAAAGCGAAGAGGACTATCAGTCCGCTAAAAATCCGGCTGAACCTCATTCTACAAAGAAGTTTTGAAATATTTGATTGCATAACTTGCTTCGGCTACAGGCTCTCCCGGATTCTTCAGATCAAAATTCTGATCTGTTGGAGTATCGGCATCAGGAAAACGTCTGACTTCGCCCGTTCTGAAGGCTATTCTCTCAATGGCATGAACCGGCGCAAAGAAGATCTTTGTTCCTTTAGTCTGCCCATTTACAGAAATAACGTATGAGCGGCTAGCTGTGTTAAAGTCCACTTTAACTTTATACTCTTTTCCGGCTTCATATTTAGATACCCCGGAATCCCTGTAACCCGCTTTCGTCTTTAATTCGCCATCGGCACTGAAGATCAGCCTGATAGCAGCACTTCCTTTTTCATCCAGGAATTCAATATGCAGAAGTCCCTTGTCATTCTGGGCAGGGGTCACGGAGAACTCAACAGTACCTTTTTTCATCGCTGGGATCACACGTTCCGCTTTTGCGAAATCATAGGGATCCTTATCGGTCAGAACAAGAGCTTTTTTTCCGTCACTTCCCTTTCCGATCTTCGCAGTTGCCCAAAGCGGGCTATAGATATTCCAAAAATTCAGTTCCTGGCCTTCGGGCATGTCTCCAAACGATTCATTCACCTGGGCTCCAACCTTTGATGTTATGCTCACTGGTACCTTCGCTACCCATATATCCTCCTTGTTCATGCTGTAGGTTACCCACATATTCTTACCGGGAGGGTTACCATTCCCTTCTTCAATGCCCCTTACATATTGAGGGCCGTAAGACTTATAATTGCCCCCGTACCTCATCGGTGAGATTTCACCGTTCACCAGGAGCAGATCTTTGTATTCAAGTCCGTTGTCGCTTGTAGAGACTGCAAGAGGCCATCTGTACTCAGAGGGGTTATAAACCGTGGCATAACGACCATCAGACGTGCGCTGGCCCCAGATCTTTGCGTTGCTGTTGACAAAACCAGGCGCACGCAAAGGACTATATTCCCAGGTTTTACCCTGATCTTTTGAAACAGAAGTAAGAGCGTGTTTCCACAAACCCACTACCCTGCCATCATTGAGATGATAAAAACTGAAAGCTTTTACCGGTCTTTGTAAACTTATCAAAGGATCATTCCTGTCCGCTTCTTCTACCCATTGCTGCACCATCAGCCTGTTCGCGAGCAGTTCATTACAAGCTTCTATAAATCCTTTGTCTTTGCTCTTAGTATAGAATGGGAAATCCCCCTTCTTCAGTTTCCATGACGCGTTGTTCCGGATAAAGTAAACCGGACCGAATTTGCCGTCGGCATACACTTCCCTCACTACCCTTCCGATTCCTTTTCCATCATTCGGATCATCCTTGGCGTCCATAGCAATTCCGTAATAGCCCAGGACAAGAAGCCTGTTATTTTTGGATACGAAAAAGCCCATACGCTGATGCATCACAGCATCCAGATCTTTTGCTACACCCGGGTAGCCTTCCTTCACAGTACCATCGGGAATCCGGTATACAGGGAATGCAACTTTGGGAGCGCTCCAGTTGTATCCGTCTTTTGACGTCAAAAGAAATGTCTGGCCCGGAGGAATATGCTCCCCAACCGGGTTAGCCAAATATTCCAGATAAAATGTATTGTTCCAGTATGCCAGCATTGGCTGATGGTTATAAGTCCAGTTCGTTCCGCCTGCGAGTTCCGGATGCTCCCTGTTAGCCCTGAAAACCTGAATATTATGCACACCTACCGCCGGGCTCAGCTGCCCGTGATGATAATCCACGCTTGATAAAGTATTTCCGGTATATTTCACCGTATCCTGCGCCACCGCACCTGAAAAACTTGTCCCAAGCAATACAGCAGCCAGTGCAGTAGTTTTTATATTCGTCTTATTTATCATGTCTTTAATTTAGCTGTCAGGAGACAGCGG
>NZ_QEAS01000032.1:23163-25488 GCF_003130405.1 Pararcticibacter amylolyticus
CCCCGCTTCCCTCTTCAACGCTTCCAGAACTTTCTTTGGTACTTTAAAGATTGTACCGTGTTTGTGACCTTCGGGAACAGTTATTTCTTTGGAAGCATCTTCGAAGGTTTTAAAATCATATGTTTTAGCAGCACCGTACTTTTTTGTACCGTAAGAGTCATAATATATTAACCATTCCTTCCCGGGTTTTACAACAGCAGGCCCCTCTGTAAGCTTATCGGTGAAAGGCTCCGATATGTTTGTATATGGCCCGAGGGGCGTATTACTGAAAGCTACTTTAATGTTTCTGTTCGGACGGGTATTGTCTTTTAACACCAGTACATACTTTCCTTTAGCCTGTTTTAAAATGACACAATCAATCACACTGAAGCCCGGATCCAGGAACAGCCTGGTTTCGCTGAAAGTCTTGAAATCCTTCGTTGTGGTGTAGTACATCCTGTGGTTATTGTTTTCATCCTCCTGACCTTTAGGAAACCGGAAAGGAATAGCAGACGCCCAGATAATGATAAACTGTTTCTCCTCATCGTCATAAAACAGTTCGGGAGCCCAGACATTGACAGTCTCCGGCTCTTTCGCCATTACGTCTATGGACTTTTCATTCGTCCAGTGTATCAGATCTTTTGAACTGGCATAGCCGAATCCTTTGGTACCCTTCCATCCGGTCGTCCATACGAGATGATAAGTGCCATCCGGCCCTTTTGCGACGGAAGGGTCCCTGATGATTTTCTGGTCACCTATAACCGGTTTCAAAAACACATGGTCCAGGTCATTCCACTTATAGCCGTCGTAGCTGTAAAGAAACCGCAACCCTTCATCCGCCGGTTCATGAAACGACGAAAACATATAGACCTCTTTTGAACAGGAGGAAACTATGAAAAGTAATATGAGAAAACAGATGTTACGCATGTAAAAGAGTTTTTTTTAAATTGCGTCGAGCACCAGCACCCAGTCATTTCCATCTTTAGGTTCGCCCGGAGGATCAAAATCGAGAGTTCCTTTATTATCAAACTCGCCTATTTCGGTTGATTTACCATTCCGCGGGTTATACCAGGAAGCTTTTACCTTATCACCTTCAATCTTGCCCATGTTAATCTTAATGTTCCTTCCGGTATAGGTATACACAAAAGCATACTGTTTGCCGCGTGTGGCAATGAGGTAATTGTATTTCTCACCCTGATCGGCAATCATAAACTGATCTGCCACCCTTTCGGCAAGAGGACGGGAAAGCATAAGCGCTTTCACATAGATCATTTGTTTTGCACCAGGATCATTGACTGCATCATACCAGTTCTCATGAGAGCCGTATGCACTGGTTTTGTCCTTCGGATTATGCATCTGCATCACGGCGTTATGACCGTAAGTATATCCGAAACCGCCGGCAAATACAGACCAGTAGGCATATCTGCGAACGTCATTGGCAGTCCACCTTGGCTGTAACGTATCATGCAGCCCTTGCGGGATTCCTTCATAAGAAGGTTCTCCGTCAATTGACGGTTTTGCAGGTTTCAGGGCAAAATCTTCTTCTATAAATTTCCAGTTGTCCTCACCATAGTGCCTTTTTTCCTTTGCAGAGGTATCCTGGTCATAACGGCGGTGCCCTGATTGAAACATATTAAAATCAAGCCATTCTTCATTATGAAACCATTCAGATGAGGTAGTACGACCTCTTGGGTGGAAAGTGATCAGGTGATTCGGATCATTCTTCCTGATCACAGAACCGATAGTTTTCCATACTTCAATAGAGTCGCTCCCTTTAATATCCCCTCCGTTAAGCCAGATGATATTAGACCTGTCTTTGTATCTGTCAGCCAGGAATTTCGCATATACTGCCGCCTGCTTCTGAGTCACCATGCCTTCCTTAACATTCGTTCCCCAAACAGGCACCAGGGCCATGTACAAGCCCTTTTCTGCTGCTTTATCTACAATATAATCTACATGATCCCAGAAATCATACTGAACGGAATCCTTCGGATCTTTTCCTTCTGTTATCCTGGGCTTAGCAACATCCTTATTTACAAGAGCCGAATCTCCATAAAAATTCGCAGCAGATACTGAATGTAACACCATAGCCTGGATGACATTAAATCCTTTCTGACTCCGGTCTTCAAGGTATTTATCTGCCTCCTCCCTGTTAAGCTTACCGAACAGAAGCCACCCTGTATCGCCAAGCCAGAAGAATGGCTCTCCGCTTTCCGTTACCAAAAATCTGCCGTTTTCCGACACCTTCAACTTTCCTGTTTTCTGTTCAACCTTCTGATTTGTGCTGCATCCTGCAAGCAACAAACCAAGAAGAACTACTGCATATGATATTCGTACCATGTCTTT
>NZ_QEAS01000032.1:25631-31160 GCF_003130405.1 Pararcticibacter amylolyticus
CTACTTTCTTACCCAGAGAACCGCGGCGCCGCTCTGCGGCTTGCTTACAGAAATTGTGCTCCCTGCTTTAGCGGTTTGCTCTTTACCAATTCGTTTACCTGTTGCCGGATCTATCCAGCGAAGTTTGTAAGAACCGGAATATGCCTTTAGGTCAAGTTCGATGGATTTCGCGGTAGTGGCATACACAATACGGCCTTTGTCTTTTCCATCCAATACATAGATACCTGACGCCGGATCAGCAGCTAAGGGTTTCATCTGAGAGGCGGAAGCAAGGAATGCCGGTTCTGTGACAGAAGATATCTTAGCGACCGAACCGCCTGCCATGAAGGCAGCCCATCCGAAGGCTTCCCAGCTATCACCGGAATACATGATGGCCTTATCGGGGAATTTCTGATGATATTCGCTGACCGCCCTGTAAACCTGTTCGAAAGAACTTCTTTTTGGTTTAAGCAGGCGGGCGTGCTGTCTTGGCGCCAGGTTCTGACCGCCTTGCGGTGCATAAGCACTGCCGTCCGCCTGGTAGTGCCAGTACCGGATATCGATCAGGTTAACAACAGAAGCACGTTCGGAGTCGGCAAGAATGGCATCCTGAACATCTTTGGTGGTGCTTAATCCGATAGTAACTTTTTTACCGTTCTCACTCTCCCACTCTTTAATCATGTCTATCCAAAACTGAACAAAATGCAGAGGTCCCGTAAACTCAGCGCCTATTAACTGGATAACACCTGTATTTCCTTTAAAATTATTGAGGCATTGGCGGATATATGCCCGGTGCAGCTCCCTGCGGGCAGGGTTGCTGATATCATAAAACTGTTCAGCCATGAATATCCTCTTGTCACCGGCATACGGTGGAGGCTCCGGGAAACCCGTGTTATTAATGTTATTAGCTGATCTCCAGGGGAAATCCGCATAGTGTGCACCGGCTTCGATGATATTATGCTGGAAATAATTCTGATGGACCAAAACAAGTCCTCTCTCATCAGCAATGTTTGCAAAGTGTTTAAGCCGGTTCCAGTAGAACTGGTTGTATTTTGTCAGGTCATATTTGCTCAGTCCGTCCCAGGCAGTACCCTGTCCGCTTCGCGCAAATGGCTGCTCATAGAATGGCGGCCAGACTTCACCATCCATCCTCCTGATACGCTCGTGGTCGTCACGACGCCTGTCATACCAAAGCCCGTAATTATGTTCCAGGGAAACTATATGATTATCCTGCATCCACTGGCCTACGTCATTCAGATCATCTGTCAGACCTACACCCGTTCTGCCCGGCACATACCTGGTTAATGCTGGTTTTGAAGCCTTAATTTCTACAGGTTGTAAGCTGCCTCTCCACCACGGCACTTCATGACGGCTGCCGGTTACCACAAGATCGCCCCTCACAAGCCATCCGTTTGCTAAAGTCATTTCCGGGGCTTTCGCCGCGGGAGCAACAGGTTTTACTCCAATCTGATCTATAGTCTTTACTCCTTTAGCACCGGTTGAAACCGGAGACCTGAAGCCTGCACTGTCAATCCATTCGGTTAATTGAGTATGAGGCTTTACAGATAAAGCTGTAAGCTGTGCCGCCACAGAAACAGGCGGGCTGCTTGATGCTTCCGTTGGCGTCTCGAGTAAATGAGCCCTCTTCATAACATCTCCGCCCAGCCTTTCGGAAAGCTGAGCATAGTACAGGCTCCTGGGATTAATATGCTCGTTAGACATATTCCAGTAGCCGTCTCCCTGGAACTGAGCCCAGCACCCAAACGCCCAGTTATTAGCAGTGGGGGGAGCAAAACAGTCTATCCGGGAAGCTGAACATTGCCAGAAAACACTATTAGCTGCAGTCCACCCGGCGCCTTGCGCATCCTGTCCCCTGTTAGCATAGCTCAAAGCCTGACCGTCAACATTCACAATATCAAATAATACTCCTGAAGCCCAGCTGTCAATTGTTCCGCTAAAGCTGAAAGGCAGATGAGATTCACACTGAACAAAGGCATTGGGGCCTGCCGCACAATATCCAACGGCAAAGTCGTGATAACCGCCTTCGGCATAACATCGTTGAAAAAGTGTTTGCTGACCTAATGTATAAAAGGTATAACGACGCTGTCCCCCGATCTCGGATACAGGAGCAAGTGATTTACAATCTTCGACCGTCACTTTGCGGGCAGTTTCAAGAACAGCGACAGCTGAACCGGCGAAATGCTCAAATGTTACCTGCCTTACCCATGCATTCGTTACATTCTCCAGGGTAACAGCCATCCAGCTATGATCTTCATCTTTAGGGTTCGCCGTATTGTAATCCGACCGGAGCAGGATGTTTTCAACCCCGCATTGCGAAATAAGTCCATCCCACAGCAATTTACTGACAGTACCTCCGCCATATTCCTGATCAATCGACGTCGTAACCGGCGCATCAAGCACCAACGTGTTTCCTTCAACTGCCTTTATCATTCTGTCCCAGAGTATATCCCGTTCTCCCGGTTTCCACCCCAGGGCTGTAATTCCACCTCCGAAATGCCAGGTATCCAGCTTTTGAATCCAGTTCGCCGCAGAAGGCCGGTGAACAGACACCATTTCGCCGGGTTTAAAAGCTTTTCCATCTGCTACTTTTATTCTGACCGAATTAACCGGCACATATTTATCCGTGATCTTTACGCTATTAACCTCTTTCCTGTTATTAATGCCTTCTATGCGGATTAAGGTCTCACGTTCTTTCCCCTTTGAGAAAAGAACAGTTCCTCCGTCACCGGGCCCGCTTCCACGAAGCACAACACCACCCGATCTGATGAAGAGAGAACCATCTACTTCATAAACTCCCTTTTCCAGCAGAACAGCTCCTTTAAGTCCGTTTTTATTTGCCGGCAACGCAGCTATATAGTCTAAAGCAGCCTGAATTCTGCGGGTCGCATCCCCGGATTTCAAAGGAACCGTAACCTTAACGGGAGCATCAGGAATAGCACTGCTCCCTGCCATATATCCAGCATAGGAAAAGTCAGGAATCCTGTTTCCCAGTGAGTCAGGGGAATAAACCAGCCGTCCGTCCTTTCCTGCATCAAGCGGGGGAACAGGTTTCGGAACCTTGGTTTTCTGAGCATAGGTATCACCGGCATATAGCAGGCCGCAAACTACCAGAGCTGAATAAAAATACTTACAGAAGGTCATCTTATCAGGAACCATTCGTTTAATTTATCTCTTAGTGTGCGAGATTTAGTTCTAATTGGTTGTGGGATCGGCGTTATTACGCGCCGGAAAACTAAATCTCAAAAACAAAAGTATATGCTGCTGTCAGTCCTTTTATATACCATTTTCTCAATGTTTTGTACCATCTTGACATGGCCGGCAGCCTGGTATTATGCAACAGAAGAAAGCTACAACAAAAAAAACATCACGACAAATAATAATAACTACAGTACATCAATAGGCTTATCTCCCGGCAAAAGCCGCAGCAGCAAGTATGGCCCAGCACTATAATAAAAAAAGAGGCCAGCCTCACAGCCAACCTCTTAACTCAAACTTTAATCTGTACAACAAGCTCTGTATTCAATAATCCCTATAACTATTTCACTACAGATACTGTCTTTAAGGGAACAACACTGTTTAACCAGGCTTCGATGTTTGTATATCCATCCTTCCGGTACTTAGAAGCGTCGGAGGGATCTTTCGGGTTTAATCCATTTTTCAATTCCCATGCATCCGGTATCCCGTCACCGTCTGTATCTTTATAAGGCGATCCTTTATATTCGGGGTACCCGCCAACCTGACTCACATCACTGATAATGCCCTGTTTATACGAATCTTCCGGAAGCCTCCTCTTGATATATTTATCCCCAATATGGGTCTTCCCACCTTCGGTATAAAGGATCTTTCCTGTCTGTACCTGCTTCACAACCCTTGTATCTACCGGGTCTCTCCGGGGCAAGGTAGCGCCAACATTAGCCAGAACATAATTATAAGCTTCTTTAGCCGAAACAACATTAAATTCAGGCATCGGCAGAGGAGAATCAACCCTGATCCGCGCCAAAAGCTTCGCCTCTTCAGACACTCCTTCAAGCTGAACACCCCCCTCCCAGTTATCTTTAGTTACCCGCTCATTACCTTCAACTACATTACCATTTACATAAGCCTTTCCAAAATGATCCGGATCGTTCTTATCGCGGTTAGACTCAGGCTTCAGTATCCTGTAACTAATAGGTCTGTCTAGGGGAGTAATGGGTCCCGGCTTGTAATAATTATTGATAAAATTATATAGAGAACGGTGATCACCTCCGTCTGCACTCCTGTTCCACCAATTGAAAATGACATTGTTCACGAAGTTGAAATCTCCATACATCCCTACAGAAGGGTTACGGCTGATATTGCTTGCCCACAAGTTACGCATGAACGTACTGTTCAGACCTCCGATCGTACTTCCGAAAGCATGATTATAAGCATCCAGTGCTTCAGAGAAAATCGAATTCTGGATTGTTACGTTCACCGTAGGAAGTTTTGCCTTCTTATAATCCTTTCCGTCATCGTAAACATGGCGATAGATGGACATATTTTCGTCCAGTCCCCAGCTTGCCGACACATGGTCGATCATAATATTTCCAACCGGGTTTCCGCCTATAGCATCATCCCTCCTGGCAACATCTGTTGCCCCCCTTCTGAACCGCATATAACGGATCACTACATCATGAGTATTGATCCATACCGATTCACCGGCAATACACACCCCATCTCCGGGTGCTGTCTGACCAGCAATCGTGATATATGGAGCACGGATAATGACAGGACTCTTTAAACGGATAATTCCCGCAACATTAAAGACGATCGTTCTCGCGCCACCCTGCTCACAAGCCTCACGAAAAGATCCGGGTCCCCGGTCGTTCAGGTTTGTCACCACAATGACTTTTCCTCCACGACCTCCGGGAGTATAAGCACCGCCCCCTTCAGCTCCCGGGAATGCAGGTATTTTAGCTTTAATGAGATCTTCAGGCTTAGCCGCCCATGGAACATATGGCTTTCCGTTTTGAGCTTCTTTCTGAATAATTGGTAAAGCCTTTTGCCAGGCTGCATCAGAAAGGGATTCCTCCACCGCCAGGGCAGAATCGGCCACCGCCTGCACAGCCGGTGGAATGTCAGGATATTGGGCAGATGCCCGGAGGCCTATCCCCGTTAATCCTGTGGCACATAGAAAAATTGAAAGTTTTGTTCTCATCTAAAATTCTGTTAAACGGTGCAAGCTTGCTTCTTCCGGCACATAATCTCTGTCCGCAAACTTGCCATTTATTACTGAGCCGGTTTCACAATATCAACATTCACCAGGCTGTTCAGATAATTCTCAATATTTGTATACCCGTTGGAGGCATATTTCGCTGAATCACTGCCATCCTTAGGATTTAAGCCATTCTTGGTCTCCCACTCATCAGGAATCCCATCGTTATCTGAATCCTTGTAAGGCTTGCCCTTGTACTGTGGGTAACCGCCTACCTGGCTGATGTCGGTGATAATCCCGCCCTTATAGGAATCGATCGGTAAACGACGGTGCTTGAACTGGGTTGCGGGAAGCTT
>NZ_QEAS01000033.1:0-21564 GCF_003130405.1 Pararcticibacter amylolyticus
TATGTGCGGGCTTATGTGGTCAACAGCAAGGGAGTGGCCTACAGCCCCTCAGTAACCAGCTTCAAGATCTGTCCGACGGAATTCGAAGTCATTCACACCGGAGGGCTAAACGGTGCCCCTGAAAGTAAAACAATTACTTATCATTCTATTAGCAGTGGTATAAGCAGAGCGTCACTCTGCTGGCTAACTCAAAATCTTGGGGCAGACAAGCAGGCCGTTTCTGTGACCGATGCTTCTATAGCATCAGCCGGATGGTACTGGCAGTTCAACCGTGTGCAGGGCTATAAGCATGACGGGACGAACTACAGCCCGAAAAATGCGTGGACCGCCTGGACAACAAGTATCTCTGAATGGAATGTGGGGTGGTCTGCAACGAGTGATCCGTGTGTGCGTCTATTAAGTTCAGGCTGGAGATTACCTACTGCTTCCGAATGGGTAAATGCAGATGATGCCCCGCAATTCTGGCAAAATTACAATGATGCGTTTGGATCTGTATTAAAACTACACGCAGCCGGTTATCTCACTGCTGGGGCAGGAGCCCTGACTGGCCGCGGCACAACTGGATACTATTGGAGCAACAGCCATGTAGGAAGTACATATGTTGACGCTTATGCAATGCTTATAACAAGTAATGGTAGCTCTGTTGTAGGCTTGAATAAGGCAAATGCTACACCTGTACGTTGTGTTAGGGATGGTTTAACTCCGGCCCTTCCTTCGGTATCTGTAGTAGATATCCCAACATCAGATATGACGGCTTCAAGTGCAGAATGCACAGCCACAGCTGGTCCTAATGGAGGAGCTGACATTACTGAAAGAGGATTTTGCTGGAGCACCACGAACACTGTTCCCGCTGTAACAGATAATAAAATTACTTCTGGTATAGGAGTAGGTACTTTTACTGAGACGATTCCAGGGTTGAGTGACGGAATTACCGTCTATGTCAGGGCATATGTGATGAATATTAAGGGCGTCGCATACAGTCCGGCCGTCAGCAGTTTCAAGATATGTCTGCCGGTAACGGTTAATCATGAAATCGGAGTTAACGGTGCACCGGAATCAAAAACAGTTACCTACCAGACAATAAGTACCAATATCAGTGGACTAGCCAAGTGCTGGATAAAGCAAAACTTAGGCTCTTCGCAGATAGCCTCATCAGTTAGCGACGCGACCGGATCATCGTCGGGCTGGTATTGGCAATTTAACCGGTTACAGGCATATAAACATGACGGGACTAGTTTCATTCCTGTCAGATCATGGATTACCAGTATCTCGGAATGGAATACCGGGTGGGCTGCATCTATTGATCCATGTACGCGGCTTATTGGTGCCGGGTGGCGTTTACCGACTTATACAGAAATGTATAATGCCGATGATCAGCCGCAGTACTGGCAAAACTCGGGGGATACATACAATTCCGTGTTGAAACTTCATCCTGCCGGATACCTTGCAGCCGCAAACGGAACATTAGTGGGAAGGGGAACAACAGGTTATTATTGGACTAGCAGTTATGTTGGAAGCACGTATGAAAATGGTTACGCATTGGGTTTTGGCACCGGTAGCAGTTCTGTAGTTAGTTTAAATAAAGCCGTTGCAACGCCTTTAAGATGTATAAAAGATTAGTGATGATAAAAAAAGATAGAATGAAGAAGAATTTGAGAATAAACAGCACATTATTATTATTCCTGCTTGGTAGTGCCTCTGTAAATGCGCAAAATGTAGAGTTAAAGGTCCATGTTTCAGGAGTGTACTCTACCAAAATTAGTCTCCTGCCACTGTCCGGCTCGGGAGCACTGAGCCCCATAATAGAAAAAGCTGACGTGAAAAATGGTGAGACATCTGTCTTGACCATTCCATCGGAAAGGATCCCCGGCCAGTTTGTTCTCAGATTTGATTATAAAGATAATGTATCAGGCAATCCCTATCCCTCAGAACGATACTTCTTTGTTGGAAGCCAGAATCTGGAGCTTTGGGCGAATCCTAAAGCGATAAATAACTCAGACAGTACCTGGTTTCAGAAAGGAGAGAAGGAAAATGCTCTTTCCGCCGGCTTTGTAAAAGAAAATGGGAAGCAGCGTGCGCAGCTCTCACTCCTTCAGAATTTCCTTTTAGGCTATGATCAGCCGAAATCGGCATTTTATAACAGTGCTGTCAGTGAATATGAGAAGAGACGAATCGAATACAATACCTGGCTTTCAGGCGAAATTCAGAAGCATTCCGATGCATTTGTTTCAAGAACCTTTCAATTTCAATATATCCCACTTGTAGATTTTAAAGGAACCGAGAGGGATAGAATGTACAATATGATGGATCATTATTTTGACCACATGGATTTCAAAGATCCTCTTCTCGCGAAGACTGCTGATCTGAAAGATTGGATGAATGGATATGTAAATCTTTATGGCACAATGGCAACTTCAGTAGCCCTGCGTGACTCTCTGTTCTCTCTCGCGGGACAGCGAGCCATTGAAAAGGCGAAATCGGGACACCCCCTGGTCTATGGATGGATGGTAGACTATTTTTATAAAGGATACGAAGGATTTAATATAAGCTCCGGCATCAAAATGCTTGAGCCCTATCTTCAGGATCCAAGATGTCTTACTACTAAGCGGCTTGAAATAGAAAAGAGACTTCAGGGAATAGAATCCATAAGAGCCGGTTCAATAGCACCCGACTTCGTCACCACTGATGCCTCGGGGAAATCAGTTCAATTCCATAGCTATAAAACAACTGCTCCTTACAAACTGGTAATGTTCTGGTCAGCAGACTGTCTGCATTGTAAGGATCTGGTGGAAAAACTCTATCCGTGGTATGTAAAAGCCGGAGGAAAGAAGATAATGGATGTCTTTGCTATAAGTGTAGATTTCACAGATACAGAGATTAAAGTATGGGAAGAGGCAAAAACTAAGTTGGTAGGATGGAAGCATAGCCTGGCTAAAGGTGGAATTAACAGCCCTGAGGCAAGTGCCTATTTTATTTTGTCTACCCCCGTTTTAGTTCTTGTCGATTCCAGAACCAATAAGATAGTCGCACTCCCTGATACAATCGAAGATCTGGAAACGTCAGTGCAGAAACAATGAATACCCTAAATAGTGTCGACACTGTGATTTTTAAGATGAGAAATCTAATCATAATACTCCTTTTTATACTGAGCTCTGTAATGTGCACACAGCTGCGCGCGCAACTTAAGGCTGACGGGAATGGTGTTTATATAAAAAGCGGTACTCCTTTTTTTACGGATGGCTTGTCCCTCATTCCCTCGGCTGATCTTGAACTGAAAAATCTGACAATAGTCCGGGGCAATTCCTCCGTTTCGTGGCCTCAGTATAATAGTATCACACGTATTTATCATTTCAGCAGTCCGATTGTGTTCAGGGGTACCATGGCCCTTAATTTCCTGAACTCAGAGCTGAACGGGAATAAAGCCTCTTCTTTAAATGTCGCCTACACAAATATCCCGCAAAGCAATAATTACAAGGAGTACCTGCTGGCTTCAGGCAGTATTTCAAATACCTATGATGGATATGTGAGCCAGTTGTTCTCCGATCCGGTAAATGTTTCTGATGTAACTGCCGTATGTTCGGGCTTTATTATTCCACCTGTTGCAGCAAACGGAAGCACTACATTTTGCAAAGGGGGCTCAGTAGAATTAAGTACTGTCGCTGCTTCTTCCTGGCAATGGTATCGTAACGGAATTGTTGTTCCGGGGGCAACTCAAAAAGCGTTGGTGGTTTCCGAAAGCGGGGAGTATGCGGTACAAACTGTTCTGGCCAACGGTATCTCTACCGTGTCAGATCCGGTAACTGTTAACGTTGTGCCAGCACCTGTGGTGAAGATAAAATCTGATAAAGGAGATAAAATATCACTGGGCGATCAGGTGACTCTTTCCGTTTCCGGAGAGGGAACTTATCTATGGGACGTAAGCGAAGGGATCATAAGCGGGCAAAATACCGATTCATCCATCGTTGTACGTCCGGTAAAGAACACAACCTATAAAGTGATTGTCAGCAACGGCACGGCATGCAGTGTCGTGGAAAGCATCGTCATTAATGTCATGGATGATTATAAAATGCTGGTGCCAAATAATATGGTTACTCCCAACGGAGATGGTGTAAACGATGTTTGGGTAGTGAAGAATATCGATCTCTACCCCAATAATGAAGTAAAGATCTTCGACAGGGCAGGAAGGGTGATCTATTACAAAAATGGATATAACAATGAATGGGATGCTACCTTCAATGGTGCCCAGGTTCCTGAAGATACTTATTACTATGTTCTGTATTTCGATTCGGGAAAGAATAAGTTGACCGGCTTTATATCAGTAGTAAAAGAATAAACAGAATAATAGCAGTCTTTATGATAAAGAAACTATCCGGGCAGGGAGTTAAAAGAAACGGAAAAATAACAGGATTGTCTGTCGTTCTTTTATTACTGTTCTCCCTTACAAACACAGCACAAATCATTCCGCTTGCCACGCAATATTATCAGAATCAATATGCCGGTAATCCGGCCTTTGCCGGAATGAGCGAAAACCTGATCATCAATATGGATTACCGGAACCAATGGCGTGTTATTCCGGGGTCTCCTGTCACACAGTCGTTTACCGCTGACTACAAAGTAAAGGATAAAGTGGGTGTAGGGTTGAGCCTTTATAATGATAAAGCCGGACTGATCCGTCGTACAAGAGTAATGGGCACTTACGCCTATCATCTCCCGTTAAACGGAGAAAACAGGAGTGTTCATTTTGGATTATCATTAGGAGTGCTGAAAGAACGCCTCGACGAAGGGAGTATCGTAGCCGACCCGAATGATGTGCTTGCCGACCGGTATAATCAGCGGAAAGCCTATCTTGATGGTGATTTTGGTGTTTCTTACATAGATAACAAACTTACTCTTCAGGCGGCTCTTCCCAATATGAAAAAATTCCTGAAAAAGGATATCAGCAACTCGGCCGACGGATCTACATATTTCATGTCTGTCTCCTATGTAATGGGGACAGATAAAGATATGATCACCCTTGAGCCAAAGCTTTGCATCCGTGGAGCCCGGGGATTTAATAGTCTCTGGGATTTGGGGACCGCCATCAGGTTCCCGAACAATCTTATTTCCCTGGTAGGGATGTATCATAGCAGTAAAAGCACTACTCTGGGGTTTCAGCTGAACGTAGAGAACAGGGTTTACTTTCACGGCTTTTATTCAAGCCAGCTGGCTGCGATGAGAGAAGATAGCGGGGGTAGTTTTGAAGTAGGATTAAGAATACCGCTGAATATTATAAAGCTTGTACCAGCCAATCAGGGAAAATAACGCAGACATGATCCGGATTGGCTGGTAATTAAAATCTATACAGAAAAAGAAGTTCCACATCCGCAGGTCTTGGACGCATTTGGATTATTAAAGGTAAAGCCCCGTGCGTTCAGGCCATGCTGGAAATCAATTTCCATACCTGCCAGGTAGAGGCCATGCGCTTTATGCATAAACACCCTGATCCCTTCGATATCGAATTCCTGGTCTCCTTCTTTTTTCTGATCGAAACCCAGTAAATAGTTCATCCCTGCACAACCTCCGCCTTCAACTCCTATCCTCAAACCAAATTCATCTCCGAGTTCCTGCTGCTCTCTCAGCTTTTTAAGCTCTTTTTTCGCTCCTTCTGTTAAAGAAACCGGTGCTGTTGAAGTTGCAATCTCCATACTATTTCTTTTATTTTAATAACAAATATACGGTGAAAATAACCGATTTTTACACCCTGCTCACTGTTTTGACTCTTAAACAACATTAGTTATATGGAATGGTCTACCGCGTTACTGCTTGATATTATTAAGCTTACCGTTGCTGGTTCGCTGGTTTTCTTAATCGTTTATCTGACTATCAAACCGCTTATCGAGCGCAGCCAGGGACTCAAGCTTGTTGAATTAAAAAAGGAGGAGATGAAGACAACTCTTCCGCTACGTCTGCAGGCTTACGAACGTATCGTTCTCTTTGTCGAGCGTATCAACCCTGCCAACCTGATTTTAAGGACACATTCGCAGGGAATAGGAGTGTACGAATATCAGAATATTCTTGTTAACGAGATAAGAAACGAGTTTCAGCATAATATCGCGCAACAAATCTATCTGAGCAGTGCTTCATGGTCGGTAGTAAAAAGGGTGAAGGAGGAAACTATCACGCTCATTAATAATGTAGCAAGGAACCTGCCTGAAGATGCTACGGGTCTTGATTTGAGTAAAACAATGCTTACGCATCTGGCTTCTCTCGATCAAAATCCCTACGATACCGCTTTAGAGATAATTAAACAGGATGTCCAGAAACTTTTCTAGGAAGCCGTCGTATTAACTCATCGAAGCTAAGATTAAGAGATAACAATTTAGTATGACTATGCCTGCCGAGCGTCCAGCTTCCGGTTCCGTCCGGATGTCCTTTAAAAGATATTTTCCGGAGGATATTCGAACTAATTTCATCCCCGCTCAGCTATTCATAAAGCACGTAGAAATACTTGTTAAAAATATTTCAAATCTTGAAAAAAACATTCCGGTCCCTGGCGCGTTCCAGGGTCGTCAGATAACCGGAATTTTGCTTTTAGAAGAAAGAAAGAAGGTGAAAAGGTTTATTTCGTTGCTGTTGAGAGAGTTAAATTTATTTGCAAATTTTAGTTTAGAAAGCAGAAATTTTTTAGAATATTCGATGTTCCAAAAGGCGCCGAATATTCTGTTCCGCACTGGTTGGAAATCAAATTATTAGTGAAAAATATAATGGAAAGAACTTGTACAAGTGTATGGAATCACTGTCTTCAGATCATAAAAGACAACATTCCGGCCCAAAGTTTTAAGACATGGTTTGAGCCTATTAAAGCTTTGCGACTGGAGGGAAATGTGCTGACCATACAGGTGCCAAGTTTGTTCTTTTACGAGTGGCTTGAAGAACACTATGTAGGCCTTTTACGCAAGACCGTAAAAAAGCAACTTGGTGAAGAGGGGCGGCTTGAATACAATATTGTTGTAGAGAAGTCCTCAAACAATAAACCTTACACTACAAACATGCCTTCAAATGGCAATGGAGCAGAAGCAAAACAACAATCAATCCCTGTTCCGGTATCTTTAAATAAAGACATTAAAAATCCGTTTGTTATCCCGGGGTTGAAGAAGCTTCATGTTGATCCACAGCTTAACCCGAACTATTGTTTCGAGAATTTTATAGAAGGCGATTGTAACCGTCTGGCACGTTCTGCCGGTTATGCTGTAGCTGCCAAGCCAGGAGGTACTTCCTTCAATCCTCTGATGCTTTACGGAGGCGTGGGTTTGGGAAAAACCCATCTTGCACAGGCTATCGGGAACGAGATCAAAAGGAGTAATCCTGATAAGCTGGTGATCTATGTGTCATGCGAAAAGTTCTGTCAGCAGTTCGTCGACTCTTTAAAGAATAACACGATCAACGACTTTGTCAATTTCTACCAGGCGATGGATGTGATCATCATGGATGATGTTCATAATTTTGCCGGAAAGGAAAAGACGCAGGATATATTCTTCCACGTGTTTAATCATCTTCACCAGTCGGGTAAGCAGATCATCCTGACATCGGACAAAGCTCCTAAAGACCTTTCAGGGCTGGAAGAGCGTTTATTAAGCCGGTTTAAGTGGGGGCTTTCTGCCGATCTTCAGGTGCCTGATCTGGAAACCCGGATGGCCATCCTGAAAAAGAAGATGTATACCGATGGGATTGAGCTGCCGGTGGAAGTAATTGAGTATGTTGCCCACAATATTGATAATAACGTAAGAGAGCTTGAAGGAGCGATGGTGTCCTTACTGGCACAGGCAACATTAAATAAGAAAGAAATTGACCTTGGCCTGGCCAAGTCAATGCTGAAGAACTTTATCAAAAACACATCCCGTGAAATTTCTATGGAATATATTCAGAAACTCGTATGTGAGTATTTTGAAGTTCCTGCTGAAATGGTAAAATCCAAAACGCGCAAAAGAGAAATTGTACAGGCAAGACAGATCTCTATGTATCTTGCAAAGAGCCTTACCAAAACTTCTTTAAAATCAATAGGTCAGTTCTTTGGCGGTCGTGACCACTCTACGGTTATTTATGCTTGCCAGACGGTAGAAGACCTGATTGATACAGATAAGAAATTCAAGACTTACGTTCAGGATATTCAGAAAAAGCTTAAGATGAGTTAAGAGTTCAGGGGTGCAGGTTCCGTGTTGTAGGTTGCGGAATCTGCCAGTTATAAAAAAGAAGCCGTCTCATAGATAAAGTTGAGGCGGCTTCTTTTTTTAATGACTTTTGATATAAGGAAGAGTTGGCTCGGGTATATGCCTTAAAAACACCGGCATCAGATTTCTGTGTCCCCTGTTTTTTTCTAAAAACTTCCTTTAAACAAAAGAAGCCGCCCTTTTGAGACAGCTTCTTTTGTTTAATAATATATCAATAAGAATCAGATTCCCTGGTTGTACTGAAGTTTCTTAATCAGTCTGTTCTGATTTTCTGCTCCAATGCTTTTTATACTCTTGATAACATCTGGTAATTTCGGGTAGTTTTCATTGAATCTTCTGATCAGGTCATTGAATTTTGCTGGCGAATATTCGAGCATACGGTTGGTCTCTTCAGTCACGCCAAGTGCTTCCGGGAGATAAATACCATTATCCAGGCTCTTGATCTCAGAGGTAATCTCAGATAATCTCTTAAATTTCTCAACTAAGCCGTTGTGCAGGTTCAGATCTTGCTGCCTGTTATAAACAACCGTTACCTGCATCGTCTTTTTGTTGCTGGCGATAGGAAGGAAGATGTTCAGGCTAAGATCTTTGCCATTGTAAGACCAGTTCTCCGATGATGCGTTCTGGCTAAGTGGAAGATCTTTTCCATTGACAACAACTTTCTGTGGGATCTCAGACCCGTACAGCTTCAGATGATATTGCCTTTTAGATGGCATATCCTTGTAAGTACCTTTCGCTCCTGCGATATTGATCACAGTTTCGTTCCCGTTTACTTTAGATGTAATGCTCGTTATTGCATGCTCTTTGTCGTACGCTTTGTCATTTCCGTTGTCCTCATACAGGTCGAAGCTGCCTGAGCCGCCAGGATAGATCCCGAGTACAATATTTTCCGGATTCTTGTCAAGATTATCAACCTTGTCGTTATACATCGGAATCACAGATCCGGCTTTAATGTAAACCGGGTATTCGTCAATACTGAAGGAGCGTTCGTAAACACGGCCTCCTTTTAGCATAGTTCCAGTATGCCATTCATACCAGTCATTTCCCGCAGGCAACCAGACCTTCACCTTTGAATATCCTTCTTCAGAGGCGGAACCGACAGGGGAGATCAG
This sequence comes from Pararcticibacter amylolyticus, assembly GCF_003130405.1. Taxonomy (GTDB): domain Bacteria; phylum Bacteroidota; class Bacteroidia; order Sphingobacteriales; family Sphingobacteriaceae; genus Arcticibacter; species Arcticibacter amylolyticus. The sequence continues at coordinate 9,320 of NZ_QEAS01000033.1, forward strand.
CATATTGTCGCCAAACATATACTGCCTGCTGAATGAATAAGCTTCGTTGTTTGCCGGATAGTCATAATACATCGGACGGCACAGTGCAATCGCGTTCGTATACGTGTTTCTCGACATGGTATAGATATAGGGCACAAGAGAGTAACGGAGCCTGATGGCATCAACCTGGGCGTTGAGATATGTCTGGCTGTAATTCCACAGTTCCTTTTTTATATCCCCGTTCTTCGTTGAGTGGGTTCGTAATATCGGGCTGAATACACCATACTGCACCCAGCGCGTATAAAGTTCAGGATCCATCGCCCGTTCTCCTCCCCGGAACTGGTGTCCACCTATATCATGGCTCCAGTAACTGTAAAGAACATTTGATGCAGTGTTCGTAAAATAGGGCTGATATTCAAGGGAGTTCCAGGATATGAAAGTATCTCCTGAAAATCCCACCTGGTAACGATGGTTGCCCAATCCTCCCCAACGGTGATAGAGCATGGGCCTGGTATCCCGGTTTTTCTGCATTTCCGTATAGAAAACATAGTTCAGCCACCAGGTATTGCTCAGATTCGTAATCTTTTTATCATTGGGCCACTGTTGCCAGTCGAGCCACCAGAAATCCACTCCTTTATTCTCCATTGGCCGGAGGATTGTATTAAAGAGAGAAGTCATGTACTTTTTGTCCGAAACAAGAAACGGCGCTGTTTTACGTCCTGCAGTGTCGAGTCCCATTGCTGTGGTAAAAGGAATATAATCATCCTCATGACCGCCAACCCCGTCAGCGGGATGTAAGTTAAGCGTAGTCTTCAGGTTTGATTTATTTGTCCAGTCAAGGAATGCTGCCGGATCAGGAAACAGGCTTTTGTTCCATGACCAGCCAGTCCATCCCTGACGGTGCCAGTCCATATCCACCACCAGCACGTCGAGCGGGATCTGCATGCGTTTCATATATCCCACAAGTGTTCTTAGTTCGTTATCTGAATAACTCCAGTAGCGCGACCACCAGTATCCGAATGCATATCTGGGGATCATAGGTACTTTACCTGCGATTAAGGAAAAATCAAACAGGGCAGACTTATAATCATTCCCGTAGCCCATGAAATACCAGTCCTGGCCTTTTCTGTCCTTCTTAAAAACCCATGGCCATTCGCTGTTGTCCAATCTCAGAGAGGATGAATCACTAAGGAAGAACCAGCCATCTCTTGACAGAAGTCCGTCTTCCAGCTGAAGTTTGCGGTTAGTAAACCTGCTGAAGTCTCCGTCTGCCCCATCCAGGGTACGGAGAGTTCCTCCAAGATTATACTTTTGTTTTTTCCCGGGCACCCAATTTACTGAGTCAGATTTCAGATACCTGATTTTAAGATTTTCGGAAGTAAATTCTCCTGAACCTATTTTATAGGCCAGTTCCAGCTCACTCGTGGTGATCGTAAGCCATCCGTTTTCCTGTTTCTGTTTAAAATCCGGAACAGAAAGTTTACGGTTTACGACAACAAAAGATGCGTGGTCATCAAAACCCTTGGCCGGCGCCCATTCCATTCTAACCAGGCGTGGGGTCAGGACGGTGAACCGGGCATCGTCTGTTGAAACAATGGCTTTTGGGTCTGCCTGCAAATTCGAAGGAATGTCTTGTGCCTGCGCCCGTTGCAGGTACAGAAGAAAAAACAAAGCAACTCGTAGAAGTTTTTTTAGATGTGCTTTGTGCAAAGAAATAGAATTCATATCTGGTTTTTTTGTGTGTTATTGATTCTGCCAGCTGTAATTGTGTAAAAGATTAAGGTCTTGTCAATTCCAGTTGGTCAGTTTTTTCTAAGCTATCATATCCCCTTTTGTATGTGTACTCAGCTGGAAAACCCATACTTTTTGTTAAAGGTATAAATATGTCCTGTTAAAGTTTCTCCCGGGCGGGTTGTCTTAGAAAAATCTAACAATATGAAATTTTAATTTATTGATAAATAGATAATTGTTCGAATTTTTAAGGAAGATTATCTAAATGATTTTGGCCAATATTTTAACGAATTATGCAAACTTAAGCGGCATTCTGGCCTGTTCTTAAGTTCTTGCTGCAGCTAAACTGCAGCAAGAACTTATAATAATTCATTGAATATTTAACCGAAGAAAGCTACCATCCATAGTTCTGCACTAACTTAGGATCTTTATCAATCTCTGATTGTGGCACCGGCATCAGGTAATGCTTATCCTGAAAAATACGGGTCTGGATGATGACAGGTTTGTAAAACACAGCCACTCCCGCTTCTTCGCTATTTACATCCTGTACACCGCTTGCGGCCAGTTCGGCTGCTGAAGGCTTCGCATTCAGCACATGTACTGCTTGATTATCAACAGTGCTGGCAATCATCCATCTTCTGACATCCCAAAAACGATGCGCTTCAAAGGCAAATTCGACACGGTTCTCATTCTGAATACGTTTTCTCATTCCAGCTTTGGTCTGGTCAGCAGCTAATATGGGAAGAGCCGGCATTTTAACCCTGTTTCTAACTTTATTAATATATTCATATACACGGTTGTCGGGCGCGTCCAGATATTCGTTCATTGCTTCTGCATAGATCAGGTACATTTCTGCCAGTCTGTAAACAGGCCAGTTCCTTTTAGCTGTACCTGTATTGGCATTCCTGTCATAATCAGGCGAAAGAAATTTTCTGATGTTGTATCCCCATGGATTTGTTCCGCTTTTACTGTTGGCCCATCCGTCGGTCTTGCCGTTTCCGCTTCCCCAGAACGCTAATTTTACAGGACGTTTTGTTGCATCGTAACGCCAAACGTCATATTGAAAAAAGATGCTGGCGTAAAACCTAGGATCCCTGTCCTTGTACATGTTCGATATATTAGAAACAGCCTGCCATTTCAAGCCGTCCCATAACTGCCCGCTCCAGAATCCGGTACTTTGATAATTTGACCCCTGTTCTCCGATTGGATAACCGTTTTTCATTTCGTAAGAGTCTATCATTTCCTGTAAAGGAGTAAACTGTCCGTTCCCTTTAAATGGAGGCCCGTTAGGAAGCCAGTTTCCGTCAAGGCCGGTACTGTTTTCCTTTATTCTCTGGAAGATTGATTCGGTATAGTCGCGCGTATGAAATTGTGCGGCATAATTCTGGATTGGATTATCCGGAAAAGGGGAGTAGAGGGAGTATATACCCAAATTGATGACATTCATGGCAGCATCTGCAGCTCTCTTCCATTTCTCCCGATCGTAAGCCTGAGAGAAAAGTTTCTTCCCATCCTGATTGCTTATATCCTTGTAAAGAGCATTCCCGTTAAACAAAGGACTCGCTGCATAGATCAGCGTTCTGGCTTTAAGTGCTAATGCCGCACCCTGAGTCACCCGTCCCACCTGCGAAGGTTCCTGCACCGAAGGAAGAGACGAGGCAATATCATCACATTCTGAAACAATGAAATCCACTATTTCATCTGTTGAATTCCTTTCAACATTGCTGCTGGCAGCTTCATTGAGGTCAATACTGGCTGATGATGTCAGCAGCGGAACGGCTCCGAATCTTTTAAACAATTCAAAATAGAACATTGCGCGGAGGAACCTTGCTTCAGCCTTGTATCTTGGGATCCAGGTTTGATAGTATTCGCTCCTGTCAAGAGGGACAGGAACTTTCTCTATTCTCTCAATAAAGGTATTTGCTCTTCTGATATCCTGATAGCGACCGGCCCAGTTGCCTATGGGATTATCCGTGGTGCTCCAGGTGCCAAGATTAAACTTATAAGCGTCAAGCGCTCCGCCGTTATCAGTCCAGTGGTGATAACTTTCATCTGTATAAGATGTAATGGTACTTCCGGTTTCGTCAGGCATTGCATTGTATAGACGGGCCAAAGCCTGCTCCGCGAGGTTAATATTATTATAAACGTCGTCATCTGTTACATACTCATTCGGTACTACGTCCAGATATTTATTACATGACGCAGCAACGAGTAAGAATACAGAGACCAGGAACAAACATGTCTTTTTCATTTCTTTATTGTTATAAAGTAACATTCAAACCAAAATTGACAATCTTCTGCTGAGGATAATTACCGAACCCATCGGGTATCTCAGGATCATAGATCTTAAATTTATCCCAGGTGTAGAGATTAACGCCGGTAGCGAAAATCCTTACGTTCTTCAGGCTGAGTTTAGCGAGAAAGGATTTGGGAAGAGTATAACCGATTTCCACATTCTTCAGTCGCAGGTAATTAGAAGAACGCAACCAGAATGTTGACTCCTGATTATTATTAAGATTGTCTGAAGACGAGATTCTCGGATACTCTGCATCCAGGTTTTCCGGAGTCCAGTGGTTATTCAGGTAGTCAGCTAGTATGGCACTATTCCGCGCAAAAGCCCAGGCAGATGTGCCGGTTAGCCAGTTATATCCTCCAAGGGCTCCCTGAAACAGCACATTCACATCAATCGCTTTGAAGGAATATCCCATTGTGAAACCCAGCATGGATTTAGGTCTCAGAACTTCTCCCAGATATCCCCTGTCCTGAGAGTTGATAATCCCGTCCTGGTTCCTGTCCAGATACTTAATATCTCCCGGCCGTATAACACCATATCCCGCCTGCGAGGGACTGTTATCAATCTCAGCCTGGTCTTTGAAAAGCCCTAAAGCAATGAGTCCCTGTGCTTCATAGATCTGCGTACCCTTTATCCCCTGGTAAGCGAATGTGTATTCGGGTTCAGCGGCATACTTGATCTCATTTTTAGAATAAGAGTAATTAGCTCTGAGGAATATATTATGTTCATTCACTGTTTTTCGCCATGTCAGCTCCGCTTCAAATCCCTGGTTATCGACTACTCCGGCATTTACCATCGGCAGATTTTGAATGCCTAATACATCGGGAATAGTTTTCGCATTAGAGAGGATCTTTGTACGGTGTTCCTGGAACACATCGCCTGTAAAAGTCAATGTGTTATTAAACAAACCAAGGTCAATTCCAATATTTGTTTTTCTGGCGCGTTCCCAGGTAAGGTATTGGTTTCCTACTACGTTTTCCTGCGCACCACTATAGGAATTGCCATCAGCATCAATACCAAAATGGTAGCCGCTGCCGTTGCCGGTATTCCATGTACTGATGTAGGGGAATCGTGTAGAGCTGTTATCCACACCTACGGTACCGAAAGATCCCCGTAACTTGAGTAAATTGAAATTCTTCGATCCCTTGAGAAAATTCTCATTTGAGATTACCCACGCTAAAGATCCTGCAGGAAAGAATCCCATACGCCGGCCGGTCTTAAAGTTTTCCGATCCATTATACCCGGCATCAAATTCTGCGACATATTTCCTGTCAAACGTGTAGTTTATACGGCCTACTACACCCAGTTGTTTATACGGTAACGCTGCAACTCCGCCATCCGCTTTGGGAGTTGCCCGGAAGTCCTGAGATTGGTTGTACCGGATCATTCCCGAAACCAGATGCTTTTCATTAAAAGTCCTGTCGTAGTTGATATATCCTTCAAATGTTGATTTTCTACTCCCATTTGCATCAAGATCAAAGTTCAGCTGTTGATCTCCGGTGCTCATTTCCTCATAGGTACCCTTACTCAGATCAGTCTCATTTTCATCTATAGTGAACCTGTAGGTTGAGTAATTCCTTTGTCTCGTGATATTTCTGAAGCTCTGGGCATCAAATGCGAAGCGGGTTCTGATACTCAGGCCCTCAGTTACGAAAGGTAATTTTAGGTTAAAACCAACAATGGCGCCCATCGTATTTTCAAATAATCTTTTGTATCCATATTGGGTAAGCCGCCCGTAAGGGTTTACCGGTGCATCGCGTTGCTGTGGTATAGAGCCGTTTGGATTGGTAACGGGATACAGCCACGGCGGGGTTACTCTGAGTTCATTCCAGAAATCATTGGCATTCTCATTAGGATAATTCCGGTCTCTGACTACATCACTAAGATTGAGCTCCATTGAAAGGTTCTTTGATATATCGATGTCAATATTGCTTCTGAAATTATATTTATTCAAAGTCGCCTGAATATTGTAGTCGCTCAAATCTTCGTACCTGTATAGTCCGTCCTGGTTTAAATAAGTCATTGAAACAAAATACCGGGTGTTTGGAGTTCCTCCGCTGACGTTCAGGTTTGTCTGATTCATCAGCGAACTCGGCTTTAATAATTCCTTTTGCCAATCGGTATTAGGATACAGGTATTCATATGTAGGATTGCTGCGGTCACGGAATTTGTTGAGATATTCATCTGTGTACAAGTTCGCGTTTAATCCATCATTTATCAATCCTTCCCGGTACAAGCTTAATGCGTTATAAGAGTCCAGGTAGTCTGGTATCCTGGTGGGGCGCTGGACGGACATCTGAGACGTAAGTGAAACGGCCGGTTTACTTACTTTTCCCCTTTTGGTCGTGACCAGTATAACTCCGTTAGCACCCTTCATCCCATAAACAGCAGTCGCCGCCGCATCTTTGAGAACAGTTACTGTTTCTACCTCGTTCGCATCAATCCTGTCTATAGCATTCTCTATTCCGTCTACCAGTACCAGGGGGCTCTGGCCGTTATAAGAACCAAACCCTCTTATATAAAGGGCTGATCCGTCTGCCCCCGGTTCTCCGCTTCCCTGTATCGATACCAATCCCGGAAGCCGGCCGGCAAGCGTGTTGGTCAGGCTGGCCGTTGGAGTCCTTACAAGTTCAGCCGTGTTTACAGAGTTGAGAGCGCCGGTGATATTCGTTTTCTTTTGGGTTCCATACCCAACCACCACAACTTCTTTAAGTGCAGCCACATCTTCACGAAGCCTTACTGAAAAAAAGCTCCTTTCATTTACCTGAACTTCCTGAGTAATAAATCCAATCATTTTAAAAACAAGGACAGCCCTGTCGTCAACCCTGATCCTGAAATTTCCGTTCTGATCTGTTGCCACTCCGCTTCCTGTTTTTCCTTTTACTACTACAGATACGCCCGGCAGGCCTACTCCGGAACTATCGGTAACTACTCCGCGGACTTCCCGTTCTGCTGCCAGCTCCTTGAGCATAAGATCATTACTGAGCTCGTTTTTTCTCACGATCACCACAACATCTTCTACGACCGAATAAGACAAGCCGGCAGGGGAGAGCAACTTTGCAAGTGCCTCGCCGAGATTCTCATTTCTCAGATCCCGGTCAACTACCATGGTTTTCTTCAGAAGCTGATCGCTGTAAGCAATCTTAACGCCGGTTGACGAAGAAATAACTTCCAATGCATGCTCCAGCGTTACATTTTTCAAGTCAGCCGTGACTTTATGGTTTAATACTTTTTGGCTGAAGGTAGAATTCGAGAACGCCAGAGAGCAGAAGCAAAAAATAATACAACCTACAGAGACGCTGTATCTCATAATTATCCACAAATAATCATTAACTCTATTAGTGAGCAATAGAGATTTTTTCATAATTTTAATTCGTTAAAGTGTACGGATAAGAAGTGCACCTGTGATTTCTCAGGTCGGCAGGCACATTTCTGTTTTCTGATTACATCTTAAAAACCCGCTCAGGTCATGGGGCGGGTTTGTTTTTTCTACGTATGTGATATTTCCATTCTTTAGGGGTTTATGTTATCGGTTAAATTGTTTGTTTGCAGCACGCTTATTCACAGCCTTTGCCGTCCAGGTAATACGTCCCGTCCTGATAGGACAGAGATGCATTAACAGTTCCGGCAATTATCCTAAGCGTTTTATTAAGCCCTTCATTTTTCAGATCTGCAGTCGTTGTGATAGGACATTCCCTGATTTTATCGCTGCAATTCAGTTTTACATTATACTTTCGTTCAATTTCCTCTATGACCTCTGCCAGGGGAGTTGCGTTAAACAGCATTTTACCTTCCTTCCAGTCTATGGATTCTTCTGCTTTTACAGAATAAGGTCGCAGCCGGATGTCTTCACCTGCATACGTGACTTTTTGATCAGGAGTGACATACACTTTACTAAAAGTCTCTTTTTTACCATTAGGAGTATAAACGGCTACTTTTCCTGTCAATACCGTCACTTCCACCTTTTTGTTGCCCGGGTAAGCCCTGATATTAAAGCTTGTTCCGAGTACTACTGTCTTTACTCGTTCGGATTCAATCGTGAAAGGTTGTTTAGCAAGGTGAACCACTTCGAAATAGGCTTCTCCCACCAGTTTTATGTTCCTGCTTTTGCCATTAAAATGTTCGGGATAGATAAGCTTGCTGTCTGAGTTCAGCCATACCTTACTTCCGTCCTCCAGCTTCACGATCATCGTTTGTCCTTTCTCTGTCTTCCTTTCCACCATTTTCTCCGGATTCAGCAGGAGGGCGATTTCAGCCCTTTTCAAGTACAAAAGAGAGGCTAGGCTTGACACAAGCAATATGGAAGCGGCAATACGAAGTATGGGAATCCCTTTATGTGAACTGCTTTTCTTCTCGTTGATAGCGGTCATCACCTTATCGTAAACGCCTTCACGGTCAAAGGACTCATCTTCTGCAAATTCTTCCTGATTTTTTTCACTCTGCCTGTCGAAATATCTTGTGATAAGTGTCTCCAAAAAGGCAGTCCTTTTTTGATCTGACGGATTTTCCGACACGGGCTTTAAGTGTTTCCTTTCCATTTTCAGTATGTATGATGCTGCAGAACGTCATACCCCCTAAGGCATAGCGTATTTTTTTATAAATTTTCTTACAGGAAAAGAGGGAGGAGTGCGACGGCCAGGAGAAGAAAGTCAGCAAGAGAGGCCCTCAGCCGCTTTAGGGCTATTGTCAGATGGTTTTCGACGGTCTTGACGGAAATATTTAACAAGCTTGCTATTTCTTTATGACTTAACTGTTCCTTCCGGCTCAGCACGAAAACTTCCCTGCATTTTTCAGGCAACTCAGAGATCCCTCTTTCAAGATTTTCATGAATTTCTTTCTGAATGATCCGGTTGTCTGCAGCGTGCTCGTCGATCAGCATCTCTACGACTTCTAGATCAAGGGCCACTCTGCCCGAACGTAAGGTCATCAGCACTTTGTTTCGTACCGATGTATACAGGTATGACCGGAGATGAATAATCCTCAGATGATCACGTTTTACCCACAAGTCAATAAAAAGCTCCTGTACAATATCCTCACAGACCTCTTTATTCCGTAATATATTGTAAGCGGCGCTGTACAACCGGGAAGAATACGCTTTGTAGATCTCCTCAAAACAACGGAGATCTCCTTCCTGCAGTCCTTTCACCAACTCGTCGTCTGTCATCCGGGATAAATTTCCTACCTGCATAATCTACTGCGGTCCTGCAATGGTTAGAAATGCTAATATAGAATAAAAATAATAAAAACGATATAGCGGTACAGAGGTGCTGATTTTTTACAGCACCTCACTCACATGTTTCCTGATGTTGTGGCAGATCTGATCAACCGGAAGGTCATTATCATCTACACCAAAGGGATTTTCAATCTCTTCGGCGATTAATTCGAGGCTCGTAAATGCATAGAGGATGAACACAATAACCGGGATAATCAGATAACCAATGTTAAACACCCATCCAAATGGTAGCGTAAGGATATAAAAGAAAATGAATTTTTTAATGAATACACTGTAAGTGTAAGGAATAGGAGTGTTCTTTATCCGTTCGCAAGCCCCGCAGATATCAGTCAGCGATTTCGTTTCCTCATTTAACAACCACAACTGATCTGACGATAGTATTCCCTTTTGCTGAAGCTGCACTAGCCGTTCATAGATCTTCGCCGCTATCTGATTTGGAAGATGATGGTGCCTTTTAAGATCCAGCACCGGATCCAGTTCATGGAAATCAAGATTTTCCCGCAAATGGTTTTTCAATGCAAAAGCATAGTTTGGGATCATCAGCCTGAAGAAATGCTTGTCTTCTTCATGTCGAAGAAACCCGTTTAGCTTAATTGCCAGGTTCCTTGATGCATTCGTCAGAGCTCCCAGTTGCTTCCTGCCTTCCCACCACCGGTCATAAGCGGTATTGGTTCTGAATACGAGCAGTAAAGAGATCACAAAACCTAGTACGCTGTGCATCACTCCGAGATTGCTCACATAGCTATTTTCAGACAGACGAAATACTTCCAGCTCCAGGTAAGCAATGGTGCCTGAATAGATAGCGGCTACCACCATAAGTGGAAATAATCTTCTTAGAGTATCAGTTTTATTGAAGCGGAAAATAAAGGGAAACCAGACTTTGGGATTGTAATTGATCATAGTTATGTATAAACGTGGAGCGAAGATAAAACTGTTTAAACCAAAAGATTGCAACAATTTGCTGCAAAGTGATTTTTTTACGTTAGGTTTTCAATTGATTATCTTAAGTTCTACGGAGAACTTTTCCGGCGAAAGTATATGGGTAAGACCGCAATACGACCTGCACATATCCGGTCAGTCTTTATAGAGAAGAATTTCAACCGGATCATTTTCACTAATAAGCCCCTCATTTAAAGCGATCAGATTTTGGCCAAAGAGCACTTTGTTGTTTGTTGTCCGGTATTTCGATAATGTATACAAGGGTTCCTTGCCTCTTATTCCCGTTTCCTGATCCACAGTCGTTAGAATACATCTGGCGCAGGGCTTTGCTACTTTAAACCGCACTTCTCCGATCCTGATCTCCTTCCATGTGTCTTCTTCGAAAGCGCTGGACCCGGTTACTACAATGCTCGGGCGAAACCGGTTCATGGGTACCGGAATATCCAGCCGTGAGTTTAGATCGTCAAGAGATGCTTGTCCGATCAAGAGGTAGGGGAATGCATCTGCGAAACTGACCTGTTCTCCCTGCTCCGCGTACCTGGTGTCGACCGGCCGGATCCCATTCTCAGGTAGATAAACAAGTTTGCATGGAAATTGCAGAAAGTTACTAAACCATTCGTCAATGTCTTCATTCAGATGGAGTGCCTCAACTGTGTCATCCCAAACAGACACTGTTGTAGATTCTCCTCCGTTACGGTAAAAAGGGATCCTGGTTTGCTGTTCCGCATCTTTCTTGTGAGTGATCACAATTCCATCCTCATCTAGTTGCGTTTGCAGCAATGATAATTGATGATAAACGCGCTGTGTAATGAAACTGCCATCGGTGTCGGTTAGCATTAGCCGCCGGTCAAACTGAAAACCTCTTTGCAGGGCCAACGCGCTTTTTACCCTGATTCCTCCCAGAGATTTAACCGGATAAATATGAAGATCCTGAACGAACATATGAGACGGAATGTTGAGAGTTGAAAGTTAAAAGAGGGGCACAGTAGTTCTATTTCAGCAGACCGAGTTTATTCAGGCCGTAAAGGATAGCCGTAACATGTAAGGCCTGCAGGATCTTGTTGTTCAGCAGGAGATCTTTCAGTTCGTCTATGCTTACCTTTAACACCTCAATTTCTTCGCGGCCATCGAGGTGCTGCTCCTGTACCTTTTTTCCTCCGGTTAACAGATAACTGTATGTCTTATTTCCCGCGGTCGACGGATTGGCATACACATGACCCATAGGTTCGAGAGTTTCGAATGCATAGCCCGTTTCTTCCAGCAGTTCCCGTTTTACTGCCTGTTCAGGCGTTTCTCCCGGATCGACACAGCCTCCCGGAACTTCCAGGAAGACTTCCTCAGCTGCATGACGGTATTGTCTGATCAGAAGCACTTCATTGTCTTCTGTAACTGCAATTGCGTTTACCCAATCAGGATATTCCAGCACATAATAATCGTCTATCTGGGTTCCGTCCGGCATACGGCAGGCATCCACACGGAGTGTAGCCCATTTTTCTCTTACAAGATACTTAGAAGACAGCTTCTCCCATTTCAGAGGATCACTCATATTGCCGGTTATTTAGAAATTTATCGATCTGTTCACGCTTACTGATATTTTGAAGGGACTGCTGATGGTAATCCGTCTCAAGCAGGTTCAGTATGGCAGCCGTTTTATTTAATGCAGCAAAGGTTTCATCCGTTTCTTCGAAAGGATACACACTTTCAAATAAGAATTGAGCTAGCATATCCAGCTTTTCTGCCGAATATTTCTGTTCTCTCAGGCGATCTGTAAATTCCTCCGGACTCAGCGAATCAAGTTCGTCTTCAGTTAGTCCAAAGGAATCAACTATCGTTTGGGATGACAACTCTTTTGCATCATCCACGTTCCCGTCATTTTTTAATCTCAGGATCTTTGCCAGCACCTGGGCCAGCTTCTGGATCTCAGCTTCTATGAAATCTTTACGAATCATAATTGTTATGGTTATCTAATGGCTATCAGCAATCAGCTGTCAGCAATTAGCTTTTAATTAATTATTAAAATTGATAGTGAGCTGCTGGGCTTCCAAAGCGCATCTCAAGTCCCACGCCCAA
>NZ_QEAS01000033.1:21617-21849 GCF_003130405.1 Pararcticibacter amylolyticus
CTTTGGCCTACCAGCTTCCGCTAGATCCGCCCCCTCCGAAACTGCCGCCTCCGAAGCCGCCAAATCCGCCTCCTGAACCACCACCGAAGCCGCCGCCTGATCCTCCTCCCCAGTTGCCGCCTCCGCCGCCTCTGTTACCCATACCCGACAGCATAGTCCACCAGAAAATATCCGATGCGCCCCGGCTTCCGATTACCCGGCCGCCGCGTCCTCCTCCGCCACCTTTTTTGCC
>NZ_QEAS01000033.1:21888-26096 GCF_003130405.1 Pararcticibacter amylolyticus
AACAGGAAAACTCCCGGATTGTCTCTTCTGTTTCGGCTGATCGTTTTTATACTCTCCTTTTGTATAGGAAATAATGGCATCTGTAGCTTTATCTATCCCGTCATAATACCGGCCATCACGGAATTCAGGTTTAATTTCATTCTCAATGATCCTCTTAGTTATGGCATCCGGCAGCGCTCCCTCCACACCGTAGCCAGTCTGGATAGTTACTTTTCTGTCGGCCAGGGCCACCAGGAGTAGAACACCATTGTTGTTTTTTCCACCGCCGATGCCCCAGCTCTGAGCCAGTCGCGCACCGTAGTCGGCAATATCATAAGCACCGACAGACTTCATGAGCACCACCGCAATCTGTGTGCTTGTAGAATCATCGAAAGCAACCAGTTTATGTTCCAGTTGACCTGCTTCCGCTTCCGAAAGCGTGCCTGTGTAGTCGTTTACAAGCCTGTCAGGCTTCGGCGGAAACTCCTGCGCGAAAGCAGAAAAGAGGAAGATGTAAAATGATGTGATTAAAAGAACTGATTTTTTCAAAATGTTTTGGTTTTAAGCAGCATCAGGCTACATGTACGATATCTCGTCAGGCAACTCATTCTTATCCCCGTCAAAGTGAGGGAAATATTGCTTAAGCTTTTCCCCTGCCATGGTGATGCCTGTCACAAGTCCTTCTGCCATTTGTCCGTCCCTGAATTTTTGAAGCATTGCCGCTTTTGTGGCGTCCCAGAAATCTCCCGGAACCACTTCGTTAATGCCCTTATCGCCAATAATTGCAAATTTATGGTCTTCAGTGGCGATATAAATCAAAACACCGTTTCTCAGGGCAGTTTTATCCATCCCGATCTTAAGGAAATAATTAGCGGCTATGTCAAGAGGATCGCCTTCACATTTTTTTTGTGCGCAGATCCTGATTTCGCCGGAGGTATTCTTCTCTGCGTTTTCGATCGCGATCCTGATATCTTCCTGTTCCTGTTCTGAAAAAAGTGCCATGACTGATGGGATTGGCTGTTATTTATTAGCGTTGGCTACGTGCCTGAACTGTTTTTTAACTGATAGAGAGGGATTTGGTTTCCTCTTTTCTTAAATATTGTGGAACAATACACAGAGCCGGCATATTTTATTTGCCGGCTCTGTGCTACGTGATTAGAATTCAACTTTTGGAGCCTTTTCCGAACCTGCCTCGGCCTGGAAATATCCCTTTTTCTCAAACCCGAACATCCCTGCCGTCAGGTTATTAGGGAAGGAACGTATCTTCGAGTTATACTGTTGGGTAACCTCGTTAAACTTCTGTCTTTCGACTGTGATCCTGTTTTCCGTTCCCTCAAGCTGAGCCTGTAATTCCTGGAAATTGGCATTAGCCTTTAATTCAGGATAGTTTTCTGTAACAGAAAGTAAGCGGCCGAGGGCGGTGCTTAGTTCTCCCTGAGCGCTCTGGAATTTCTGGATATTCTCAGGAGTTAATTTATCAGGATCAACCGTGATCGATGTCGCTTTTGCCCTTGCTTCAGCTACCTGTGTCAGCGTTTCTTTCTCGAAGTTAGCAGCTCCCTTCACTGTGCTGACCAGGTTCGGGATCAGATCAGAGCGGCGTTGATAAACATTCTGCACCTGTGCCCATTGTGCCTGCACCTGTTCATCCAGTTTGACCATACCATTATAATCGCATGAGGAAAAAGAAAAAACAGCCAGTAAGCCGGCGATTGTATACAAGATTCGTTTCATATTCTAAATAAAAGTTAAAACTTTTTCAATTTACATCTTAGATTTCAAATTTCATACCTTTGTTACTGTCCGGGATAAAAACCCGGCATTTTTTTATGATAAAAGAAATTGAGATCGTGCTTCTGCCGCACGAAACAGCCGATAGCTCAGCGCTCTTCAAACACGCCTCAGATGCTCTGAGAATAACACAAACACGAATCCAAAACGTTAAAGTCCTCAAGCGCTCCATTGATGCTCGGGGAAGAAAAGTGGTCTACCGGCTTAAAGTGGAGGTATATATTGACCAGGAAGCGCAACCTGAAATTTTTTCAGTTAATTATCCCAATGTCAGCGACAAAAAGCCCGTTTTGATAGTCGGCGCCGGTCCCGCAGGTCTTTTTGCGGCTCTCCGGTGTGTCGAGTGCGGCCTTAGGCCGGTTGTCCTCGAAAGAGGAAAAGATGTCCGGCAAAGACGTCGCGACCTGGCTGCGATTAACCGCGAGGGGATGATCAATCCTGAATCGAATTACTGCTTTGGTGAAGGGGGAGCAGGGACCTATTCTGATGGTAAACTGTATACCAGGTCCAATAAGAGGGGAGACGTGCAGTATGTTCTGAAAACATTTGTAGCGCATGGCGCTGATGAAGATATCCTGATCGACGCACGTCCTCATATTGGGACAAACAAGCTGCCGCACATCATCACAGCCATGCGGGAGAGTATCCTGAACGCAGGCGGAGAGGTACATTTTGATTGCAAGGTAACAGAATTGCTGATCACCTCAGGAAAGATCCGCGGAGTGAAGACGGCAGATGGAAATACGTTTGAAGCAGAATCTGTGATCCTTGCTACAGGGCATTCTGCCCGTGATGTTTTTCACTTAATGCGCCGTCAGAGTTTACTTGTGGAATCCAAGCCATTTGCATTAGGGGTGCGTATAGAGCATCCGCAAAGTGTGATCGACCAGGCTCAGTATCATTGTTCGGTGCGCGATGCACATCTTCCGCCTTCCTATTATAGCCTGGTAGAGCAGGTGGACAAGAGAGGTGTGTTTTCATTTTGCATGTGCCCGGGGGGAATTATTGCTCCCTGTGCGACCGATTTCAATGAGATAGTCGTGAACGGCTGGTCGCCTTCAAAGCGCAATAATCCTTATGCAAATTCAGGGACGGTAGTTCAAATTACTCTTGATGATGTGACTAGCCCCGGGGATCCTTTCAGCCTTCTTGATTTTCAGGCTGAGGTGGAACGTAAGGCGTGGATGGCAGGCGGTGGCGCTCTTGTTGCGCCTGCGCAGCGAATGGTAGATTTTGTGAATGGAAAGCTGTCGGTTGATCTTCCGGTGAATTCCTATCTGCCAGGTACCAGGAGCGCAGAGCTCCGTGAGGTTTTACCTGATGTGGTTTACAGCAGGCTTAAGCGGGCTCTCCCTGTATTTGGTAAAAAGATGAAAGGCTACTTTACCAATGAAGCAATCCTGGTTGGTGTAGAATCCAGGACCTCTTCACCGGTAAGGATTCCCCGTGACCGTGAATCCCTTCAGCATCCCCAGGCTCAGGGACTGTTTCCCTGCGGGGAAGGGGCCGGTTATGCTGGAGGAATCGTTTCAGCAGCCATTGATGGCATGAATTGTGCTGATGCTGTAGTGAAAATGTTATTATGAAAACAGTAGGCGACGTCATTCATACAGAGATCGAAACCGTTGTGAACGGTTATCCCTGGTATGGCAGTTCCGTGAGAGAAATTCTAAGCCAGGTTGATGTAAGGGTAGTTTCCGAACGTGTGGGCAACGCTCACTCAATTAAAGAAATTCTGCTCCATATGACAGCCTGGACGGAAGAGGTGACTGCCCGGCTCAGGGGGAACGTAGCTTCAGATCCCGAAAGGGGCGACTGGCCGGATCCTTCCGGCTATTCCTGGCCAGACCTGACGGGACTGTTTCAGGAAGCTCATTCAGAACTCAAACAAGCAATTGCAGAGCTCAGAGAAGATCAATGGGACACTTTTGTGTCGTATGAAGAGGATGAAAATCCTCTGATCACTTTCAGACAAACATTAACCGGACTGGGCCAGCATCATACCTATCATCTTGGCCAGATCGCGATATTAAATAAGCAGTTATCAAAAACGGAACGACTATGAAGAAGACACTTGTAATTGGAGCCACGCCAGACCCCAGTCGTTATGCCTATCTTGCAGCAAATAAACTGGTGCGGTACGGACATGAAATTGTAAACGTAGGAATTAAAAGGGGAGAAGTGGCAGGTGTGCCAATTGAAAAACCGGAGGCTGTACATGACGACATAGACACGATCACCATGTATGTCGGTACCCGTAATCAGAAGCCTCTCTATGATTATATATTAGATACAAAGCCAAAGAGGATTATCTTCAACCCCGGGACAGAGAATCCCGAACTCGAATCCATGGCACGTCAGCGCGGTATCGAAACGGTGGAAGGCTGTACCCTGGTGATGCTATCGACGGGAGAGTTTTAGTGAAGGAGGGGGGATTC
>NZ_QEAS01000033.1:26299-28159 GCF_003130405.1 Pararcticibacter amylolyticus
CCCCCCATAACATCGACGTTCATAATTCCTTCAGGATTCTCATTTCCTTAGGATAATAGTTATTAACCCGGTTTGGTAATATTTTAGCCCATCCAAGGCCGAATCCTTCAAAACACATAAGCGCCCATCCTTTTGGGCTATCTTGCAGGTTGAGTACATCTCTCCTGAGATACTTCAGAGACTGCTCTAATGAAAGCTCAACTTTTGCGATATCATCATGAAGTATCAGGCTTTGTGCCAGTTCCTGGTCGGGAACAAGGTCCTTTCCCGCAATTTTACCAATGTAAACTCCTGATTTTTTCAGATATAATTTTGTCTGAAGAAAGCGGATATCATGTTGAAATGCAGACGGTATGGCGCAATAACCCTCTTTTGCAGGTATTATAGTGATCTCACCTTCGTGTATCCATTTCTTCAAAACGCCAAGGTCAGCGGCATTTAGCTTCTGTGGCTTCTGAAATGGGGCTTCTGCATCGTGTCCGTCCTGTTTGACGAAACAGCTAAGGAAAAACCCTTCTCCTTTTACCTTATGGGGGTAAAACCGGTATCCATAACAACTGTGCTTCTCTGACACTGTTTCTACTATACCCCATGATTCATCTGTAGGGATTCTGACGGTCTTCAACTGATAATTGTCGCAAAGCCAGTCGGCAATCTGCTCGTTCTCTTCTGATGAATAGGAGCAGGTGGAATAAATTAATGTTCCTCCCCGTTTTAATGCACTGTATGCATCTGCCAGAATTCTTTGCTGACGTTCGCTGCACAGTTGAACGTTGTTTTCTGACCATTCGTCAATGGCTGCCGGATCTTTTCTGAACATGCCTGAGCCGGAACAGGGAGCATCTACCACCATAACATCAAAATACCCTTCCAGCCGGTTGAAATCCCGGGGATCGTTGTTGCTTACAACTGTATTTAAATTTCCCCATTTAGTCAGATTGTCTGCAAGTACAGGCACCCTGCTTTTGATGATCTCGTTTGAAACAAGCAGACTGTCCTGGTTAATAAGAGAGGCTAATAAAGTACTTTTTCCTCCCGGTGCAGCACACAGGTCGAGGACTTTCAGCGGCTGAACGAGATCAGTGGAAGAGTTCAGCGCTAGCTCGAGGAACATGGACGATGCCTCCTGTACATAATAGCAGCCTGCGTGAAAAAGAGGATCAGCAATAAAAGAAGGTCTTTGTTCTAAATATCTGCCATCCCCGCACCAGGGGATTTGCTGTGCGTTATTGAAATTGGTTATTTTTTTAAAAGGATTTAAGCGCACGGAGGTTACTTGCCCGTTGCTTTCATGCTCTCCGAGAAAAGAATGCTCTTCAATGCCATGCTCCTGAATGAGCGAACGTAGCAGCGCAGAAGGAAATTTATTACTCATCGGATCAAAAGTACAAATAAATAAACGGGCCGCGGTTTGGTACTTGATGGTAATATTGGGTATTGGCAATCGGTGAAACTGACCCTTATTGAATTAAACACTATCTATGCCTGATAACTTACGTAAGGTCTCCAGTCCCGCTGATTCGCCTGTACTTTCTTCGGGTCTGATTCGCCCCTGCTTTGGGACTGCTGGCCCTTTTTACCGTGCGTCCGTTCAGATTTATCCGGGATTTGTCCGAGTTTTTTCCGGGAAATCTCGGACAAACCCGGGAGAAATCTCGGAGGAGTCTCGGACAAAACCCAAAGAAACCCCAAAGAAGACCCAAACAAGTCTCAAAGGAGTCCCGAAGCCGACCCGGAAGATGTCTTATCCTTGTCTTATCCTAGAATGGCTATACACCTTACTGAATAAATCCTGAATTAATTATACACGATGATTTGTTATTCCTGGTTGAATTATACACTGCAATTTGGTAATCCTGT
>NZ_QEAS01000034.1:0-493 GCF_003130405.1 Pararcticibacter amylolyticus
TAGGCGTCTTGTTATGATCTTTCGCATATTGCTGATATTGCTTCATAAAATGAGAGGAAAAAATAAAGTCCTTGATATTCATGCGGGTGAGAAGCCTGTCGGGATCTGTTCTGACTTCACTCATAATAAACAAGGGAAGGTCGGGCTCATCCATGAACATATCTGTATAGTTGATAACAATGCGCTCAATTTTCTCTTCCAGGGAAGTAGTCTCATCATTCAGTACTGCTTTAATGCCTGTCATGAAATGCTGGAGACTGTCTGTCATGATCTTTGCAAAAAGCTTCTCCTTGCTGCGAAAATAATAATTCAGCAAGGCCAGGTTTATACCCGCTTCTTCTGCAATGTCCCGGGTTCTGGTTGCAGCATAGCCTTTCCTGGTAAAGACTTTATGCGCAGCCTGCCTGATCTTTTCTTCTGTCGATATTTCTGCTGATTCTGCTTTTGCCATTTCTGTCCTGCAAATATAAAAAGGAAAATCCGGTTTAAACAA
>NZ_QEAS01000034.1:526-21329 GCF_003130405.1 Pararcticibacter amylolyticus
GTACCATTGTTTCTGTCTGAAACCTTCTGAAATTTGGTTCACTTAAAGAGCTTACAGAGTGTAAAAGAAGTTTTCCTAATCCGGTCAGCTTCTGCAGCAGCCGACCAGCATTAAACTGAAAAACGGGAACCTGACCAATTCAGGCTGCCATATTTTGATATTATAAACCATGACGCCATCAAGCGCAAAACGGATGGCCATTCAACCGGATTATCAGAAAATTTTTCTGAGGATCCAGATTATTAATACGACTACCAGAATCAATCCTATGACTCCTGTCCACATTCCAGCCTTGAAGATGTCGCCTACGAGTTCGCAACTCGACAGAAACAAGATCACGCTAAAAAGAAATAAGTTAATGTGTGCTACTTTCATATTATTTCGCTTTTGTTATAAGTACAAATAAAGTGCTGGAAAGGTTTGATATGCTTGAATGCAACAAAAGTGGCAGATGTTGGTTCTTATATCAATTGGGGTTTGGGTTTTTGTATAAATAGCTATATTTAAGATACATAGGGTCGAAGGTGCAACATCGGCAGGCATTGTTCGTAAAAGCTGTTATGACTTTTTTGATTAAAAAAGAACTTGTAAGAAGCGTTGAAGGGGTTTACGCTAAAAGGAAGGGTTCAGTATGTATAATGATAATGCGGGAAGCATAATTAATAATCTGTTGATGCAGTTGCCGTCACCTGTCGCGTTGCTGGAAGAGCCGCAGCACAGGATCAGAATGGCAAATTCTTTGTTTTTGAAACTTGTTGGCAGGTCGGATATCATAGGCGAGACGATCGGATCGGTTTTCTCAGGTACAGGGCTTGATGATTTTATCCGGGTGTTGGACGATGTTTATAAGACCGGGAAACCATTCAGTGTCATTGAAGCACCGTTCAGGCGGGATGATGAATCTGAAGAGCTTTTTTTCTCGTTTACTCTGCAGCCATATAGGAGTAACGACGGAAGTCCGGGGGGAATGTTCTTTTTTATCGTGAATGTTACGGAACAGGTTGCCTCAAGACGGAAGCTGGAGGAAGCTAACAAGGAGATTACAAGGCTTTTCAATGCTGTCAATGAAGGGTTCTTTTCAAGGGATATAAAAAAGGGGGAGTATATACATTTATCTGTTGGCTGTGAAAAGATCTACGGCTATAAAGTGGAAGATTTTTATCAAAATCCATCACTCTGGTTCGAGGTGATCCACCCCGACGATAAGAAAAGAGTGCTTAAAGATGAGCCTCTTCACATGCAGGGCAAGCAAACACTGACCCAATACCGCATCTTTCATAAAGATGGTTCTGTTAAATGGATAGAAATTAAAGTGGTTCCAAAGATGCAGAACGGAGAATTAGTGAGAGTGGAAGGAACGATCAACGATATCACAGAAAGGAAGAATGCCGATTATGAGATTGAGAAAGCGCACGAGCTGTCCGAACTGATAATGAACAGCCTTCCCGGGATTTTTTACGCCTTCGATAATAAGGGCAGGTTCTTCTACTGGAATAAGAACTTTGAGACTGTTCTCGGTTATTCCGGAAATGAGATCCGGAGTCGTACAATGATCGATTTTATCGTGGAAGAAGATAGAGAAAAGGTAACTGAGAAGGCTAAACAATTACAGGAAAAAGGCTCCGGAGGGGTAGAAACCTGTCTTATCACCAGGGATGGAACCGAAATTCCGTACTATCTGAAGGGAAAAATGGTCAGTTATGAAGGAAGTTCTATGATATTTGGCATGGGCGTGAACATTGCCGACAGGAAGAAGGCCGAGCAGGAGAGAGAGAAGATGAATGCCGATCTGATCCAGCGCAACATAGAATTGAAGCAATTCTCTTATATCATATCTCATAATCTCAGGTCACCTATTACTAAAATATTAGGATTAACTTCAATATTTGAAACTGAAGATAATTCCTTTAACCAGCAGTTGATCTCTTATATCCGCACTGAAGCTGTAAATCTGGATAATGTAGTAAAGGACCTCAATACCATCCTGTGGAATGGAGCAAAGACCAGGAAAGAAGAGATCATTTTCAGTGTAGAACTCGAACTGATCAAGCATGTCCTGCTTGACGAAATCGCAGAGAGTGGAGCCTTGATAAGCAGCGACTTTTCGCAGTGCGATCACCTTCTAAGTATCAGGAGCTTTATTTACAGTATCATGTTTAACCTGGTCTCGAATGCTATTAAATACCGTTCACCCAAGCGGCGTCTCCATCTGAACCTGAGAACATCCATAGTAGGGAATAACGTTTGTCTTATTGTAGAGGATAATGGTCTGGGGATAGATCTCGAAAAGCATGGTGATGCTGTATTCGGTTTGTACAACCGCTTCCACTCTTCAGATATACCGGGAGAAGGCAAGGGCCTTAACATTGTTAAAACTCAGGCAGAGACGCTTGGAGGTTGGGTAGAACTGGAAAGCCAGCCGGATACGGGCAGTCGCTTCAGGGTATATATCCCCGTAAATTAAAAGGAAGTGCCGCTCTGCATGTGATTTTCCCTTTTTCATTTTCTTTTTATATCTTCATCAGCATAAACCAGGAGTATTTATGGAGATAAAGACTATCGTTTTATCATTTTCTGCCATCTTAATATCGGTTTTCAACTATGGACGGCAGCAGGCGGCTCCCGCTAAGCAACCCGCTGATGCTATCGTTGGAGTGTGGCTCACCCAGGAGAAGGACGGTAAAGTAGAGATCTATCGCAGCGGGGATAAGTTCTTCGGAAAGCTCATGTGGGGGAAGAACCTGTATGAAAAAGACGGAAAAACATTAAAGAAAGATATAAAGAACCCTGAACCATCACAAAGAGAGAGGACGTTGCTTAATATGGTCATGCTGAGGGATTTTATGTATAAGGAGGGCGAATGGAAAGACGGACGTATCTATGATCCGAGGTCAGGCAAGACCTACAGCAGCACGATGAAACTAAAGGATGGAAATCTTGAAGTCCGGGGCTATATCGGATTGCCAGCCTTTGGAAAGAGCACAGTATGGACCAGACCCCTAAAAAAATAAGAGATGTCAAAACTGCATGAGGCGTATCGTTTGTTCGACGACTATAATAGGAAAGACCCGAATGTTTTTATCTGGGATGGAAACTCTTATCCCCGGGAGCTGTTCTTTGCAATTAAATTACATGAATGGGTGCTGAAGTTATCTCCTCAGGCGGGTGAAGCTCTTCTTCTGGCATCAAAATGCCAGCATATCGGACGGTGGGAGATCCCGCGTGATTCATACCCCGGGGGTAGGGACAGCTACCTGAAGTGGCGGCGTGATCTGGCTGCCTTTCATGCTGAGAAAGCCACGGAGATTCTGGAGCAGGTTGGGTACGATGAAGAAACAATCTCCAGGGTAAGGAGAATAGTCTTAAAACAAAAGATCAAGGTAGAGCCCGAAGTGCAGACCATAGAGAATGCTCTTTGCCTGGTGTTTTTAGAGTTCCAGTATGAGGAATTCTACACCAGATATCCGGCTGAAAAAGTTGTGAATATCCTCAAAAAGTCTCTTTTGAAAATGGACGGTCACGGACATGAATTTGCTCTGGCTTTAAGTTTCTCAGAAGAGGGCTTGTCTCATATCCGGGAAGCCTTAAAGCTTATCGCAGAAAAATAGAAACGATATCAAATCATATCATACCTTTCTATACATAGTTTTTGCGTCCATTTTCTGCCGTTCCATTTAGCCCAGTAATCTTCAATGGCATTGTATACGTAAAACTTTGCCTGTCCCGGCTGTCCCGAATGGGCGAACTCCAGTATCTTCTGATTTTCGGCTTCTGCAATACTATTCATCCTGTCGATCAGATTTTCCCTGAAAAGGGAACATGCCAGTATTTTTCCATCCGACGATTCGTACGCGTCTGAATGAAGTAAAATGAATATTTCCATATTTCGAATAATTGGTAAGAGACAGACGTAATAATTAGTTGGTTCACATAAAGATAGTCATAGTATTTAATTTTACAACATCCTGTTTATCTTATCTTTCCTATTATTTTTATCATCCATGCCTTATATGTTCCGGATTGTTTTTATACTTGAGTATGAACCTGATAGACGTTGTCCTGCTTGGTGTGATCATTCTTGCCGTGCGGAGCGGAGTAAAAAATGGATTTGTGCTCGAAGCAGTCAATCTGGCTTGCTGGGTAACAAGCATTATGCTGACGTTCCTGCTCTTCCCGCACATTGTGTCGCTTCTTGAAGAAACACTGCGGGCAAAGGGCTTTTGGGTTGTTCCATTCTCGTTTATAATCGTATTGACAGGCTTAAGCCTGTCAATAAACGCCGTGGCCGACAGGGGGCTCCGGTTTATTCCCGAAGATGTTCATGTAAACAGGCTTAACAAAGGTGCCGGTTTTCTTCCCGGTTTAATGGGAGGCATCATTAAGGCATGTATTGTTACAGCTCTTTTCCTGCTGGTTCCTTTCTCTGAATGGCTTGCAGAGAATACCCGGGAAAGCCGGATTGCAGCGAAGCTGACGGCTGGGTTCACTAAGTTGGAATCTGTCATTGCACCCGGTTTTGAAATGATTCAGCGTTCTATGAATAAGACGGTTGTCGAGCCTGATCCCGGAAAGCTGATCCGTCTCGGTTTCAAAGTGGAAAAAACAGAGCAAAGGGTTGATCTTGAAGAGGAAATGCTGCACTTAATAAATGAGGAAAGACGAAAAGCTGGACGCAGTCCCCTGCAGGCTGATCCGGAGATGAGAAAGGTAGCACTTGGTCATTCCGCGGATATGTTCAGCAGGGGGTATTTTTCCCACGTCAGTCCTGAAGGGAGCAGTCCGTTTGACCGGATCAGGAAGGCTCATGTTTCTTTTACCACTGCCGGAGAAAACATCGCACTCGCTCAAACCCTGAAGCTTGCTCACGAAGGATTAATGAATTCGCCCGGTCATCGCGCAAATATCTTATCTGGAGCCTACGGACGCGTAGGGATTGCTATTCTGGATGGAGGTATTTATGGCCTGATGATCACTCAAAACTTCAGGAATTAATCAGATCAGCTTAGTTTTCGTTTGGCTGACAGGCGAACGATGGCCGTCAATACTACCAGGCCGGCGATGATGGCAACCGCGACCGCCGCGTTTCCGATAACGGGATTGGTATCCTTCCGGGCAACCCAGATTGCCAGCGAGGCCCATGCCGTTACAGAAGGGTAAACGGGATTGGAAGTTCGAAAACCAACATATATAGCTGTCAGAGCTGCAATTGCGAGAAAAGTAAATGTGAGCGGTATATTCTCCTTTCCCTGCTGCGATGCGATCACGACCGACAGATTAGCAAGAAATGCTACCGAAAGCCACCCGCAAAGTAAACTGAAAGGAAACTGTATCCACCAGCTATGCTTGCGCTGCTTCGCTGCTTTGCAGGAGATAATAAACATTTCCAGGCTTAGGGCGAGTATCAAAAACATCACAATAATACTTATCAGCAGCCTCTCGCTGGTAAAACACCATATCCATACCGAAGCCAGGACATTCGCGAACAATAAAGACAGTGACAATTGATTATAGATCTTCTTATCCAAAGCTGTTTTCTGCAGTTGTGCAATACAGTATATGATAAAGGAAACATAGATCAGTCCCCATATTGAGAAAGCATAGCCGGCAGGGGTAAACAGGGATGGATACCTGGCAGATACTTCACCCATGGTGTCATTTCCGGTAAGTTTTACGTAGAAATAATTGAAGGCTATGTTAGCCAGTACAGTCAGAAGAGTTACCCAGCGCAAAACGGCCGAATTTCGAGTATCCATAAGATCTACAATGATGTAACAAATGTAATAAATATCGCTTTAACGGGCGTGTGTGCCAACAATCTTTCTGAAAGTTCTGTTAACCAGGTATGCCATCTATAGATCTCTCCTCAGGCTCATTCGAAATCTTCCTGATTGGTGATACCGGTGATATTTCTCCAACCAAGCCCGATGCGGTGCTTCAAACTTTGTGTGCGCATTTTAACCCGGCGCAACCCTCGGCAGTCGTATTTCTTGGCGATAACATCTATCCCCGGGGACTTCCTCCTAAAGGCAATATTCTGAGAAAGAATGCCGAGAATACCCTGATCCGCCATTATGAGGCATTAAAAGATTACCATGGGAAGGTTGTTTTTATAGCGGGAAATCACGACTGGAACAAGGGCAGAAGCGATGGATATGAGTATATAGTCAGACAGGAGAATTTTATTCAGAAGTTGTTTGAAGGAAAGAATGTGTTCCTTCCGTCTAATGGTTGTCCTGGTCCCGTAGAAATTAATATAGGAGATCATATAACGATGGTCGCGATTGATACACAATGGTGGATGCAGAAAGGGCTTCGGCCTATAGGCGCTCAATATGGCTGCCGGGTGTCGTCGGAAGAGGAGTTTTTCGAACAGCTGGAGACGATCCTGGAACAAAATAAACATAAGCACCTGCTGGTCGTAGGGCATCATCCCGTCTACAGCTACGCAATCCATGGGGGCCGGTTTAAACTGAAACATCATATTTTTCCCCTTACCCTTTATGATAAGGATGCCTGGATCCCTTTGCCCGGACTGGGTTCGCTTATTCCTCTGTACAGGAAATTCCTGGGGGCGAGGGAAGACGTGGCCCATCCCCGGTACCGCAGGCTTCGCTCGAAGCTAAAAGAAATACTGGCGAAATATCCTGACATCATATATGCTGCCGGACATGAGCATAATCTTCAGTATATTAATAAGAACAGGAATCATTTCGTCGTAAGCGGGTCAGGATCTAAAGTTAAATATGTAGTGCAATCGGGAAAGTATCTTCGTTTCGGCCAAAAATGCAAGGGCTTCTTCAAGCTGCGCTATGAGAGCGATGGTTCGGTCTACCTTTCTGCGTGGACAATCGATACCTCCCGGAAAGTTGAAAAGGGAAAAGTTATTTTCGAAGAACAGATCATATAAAGAGGTTGACCTGGTTTGTCTTTAAAACAAACCAAGCTGACCTTTATCATCAATATCTACATCATCCGGGTTGGTGATCTCAAAGTCAACATTTTTGGATGACGGCTTTTCAGGCTCGGTTGCTGCCTTTGCCAGTGCATCCGATTCATCTTCCGTTTTTATTTCCTTCTCCGCTTCGATGTCTGTCTTGTCTGCTTTCACGGCCTCTTTAAGTGACGTTTCAGGTACCGGATCCGGAACATCTTCCTCGTCGTCGTGTTCAGCAATAAGTTCTATACTCTTTACTTCATGCTGCGACAGCTTGTTTCCCTGCGCTTTCATGCCCTTTACGTCAATCATATCGGCGAGGTTTACCTCCGTCGTTTCCGGGGTGAGACTTTTTCCTTTCAGTACATCGAGCTTGATGACAGGCTGCGCAGCGCCGGAAATGAGTACCATCTTTGAACCGGGCTCTTCGTTGATGATGCTCATCTGTTTTCCTATGGCAATGTCATCGAACGTAAACCGTTTAACATGGTAGTTCTTCGATTTCCCGTCAAGGTGTATCACGGTATATACCTTTTCAGGATTGTACTTTTCGATCAGCAGCATTTTGTCGTCAAAATGATTCGTAAGATCGAATGAGGTTAACTCGTATACACCATTGGCGAGGACTGTAAGAATCTTGTCTGCTCCATCAAACTCTCCCAGGTATTTACCTCTTCCATCCACATTCAATCGTTTCAGGATGTCGTCGAACCATATTTTTCTGCCTGCAAGGGTGGATATACCCTTAGACTTGAGCAGGATCTTTTTAACCGGGAACTTGGTCACGATATTGCCCATCGAACTTCTGCCTTTTATAGCAATTTCAGCAAAGTCAATATCAAATGCAAGCTTCTTTAGTTTCGAATGTGGCTTCAGCTGAATAGTCACAATCTCTGCTTCGCCATTTGGATTCGCTGAGAAATACAGGGATTTCGAACCTTTTGTGCCTTTCGTCAGGTCATATTCCTTATCCCTGGTAATGCCCAGAACGGAGAACCGTTTGATATAAGAAGTGCCGCTCTCACCGTCTTTATAGATCATATTATAGACCGTGCGTTCATCTCCTTTTTTGAAAACCCCTACGTGGAGAATATCTTTTCCGACAAACACCTTATCCTGGACCTTTGTCACCAGGAATCGGCCATCGCCCCTGAAAATGATGATTTCATCAATGTCGGAACATTCGAATAAGAATTCATCTTTTTTAAGACCGGTTCCCACGAATCCGTCTATCTTGTTTACATAGAATTTAACGTTGGCGAGCGCTACCTGTGCCGCTTCCACTTTATCAAATGTCCTGAGTTCTGTTTTTCGTTCCCGGTCTTTTGAGTATTTCTGCTTTATTTTTTCAAACCAGGCAATCGCGTACTCCGTAAGCCGGTTCAGGTGATGCGTAACTTCTTTTATCTCATCATGAAGAACCTGCATCTGCTCATCCGCCTTCTTAACATCAAAGCGGGTGATACTGCTCATTGGTTTATCAATAAGCTTTTTATAATCCTCAGGAAGTATCGTTCTGTAAAACTGTGGAAAGAAGGGCTCGAACAGGCAGTTAAGAACCTCCAGCACCACGTCAAATGTTCCGGAATTTTCATATTCCGCATTTTTATACATCCCTTCCTGTATAAAGATCTTCAGCAGAGAGCTGAAAAAGATCTTTTCTTTCAGTTCATTCAGCCGTATTTCAAGTTCCTGCTTCAGAAGTTCCTTTGTGTTTTCCGTATTCTCGATCAGGATATCGTTTACACTCAGGAAATGGGGTTTATCATCGCGGATAACACAGGTATTGGGAGAAATAGATACTTCGCAGTCTGTAAATGCGTACAGGGCGTCTATTGTGAGGTCCGGAGATATCCCGGGTGCAAGATGCACGATGATCTCAACATTCTGGGCCGTATTATCTTCGATCTTCCGGATCTTGATTTTCCCTTTGTCATTGGCTGTGATAATGCTGTCTATGAGACTTCCTGTAGTGGTTGAAAACGGAATTTCAGTAATAGCCAGGGTTTTCTTATCCCGTTCTACAATCCTGGCTCTCACTCTTACTTTTCCCCCTCTTTGTCCTTCATTATAATTGGAACAATCTGCCATACCTCCTGTCGGAAAGTCGGGGAGGAGGTTGGGCCTCTGGCCTTTAAGCACCTCAATCGAGGCATCGATCAATTCAATGAAATTATGAGGAAGGATCTTGGTGGCAAGTCCCACAGCAATCCCTTCCGCTCCCTGTGCTAAAAGCAGGGGGAATTTTACGGGCAGGGTAACCGGCTCGCGGTTTCGGCCGTCATAGCTGGACTGCCATTCAGTAGTATCAGGATTGAAGACCACATCATTGGCAAACTTCGACAGCCTCGCCTCGATATAACGGGGAGCGGCGGCAGCATCACCAGTGGTAGGAAAACCCCAGTTTCCCTGTGTATCAATCAGCAGGTTCTTTTGTCCTAACTGCACCATGGCATCGCCAATAGAGGCATCGCCATGAGGGTGATATTTCATGGTATTCCCAATCACATTGGCTGCTTTGTTAAAGCGGCCATCGTCCATCTCTTTCAGAGAATGGAGAATTCGCCTTTGCACCGGCTTCAGGCCGTCGTTTACATGGGGAACAGCACGGTCCAATATTACATAAGAGGCGTACTCAAGAAACCAATTTTCATATAAGCCATTTATCGGCGTTACATTCTGTAATTTTTCGTTGTTTTCGTTTGTATTAAGAGATTCGTCACTCATCCTATTAACTAAACTCTGGGATGCGTAAAGATACAAAAAAACCCGGCCTGAACCGGGTTTTCATTGATATTGATAAAATTTTTAGCAAAGAATTTTACTCTTCTTCTGCCGCATTTTTCTTTTTACCAGGTAGCTGGCCTGCATCTTCATTCAACTCGATACGGGGTGATATCACGATCTCTCCGCTTTCCTTGTTGAAATCAACTTCCATCACGGCCCCCTCTGTCAGCTCGCCTTTCAGGATCTCTTCCGCTACCGGATCTTCCAGATATTTCTGAATAGCCCTCTTCAGAGGCCGGGCACCGAACTGGGAGTCATATCCTTTTTCTGCTATAAATTCTTTGGCAGAATCGGTAAGTACAATATTATAACCAAGTGCATGAACTCTTGTGAATAATGCCGCCAGTTCAATATCGATGATTTTGAAGATGTCTTCCTGCGTTAGCGAGTTAAAGACAATTACATCATCAATACGGTTGAGGAACTCAGGGGCAAAAGCACGTTTCAGCGCATTTTCGATCACCCCTCTTGAGTGATTATCAGCCTGCATCGCTTTCGCTGAAGTAGTAAAGCCTACTCCCTGTCCGAAGTCTTTCAGCTGGCGGGCTCCGATGTTGGAGGTCATGATCACGATCGTGTTCCGGAAATCTACTTTCCTTCCCAGGCTATCCGTTAACTGTCCCTCGTCAAGTACCTGCAGCAGGATGTTGAACACATCAGGATGTGCCTTTTCGATCTCATCCAGAAGAACAACAGAGTAAGGTTTCCTGCGGACCTTTTCAGTCAGCTGGCCGCCTTCTTCATAACCCACATATCCCGGAGGCGCTCCCACAAGTCGTGATACGGCAAACTTTTCCATGTACTCACTCATGTCGATCTGGATAAGTGCATCTTCACTGTCGAACATAAAGCGGGCAAGTTCTTTTGCAAGCTCCGTTTTACCAACTCCTGTAGGACCGAGGAAAATGAAGGAACCTATCGGCTTTTTAGGATCTTTTAATCCAGCCCTGGTCCTCTGTATCGCTTTGGTAAGCTTTTTAATGGCTTCATCCTGACCAATGATCTTGCCAGCCATCAGTTCCGGCATTGCCAGAAGCTTCTGACTATCGGTCTGACCGACGCGCTGCACAGGAATTCCCGTCATCATCGAAACGACCTCAGCAACATTATCATCCGTTACTGTATATCTTTTTGTACGCGTTTCGGCTTCCCAGGCGCCTTTTGCCTTCTCAAGCTCTTCAAGCAAATGCTTTTCAGTATCCCGGAGTTTGGCCGCCTCTTCATACTTCTGACTGCGTACAACCTTATTCTTTTCTACTTTAATCTCTTCGATCTTCTGCTCAATATCTATAATCTCCTGGGGAACATGGATATTGGTCAGGTGGACCCTCGATCCGGCTTCATCAAGAGCATCAATAGCCTTATCGGGTAAGAAACGGTCTGTAATATACCTGGATGTAAGAGTAACACAAGCGTTAATGGCCTCTGGTGTATAGGTCACCGCATGATGTTCCTCATATTTCTCTTTGATCCTGTTGAGGATCTCAATAGTTTCATCCGGAGTAGCCGGCTCTACCATCACTTTCTGGAAACGACGGTCAAGCGCACCATCCTTCTCAATATACTGACGGTATTCGTCGAGTGTGGTAGCTCCGATGCACTGGATTTCACCGCGCGCAAGAGCTGGCTTAAACATATTTGAAGCATCCAGTGAGCCTGAAGCGCCGCCTGCACCTACAATGGTGTGGATCTCATCAATGAAAAGGATCACATCCGGAGATTTTTCCAGTTCATTCATGACTGCCTTCATTCTTTCTTCAAACTGCCCGCGGTATTTTGTTCCGGCTACAAGAGAAGCAAGGTCGAGAGTAACGACGCGTTTGTTAAATAACACACGTGATACTTTCCTCTGTATGATTCTCAGTGCCAGTCCCTCTGCAATGGCAGACTTACCCACACCCGGTTCCCCGATCAGGATCGGATTGTTCTTTTTTCTTCGCGACAGGATCTGTGAAACCCTTTCAATCTCCTTATCCCTGCCCACTATCGGATCCAGCTTGCCGTCTTCCGCTGCTTTGGTCAGATCCCTGCCGAAGTTATCAAGTACCGGAGTCTTCGACTTGATATCTGAAACTTTTTTGGGCTGGCTGAAGGAAGACTCTTCCTCGCGGAAATCGTCATCTCCCGCAGGAGAACCAGGAGCTTCATCCCTGAAATCTTCCCTGTTCTGTTCTACTTCTGCCTTGAATACATCGTAGTTAATATTATACTGCAGCAGGATCTGCGATGCAATATTATCATCATCCCTCAGGATGGAAAGAAGCAGGTGCTCCGTTCCAATTACATCGCTTTTAAAGATCTTCGCTTCAAGATATGTAATTTTCAGTACTTTCTCTGCTTGTTTAGTAAGGGGAATATTCCCCAGATTAGCTGTTGTTCCCGTGGTTCCTTTTACCGCATCTTCAATAGAACGACGCAAGCGTGCTGTATCTACACCCAACGATCTGAGTACCTTGATTGCCATGCCATCGCCTTCACGGATCAAGCCAAGCAACAAGTGTTCGGTGCCAATATAATCATGTCCCAGCCGCAATGCTTCTTCCCTGCTGTATGAAATTACGTCTTTGACACGGGGTGAAAATTTAGCTTCCATTTAATAACCTTTCTTCGTGTTGAACGCCCTAAAGTATCAAATTGTTTGATAATTCCAACAGGCGATCGTGTAATAATTTTATCAACAATTACGCCACTTTTCCTAAAAGCGCTACTTACACTCTAAGATAATAAAAATTAGATCAAAACATGCAAAATTCCGATATTTAGCGCCTCATTTCAAGCAATAATGGCAGACGAGAAAATTATCTTTTCGATGGCCGGAGTAAATAAGATTTACCCGCCGCAAAAACAGGTTCTTAAGAACATCTATCTCTCCTTTTTTTACGGGGCTAAAATTGGCGTTATCGGCTTAAATGGTTCCGGTAAATCATCTTTATTGAAGATTATTGCCGGTCTGGACAAGTCTTATCAGGGCGAAGTTGTTTTCTCCCCCGGATATACAGTAGGATATTTAGCGCAGGAGCCGGAGCTCGATCCGCATAAAACAGTCCGGGAAATCGTGGAAGAAGGAGTGGCCGGGATAACCGCAATCCTGAAGGAATACGAAGAGATCAACGAAAAATTCGGGCTCCCGGAAGTGTACGAAGATCCTGATGCAATGGATAAACTGCTGGCCAGACAGGGAGAATTGCAGGATAAAATCGATGCTACAGGCGCCTGGGAGCTTGATTCGAAACTGGAAAGGGCGATGGACGCATTGCGCACTCCGGATCCGGATGAAAAAATTGCCACCTTGTCAGGAGGCGAACGCCGCCGGGTGGCATTATGTCGGCTTCTGCTCCAGGAGCCGGATGTATTATTGCTGGATGAGCCTACCAACCACCTGGACGCAGAATCAATAGACTGGCTCGAACAGCATTTGCAGCAATATAAAGGGACAGTTATCGCCGTAACCCACGACCGATACTTCCTTGATAATGTTGCAGGCTGGATTCTGGAACTCGACCGCGGGGAGGGAATTCCATGGAAAGGGAATTATTCTTCATGGCTCGATCAGAAGTCAAAACGCCTGGCCCAGGAAGAAAAGTCGGAAAGCAAACGGCAGAAGACTCTTGAACGGGAACTTGAATGGGTGCGCATGGCTCCGAAAGCGCGGCATGCAAAATCGAAAGCCCGTCTGGCAAACTATGAAAAACTTGCATCCGAAGAATCGAAGGAAAGGGAAGAAAAACTTGAATTGTTTATCCCCCCGGGACCAAGGCTCGGAAATGTGGTGATTGAAGCTCAGAATGTCAGCAAGGCTTATGGCGATAAGATCCTCTTTGAAAATCTTAGTTTCTCCCTTCCGAGGGCTGGAATTGTCGGGATTATCGGGCCTAACGGGGCTGGGAAAACCACCTTGTTCCGGCTGATAACCGGACAGGAAGTTCCCGACACCGGAACATTTCATGTTGGGGAAACAGTGGTTCTGGGATATGTCGACCAGCTGCACAGCGATCTTAACCCGGAAAAATCTGTATGGGAAAATATTACCGATGGCCAGGAAACTATCCTGTTGGGCAATCGTCCTGTAAACTCCAGGGCTTATGTGTCGAAGTTTAACTTCAACGGTGCCGATCAGCAAAAGAAGATCTCGGTGCTTTCCGGGGGAGAGCGTAACAGGGTTCACCTGGCTATTACTCTGAAAAAGGACTCTAACGTGCTCCTGCTCGATGAGCCTACCAATGATATCGACGTCAATACCTTGAGGGCTCTGGAAGAGGGGCTCGAAAATTTTGCTGGTTGTGCGGTAATTATCTCACACGACCGTTGGTTTCTCGACAGGATTTGTACCCATATCCTGGCGTTTGAAGGAGAGTCTCAGGTTTACTTCTTCGAAGGAAACTATACCGAATACGAAGAAAATAAGAAAAAGCGCCTGGGGGATACCGGTCCGAAAAGGATCAGGTACAAAAAACTGATGTAGTTTATAATATCAGGTTTGGGAACGGAGATTCGGAAGGATCGTGGTTCTCAAACCTGTTTAAAAGGGGCTCCGCTTACGGATGATCAGTTTTTCCGTCCGCCCTTTGCAGCTTTAGTTTACTCCGTCCTTAACTTCTTTCCGCAGTTACTGCAATAATTCGACGTTGTCTTATCAATAGGCTTGCCGCAGCTGGTACAGGGCTCAACAGAGGCTGCTGTTGCTTTGGCCATCTCCACTGAAACAATCCCTGTCGGTACAGCGATAATGCCGTAACCTGTGATCATCAGCAAGGATGCAATAAGGCGTCCCAGAGGGGTGGCTGGAGAGACATCACCGTATCCGACAGTGGTGATGGTAACGATAGCCCAGTAAATACTCTCCGGAATACTGTTGAAGCCGTGTTCTTCTCCTTCAATCACATACATAAGCGTTCCTACTATAGTAACCAGGGTAATAACCGCCGAAAGAAATACTGTAATCTTATACATGCTGGCCTTTAATGCCTGGCTCAGCACATTTCCTTCGTAAAGGTACCGGGTGAGCTTCAAAATCCTGAATACCCTTAGTAACCGGATCGCCCGGAGTACTATAAAATACTGTCCTCCCGCTATGACCAGGGCGATATAACCAGGTATCAGGGCAAGAAGATCAATAATTCCATAAAAGCTTAGGATATATCTTCCGGCGTTCCTGGCGCTATAAGTTCTCAGGATGTACTCAATTGTAAAGGCAAAAGTGAACACCCATTCCGCAGCGCGTATCTCCCGGTGATAAACACGGCGGAAACTTTCTACGCTTTCCATGAACACCAGCAGAATGCTGAGAATGATCAGCCATAAGAGAATAATATCGAAAAGTTTTCCGGCCCTGGTATCCGACCGGAAAACGATGATATATATTTTGTTCCTGATGCTGGATCTGTTGATAGCCATCAATAGCTATACATTCGCAATTCGGAAAGGTTTTACGTCAACCTTTTCCCATACTTTTTCAAGTACATAGGGCTCATTGTCAAGCCATGTTTTCAGCTCATCTTCAGTTTCAAACTGAACAACTATAGATGATCCTGCCATTTTTCCATCTTCATTAAGGAAAGCCCCCGCCAGGACCAGGTTGTTATTGGCTTTTAATGCTTTTGCTCCTTCGAGATGCTTTTCCCTGACAGCCATTCTTCTTTCCAGCGCCTTTTCGTCTGTAAAATCGGTTCCGGTTACTAAATATTGAGTCATGATCTTTTGTGATTATTTAAAGAGAAGCTAAGTTATAAATAATTCGCTCGGTTTTAAACCGCTGTATCATGACAAAAGCTCCTGCCTGATTTTGTCTCTGAAAGACTCGGCAAACTTTGCCAGTTTGGGCTGAATGACAAACATGCAGTAAGGCTTTGAATCGTTCTGTATGTAATAGTTTTGATGATAATCTTCTGCACTGTAAAAACCGTCAGCAGGTGCGATCTCTGTCGTGATTGGCTTATCAAATACCTTCTCACTGGTAAGGTCGCCGATCATTTTCTCCGCCGCTTGTTTTTGATGGTCGTCATGATAAAATATAACGGAACGGTACTGCGTGCCAACATCATTACCTTGCCTGTTCAGGGTCGTCGGATCATGTGTTTTGAAGAAGACCAGCAAAAGATCTTCAAATGAAATCTGCTCAGGATCATATTCCAGCTGAATCACTTCAGCATGACCAGTGTCGCCATTGCAGATCTCCATGTAGGTCGGATTTTTTGTCTTGCCGCCCATGTAGCCCGAAACCACTTTGGAGACGCCCTGTAAAGTTTGGAAAATTGCTTCTGTACACCAGAAGCAACCTCCCCCGAAAGTTGCTTGTTGCATTGCCATAGATAATTAATGAATCAATATCAAACAGCAATAACTACGCCACCAGGCATCCCGCCCGTTCTTATGCAAAAGTGGCAGCCTGGTGCGGAGCCCCGGCTTTCCTGCTGCATGCGCCGTTTCCGTTTAATCCACCTGTTGCCTGTCGCGGCGCGAATCTCTCATCGGGTTTGCCCCATCAGAGGTTCCGCGGGTTACTTTTTTTTGTTTGAACAGCTCAAAGCGGCTTTTTTCTGACCGGCGGGGCCAGCTGTTATTGTTCTCATTAATATCTGCGGTCTCCCTGTAGGGATCGAGCGTCACAGATACCACTTCTTTATCTTTTGCAAACACCTTCGTTACCTGGTCTTCATTTTTTCGCCAGATATAGGCAGGGATCCTTTCAACCTCTTTGCTTCCGTCGGCAAATGTCCATTCCAGGATAATGGGCATCACAAGCCCTCCGATATTTGAAAAGCTCAGTTCGTAAAAGTTCTTTTTGTTGTCGTAGACCTTCTTTTCTTCAGGGTCAAGTGAACTGTAATATTCGTTAAACCCCTTAGTCGCCGCCTCACTTACCTCAAAGCGGTCATATTTATTATAAAAATCCAGAAGGGATGTGTCCTGTTCGACTTCAAATTTCAACCCCGCAGCTTTATTCCGCTCCCTGCTTATATCAGTCAGCCCTTTTTCATAAAGCTTCCTGTCTTCCGGAGCCTCTGCCGTGGGGTTGAGTGTATTCATCCGGAAATATCTGACGTTATCAATAGAGATATCAACAGGATCGGTTCCGTAGAACCATCCTCGCCAGAACCAATCCAGATCCACGGCAGAAGCATCCTCCATTGTTCTGAAAAAGTCTGTTGGGGTCGGATGCTTGAATTTCCAGCGCCTGGCATATTCTTTAAAAGCGTAGTCGAACAACTCCCTGCTCATTACCGTTTCGCGGAGAATATTCAGCGCTGTTGCAGGTTTAGCATAAGCATTAGGGCCGAAATTGATGATGTTTTCTGAGTTCGTCATAATCGGTTCCAGCTGATCAGCGGGCATTTTCATATAATCCACAATTTTGTATGCAGGACCGCGCTGTGAGGGGTATTTGTTATCCCATTCCTGCTCGGTCAGGAACTGGCAGAAGGTGTTCAGTCCTTCGTCCATCCAGGTCCACTGGCGTTCGTCTGAATTGACAATCATCGGGAAGAAATTGTGCCCCACTTCGTGTATGATGACGCTGATCATCCCATATTTTACAGCTTCCGTATAGGTACCGTCTTTCTCTGCTCTTCCGTAATTAAAACAGATCATGGGGTATTCCATACCATTTGCAGCTTCCACTGATATCGCAACAGGGTAGGGGTAAGGAATCGTGTATTTCGAATACGTCTTTAATGTATGTGCCACCACCTTTGTCGAATACTTACGGTAGAGCGGATATGCTTCAGGGCCGTAGTAAGACATGGCCATTGTCTTTTTGCCGTCTATGTAGGTGGCCATAGCATCCCATACAAGCCTCCTGGAAGAAACGAAAGCAAAATCACGCACATTTGACGCTGAATATCTCCATGTTTTTTTACCTGTGGCTTTGCCCGTGATAGCTCTTTTCGCCTCGTCAAGGCTGACAATTTCAACAGGTTCTTTGGCTGTTTGCGCCTGTTTCCACCGGTTGAACTGAGACACCGGCAGTACCTGCTGGTAGTTCAGGCATTCGCCGGTCGCGCCGATCACATGATCTGCAGGGGCGGTAATGTTTACCTTGAAATTCCCGAAAGGAAGGGCGAACTCACCGCTCCCGATAAACTGCTTGTTTTGCCATCCCTGGAAGTCTGAATATACAGCCAGCCGGGGATACCATTGAGTAATGGTATAAAGATAGTTCCCGTCTTCCTTAAAAAATTCATATCCGCCCCGGCCTCCGATGGTCATTCTGTTCGGAATATTATAATACCAGTTTATTTTGAACTGGATCTTAGTTTGAGGCTGCAGCGTTGCAGGCAGATCGATCCTCATCATGGTCCGGTTGATGGTATATTTGAGTGCAGTTCCCTTTACATCCGTAACCTTCAATACCTTAACCCCGAGATCGTCATTGTACCCAATGATGCGCTGAATATCCTGTGCACTCATCTGGTTTTTAATACTGCTGCCGTTGATCTTATTGTTGTCGTTCAGGGGATCATGCTGGTTTTCATCCAGCTGAATCCACAGGTAGGTAAGAGGGTCGGGAGAGTTGTTAAAATAGGTGATCGTTTCGCTTCCGTTGATGCGCTGCCGGGCATCGTCAAGTTCTGCGTTTATATCATAGTCAGCACGCTGCTGCCAGTACTGAGGCCCCGGAGCCCCCGATGCTGAGCGGTACGTATTAGGATCCTGCAGCATTTGCCCCAGTTGTTCAAACTTATTACCGTGATTTGAACCCGGATTATTCTGGTTTTGTGCAGAAGTAAAGGAACAAATAAGCAGTAAACAGGTGAGAAATAGTAGATTCTGTTTCATTATGTATGCTGTATGTAAATGTTCAAACGTTCAAGGCTCATGATAAGAGAGATTCCGAAAATGGCCGAGGATAAAAATAAATTCCACTCCCTTTTAGGCGAACGAAAAACATTCATTGCCATAAAAGTCAGGATGAGGACGCTCATCACGATCAGTACCTGTCCGAATTCGAGTCCGAGGTTAAAAGCGAACAGCTCGGAGACAATGTTGGTACTTCGTCCCAGAAGACTCCTGAGATAGTTCGAAAACCCCAAACCATGGATAAGCCCAAACAGGGAAGCCATCAGATATTTAAAATATACCGCCCCCGGCCTTTGTTTCTTGTTCACGATATTATGCAGGGTGGTAGCAACGATAGTGAGTGGAATGAGAAATTCTATCAAAGCGGAGGAAGGTCTCAATTTACCGTAAACGCTCAGTGCAAGTGTCAGGGAATGCCCCAGTGTAAAGGCTGTCACCAGGAGAAGCACTTTTCGCCAGTCTTTCAATGTATAGATCCCGCATAAAGCAATGACAAAAAGTATATGATCGTAGCCCTGCCAGTCCAGGATATGTTGCCAGCCGAGTTCAAAGTACAAAGGAAAATCCTGCATTATGGTGTGTGTTTTGTATTATTGCTATAATATTACTGTATTTTTGAGAATTACGTGTATTTATCGGGTACTTTTTTATAGATATGTTACAGTTGTTTGTTTTGCTTGCTATTTTTCTTCATCCTTTTTACGTAAGTGTAACCGAGATCAGGCATAACGTGAAAAATAAGACGGTTGAAGTGAGCAGCCGCTTGTTTTTTGATGATTTTGAGGCGGCTCTCGAACGCCAGTATCATGATAAGCTGAATATTCTGAAACCAGCCGATAAAAACAAAGCGGATAAAATGATCTCAGCCTATATAAAAAAGCACCTGCTTATTTCTATAGACGGAAGGCCTGCTGACTTGCAGTATGTGGGTTATGAAATTGAAGAGGATGGAGCCTGGTGTTATTTTGAGATAAAAGGAGTCGATAAGGCGGATAACATATCAGTAGTCAATAATATTCTGTTTGAAGAACATACCTCTCAGATCAACATGCTTCACGTGATCGTGAACGGGCAGAGAAAAAGTACCAAGCTGGATAATCCGCAGAGCAGGGCTGTTTTCAAGTTTTAGACAGCCCTGTTCTGCGGGATAACAGATAATTATATTACTGGTATTGAATGTATATCGGTTGCGGTTTCAGCTTCAACAGTTCTTCCGGTGTCATCATCCTGTTAGGCGCCTTTTTTAAGTCATTTTTATAGAAGAGCTTGAACCCGGTAAACTGAACAGGCTCAGGGTAGATCCAGTGTCTGTAAGTTCCTTTTTTAAGTTCTGGTTCTCCCCAGCCGTCCATGTGCATAACAATCTGAACTTCCGGACGGAGTTTTATATTCTGGGAATTGGTTACCATCTTCCTTGTAAACCGGTGTACGGTAAATACCTTCGGAGGCAGGTTGTTTTCCTTAACCAGTTTCGCGAGGAATTCCGAACAATAATTGATGTCGGCTGCATCATACGTTCCGATGCGGGTTCCCGGCTTCGCGCCGGTCTTCATAGAAAATTCAGGGTCGATACCAAGGTGTACATGCGGTAACTTCAGGTATTTTTCCAGGAGGGGAAGCTCTGTCCGTATATCGCTCAGCGCGACCTGGATATCCAGGAATACGATTGCCTCACGCTTTTTGGCAATCTTTAATACCGAATCAATCTGCTTATCCGGCATGCGGAACCGGTATTTGCCATCTTTTCCGCCATCGCCCTGGGCTACTACGGCGATGTAATGAAGTGCTGGCTGAACCGGAGTTTTAGGGTCTGCTTTTTCCCAGTGCTTTACTTCCTTATCCAGCCTCGAGAGCATTTCATTAGGGGGATATTCTCCTAAAACACCCATCCTTTTAGAATAGAGGTTCCCGTAATAAGCAATTATCCGTTTAAACGGGAGTATTGCTCCCGGGAGCGGATAAGGCTGTTTTTTTACCGGCCAGTATCCCGAAGTATCTCCATTGGCCAGATCCTTTATTTTTTGATTATAAGCAGCTGTATCCACCGGCTTGTAAGCCGAAGATGTTTCAGAGGAAGTGCTGTCTGCACCTTCTGCTGCCTGTTTCTCATTTTTTGTCTTATCTCCCGCTTTTCCGGAATTTTGACTGCACCCAAGAGTAAATATCCCCAGAGTTGCAGCAATCAGTAATGTATGCTTATATCTCATAATTTAAATTGTTAATTGGCTTTCAGCTGCGGGCAATCACCCGTACCCCAGCTGCTATTCCCTCAAAAACCTCATCTCC
>NZ_QEAS01000034.1:21398-27535 GCF_003130405.1 Pararcticibacter amylolyticus
ATTTAAACCCTTCTCACCTTCCCAAACACACCCAGCGGAAGCTTATTCCCTGCGGTTGCCTGGAGATAGAGTTCACCGGTTTCCATGTTCTGCGGATTCTGTATAGTGCTTTTAAGCAGGTTTTCAACAATAACAGATGAAAATCCCAGGGAATATGTATTGAGTATTAGAAAGTGTTCCTCTTCATCCAGAAGCCTTGACACATCCTGCATCATCTCCAGGATATGGTCTTCAAGTTTCCATTTTTCGCCGTTAGGCCCGTGTCCGTATGCCGGAGGATCAAGGATAATACCATTATATTTCTTACCCCGCTTGATCTCCCTTTTTACAAATTTCAATGCATCTTCCACCACCCACCGGATATTCTGCAAATTCGAAAGTTCCTGGTTTTCATTCGCCCAGGTAACCACCTGTTTAATAGAATCAACATGAGTGGTATCGGCACCAGCCGCTTTTGCAATAAGGGACGCACCGCCTGTATAAGCAAACAGATTGAGCACCTTTGGTTCAGCAGTCTTAAACAGTTTGATACTTTCTGAAATATAATCCCAGTTTACAGCCTGCTCCGGAAACACCCCTACATGTTTAAAAGAAGTAAGTGCCAGCCTTAATTTTATGTTTACATCCTTATTGGCATAATTAATATACCAGCGGTCAGGTGTTTTGGGATTTTTCTTTATCCATTCACCTGAAGTTGCAGACCGCCCTTTAAAACGGATATCGTGTAGTTTTTGCCATTCCGACTGGGGCAACTGTTTTCCCCATACAGCCTGCGGTTCGGGCCGGATGAGAATGATATCGCCAAAGCGTTCCAGCTTTTCGAAATCGCCGCAATCAATAAGTTCGTAGTCTTTCCAGTGGGAAGGGGTAAGTAATGAAATCATGTATAAATAAAGCTATTAGCCCTCAGCAATCAGCATTAATTGCCAGTTAACCGCCGTAAAAATAGGTATAATGGACAACATTGCTTTGTATTTGACCTGAATAATTTATCCCGCATACATCTTATCCTCTTAGAGTTTATCCTTTGCTGCCTGCGTAAATTTGCTGGCGAAAACAAAGTCATTTAATTGCTGATTGTCAGTATGGGCGATTTCCTTATTCGAGCCCTCCCATTCTTTCAGTCCCTCGTAAAGGAAAAGGATATGTTCACCGATGCCCATCACGGAATTCATGTCGTGCGTGACCACCACAGTAGTAATATTATACTCATCTGTGATTTCGTTAATGAGCTCGTCAATCAGGATCGCAGTGCGCGGATCAAGTCCCGAGTTAGGTTCATCCACAAATAAGTACTTAGGCTGCATGGATATAGCCCTGGCAATTCCCACCCTTTTCTTCATTCCCCCCGACAGCTCTGCCGGAAACAGTTTATTTTTGCCCGCAAGATTAACTCTTTCGAGGCAGAAGTTTACCCTTTCAAGCTTTTCAGCTCTGCTTTGAGTAGTGAACATATCGAGTGGAAACATAATATTCTGCTCGACGGTCATCGAGTCAAAAAGTGCAGAGTTCTGGAAAAGCATTCCGATTTCTTTCCGGATCTCAATGCGCTCTTCGGTATTCATCTTTGTAAAATCCCGTCCGTCGTAGATAACAGATCCCTGGTCGGGTGTATGAAGCCCTACCATACATTTAAGCAAAGTTGTTTTGCCCGACCCCGATCCCCCGATGATGAGATTGTTCATTCCATCCTGAAATACACCCGAAATCCCCTTGAGAACATAATTGTCGTCAAACGATTTATGAATATCTTTAATTTCAATCATAACATCAGGCCCGTAATAACATAATCAGCCGCGAGAATAGCAATACAACTGGTCACAACAGTCTTCGTGCTGGCCCTGCCAACATCAAGAGCACTGCCTTTTACATAAAAGCCCTGGTAGGAAGACACAGAGGTGATAATGAATCCAAAAAAGAAGGCTTTCACCAGCGCCACTGCGATAGTATAAGGAACAAAGCCCTCAGTAATACCGCGGTAATAATCTGCTCCGCTTATAGCGCCAGAAAATGTTCCTCCGATGTATCCGCCCATAATAGCAAGTCCGATAGAGATGGTAACAAGAAGCGGAATCATCGTAATTCCTGCTACTATCTTGGGCAGGATGAGATAGCCGGGAGCGTTGATCCCCATAATTTCAAGCGCGTCGATCTGCTCGGTCACTCTCATGGTTCCTATTTCAGAAGCAATAGACGAACCGATCTTTCCGGCCAGGACCAGTGCGCTGATGGTCGGGCTTAGTTCCAGGATCGTAGAGTCCCTGTTTACCGAACCGATGATGGTTCTGGGAATCAAATCACTTTGAAGCTGAAAGGCAATCTGCAATGTCATTACAGCCCCTACGAACACAGAAATAATCCCGATCAGGTAGAGAGAGTCGACCCCAATGTAGACCATCTCATTGAAAATATTAGTCCAGTAAATTTTCCATTTCTCAGGCCGCTTGAAAACGGCCTTTAACAACAGGATATAACGTCCAAAGTGAGTAAACATTTCTTTATAGTGTATAAGTTATTTTCTTGTCAGGTATCTCCGGATCCATTATTTTGCTACCGACGTCCCCTGTTCTTTTGTCGAACAACACTTTCCTGCTAAAGGATGTTTTAATTATACTTTCAGTTTGTTAATTATCAAGCGAATAATTGTAACAAAACGTTTAGCCGGAAATCTAATTCAATAATAATGATTCTGCCGCAAAGATGCGGGCGGATCTTAAATAAACATAATATGGAAAAGAAACTGCAAAGGGATGAAAATAAAAAGGTACTGGCAGGTGTTGCAGCGGGATTAGGGGAGTACTTTGATATGGACGTGACGTGGGTCAGGATAATTTTTGTTTTAATGGCCGTGTTTGGCTTCTCAGGGGTACTGATCTATATCATCTTATGGATTGTAGTGCCGGCAAAGCCATTCTTCGAGTCCTACGGGAATAATTATGAACCCAACTATCAGAGGGGGAGCGGAACAGATTACAAAAGGCCGCCGGAATTTGACTTTCCTCCGTTGAAGAAGGAAGGAAAGGGGAGGTACATAGCCGGGATCATTTTGATTGCGCTTGGCGGATATTTTATGCTCAGGGAATTTGATTATATTCCGTATTGGTTTTCCATGCAGAAGCTTTGGCCCGTTGTACTGATTGTTGTCGGTGTTCTTATTCTCGGAAACTCGCGAAAAAAAAATACCTTTAGCGGGGCAGACAGCACGGCGGAGAAATCAAAAGGATTTGAAACAAATGATAAAGATCAACCGGGCGATCAGCCATTAGCTTAGAAATTATGAAAACGGATAAAATAATCT
The DNA here is from genome assembly GCF_003130405.1 of Pararcticibacter amylolyticus. Lineage (GTDB taxonomy): Bacteria > Bacteroidota > Bacteroidia > Sphingobacteriales > Sphingobacteriaceae > Arcticibacter > Arcticibacter amylolyticus. The sequence continues at coordinate 24,697 of NZ_QEAS01000034.1, forward strand.
GGGGTCTTGTTCTTGTTTTTGTAGGAGGGATCCTTCTTCTTGAAAACTTTGATGTGATAAATTTCCAATGGATCGTCGTGTGGCGGTTCTGGCCGCTCATTCTCATCCTGATTGGAGCCAACATGCTCTTTTCCCGGGGTGATTCCAAAACCGGTGAGCTCGTTTCTGTTTTTCTTACCATTGCCGCTCTGGGTTTTATAGGATGGCAGGGCGCGACACGTGAATCTGATGATCAGGCACAATGGTTTTTCCACAACGATCGCGACAAAGGTCGCACGTCAAGAGAATCAAAGTATCAGGTCTATAGTGAACCATACGCGGCAGGCGCAGGCATAGCCACCCTCAATGTTTCGGGAGGTGCTACCGCATACGAACTTCGGGATACTACCAGTGATCTTTTTTCGGCTAGGGTAAATAGCAGTATAGGAAGTTATTCACTGAAGAAAACTTCCAGGGACAGTTCGGAAACCCTCGATTTTAAAATGACGGAGGGGAGCTGGACATTAGGTGAAGATACCCCTAACCGCGCAATCATTTCTCTCAATACCAGACCGGTATGGGATATTAACGTAGAGACAGGAGCCGGAAAAGCTAATTTCGATTTCACTGCTTTCAAAATAAAAAAGCTGACCTTCAAAGGGGGGGCGACAAAACTGGACATGAAGCTTGGAGAGCCGTCAGCTGAGACCTATGTAAAGATTGAGACCGGCGTTTCCAAAATACATATTGCAATTCCTTCCGGTGCTGCCTGCAGGATTAATACAGACTCCGGATTATCGTCGAATAAGTTCGCTGGTTTTGAAAAGCAATCAGACGGTTCGTATATTACTTCAAACTTTAACTCCGCTTCACGGAAGATCATTATCGACTTTGAAGGAGGGCTTTCTAAGTTTGTCGTAGAACGGTATTAATATGCTGGAAGATGAATATCTCGTAGTTATAGGGGGCAAACCCCAGGGGCCTTTTTTTAAAGATCAGCTGAAAGATCTAAAAATTAGTCCGGATACTTTCGTGAAAACAAGAGGCATGGCCGATTATAAAGAGGCGAGGGAGGTGGCAGAGCTTTGTGACCTTATGGGGTTCAAACATAGCGCTATACCCGCGCCTCAGTATTACGCTGGAATCGACAGCCGCCTGCTCGCTGTAGCGATTGATTATATACTGGTGCTCTTCGTATATGTGCTTGTGCTAATTGTTATGGTTTCCTTCGTGGAATCGCAATATCTGCGTGTGGCTTTTTCACTGACGGGCATCCCCCTGATCCCTGTAACGAAGATCATTATCGGTGTTTTTATGGAAGCTTCAGAAAGGCAGGGCACTTTCGGAAAAAGCTGGCTTGGAATTAAGGTGACGGACGAGCAGGGTAACCGGATCAGCTTTTCGAGAAGTCTTTTGCGTAACTTTCTTAAAATTGTGCCGGTTTTAACTCTGGGTATCGGGTATTTTACGGGCTTTTTTAACAGAAGGCAACAATGCCTTCACGACATCATGGCGGGAACGCTGGTGATTAAGGACCGGCTGGTTTAATCCTTTTTTTCGTTTTGGCATTTATCGCATGTCCCGCTGACGATAAGGCTTACAGACTCCACCTTAAATCCCTGAGGAACATTTACCGGCGGAATGTGCATGTCATTCAGGCAATACACATTTCCGCAAACAGTGCAGTTAAAGTGTATATGCTCATCATGATGATCGTGTTCGCTGCATTCCGACTGGCAGATAGCGTATGTTGCAGTACCGTTGATATCGATGATCTTATGGATAATCCCCTTTTCTTCAAAGGTTTTAAGAATGCGGTACAGGGTCACTCTGTCAATATCTTTTCCTAATATCTCTTCGAGTTCAGGCTGAGAAGTGGCTACATTCCTGCCGGAAAGTATTTCAAGAACACTGTTTCGCGGTGCTGTCTTTTTTAAGCTGTGTTTCTCAAGTAACTCATCGAATTTACGCTGCATCTTTTTCCCTGTCTGATAAATCTTCGGATTATGATATCTTACAAACTTAGAGGAAATTGTCCTATATCGCAAATCCCCGCTCGTCCCCGGCGGACAGGACGTGCTTTTTGACCAGGCTGCGATACATAAGGTTTAAAATATACCTTGACGCATCAGCACTTCCAGGCAGGCCCGGGAATGTAACCCGCCAGCAGTTCCCGCACCACTTATGCAGCGCAACTATCAGCCCTGATATTGCCATGTCACCTTTTCCCGCCTCCCATGCGCTCTTTCTTCAAAACCACGGCTAGTATGCCTTACATCTCCGTCCCCTTCGCCCCCCATTTAAGGCCGCCCCCTATATTCCTTCCCTTAAAGAGAAACCCGTTTTAAAGAGAAAACCACCTTTAAAGGGAAAATCTCTTTCCCAATACAAAAGGCATCCCTTCATCACCATCAGTGCTCAATCTTTCCTTTACGCTCAACACACCCTCCGAACTCACCCCCCTCTCATTCTCCACAACACCCTCCGGCCCGTTTCTCCCCGTGCCACTTCCCGATAACCCATCTGCTCTTACCCTCCGGCTTCCCCTTTTCTCCTTAGCCCTCATCTTTTCCGCCCCTTTAGCCATCTTTTCCAGCAACTCATTCCCCGCATAACACAAGCCCGGGTGACGCCCCCGGGCCTCCTTCCTCACTTTCAGCGGCTCCTCCAGCGAAAGAGGCTCCGTCGTCCTGAAAGCCGCCAGGATCGCCGCAGGGCTGAACGAAGGCGTGTTCACCAGTCCGCCCCCTGCACCCGTATCACTGACGCCCAGGCAATCCAGCGAGGCCGTCACTATTACCATACACCCTTCCGGGATCGTCCCCTCCATCTCAAAGTCCAGCGCCTCCATATCCTTCCA
>NZ_QEAS01000035.1:0-11075 GCF_003130405.1 Pararcticibacter amylolyticus
ACCAACGGAACAATCGATTTCATCCAGACCGAAGAGGGCAGGGCGGTACGGAATACCGACGGCACCTACCGCTATGAATACGATCTGAAGGACCATCTGGGCAATACCCGGGTAAGCACCGATGCAGCAGGCAACGTCATCCAGGAAGACGAATACTATGCGTTTGGATTAAATGCACCTCTATATGCAGCGGGAGCAAAAAACAAGTATCTTTACAATGGAAAGGAGATACAGGATGTCTTAACAGATCAGTATGATTATGGGGCGAGGTTTTATGATCCGGTGATAGGAAGATTTAACACAATAGATCCGTTAGCAAATGAATTTGAAAGTATTTCGCCTTATAATTATGCGCTAAACAATCCTATTTTAATGGTAGATCCAGATGGAATGGCTGCGGATACACTGGCGAAGTTGCCTGTATATGTACCTAAGCCGAGTGTGTCGAACGTCGCCGTTGGGACCGGTCTGGTAAACATACTTAATGGAGCAGGAGGAATACAGCTTGGTGAAGTTGGTATTACCTTAAGCAGAACTGCGGCTGTGGCCTCGGAAGTTGCCGGACCCGTAGCTATAGCCGCAACCACAGGTTGGACAGCAGGAGACGCAATAGCAAAGAACATGAAATCTTTTTCCGCCTGGATAGCCGCTGTTCTTGTAAAAGTAGGGGTTGATCCTAAATATCTTTATGCTCCGGAGCTAAGACCTGATATTGTTAAGTCTAATGAAGACAAAACAGCTGACGAGTTACTTCCTGGCTCTTTAAAAAAATCCCCATCTTATTATCCGCCTTATGGAAATAAAACGAGAAAAGAATTAACGGATTTGGGACAGAAGGGCGATCAGAGGGCAAAGAAGATGAAAAAATTGATAGATCAAATTCCCCGATTGTTAGATAAAAATAAAAATAAATAAATGGACATTAGACATATAATAGAGACTTTTGCTAAGTCTCAAACAGATATAGATAATACAATTGTTTCCCTTAGGGCATCATTTCAAAAAGAAGAGAGACTTTGGGCTCAATTAGAATTACTTGATTCCAAAATTTTTGCAAATGAAAGAGTCATAGGTTTTCTCGCGGATTTTTTGCAAATGGTGAACGATGAGAGCCGATTGAAGTTGTTCAGTTTACAGGATATTGAGAAAATATATCGATTGTTAGTTCAATATTATCCAGATAATCTTCAGTACAGGCTTGACCTTATTTCATTTGTACATAATGTCCTGGACAATGAAAAATTTGCATTAGAGTTAATCGAGGAAACTATCAAATTGATAGATCAGAGAAGAGCATCCTTGCAGGATTTTTTAGAGGAACTAAAAGGTGAATAGGTAAAAGTAGTTATTATTAGCTCAGGCTTCGGACTTGCTAAAACAGAAGGTTTATAAGAAAGGCAATAAATATTATTCCAGGGATGTTGATAGTCATAATGGGGGCGCTTGGAAAGTATTTGAACGTCAGGGTAATAAACTAAAGAGAGTTGGCACTGCCGATAAAGACCTTAATATATTTAAGAGATAATGATAAACACTTGGAAGGATTTTGAGGATACATTTAATAATGTTTTTGGTCGTATCAATACGACATCATTAGCTTCTATTGATAGAAATCGATTGAGGATTGAATTAGGGGGAGAAGGAGATGACTCTGCTAGAGTTATTCAGGCTATACAAAGAAGTAATCGCATTTTGGAATATTGTTTTAGTGGAAAGGATGTGTGGATAAGAGCAATATTGTGGAGTGAAGATGAAGAAGCCGCTTTGGAAATGGCTGGTTTAAGTGTTAGAAGTGCAAATAAACTGTTTCGTCAGAAGAAGGAAGACGAAGAAGTACTGTATTTGTTCTTTGACAGATATACAGACTCACTCGGTAAGGTTCTTACTACTTCAATAATAAATTACGAAATGGCCTTGGAGCCTTCAGCAAATATTACTTGTTATTTTATCAATCTTAAAGATCAATTAATTATTAATATCTACGATGACAGAGGCATGGATATCTTTTCTCCTAATGATGACTTGATATACGCCATCGGGAGACAGTTCTCTGGATGGTTATTAAAATAATATTGGCGGTACGTGAATCTCAACTGCTGTGCTCTGTTATTAATGATACTGGGCAATGCTATATATTTTCTGATGATGTATCTTATTGTGGGATGTATTTAGTAAAAAACAAGCTTGCAATAGAGCATTGCTTATCAATTGCCAAAAATGGATATAGTCAAACTTGTTTTATTGTTGACACTGAAATGGAGTATTCCTTTACAATAAACTATTATGATAAAGATCATCCTGACAATCCCAATATGTTTGATATTCAGTTGAAAATCTGCAGAAGCAAGTAAGCTTCTTTTGCCTTTTTCTAATAAACAACAAGCGCCTGGTTCAAAAACGGGCCAGGCGTTTGTTGCTTGGAATATTTATTACATCAAGCTGATCCTGGCAGCTTTGATAAAATGGTAAACGGTTGTAAGGAAACATTCCTTTTCTTTCTCTGGCAGTACTGCAATATCCTGAAAGCGCTGCAACATCTTAGTGCCTTTAAATAAATCGGCCTGATCGCTTTCCCCCAGGAGATAACCCACCGAAGTATGTAAAATCTTTGCCAGCCCGGCAGCATCAATGCTGGGCACCATCGTCCCCCAACCTCATGGAACCTCCCGCGGATGGAAAAGGCCGCACATAGCCCTTGTACTAAACCAAAGCCTTTTACTGCTTTCCCTTCGGAGGCTACCTTTGCTGCAAAGATAATCATCCTAAGTCTGTGGCAGACAGCATCAAAAGAACCGCAATAATCCTCTTGTAAAAGAAAATCAAACTACTAACTTTATTCACTGGAAACGTTCTTTGAGACAGGTGAAAACGGGTGGCTACGGACTTCAGGAGATAGTAAAAAAAAACGCAGTAATCAATATGATTACGGCGCAAGGTTTTATGATGCGGTGATAGGGAGGTGGAATGTGGTGGATCCTCTTTCGGAAAAAGGGCATAGTTGGTCAACCTATAATTATGCTTTGAATAATCCAGTTCTTTTTATCGATCCTGATGGGATGTGGCCTATATATAGTCGGAATGGACAATATCTGGGGGATGACGGAAGGACAGAAAAAGGAAAGGATCTAGCTTTTGTAGGAGAGCGGGATGGTAAAGGATTCAAGAATCTAGTTCAGTTTACAGACCACCATACTCAATTTCAGAAAATGGCCAATGTTGTGAAGCAGGAAGGTGGGGGAAAAGAAGAGGACCTATGGATTGCGCATACTGCATATAATAATGCTACAGCTTCCGGAACAACTATGTATAAGAAATTAATGTCAGGATTTTCTTCAGTGGAAGACAAATCACCCCTTAGTATTAATTCACGTGGATATCAGGCTAATATAGCCAGGTCTGCCGTGATAGATGTGTTATTAGGAGGTGCGGATCCTACAGATGGTGCAGTACTTTGGGATGGAACAGATTTTCTTGCCTGGGGTCTAAAGTCCCCTAATGGTACTCCTCATAATAAGTTTGAAGAATATAATAGCATTTCAATATCCAGTAGTATCTATGATACCTACCTTACGAGTAACACTCAGTATTACAAGAGAGGGATTTATAAGTACGGAAAGACAAGGAATACTATTCCGGCAGATGTATTTACCGATCCTTCTAATTTAACGAATTGTAACTTTTACTATAACACGGGAGTGAAAACGGCATTTGGATTACAGGCGACAGGTTCAGTCGGCCGGTCAATATATTGGAAACGAGTTAAGCAATAAGGCATGAGATTAATTATATTATTAATAGCTGTTTATTCCTCTTATGGGACCTGCTCCACAAGAAATGGAGTAGCAAAGAATGCAGTACCTATTGATACACTCCATCAGGTAGTGATTGGTTCAGGATATAAGGTTATCGATGTTAAGAATGAAAGCACTAATAAAAGAGAAATAGGAGTTTGGAGATTCGATAAAGATGTCTGTCATTTGGCCTTGCCATCTCAGGATGATTATATGGGTTTTTCTGTAAACTGGATAAAAAAGACTAGCGCCGGATTTCAGCTATCAATTGAATACGGTTCTAGAATTTATTACCGAAAGGATTTTAATTTTTACTATATAAACGATCATTTTTACCTGACTGGGGTAAGAACTGAGCGTTTTGATAAATCCAAGGATGAAAAGGGTAAAACACAGTTTAAGAGTTTTAAACCACCTATTCCAATTGAAAACGTGATAATTACCGACTATATGTGATAGGTCTGACATTCTAAAATTTGAGGGTGGAGATCACCCCGCCACCGTTTCCGGCCAGACCACCAGCACCTACGCCGGGACCGGTACCGCCGGATACACCAACAGTTCCGCCCTGTCTTCCACTTTCAATAACCCCCTTGCCGTCGTTGCCGATGCTTCAGGGAATATCTATGTCGCCGATGCCGGTAACAAACTTAGTCCGCAAGATCGTCGTGACCCCGGCCTTCACCATCAGTCCCGCATTACCGTTCCTTTTATTATTACACCTATTGGGAGCGTTTTTTTGACATCCTCCAATTGCAAGCCATATCTCAATCCCTTCTGCTTTTAATACCAATCCGCTACTGATGGGTTCCTTAAAATCGTCTGGAATATGGTTTTTCTTATAATGTCTTTGTCTGTCTTTTTTGATATGTTCCAAAAACACTTACCACAGGATTGCGATGCTACGACCAGTCTAGAACTAATTTACCACTTCTGCCCAATCTTTGGAACTATAGTTTGAGAGCCCCTTTCAACCATTCATCTACTGTCGTTTTCGCTGTAAGTGAGTGTATTCCTGGTTCTTTAGTTATCTGCCTCAATACTTTTAGTCCTTCAGACTCCGAAACTGGCAATAAATAGGTTGCTGCCCAAAGACGAACACCTGTGGACGGGTGGTCTAAGAATTGAGATAGCATCTGAATATCGCTTTGCTCTTTAAGGAAAGCATAAATTTTCCTTAAAATAGCATAAGCACTATTTGCCATTTTGTAATCCCCTTGTTGCGTGGCCTCTGAATGTTTTATCGCAGCTTCCTCAAACTTTGAAAGAGCTATTGCTGTATCCGTTATTTTTGTCATGGTGTCCAACCGAATCTTTTTAATACCTGAATTCCAAATTTATATTGTTCTTCGAAATTTTTTAGCTTAGCCACTGCCTCACCGTCTGATTACCTGTAAATGGCTGAATAGAAGAGTAGTAACCTGACACTCGTGCATGTATTGTCCCTGCGCCATGCGGCAGTTTAGTTAAATTTTCTGAATTGTGTATGGCTTGAGCTCCGAACTGATTAATATTACCAGGAGTTTGCTCAACAATATGACATGCTTTACCTGCCCCTGCAGATCCCATTGCTTTTTTAGATAAATAAAATGAAGCAAATTTCGGCTTAAATTCAGGTACACTACCGACTTTGTCAGGAGAAGCAAAGGAGGGAGTGGATGCACTTGGTTTGGTGACCACTTTTGGGGAAGTAGGAGCAGCCATAGCCAAAACGGAACCGACTGCTTCACAAGCCCTAATAAGTAGTACTACTAAGGTTCTTGGAGTTGCAGGTAAAGTATTAGGTGCTACAGCGGCTCTTAGTGATTTCTCTACGATAGCGAATAAAGGGTTTTCCAACGCGACTGCTGCTGACTGGACAAAGTTAGGTATATCAGCGGGTAGCCTTCTATTAAAATCTAATCCGTATACTATCGGGTTCGGAATAATATATGGCATTGCAGATATGTCCGGTTATAATCCGGTTGATTATATTTATAACAAAACAATTATTCCCTGATGCGAGTATTAAGATATTATTATTATAGGCTGTATAGCTACTTTAGCAATGGTGATGCGATTCCGTTCTTTTCTACCTTTCTGGTAATTATGGTTTTTGCTTGCTTTAATTTAGTAACGCTTATAGATATTGTTTTTTCTTTGATTTTTAGGTACACGGTGGTCTTGCCTGTTTTTGGAGGATATGGACAATTATGGTACCTTTTAATAATTATTCCAGCATATATGCTGTATCGTTATTATCTCAAAGACTTAGAAAATCATAGTAAAATAATTGAAGAGTTCAAAATAGAAACGAAACGCCAAAGGCTGATAAGTAGTATTTGGGTGATCATGTATTTTGTAGGCTCAATAGGCCTATTTATTCTGACGCTATGGTTAAGGGAGAAAATCAGAGGCTACTAATCTAATATATATAGTGTAACATCGGTCTGTTTCTTCAGTTAGAGAAGTAAAGCAGCAGTCCATGTTCGGAAGATATTTCCGAAACTCGAGATCTCGGCCGGTTGTCAGAAGAAGAGAGGGTATTGTAGGCAACCGTCCAAGATCTCGTTTAGGATCGACGGTTAATAAAGAGCGCGAGAAGTAATCTTAAACAGCGATGTTCCCAAACTGTTGCGTTGCACCAAGAGTTAGAAGATAGGCGTCATAGGTTACCGGGCCATCGAATAAGGATTTAAAGAATGGATAATTCTTTACTATCTGTGGAGTAGTATCCTGGTTAAGATTTCTGCTGTTCTTCTCCTTTTTTTAAAGGTTCAACTTTGATGACTTCGGAACTCCTCTCTCTGGAGAAGGTGCCATCTTTTTTTACTTTGGTGTTGATCTTGATAGTTAATCTTACCCAGTCGTGCTCAGGTGTTTCGAACGGAAATAGCTTAGAAACGGATTTATAACCAAAAGCTTTACAAAGTAGTGTTAAATGGCGGATATTATACTTAAGCCTTTGAGTAAAAGCCTCTACATTACCGACGAATCCTTTTGTTAGGTGCATTTCATCGCTAAGTTTTCTTTGCGACCATCCTTTATTTTCTCTGAGTTTTTTAACATGTATTATCAAGAGATAATCAAGATGAGACATTGCAACTTGTTTGTATTCTACCGCTTCTTTTTCCATTTAAGATAGTATTGAGAAAAATGAAAAAATGCTCATACAGGGATTTGGTTATTCGAAGTTAGGTGTCGTTTTATAAAAGTCACAGGGATTTTGGGAGAAAAATATGAAAAGGTGATGAGGGGCATGTTTTTAGGATGTTAAACAAGATCACCACTGATCTTTTTGATTGCGTTGATTTAATAAGGGCGAGCCGGTTTACTAGAAATACTTAATTCTTTCGTCTATAAATAGTTTCTCCTCTGCCTTTTCCGGGAGCTTTTCGTACTTTTTTTGTGTTTTCAACGCTGTTGCGGAGCTTGCCATTGTTAAGCAGATGAGTAATTCTTATAGATTGTATCTGTGTCTTTATATTTTCAGGAAGTAACTGGAGTATATCAGAAGATGTGAATTCTTCTGGCAGCCTTCCGGATAAGAGAACTTGTTGTACGTGATCAGGGAGCCTAAGACCAACATTTCTCTCAATTTCTGGTTCTTCAGCTTGTTCCCTTTTTTCTATTGAGTTACGAGTTCTGGCTGGTAAATCATTGAATGTAGGAAAAGAATGTCCCGGATTTCCCAATTCATAATATCTTAACCCGAATACCTTTGCTATTCGATCTGCTCTGCTCAGCCCGACCGATCTTTTAAAACTTAAAATATCTCTGATGTCGGTAGCGCCTGTACCTATTAATTTTCCTAAATCGCCCTGTTTTAGACCAAAGTGGTCAAGATACTTCTGTATTTGACTCGCAAATTCGGCTTCCGTTGTTTTTTGTTTTTTCAAAGATCTTTATTAAATATATTTTTTATTTTGTATTTGATATTTTATTGTCTGTTGTTGTATTGGCGTTTGTCTCGTAGGCGATCCTTTGGGCAAAGCCAGTCGGCTAACGCCGGCAGAACATATGTTAAGAACCTCGACGTTCTAAGAACGATGTCTCTCACTCGAGAAAACGGCCAATTTTTGCCAGTGAGGAGACCGTAAGTTCGCCCTATGTTTGTAATTTATATCTTTGTATAAATTATTCTTTAGGGCGGCTTTCGTTGTCTTCTAATGGTAAACCCATCGATTGAAAAATCCTTGGGTGGGTTACTGGCCGTTTCCCTCGGTTAGAAGTACACTAAGCTGCCCTATTGAATTTTAATAAGACAGTTCTGTATTTCTTAAAGAGGTATCGTTTCATAATAAGTAGTTATGAAAACGAGAACCAACATCCTCAACGTCAAAAGTGGCATGGACATTCACAAAGAATCTTTCCGATTCGTGTTTGTGTTTTCCACTTTCTCTTGTCCTTTGCAAAACCCAATTATCCGAATTATCAAAGGCCCTGAATAATTCCCCGATCCAATTTCTGTCAGACAATAAAATCCAGACTCTACACCCACTAATATGCTGAGTCGTCTTTGCCTGTCGTTTTCAAACCCATTCATCAACTATACATAGTCAACAATGAAGGTTTTTTACCTAACGGAACTCCTATGCTTCAAATGTACACTTCAAAGCTTAAAAATGCCAGTATCACCGAAAACAAATAAGGTGAAAGCCCCGAATGCAAACGGCATAACCCGCCTGGGGTGCTTATCTTCCGGAAAGGAGGTTCCCCTCTGATGCGACCACTCGATGAATTCCTCATCAACTACGATGAAGAGGGCAGCAGGACTTACCTTTGGCGTCTGATTAAGTCCGCCGTCACCGGCGAATTTGGCTCCCTTCCCCGGAAAGAAAGAACTGACCTGATGTATTTCTACGAGCAGCTTGACGGCCTGTTGACCGATATCTATAAGCATCGCGAAGAGACACCAGAGTCAAGAACAGAGGGGAGTGGAGATGCATAAGCCCTCCCTGTCTATATGGATCATGTCGACAGTCATCCCTCCATGATCACCCATTCCTTTGCCTCCTGATTAAGCCTCCCGGCTCCTCTATATTTTCTTAATCCTCTTAATCATTAATCAAAAAATGCTCAAAATCCGAGTACAGGGAATCCTTTTGCCCTTTTTTAAGCACAAAACGAAACAACTCAAACATCCGGCGGAAACTCCCGCCCCAATGGAACAACCAGAGCCCGAAAAACTTCCCGGTCAGTACCTGCTCTGTTTTTACATCCTGATGATCATCCTCTTTTCGCTGATGGCCATCGTCAGCACCTACGCGCAGACAGGCCATTCCATCAAAGGAAAAGTCACCGACGAAAAAGGCGGGTCGCTTCCGGGTGCGCTCATTAAAATAAAAGGCACCACACATGCCCACCTCCGCAGGAAAGGAAGGACTTTTCTCTTTACAAAACGTTCCGCCCGATGACATCCTGGTCGTCTCCTTCATCGGCTACCAGCCGAAAAAGATCGGGCCGCAAGACACCCAGGCAGATATCATCGTCGCCCTTTCCCCCGATGCTACACAACTCGAAGATGTCGCTATCGTTAGTACCGGCTACCAGCAGCTCCCCAAAGAAAGGGCTACAGGTTCCTTTGCACAGGTAGATAATCAACTCCTCAACCGTCGGGTCAGCACAAACCTTGTAGACAGGCTGGAAGGTGTCGTTCCGGGTTTGCTATTTAACAGGAATACCTACGATGCTTCCACAGGCGGTAACGACATCAGTGTCCGGGGTACCAGTTCCATCCATGCCGCCAGAAGCCCGCTCGTCGTAGTCGACGGATTCCCTTATGAAGGAAACCTCAGCAGCATCAATCCAAACGATATCGAAAATATCACGGTCCTTAAGGATGCGGCTGCTGCCTCGATATGGGGAGTGAGGTCCGGGAACGGAGTGATCGTAGTCAGCACGAAAAAGGGGAAACGTAACAAAAAGACCGAAGTGGCTTTCACCACAAATGTCACAGTGGGTAATAAGCCCGATCTTTATTAAAAGAAAGACCCCATCTTACATTTTTTGCCTTTTAATAAAAAACTTAATATTCTGTTTAAATTCATAAAATAATAAGTCTGTTCCTTTACAATATAAAACAGATCTAATGTCTTTTTACAACGGTGCAAATTTCTCCGCAGATCCTATATCGGAATTGGTCAACTCAATTCTGCGAATATCCTTTTTTTATGTGATGCTTATCACCGATAATGTCAAACACGGCATATAAAAGTTACAAGCTTTGATTTCTATATTAATAATAATTAAAAACACTAGAAGTGATCAGTGAATTTTATCGCAGCAGGATTTTGAAAGCTAAGTCTTTCGTTTTACCGTTTTTGCTACTTATTCATAAAATAGTTGCAGCCCAAGCTCAGCCTACGACTGATTTTTTGAGCAGCTTTGATTTGCCCTCTCCTCAATCATATGGAGTTGGTCAAGTAAGTGGTGCCCCTTTGAATTTGTTCAATGGGCAAATTCAACCGCGGATAGAACTTTATAAAAAAGAGTTGAAAGACTTGGATATTTCATTAAAACTCGACTACGTTGGAGGAGGAGGAATCAAGTGGGAAGACCCGGGATCAATAGTGGGGAAGGGGTGGTTTCTCAATTTAGGGGGGGCTATTATTAGGAATAGACGCGGCATCCCCGACGATTATAAAAACAGCACCGCCAACTCCTCTGGAGAAGTAACCAGTGAGTTTAACGGAGTCCTATTTAACACCGGGGTTTCTCAGAGACCAGATGGAGAAACGAGGATTTCCGGGTCAGACATACTATATAAGTATGATGTAGGTTTGGCCGATTCCCAGCGGGATGTCTTTGAATTCAACTTTCTCGGCAGGGCAGGGAAGTTTTACATTGGGAATGATAAGAGCATTCATATTGTACCCGAAATGAGCATAAAGATAATTCCAACTTTTTCACAAAAAAATGAACTTTCCACACAAATCTCCTCATTTAAGATTATCGATGAAGCAGGGACAACCTACTTCTTTGACGATATTGAAGAGTCAGAAATAATAAAAAATTATTTTGTGTCTTATTGGGATCCTTATCTGTTTTACAACAAGGTTTATGCGTCCGGCTGGTATTTGACACGTATTGAAACTGCCCATAAAGATGAAATAATATCCTTCTCCTACAACAAAAAGCCATTCGATGATTATTATTCTGGTCTTTGCTATTCCCACTTTGTAGATCATTCTGATGCACCGTATTTGAACCGTTTGTCTTGCTTTGACCTAGATCATACAAACGTATCAGAACTTGTACCCGCGGCGATTACTTTTTCAGACGGAACTAAGATAGAGTTTGCTT
>NZ_QEAS01000035.1:11118-22998 GCF_003130405.1 Pararcticibacter amylolyticus
TGGCAACCTCTTGACGGGTTTCAACTTGAATTACGTCAGGTGGGATGCCATTAAATTTCGGTGGCGAATGGACTACTCCATGGTTTACGAAGACAATTCGTTTTTGGCTTCTAAAGATACTTACCTGGAAAGTGTAATTCAGTATACAGGTACAGGTAAAAAGCAGCCGTTCTATGCTTTCGATTATTATTGGGACGCCAATTTTAATGAACATACTGTACCTGGAAAAGATGTAGATCATTGGGGGTTTCACAACGGATTTGACAATTCTCAAAATCTAATACCTTATCAATTGTCGGCAACCGAAATCACTCAAACTCATTGGTCCACGTATCCTGCTGCAAACAGAAGTCCCCGGTTGGAATATTGCATCATGGGAGCGCTGAAGACGATTTATTTCCCTACAGGCGGAAAAGAGGTATTTGAATATGAGCTACATGATAAAAAAGGTTCCTCTGGAGCAACAGAACAGGTTGGAGGTTTAAGAATCAAACAAACGACTCTTTATGACGGAATTGACCCTGGAAATAATCAAATTCGAGAATACAGATACATAGAGCCGAATGGAGCATCTTCGGGGTTTCTTGGCGAAAAAGCCGAATATAAATTCACAGAGAATACTTATTACAATGATGGAGGATGGCCTTCCAACCCACGAATAAAGAATTCAAGAACCACTTATATAAGTCATCCGGTTAACAATCTATCAACTGTAGGAGGGAGCCACATTGTATATCGGAGAGTAGAAGAAATTCTTAAATCTCAAAATAGTAACAATGGTAAGGTTGTTTATGAATTCAGCAATATGGATAGCGTCAAAAACGGCCTTTGGACGCCACAGGACTACTATCCATACAGACCTGTCGACAGACCCATCTGGGCTTTAGGTTTACCAGTCAGAACTTCTTATTACAACAGTTCGGGCGTCTTATTAAAGGAAGTCTTGAATAAATATAAAATAAAGCAGCAAGTGTATCAAAATGAATCCTTCCGGTCTCTTTATGTTTCGAAAAAGGGAGAGATTGATATCCAGGGAGGCAATGGAGATGGCTTATTGAGGTTTATTTACAAATGCAATAACTATTATCCCATTTCAGGTAGCGCCGATCTGATATCTACAGATGAATTGTCTTATGATAATGGAGAAGCAAAAAGAAAGAACATTGAATATTTTTATGATCCGCTTTATCACTTGGTTAAGTCCATCCGGACTATGTCCGGGGACGGAAACATTGTTAATCAAAAGAAGTATTATTCATTCGATTATCAGCTTGGCGCCTCATCCCCTACAGGGAAGATGTTCAGCCTTAATATCATTAATAAACCCATTTTAACCGAGACCTGGCTTGAAAAACAGTCCGGGACTACAACAAACAATTTTTTGATCGATGCGACCTTATACAATTATGAATCATTGCCAAATGGAGCTGTTCGTCTTCGCCAGCAATATAGATCTGTGATCGAAAGGCCGATCCTGTCCGCTAATATAGCAGCTTTCAACCCAACTGTTCTCATTCAGACTGGCCGCAATCTTTCTGTTTCAAATACTTATGTATCATATGATAATAGAGGAAATATTACGGAATATGAAGATCGTAGCGCCCGGAGCACAGCACTTTTATATGATAAATATAACAATGTCTTAGTCAAAGCGGAAAATTCAAGAATTGCAGGCATAGGCTACTCCGGATTTGAAGACAATGAGCTGGGAGATATATTTTCTTATGGCCCTGCTGGCAGAAGTGAGGGCGATGCCTGTGTAGGAAATTATTGCTTTTCCGGTTCGATAACCAAAGCAGGTTTGCCTTCAGGTGACTACAATTTGAAGTTATGGGCAAAGGGCAGCGGAAATATAACAGTTAACGGCGTCAACCAAGTAATCTCAAACGTCTGGACACAATATAATTGGAGCTTTAAATCAATAACCAGCATTAGCCTCAATTCCAACGGGAACAAGATAGACGAACTTCGTTTATCGCCAGCAGGTTCTTTGATAGAAACACGTGCATACAAAGGTTTGGTTGGTATCATTGCTGCCAACTCTCCAGGTGGAATTATAACTTACTATGAGTATGACGATTTTAATAAACTCAGGCGTATTTTAAATGACAAGAAAAAAGTCACTAGAGAGCAGCAGTATAATTTCAAAAGACCTTTCTATAGTTCGGCAAAATCAGCAGAATACAACAATCTACACTGCCCATTAGGTTATATACCAAGCGGGACTATTACTTATACAATACCTGAAAATAAGTATAGTTCTTTAATATCCCAGGAAGACGCAGACGCAAAGGCCCAACTTGATGCAGATCTCAACGGACAGGCTTATGCCGATCAACAAAATAATTGTATCAGGGGGTATAAAAACGCTGTTGTATACAGGATGTTTACAAAAAATAATTGCCCCTCGAATATGGTGGGTGAAGATGTTGCGTATTCTGTACCGGAAGGTCGATATATATCAACGTTTTCTCAGGCGGAAGCAGACGCAAAAGCTTTGCAAGACATTAATAGCAACGGCCAGGCTTATGCAAATGCTCATGGTAGTTGCATAAGCAAAGTCGCTGCTACGTTGACTAATTCAACTGGAGATGATTTTTATGTATTTATTTCCGGTATGTCAGATCCCGTTCTGTTGACCCCGGGAGAAAGAGTCGTTCGTTTAACTGATCGTGCCAACTGCAGCTTTGAGGTTCGGCCTGTAAATAACCCGCAGGGTGTCTACAACTTTTCATTTTCAAATGGCGATAGCCAACATGGTAATAGTGCAGCTTTCAATTTCGTAGCATTTGAAGGGGTACATCTTTTCATAAATAATTAAGAAAGAAGGGAAATCTATGGGAAAGAGAATAGAGATCAAGCAATCTGCATTGCTCATTTACACCCTTCATAGATTACGTAGGAGTTCGATACATTTTATAATGATAATTACAAATAAGACCATACAAATGAAATTATTGATTTTTCTTTTAAGCATCGTCGGAGCATTCTTTTCTACTAGTTGTGCTGTTGCCCAATCTCACATAGACAGTATTCAAACAAAACCGGGCTATATGAAGTCCGTAAATGAAACGCAAAGCCAGTTCAATTTTTACATGCGTTCTGTGAGGGGAGATTCTACCAGAGCTGTGCGTGTTTTGCAGATTCAGAACGCTTATAAAGCGGCACTGAAAGAGTTAGAAGCAAGCCAGGCTTTAAGTCAGGAAGACCGTGTAACCCGTATAAAAACGTTGATGGCAGACAGGAATCGTAAGTTGACTGCTTTGTTGGCCAGAGATCAGTTTGAAAAAATTATTCCTGCTACAGAAAGAAGTCCAAGTAGCCAACAGTAAAAGAGCGAATCTTTAAAATGAAGAGTATTTGTATGAATCCTATTTTCAAAACACCTTTTTCCTATAAAGAATTGGGATGCTTGTTTCTATTTGTTATACTGCTGATTCTTACTGCTGGTAACACCTTTGCCCAGAATGGCACCTATAAATATGATGCAATAAATGCAGGGTCTTTCAGTCAATGTGGTGGAACTTTTAACGACTCACGAAATAATTCTTATTACAACGGTACTTCCTATGCAGATAACTATAATCAAAACAATAGTATGAGCCAGCCCCATGGGCAGCCGAGTCCGGATGTCTGGTATTATTTTACCGTAAGTGGTAATTCCGATATAACCATATCTCTCTGCGGGAGTAGCTTCGACACTTATGTCCATTTATTAGACGGAGAAGATCAAATTATCAGTAATGACGATTCAGAATGCGGGAGACAATCGTATCTGACCTATACCGGACTTCCTGCAGGATTCTATTATGTAGTGGTAGAGGGGTATAGTAGCAACACCGGCGATTATACGCTTCAGATTAACAGTACATCTACTGGGACTGCACCTCTGGGGGCCACCATATCAAATCCTGTTCCTGCCGGCACCTTTAGTTCTTCCGGATCGTATGTTCATACAGCTAATAATGCCACACCTTGTATGGGTAACGAATATGGGCAGCCAAGCAATGATGTTTATTACAGGTTTACCCTGACAGCGGCAGCCAATATTTCGCTCTCTCATTGTGGAAGTAATTTGGATACTTATATGTGGTTGCTGGATGCTTCCGGAAATTTGATTACCAGCAACGACGATAATACCAATACAAATTCTCCCTGTCCGGGATCTCAAGCCTACATAGCAACGACCCTCCAACCCGGCACATATTATGTGGTTTCCGAAGGGTATGGTAATAATACCGGTAACATTACGACTACTATAGCGGTCACTCCTGTGGTTCCGGTTGTGCCCCCTGTCATCAGTTATGATTTTCCTTCCCAATTACGATTGGGAGCAACTGTATCTTTCTCCCCGGCTAATACCGGGGGGACTGTGTCAGCCATTCAGACGACCAGTACCTTTGCAGGGACTGGTTCTGCAGGAATGATAAACGGGGCAGCGCTATCTTCTAGTTTCTATAATCCCCTTGCAGTTGTGGCGGACGCATCTGGCAATATTTACGTTGCTGATGCCGGTAATAATAGTATTCGGAAGATCAGTACTTCCGGCGAGGTCAGCACTCTCGCAGGAGCAAGCACCAGTGGCTATGCAGAAGGGACTGGTACGGCCGCCCGATTTAAACTACCCTCAGCACTGGTGATCGACGCCTCTGGAAATATCATAGTAACTGACCAGCAAAATCACCGTATCCGCAAGATTACTCCTGCCGGTGTAACAAGCATTTTTGCCGGTAGCGGGGCAGCAGGATTTGCCAACGGAACAGGCACGGCCGCAGCTTTTCAATATCCAGCAGGACTTGCACTCGATGCTGCCGGTTACCTGTATGTCAGTGATAACTGGAACCACCGGATCAGAAAGATCTCGCCGGCAGGTGTCGTGACCACATTTGCAGGAACAGGCGTAGAAGGCAGTGTTGATGGCTTGGCAAACTCAGCCAGTTTCACGTATCCTTGTGGCCTCACTTTCGACAGCTCAGGTAATCTGTATGTAGTAGAGCGCCAGGGACAGCGACTGAGGAAGATCAGTCCGGCAGGAGAAGTAACTACAGTTGCTGGCAACGGCACGGCTGGCCTCGTGAACGGTGTGGGCGCCGCCGCACGTTTCAACTGGCCAAATGCAATTACAGCGGACCCTTCTGGAAACCTATTTTTGTGCGACCAGCTCAATCATATGGTACGTAAAATTACTCCATCGGGCGTAGTAAGTACTCTTGTCGGAACAACTACTGCAGGAATTGTAAATGGTATCGGCGATCAGGTGCGAATGAATGGCCCTTTTGGTATCTGCCGCGATGTACAGGGGAATATTTATGTAGGGAATAGTACTGGTAATGTCATCCGTAAGATCGTTGTTACTCCTGCATATACCATCAATCCGTCCTTACCGGAAGGATTGAGTCTGGATAGCGAAACGGGAGTAATAAGCGGAATTCCAGTTGTAATATCTCCTGCCACGACCTATGTTGTAACTGCAAGGAATAGTGCAGGAGCAACGGGTACTGCGACGATAACCTTCGCGGTGATAGCGGCTGGCTTACAAACCAGTAAAGATCGGAATTATGTATTAACCATGTCTCCTCGAGTTCCCTTTGACGTTACTCACGATTTGAAGAGTAAAACGGCTGATGAGGTAGAGTTCAATGTCAATTATTTTGATGGTCTGGGTCGTTCTCTTCAGGAAGTACAATACAATGGAAGCCCCGGAAAAGACAAAGACCTTGTCCTGCCAATAGAATACGACCCATTTGGAAGACCAGGAAAGTCATTGGATCCTTATGCAGACAGGACAAACAGTGGAGGGTATAAGACTAATGCCCGAAATCAGCAAGAGAACTATTTTAATGCTCCGGGGGCAGGTGTGAGCATCGTTCCTTATCCCTTTTCGGAGACACGTTATGAACCATCTCCACTAAACAGAATTGAAGAGGTAGGGGCGCAGGGAACGTCATGGCAGCTAAGTACCAGTGGAATATCTGGATCGGGACGTACCAAAAAGCTTACATATGGTTCCAATACCTCAACCGGGGAGAGGAGTGTGCGGCTATATCGTGCTGAAGCAGTTAGCACCAGTGGCGGAGAATATAAACGGACCCTTGCAAGCACTACTAATTATAACTCCAATGAGCTTTATCTGACCATAGCGAAAGATGAGAACTGGACGGGTGGAAAGTCTGGAACTATAGAGGAATACAGGGATAAGCTGGACAGGGTTGTATTACAAAGGAGCTGGAAAGATGAAACAACACCAGTTTCAACCTATTATGTCTATGACGATCTGGGCAACCTGAGTTTTGTACTTCCTCCGGGTGTTGATCCGGACAACGGAAGCATTGACGAAAACAAGCTCAATAAATATTGCTATCAATATCGGTACGACGGCTGGAAAAGATTAATTGAAAAACGCCTACCCGGAAAAGATGGCTGGGAGAGCATGGTTTATAACAAAAACAACCAACTTGTTTTAGCCCAAGATCCCAGGCAAGCACAGAGCGGGAAATGGAGCTTTGTAAAATACGATGGACTCGGCAGAATTGTTATAACCGGCGAATATCAAAATACAAATTCAAGATCGGCTCTTCAGGCAACTGTCGATGCTCAAACTGTGCAGTGGGAAAACTATACAGGGTCAACAAGTAATGAAGGATATGATAATAAGAGTTTTCCGTCTACTTATTCAAAGATTTTTACTATTAATTATTACGATGGTTATACATTCCCGGGAAGCAATGTTTTTGGCACTCTCCCAGGAGCCAGAAGCAACCGGACACAAGGCCTTTTAACAGGAATAAAAACAAGTGTTCTAGGCACAACAACTATGCTGACCCGATTAGTTTTTTATGACGAGGATGGCCGGTTGGTTCTGGAAAAGAGTCAAAATTACAGGAACGGCACAGATAGTGTACGCCTCAGTTACACGTTTAAAGATGAGCTATCAGTAGCCATACACTACCATAACAGCCCGGGAGGTAGCATAATCGTAAAAACACGATACGAATACGACCATTTAGGAAGGAAAACCAAAACGTGGGAAACTATCAATAGTGAAGGAGAGGTTCTTCTTTCCCAGAATATATACAATGAATTAGGACAGCTTTGGCAAAAGAAATTACATAATTCTGCACAAACCATTAGCTATACGTACAACGAACGTGGTTGGATCACTTCATCCTCTGCGTCAAAGCTTGACTTCAGATTACGTTATAATAGCACCGCAAAAGGTGCAACACCTCAATATAATGGCAACATTGCGGAACAGGAATATACGGGTCTTTACAGTGGCAACCGATGGTTTACCTATAGCTATGACCGATTGAACCGATTGATAAATTCTACGTCCAGCCATGCAAGCAACAAACTTGGAGAAAGTCTTTCTTATGATAAGATGGGTAATATTACAAACCTCAACCGGGGGAATTACGGATCGCTGGCTTATACCTATGACGCTTGCAGGCTAGCCAATGTCAGTGGGTTTAAGAACGGTAGCTTTACGCACGATGCCAACGGAAATGTCACCACAGACGGAATCAGAGGCCTTACAATCTCTTACAATGAGATCAACCTTCCCTCTCAAGTGAATGGTGCAGGTTCAGCCACATACACATATGACGCAAGGGGCAATAAACTCAGATCTATCCAAGGCAGTACCACCCGTGACTACATCGCTGGAATCCAGTATACGAATGGCGTAATTGACTTTGTACAAACTGAAGAAGGAAAGGCGGTGAGGAATACCGATGGAACCTACAGGTACGAATACAATCTGAAAGACCATTTGGGTAATACAAGGGTCACCACAGATGCGGCAGGAAATGTAATTCAGGAAGATGAATACTACGCTTTTGGCCTCAATTCCCCGGTTTATATATCTGGTGAGAAAAATAAATATCTTTACAACGGAAAAGAGCTCCAGGATGTATTAACAGACCAATATGATTATGGAAAGCGTTTTTATGATCCGGTTATTGCAAGATGGAACGTTGCAGATCCTCTGGCAGAGAAATCATCCAATTTAACCCCGTACAGGTATGCTTTCAACAATCCCTCTCGGTATATAGATCCTATGGGGTTATATGAAGTAGACGAAAAAGGAAATATTAATTTAGATGATCCGCAAGAGATTGAGAGGTTTATGAATTATTTGAAAAGTAATCCGGGAGCTTCTATTAGTGATATGTCGAATCATATCTTCAGCGCCGAAAATGGGTTTTCCTGGCAGCTTTCTACTGTCCATGTAACCGGTGCATCAGGTTCTTACAGTAACATGGTTTCTCAAGCACAGACAGCTGTCAGTAATGCAGTGTCTGCTATGTCGGGTTTCAATGGGTCGGTTACTTATAGTATTCCTTTCAACGAACGAAGGGATCGTTTTTCAGTTGGTTTTTTTAATGCTGCAGAATCAGATCATCTTTCAACATCTGGAGTAATAGGCAATGTCGTAGGAACGAGTATCTCTGTAGGGGAGGCAGTTAATAATGCCTACAAATATATGCCCAGAACAACAGCTTCAGATTTAAGTTCTATTCAACAGGCAGGGAGAGTTTTTAAATACGCGGGTGTGGCTGTGGGAGTAGCAGGATCATTTGCAAAAGCATTTGAGGCTGGAGCGGACGGAAAAGTGACAGCTGGGGAAGTATTTGGGATGATATATAGTGGAGCGTCTATCGCAGTTCCAGCATTAGGATATATCGATTTAGCCGCCGAAATGGTAAGTGGCACAAGCCTTTCAGATAGGATAGCAAATGGAATAGATTCTGCTTACCCTAATGCCAATTTGAAATTTAACACAACGAAATGATAATTTTTGATTATATTTTCTACAGGATTGCGCACTTTTTTCATAAAAAAGACGGAGATGAGGGTGTCAGAGCATTAGCCTTTGTCGTTGTAATTCAAGGGCTATTATTGATTTCCCTATTTTTTTTTATTCAGATGATATCCGCAACTCATATAGATCTTCGAGGCTGGAGTAAGTATGTGGCCGTAGTTTTGATGGTTATTCTGGGGGGCATCAATTTCATAAGGTATAGGGGGAAGTACCGGTACCTCCACACAAGGTGGGGAAATAATGAGACAAAGGAGCAAAAATTGGTAAGAGGCGTTTTAGTGCTATTCGCTATCGTTATACCGTATCTTTTAGCTATATGTACCAGCTTATTGGTCTATAAATAATAATGTTTCCAGTAAAGCAGACTTTATTTTTATTCAGGACGACTGTAAAATGAATTGTCCAGGAGTGAAATATGAAATTCCACTGCCCGCTAATCCTGATAAGCCTGGTACTGTGAAATACTGATTTTAAAGGCTTTTTATATCAAATTCATAACCTTATAGTAAAACAGATAGACCAATTCCGGGGATTTCAGATATGTACTCTTGCTCAATAATTGTTCAGGAATGGATTGTTCGATCTCTAGATGCTAATATTGGTTTGACCGGTAATCAATAATCTCGGAAATATGTTCTGTGGCGAACGCTTAAAAATCTATCCTAATTTCTCCATCCAATTCTCCATTAACGGTGATTTTGAAAGAAGAAGACAGTGGGCCGCTTATAACGGTCTTTTTGCCTGATTCAACTTTTACGGAGGAAATGATTTTGCTGACTGTGGTTCCATCTGTGTAGTAAGCGGAAATTTTGGCGTCGACGTCGTCAGTGGTGTACAGGGGCAGCTGAACCCTAAGGCCGTTTGTTCCGTCGGTCGCTGAGGCGGTAACGGCCTTTTCGGCAAAGGTATTGTCGGAGGTATTGGTCAAGCGGATTTTGGAAACCGTGGTTGGAACGGTGCCGGTGATCACAAGTTCCAGGGTAGATACAACTGTTTTGGGAGAAACATCCTCTTTCTTGCAGGATGAAAAAAACGAAATTGTAATAAATAATCCTAATAGATATTTCATGGTTAAGGGAGTCTATTAACCTAAAGTTAAGGGTAGTTTTAATGGAACAGCAGTTTAGTGAGAAAATATGAAAAGGTGACGAGGATCATGTTTTCTAGCGGAGATATAAACTAGACCACATGTTTAATCAAGTAGATAAGACAGTTAGTTATCCCTCTTTTTTAATTTATATAAAATAAGTCCCCGGCCCCGTTTGCCATCGGCTCTTCTCTTTCTATTCGTATCTACGACTAGCTTTTTTAAATCATTGTTCTTAATGAACGCATCTGTAATGCGACTAGGTTGCTTAATAGATTGTTGAATATTCACAGGCAAAAGATTAAAGAGATCTGATGACGTAAATTCAAGAGGAAGATTCTCCGACTTTAATGCTGCTATTATATGATGTGAAAGTTTTAGCTCATTATTTCTATCTACTATCGGTTTCCCGATCTTTCTTCTCTTTGATATAATTAGTCGAGTCTCTTCTGGAAGAGACTCTGCATCAAGAAAATCGAACTCTGGGTCTCCAAATTTAAAGTACCTCAACCCGAATACTTTACTAATTTGTTCTGCCGTTTTCAAAACAATGTTTTTCTCCCCCCTTATAATCTGCTTAATGGATTCCGTGTTTGAACCGATCATCTTTGCAACATCCGCTTCAGCCAAACCATAGTGGTTTAAATACTTCTCAAGTTGTTGTCCGAATTCAACTGCTACGTCATTTATGAGCTTCTCCAAAACTTATTGTAAATATTTCCTTATGCATCAAGAGTGCTCCCCACACTGATTTTCAAATACCTATACTATCATATTCTTCATTGAAAAATTCGTTAAGAGGCACTTTGATTTTTTCCAATGTTTTGACGAGCGAACTGATTCTCATATCTTCTGATCCTGCTTCATATTTGCCGTATTGAGAGCGGTTGAGGCCGTAGGCGTAAGCAAATTCATCTGAATTTGAATAGCCTCTATTTTTTCTAATATTTCTAAGCCGTATACCGATCCTCTTTATATCAGAGGGCAGATCATCTTTCTTTTTGGCGGGCATGTTAATAAGGATTTAAAGGGCGGATAATTCTTATAAATCAAGAATGCTACCCACACTGATGTTTAAAGCATCTGCAATTTTCTTAACAAGAGAGATTGATGAATTATGTTCCGCTCTCTCAATTCTACCTAACTGCCTGGTATCAATATCAACCAGTTCTGCGAACTTTTCCTGCGATAATTTCTTGTCTTGTCTGATTTGTATTATTCTTTGTCCAACAAGTTCGAGGTAGTCCTGATCGATGTACTGCTTTGCCATGAGGCAATGTGTGAATATAAGGAAAAAAATATTAGGACATATTTGTCCTAATGATCTTTTAGTTTTATCTTTACTTGGAAAATGAAAGTAATTGTATGTAAATAGATATTAACTCATTAAAGGAATAATCCGAGCATTTGGATACCGAAACTTGTGCGAGAAAATATAGGAACTTTCTAAGTACGCAAGTAGAAGGAGACAGGTGCCCATTTATTATCTTTGTCAAATTGATAATGATGGGCCCTCTCGTATGTGTACTTAGCCCTCCTATAGGCTTCTCGCGTGTACAGAGGATCACCCATCATTATTATTTTTGATTCTCTGTCTGCCGGTTTCCGATGCTTAAAATGATAGAGAAATGAAGACGAACTTATTTAATTTACTACCGAGCTTATCTTTTACCTGTACTTTCAGAAAGGAGGTTCCCCTCTGATGCGCCCACTCGATGAATTCCTCATCAACTACGATGAAGAGGGTAGCAGAGCTTACCTCTGGAAAATTATGAGATCCGCCGTCACCGGCGAATTTGGCTCCCTTCCCCGGAGAGAAAGAACCGACATGATGTATTTCTACGAGCAGCTTGACGGCCTGTTGGCCGATATCTATAAGCATCGCGAAGAGACACCAGAGTCAAGAACAGAGGGGAGTGGAGATGCATAAGCCCTCCCTGTCTATATGGATCATGTCGACAGTCATCCC
>NZ_QEAS01000036.1 GCF_003130405.1 Pararcticibacter amylolyticus
TTTTTGGCGGACAGGTCGGTGCCGGCGGCAAAGGGCTCGCGGGGGGTATAGGTGAGGATGTAGTTCTGATCGGTGCTTAATGCGGCGGCAAGGGGGATACAGGGGGCGGCGGTGGCGGCTACGATATAGGCGTGGAAGCTGGACCCGGTGGGGACGTAAAAGCCGGGCAAAAGGGTGATGCTCCGCGTGGCGGTTATTACCGGACGGCTGCTGCTGTAGCTGCTCAGGGTGGTGTCCTGGCTGAATACGGATAATGTATTAAACATCATCAACATCCATAATACATGTTTTAACGAATTCATTGATGAAGGATTTAGATTACTGTTTATAATGATATTTGTATTCTTTTACTATCTTTCCTTGCTGGTCCCGTATTCGCCATAGCCGTTGAAACCCGTCATAGTCATAATAAGTGGTTTGCCCTTTATTATCCGTTTGACTTGTCATTCCAACTAATGGATCATAGGTATAGGTCGTAAGGAAAGCGCCTTGAGGAAGCAGACTACGTAACCGGGAGAAAAACACTGTCAATTCTGCAATTCCAGGGTTTAACTTCTCCCTCCAGCTTAGTATATCTGATGTACCAATAAGCGACTTCAACACATCGTATTCTATATTTTCGATCTTGGCAATGGGGCAGGTCCCTGAATATCCCCACACATAACATGTTTTGGGCCCTGATGGCCTGGCAACCTCAAGCAACTTTCCCCTGTCATCATATTTAAGAAAATTAACTTTCACCTCAGTGGAACTACCCCTTACAGACTCCTCCGCATAATCCGGAACGATACAGTTGCCTTCTTTCTTAAAGCCGGTTGCTTTGCGCATAACTTCAACTCCATCCACGCTTGTTGCGGATTCTATTAACTGATCGTTAATATAGGCATCCCGCAGCGCTTGAGTTCCATATTCATTACCGGTAAAATCCTGTGGAAACTTGCTGATAGTTTTTACTGTTGTTCCATCACTTGTCCAGTGTACCTGTCTGGTAGCAAGTAAATGTTTAGGATTATCATAATATAAGCTATCTTCTGTTACTACCGGGTTTAAAGACGATCCGGAATAGTCTATTTCCGTACTTTTAGTGAGCCGGTATGCGCCAAAACTGATTTGATATCCCATACTGGTAAAATCATTTATGGATGCCTGGTTTCCACCGCTTGTACAATTATCAGGGTAGAAAACATCCCGATATACGTTCCTTGCCCATTCCGATGAATTGTTAAAAAAAGAATACCTGTTAGACTTTTCTTTAAGCAGGATAAAGCTTTGGCTGTTCTTATCGAAAGAATAAATTTTTTCGGATGGCTTAACATTAATGCTGATAATATTGTCTATATACTCCCTCCCCCCCGGAACCGTTGGATTATATATACTATTACTATGAACGTTCGGGGCAAATGGAGCACTATATTCTACTTTACCATTAATTTCGTCGTTTTTTCCATATTCTTCTTTGACGACAGCGGAATATATAATTTCAGCTCCCTGCGTGGTTATCTGTGGCACATGACCTTCACCAGTATATACTATACTCGTTTTTCTGTCCCATAAACATTGACAATGGGAGCCTCCTGCCGCCAGACAACCGGCGTTTACCAATACTTGCCTCCTATAATAATATGGCTTGTTAAAATCTTCATCAGATCTTAGATGAAAGCCTATTCCATCCCCCTCATTACTTTTATAGGAATACTTTTCTCTTTTAACGACGTTTGACTGTGAGTCATAATTAATAATTTCTTTTATCCTCAGGCCTCCTCCTAACTTAATAAGTGATTGTTGCGTTATTCGTGTCCCATATATAGATACACCTACATATGTAGTTAAAGACGGCTCATCCCTAACGGTTAATGTAACCCGGTAGCGATGCCCGGGAGTAAAATATGTACTTATAGATCCGGAAAGACTAGTTGAAAAATTCTCGGTATGACTTTTAGAAAAAAACAAAGAGCCAGAAGTCAGATCTGTCACTACAATTTGCTGCATATCTTCAACACTGAAAGGTCCCGGATCAGTATGCGGCGAAAAAAAATAGTCTATTGTCCCCAAATTCTGATACATGGCAGATGTCCACTCAAACTCATAGCTTTCAGAATAAGCAACTTTCTTAGATTTTGCAGTGACACTTTTAGTCGGAAAAATGTAATATTTTTCGTTCGCCGGAAACTGAGATTTGTATTTATTGGACTCGTATACAAAATTGGTAAACCCTCCTGTTGGGTAAATAACCCGCTTAAGAATACCAGCCTCAACATATCCGTCGGAGGCAGATCTGTCTGCCACACCGACCGGCGAGTTATTAAACCACTGAAATAACTCAGGGTTTGATGGGGGGACGTTTGGCAAAAAACCGTCATCCCTCCCATTATAAAATCCCCAAAAGTCTTGAGCAGTTGAAGATGTCGAAGGAAGCTTAACATTCTCGTTATATGCAAACTCGTATTTCTGTCCGTCTGTTCCAGGGATCGTACTTTCCCGCAGTAGAGAAGTCAGCTTCAGTCGATAATCGTACTGATTATAGGGCGATTGAGTACTGAAATACGAATACGAAAAATTGTACTTACAAAGTTTATTTGCGTTACCTGCATTATTAAAATTATAAACGATTATGCTATCAAGTCTAGGCCCCGGAAAATCCCGACGACCCGTTCGTGCATGAAATACTACTTTTCCTGTCCTGAATGAAATTTGAGATAAGATCGGCTCGGTAGTAGAGCAAAAGGAGCTCTGCTGAAATATCCCATCATCATAATATGTGCCGCCATTTTTACTCGAGTAAACATGTTCATATTTTTTAGTGACAGACCATTCAGGATTAACGTTAAAACCATCTTCCAGCCTCCAGCTTCCACCTGACTGATTATATTCAAATCGGACAGTATCTTTTCTGTTCGATGATATTATTTCTGTTAGGTACCATGCCTGAGCGTATCTTGACAAAGGCCGGGGTACCCCTATTGGAGACTCGGTATATGTGTATAGCTGAACACGCCCAAAGATATACTGATTGCCTTGCCCATCCATTACAAAGAAATCATTTTGACTTGTTGAGTGATAATTTCTCCATTCTATCTTTTTCTGATCGTAAGGAACCGCTTCGAAAGCATGTTTTGATTTTCTATAAATAAACCGACCTGACTGCCCATTCATGTTGTAACTAAAAAAATCAGGAGCGGGATCCTTAAAAAGATCTGCATATCCCCTGAGAAAATCATAGCTAGTAGGGCTAATGAAGTCATCATAGGTAGTCGGGTCGTCAATCCATCCCTCAGACTGAGTATTATCGGGCAATCCACGCACGGTTCTGGAAATTACTCCGCCGGCATTTAAAGACCATCCCAGGCCTACCCAGGTAGCGAGCTGGCTCACTTTAATCCCGGATGCAAAATAACTTAATGAAATCGGCACCTTTATATCCCCTATTTCCACCGTATAAAGCGGAATACTAATATCTGGTCTTCCGGTCAATGCACTCACATTATACTCGCCATACTTATTCAGCTCGGCAACATTTGGAGTCAGAGGAACTACCTGCGGTAGATACGATTGAGAATGAACAAGTGAACAAATGCTTAGTAAGATAAAAAGCAAAACGGCTTTCCGGATAAAAAACATGGCTTCTGGTTTTATATTAATTTGAGGTGTTTCATCACCGCGCTAAATTAGGTTGCTCCACTGCGGTCAGATCGCAGTGAAAGTTTTTATTTGCGCCACAAAAATTAATCAATTGGCATTGACAAAAGTGATCCTCAATTCGATTCATAAACCAGTCGAGGCTCAAACTCCGAATCCAGATTAAAGATTCAAAATCAATACTACACGGCAAAAATGACCTTCAATAGAAAACAAAACAATGAAACACAAAAAATCACCTTCAAAACTACTACTAATATTAATACTAGGCCTGAGCTATATCCCCTATGGCAAAAGTCAGGAACACCTCGGGCGTCTTACCATTAGTAGTGTACAGGACGATGGTAGCAGTTAACTACAGGTTGCTAATAAGGTTAGAATAGAAGGGGCTGAGTGCGGCGCAATATTTGGTGAGCCATTTATTCCTGACGGCACGATCATAAGGTGGGTATTCAGAAGAAGAAAGAATTAACTGCATACAAATTCCAAATCGTCATTCTCAAACCTTATCTCTATGTCAGGGGGATGGTTGTTCAGGCATCTTTGAGGTTTACCAAAATTGGCTGGTAATTCTCCATTGAGCTTGCCCCCCAATGACAGAACATGAAAAACATCTGACTGGTAGTTTCCGTTTGACTAAGAAGATATGCGGGCTCATCCTCTACATCTTTCACTGCATTAAAACAAATACCTACACTGCGATCTGGCCGCAGTGCAACATGAGAAATTAGCTGACTAAATTTATGTCATATGAAATTTTCTTATTTAATTCTAGTGGGTAGCTTTCTTACGGGTGCAAATTCGTTCGCCCAGACAAATACATTTCCAAGTACAGGTAAGGTCGGTATAGGAGTCTTAAACCCGCAAACGGAACTGGAAGTTAATGGACTCACTAAAAGTAAAGAACTATTGATTGATAACAATCCCGGTTCTGACACAAAACCTGATCTTACAAGTGTTAAGTTAATCACAAGGAATGGCGAGTGGGCTCTTTATACAGCACCACCTGCCGGCGGCTGGGGAGTAAGACCAAATGCCTTCGAAGTTTGGGAATATCCGGGGAACGGTGGAGAACAATGCTGCCGCCAAAGGTTTGTGATTGATAAATCAGCGGACGTCTCCGACTTTAAATCTGTGGTAATCGACCGAAAAGGAGGTCTTGCCCTAGGCGGTTACTGGGACGCGGGGAACAACAAGTTGTCAGTAGATGGGAATGTCGGTATCGGCACGACAGACAGTAAGGGATACAAGCTGGCTGTCAATGGAGACATCCGGGCTAAAGAAGTAAAAGTTGAAGCTGCAAACTGGCCTGACTACGTGTTTGCATCGACGTATAAGATTCCGGAACTACAAGTGGTAGAAGACTTTATTCAGAAGAATCAGCACCTACCGGGAATCCCTTCCGCTTCTGAAATTAAAGATAATGGAGTCAATCTCGGCCAAATAAACACTGCTTTACTAAAGAAAGTGGAGGAGCTGACGCTTTATATCATTGAGCAGAATAAAAAGCTGGAAGGTGTAATACAACAGAACGCTCAGCATCAGGAAAAACTAAAGAAACTGGAGGAACTGCTAAAGGTTAAATAGAAATTGCGGAAGCAGCAGGATAAAACAAATCCCTCTACTGCTGAAATGAATAGCAGCGGCAGAGGAATTGGATTGCCTCTCAATGTTGCTTACACCGTTCTTCCAGCTCTGATAAGTTAAACGTTACGAAACCAGCATTCTAATACGCCGAAGCATTAAATCAGCATAATATATTTGATATTAGATCTCTGTATTTTCTGTTAATTTTTTCTGAAGATAATCTAAAAAGCTCCACTGCGGTCAGATCGCAGTGAAAGTTTTTATTTTGCGCCACAAAAATTAATCAATTGGCATTGACAAAAGTGATTCTCAATTCGATTCATAAGCCAGCCCGGGCTCAAACTCCGAACCTATATCGATAAGATTCACAATTCCACAAAGAACCAACTCCCAACAAAACAATGAAATACAAAAAATCACCTTCAAAACTACTACTAATATTAATACTAAGCCTGAGCTATATCCCCTATGGCAAAAGTCAGGAACACCTCGAGCGTCTTACAATTGGCAGTGTACAGGACGATGGTAACAGTTCATTACAGGTCGCTAATAGTGTTAGAATAGAAGGGACTGAATCCGGCGTAATGTTTGGTGAGCCATTTATTCCTGACGGCACTATCAAAAGATGGGTATTTCAAAGAAGAAATGATAACTTTTTTGGAGGGGGGAACAACGCATTTTCCATCTGGGCTGATAAATCCGGAGGATACTTTTGCCCTCTCGTATTCAGCAATAACGGAGATTTATTTCTGAATCCGGGAGTCAATGCAGTTAAAGGCAACGTAGGAATAGGCACCATTCATCCAACAGCCAAGCTTACTGTGGCGGGGGCTATCCACTCAACCGAAATAAAGGTATCCGTGGACGCAGGTGCTGACTACGTTTTCCACAACGAATACAAATTACCCGCCCTTGGTCAGGTAGAATCCTTCATTAAAACCCATCAACACCTTCCCGGAATTGCTCCTGCA
Organism: Pararcticibacter amylolyticus; assembly: GCF_003130405.1. GTDB lineage: Bacteria > Bacteroidota > Bacteroidia > Sphingobacteriales > Sphingobacteriaceae > Arcticibacter > Arcticibacter amylolyticus. The sequence goes on from NZ_QEAS01000036.1 coordinate 6,195, forward strand.
GGAGAAATGGAGAAAGATGGCATCAATCTCAGCGAAATGAACATGAAATTGCTCAAGAAGATCGAGGAATTGACTTTGTACCTGATTGAACAAAACAGAGAAATGCAAGAATACAAGAAATCGTTAAATGAACTGCAAAAGAGTATTGAACTATTAAAAACACAGCAAAAAAACAATTAACTCCCTTATTCCTCGGACAGGGGGGGGCCATCCTGGCCCCCCCCTGTCCGAGGGCTCTATTTACCGGCCTTAACGGTATTCTCCATTAAACTATTAATCAGGAGTTCCTGCTTCTCCAGTTTCTTATTCTGCTCAATAAGATAAAGAGTGAGTTCTTCGATCTTTCTCAAAAGTACAATATTCATCTCCCCCAGATTAAGCCCCTCCTTTTGCATTTGGGCAGCGGGTGCTATTTCAGGCAAATGACGGTTCGTTTTGACGAACTCCTCAACCTGGCTTAACGACTTCAATCCATAATCTTCATTAAAAACGTAATCGGCACCAGCGTCAACTGAAACTTTCACCTCCCTGGAATGAATATTACCTGCAACAGTAAGCTTAGCTGTTGGATTTGTTGTACCTATACCAACATCTCCGTCAGCTGAAATTCGCAATTTTTCAGTGTTATCTCCGGTATTAAAAGCAAGAAATCCTCCAATCTTACCTTCTCCTCTGTAAAAATTTACAGAACTGTTCTTCTGTCCATAAAACGCATGCTCTATAGCAAAGCTTTTGGTATCATTTAAAACACCTTGTGTCGAATATCCCCGGACTCCCAGAAACGTACCTTCTCCCTCACTATCCCCCTTCGCTCAGCCGTCCAAAGACAGTTCCTAAAACACCACCTCCAATGGTCGATCCTACATCAAGCATAGCCCTTGGGGTCGTTGCTTCAATACCCAGACGTCCTTCTTTTGTCAGAACCATTGAGTATTGCTCTTTTCCACTCTGTCCTGCAGGTCTTGTTAACCATTGAAACAACGGAAGATCTTCTCGTGAGTCAATGCGAAACGCACCTCCTATATATGCATAGTTGACATTGGGTTCTCTAAAATTCACACTCATATTCAACACCGGAGAGTAAGTACCACTTAATTCAGTCATAAGTCCCATCGGAATAGATGAATTCACAATACCGATATTTCCATTGACATCCAATTTGTTGACGGGATTTGACGTGCCAATTCCAACATTCCCAACTGATGGAAATGAATTGCTCTGGCCACTTGCGTGAAGTGAGGCCAACGCGAAAAAACATGTGTAAAAAAAGGTCTTCATCTGAGTTTTTAAGTTATTTATTACTTAGTTTTTCTTGATATATATCTGTAATTGCTCTACTTGTTCCCGGAGCCGGATTATTTGTCCATTTTGATCTTTCAATTCCTTGTCTTTTTCTATGAGATAAAGTGTAAGTTCCTCAATCTTCTTTAGCAACAATACATTCATTTCACCCAACTCAACTCCCTGCTTATTTACTTCCCGGGCAGATGGCACCTCTGGGAGATGATTGTTTGCTTCAATATAAGCTTCGAGCTGAGAAAGACTTGGCCTTACATATTCCTGTGCAAATACGTAGTCAGGCCAGTTAGCAGCTTCTACTTTAATTTCCTGAGCCCTAATCTTCCCATTCACTGAAAGCTTTTCCCTGGGAGTCATCGTGCCCACTCCCATATTCCCATGCTCCGTAATGATTACTTGTGGGTTAGAATACACTTGCCCGGCTGTTACAGGCCCGGGATCCGAGGTATGAAAAATAATGCTCCCCTGGTATTGTTGGCTATTCCCTGGAATCAAAATGCCTGCTCCGCTCATAGAGTCGTGAGTTTTAGAGATTTTGAGTGTTGTATATGGATTAGAAGAAATATACAAATTAGAACCCAATAACAAGGAGGCATGGTTATCTATCCCAAGGGTCATATAATTGATGGGACCGCTGTACGTCTCCTGATTAAAACCAAAAGAAGCGTTTCCGCTTTTCAGAAATCCATTTACAATTTCAAGCTTTTCAGATGGCTCGAAAGTTCCGAGACCAATGTTTCCATTGTTTTTAGCCCATATGTAGTTGCCAAGCCGGATGCCTCCGGAAAAATCTCCCCCATAGTTGAGGCTTAATTGGTTATCAACATCATGAACCAGTGCCCTACCACCACTTCCTCTTAATGGATACCTAAAAATCACGTCAGCACCACCGTTAAAATAAAACTCATTTGTTTGACTGTTAGCACCCAAAGAGAAAGCTAACAGACTAGCAAGTAACAAGATCCTTTTCATTTATTTATTTTTTAAAGCGTCTACCTCTTTTCTTAATTCGATCACATATAATGTCAGCTCTTCTATCTTTTTCAGCAGCTTAGCATTCATTTCACCCAACTCAATTCCCTGCTTATTTATTTCTTCAGCAGCAGGGATCTCCGGCAAGTGCCGATTTTTCTGAATATAATTTTCAACCTCCTGTAAAGCAGGAAGCTTATGCTCAGGAGTAAAAACATAATCAGGCCAACTCCCCTTCAATTGTACTTTTACTGATTCAGCAATTACAGCTCCTCCGACTGCGAGCATATACCCCTTTGTATCACTTGTTCCAATTCCTACCGTTCCGTCATTCCTGATCCTCATCCTTTCAGCCAGATTCTCCTGAGTTATTCCATTAGAAGTCTGAAAGACCAGGTCCACACCCTGAACATAGGCCCTTCCCGGCTGGTAGTTATTTATCCGTTCCGCTCTTATCCTCGCTCCTACCTGGTTAGGTACCACGTCCCGCCATGTAAGAAAATCAATATTATAACCGCCTGGAGAAGCACCAACTGGTACATCCAGGTTATAACCAGCGTTTCCGTTCCCGATACGGATGGTCGCACCCTGCGAATTAGGATTCTCAACGATAACACGTCTCCAATCCTGCCAACCCTCTGTCCATCCCGATCTTACAAACACATCATTTTCATCACCAAAGGCAAGCTCATGAGCTTTTCCTCCACTATTATCCCCCCAGCCTCTAAAACCCAGAACCGTATAATAACCTGAGCCCCCTGCCGGAACTCCAAGGGAATGAAGGGTTTTAAACTGCGGCCTGAATTTGAAGTTATAATCTGAGGGAGTACTGATGACATCGCGGGTATCCTCAATAGCAATAGAGTTTTGAGCAAAAGAGGTATTGGCCATAACGACAATAGGTATCGCTAAAAACAGGCGGCGAATAAGCGGCTTTGTATTTATCATGACTATGATTTTTACTTTTCGCAGCCAATGTACAATACTACACTGCAGCCAAACCGCAGTGTAGTATTTCTCCGCATTCTTTTTACCTCCGCTACGATTCTTATTCGCCTTTGACGATCTTTTCCAGTTCAATATTCTTCAACTGAAGCCCTTCCACTTTCTTATTGATTTCTATAATGTAAAGAGTTAGTTCCTCAATCTTTTTAAGGAGTTTAGCATTCATCTCACTCAGATTTACCCCCTCTTTTTCGATCTCTTTAGCTGATGGGATTTCCGGAAGATGCTTGTTTGAAGAGATAAAAGTTTCCAATTCCCTAAGAGATAATTTGACATGCGCAGAACTAAACACATAATCCGGCCAATTCGTATTTTCTACTTTTATCTCTCTGGCGCGTATATTTCCATTGACAGACAGCTTATCAGATGGATTTGTTATACCTATGCCAACATTTCCATTTGAAACAATCCGTATCCTTTCAACACCTGAAGTACCGATACTGATATTTTGCCTCATATCTTCTACTGTTGAATACCCGGTAAGATCAATAAATGATTGTATTTGCATTTGTCCCGGCACCAGCGCTAATCCGCAAAAAACCATCATCGGCTAAAGGTCCGTTAGAGCTATATCCCCTAATCTCTGCAAAACCGGTACCCGGCTCTATGATAGGACGATTATCTCTATTTGTGATATTAGAATTAAACATCAAGCCACCCATTATATCCAATCTTGCATTGGGTTTACTGGTGCCAAGCCCAACAAAGCCATTGCTTTTTATTCTCATTTTTTCGGATAAATCAAACTCGCCAAAACCAAAAGAAGTATAAAACACTAAATCCATGGATTGAACTAATGCATTATTAGGCTCATAATTATTACTTCTCTCTGCTCTTATTCTTGCTCCTGTTTGTACTGGCTGAACATCTCTCCATGTATAAAAATCAATATTATATCCCCCTGTAACACCTCCTACCGGGACATTGATATTACCAGGAGAATAAGGTTCTCCTATTCTTATGGAAGCTTCCCCTGTCAAGTTCCCGGGTATATGCAGTTTGGGAACCTTAATTTCATTTGTCGTTACAGCACCTCTGTCGGTGACTGACTGTAGTGTTTCCTGAGAAAATAACTCAAAACAAGAAGACAAACACATAAGCAATATAATAGGCTTTTTCATAAAAAACGGTTTAACTTACTTAGCTACTGATGAATTGCTGTTAATCAAGCGTTCCAGTTGTTCTATTCGCGTGGTTAAATTAGAAGTTTCTTTTTTTTGTGCTTTCTCAGATTTTCTTAGCTCCTGGATTTCCTTTTCCTTTTCAATCAGATATAACGTCAGCTCCTCAACTTTCTTCAAAAGCTTAATATTCATTTCTCCCAGGTTGAGCCCATCTTTCTGCATTTCCGCAGCCGATGCTATTTCCGGCAAATGGCGGTTAGTCTTCACAAACGCCTCTATATGACTTAATGGTTTTAACCCGTAATCGTCATTGAAAACATAGTCAGCACCTGCATCCACAGACACTTTCACTTCCCGCGATTCTATATTTCCGGCAACTGTAAGTTTAGCGCTCGGATTCGCGGTTCCAATCCCAACATTGCCCCCTTCATTTACAGTTAATCGCTCTATACCAAATTCATTGCCATACACTCCATCGCCAGTATTTTCCGAAATGCTGAACCGCCTGGAATTATAATTACCTCCTATTGACCATTGCTTCGACTTATTCCGATAGCTAAATAAAAGCCTCGGATCATCCCCATCCGGACTATCCGTCGCAAGTGTTAATACATTTCCCCATGACTGGCCTCCATTAAGATGGAACGTAGCGGCGGCGCCATTGCCAGTAGGAGGAGCAACATCCAGCATTCCGTTCGAATGAATCATCACCCTGGGTACTCCCCAGGTAAAGAACTTCAGGCCACCATAGGATGAAAAATACGCTGTAGGTCCGCTAGCGTCCCATGAATCACTGTACCAACCAATAGAATAATGTCCGACAGGATGAGAATCATACGTAAAAGCATCATAAGTTGCCCAGCAGCCTATTGCAGCCTTATTGGGTTCAAGTGTTGGTAAATTCTGAGCACCTGCCCTGAAGACCAAGAAGAAGAAAAAAACAACAGACAATAATTTTCCTGTTTTCATGCTTAAGTTAGTTCCGTTTACTAAAAAACAATGTTATTCGAAATGCCCCGGATCATTTCCGAAGCTTTCTCAGAGCCCGAATTGCATCTTGTAACTGCTCATCACGGCTAACCAGTTTTCGGATAAGCTTATCCTGCTCTGTATTCTTTTTATCCTGTTCGATAATATATAGCGTCAACTCCTCAATCTTTTTGAGAAGCTTAATGTTCATTTCAGACAAATTGACTCCCTCTGCCTCCATTTTTTGTGCAGATGCAATATCAGGAAGGTGCTGATTCTTCTTTACATAATCTTCGACCTCTGAAAGTGAGGGTAGGGAGTAATGATCATTGAAAACATAGTCAGCACCTGCATCCACAGACACTTTCACTTCCCGCGATTCTATATTTCCGGCAACTGTAAGTTTAGCGCTCGGATTCGCGGTTCCAATCCCAACATTGCCGACTGCATCTGTCATCAGAACTGTAGTTATATTAATGGGAACTTCCGCAAGTTGAGGAGGATTAGAGCTAACTGTTATATCAACCAACCTTAAAGCCGATTGGTTACCAGATAAGAGACAAGATTTGACAGCAAAAGATGTATACTCCCTGGTCACTAAATAAAAGTCCAGCTTAGTATTTCCATTCTTATATGCCTTTAAGGTAAATCTTTCTCCCGTACCACTTCCCAGGGTATTCTGATTCACCACCAACCCGTTTCTGTTTGCTATAAAATAGGTTGTTTCGCCATTTGCATCCGACTCCCAAGCGCCACCAAATACATCTACTTTTAACTTTTCAAAATTGCTGCTATCAAAGGATTCATACGAAAGTGAACCAACATACACATATTGTGGCGTAGGACCACTTATCACATCACGCGAATATTGTGCTTTTAGAAGGACTGGAACAAGAAGCGTTAAAAAAAGAAGCAACGCATCTTTAATCTTTATTCCTGACAAGTGAGATATCGAGTCTTTCTTATACACTTCTTTGGAAGAGAGCCTCCCAAACCAATAAACCGTGATATTCGCGATACTAATCATAATCTGGTGATATTATTTCAGGGTGGAAAATTAAATCACCTCACTGCGGTGTGACAGCAGTATTGAATTTTCTGCAAAAAACTATTTCATTGACGCTCTTTCTCAAGCTTGCTTAACCGACTGGTAAGATCGTTGATTTCTTGCTCTTTATTCTGCATTTTATTATCCATTTCAATGAGATGTAATGTCAATTCCTCAACCTTTTTGAGCAGTAAGGCATTCATTGCTCCCACGCTGATACCATCCTGTTCGATCTCAGAAGCGGTAGGAACTTCCGGGAGATGTCCATTCTTTTTAATATAAAGACCAGTCTCCCTGAGCGACGGCAGCTCATACGTTTTTAAGAATACATAATCAGGCCAGTTAGTACTTTCTACTTTGATCTCCTGCGCACGGATCTTACCGTTAACCGATAATTGTTCCCTTGGATTGGAAGTATTGATTCCCACGAAACCGGAGCTCTTTAAAACAAGAAAGTCTGCAAACGGATCATTCTGATTCATGAGGAATACATCTTCCTTTTTTACCGAGCCGTTAAATATGCCCATTGCATTAGCACTAAATCCTTTCTTGTAAACATTTCCTCCAATGCCGACCATCATGACATCATTTTGTTGAAAGCCCCATATCCCCGAAGCTGCATTAGACCGAAAACCCTGCCAGTAGCTACCAGGAGCCCCGGCATTCACATTCCCATTTATATCTTGATCCTGTGCCTTTAATACGCCGGCAGAAAGCAAAACGGAGATAGATAAAAGAAAAACAATAGTTTTCATTAAAATATAATTAATAGCTTAATTTTTTTTACTGAAGCAAAAGAACGCATAAACTTAAGTGAACTCAACCAAAGGATACTGCGGAACATCGAAGAACTAGTTTAAGGGTTGGGGTTCCTGCTAGGCGTTTGATAAACAGCATTAGCCTGTGGGACAAATATGGTAGCTGACCGATTGCTGTCTGTTGCCTTACCGGTAATTGAAAAACAAGGCGTCTGCTGGCCCGTATAGTTATAGCAATATTGTTTAATAATCCGGCCGTTATGGTCTTTAATAATCATTAGTCTTTGAAATGCGTCATATTCATAGTAGGTTGTTTCATCATTGGCATCAGTTCGGCTTGTTACGCCGATTAATGGATCATAAGTGAAAGTGGTCATTGCTCCGTCTTCAGGATAAATTCTAACCTCGTCTATATATTGATTTGCGCTTCCGATTGTAATTGAGCTAAACTCTCTCGGAATTACTATACTTTGCTTAACTAATTTCCAGGGAGAATCCGTATTTTGCTTAGACCAGTAAGATAAAATAAATTTGTTATCAGGGGAAGTATAAGGAGGAAGGGCAATCGAATAACTTCCAAAGTGAGATTTCCGACCGGTTTTAAAACATGCTTCATCAGTCCCAGTCTGGTCTTCTTCGAAACTTGTGTAAAAAGGGAGTGATGTTGGGTTTTTAAAAAGACCGTCCATCCTAACAGTTACTTCTTCAACATAAGGAGTCTGGGAAAGTCCATCAGAACTGACTTCAACAGAATAGGTTCCCGCCGGAAGAGTAATTTCACTTGCTACGGATAAAGAAGTTTTTTCGTAGGATACAAAATCAGTATAGGTGGTAACAAGATTATGAGCGGCATCATAAATATAAACTGTAAATGTTGATTCATGATCATCTCCTTTTTCATATTTCCTCGTGATAGTTGTTGTGACAGTCTTTGGGAAAGAGCATGTTCCTAATATGGGGTACCTTTGGCCTCTATTCATGAGATCCACGAAGAAGAAAATCCCATACCACTGCTCCCCGGGGCTACTATAGAAATATGCATTATCAATTTTAGCTATAGGCAAGGTCTTATTATAACCCCACAGATACGAGGTATTATGCTTTCCCTCTCTGGTCTCAGCAACTAGGTTTGAGTTTTCATCGTAAGAATAAGAGCTTTTTAAGTGCATACGATGATCCCGCATTTCCGAAAAAGTTTGAATTTGAAAAGGGGTGAATTCGCTCATCCTAATAGGGGTATTAACATCGAGCCCATATTGACCACTCAGGACTATCTGACTTTCATCATTATTAACGACATAAGTATTTAAAGCTGCATCCAGGACAAAGGACTCTCCGCTTATTTCCTTAGAAGTAATCACCTCGATAGGCTTAAGCATGTGACCGGACACCATTTTCGAGTAAACACTTCCAGGAACCTCATCAGACAGAACGTCCGCTGGATACCTATAAGATACGGAAATTGCTTGCTCCCTGCTATCAAAGACTCTTACATATCTCAATAATCGTTCCGTTGTATATGAATAGGTTTTAACAGTCGTAATGGGATCTTCACCATTCACGTTGTATACAACTTCTATTTCTTTTTCTGGCAAGAAGGCATTTGTATAAATTCTTGTTGCAGATCCTTCCCAGCTATCTCCTCCTTCCCATGGTTCTACCATCATTATGTAGGTTCTTACATTCTCGGCGGCTTTATTAAATCGCTGGTATTTAATTGTTTTTTCCTTAACTAAAGCACCTGCCTTCGAATAAGCACGCTCCCGTAGAGGGAATCCCCTCTCATGAGAATTGGAAGCATAATCATTCCAAATTTGCCTGATAGGATTACTGTAATTATTGAAACTAGTTAAACGAGGGTTGTCCATATACTCCCCCCCTATACCCGTATCAAAATTTGAAAACTGTGTTATTGAATATGATTCATCATTATTTATCTCTTTAACTTCCGAATAAGATATGTGACTGCCGGTGTTATTATCCGTTAAAGGCAGAGTTGATCCGAAAAAGAATAAATCGTGACGGATATATTTATAGGACGGATTTCCATACAAGATTCCGGATGACATACCATTCTCCAAAGTATATTGATAGGTTTTGCTTCCCACCACTTTGTTTTTATTGTCGTAATTGACGATACGTTTCACTCTAACTCCGCCCGCATATTGTGTTGGATCATTTGAAAGTGCAGACCTATCCTTTGAAACAGTTTTACTATAGTCGTTAGGTTCCCATAAGTATTCTGTTGAACCGCCTGTCGGGTAAACGATCTTTGAAAGCAACTCAGCGCGGCAGTAAGCTGTGTCCGCTTGCAGGGAATTAACAAAAGTAGAATAAGTTGAAGGATTTAGCTTTCTTGAAGTGAAATATCCCCAGTGATCTCTATGTTCACTTAGGTCTCCTGCTGGAAACCGTAATGTATTATAATGAAACTGATACTTAATTCCCAGATCCTCATTATTAGCCCCCTTATCTTCTACCGCCATGAGCTTGAAATATTTCGAATCGCCTTCCTCATACGTAAAATATATCCTTTTAGTGATCTTATTAGTTACCTTACTCACTATCTTAACTTCGTCAAGTTTCAATAACTCAGTAGTCTTATTAGAAGTAGTGAAATCAATAATATGAGCTTCTGTTTCTATCGATTTAAGATAAGAAGCCTCAATTATTTCCGTGCTATAATTTATCCCCGCATCTGGAGCCTGCGTGTCATACCATTGTTCGTAAAGGAGGATGTGGTGATGGAAATCCGGCCCCTTTTGGTAATTAAATTCTATCTTCTTTCCGTTTGGGGATATGATCTGTGCCAAATACCAGGTTTTTACACAACTTCTAGCACTGACAAGCCCTCCCCAGTTTACTTGGTAAGTATAAGCAAACTCTAAATATTCAGGGGAGCCACCAAAAACATACTTTATGCCTTCGGCACTAGTAAGAGTAATTCGTTTAAGATACTTTTTATTAGGCAATGAGGTTCCATCTATCAAAGTGACTCTCCGTGAATCAAAATCACTCCCGGATATCTCTATTTTCACATTCTCCTGGCTACGAACCTGCCATTTCCCATATGGATCCAAATAAAACGTACCGGAAAAATTTCCTACTGAAAATGAAAATTCATCAGGCGAGTAGTCTCTGATGGTTGTAAATCGTTTCCATCTGTCATCTTTCTTCACTAAATGTTGCATATCTAAGGCAGCACCTTCGATTCTTTCCTTTGTTGTCCAATCAGATGATGATAAATAATGATGGTAATAATAGCCTACATCGGTTACGTTACTGGAGATATATTTACGATCATCATCATAATTTTGATCGTCCGGTTTGTCATTAACTACCCTTGTTATCATTCCTCCTGCTGTTAAATTCCATCCAAAACCAACCCAACTGCTGTTATTATCTGGTTTCACCAGATTGGTATTATAAGCAAGCCTGACAGGAAGAGATATATCATTAAAGGTCATATCGTATAATGGAACTGTTATAGGAGGAACCCCTGTAAATGAACCTGCTGGAAATTGTGCAAAAACTCCCATTGCTGCAGCGTTTGGAGAAGGGAAGACAGGCTGGTTTACCAATTCTTGACAAAAACCAGAAACACTAACGATTAAAAAAACAAACAATAACGTCTTTTTCATATTTATCCAAATAGTACAATAAAAGATTACTTCTGCCGAAAAGTCCACATACTCTATTTTTCATCTAACAGAATGTAGATTATAAAGAATATTCAGACTTTCTCCTCTTTGATTTCACTTTGAATGAACAAATTAGGCCAACCTGTCTAGCTCTGGTAATCCTTCTTAGAATCCTAAAAGTCAGTATACTACCAACTTCCAATGCAAAACTTCATAATCAGTCTCTTTATTCCTTTATTTTCCGGGACTAAAATAGAGACCTTCACTGCGGTTAAAGCGCAGTGGTAATTTTTTTGAAATATTCTGACAGCCATAGAGGGTAATAAGATAAGGCCATTCCTACTATCAAAAGGATGTATGGAAGACTCTGTTCTTCTTTTCAAGTTCACCCCATAATTATCTGATACTATTCATCATAGTCGTTCGTAATAATTTAGTTTTAATTACCTGATCAGATGCTTAGTACAGTTCTTAAAATTCCAGTGTTATTAATATTTTTCTGGTCTTGAGTTTTGTATTGATTAGGACATAGAATCATGCACTGTAATAATACTGACATAAAATTTATTGCTTTTCTCCTGCCCGTTGCCATCTAGGGTCAGCAGGAACATCTGTTAAATAATATGGGTTTACGGCGGAAAATTAAAGTTTATCTTTTTATCCGCACTAAGGTCAAACTGTAAAACGGGGCTATCATAAAACTCATGCAAAGAACTATCAAGCCCAGTCTTCGAAAGAACCGACTCTGCCAACGGGTCCACCGCATTCCACCTTTCAATCATCAGATCATAGAATCTAACCCCGTAGCCCAGCAGGTCAAAGCCCTCCTACAACTCTAAAGGCAACTCGTTTTACGGGAACTTAAGCTGACTATTATCTTGTTTAAACCAAATGGATAGTAATCCTCCCGCTGCAGTGCCTCCAGCTACTGCCGTCCCGCTTCAAGTTCCCGTTCTCATCATAGTCATAACCCAGAGTCTTCCCGTCACGAATCACCGACAGTTTCGGATACTAAATATGAGAGAAATTATTTGCTAATCCTTAAAAATGGGAACAATGAAGAAATGCCAAATGCAATCAAAGCTAATGAAAGAATAAACAACTTGATTTTAATTCTAGTATCTTCCATCCAGAAGCCCTTTGATTCTCTAAAACTCAGTCCCATAAGAACTACTCCTATTAGAATTGAAAGAATGCCCACTATCATTTTGATTTAATATTTGTCTACATCAACTAACTTTCCATCTTCAGTATACTTTTTCCAAATACCTGTTTTAACCCCTTTCCGGTAAATAGAGATAGAACTTAATACTCCATTCTCATAATAAGTCTCCCATACACCATCTTTTTCACCATTTTTATACATGTCTTTTTGACTGACTTTGCCCGATTCGTGCCAAATCACACACTCTCCATCGGGGATCCCGGGTAACGAATAGGTCTCTACTGAATTTATCTTTCCATTTTCGAAAAACCTTTCGACCTTTCCGATAAATTTCCCTCTGTTGTATTCTGCTTGCACTTGCACTCTACCATTCGGGAACCATTGCAGATATTTTCCTTCCAGTGTATCTCTTTTATAAAAACTCTCCGACAGTTTATTCCCATTCTCGTGCCAACTATGCCATTTTCCTTCTTTTAGTCCGTTGATCACTCTACCCTCTTTGAATTTCTCTCCAGAAGAATAATATTCTATTCTCAGTTCTGAGTCGTTACATCTTGACAATATAGTAAACACAATAAATACAACTACCCCCATTCTCATATCTTACAATTTACCAGTTTGCAAATTTTTAGCGCCACTTAAGATTGTTATTCTTAGATTTTCAAAAAACTGATTCATTTGATTATATAAGATCTTGGCTCCGTTCACAGCATTTCCAACGTCCTCAGAAACAGTTCGTCCTCTAATATCTTCCCATGTTTTTGGAGCATCAACTATATCTTTAGCCCTAGCAAATGTCGACTCTCCGGCTGCATTACCTACTAGTGCATCTCTTAAGATACTGACCCAGCCATTTATGAGCTTGTGCTCTCCCGCTGTCTTCAAATCCGTTATGCCCTTAGTTGAAGAAAAATCCAATTTATCAGCTCTTGCCAGCATATCATTATATGCCCCCTCATCTTTACGCACGGCGTTTCCAAGATCCGAATAAGCATCGCAGAAGTCCCTTGCTGGTGTGTTTCCACCTGATTCGGCGACCCGTTTCTCTATATCCTTAGAAGTATCGTTAGTCTTTAGTATTACTTTATTCTTTTCGTCAACAAAGACATGGAACTTATCATCTGTTCGTTGAACGAGCTGTAGTTGCTTTGTCTCTCTGTTAAACTTCCAAATATCTGATGCTGCCATTCCGTCTGGATCAATGAAACGTAGGGGATTATCAAACCCATAATTATACGGAGACCACCTTCTCATTTTTTCTGCCAACGGATCCACCACATTCCACCTCCCAATCACCGGATCATAGAACCTCGCCCCGTAATCATACTGGTTCATCCCCAGCTCCGTCTGCAGCTCCTTCCCGTTGTACTTGTACCGGTTATCCGGGCTCGGTGTCATCCCGTTGTGGTTCATCTCCATCCCGAATGCATAGTAGTCTGATAACTGGATAATGCTCCCGTCCTGCTTCATCACTGCACGGGTATTGCCCAAGTGGTCCCTTAGCATATACTCATATGCTGTAGCTAAACAACCTCCTTCTTTTTCTTATTTCCTCATTTTATTTTGGACGGCTATGATTCTGTTTAAACCATAATTTTAACAGATGTATAAGCATAGACGTCCCTGATATGATCAATTAAAAAATCTGAAAGCACCTGTTTCGTCTTCCTGGTATAAAAACTTACAATATTTAGTTATCAATGTATATATCAAGTAATTTCTATCTCGAACAGACATTTTTTTAATCTGATTATCATTGAATTTTTTTAACAATGAGTGCATATCTTCATCAGAATATTTGTTCTCTTTGGGGTTTATTTTCATGTCGGCTGTTATCTGCGCCATAGATAAGCTATTTAATTTTATAGGTCTAGAACTTTCAATAGCCCTTTTTACTTCTCGCTTGCCGGACAGATGATCTTTCTTCTCAAACCATCTATAGTAATTAAGCAATTTATCGTATTGGATCACTACTGGAAATATATCCGACTGATCATCAACAAATATCACAATATAACAACTACTTTTAGAATCATCATGTATAATCCTATCAATTATAGACTGATCGCAACTGTAATGTCCTCTGTTTCTGCACTCTCCTAGTAAAGCAGAAACAAACAGCAACAATATGATTCCTCTTAAATTAATCTTTGAGGTCCTTTTCAGGTATCTTCTTACCGCCATATGTAGTCCTTTGTTTATCTCCAGTGGCTTTCCTAACTCTATTTTCTGTTTTCACAGCCTCCACCTCTATTCTACTAACTCCCGTTGATGTATCTCCTACTATTACATTTGATTCAATATCATCAGTCGCATGTTGTAGCTCATGAGCCAGTGCAACTCGTGGTTTTCTGGTTTCTCCCTTATTCTCAGGATCTTCAGATTGATAAGGATTATACTGTACCTTTGCACCATCGAGTTCTCCGTTTTCTTGATTATAAGAAGGTCTTTCAAAATTTTTCCCTTTCTTCTCTGAGTCAACCAGGTTATAAATGCCAACAAATTTAGACGAGTTTTTTTCCAACTTCTCAACCATTGATCTAATTTGAGAGTTATCACTTTTCAAATTATCCAAATCGCTTTTAACTTTTTGTATATAGGCATTATTTCTGGTATATCTACTTCCATCTGCGTTATATAACTTGCCTCCATCATATCTAACTTGATAGCTTACATTTCTTCCATTGACTGATGCAACATATCCTATCCATATGACTTTCCCATCTGGGTCAATATATTTAACAGGATCATTTGCTACATAAACATAAGGAGAAATTGGCAAATACTTCTCTGCCAACGGATCCACCACCATCCACCTTCCAATCACCGGATCATAGAACCTCGCCCCGTAATCATACTGGTTCATCCCCAGCTCCGTCTGCAGCTCCTTCCCGTTGTACTTATATTTATTATCCGGGCTCGGCGTCATC
>NZ_QEAS01000037.1:0-14229 GCF_003130405.1 Pararcticibacter amylolyticus
ATAATCACGTACATCCCAGTTACCAGGCCTGGTCATATGCAGCCCTATTGCAAGATTTCAACGAAACAGTCGCAACAGACAATATCCAGTTAAAACCCTGTGCCTATCTGCATAATTGTGCCGACTTTACAGTTATTCGCATCCCGTTTTATCAGCAGTATACAGTTACCGAGGTAGGCTGTATTCATACCTGCCAGGGATTGGATGCCGATTATGTCGGTGTCATCATTGGGCCAGATCTGGTGGTCAGGAATGGGGAAGTAGTAACAGATGCTTTTCGGCGCAGCAGTGACGAGACCGCAACCAAAGGGAAGATCAAACGGCTGAAAAATGATCCGGAGGGGACAACCAAATTGCTGGATCGCATCGTTAAAAACACTTACCGTACGCTGATGTCGCGCGGAATGAAAGGCTGCTATATCTATTGTACCGATCCTGAAACAGCAGCATATTTTAAACAGTTAGTAACCCCTTAATCACTCGAATCCACGCATGATACCAGTCGCCGCAGCCGTTATCTTCAAGGGGCAACAAATTTTGATCGCCCGTCGTGCGCCGAACAAATCTCAGGCTGGCTTTTGAGAATTCCCTGGTGGAAAAATCGGAGCCGGCGAAAAAAAAGTAAAATTGTCAGGCTTTGAATCGAAAGGGAACAAATTAGAGCGGGCAGCATCGCTAGAATCTCTAAGTAGCAAACATAAGATTTTGTACAATAGTGATTTGTTGGTTTTTAGATATGTTGATTTTTCAATAGTTTTTCACTTGTTGAAAGATTAAGATTTAGGACGAGGCGCAATTAGAGGAACTGTAACCTGAAATGGCGATGTCTACGGATATTGTCGCAGCAGAGTATACGCTGAGGTTGAAGCATCATATTAACTTTCTGTACAAGATGCTCGAACAGCTTTACAAAAATTGTTTTTTCCATTTAATTATCTTCGTTGCATACACTTTGTATTTAGTAGCCGGTTCTTATGGATTTCGTCAAGCTGGCGAACTGCATTGAACCAGTTCGCAATTATTAAAGTCTGAAAAGCCCTTTGCCAATGTCTCGCATAGACCTTCTTTCGGAGCATAAATGTTTATGAAACAGAGTTTAATATAATTTTTATGTGCGCAAATAGGATGCGTAGTATTGTAGTAGCTTTGAGAATAATGAAATTCAAATCTGCCGTTTATGTGGCTAAAAAAGGATTTGGCATTGTTCTAGGAACAAAGGACAGAAAACTGAGGAACGATTATGAAAATTTATTTAAGATATATCGCAAAGCCAAACGGGAGCGACAACGTTCAAGTCTCTGTTAATTCTGATAGGGTTATCACCTTTCAATTGGAAGATACGAAAATCACAGTAACAAAAGATAGGTATGTATTTCAACTGGAAAAAACCATTGAGTTAGATGAAAATGAAATCAACGAATTAAAAGACTTGGAAAAATTTTATGAAAATGGTGCTGTTAGCTACAAAATAGCTGAACCATTATTTGACAAAATGAAACAGATAGTAGAATACCTGAAGTTTTTCTACGGGATTTCTGAACTTGATGAAAATTTTACGTCAAATGGTGTTCCTGAATGGTCAGAAGACGGAGTAGCATGGAATAAAATACCGATGAAGTATCGCGCTACATGGAAACCAAGCGGACCGGTTTATTATTTGCCTGAATCTCTCTTACCTTGGTTGCCTCTGATAGCTAAGAAAGGAATAAAGCCCTTCTTTGCGTTCAATCATCTTCACAAAGCCTTTAACGAATTCAATACCAGGCATCAGTGGATCAATGCAACCATTTGCGCAGAATTGGCGTTCAAGGAATTTTTGGCAACCTATGACGACAAATGCGTATCATTAATTACATACGCACCATCACCGCCATTGCCGATTTTGTATAAGCAGGTCCTTTTCGAACAGACGGGAGAGAAATCACCTTTTGCTAAAGAACTTGGAGACGGGGCCACAATACGAAATAATTTAATACACAAGCCCAAATATCCTTCCCCGAGCAAAGATGAAACGAACGAATACCTGCACGTTGTTCAGTCGGCTATTTTGCATCTTCAATATCTTTTGTACAAGGATATCCCCGTTTTTGAGTTCTTCTTTAAAAGATCATTGAGCCAATTAGCGCGAATTAGAAACGATAAAAAATAATCTAGTTGTAGGACTTAAGATACTTGTATATGTGGGAGCTATTTCGTAATTCATTATAGTTACAACAATCGGAATAGAGGCATTTCTTGGCAAGTTCGGGAATACATAATATGTCGAAACTCGTTTGACAATTGATCATCTTCGGATTTTACGATAAAAGACTGATAATGGCATTTATCTACAATACCCTATTCTTCATCAACGAATTTTACATTGCTGTAATGACCAATAACCATATTTTCAACATTAAGGTAAGCAGTTTTCAACTTCAGTGAGACTTCTCTATCGTAACTTACGAGAGAGAAGCCAGTGATATCAGCCATCAAATTATTAGGAGGAGGGCTTTGATACGTAAAAAAGTAGCCAAATGGCCTGAAATTTATTTCTGACCATCTACAGAAACCATATCTCGGATCATATACAACGCAATATCCAATCATTCTCTTCTGTACAGAGGCATTTGAATATGCATAAATCCTGATTCCCTCCGGAAATTTCATCGAACGCCTGTCTAAGAGGTATTCCCTTACACCAGGTAAATTGCTGATAACCCCTGAACTATCAGCTACCGTAAACATTAATAGAATTTGCTTGATCACATTCTGAGGCTTAATTGCAAAGTCCCCCTGGAAATATTGAGGATGGGTATTTGCCTTTAAATTTGCCATGCCTTGCTTTGTGAATTTACAAAAATCGTTTACATACCAATTTCCTGTATTGTTGTTACAAGATTCGCAAAGTGCATATTTCCCAAAACCTCGTTGGCTTCTACGGAACTTTCCATATGTTGAACTTTCTTTATCAATCAATTCTTCATGGCCTTGCACCAAAATAGCGGTATTATTAAATGCACACCTAGGTGGTAAATGCTCGAAAGAAAGCACCCCCGCTTTTCCACAAAGTGAACAATTTTTTAGAACTTCTTTTCTCTTGTGTTTTGTTGATGCCATCATTAAGTCGAAAAGTTAAGGTGCAAAGTTACAAAACATGGTCAACCTATTTAGCCTTCTAGCGTGTCCATAGCCCTCTTTGGGAAAGATATATAGCTGATACAATGGTGCATGGAGATACCTTATAGGGTGATTTAAGACAGCACCGAAGCATGTTGAACGCGTAGTAGTGATAAAAGGGATGCTTCCAGAGCATCCATAAACTGCAGCCCTTTGTTTATTTGACACTTAGCGTGCCATAAAAGCAGTTCAAGTATTAGATCGCATCTCAGAATTATATCCTGGGCATCACAGACCTGCCTTCACTATAAATAGATTTAATATAGCATAGAAAGCTGTTCCCAAATATCCTTGGATAGTTTAGAGAAGGGTCGGAGGGCAAGTTTATCTTCTGAAATGTAACCCGGTAAGAGTAAACCCATCAACTCTTCGCGTGTACTGAAAAGCTTTCCCCCATATTGAGCCACCAACTGCTCAAGGTATTCCTCATTATATAAATACTTTTTCTTGATTAGGTCCTGGACGTATATTTTATGAAATTCATAGACTTCCTGTAATTTGAGATCGGTGAACGTATCGTTAAAAACAGAATGCACATCGTAACCAAGCTTCAAATCGTCCAGACTGTCCAAAAAGCTTGCTCCAGTGATCCGAACAGAAAACTTCAACAAATCAGATTCTGAATATTCTTTAGAATGTGGATTATGATAATTCCCTTTTTTATTCGACTTGATGTGGTTACAGGGTTTACAAGCGGGGATAAGGTTGTAGAAGGACAGCGCAAAAAACGGATAATCGTCCTTGTTATAGAAATGGTCCAGCTCACAGGTCGCAATTCCGGATTCCTCCAGGCTGATGATATAGTTACGGTTGCAATAGGGACAGACCGATACGTCGATCAGCGCACAGAATGCAAAACCATCATATTTTGCCCCTGAGGCAGATAGGAACGGAGTTGATCTGGGGGATCTGAACCTCTTATAAATACTTTTCAAATCCTGCAATTCCCTCGCCAGGGCTATGCCTGCCGACTTGTACTTTCGGACAAGAAAATCCATTTTTATCGGGTCGGCTGTCAGAACGGTGCGAATATCTACTTTTGGCCCGAAAACACTTGTTAACCAGTTATCAATGGCTATCAGGGTCCTGCCTCGTTTGTACCCTTGAAGGTATTTGTAGATCAAATCCGCATGCTGCTCGGCTTTGCGATGAACATTAAAAACTCTAATTGGAACCATCTTGATCCTCCATCTTTTTAATCCGGGTTTCCAAAGATTTTATCTCCATCCGGAGGTCTGCCAAATCTTTTTGCTTAACGGCTAGGTTGTTGTTGAGCTGTTTTTGGAGAAAGCCTCTGAGCAGCGGTTCGCCGATGATATCTATGTAGTGCTGCACAATATTCCAGTCCGGAAATTCTTCATCAAACTCCCGCTCCCTGTTCACCGTGCTGATCAACCTATCGATTTTTCCTTTTGCAAACTTTCCCATCAGAGTCTTTTTCATAAAGAAAGAATCAGAATAGAGCGTATTGATGTTTGCACCGAAGGTGTGCTTCAGGTTCATAAGTCCATCTACCACTACACAATTTCCCTCCGCATTCCGGTCCAAAAAGTTGATCATCGTTTTGGGAAGATCAGAAATTACGAACGGAGAATGTGAGGCCACGATCAACTGAATGGATTTTTCTTTCAAATGTGCCGTCAAAAAAATGATTAAATCATCGAGCAACTTGATCTGCCAGGCCGGATGCAGACTGACTTCAGCCTCGTCCAGCATGATGACAACATGTTTACTCTGGTTAACCACTTCAAATTGAAAAGCGTAGTGGAACCTTGAGTAAAGGTTGAGCATCGCCAATTCTCCAGAACTCATTCCCTCCCAGTGGAAGGCTAGTATCGAAATTTCTCCGGTAATATTCTTATATGCGTTGAAGAACCTGTAAAACACGGTCAGTGTATCTTTGTTCAGGGGCGTTTCGATGATATCGTGGTATTCATAATCAAATGTATATTTTCCATTGCGCTTCCTGGCGGAAGAAACTTTGATGAGCTCATTAAGACTAGTCAAAAACCCTTTGATCATTATGGAATCCTCCGAATTGAACAGCGCTACCAGCGCTTGGTCATTATCATTGAAAATAATATCGGAGAATTCTTCTGTCGTTACCTTCTTAAATTTATGCGGTCGCCGGAGCTGGAGTACAATCAGGATCTTATGAATGAATAGACGACGGTAGATCCTTTTCAAATCGTCTTGTTCTTCTGATTGCATGTTACCCCAGGGTTTGTGCAAGATTGCATCAAACTGATTAAGACCGCTTTTCTTTAAGGAATCGGAATAGTTCTCAAGAAATTTATTATGCTGATTTTCAATACGGACGATAACAGAACCCGGTGGATCGAAAGGGAGTCGATGATCGTTACTGGCCAGAAATTCAATCTGTCTTTCAACCTCCAAAATGTTAAATGCTGTCACGGAATCTATCCCTTCCTTGGGAATAATGGCGGGATCATAACGATAATACCTATTATCATTTATACTCGAATTAAGCAGATGGTTCGTTGAAATGTCGACCAGCTCAAACATGTAGTTTTCTTCCCTGCTGTCAAATATGTTCGAATAAAAAATATACGCATTTTCGTGCAGTTCATGCTTTTCATCCGTAAGCGCCTCCGAAACATTAGCCCCTGATTTATCTACTAAATAGGGTAGTGAATCCTTAAAGCGCAGCACTTCGAAACCCTCTGATTGCAACTCGGATTCGTTTGCAAGTGGGATATCTATGTGAAGGTAAATAGTTTTGTTAAAAACTGCTATAGCGCTCAACCCCTCAAATACTATACTACTGCTCACGCTGAAAGAAGCAAGAAAGTATTTGATGAATTCAAATAAATTAGATTTGCCTGCCCCGTTAGCCCCTATAATTCCGGTCACAGAACTAATTTTTCCTGGAAAAAAGTTTGGAAAATAGTTAGGGTTAACAGCAATATCGAGGATTGCCTGGTCGGGATCATAAGTGATCCTGTACCTATCAGAAAAAGAGAAACCCTGCTCTTTGATATTTTTAAAATCCCGTATCCAGATATAGTGGAGCTCCATAAAATAAATTTTGATTAAAATAGCTAATTTAGCAATAGCGGCAATTTAAAATCCATTCCCTTTAACATACACTACCAGTTGAAAACTTTCTTTTTCCCATCAACTCTTTTAGCCTTATCTTAGTGCATCCCCAGTTTTTATAAATGAATTTACAGCATGGACCAAATTGTGACCTATGAAACTCCAACTATTATAAAACCACCAACTGAGGAACGACCTATTGCGTTAGCCAATAAATCATTCCCATACAATAGCTTGGCCGATGATCGTAGGTTCGAAGAACTGGTGTACAGCATTTTCCAGACCCGGATTAAAACCGGAGTGTTCAGGGGATTCGATGGTATTAGCTTGATGAGCGGAGTTCGTGACAAAGGCCGCGATTGCGTGCTGATCAGAGAGGGGAAAAATCACGGTCTGGTCCAGTGCAAAAAATATAAGAATAACCTTGGCAAGCAAGTCTTTGGAGAAGAGATTACCAAGTTCGTGATGTACAGCCTGTTGAACAAAGATCTGATCCCAGACCGGAATGACTTCGTATACCATATAGCGGTATCGGAAGGATTTGTCCTGGAATGCAGCGACTTTATCGATGACTTCAATAACCTTATAGCCAGCGAGACTGAACTGGCATCCTGGATCGGCAAGAATCTTCGCCATCCTACCTTGGCTGTGTTGAAGCTGGACAACGTCGAACCTGAGGTACGCGATATCCTGACAAGGATCAAGGTCAAGAAGATCTTTCCCCAAGACCTGGACAGTTATCTCTCTGAACAGGAATGCAGACATCTACAACCGCTCTTTTTTGAAATCAGATCCCTTATCGACAATCAGCCCGTTGAGGAACTCGCCCGTGAGTTCAGGACGTTTGCGAGCGGGGAACTTAAAAAAGAACAATTAGACGAAGAGCTCAGCAGCGGATCTTCCAGTCTGAAACATGAAATCAATCAGTTTGAAGATATACCCAACTCACATGTACAACGGTCGGAGACCTCAGACCTGCTACAATGGTTAGAGCAACCTGCTCAAAAGGATGATAATGGCAGAGAGCTAAACATCTGTTTGCTTGCGGGAAATGCCGGCATTGGGAAAACGGTGATCCTCAAAGATCTTTACGATGAATTGAAAGCCGGTGATGTGCCCGTTCTTGCTCTAAAGGCGGATAAACTGTACGCGACAAGCATAACAGAACTACAGAAAAAAATAGGTCTTCCAATTCCCGTTTTTCAGTTTGTAGAACAGTGTAAGCAGAAATATAAACAGGTAGTGTTGCTCATCGATCAAATCGACGCGCTCTCACAGGCAATGTCGGCCGACCGGAGCTTTCTTGATGTCTATAAATCCTTGATCGACCGTTACACACACGATCCAAACGTGCGGATCATCATATCCGTGAGGCTCTTCGACCTTCATTATGATCCTTCCCTGCGGGTATACAAAAACATAAAAACGATCCAAGTAGCGCCACTGAGCGAGAGTCAAGTGTACGGCCTGCTCGATAAAATAGGCATTAAAGCCGTACAGGTTTCGACAAAATTGCTTCAGCTGCTCCGGGTACCCAATCATCTCAATATTTTCGCGCGCATCGCACCTGGTTTTAGCGAAAACCTGGGGATCACCAACATCCAGGGACTGTACAACGAGCTGTGGAAACAGAAAGTCGTCAGCAAACCCAGAACACTCCGACTTCAGCCCAAAAGGGTTAAGCAATTGCTTTACAAACTGGTAAAGCAAATGTACCTATCGCAGCGTATCTCGCTGCCAGAACAGCCCTTCGAAGATTACGAAGCGGAAATATCCTATCTGGGCAGCGAGCGGATTCTTAAACGAGAGGATATGCAAATACAGTTCTTCCACCAAAGCTTTTATGATTTTGTATTTGCCAAACGCTTTGTGGAAAAAGGGGAGGACCTGATCAAGTACATCAAGAAACAGGAGCAGTCAATAATGATTCGTTCCGCGCTGAAGATGATCCTGAATTACCTGCGGGAGTATGATCCTCAGAAATATGAGAAAATCATGGCTGATCTGCTGGAAGATCAGGATATCTTGTATCACATTAAGCATATGCTGGTTTCCATGCTGGCATTTCTTGATCATCCGAGCGTAGAAGAAAAAGAAATCATAGCAAAGATATTGTCTACATCAGTCCATCTTAGCAGCCACTTTTTCGAGCAGGCTCGTTCTGAAGATTGGTTTGAATTCGCGATGGATATGGACATCCTTTCTTTCTTCCAATCCGGTACAACGATTGACTGCGATATGTTTTCTGATTTTTCGCGAAACCCAGAGAACAGCAAACAGCAGCTGGAATATCTCCAACACACGGCGTGGCTCTTTCTCAGCCGCTTCGTAAAAATGAAAAGTGCCAGGGCCTGGGACTTCCTGCCCGGAATCAAAAATGTTAATATTGTAAGAAGCTTCCTTTATGAATTCGACGATTGGTCGTTCCAACCTGCATATGATGTTCTGGAAAATTGCGGAGACTTCATGGGCGATGACGAGTTTGGATATCTGCATATCCTTGAAAAGATTGCAACACACAGGCCTGAATATGCTTGGACCAAGGTCAAAACACCATTAAGTTTAACGGCAAAAAGTGATAAGAATTCTCATAGTGAATTAGAGGAGGCCGGGCTGTTGAAGCTGCTAGCTGAAAGCATTCCGGAAACAATGATACCAACGCTTGAGGAGATCGTTGTAGGAGACCTGCCGTCAGAAAACATCTTGAGCGGGCCATTGATTGGAGATTATAACTTTACCTGTACCAATCTCCATGACTCGGAAGATCTCATCGGACGTGAGTATTTCTATCGACTCCTTGCAGTCTGTCTTCGTAGGGTGGCAAAAAAAGATGCCGAGGAATTTCGCGCGTTTCTTTCCAGGCATAAGAAGTCCAAGCACGAAGCTATGCTCCGGTTGATCATTTTTGCTATAGAAACTAATGAAGCCAAGTATTTCAATGAGGTGTTCGACCTATTCTGCTACATGCGTGACATCGGGGCACTGATCGAGGGACAGGATTTCAGGGTGGAATTTCGTAATGTATTTGAAGTTGCTTTCCCGCATTTTTCTAAAACACAAAAATCGAAAGTTGTATATACCTTACAAACCCTGGTCAATAAACAAGAGATTTATATTTATAAGTATCAAGGAACACCCAAATTTGGAAGCTATTGGGGAAGGGGGAAATATGCCTTCCTGCTAAGACTTCCTGAGGATACATTAAAAGAGCATCCGGTACTGAAAAGACAATTACTAGAGTTGGAACGTAAGTTTGGACGATACCTTGACAGATCCAATAACGGTCCGGTGCTGGCAGGAGTGGTCGGCAGGCCCTTACCTGAAAATGCCTATTCTAAGATGTCGGTAAAACAATGGTTGAGCAGCTTCCGTCGGTATGCCGTTAATAGGGATCCTTTTGGAGGAGTTTTTTTCAAAGGAGGGATAGACGAGCATTCGAATGCATTCCGGGATGCAGCAAGCAAGGAGCCGGCCGAGAAAATGTTCAGTATTATAGAAAAGTCGTTAGCAGATAGGGAGATCAATATTATTTATCCAATAAAAGGCCTTTGGGGGCTTGTGGATGCTGGTGCCGAGCATTCCAGGGCCATCGCCATAACCAAGAAAATTCTTGAACACCCGGAGGTTAACAGCGAAACTCGGTATATATTGTATTTCATTGAGCCCCTTGTTAGCGGGGAGCAAACTGACAGCGAATTAGTGCAATTTTTAATTACCCAATCTGAGAATTACGCCTACCTAAAAGATGATCGTAATGAAGTTACCGGCGAGACTAGTGTCGGAGGCCTAATCACAAGAGGTATTAACACCATTCACGGATCAGCCGCCAATGCCCTGCTATGGGTTCAGGATTCCCAATTTGAAGAGCCTGTGTTTGCAGCGCTCGAGTGCCTGTTATCTACTGCGCCCGATGAAACCCGGGCGGCACTTTACTTTCGATTCGCCCACCTCAACAACCTGAATAGGGGCCGCGCATATGACCTTTTTCGGTCATCCCTGATGAAGGAGACTAACATTTTTGTCATCGCTTGCTCAATATGGTCGCTTCAATACATGGGGAACATAAATTTTCAAGGATTGATACCGGTTTACGAGAAACTGGTGGTTTCGGATACTTTAGGCAAAGATGATACGAACTGCCTGGTTTCGATCCTGTATTTTTCCTACCTGTTCGATAAACCAGGAGCAGAAGAACTGCTCTATAAACTGTTCGACAACAATCCCAAAAGCCGTGTGCGGGCACTTAGCGAAAGCTGTAAATACTATTATTTCAATGAGGAATCAGCGGAAAAAACACGTCCGCTACTTATGTATCTGGTTAACAAATTTGCGAACGATCCAGAAGATCACATGCAGATCAGGCTATTTCATATCGATCACATAAAGCTGAAGGATATCTATGATTTTCTGGAAGCCTATATAGATTCGGCAAGTTTTACGTTTTCCGGTAATCTACTGAAATACCTTACACAACAATGCCATTCTGATGCCCAACTGAGTGTTCAACTCTTCAAACGGGCAATATCCAGAACTGTAGCAGAGAAGATCAAAAGAGAACATATGCGGGAAAAAGATGGGTATACCAAATTCATTGTCGGGGCCTTAACCGCTATCAAGGGTAAAGATGAAACCAGCCGTCGTTATAGACAAGAACTATTATTCTCTTTCGACACGATCTTGAAAGACTATCAGTATAAGTCGGACACAGAGAGAGTACTGGAAGAACTATTATAGATTTTAAGTTCTTCCCAGCCCTATGGCCGCACCGGAAGTACGGGCATCTTGATGCTTATCCGTTTAGAATAAAATGAGAAGTATTGAAAAGGAGGAAGATTGTTTATCGAAAAATGGGGGAATGACGAAACGAAAAATGATTATGAATGATCTTCGCTAATAGACGATTCTTGCAGTCTCTTTATTATTTTATTTTTTTCATTGAAGTTCTAAATAGGAATTGTACTTTTACAATTGTAAAAATACAATTAAATGAGCAAACGTGAATTTGATGTTGATGAACTGCTCGGTGGATTATTTCCAAAAGAATCTTTATCTGACATCTTTGAAAAAAGGCTTAAAGAACTTGACATGTTACCCACTCAGTCGTTAGATATTTTGGGAATAGAATATCGGGCATTGCAAGGGTTCCTTAATGGATCGAAAAAAATGATTGATGCGACGAATATCTTTAGATTGGCTAATTTTTTAAAAATGCCTCGGGATAAAGTAGCATCGCTTTTTCTTGATGCTTTAGAAAAGAATTTTTCAGATTCGGACTATCCTCAGTCAAAAATTGATTTCATTAAGGCAAACTTTGACCTTGCTGCACTTCGTAAAGCTGGCTTTATCAATAGTATAACACATTACAGAAACATAGAAAATCAAATAAATCGTCGCTTTGGCTACGCTTCGATATTTGAATATAAACCAGTAAACAAAGGTATAGCCTTTAGTTCAGGCATGATTCAACCGAAAAATCTTCAAAGTAGACAGGTTTGGATCAAAAATGCTATCGAGCGATTTGAACGATTGAACAATCCTTATCCCTACGATAGAGATCGCTTAATCAAATATATCCCCTCTATCAGGTGGCAATGCACCAATGTAAGCGAGGGCCTTCACTATGTAATTTCCGATCTTTATCGATTAGGAGTAAGTGTTTTATATCAAAGTCCCTTGTCAAATCTTCATATTAGAGGTGCTACCCTTGTTATTAACGAAAAACCTTGCATAGTACTTACAAACTATAGAAATTTTTATCCCACCCTTTGGTTTGCATTGATTCATGAAATTTATCATACATTATTCGACCTTGATGAAATAAAAACTAATGTATATCATGTCAGTGATGACGACGCTAAAGATCTTGCTTTAAAAGAGAAAGAAAACAAAGCCGATTGTTTTGCAAGAGATTATCTTTTTTCAAAAGACAAGCTTGCTGCTGTGAGACCGCATATAAATAACAGTTCATTTGTAAATACTTTTGCTGAGAAAAACCAAATCCATCCAAGTTTTATCTATCTTTTCTATGCATACGACTCGGGAAATGATGACACTAAGGCATGGCAAAGGGCCCAAAAATATAACCCCCCATTCGATGAACTTATTGATATGCTTGATTTGAAATGGACCGATGAAATATCCATTGACGAAAACATTAAAGCTCTAAAAAACACTCAAATCTATAATTAATATGAAAGAAGAAACAAGTAATCATCGAACAGAACGGGTATCGCCGATTACTCCATCCGTACAAAAAGTTGATGATCGAGATGAAATAAGTCGATTGTTGTTGTTTGAAACTGAGCGGCTTACGAAAGAAGCATTCTCGGAGAAGAACCGTATCTTTGAAATGGAAGCTCGGGAACTGCTGAACGGGGCTTCTTTCAGCATATATGATAAAAAGGAGGAGTTCAAACAGTTTATAGCAGAAAAAGAGAGAAATTATGAACCAAAATTCAGTCAGTTCTTCAGACTGCTAGGCGACCTTTTTAATTGGACAGAGGAAGAACGTAGAAACTTCAGAAAACCGAGAATTGTAGCTCTAACCATAAATGAGGTCATTTATAAACGTTTTCCTGAGGGGCTATTGGAATATGTTCAAATGCATAATCGGTATATTGGTTACTGCCTGCGTCGAACAAAGAATTACAAGTTACTGAATGATGACGGGATACTTCGATTAGAAAAATATATCGATGATGCTAATATGATAATGCCGAAGTGCTCCGACTATTACACTTTTAGGGTTAAGATGTTTGAGCAATTCGGAGTATCGTATCAAATGGATTTATTTAGAAGCTAACTATAGTCATACTGCGATATTATAAATATAAAGCAACCGCATTGTTAAAATGCCTTTTAATCGAATCAACAAAGTGAGGTGGGCTAACGACCTTCATACTGTCCGCGTAAGACAAGATTAATTGCTTAATTTCATAGTTAATAATCAACTGCAAGCTAACTTCAATACCGGGTCGATCCATTAGGCGTTTTGATTTTTGAGAGCCGTGAATCGGCTTATTCATGATGTATTTGGCGGTATCGCCGTAAATTTCTATCCTAATCAATTCGACTTCAGCGCCTTCTGGCTTGGTGACCCCAACAATGTCTTCAAAATATTCCTCCCAATCTTCAATGTCACTCTCAATAAAGGCAGAATCGAATTCTTCGACGGCAATTATCCGGTCTACGGCCATGTTCCAATCCTTTTTTGCTCGCTCAGGATTGTAGCCGAACAAAAACCAACGATTGTTATATTGTTTTAAATGATAGGGATGCAGCAATACTTGATAAGATTCCGCAGCCTTAAAATCCTGATAGGTAATTTTAAGCGGTATGCGATGATGTAATGCGTTAAATAGCGTTCCCAAGTGTTCGTTGCCTTTCAGAAATGGATTATGGTCAAACGCCGCTTTAAGGTTTTTGGTTCCACCCGACGGGCTGTGTTGAATTTTTGCAAGTAATGTATCTAATCCGTCAAACTGCGGTATACCTTTGAATTGATTCAGTACAGATAGAGCAGATCGGAGTTGGTTCAACTCTACGGCATTTAAAGGCATATTATTTATTGAATATTTTATATCGGCATACCTGTAAAAAACTTTACGCCCAACACGGTGCCTGACCAACACGACACTCCATCCCTCACTACTCTCCATAAAAGAAATATCATCTAATAGTTGACGACGACTGATCCCCCGATATGAAGGGTCCAATTCGGACATTACCTTATTACATTCCGATATCAGATCATCAATAAAATACCGTTTACCCGGATTTCTGAAGCACTGATCCAGTACTTTATACCGGATCAATGGATTTTTTGTAATGGACATTCTCTTTTAAAGTTAAAATTATTAAAAAAACGACAACTGTGAAGCAAAACTGCACAGTTGAAACTTATATTTGTTTCGTTCTTTGAATGTCTGCTGAACATTGATTTTGCCCGCTGGGTATCCTTTACGGAAATCAGATCGGCCGGCTTACGGTAAAACCGTACAAAACAATGTC
>NZ_QEAS01000037.1:14292-20108 GCF_003130405.1 Pararcticibacter amylolyticus
ATACAAAGAATGAAACAGCAGGCTTCAAAGAACATTTATATCATGAAGCTAACAAAAAATCAATGTGAATATATAGTGAAAAGATTCCGGGAAATGAGGACTCGGGAAGATTTTCTCCACTTAGCTAACTACGCAAAAAAAATAATCTATGGCGAAAAGGCCTATGATTTTAAATTGAATCAACTGACTTACTATTCAAATCCTCGGGTTAATCCAAATCGATACCGGACCTTTACGGTAAAAAAAAAGTCTGGTGGTGTTCGGATGATCCATGCACCAACCAAAGGATTGATGGAAATTCAGAAATCGCTTAATCTGATCTTGAACTGTGTTTTTAACGCCCATTCATCTGCATTTGGTTTTGTACCCGGGAAGTCCATCCGAGACAATGCCGCTGTACACGCCGGAAACTATTACGTTTATAATATAGACTTAAAGGATTTCTTCTTTAGCATTGATCAAGCCAGGGTCTGGAAATGTTTTCAGTTGGCGCCGTTTCTGCTCGGCAAAAAAACGGACACTTTGAATGATGAGAAGGGCAAGAATCTGGAAGTGGTTAATATGATCAGCGCCTTATGTTGCGCTGAGATCGAAACCGGTATGCAACAAACCGACGGCACACTGAATATTGTAAAAAAGAATGTCGTACCCCAGGGGGCACCAACCTCACCGATAGTGACAAACATTGTTTGCCAGAGGTTAGATTTTTTGTTGGCGGCGGCTGCTAAACGGTTTGGACTGAAGTACTCTCGCTACGCTGACGACATCACCTTTTCCTCATTGCACAACGTTTATCAAACAGATAGCGACTTTATTGCCGAAATTAAAAGGGTTATAAAGGAACAAGGCTTTCAAATTAACTCTTCAAAAACGAGACTTCAAAAGATGGATGAGCGTCAAACGGTCACAGGATTGGTGGTTAATAAAAATGTCAACGTACCGCGGAACTATATAAAAAAAATGCGCTCCTGGCTATATTTATGGGAGAGATATGGTTACGAAAAAACCTATTCTTTTTTCTTAAACGACTATATTCGGGACAAAGGCCATTTAAAAAAGAGAACTCCGGACATGGCCAACGTGCTTCGTGGTAAATTGGAATTCTTAAAAATAGTAAAAGGCACAGACGACAAAGTATATCAACAACTTAATAACCGGTATACCGTACTGATCGCAAGAAACAGGAAGGACAGCCTAAATGATCGGTTGTTGAATTACTGGGAACTGCACGGCCTACATGCTGCCTGGGAGCATTTTAAAGCAGAAACTGGCATCATGACCATTGACAAATTTTTGGATAAACTCTTAAAAGAAACAGTGACAGACGATGAACGCAAAAATAAGCTCCTTAAGCTGATTCAAAGCAGCTTAAATACATCTTCGTTACTGACTAAATCAACATCCAAATTTACCATTCCCGACAACGAAAAACTGAATATGCCCAAACGTGTAGCAGATTTTATGAGTCTTTTCGACGATCCGGCTGGATTAAAATACCTAACTCACGATTTTGACGAAAGCGATCAAATATTTGACATCGAAAGCTTTTTACCCCAAACCCGCAAAGTATTTGAAGATAAGACCAAACCAGGAAACTTAACTATCCCGTCATCACTCTGGAAGATCGTCTATGAATTTGCATTTTCAGAAACACCAGATTGGAACAAAGGATGTAAGGATGGATGGTCGCTTCCAGATCGCATTAAATGGTCCATCGATTCAAAGAAACATCTGAAACGAAATGAGGGCTTTGCTGCCACAATCGAATCTTTTCGAAAGCTCACTAGGATCGAAGCACCTGAATTGAAAAGGCTGATCAATCAAATTGTTAAGGAGAAATTGGGGGATAAGTATCCCGAGTGCACTATCAAACTTAAAGATTGTGAAAAAGCTGACTTCTATACACATGTCGCTTATTTCAGCGAAGCTATCAAGCTCCTGCTGGACGGATTTAACAAGCGTATTGGTGAATGCAAGGAAATAGCAATTACTTATACAAGGAAAAACGATGATCCTTACCGTTTAAGAATCATCACATTAGAACACGTCGGTTCTTTTCCGATGAAGCCCTTGGATGACTTTTTTCGGGACCTCGGAAACGGCAAAGGTGAATTGGCTGATGCTCGGAACAAACTGACCGGATATTGCGACTGGGCGATCGAAACCATATGGGATAGCAAACTGGTCAGAATCACCTTGCTGGGTGCGGGAAACGAGATCGAATATTTGCCTAATACAAAGGAGGTCAGTAACAGAATAACAGGCTTTACTCATATTTTAACGTTTTACCAAAAATGATTTATCTAGTCGACGATAATAAAAATGACATGCGTGCAAGCCAGTTCGGCGTTTTCTTCGTCGAGCAAGGTACCTATTCTTCGGTATTGAAACCGGTAACCGCACTTCCCCGACTGGCCGATCTTTCGTTTTTGAAAGGTGCTGCTTGTATTTTAATCCATAAAACCATGGAAGACTGTGACCAAGAGGGAAATTATATCCAAAACTCGCATGAAAACGTAAACAATATCATAGAAGTCATCGCTGACTACGGTTCCAATATTCCGCTAGTGATTTTTAGCAATAGAATAAAAGAAACTGAATATGATCCGAATGAAAACCCCGATTGTGTTTTCCAAATCAATAAAACACTTTTTTACAGCAGGCTGGACGAATTTATCAAGCTATATCAACGTAAGAAAAAGATAGAGTTCCGTTTATTGACTGAAGGCATTGGTTATCAGACCGCTGAAGCGGATCGCTTGGCCAATAAAATACTCGACAGCCTAATCAGATTTCCGTCGGATAAAGCTTTTAGAGCAGATATGATCGATCTGGAGATATTTGAAAGTTTTTATACTTACACCGGAATACCTGATTCAGGCAGCTCATTTATCAACGAACTGGAACAATCAGGCACCTCGGTCAAGGAATTTAAAGACAACATCACCCTCATTAACGAAAGTCTCAGTCTCTATGGCAAAAACATTTATAATTGGAAGAAGTAATGAAGCGATACCTGGAGATGCAGGCTATCCGATCATCGAGTTGCCGCTAATTTCAACCGACGAAGAAATACACGATTTTCTAGAAAAAGCGATTAAAGATCACGCTTTTGATATGCTGATCATTCCGCTTGTCCCTGGAGAAATAATCCTTCGATTGAAGATAGCATTACATATCAGGTTAACCGAAAGTTTGCATGAAAAACGCTTAATACCGATCCTCTTTACATCAAATGATCGGTTTGCCAAAATACATAACACTGCGGGTTCGCTCGGTAATCTTTTAAGCACCGCTGGATGTAAATACGTTGAATATGAAAAGTCAGCAGTCAGCAAAGTGATTACCACATTACAACCGCTCGGTGTCGACGACTATAAATCGCAATTTTTAAATTCAATCATTATCCATCCTGATGAAAAAAGCGGTAAACATTCTTTGGCGAATCAGTGGGGAGCTATTAGCTTAAGTCGTGCAGCAAACCTAACCGTCGAAATGTCTGATCCAGAGCTGAGTAAAAGTAGTAAACAACTATATTTTAAATACGTCAGCGCACTAAACGATAATTACAGTAGTATCGGTCGTGGAGGCCTACGTGTACTGGGGCACGTCTCCATTGGTTTGCCCGATAAAATTAAATCTAATGGTAAGCGTATTTTATTGATTGATGATGAAGCCGAAAAAGGCTGGGCAAGCGTATTAAGGAAGATTTTCAAAACGTCCAAAGCTAACGATTTTCAGGTCATTAATGAAAAAATCAGAGACGTCAAAAACTTAAACGTAACAAGCAAAGAGCTGATTGACACCGGCAATTTTGACCTTTATTTGATAGATCTCCGACTTGACGGATCGAATGAAGAAAAAACTGTCACGCCAGACAGCTTTTCCGGAGCGAAACTGCTTCAATATATCAAAAGCCAAAACGAGGGAAACCAGATTATCATGTTTACGGCATCCAATAAGGCATGGAACATGAAATCGTTACTTGACGCTGGTGCGGACGGCTATTATATCAAAGAATCGCCGGAATTTAAGTTTCCAGTCAGTTTCTCCAAAGAAAATTACGGAAATTTTAAAAATGAAGTCCAAAAATGTTTTGAGCTTGGTTTTTTAAAAAACATCGTTACTCTCCATCGAGATATTCAGAATATTATTGATCAACGTTCTTCAGCTGTGTCACACAACTACCGGCAGTTTTACAACCGTAGTATCTCATCGCTTGCTATCAGTTTGGAACTTTTAAAAAAGACTGTGAGCAGTAAGAAGTATTTTAACTTGGCCTACCTCACTTACTATCAATTGTTAGAAGAATTTGTTGCCCAGCGTGAAAATCTGGAAGTTACTGCCCAATTGGAATGGTATGTAAACAACAGGAGTCAAAAAGTCATCACCAACAACGGATCCAATTGCAGATGGGAACTGACGCATCATCAAGATAAAAATAATGGTGACTATTTTACTAAGGTACGAAATAACAGAGTCCCCAGAGATCAAACAGTTGGCACTTTAGCTAAAGTATCTTTCGTCCTGGCGTTTCAATTCGGGAAAAGCGACTCAGACTTAAAGGAATGGGGAAAGATAAACCAGATAAGAAATCAGAAAGCCGGGCACGGAAACAATCGCCATTTCGTTACCTTACAGGAATTAAACAACTTGCTAGCAATCGTTGAGCTGTTTTTAAAACGATAAATTGGTTTATTGTAAACTACATCCCTGATATTCTAGTTCAAATTCTACAGGTTAATTTCCATACTGAGTTTCAGCTAACTAATGCATAAAGTATAGACCCGGTTGAATATTGTATATATTGGTGATTTTGAGCAAGTGTAATCGGGAAAAACAATACTGCCATCGCAGGCAATCAGCGATTCAGGCAATACCAACCTCCACCCGCGCATTACCAATTGAAATTGCAGAAATAAGAATATTCAGAGATCGAAAACGAGTAGGAACTATGATTGGGGACACGCTCCTTAATCAGTAAAACACTATTTAGACGGTGGACTTAGCTTTATTAACTATCAAGTCAATGTGCGAAGGGATGACACAAACTGACCCTAAAAAGATTGTTCCTGTTTATCTCGAAGTGAAATAACAAATTTATACATCTCTATAAAAGACTAGCTGTCAAAAGAGTTTTGATAAATTACCGCAATTTAATAGGACAATCATTGCTTTTAGACTCCTTGGCTCCGATATATTATATAGAAGTGTTTCTGGATACTTGTGATCCTGCAAATTAAATGCTAATTTGTTTAGTATAATTGTCTGTTATGAAACTGAAGGTAGGGCAGCGTTTCAAAGTGGCGTCGGCGATAGCAGAGAAATATGAAAAAGAACTGGGGAAATTTAGTTTTGTCGTTGAAATAACGTCATTGAAAAATTATAGCCCCAGTCCTATATGTCCGCCGACGAGGAATATTTATTTTGAAGTTGTTGATTGGGATGCCAATGATGGGTATCGTCGGGATAGGATCTGGTTTGCGTGCTATAGTATCGGTATAGGACATGATAAATACGGGGATGCTTCTATGAACTTCTCTCCGGATCATATTAATGGTGAAGGGGATTGGTATCTTCCTGATCTGTTCCGTTGGCAGCATCTTTTTCTTTATCTTTATCGGGGCGGCGCTGTAATGCCAATTGAAGATAATTCCAGTGAGTTCGGCTAAATCCGCATCGGATAACAATACGGAATGAAGTCAGAACAGATCCCGACAGGCTTCTCACCCGCATGAATATCAAGGACTTTATTTTTTCCTCTCATTTTATGAAGCAATATCAGCAATATGCGAAAGATCATAACAAGACGCCTA
>NZ_QEAS01000038.1:0-8003 GCF_003130405.1 Pararcticibacter amylolyticus
TCCCCGCCAGCAGCGGCTTTCCCCAGGAGAAGCAAAGCTATGACTACACCTACGACAAGCTCAACCGCCTGGAACTGGCCGCCTACACCACCCCCGGCAAGACCGGTTACTTCAACGAGAAACTCAGCTATGACAAAGCCGGGAACATCCAGAGCCTGGAGCGGACCTCCAACGGGACAGGGAAGACCGACCAGCTGTCCTACACCTACGAAGAAAGCGGACAAAGCAACCGGCTGGCCAGCCTGACAGACGGCAGCAGCAGCAATGAAGGGCAGCCAGCAGGCACCACCAATTACACCTACGACGACAACGGCAACCTGGCCAGCGACAGCAAAAAACAGCTGACCATAAACTACAATGAACTCAACCTCCCTAAAGCGGTCACCCAGACAGGAAGTAACCAGACAATTACGTACCTTTACGATGCCAGCGGACGGAAACTGAGGAAAGAAGCCACAGGCGGGAACCGGGACTATATCGGGGGGATCGAATACGGGAATGACGGACATATCGAGTTCATCCAGACCGAAGAAGGGCGGGCAGTAAAGAGCGGAGAAAGCTACAGTTATGAATATATGCTAAGGGACCACCTTAGTAACACGAGAGCAGTGGTGAAGCAGGACGGGAGCATTATCCAGTTATCAGACTACTATGCCTTCGGGATGGAGATGAACCACAACGGGATGACACCGAGCCCTGATAACCGGTACAAGTACAACGGGAAGGAGCTGCAGACGGAGCTGGGGATGAACCAGTATGATTATGGGGCAAGGTTCTATGACCCGGCGATTGGGAGATTCGGAGTAATAGATCCAAAGGCTGAAGAGGCAACAAAATATTCCCCATTTGTTTATGCGATTAATAACCCAATGAGGTTCATTGACATTAACGGTGAGGGACCGGGGGACAGAGTTAAAGCTGCAAGACAAATGATAGGATCTCTATACAAATGGGAGAATAGCACGCTAAGAACGGGGATGACATCGATGGCTTTAGAATTTAAAGATTGTTCTGAACTAGTAAATAGGGTGCTATTTGCTGATGGGATTACAGATAGAGTTTTAACTCAAAACACTGCAGCAATGAAAACGTTTTTCGGCGAAAATGGAAAGTTCATTCATTCAGATAAACCTGAAGTCGGTGATATAGCACTATGGAATGGTCATGTCGGAATAGTAAGTGGTGTTGATAAGAGTGGCAAAATTAAATTAATACATGCTAGAGGTAAGTCCAAAAAAGCCTCGGAAAATGCTTACTATTTATCGCCTAAGGCTTATAGAGATTCTGAGTTTTACGGGTATTACAGACCCGTTAAAGAAACGCCCGATGGAAAGCTCGATGGGGGGAAAAAGAATGAAGGCGGTACTAATAACTCTAATGCGAATCCTAAAACCACTCAAGGTGAAGAGCAAGTTAATGAGTTTGTACCATCAGATTCTATAATAAGGTATCTGATTGACAGTCAAAAGTTTATTGAAAGATTGAAAGACGATCAGAAGAAATATGATGAAATTATAAGAAAGAATCCCTTTAGTAGATAATTAATGGAGTAAATAGTATTATGAAAACTAAAAGTATAACTTGTATTTTGATGTCTGTGTTGTCTTTTTGTATGATATGGATCAATACGAACGTTTGGGGTTTTTCTAATAAAGAAAGAAAACGTGAGTCAGTAGTGCAATTTGCTATAGGCTCAAATAGTAAGGATACAATTGATTTTGCAAGTATTGTTAAGGGAAATACGGAACTAGTTGAAGCAAGTATTAATCGGGATACGTTAAAGATTGTTTCAGAGAATCGTTCTTTTTTTTATCCATTTGGACGGTACAAGAGTATAAGCCTTATTAGATCACATAACCCTTTATTCAATATTATAATTGAGAAGGCTAAGCTGCCTAATCGGAGTTTTACAAATATTTATAAATTAATCTATAAGAACAGCTTCGTTAAACTTATTAAAGATCCAGATTTAGAGGGATTAGGAGTAGTTTCAGGAAAGATTAAAGATAAAGGATTAAAACTGCAGAACGGCGTTGAAGTAGGTATGACTAAGTCAGCTTTCCTTAATTTATACTTCAATGATTCTGCACCTCAATTTGAAAAGATAAAGGTGGTAGAGATTATTTCAGGGGCAGCTGGAATATGGCATTATTACTACTTTAAAGATGATGTTCTGAGCTCGATTGCCTTTGACTCAGATTATGTTTTGGATGGAATATAACACAAATCGAATCCTAATATATGAAGAAGCTCTTATTCTCTTTAACTGTTACTATTGCAGCATCATATTCACTGGCTCAGAATGCTTTTCCTCCAAATGGGTAATGTGGGCATTGGTGTTGAGAATCCTGTAAGCGGATTGCATATCTTTAGCCATAACAATTTTGAGAATGGTTCCATTAGATTTGGATATAGTGGATCTGATGACGCTGTTCTCTCATTCGGATGGAATGGGCCGGATCAGGAAGTCTTAAAAATCAGCAAATTCTCTAAATAGTCCTTACCGGGGAGACAGAAAAATGGCCGTCTCCCCGGTAGACCTATTTATTACTAACGAGTTCTTCCAGTTTTCTAAGTTTTTCCTGCTGTTTTTCATTCTGTTGTATCACTCCTTCCAGCTTCTTATTCTGTTCAATTATGTACAGAGTTAGTTCCTCTACTTTCTTTAATAGAGCGGTGTTCATCTCCCCAAGGTTCACACCGTTATCTTTTACTTCAGAAGCAGAAGGGATTCCCGGCAGGTGCCGATTTGTTTGAACAAAGTCTTCAAGTTCCGATAGCGTTGGGCGCTTGTTTTCCGGTGTAAAAACATAGTCCGGCCAATTACCTGCTTCTACCTTAATTTCCTTTGCTCTGATATTTCCGTTAACAGCTAACTTATACCCATAAGTGTCATAAGTATCCAGCGCTAAGCTTCCCTGAATTGTAATAGGATCCAGGGATTGAAATGCCTCCACGTTAGAAACATCCTGATCATAGGTTAACTGGAATGTTTCATTAAAAGCATATCCGGTGAAAGAGAAACTGTGAAGCGTCGAATGATGGCGGATCTCAACAGCCAGATATTTCACGCCCCGATAAGTGAGCGTAACGAGTCTTGTTGGTTCATTGTAACACATTAAGCTTCCGCGATCTGTGTTATAAGCACTTGCGGTATTCACCTCAATGGTCAATTTCCTGTTCCATGCACCCGGATCTCCCCTGGTCCCGGTTATCTTGCCGATTACGTGGTGATCTTCCAGCAAAATTCCGTTATACGCCTTATGAAGTAGTATATAGTTTACTCCCTGGCTATCCTCTGTGTATCCGGGAATAGTTCTGTTTACAAAATAGTCTCTTTCTGAGCTAACATGCAATAAGCCTTTCGGACTTGTAGTACCTATTCCAACATTTCCTGTCGAAGGAAATGTATTGCTTTGAGAATAGGCGGTAAGCGAACACATGAATAACATGCCTGAAAGGATGCTCGCTATCCTTCTTTTTTCTAAATTGTTCATTATGCTATGCTGATTTTGATACTTTTTCGCTCTTACTATTGGACGAAAATAAGTGTGTACACTGCTGTTATACCGCAGTGTAGAAACAGTATAGAAATTTTTAACGGATTTTATTTAATTCTCTCGTTTTCTGTCATTATCTTTAACCAAATTTTATCGGTTATTCCAATATTATGAGAAGGGTCCTTTACAATAAAAAACTTCCTGCCTACACCTTGACGGAGATTCTGATAGTGCTGGTCATTATAGGTATACTGGTGCTCCTGGCGCTGCCTAACCTGATGCCCCTGATCACTAAAGCCAAAAGTACCGAGGCAAAGGTACAGCTGGAACATGTGCATACGCTCGAAAAGAACTTCTTCTTTGAGAAATCTAAATATAGCTCTGACCTGAAAGAGATTGGCTTCATTCAGGAAAAGCTGACGACTGACGGAAAGGATGGTAAAGCGAACTACCGGATAGAGGTGGTGAACTCTGGTTCCAATACTTTTGTTGCGCGTGCTACTGCTGTGGCCGACTTTAACGGTAACGGAACATATAATGTGTGGGAAATTGACCAGGATAAGAACCTGAAGGAAGTTGTGCCTGATTAGATGCTGATAAAACTCCTTCTTATGACTGGCCTTATATCGGTTTTTTGCCAGGATTTGCGTTACAGGGCTGTTTACTGGTGGTGCTTCCCGGTTATTTTTGTTCTGCTGCTGGTGCTCGCAAAGGAAAATGCTGATTGGCATTCTGTTGTTGCAAATAGTTTATATAATGTGGCTTTTTTGCTTTTACAGCTCGCCGTGCTGACTGTTTATTTTTCATTCAGACAGAGAAAACTGGTGATTATTACGAAAGGACTTCTTGGATGGGGGGATGTATTGCTCCTCCTTTGTCTGGCCTTTTATTTCTCGCCGCTTACGTACCTGTTGTTTTACGTTTCAAGTTTGATTATTGTGTTGTTATTTACGTTACTGATACGGTTGAAGGATAAGGAAGCTGGAATGAAGGTGCCTCTTGCAGGGCTTCAGGCTCTTTTATTTGCTATTCTCCTGGTTGCCGACTGGAACTCTTCATTTATAAATACGGCCAGTGACGACTGGCTCCTTTATCTTATCCCATGAGTATTTCTCCCCTGACCGAATTATTAAAAGAAACTGTGCATTTGCTCAGCAGGGACCAGGCGTGGCATTACCGGATCCTTCCGAAGTATGACTCTTTAAATGAGATTACTTTTTATTGTGATGAGAATGCAGACGAATTCAGTCTTTCTTCTGAACTGGAAATCATACTGGGAAAGAATGTGCTGCTGGAGAAAATATCACCGCAAGAGGTAGACCGTCTGCTGTCCACGTATTACTTCAGGGAGCAGAGCCGCAGTGATCTGAAGGTAGCTACTTTTACTGCCGGGGGAGCAGAATTCCTGGATAACCTGATCCGCGAAGCAAAAGGTTTAAAAAGCAGTGATATTCATGTTGAAACTTACGAACATAAATGCCGGGTAAGGGTGCGCATCGACGGGATGATGGTAGAGCGTTATCTCCTGGATAAAGAAGATTACCCTGCACTGGTGAACAAGGTTAAGATCATGGCCAACCTGGATATTGCTGAAAAGAGACTTCCGCAGGATGGCCGGATCCATTATAAAACCAGGGATGATGCTTTTGACATCCGGGTCTCCGTGCTTCCAACTCTGCATGGTGAGAAAGTGGTGCTGCGCTTGCTCAATAACAGTGCAACAAATATTGAGCTGACCAGCCTGGGGCTTTCTGAATTCGATCTGGATAATTATCTTCAGGGTGTAAAACGGCCAAACGGGATCCTGCTGATCAGCGGGCCTACCGGATCGGGTAAAACGACT
This sequence comes from Pararcticibacter amylolyticus, assembly GCF_003130405.1. Classification (GTDB taxonomy): domain Bacteria; phylum Bacteroidota; class Bacteroidia; order Sphingobacteriales; family Sphingobacteriaceae; genus Arcticibacter; species Arcticibacter amylolyticus. The sequence goes on from NZ_QEAS01000038.1 coordinate 5,344, forward strand.
ACGCTCTATGCTACTCTTAAGCTTTTGAATAAAGAGACCCGGAATATATTGACGATTGAGGATCCGATAGAGTATACTTTGGAGGGTGTGAACCAGGTGCAGTTAAAGGAGAGCATCGGGCTTACTTTTGCTTCTGCTTTGCGTACCTTTCTGCGCCAGGATCCGGATGTGATTATGGTGGGAGAGATCAGAGACACCGAAACGGCCAATATGGCGATAAGGGCAGCGCTGACCGGTCACCTTGTGTTATCGACCATTCACACGAATTCTGCATGGGGTACTGTATCCCGCCTGATGGACATGGGAATACCAGGTTTCCTTGTGGCCAATACGCTGAATACGACTGTAGCACAACGGCTGGTGCGTTTGTTATGTCCGGCGTGTAAACAGAAGCTTGCTGCTGAGCCGGGTATGTACCCGAAGCAGTTCCGCCCATTCTATCCGGTGCATGAACATTATAAGGCCAAAGGTTGCCAGGAGTGTTTTTATACAGGATATAAGGGGAGAAAGGCTGTATACGAGGTAGTCCCTGTCGACCAGGAGTTGTCACTGGAAATCAAGCAGGGGAATATGTACGTCGACCAGCTCTTGAAGGAAAGGGGAATAAAGACGCTGGCAGAGAACGCGTTTGAGCTTTTTGCAAAAGGGGAAACATCCATAGAAGAGATATATCCATTACTGTTTAGTTATTGATGAGAAAATTTTACATGTTGAAAAGGGGAGGAGCAGGGATAGGTTTCCTGTTGTTGTTATTGCTGTGCTCTTTTTGGGCGTTTGGCCAGCAGACGGCATCGTCAGAGAGGATGAGGCTGGTTGAGGAGAGATTGAGAGGATTGTCGGCAGCCGTTCCCGGGCTAAACCAGAAAGTACAGCTTTCGATGTCTGGTGCCTCTGCGCAGGAGTTCCTGAGGGCTTTGGCTCAGTCGAACAACCTGAATATTAATATTGACCCGCAGCTGAACTTTAAGATCTATAATAACTTTACCAATGAGACAGCTCTCAATGTGCTGCTCTTTCTTGCCCGCGAGCAAAATCTTGAGATCAGCACGATCGGTTCGATCATGTCAATCACCAGGATTGCTGAACCAAAACCCGTTGTTCAGCCCCGGGAGATCAAGGCCCGATATAATGGGCAGGGTAATACACTCAGCCTCGAATTAAGTAATGATTCTCTTGGACAGGTTGCCAGGAAGATCACCCAGATCAGCCAGAAGAATGTGGTGGTGCCCGTTGACCTCCTGGCAAAAACCGTCACAGCCTTTTTCTCGGATGCCCCTTTTGATGTGGCGCTTGAAAAACTTGCCTACGCTAATAAGCTGAAGCTGACGAAGACTGCTGACAATGTTTATATTTTTCAGGCGTTAGCGGATAACGAAGAGCTGTATATTAATGATGAGCGGAATACGGATGTGCGCCGGAATCACAGACCATCGCCTTCTATGGGCGGCGGCGGTCAGGGCGGTGGTACTTTTTCACTATACGGCAAAAGTTCACCGGCGGGAAGATTACTGAGTGTGGATGCGACGAATTCGCCGATCCTGGATTTGGTAAAAGCGGCATCTGCTGAAGCGAAGATCAACTATTTTATCTATTCGGATATCAAGGGTACGATCACCACACGGGTGAACGATATTACTTTTAATGGTTTTCTTACTTCGATGTTCCAGGGAACCGAGTACACCTACAGGATTGATAATGGTGTTTACCTGATTGGGGAACGTAAGCTGGAGGGCCTTCGCACGAACAAGGTGATCCAGTTGCAGTACCGCTCGGTAGATACGGTACAGGCGATGATCCCTACTGAATGGAGAAGGGGAGTGGAGATCAAAGAATTTAAAGAGCAGAATACGCTGCTGCTTTCGGGGTCTTCTCCACAGATCACTGAAATTGAGAACTACATCAAACAGATAGACCGCCTGGTTCCGATGGTACTTATTGAGGTGACCCTGATGGATATTCGCAAAGGTAAAACGGTGAGTACTGGGATTAAGGCTGGAGTAGCGGACAGCGCTGTCAAAGGACGCGGGACGATTTTCCCCGGTATTGATTATACGTTCGGGGCTGGTTCTATCAATGATTTCCTTTCGAGGCTGGGTAAGAATAACTCTGTCAACCTGGGGCGTGTAACCCCCAACTTTTATGTTACCCTTAGTGCGCTTGAGGCCAACAGCAATGCGGAAGTCAGGCAGGTGCCAAAACTCTCTACACTTAACGGGCATACAGCGAAGCTGAGTATTGGAAGCCGGCGGTATTATGTCAATAAGACCCAAAATACTCTGGGAACACTGACTAGTCAGACGGTAATAACCGAGCAATATAATCCAGTCGACGCGGCTCTAAAGATTGACATCCGGCCAATCGTTTCGGGTGATGACCAGGTTACCCTGAATATCAATATCGATATTTCGGACTTTATAGGTAATCCTCCTGAAAATGCTCCTCCACCAACCTCTTCAAGCAAGTTTGAGTCAATCATCCGCGCAAGAAATGAAGATATGATCGTTCTTGGCGGGCTTGAAAGGACTGAAAATAGTGAATCCGGCTCGGGTGTTCCGCTGCTATCCAGAATACCGGTATTAAAATGGTTTTTCAGCAGCAGGCAGAAATCGACGAATAAGGTCGTGACGGTGGTGTTTATTAAGCCGACGATTACGTACTAA
>NZ_QEAS01000038.1:8039-15208 GCF_003130405.1 Pararcticibacter amylolyticus
TTTCGGTAAATAATAATTAAAAATATAAAAACGGCTGAAAGCTGATTGCTGACGGCTGATAGCTATAAAAAATCTATGTCTTTGACTTCTTCCATAACAAGTAATACCAGCTGTACTGGCCTGGAGCTTCGGATGCAGGCAGATGGGAGCTATTTGGGGAAGGTATGCGCCGTTTCGGTCAGGAAAAATCTTTTGAACATAGATCAGAAGGTTGAGGTAGCGGGAACGTTAGATACTATTTTGAAGAAGATACCGCGTGACAGGCCATTGGCGGTGACATTGACGGGGAAGGGCATTTTGACGAGGAAGATTGCTGGTGGGACTGGAGATGAGGAAAGATTATTGAATGAAGCTTTCCCTAATATCAAGACGGATCAGTTTTATGTGCAGGATTTCGAAGGAGAGGAAGGTGTATTTGTTACGGTGGTAAGAAAGGATGTTGCTGATACTGTGCTGGCAGCCTTTGACAGGGAAGGGCTGGCGGTTCTGACGATAACCGCGGGGCCTTTTGTACTCTCGCATATCCTGCCCCAGCTTAATACTTATGACAATGAAATCTGTATTGACGGACATCTGATCCATTATACCAAAGACTGGAAGTGGGAAAATTACAGGTTTGAATCTGGAAGAGAAGCGGAGTTTCCTTTTAAGATCGGGATTGAACCCCTGGCTGAAGGCTTTTTAACATCTTATGCAACGGCCTTTCAGTTTGCATTGAGGGATCGGCTTCAGCCGGTAATTCTCAGAGTGCCTGCAGTAGAGGAAACCCTGGGAGAGTTTGATCAGAAACAGCGGTTTAATTTGCGGCTGTCAGTAGTGCTGGGCAGTCTTTTTATCCTTTTGTTGGTTAACTTTCTTTTATATAGTTATTATAATTCAGAAAATGAACGGCTGCTATCAAAGGTAAGTCAAACTTCAGCTAGTATGGACGGTATTCAGCAACTGGAAAAGCAGATAACTGTCAATGAACGGCTACTGAAGGAACTGGGATGGAATAAAGGTATACGAATGGCATGGCTTGCCGACCAGATTGGGCAGACTATTCCTTCATCTCTTCGCTTACTTGAGCTGGGCGTCAACCCGCTGGATCAAACTGAGAGCAGCAGGCAGAGAAAAGACATATACAGCCCGGGGACGATCAGGATAAGAGGAGAGGCTTCTGATCCGACCGCAGTAAACAACTGGATTTATGCGCTTAAAGAGCGGAAATGGGTGAAACAGGTAAACTTGGACAGCTTTTCTCCCTCCCAGAATAGCGATAAGCAGGAATTCATGATCACTATAAACTACTGAAGTATGCTAAAGACCCTTACATGGCAAATGAAGAACCGGCTGCTGACAGCCGGGGCAGTGGTTTTATTGCTTCTTTCATGGCCTCTGGCACTTCGTAAAACAAAGGATGCCATCCGGTTGAACCATGAACTGAGCCTGAAAAGCGAGCAGGCCACCGATCTTTCCTATAATCCAGGTTATCTGCGTGATAAAAACCAGATGCTGGACCATCTGGTTTCACAGTATCGTGCCGATTCTGCCGGATGGAAAGATGAGCTGTGGCTGAAAGCATCGGGGATAGCGTCAGCCAGGGGTGCTTCTGTAGCTTATACACCCGGTCAGCTAAGAGTGCAGGCGGATACATCCTCCGCTGATATACTGAGGCAAAGTATTTCCTTTGGTGGCGATTACCGTAAGCTGGTGAGTCTGCTGGATACGCTGGAAAAGGTCAGGGAAACAGGATTTGCCAGTTCCGCCAAATTTGAGACGCAGAAGAGCCGGAATGTGGAAGAGAGTGATAAATTGTATATGAAAGTGGTGTTTGAAGTAATCAAGAACAAAAAATCAAAGGAATTATAATATGTATCTGGAATTAAAAAGAATGAAAGGGCTTATGATGACAGCCGGGATACTTATTCTGGTGTGTCTTTTCACTTCCTGCAGTGAGTTTATTGAAGAGTCTATAGAGGACGAAACGGTGCATTTGAATGCTCCTGCCGACAGTGCGGAGAGCAATAAATACCTTCAGTCGTTTTGGTGGGACCCGGTTGAATATGCACGTTCTTACCGCATACAAATTGTCAGGCCCTCTTTTGATCACGCGGAAGAGCTTATCCTGGATTCTCTTACCAAAGACGCACATTATAGTTATACCCTTGAACCCGGTACCTACCAATGGCGTGTAAGAGCGGAGAATAGCGGCAGTAAGACTGGCTACAGCACTCATACTCTCATTGTTCATGAAGCCTCTCTTGGCAGGCAGCAGGTACAACTGAAAAGTCCGGCTAACGGGCTTGTCAGCAACCAGCCGCCATTTGCCATCTCCTGGTACAGCCTTTACGGAAGTACGGAATACCTGCTGCAGATAGACCGCAGTACGGGGAATTTTGCTAATGAACAGGATCTTCTGGTTAATACGGAAATCCAGAATACGGAATATTCCTTTAACCCGACAGAAGACAGAAGCTATATCTGGAGGGTGAAAGCGAAAAACGATACGGCAGAATCAAAGTGGTCGGCGGTCTATTCGTTTGCTTACGATGGTACTCCGCCTTCAAAAGTAAGTTTGCGTTCGCCCGTAAATGCCGTAAGCGTCAGTAGTCCTGTTACCCTGCAATGGGATGCTCTTAGCGATGCAAAAAAATACCAGTTGAACCTGATGAAAAGTGATTCAAGCCCTTATGGCCCATCTTTCCCGGTAACGGTGACCGGCACCAGTTATGTATTTACTTCCACGAACAGGGGAGAACAGGTACTCTGGCAGGTAAGGGCAATTGATGCCGCCGGGAATGTAGGCCCATACAGCGATGTCAGGAACTTTACGGTGCAATAGGCATGAAGAATAAGAAAATGACATATGTTCTGATCGTTTCTGTAGCGGCAGTATGGGGTATTATTTTTTACCGGATCTATACAGCAGCTGCGGGCGATGAGGAATATGTTCAGCCTGCAGCTTATTCTAAAACTACTTACCAGTCACTGGACGAATATCAGTTAAAAGACACAGCTAAGCTTTCACTGAACTACAGAGATCCATTTTCGGGCCAGGCTGCAGTGCCCGAACCTGTGGTAGCTGAAAATCAGAATGCGAAGCCATTTATCGCCAGCGCACCTCCGCCCCCTCCGCCCGTCAACTGGAGTATCATTCATTATACCGGTTATATCGTAAATTCAGGACTTAAGAGAATGGTGGCTATTATGAACATTAACGGGAAAGAGTATATGCTGAGTGAAGGCCAGAAGGCCGAAGGTGTGACTCTCCTGAAAAATTACCGTGATTCGGTGAAAGTATCTTATCAGAATAAAACGAAGTATATAAGAGTTGAGTAATTCTATGAAACCATTTTTCCTCATATTCCTGTTTTCTCTCCTGGTGTTGCCCGGGTACTCCCAGTACAGTGACATTATTATCAATAAAGTGACGATCAACAATCCGGGAGAGACTATTTCGGCATCGGTAAAACCTCAAAAGGGCAGGGTTCGTACTGATCCTGATAAACAATATACCTGGTATAGTGCCGGAAAACTGCATGTTACGCAGGGTGGTTTCAGTGGGAAATTGCTTAACGGACCTTACTCATCATGGTATGAAGACAAGAACCTGAAGGAAAAAGGTGAGTTCCGTGGAGGGCTGAGGCAGGGGACCTGGAACACCTGGGCAGAAAATGGAGTTTTGAGAGAAACCGTAACCTGGTGGGCTGGGGTAAGAGACGGGAAATTCAGTGAATATGATAGTACTGGCAAGCTGCTGAAAAAGGGAAGCTACCGGAATGGATTGCTTCACGGGGATCTGTGGACATATGTTTCGAAGGATAGCAGTACGGTAAGTTACTACAGGAACGGTAAACCGGCGGTAAAGAAAAAGATAAAGTTGAATGTGAAAAAGCTCGTACCTGGATTTTTGAAAAAGAAGGATGTAAAGAAAGATAAACCAAAAGGGGAGAAACGAAAGATTGAACTTTAAATCCTGACTGTATGTGAGAATTATCTGAATAAACTAATACCCTAAGCAATGTTAACTGAAATGCAAGATCGCCTTGAGGTGATCGACTATCTCATTAAGTCTAAATCAACCGGCACACCGAAGAGATTCGCTGAACGCCTGGATATTTCGGAAAGGAGACTTTACGAGCTCCTTAATGAAATGAGGGAACTGGGAGCCCCGATAAGCTACAACCGGTACCGCAGTACTTATTATTATAAGGAAAAAGGCGGGTTCAGGTTGGGGTTTATTAAGGATCGATAAAAGAAAGTTACGACGGAACAACTTTCTTTTAATCCATCATAATATCGTTGTAGTTCCTGCCGGAGCCGCATTTACTTTATTTCCCGCTGGTATTCATCAAGCGTCAGGCTACCTGTATAGATATATTTTGTACCTGGGGACGTTATAATTTGAGTTGGAGTTTGTGCTTTGATGTTCGTAACGAAAAAAAAGAAGATCAAAAGAAGGGAATAGTGAGTTGTCGAAAGGAGAGCGCCGGATTTTTTAATAAGGATCTCACTGCGGTGAGATTGCAGTGGCGGAACTTATTTTCGCTGCTGAAATGAAAAAATTTATGAAGAGTAAAATCTCATTAAAGATCTATAGCGGCTGTTTTATTCTTTTATGCTGCTTTTCCCTCCCGGTCCGGTTGTTCTCGCAAACATCGTTAGGAACAGAAGCGGCCACCATGTTAAATACAATCGAATACTATAATCACACAGAATCGGAATGGATAAAGATCTTCCGGATATATAATCATAATGCAAATATGGGGGTATGGGGAAAAGGTGGCGTTTCCGGGAGAGTTTATTTTGTCGATTATCAGGGTGAAGGAGGTAGTTATATCGATTTTTCTTTTCCCCAGTATATATCAGAGGCTCAGTTACCCGTGCTTACGTTGAGCGGTAACTCTGCGGATGATATTTCCTGGTATGCACAGAAGTTCTCGGATGATACAGGCCATGAATATTATGATGTATTTATAAAAACACCGGCACATCATCTAGGGCTGACTTTTTTATTCAGGGGTGCGGATTACGATCATTTTGGTTCAAAAGTGGATCAACCTTCTGGAAATATTGTCTGGAGCTCGGTGAGTAATCAGAAGGCTATTACTTTTTTTTCAGGAAATGGTAATGTTGGTCTCGGTACATTGAGCCCTGCCGAAAAACTGTCGGTAAACGGAAACATTAGAGCTAAAGAAGTTAAAGTAGAGACTGCAAATTGGCCGGATTATGTTTTTTCAGAATCTTACGAAACACCTGACCTGTCAGCGATTGAGTCATATATTCAGGCTAATAAACATCTCCCTGAAATTCCGTCGGCTGATGACGTGAGTAAGGGAGGCATCAATCTTGGAGAAATGAATTCGAAGCTACTTAAAAAGATCGAAGAACTAACCCTTTATATGATTGAAAAGGATAAGCAGGTAAATGATCTCAGTAAGATGCTAAGGGAGCAGAGCCGGCAGATAAGTGACCTAAAAGGACAACTGGACTTGTTAAAGCAACTTTCGGTGAAGTAGGCCATTAAGCTGGTTATAGGCCTATTTTTTTCTTTATTTCTTCAATTTGTCGGGCTTGTTCAGAAATCTGCTTGTCTTTCTCAATTAAGAGGAGCGTTAATTCTTCTATTTTTTTAAGCATCTTAGCGCTAAGATCGCCCAGGTTAACTCCTTCAGAGTGAACATCCTGTGCAGGTGGTATTTCCGGTAAATGATTGTTTTCTTTTATGAAATTTTCTAATTCCGGAAGCGTGGGTATCTTGTATCCTGGTTTAAATACATAGTCTGGCCAGTTCTGGTTTTCTACTTTAATTTCTGTGGCTCTGATATTACCATAAACAGAGAGTTTATCCTTTGGTAAGTCAGTACCTATCCCGACATTCCCATTTCCGAGAATAGTCATTAAAGCAGTATTGTTCTGATAAAAAGTATATTTATGAGAGGAAGTTGGTATTTTTAGATATAACTCGTAGCCAGCTATCCCGAGACCATGGAAATCGGTGTTGGTTTCGTTGTTGTAGACTGCCAGTTTATCGCCCAAACCTCCGCCAAGATTCAATTTGTTGAACTGATTTGTTCCGCCAATTCCAATATTTCCATCGAAAATAGCACCTGTTGATGTCGTGTTGCCCCTTGATGTGACAGTTTGCAGAGTTTCTTGAGAAAAAACGTCTAATGTGAAAATTGATAGACCCAGAAGAAGATATACGGATGTTGTTTTCATTTTATGTTTCTTTATTAAGATCAAGCCGCTAATATATTGTGCTATACTGCGGTTATACTGCAGTGAGTGTTTTTATTTTCGGCGCTTAACAAAAACATAATTTTACAATGAAAAAACTCCTGCTTACTATTTTGCTGTTTACCTCTACTACTTTCTTGTTTGCGCAGTTAAGTCCTTTTGGCATTTTGTTAAAAGAAACAGATTTGGTGCCCGCAGATGGGGCGACCCTGGTTTCAGATCCTTCAGCGCTTGACGGAAATGCGCTTTTTAAACCGGCTACTTCAGCTAACACTTTCTGGTATGGGCCTTACAGAGCATTTGAGACAGGATCGTATTTAATTCAATTCCGGTTGAAGGTTTCCTCTAATGTCTCTTCAAATGTGTTATTTACAATTGACGTTGTAAGTGGCTATGCCGGTGTTAATGGTAGACTATACGGGGCACTTGACATACGGCCGGATATGTTTCAAAATAGCAATGAATGGCAGCTTTTTACCATACCTGTACAACTTCCAAGCGGTATACCGGATATTGAACTTCGGGGTATAAATTTTCGTTCGGGTATTTGCGATTTGTATTTTGATTATGTAAATATTATTCCTGGTAGTGTGAGTGGTTTTTTTTCGAATCAATTTACGGTCACTCCTAAAGGGAATGTCGGAATTGGAACGCAAAATCCGCAATCCAAGTTTACGGTGGCCGGAAACATTCATGCGAGGGAAGTTAAGGTATCTGTGGATGCCGGAGCGGATTATGTTTTTCATGAAGACTATCCACTTCGGCCGATCACGGAACTCGAAACTTACATCAGAGAAAACAAGCATCTTCCTGAAGTTGCATCCGCAAAGGAAATGGAAAAGGATGGCATTAATCTGAGTGATATGAATATTAAGCTTCTTAAAAAGGTTGAAGAACTGACACTTTACCTGATCGATGTAAATAAAAAAGTGGAAGTCCTTCAAGAG
>NZ_QEAS01000038.1:15244-15662 GCF_003130405.1 Pararcticibacter amylolyticus
CTGAATAGATATACTGCAAAGGCTGTTCTTGAAGATAAATAAAAAGAAAAAAATTCCACTGCGGTGTGAGCGCAGTGAAGGGGGGTACCTTAGGAGCGAAAAAGAATGCTCAAATGAAACAGCAGTCCACCAGAGTCAGCATACTTGTGACAGTGCTGACATTATTAATAACCCCCGTATTCAGCCAGGACACCACCCTGAGCAGCTACAGCAATAGCCGTCCGGTCGTAACCGCCACGCGGAGCATCACCCTTTTGCCCGGCTTTTACGTCCCCACCGGGTCCAGCTTCCACGCCTACATCGTAGCCGCCACCGCCGCCCCCTGTATCCCCCTTGCCGCCGCCATAAGCACCGATCAGAACTACATCCTCACCTATACCCCCCGCGAGCCCTTTGCCGCCGGCACCGACCTGTCCGC
>NZ_QEAS01000039.1 GCF_003130405.1 Pararcticibacter amylolyticus
GCTGACGGGATTGGACTGGCCGTGAAGCCTGCCGAATAGTCCTGCACTCAACAGCAGGAGGCATCCAATAAGGTGCTTTGAAAACATATGATGGCTGGATTTTTCTTTCTGGTTAATTAAGGTCCGGCGTTAACCGGGCGACAAGCATTTTATTCTTATATTGTGATAAACTTTTTTTTGATAAAGCTAATTACTAGTGGTTTATATTCCAAATTATTTTTTTCTTTTTTTTAAGAAAAAAGAAAATGGGGTATTGGAAAGGAATAGCGAGGATTGGGTTGAGAAAAGTATTGAATGCAGGGTTGCTGGCATGGCTATTTAACAAAGGATTTACATTTATTATCATGTGCATCTTTTGACTCCCGGTTTATAAATCACAAATTTGCCGTTAAACTTTTCGGTATGCGCCATTCTGTGATTTTTATATTTTCCCTCTTTGTCTCTTTTACAGCTGTTTCTCAATCAAAAGTAGATAACATACTTCAGTTTAATTACATCGCGTCTTCCGGCGGCGGTAACGGAAGTGTTGTCGGGTTAAAATATATTGCCAGCCTGCCTGTGGGGCAGAACTTTACCGCAGGGGCAGGTATCGGTCACGATCTCTGGTTTGACAACCGGGTCAAAACATTTCATTTCAGCAGCATATTGGCTGATGTTCGCTATTATTTTAAAGGGAACGAAATGGGCTCTAATTTTTTCGCTACCCCCGGCTATGCAGTGAAAGTATCCGACGGCTCTTCTTCCGGATTTAATCTCAACACGGGCCTGGGCTCAAAAATTCCGCTAAACGATCAGCAGAAGCTGATGGTAGGATTGGGTTTCGCCTTCCACAATGTGAATGATGAGGCATTTAAAAGAAACTTCCGTGGGGTAACTTTTAATCTTGGAATTGTATTGTAATATGTATTAGTTGTATCCTTTAGCCTCCAGACGCATTCTAAGTTTCGCCATTATTTGTTTGGCCGACTCATGATCAACCATAGATTCCTTATTTATAACAGGTTTCTCAGCAAGTGCGTCCCCCTGGAGTTTGATAGAATTCATTGATTTTTATTCAGGGCTGCTTGGTAAATGCGTCTTCATTGTTGCATTTTTATATGTGCTGGATAACTTAAATAAGAAAACGCCCTGCCAGTTATCAAAAAATAAGCCCCGATGGGCGGGGCTCAAACTAACCAATTATAAACCAATATTATGCTGTGATTTTTCAATCAATTGTCGTGCCATTAATGCATATCTTATTGTTTTTTTGGATATTTTTTGCCCGATGGTATTTCGGTAAGGACAACGGATTGTTTAGGCAGTATTCTTATTCTTCTGGTACCCCTAACATTCTTATATAAGAATTTTTGTGATACTGCGTCGTATATATCTGTTTTGCTTTTTATTATAATATTTATGTGCTTAGCCGTGTTATAGGGGTTATAATACAGAAAAGTTGGAAACGTTTTTTCGCCTAAAAAGTCAGTAGCAACCAGGTCCAGCTGTAGGATTCCTTCTATATTTGTCTTCCTGACAGTCCCTCCAAATATGCCAACATGTCCGCTGCCATAAACACTGAACTGAGAAACTTCAGGGTTTTTGCCTGGGACCCATTTGGGTCCGTCTCCCTGGGCAACAGGAGCCTTTAGATTCTGATAAAGTGTGTCGAAGGTGGAAGCGGCGGCAAATCCTTCGTAGGCAATTACGCCTTTAGTAACTTCGGTTTGCTGGGCTAAGGTTTGATGATTTTCGGGGACAAATTGTGGATAAAACAGACGCGCAGCATTCACCGCATTCAAAGCCCACTTTCCAATGGCGTTGGCGTAGGAAGGCTCGTAGCGTACAAGAGGAAGTAAAGGCCATGCTGCATCAAAGGTATTCATCAGGAAGGCATATCCTCCATGATCAACTGTACTACCTACCGTTCCTGAAATATCAAATCCGTTCCATTTACCAACAAGCACTCCCCAGCCTTTCCGACAGACTGCCGTACCGTCGAATGTCCAGTTAATCATTTTCTGAACATCGAAATGTGTCCCGTGCCGGGCATTTAGAGCAGCCGCGACATAAGCGCCAAACGGCATAAGCAGCTCATAAGTAGGATTAATCTCATTTTTTTCCAGTGCTTTCATTGCGCTGATAGCTCCCTTAAGATAGCGTTCATCTCCGAATTTTCTGTATGCAGCATACAACACCCAGGCATGGCCCGCAGCAGCGTCAGGCTGCACGCAAATGTTGTTCGTCATAGGTTTCATTTTTCCGTAGTCGAAATAGGAATAGTTGTAATTTCCGTTTAAGATGGAGTCTGCCTTATAGAACTTTTCAGCAATGCTTCTGGCAATTTCGGTAAATCCCGGTTCATTAGGGTATCTGTTATAGATCGCATAAAACAGGACGTTGGGAAATACATCGTACCACCAGTCGCGTCCATATCCTCCGCCTAGTAAAGCTACTTCCGGGCAGGTATTATTCATCATGATATCCCAGCCAGTGTCTTTATTGAAATAGTTTTTCAGCATACTTACGTAGTTCAGGTTGTTCTGATTGCTTTTGTCTATTCCGACAAGGGAAGCGCCCAATACAGCTCCCATGTTCGCCAGTGCTTCGTGGAACATTCCTTTGTTATTGGCTGGTCCTTGTCTTACATCTCCAATGGCAGTGTAAAGTCCTAATGTCGGTTGCTTAAAATTCTTTGCGGTGCTGTCTATCCAGACTAAAGGCCAGTACCGGCCTTTGGCATTGAAGTCATAAACTGTTTTGTCGAATTGAAGTGCCATGCTCCGCCAGTCGATAATGCGGAGCGGTTGAGGAAGATCGGCCATCTTATCCACCCGTGGTATTGACTTTTGAACAACCTGTGCTGGCGACAGGCTATAAATGAGAAGAAAGAGGAAGGTTAATACTGCGTTTTTATTCATGATACTCCGGTTGGGGGTTTAAGGATTGTGTTATTTCTTTTCCCTGGCGTATAATACTTTTGGCCACCCAGTAGGAACAGAGCTGAAGCGAGGCAACGATAATAATTGCATACCTCAATGCTATTTCGTTTGAGAAAAAATATGCCATGAGAAGGAAAGTGCCTGCGCCGGCCAGCCTTCCTATGTACAATCCTGTTTCATGGTTCAGAATATAGGCAAATTCGCTTCTTTTCTCCTTTTTCGAAAGAAGGTCGATGACGCTGAACTGTATCGGGAAGTAAGCAAGATCTAAGAGCGGCTTAGCCAGGAGAAGGAATAACATGAAAAGGATGACGCCTGTTGCATTGAATAATATTCCGTTAATTACCGCTGCAACTGCAAACAGCAGGAGGCCTAGGCCAAAAACATAGATGCGGTGGGATGGTAATGTCAGGCGTCCTATGACGTACATCAGGATAGCTGCGAATATCGCACCGATAGATTGCACAGTACCGAGAGCTCCTTCCTGCCCAAGAAGTAACATGATAAGCATTGCGGGTGCGGTAACCAGAAAGCCCTGGACAAGGCCTTTCAACGCTGCGAGAAAGAGAAGTTTGTACCAGTACGGGTCGAAGGTGAAAAAGACAAATTTCTTATTCACAGGATTCTCAAATCGTCCCCTGAAGCACATTGCTGAGGCAATAATGGTGATAATGAAGACAATACCGGTCACCATCTTATACGCCATTTTTGCATCACCCGCTCTGGCAGACAGTTCGATAAACCAACCTATAATTACAGGTATGACGACGGCAATAATAGTATAAAAGAATGTTTCAAGTCCGTAATAATAATTACGGTTATTGTCATTGGTGGTCGACAATGCAAGGAAGTCGCGGTTGGCCCAGTAGAAGCCGAACGACATCCCCATCACGATCCCGGCGACTCCTACACCTGTAATGTCCAGTGTTTTTAATGACATCATGATTGTCATGGAGACACCGCTGAGCATCATCCCAAGTGAATAGAGCAGCTTTACGGGAAAGCGGTTGAGGAGCCATCCATTCAGAAGGAAGGTAAGAGGGATTCCTGTATAAATGGTGAGCTGATAAACGACCACCTTTGACGGATCATTAGAGTTTCGCATTACGTAAGCAGCGACAAAGATATCGATGACCGGTAGTACAATACTATAAATCAGGTTTGTGAGAGTGAGCACCCTGAAATTATAAGACTGGCTTCCGAAATGCTGCAGTTCATTTTTTAGCTTATTGAGCATCATCGTAGATTAATAGTGAAAGGATTTCCTCTATAGAAAATTCAGCCCCGCAAACGAACTCATCCGCAGCTCCGTAGTAAATGGTAAGCTTATCTCCCTCGACGATATGCCCGTTGGTGAAAACGACGTGTCCAAAGAAGCCGCTCAGCTCGTAAGGCTCCGACGGGATCATTATAGGTTCCTCTGTTCGTGCGAGAACTTTTGAGGGGTCGTCTAAATCGAGTAAGAAAGCGCCCAGGCAGTACTGGTGCTTTTCGTTGGCTCCGTGATAAATTTCCAGCCATCCTTTTGAAGTCCGGATAGGTGCGGCGCCGGCGCCTACCCTTGCACTGTCCCATTTTCCTTTCCGGGTTTTAATGATACACTGGTGTTTTCCCCAGTGAATACTGTCGGGCGACTCGGCAATCCATATATAATTACCTCCAAGATCGACACTGCTTGGCCGGTGCAGGGCGTAGAATTTTCCGTTAATTTTCTCTTCAAAAATTGCGCAGTCTTTATTGTGCGGAGGTATGATAATCCCGTGATCGGTAAAGTGTTTCCAGTCGGTTGTAGTTTTAAGCCCGACCGCCACGCCATTTTCCGATACCGATGTAAATGTTAAATAGTATGTTCCATTTAGTAATGCTACTCGACAATCTTCAATCCCGAACGACTGATGCTTTCCCTTGCCCTGCAGAAATTCATAATCTTCGGGCTCAGAGAAATGGATGCCATCTTCGCTGCACAAAAGCCGCAGATGAGAAAGGGTGGTGAGGTAATCGCTGCCTTTGTAGCGTATCACCCTGGGATCTCTTTGGTCGAGATCGGGATCGTCCGAGGGAATTTCAATAATTTCTATCCCATCCTCATTCAATACCGGGAATGAAATTATCCCCGTT
Source organism: Pararcticibacter amylolyticus (assembly GCF_003130405.1). GTDB lineage: Bacteria > Bacteroidota > Bacteroidia > Sphingobacteriales > Sphingobacteriaceae > Arcticibacter > Arcticibacter amylolyticus. Next base: position 5,040 of record NZ_QEAS01000039.1, read on the forward strand.
TTTTGCGCAGGTCGTTCAGCTACCCTGACAATTATCCAGGTTTTGCCTCCGAAAGAAAAAACACCGGGATTAAGCAGACAAGTAATTTCGAGGCCTTCTCTGCTGGGCTTCAGATCGGAAGGAGAAAGAAGCGGGTTCCCGGTAAATCTTTTAGCTATGTCCTTCATGTATTAAAATTAGAGGTATCCTTAGTTTATGATTCAATTAATAGCCAGGATTCTGTGTGATTAAGCCTCCTGATTTGTCTATTTCACCTTGCGGAATCGGGTACAGGTAATTGTTGTCCTGGAAATTTACGCCCATACTGCTCAGTACTTCCTTTGCAATTCCCCAGCGGCGCAGGTCGTTCATTCTATGCGCTTCAAAACCCAGTTCTACTCTTCGTTCGTGGATGAGCCAGTTCCTGATTTGGGCTTTATCTGTGCTCGCCGGATTCCGGTCGGGAAGCGTTCCCTGAGGGGCATTACTTCCGCTGAATGTTGGAGTAGTACGTGCCCGTTGCCTGACCGTGTTGATGAGCGAAATGGCATCAGAATAGTTTCCAAGCTCATTTGAGGCTTCTGCCTTCCACAGCAGCACGTCTGCCCACCGGATGTAAATGCGGTTAACCGGTGAGTCGTCACTGCCTTTATAGGTCGAAGTCTTTGCTCCAAGTAACTTGTACACGTTCTTGTCGTCGGTATTAACGGTGTATGCGAGGCGGGGATCATTCGCTTCAAACTCGTTCAGGAAGTTTTGCGAGGGCGCTATGAAACCCCATCCGATTAATGCAGTGAGACCGTTTCCTCTCACCGGTGTTTTACCCTGCTGGTGATCATAAGCGAATATGACTTCCTCGTCAGCGAATTCTTTAGTGGCGTCAAAATTATCGAAGTAATTTGTATTGAGGTGGTAGTAATTGAGTGTCTGGAGTTCATTGACTTTCGCGACCACGTCCTGCCATTTCTGGTTGTATAAGGCTGTTTTAGCCTGAAGAGCTATAGCGGCGCCCTTCGATGCCCTCCATTTTTCGGCAGTACTTGAAAATCTGCCCTGTGGTAACAGCGTGTATGCCTGATTCAGGTCTTCGGATATCTGATTCCAGATTTCATCTTTTGAAACACGCTTCGCGACCTCATAGGCTTCACTGAATTTTGCGAGAGGCTTTAACAGGAGCGGTACATCTCCGAAGTTGGTCACCAGATCGAAATAATAGAAGGCCCGGAGGAAGTATACTTCGCCGAGGAGCCTCTCTCTACTGGTTTCATCCATTCCGATTTGAGTCATGAGGTCCTTGTTCATGAGCTGGGGGATAGCGCGGTTAGTTCGTGAAACACCCTCGTAATCATAACTCCAGATCCCGTTAAATGCACCGTTGCTGGCAGTAAATGTCCAGTCGCTAAGCTGATCCATCCAGGCCTGGTCACCATCGGGATTCCACTTTTTTAACATATCGCCAGAGGCTATATCCTCTATAATAAAATCGTTCCTGATGACAAGGCCGTTTGACCAGTCCCAGTTTCCAAACAGGTTAAGAGTACTGGAAAGAGGGATATAAGAAGCGTCAACCAGGGATGTGACTGTATTGATCGTGGGTTTTTCGGTAATGACATTTTCATTTACCAAACCGAGAGGCGCCTCGTTAAGATACTTGTCGCAACCCGACACAAGCATTAAGAATGCAGCCGGTGCGATGTAAAACAAAGCAAATTTCTTCATAATCTATTAGCTTAAGAGGTTTTTAAAAAGTTACATTTACGCCAAACAGGAATGCGCGTGACTGAGGATAAGTTCCCATATCTATCACATCGGTGGATTCCGGATCAAGTCCGTGGTAATCGGTAATAGTAAAGAGGTTTTGACCGGAAACATACAGCCGCAAATTTTGGATTCCAAGCTTCGTTGCCTTCCCGGTCCCGAAGCTGTAGCCTGCTTCCAGGTTTTTCAGCCTCGTGTAGGATGCGTCTTCGACAAAAACACTTGAAACCTTGCTGCCTCCATTGTCCCGGAAAGTCACCCGGGGAACACTGTTGGTCGAACCTTCGCCATTCCAGCTGCTTAGTACTGCAGTGGTATGATTGAACGGACGGGTGTCATAATCGAGGATTTTTTTCGAATCGTTGTATCGGTCGACTCCGCCGACTCCCTGTACCAGCAATGAGAGGTCAAATCCTTTGTAGGTAGCGGAGAAGTTAAATCCATATGTTAGTTTGGGGATAGAATTTCCAATGAAGGTGCGGTCGTTCTCATTGATCATTCCGTCTCCATTCAGGTCTTTAAACCGGATATCTCCTGGTGAAGTACTGACGTCGGTATTGGAGGTTCCAAACAGATGCGCGTTAATTTCTGCTCTGTTCTGATAAATCCCATCCATCACGTAGCCGTAGTAAGCATTGAGAGGATGACCGGGCATTGTCCTTGTTACATCCCCGTAGATGTAAGGATAGTTGGGGTGCAACTTTTTCACCTCGTTGGTAAGAGTTGCTACATTGGCATTTACCGACCAGCCGGGAAGGTTTTTACTTCGGGCTATGTGCCTGTACCCAATACCAAGCTCAAACCCTTTGTTTTGGATCTCGCCCGCATTTATAACAGTGGGATCTACATTTCCAACAACCTTGGGCAGGCTTACCGGCAACAGGATACCGGTAGTGTTTTTAATGAAATAGTCGGCACTTATTGATACAGACTGACTGAACAATCCCAGATCAATCCCGGCATTATGCTGAGTCGTACTCTCCCATTTCAAGTCGTCGTTTCCATAGCGTGAGATCACGAAATTATCTCCCACTTTCTTGTACAAGGTTACATAATCGTAGTTCCCCAGCGTTTGCTGGTTGCCAAGTGCACCGGTACTGAGCCGGAGCTTCAGGTTGGAGATCCACCTCACGTTTTGCATAAAGTTTTCCCTGGAGATCACCCAGCCGGCAGAGACAGAAGGAAAATATCCCCAGTGGTTATTTTTCCCAAAGCGTGAAGAGGCGTCAGCCCTGAAATTGGCAGTTAAGAGATATTTCTCGTCATAGGAGTAGGAAGCTGTACTGAACAGTGAGAAAAGGGACCATCTGGTTCCCGATCCCCCATTCCATATATCGAGAGCAGAACCCCCGAGATTCATATATCTCAATGACTCGTCATCGTACTCGAAGCGGGTCCTTGAAGCATTTATTGAAGAAGCTGTATTCCGGATGAATTCGCTGCCAACCAGTGCATTTAAACGATGCTTTTTGCTCAACGTTTTATCATAGGTCAATGTGTTATTCCAGGTGATTGTGAAATCGTCTCCGCGGTCTTCTGCAAGCGAGTTAGGTCTGTTTTTTCGTCCAAGCCCCTTATCTGCATCGTTTGAAGCAGTTCCGTCGTCGTCTCCGAAATTCTGGTAAAAAGCCTTTGTGTGATTGAAATTAAGGTCAATCCCAACGTTACTTCTGAACTTAAGCGACTGGTCACTGAGGATACCAAGCTCGACAAAGGCGTTGCCAAAGGTTTTGAACTTGCTGGCATTGTCGTCTGTGAAGTAGGCAAGGGCGACCGGGTTGGACGTTTTTTCGTATTTGCTGTCCTCAAAAGTCCGGTTAGGCTTATAGAAGGGCAGATCTGTAAATGGATCTTTTTCAGAGTATGTAGGATCAGAAGGATCTTTGTAAACGCTTAGTACAGGTGGGCGCAGCAGGGCGTGCCTGATAATACCGGGAGCATCCCCCCTGGATGAAAGCCTGTCCCTGCTTTCGTTCGAAAGCTGTAGGTTGGATCCCACACGCAGTCTTTTATTGAGGTTGCTGTTAATGTTAACTCTGAAGTTAAGACGCTGATACTTGTCGTTATCATATATCACGATGCCGTTTTGCCTGTAGTATCCTGTGGAAAGGAGGTATTGTGTTTTTTCAGAGCCGCCACTGGCGCTAACCTGCAGATTTTGTGAATGTCCCGTCTCAAACAATTCGTCCAGCCAGTTGGTGTTGGCAAGGTCAGTACGGCTTTTGTCTGCAGTGTATGGGTTTGTACCCGTGTATCCGGAATTATTCCAGGCTTCTTCCAATTTGCTCAGGTATTGCTGTGTATTCAGCATTTTGGGGAGATTGGTCGCACTTTGAATTCCATTGAAATAATTCAGGTCGATAGAAGTCCGGCCTGCTTTCCCCTTTTTTGTTGTGATGAGTACGACGCCGGATGCCGCTCTTGATCCGTATACGGCAGCTGCGGAAGCGTCCTTGAGCACATTCATCGACTCAATTTCCTGGGGATTGACAAATGAAAGATCGGTAGCGGGAATACCGTCAATAATATATAAAGGGTTGTTATTCCCAATGGTTCCCATACCCCGGATCCTTATTTCAATCGGATCGCCCGGAGCACCTGTGCTTTGTGTAACCTGTACACCGGCAACCTGTCCCTGCAGCACCTGTGAAACATCGGGGACCCTCCTCTTGACAGCATCGGACATCGACACACTCCCTACTGCTCCGGTAATAGAACCTCTCACCTGAGAGGTGTAACCGACTACGACCACTTCATCGAGATTGGAGGCGCTGGGCTTAAGGCTGGCATTGATGACCGGGTTACCGGAATAAGCGATGGTCTGCTTAATGTAACCGATATAGTTAAATTCAATAGATTGCGGCGCGCCTTCTTTTAATGTAATGGAGTAATTTCCGTTTACATCTGTCGGTACACGGTTTTGAGTTGAGGGCTGAATAACTATTGCACCCGGAAGTGGCAGGTTATTTTCATCTGTTACTTTGCCTGTGATTTTCGTCTGTGCGGTTGCTGCCGCGGCACTTAAAATCAGACACAGGGGTATAAAACTGATAAAGGAGTATACTTTACGTTTCATATAAGTTTGTTTGGTCGTAGCAAAAGTATGGTCAGCAGAGTGCTTTAGTGGTTCACTATAATTTCATTTTAGTACACTGAATATGTTTTATGGGTGGAGAATCTGCTATTGTGAGACTTTATCCTCCGCAGAGCTTTCGTATTGACGTGCCCTGTAGTCGTTGGGTGCACAATGATAAATTTTTTTGAATTCTCTGAAGAAGTAGGACTTACTGTTAAAGCCCGTTCTATAAATAATTTCGGAAACAGTAAACTGAGAATTAAGGAGCATGTCGGAAGCATATTTCAACCTCACCCTTTTAATGAATTCAGCAGGAGTCATTCCGGCTACCGATTTAAGCTTCCTGTATAACTGCATTTTACTTATCGCAAGCTCATCTTCTATCACTGATGCGTTCAAATCAGGCTCGTCCAGCTTGCCTTCAATCACCTTTAGAATAGATTCCAGAAAGCTGCGGTCGCTTTCGTTAATTCCGGCATCGGTGAACTGGCTGGCTATATTCTGATCCTTAATGAGATTTTGCATTTTTGTATGGTAGTCTAGCAGTTTGCGAATCCTTAATTTCAGATAATCGAGGTTAAATGGTTTAAGAATATAGGCGTCGGCACCTACTTCATAACCTTCCTGCTTGTTCTCTTCGGTTCCTCTTGCTGAAAGAATTATAAAGGGAATCTGGGCTGTGGCTGGTGTGTTTTTTACTTCGTTACAAAGTGTAAGGCCGTCCATATCAGGCATCATGATATCGCTGATAATTAAATCAGGCAAGAATTTCTTTAGAAAGGAGATTGCTTCGCGGCCATTTGCTGCTTCATAAACCACATATTGTTCTTTCAGAACTTCGCGGAGGAGGAAGCGGAGTTCTGATTCATCCTCAACCAGTAGAACGCTGCATTTTGAGCCTTGCTGAAGTTTGTCAATTAAACTCGCCTTATTTTCTTCGCTGATGTCACTATAGGCCGGCTGTACGTTATGTTTTAACAGAGTCTCGTATAGAAAGGAAGGAGCTGAAGTGACAACCTCATCGTTTTCGTTTGTGCCTGATTTATTACCGGTGGGCAGAGTGAGGGTGAATTTAATCTTTTCTTTTTCTTCGAGCTCTGCTCTGAGATCAGCATTTATAAGAGTGGCGAGTTCTTTAGCAAAGGCAAGTCCGATGCCTGTGCCTGGTCTGCCCTGGCCGGTTCCATCTTTTGTGTAGAACCTGTTGAACAAACGTCCAATGTCGTCAGCCTGTAATTTACAGCCGGTGTTTGTGACGGTTATTTTCAATACTGCTTTGCCCGGTTCATATCCGGCATGAAATGTGATCTTGTCTCCTTCTGATGAGTACTTAAAAGCGTTAGATAAAAGATTAAATAGTATTTTTTCTAATTTGTCTTTATCTATATAGCCTGCTATTCCGTCATCTATTTCGACAAGGTATTCCTGCCTGTTTTTTTCACCTTCAGGCTTGAACAGGGCAGTTAAGCTCGTCAACATTTTGCTGATGTCCACATAGTGGGTAGTTTGTTTAAGAAACCCTGCTTCTGCTTTTCTGAATTCCAGGAGCTGCTGGACAAGATAAGCGAGCCTTGTGGAATGCTGGTGAATCAGCGTCAGGAAATAACTTTTTTCGAGGTCCCTGCTTTTTCTTAAATTGAGAAAGTGTTCGATGGAGCCCATGATCAGGGTGAGAGGGGTTTGGATTTCGTGGGCAATATTTGTAAAGAAGTTTAGCCTCTGCTGATGGGCTTTTTCGTCTCTTTGCCGTAATTGATATTCCATTTCAAGCTGGTACTTCATCTCGATCTTGTTTTTCCTGTATAGGTGGAAAATATATGCGCCGGTTAAGAGCACCACTAAATAGAGGATCATTGCGGGGTATGAAAGCCAGAAATACTGTTTTACATGTAAATGGAAAACCGGTACTGGTGTTGTCCAGGTGCCATTCTTGCCGGTCCACCTTATCCGCAGGGTATAATCTCCAGGTAGAATATTGTTATACGCTATATAGCCTCCCGATCCTGAATAGTTCCAGGTCTTATCGAGGCCCTCGAGTTTATATGTAAAGTGATTTTTAACCGGATTAATAAAACTGATTGATTTCAGGGTCAGCCTGAAAAAATTCATCTCCCGCGACACGCTGTATTTGCTAACTGTGGAGGAAACGGGTTTTAAAACCTGTAAAAGGTTCTCATTAATTGTCTTACCTCCTACCTGTAATTGTGTCACCAGGAGATTGCCGGAGCTTTCGCTTTCTTTAATATCGCGGGGAACAAAATAGTTGAAGCCATAAATGCCTCCAAAGAGAAGGTGCCCCTTATCTGATTTTAGGACCGCGCCGTCGCTGAATTCATTACTTTGAAGGCCATCCGGTTCGTTAAAGGTCGTAATGATTCCGGAGGCCGGTTTCAACTTCGCGAGCCCCTTGTTGGTGCTTATCCAGATATCTCCGTCTTCCGCCTGTGCAATAGCATGAATTGTATTATTAGGCAATCCGTCCGCCATTGTGAAATTTTTGAACTTAGGAATATGCTTTTTTGCTTCAGTGGTACTGAGAAAGTTTAGCCCGAAACTGGTGCCTATCCAAAGTCCTTTTTGCCTGTCGCTGCAAAGGGATAGAACGTCGTTATTCGACAGGTTATTTTCCTGTCCCGAAGAGCGGAATGTTTTAAACTTTCCTGTCTCTTTATTAAATACCGATAAGCCGCCGTAGCGGCATGCAATCCATAAGTGGTTCTTGTCTGTAACCGCGAGTGCATAGATTATGTCGTTGGCCAGGCCCTCTGTCTTTTCTGAAAGGTACTGGCGGAACTTCTTTATATACAGAAAGCCACTGTTTGTTGTTCCAATTTTAACATGGATTAACCCGCTTCCACTGGTGCCAAGCCAAAGAGAACTGTCTCTGTCCTGCAGAATGGCATAAACAGAGCTGAAGGCAGGAAGTCGGGAAGACCCTTGTATGTTATCCCAGTTGATAATTTTATTGCTCTGCAAATTGTAGACACTGATGCCTCTCCCGTCTGTACCTATGAAGATATAAGGATAGAACCCTTTTTTGATGGCAAAAACTGAGTTGTTATTTAACCCATTTCCGCTATTCAGGAAATCATGCTTTTCCGGAGGGGTGTTTTTCTGCCAGAAGTTGTCGAATCTGACTATTCCTTTGCCTTTTGTTCCTACCCACAGGCTGTTGTCAACTTCGGCAAAAGACCTGACAGGTTTATTAAAATCATACCCCTGAGCCCGGGAAACAAGGCCAAAGTGATTTTTTTTGGGATAGATCCTGATCATGCCATTGCCGTCAGTTCCAATCCATAGGATGTGTTCTTTCGATACAAAGAGGGTGGTTATCCGCTGTCCTGATAGCTTAGGCAGTTCGGCGTTAAGAAATGAGGATTTTCTAAAATTCTGGTCGAAAACCAGAAGCTCCTGATTTTCTGATACCGCAATGTAGTGAGTGTTGTACGAGATGAGTGCTTTAATACCTTTAGAAGGAACTGTCGCTTTGCGCCAGCTGAAACCGGCCCTGAAAAAGAACAGTTCTTTTCCGGAACTCGCCGCTATGCTGCCATTTACATTATAGATATTATCGAATTCCCGGGGATGCTTAAAAACATGAACAAGGCGAAGCTGCCGGGAGGTTGATTTGCAGACTATGATTTCACCGTTGTCTTTAAGAAGCCAGATAAAGCCACTCCTGTCTGATATCATCTTAGTGATTCTGGCCGGGCCTCCGGAGAGTTTAATTTTGATAAAATTGTTTGTTGCGGGTGTGAATTTTAAGAGGCCGGCAGCCTTACTGTAGCAATATACCTGTCCCTGGTTATCAGATTCAATCAAAAATTCTTTTTCAGATATTCTGCGCCTGTGAACGTTGTTGTAGAAGTACTGATAAATCTTCCCTGATCTTTTATCAATGCGGGAAACACCTCCGATTGTATTTATCCAGATATTGTTATTAGCGCCCTCCTTTACGTCAAGGATTACGTTGTTTCCGATGCCGTCAGATGATTTGATATTGGAGTAATTGAAAACTTTAAAATCTGTTCCGTCGAACATGTTGAGCCCGTCCCAGGTGCCAATCCAAAGCAGCCCTTCGCTGTCCTGAGATATTGTATTTACAGAGCTGTTGGATAAGCCGTTGCTATTATCAAGTTGCTGATAAAGGTAGCTTTCGGTACTATGCTTAGCGAAAGTCAGAATGACCGGAAACAAAATCAGAGAGCAGATTTGTATGAGTCTTAGTTTCATGGGTGAAAGTTTCTGCAATAGGCCTTAATTCAAGATACGGATAGTTTTGCTTATAAAATGAGAAACGCAAAATTAATCTTCAATTGAGAAAAAAACGGGCAAAAAAATAAGCTCCCGATGGGCGAGAGCTCAAACTAACCAATTATAAACCTAAATTAAACGAAAGGGCTGTAGGAGAAGGAGTCGAACCTTCAAGGAGTGGTTAATCCGTTTCCGGGTTTCCCAAAATCTCCGCCACCGAGACAAGGAGGTGTGTCTGCCTGTTTCACCATCCTACAGTATTGTGTTGTTGTTTTAAAGAACTATGATACAAATATAACAGCCTGTTTTTTATTTT
>NZ_QEAS01000040.1:0-12497 GCF_003130405.1 Pararcticibacter amylolyticus
ATAATCACGTACATCCCAGTTACCAGGCCTGGTCATATGCAGCCCTATTGCAAGATTTCAACGAAACAGTCGCAACAGACAATATCCAGTTAAAACCCTGTGCCTATCTGCATAATTGTACCGACCTTACGGTTATTCGCATCCCGTTTTATCAGCAGTATACAGTTACCGAGGTAGGCTGCATTCATACCTGCCAGGGATTGGATGCCGATTATGTCGGTGTCATCATTGGGCCAGATCTGGTGGTTAGGAATGGGGAAGTAGTAACAGATGCTTTTCGGCGAAGCAGTGACGAGACCGCAACCAAAGGGAAGATCAAACGGATGAAAAATGATCCGGAGGGGACAACCAAATTGTTGGATCGCATCGTTAAAAACACTTATCGTACACTGATGTCGCGCGGTATGAAAGGCTGCTATATCTATTGTACCGATCCTGAAACAGCAGCATATTTTAAACAGTTAGTAACCCCTTAATCACTTAAATCAGCTCATGATACCAGTCGCCGCCGCCGTTATCTTCGAGGGTGAACAATTTTTAATCGCCCGTCGTGCGCCAAACAAATCTCAGGCAGGCTTTTGGGAATTCCCTGGTGGAAAAATCGAAGCCGGCGAAACGCCCGAAGCCTGTTTAAAAAGAGAGCTCAAAGAGGAATTGGCCATCGAAGTGAAGGTCAATCACTTTTTAGCGGAAAATGTCCATCGCTACGAACATATTTCTATCACATTGAAAGCTTATCATTGTTCCTACGTAGCAGGGGAGATTCAACTTAATGACCATGATATGGTGCGTTGGATCAGTTCCGATGAAATTGATCAATATACTTTCGCACCCGCATACATATCCTGATATCACCAGTTGTCACCCGGCTCATGTATAGCCAGACATGTTTTAATGCATAATTTTTTGTTATTAAATAAAATTGATTTATATCTTAAATTTATAACGTGAATAAAAAGACCAAATCTCTCGTTATTGCTGGATCCGTTTTCACTATTTCGACAACAGTCGGACAAGTAGCTTCAATAAATCAGATCTGGTTGATTGCCGTCGTTGCTATACCGAATGTCTTAGCTTGGCTTTACGTAGGTTATATTCATTTTCTAATGCCCTATCCCAGTCTTTCTGGAAGGCAGTATCAAACCATCAACAATCTTTTGCCGGAAGACAGCCAGGTAGAACATAAGCATATTGAAACTTTACCCGAACTGATGAACATATGGCAACAAGATGAAATTGAGTATAAAGAGGCCAATATTGATTTCGACCTTTTACGAGACTGGTGGGATAAAAATAAAAAGGGTCTTTTCATAAGAACAAAGGGTAACAAGATAGAAGGTTCAATTGGCATTTGGTCTATCACCGAAAGTTTCTTTAACGATATCCTTAGATACACAAAGAACGATACTCAACTACGTCCTCGTGATATCATTTCCCATGAAGAAGAGTCGAACGCGCAATTTTGGTACATTTCGGGATGGTTTATCAGAACTAATGAAGATATTTTGCATCAATTTTTAGGAGAGGCATTTCAATCACTTTTGATACGGCTACACGATCATACGGGTAGCATTAATATTTCAATTATCCCTATGACAACACTTGAAACGATATTGCTTGAAAGACTTCATTTTAAAAAAATAAGTACTAATAGAAATGGCCAACTCCCTGTTTATTGTTATTCGAAGCCTTCTCTCGATCACCTTAGACAAATTACTGCGTTGTTCTTAAGAGCGGATTCCGGCATTGAAGCGTTTGAACGTAGTGAATCAAGTAGATGAATTTTTGTGGTAACTAGGACATAAAAGCAAACGCTAAACTCTACTTTACATCGCTTGACTTAGAGGGAAAAGGCAAATGAAAAAAATACGATTTACGGGCTGGAAGAAAGGAGTGAATAAGATTGAATTTATTCAACTATTACATCATAATGCCGGAATTTCCCTCAAAGAAGCAAAGCAAATCAAAGACAGAATCGTGGATGGGGAGATTGTAGAAATTAATGCAAAAAAAGAAGCCGCTGAATATATAATCAATCAGTCATCGAACTGTGGGTTTCAGGGAGAGATGATCGAAGAATAAGTTCTGGGCCTGGATAAAGCCAGGGAATGGGTAAAAGAGCATTTTGAAGTGTCAGGAGGGTATGAGTTGTCTTACGGTGCTCAGCTTGGAGGAGGTTTTAAAAAGGGCATCGCAGCTTTTGCAAATGTCTACTCGACAGTATATTCCGATTTGTCATTTAGTAATAAAGCTCCAGTGAGCGCTAATAAATACCATCCTAGAGATAAGACTACAAATGGAATAGGTGGAGCATACTATCTTTGTGTAGATTATAAACGTGAGTCAACTGCAGGCCGTCTATTAATACAATTTCGGTGGGTATAATGGGATTTGGCGGGAATATTTCTTGGGGAAGTGATGGAATTACTGATTAGCTTTTCGGATTTGATCCGTCTCTGAAGGCGTTGGCTTAGAAGGTAATTTAAGAATTGGATTTTCTAAATAAGATGGAAGCAATAACAATCATTTTGGGTTTGGCCGTTGTATTAGTTATAGGCAATATGTTAATCTATCGGTGGGTTGTAAGTAGAGCTATGAAGAAATTCATACGACCGTATTTTACAAGGATAGGATATGAAATAAGACAAACGAAATTTGTAGGACTGTTAAAAACTGGTGATTTTAAGGTTGCTGGCTTCCCATTACGTCCTTTTATGCCTAAGGGTAACCCTATGCAGACTACCTATGTGTATTTATACTTATCAAAAGGTTCAGGCCCTCAAGTAAGAATTACAGCAAGAATTGACACCTTGTTTTTGTTTATCAGAAAGGTCGAATATAGTTCTTTACCAGTTAAACCCTCGTAAAGCAACCAAGACAAAAAGAACTTCCATCTTAAAAGACCTGGTACAGATACTATCCAAAGAATTCCGGTTGAAAGAAGAAGAACTACAAGAGCTCTTACCAATATAGAGGATATGGCGGAAGAGAGGCGTAACAAGCTCAATCACTGTTGACTCTCCAACAGCCCGGATATTTAAAACACATTTCAAAAGATTATATTTGTAATATTAATTAATGAAAAGCATCAAAGATGAATTACAATATATCATTCTCGGAGATGAACCGTTTGGCCAGGGAAGCAAACTCAAAAAAGCCCAGACTTTCCTTAGAGGATATGCGGAAGCAAGCCTCGACGCTGAAGAACAGCAGCGCCTCAAAAGTAAAGAAACAGAAGCAATCCTAGCGTTCGCTGAAGAAGAAAACCTATTTTATGAGGGGATCACACCCCATATTTAAGCTGCACCCAGATGATGAAAGTTTATCTTCTAAACCCCGGTTAGAAATTTGATGCCCCATACCCCTTCAACGCCTCCATCAGCCGTTCTTTGATCCTTTCTTTCAGATCTGCCGGCTCCAGCACTTTCACCGTTTCGCCAAAAGACAAGATCAGGCTTTCCAGTTCAAAATTCGGAATCACTTCCAGCGATACCACCAGGCCAGACTCATCATTAGAAATACGCTTTTGAGAACCATGGAGAGGCTTCGATAACACATAAGGAGCAGCGCGCGGAGGAAACTGAAGCACAACCGTCACCGGCTCACTACCCTCCACTATAGTCACACCGATTACATCCTCGAAATACTCATTAAAATCATATTCAGTATTAGGGATAAAGACAATATCCTCCTCCGAAATACCCAGAATCCTGTCCAGGGCCAGAATAGTGATTTTGTTAAGTGCATCATTAAGACCAAGCAGAAACCAGCGATTATTATATTGTTTCAGATAATAAGGATGAATGATAAAATCGCGGGCATGATCACTCTTATACGACTGGTAGGAGATACAAAGAGGGTTTTTATAGAGTATATGATGAAAAAGAGGAGCCAGAAGCTCAATACCTTTCAGGTAGCTGTTGCTGTCGAAGCTAATGATCGGAGCCGACTCATTTTCAAGAAGAAAAGCTTGTTCCAGTTTCGGTCCCAGTTCATGCACCCACTCAAACTGAGGCAGTCCCTGAAAACGGGTCAACAAACGCATTGCATCCCTTAGCTGTTCAATCTCTGCCTGGTTAAGCGGCTGGTTGTCGATCGAGAAGTTTTTATCAGAATACCTGTAATAAACCCGTTTGCCGTCCGGAATATGATCAATCGGAGCGCTCCAGCCTTCGGAACTTTCCATATACCGAATATCTTCCAGAAGCTGACGCCGTTTTATTCCCCGGCTGTCCGGATCAATTTCCAGCAATCTTTCATTCACGCATTTCAAAAGATCCTCGATAAAGTATTTCTTCACCGGATTAGCAAAGCACTTATCCAGCACATGATACCTGGTTTGGGCATTTTTATTTACCGCCATAGCTGATAATTATAGAGTAAAAATAAATAATTTCCTGTGCAGATACAGTGCATAGGTGCTGATAATCTTTGCATGTAAAAATTATAGCAATGAAGTATTCATATAAAACGAGCGTCTCCTTGAGATGTACTACCTGCGGAGAGACCGATTTCGATTTCAATCAGGATAAATCCTGGGTTAAGGGCAGTAGGTGAGATGAAGGCCGAAGTAACCAAAGATTTGCGGGAGGAGCTAACCCGTTCACTGAAGAACGCGTTTAGGAGCAATAAAAATATCAGGATCAGGTGAGATGAAACGGATTAGTTTAGGTGTCTCGGTCGCTGCAATAATCATTTATTAATTAACTGGGATGACGAATTTAAGGAGCGAAACCAGCATCGGCAGATCTTGACATTTTAAGGTGCAAAGGAAAATCCTAATTTGTTATCCTCTACATTTTCTACTAACATTGTATAAGAAAATTCTACAATTCGTTGTATTTCAATAAATAGGCATTTGATCCAGTTTAATTACAGAAAAGCAATTCAGATATTAAATCTGCTGGCCAGAAAAGAAGGGGGCGTCATGAACAAAATGAAAGCCCTTAAGTTGCTATGGCTCGCAGATAGATTGCATGCTCGGATGTATGGCCGGACAATAACCGGCGACTGTTATAAGGCGATGCATAATGGTCCGGTAGCATCAGCAACAAGAGATATTTTAGAATATGGTATTACAAAGAGCATTAAGACAGAAGCTACTACCTATCTAAAATCAATAGAGGAAGACCGTTATCTTTTCGGATCAGTAGGAGAGGTCAACTATAAGGTTTTTTCGAAAACCGATATCGACTGCTTAGATATGGTGATGGAAACTTTTGGTGACCAGGAGGAATTTCAACTGAGTAAGCTATCTCACTCATTTCCTGAATGGAAACGATGGGAGCGTGAACTTTTGGAGGATTCAGGACGTGCATTCGATATCCGGCACGAAGATTTTTTCGATTCTAAAACAACCGGCATTAATAAATTATTCAATCAGTCACCGGAACAGTTGCAACAAAGCCTCGAAGCATTTTCCGGTCAGCTTTATAAGGAGAAGTTTGATTTAGCTGAAGATAAGGCATTTAATGTTCTGATTTATTATGCCGAGCGGCTCAACGCCCTATATCTCAATAAGGCATTACTTTTACTATACATTGCAGATGAGACTGCCGTAAAACAGTCTGGCGTCCCAGTAACCTGGATGACCTATAAAGCATGGCGGTTCGGCCCCATTCAGGAAGCCCTTTATAAACAAATAAGGCACGCGGGAGACTGTAAAAAATTAGGGTTAAAAAACTCCCAGAACGATTATGTCTTCACTTTAACAACCGACTCGGGAGCTCATAAGGGCATCATCATAAAGCCTAAAAAGAGCTTTGACGATTCCCAGTTCTCAGACTACGATATTGATATTCTGGACGCAACGATAGAAAAGTTTGGATTATTTACGACCGAACAACTTTCTGATCAGTTACGGCAGGATGGTACTCTCTGGCATAAGGTAGTTAAAGAACATCATCTTCAGAAACAGTTTGACCAGAAGAACAACCGTTCCGATTACATCATAGAATTTACAGACCTGTTAGATACAGATTTTAAAAAATCAGCTTACGAGGTAGCTTATCAGTCGTATCTCATGCAGGCGAACCTGATTTAACCATGGACATACTTAAACCTGGCAACATCTTAAGAATACCTGATTACGAATTTGAAAATGGGGGAGAGCCAAGGGATAAATACCTTATTGTTGTGGATGTTTCTTCAGAGATCTCGCTCCTTTTAAGAGTCCTTACTACCTCGCAAATACATGTCCCCGAAGAAAAGATAATGCATGGTTGCCGAAACGAGCCGGAAAATGGTCTTCATTATTTCATGTTCGAAAAGGAAAGATGCATTGGTACTCTTGCACAATCAGATTTCAGCTTCTACAAGCATACGTTTATTCTTTTTCGAAATAATATAAAGGACCTTCCGATTGCGCCATTTATTTTAAAGTATCAGGGTGTTGCAGAACACGTTTGCACGCTTCACGCTGAAGAATTCGCACGCCTAAAGAAATGTATCCGGCAAAACGGCCGGATGGCCGATCGTTCTGCCAAAAGAAACTTCCCTCATCTCTTTTAAAACCTATTGAATTTTCTCTACCTATGCACCTCCACTGCACACATCCACCTCATCTTTGGATTATAAATTAATGATTCAATTATGAACAACCCCAAATTTCAGGTGTTCAGGAGCACAGCCAACAATCAGTATTATTACCATTTAAAATCCGGCGAAGGCTACAAAACCAGGCAATCGTGTTATGACGGCATTGCATCAGTAAAAGCTAATGCACCACTAGACAGTCTTTATGACCGGAAGGATAGCAATTATAATTACACATTTAATCTCAAAGCCACTAATCACGAGATCATAGGCCGCAGCGAAAACTATACGTCCTATTCTATTTAAAAGAATCAAGATATATTTGGAAATATAATAATATTTATTATATTTGAATAAAGAAACTTGGATGGAAAAAATGCATAAGAAGAAAGTCCGAACCACGAATTAGCTCTCTTATATTATTAAAATACTCTTCCAGGATTCTGTCTGCATACTCTACAATTTATTTTACATATACTAACTATTAAGCTCTTTTTCAATATTTAAGCTTGTGTGGCAATTCGTTGCTTATGCTTTAGCCAAATTGCATAATCGTGATGTGATGCTGATATAAACCAATTATTTAAGCAAGGATTTGTGACTCGGGTTTTATAAAATTTGGTTCGTAGTGGTGCGAACGAATGATTAGCATCGTTGTGTGTGAATTAACTATAAATCTATATGTTGTCATTTATCAAAAAAACCTTGAAAAAATGTGAATATGGCTATATGTCTGAGCACATGAATTCCGTAAAACTTATTCCCATGAAAATTTCAATCATGCTTGTTTGTATGATGTGCTGCTATGAAGTTGCCTATTCCCAGGATTTTCCCAAGGTAGTTCCACCCTCACCGCAATCGCAGTCGTTTGAAAAATATGTAAATTATAGGGTTGCTCTGTATAATGGTGTTCCGGAAATTGATATACCCTTACATGAGATTCAGCTTAATACTATCAAAATCCCGATAAACCTGTCTTATCATGCATCCGGAATTAAGTATATGCAATATGATGGAAATATAGGTGTAGGTTGGACCCTCAATCCCGGATATCGTGTAAACAGGGTAATATATGGAAAACCTGATGATAGTTATGAAATGCCTACTGATACCATAAATAAAATTACTAATGTATATTTTCCATCTAATGGTGGATTGCGTAATGATCAAATGCTGGCTCCCTTTGTTCAAAGTTATTATATGAATAACGCTACAAATTCCGATAAATCGGTATTTTATGATGGGGAATATGATATGTTTACTTATATGCTTCCCTCCGGAAATGGCCATTTTATTATAAAAAATAGACAAAATTATGCTGTCGACTTTTTGGAAAAAGTAAATAATACTGTTGAATTCAACGTGAATAATGCCCCGTCACAAGTCGAACGGCTACAGGGGGGCAAAATTAAGGATGAATCCGGAACGACATATTATTTTGGAAAATCAACTGACGGGATTTACACGTCAGAGAAAATGAATACGAATGGAGGCCAGTGGGATGCTTATTCAACATCCTGGCCTATAAACGATATTGTATCTGCCACGGGGGAGCAAGTGCATTTCAACTATACAACAGCATATGAAATCAGGAAAAATCCAACTAATATAACCCTGTCTGTTCGTGAGGCAATTGAAGGGCAGCAAGTTCCAAATGGTCCTCTTTCTCCGACTTCTATAAGTAAGACAAATGGAGCTGATACACGCTATCACACTTTTTATGTTAATCAAATTACTACACCTAGTGAAAAGGTTGTATTTATTGCTGATAAGCGATCGGACCAGCTCAATTTAAATGTAGATCAATATTATATAAAAGAAATCAATATTTACTCTACAATTGGGAACAAGATGCTTAAGAAGATCAAGTTTTTTTCTTCCAGATGCAATCCTCATTGGCTTCTTGATTCTGTGCAGATTTGCGACAGCAGCAGGGTGATCCAAACATATAAATTCGAATATTTTGACTTGCCTGACACACAGAAGAGTAATCCATGGAGATTCTCAAGTTATTATGCTGATCAGTGGGGGTATTATCATGGTGGTGGATCTGGGGCGAGTTACGTACCAACACCTTACTTGCACAACGATATTGCTGCCGGTGACGTATATAAAGAATCTGCTTGGTTTAGTTTTCCTGTAGATCAGTTAATTAGTACCGCATGGGCGCTTAAAGTTGATAAAAGTCGGGCTGATACAAATACAGTAAAAGCCTTTACATTAAGAAAGATACTGTTTCCAACAGGCGGATATAGAGAATATGAATATGATTCTAATATTTCGTTAAATAATGTAAGCGGGGGCGGATTAAGGGTTCGGCGAATTAAGTCTTTTGATAATGCTGGTAAATCATTAACAAAAATCTATAAGTATGGTCAAAATGAAAGTGGAATAGGATCTGCAAACGGGTTAGTAAATTCTTCGCTCTTTAAATCTGTTAACAAAATATGTAAAGTATTTCCTCCCTGGGGACAGATGTCCCAATATAATGATGTTGGGTGTATCTATAATTATTCAACCGTTATAACTGGTGATGGAAGTGCGGAAGAGCATCTGGCAGTGCATTATCCGCAAGTCTCGGTATACGATTACGATAACTCGGCGGGTGTATGTGGGAAAACCATTTATAATTTTTCCAATCTTGGAACGGATTTCTCGTTCCAAACCGATATGTACAATCGTTTTGTTCCAAATGGTACTAGCGGGCTAAATATATCAGGATATGACTATTGGCAGAAGCCCGTATTGCAATCAAGTTATGTATATGCTTCAACGCCCGAAAATGGGTTTTCATTAAAACATTCCACTATTAATGAATATAAAACAATTTGGGGCACAGTTTATCCGGGAATAAAAGTATCTCAATACGCATTTTATGAAGGTGATAATATTTATGCGATTGAATCGCTTTCTGACCCCAATCAAGCTTATTTCTCTCCTTATGATAGCCCTTACTATAGTAATTCTCAATATAGCCCCCGACTGTTTTCCTTTTATTGCTGGATGCCTTATTCTGTGGGTTCTGGAATTAATTTACTTACAAAGAGCACAGAGACAGACTATAGTGCATCTGGAAACGTAGTGTATACCAAAGCCCTGGAATACAATAATTATAATCAACTTTTTCGAACCACTGTTTTTTCAAGCGACGACAAAAAGATAGTAGAAGAAATAAAATATCCATTAGATTATCCTGGACTTGCTAACAACTCAGTTTATAGTATTGGAATAAATAATCTGCTTTCTAAGAATGCAGTTGATAAAGTTATAGAAAGATCCAGTTATATTATAGACCCTTCCAATCAAAAAAAACTTGTCAATTCTGAACTATATCAGTATAAGTCTGATCTTCCTGTTCCGCTAAAAGCGGAACGGATTTTTACAGATACTCCGTTGTCAGATTTTGTGAGTTCTTCAGGGGTAAACGGTATGATTCAAATAGATAGTAGATATAAACCGTATATTTCATTTACAGGTTATGATGCAATCGGGAATATAACAGAAGTTAGTAAGTTTTCCGACGCGCCTGTATGTTATATATGGGGATATAATAAAAGGTATCCTGTCGCACAGATCACTGGAGCAAACGTCAAAAACGTTTTTTATGAAGGCTTTGAAGAGATAGGTGGAAATAGTCCCAAAGATATTTGTAAAGCTGGTCATTACAGTTACATTGGTAGCTATAATAAAATATTGACAAATCTGACTAATGGGAATTATACATTAAGTTATTGGCAAAAGGCTGGAGCCAATAGCTGGACGCTGAAGAGGAATACAGTTACTGTAAGCAGCAATTCTTATCAGATTGATATAAATGCTGGTCAGATAGATGAGATTCGTTTATACCCGTCAGAAGCTAAAATGACAACGTATACGTATGATCCATTGGTTGGAATAACAAGTGTAATAGATACAAGAGATGCGGTAAGCTATTTCTATTATGATAATTTTAACCGCTTAAAAACTATAAAAGACGAGGATGGAAATGTAATCAAGAGTTATGCTTATCACTATAAGACATCGGAATAAATAAAGAGATTGCATTCGCATTATAGTAAGTAAGAATACGTAGCGGTTAGTGTTCCGACAGATTCATCTTAAAACCGATGATAGCAATATCCCGGGTTTGTAACTTTCGAATTATCGAAGACAAACTCCTGGAATGATTTAATGACCATTACAATTAAATAATAAAAATACTCAGACATGATCAATATGAAAACTCTAGTTGCCTTTTTCGTCTTTTTTTTAAGCTACTGCCTTAACTTTTTTTCCTGTTATGCACAAACCCGGCCCGATAGCATCGGGGCTCGGCAACGAGTGCTGAGTGTCTCAGACCAGAAACTCAGCCAGTTCAACCACTATCGCCGCACCCTGAAAGGCGACTCGGCCAAAGCAGAACAAGTAAACAAAGTTCAATCAGAATACAAGGAATCTATGAAAGCTCTTGAAACCGACAAAAGCCTCAGTCAGGAAGCCCGAATAGCACGCATCAAGACGCTAATAGCCGAGCGCAACCGGATGCTGGAAAGCTTTCTGAGCCCCGAGCAGCAGGCAAAGATTATTCCTTCTACAGAGCGCGGACCAGTCAATGAAGAGAAGAAAGTGAAATAAAGGCCTAATAAAAGACATATGAACCGATCCTTACAAAAACAGCCAATTCTCATCAAGGCGATAAGGCTGGCTTCGATTATCATTCTTCTCTTGTGCCTGCTAAGCATTAACGTTTTGGCTCAGAGTGGGACAGATATGTATAACGCTATCAAAGCTGGTGCCTACGGCTCCTGTGGAGGGAATAGTTTTACCGATTACCGCAATAATTATTATTTCGACGGATATTACTATTCCAACCAGATAGGCCATCCCAGTCCTGAAGTATGGTATGAACTGACCGTTTCCGATTATACCGACCTTCATATTTCCTTGTGCGGAAGCAATTTTGATACTTATGTCCACCTGCTGGACGCAAACGGTTATACCATAAGTACCAATGACGATTCTGATTGCGGTTCACAATCTGTCATTAGCCAGCCCAGTCTCTCCTCGGGGACCTACTATGTGGTGGTAGAGGGCTATAGTACGTATACCGGAGATTACAACCTGGAGATCAGCAGCAACTCTTATGGTTCGCCCACAACAGGAGCAAATCAGTATTATCCTATTTTGGCCGGTACCTTCAGCAATTCAGGAAGTTACACCCATACCCTGAACAATGCGGATCCCTGCTTGACCAACGACATAGGGCAGCCCAGCAACGATATCTATTACCAGTTTACCCTGACCAGTACGGCTACCGTCACCCTGTCGCATTGCGGCAGTACGTTCGACACTTATCTGTACCTGCTGAACAGCTCCGGCGGATTGATCAACCAGAACGATGATAACAGTGAGCTGGAGTGCCCAGGCAGCCAGTCCTGGCTACAGACCACCCTTTCCGCCGGCACCTATTACGTGGTATCCGAAGGATATGGTTCTGGTACCGGCGACATCATCACCAATATCCGTGTCAGCATGGGGCAGGCTTCACCTGTGATCGCCTACACGTTCCCCTCCGAGATTATTTCCGGCAGTCCCGTATCCGTCAATGTCACCAATACCGGAGCGGCCGCAGTCTCTAGCCAGAGCACCAGTACCTATGCCGGTACAGGTGCCTCTGGGTATACCAATAGTTCCGCATTGTCCTCTACGTTCAATAATCCCCTGGCCGTCGTCGCCGACGCCTCCGGGAATATCTATGTAGGAGATGCAGGGAACAATGTGATCCGCAAGATCACCCCGGCGGGGACCGTCAGCACCCTGGCAGGAGCCGGATACTCCGGCTATGCCGAAGGCACCGGTTCCGGGGCCCAGTTTAAACTGCCCTCGGCCCTGGTGATCGATGCCTCCGGTAACCTGATCGTCACCGACCAGCAGAACCACCGGATCCGGAAGATCACTCCCTCCGGCAGCACCAGCCTGTTTGC
>NZ_QEAS01000040.1:12536-12650 GCF_003130405.1 Pararcticibacter amylolyticus
TTCCGCCAGCTTCCAGTACCCCGCCGGCCTGGCCCAGGACCCATCAGGGAACCTGTACGTCAGCGATATGTACAACCACCGCATCCGTAAGATCACCCCTTCAGGAGTGGTCAC
>NZ_QEAS01000005.1:0-33282 GCF_003130405.1 Pararcticibacter amylolyticus
GGCTGGCTGAAAGGGACCAGCTCCGCAGAGTTCAGCCAGACGCTGAACTACGAAGAAGGAAGCCGCTACAACGGGGACATCACCTCGGTGAACTGGACGCTGGCAGGCAGCAGCAAGACCTTCAGCTACAGCTATGACCCGCTGAACCGGCTGACCTCCGGCACCAGCCCCGACATGAGCGAGAATAACATCAGCTATGACAACCTGGGGAACCTGCTGTCGATGACCCGCGACGGGAAGACCCTGGGCTACGACTATACCTATGACGGGGCAAGAGGGAACCGGCTGAACGCGGTAAGCGGCACCTGGTTTAACGGCACGAAGTACTTCCGTTATGATGTGAACGGGAACGTGACAAGAGACGACAGCCGCGGGATCAGCAGCATCAGCTATAACCACCTGAACCTGCCCCAGCAGGTAAGCTCCGTCTCGGGCACGCTGCTCAGCTACAGCTATACAGCCACGGGGGAGAAGCTCCGCAGTTACAACAGCAAGACCGGGACCACCACGGATTACGTGGGTGGTACCCGGTATGAGAACAATGACCTGAAGGTAGTGCTGACCGAAGAAGGGCAGCTGAGGCGCTCAGGCAACAGCTACAGCTATGAGTACTGGGTGAAGGACCACCTGGGCAACACCAGGGTAGCCTTTTACCGGAACCCTTCGACGGGACAGCTGGAGGTGCTGCAACGGGAAGATTATTATCCATTCGGGTTAAATAAGGTTCGGGGCAGCTTAAGTTCCAGTAAAACGAACTATCTTTATAACGGGAAGGAGTTGCAGGAGGGGTTTGACCTGCTGGATTATGGGGCGAGGTTCTATGATGCGGTAGTTGGGAGGTGGACAAGTGTGGATCCATTGGCGGAGAAAATGGCCTCTTGGTCTCTTTATACTTATGCTTTCAATAATCCTCTTCGATTTATTGATATCGGGGGGATGATACCTTATCCTATTACAGTAAGGGCATTTCATCCTGATAAGTATTTTGGAGGAGGCTATAGCGGTGATAATCGCGGTTATACAACAGCCCCAGCTACAGCAAGAGTTACCCAAAGACTGTTGTTTGATACGGATAAAAGTACTTTAACGTCACAGGCATGGAGTTCAAAAACACATGCGCTTTACGGTACGTTTGAGAGTAGAGCCATGCCAAAACAAAAGATTTCATCATTTACAAGTTCTACAGGCAGTGATGGAGCCAAACATTTCGGTATAGAAGCACATGTTGCATCCGCTAACCCGTTAGCTCCTCCAGGTACTCCGGACGTAGATGTTTTTTCTTCATTATCCATCACATCGAAAGATAATACGTTATCAATAACCGGCAAACTTACTGGTGATAATTTCCCATCGACTGAAGCTTTTGTATCTGACCCCTCGGGGCAGTCAGTATTCCTCGGGATTGGGTTAAAAGAAGGTAATCCTTACCAAAGTTTATGGGGAACTAATAAAGAGAATCCGATTGCTAACATTTCATTATCTCTTACGACTGATGATAAAGGGAATTTTACAGGTGTAAGTGCTAATGGGAAAACATATACAATTGCGGATTGGAATAAGCAATTTCAACAACAAGATCCACATAGAAAGAGAGAAAACAAATGAAGTTATTTGGAAAGAGCCTATTAATATATATCGGATTACTGATGTTGATCACCTATGCTTTTGCATTGGGGGATTTGATTGGAAATAAGCAACTTACGGGTGATATATTGAAAGATATATTAAGATCTATCACATACTACTTTACAGACGTAATAATATATTGGTGGGCTGTTATCCTTGCTGGTGGAGTAGTGTTAGCTGGCCTTACAGCTCTTGGATATAAAATATATAGCCGGATAACGAAAAAATAATTACTTCCTTAGTCTTATGCGTTTGCCTCGGTGAAAGGAGACTAGGACTTCAACCCAATACAACAACGCCCGGCTCAATTAAGGTTCTTTTTAGAAACTTTGATAGCGAGAGAAATGACGCTATTCCTGAATGAGGTAGATAGAGTACGTAACTAGGTGTGGGGTATCAAATGGAAAATAGGAATTTAACGCTTAGTCAAGTGAATGAATTTTGGAAATGGTTCTCAGCCTGCCACAAAGATTTTGGAGTGAACTTTGAGAATGGAGATCTATTATCTGAATTAGATAGCCGCATCGTAGAGCTTGGAAATTTCGCATGGGAACTAGGACCGGGAATCGAAATGGAGAACATGCTGGTAGTATCTCCCGGAGGCAGAAATGAATTGCTGCCCCAAACAAAAGAAATTATATCTAATTCTCCATCTATACCCAATTGGGAGTTTCACTATGCTAAACCACCAAAGCAATGGAAGGAGCCCATTGTCAATCTTTATAAAGGAGGCCGGAAGAAACGAATCATTGCATCTTCATGGCAATATGTATTGTTGGATTATAGTGACGGATTGTTTGACATAATAATAGAAGCACCTAATTTAGCTGACTTTTGTAAGGATGACAAGCTTATTGCAGCAGAAATAATATTAGAGGGCCTTTTAGGAGAAGAAAAGAGATTAGTGACCATTGCACAAGTGGATGTAGTTTCTGAATTTGAAGCACAGTATAAAGAAGGAACCAATATTAAGTTCTTAGGACAGCATATCGGACAGTTAACTGATAAATGAATGTACTGACATTCAATACACAGATATGGAAAAATGGAATCCAGTTGAATATTTGCCTGAAGATTTCAGGAGATATGAAAAAAGAATAGTATACTAAAAGAGAGCATCGTCAATGCAATTTATCGAGGTGATCTTACAGCTGTCCAAAATTGGCAGTTTGAAGAATCAATTAATCCAGGCCAATTCAAAGCTTATGGTCATGCAACGCCCTGGACTGGTGTTATGGCAGTAGGAAGGCATAAGTACTTTAATGTCAAAGGTGGGGGCAAATTACAGTTTTGGAAGTTGCCATGAAAAAAATCTGTTTTATAATGACTTTAATAGGGGTCTTACTTTCGGCCGGGGGATGCAAAGTAAAAAGGCCAGGCAAGGCGAGTCTAAGTGAGAGGCGGAAATGGTTGAAAGAGTACGCTTTATGTCGTTGCTTTTGGATGATTGCAAAACAAGATACCGCGATTCAAAACGATATCAGCCAAGCGATTTATGTTGAACTCACTGATTATTCCAGCACTGACAAAAGCAATATTTATAATGCAATAGACAGCCTGGCGTCTATTGCTGTTAATTCAATTGAACCCACACACATTGCGGATTATGAAGGGAAAAAGCCATATATGAAATCTTGTATCGAGTTCTCGAAAAGTAAGGCGTTAGATTCTCTAATCCGGCGCTATGAATCGAGATATAGTATATGGACCAAATGGACGCGTTCAGAAAGAGTACAATAAGGGGCATGGGCCGGGTTATCCAGAAAACGAGCAAAAAGATCATGTCCATGATCACAAGCCTAATCCTAACCCTAAAGATTCAGGTGCTACGGAGCGCCAGCCCGGTAGACCTCCCAAACCAAATGAATTAGAGAAAGATAAATACAAGCAAAGTCAGCTAAATAACTAAGTAAAGAATTATGAGTCAAATGTGGAAAAATGAGGAGCTGTTTAAACTCCTGCAAGGAGAGATTGCTATTTTGAGTTGTAAAATATTAGGATTCAGTATTTATGCAGAAGATGACGCTCTTGTCGTAGATGTAGATATGAAATTGTTATACTTGAATGATACGTGCTTTAAAATTAGATTTTTAGATGTGAAAGAGTATGCGTTTTATCATAATTCTAATTATTACTTCTATAATGTAGAGGCATTCAAGCTTCTTAAAAAGGGCAGTCTTTTCTATCTTAGCTTCGATCCAGACGAGGAGGAAATGTCGCAAATATCCCCAAAAGATAATGACTTTATTTTATCGACAGAAATCGAGGGGCATGTATTGAGTGCTGTTTCTGGTATTCATGGGCAGTAAACCCAAGTACACAAGACAGAGCCATTGGCAAAGTAAGGGTTATGAGCATTGTAGTAAAATCAGCTCATTAATTAAAGCGATGGTAAGGAGGCAGCAGGATTCGTCAAAGAGATTACAAACCGCTTGAAATGCTGCCAAAATAGCTTTAAACGCCGCGCTTTTGGGTGGCGGCACAAATCTCGCTATTCGTTATGGTCATCGTCAGTCGGTAGATATAGACTTGAGTGGGCACAAAAACTGGCTGTCTTTGCATAAGAAAGATGGTGCAAACTGAGTTTGGCATGTGTTACTTTTACTCAAACCGCGCAACGGGTTGGATTATCTAAAGTTAGTGCGCGCGTGTATCGATTATAAAAGCAAAACGCCTGGTTCTTAGCTGAGCCGGGCATTTTGTTATTAAGCCTAAGTGTCTTCCTCCCCGGAGGAAGCACCCGGGAATTAGGAATTAAAACAGACTGTTTGGTTATTACTTGCTTATGAGGTTTCTCAGCTCTCTATTTTCCTCCTTGAGGTCTTTTAACTGTTTATTAATGTCTATAAGATACAAAGTCAGCTCCTCTATTTTTTTAAGAAGCTTAATATTCATTTCACTGAGATTGACGCCGTCCTTCGTCATCTGATCTGCCGGGTCAATTTCCGGAAGATGCTTGTTTTTACTGATAAATGCATTCAGGTCATCAATTGGGCGAAGATCATATCCATTCTGAAAGACGTAATCAGCACCGGCATCTACTGACACTTTAACTTCTCTGGCCTGAATGTTACCTGCGACAGTGAGCTTGGCTGTGGGATTGGACGTTCCTATACCTACATTTCCACCGCCTTCATTTATGACCAGGTTGCTAAAGCCACCAGTAGCTGGTGACCAGGCGCCCAGTCTTCCATAGTTTCCATTAGAGTATCCTCCCAGAAAGGTGTATCCCAAACCGTTCGGCCAGTAAAGTTGTAATTCCTTTCCATTGCTGGTGCCCGATCCCCGGTCTGTTACCGTTTGTAAGGTCTCCTGTGCTTGTGATACAAGGGAAGCGAGCAGTGCGATGATAATGAGTGGTTTTCTTTTCATTGTGATTATTTTTGGTGTTTAAGTAATCTATAGCTATATACGGTAAGAATGCTGTAGGAATAATAAAGAAAAAGGTGGTTTTGCCATGAATGTCATATTTCAACTATGATAAAAAGCAGATAGCCTTCCGTGCAAAATTAAGTTTATTCAGTCGGATAGTCGCATTCCCTGGGGGAAAATTTGAGTTTGTTTTTTCACACGTTGTCGTGGTAAATAAGAAAATTCCTTGCCCCTGGCCAGTAGTTTCGTTCGGGTTGGCTCCTGATTGGCTTCGGATCTGCAACGCTTTCCCTACGCTTTCGGAACGCTTTCCCTACGCTTTCCGTTCGGGAATTGTCGAAGCAAAAGCGTAGGGAAAGCGTTGCAGTAGCGTTGCAGATCAAAACCCAATCAGGGGAATGGCGGGGAGCCGGTCCGAAGCCCTTATGCAGTTTGCATGGGAAAGATGCTCCAAAGCTTGTTTCCTCCCGCAATGGAACGTTATCATCACTTGAGTGATCGTTTCCAGCAGAGCATCGCTGCCACTCCTAAAGAAAGTCCTATAGCTGAAGCAGATATGCTAAAGGCAAGCTGAATTTCCGGTGCGCTGGCGCCATCGGGTGCGAGAGTAAAGAAAAGTCCGCCGATCAGTGCAACAAAGACAGCAGCGCTTATTTGCAAAGTAGCGCTTACCAGGCCTGCGGCCAACCCTGAAAAGCGTGGATCGACCTGGTCGACGTTCAGGCGTACCAGTGCCGGGACGGCAATGCCTTGTCCGAGTCCTATGATAAAGAGAGGCAGAGGAAGATAGGAAGTACGTCCGTTCAGGGCGAGTATAGCCGCGAAGATCAGTCCGGTGACTTCAAGGATCATTCCGAAGGCGGCCGTTCGGGAACCAAGCCGGCTAACTATAGAGGGGCTGCACCATGGACCAAGGAAAAAGCCGATCCCCAGCGGCAAGATGGCTAAACCTGTCGCCAGCGTGTCGTTACCCAGGGCCCCCTGCTCATATACAGCGAAGATCAGGAAGAAAGAGGCCAGGGCATAAAAAAAGAATGCTGCGGCCAGATTTTTCCGTAATCCGCTTTTCATGAATAAAGATGGATAAACCAATGGCGAGGCACCCCTTGATTCCTTCTTCTTTTCGTAATGCCAGAATGCCAATAGCAAAGGTATGCTTGTGATCAGAAGGGCCTTGCACCACCATGGCCAGTGATTTTCGCGTCCTTCGATAAGCGGAAGCACGAATGCCAATAGCCCGGCAGCGAGAAGTATGGCGCCCGGAATGTCCAGTACATCAGACTTTTCAGCACGGTTTTCCCTAAGCAGAAGTGAGGCGGCCGGTATGGCAAGAGCTATTACCGGCAAATTAATGAGGAATACACTTCGCCAGCCCATGCCAAACAGGTCAGCCGATACCAGCACACCACCCAGCAACTGTCCGGCCACAGAAGCCAGTCCGAAAGTTGCTCCATAAAAGCTAAGTGCCCGGTTTTTTTCTTCCGGAGGAAAAATAGCATGAATGGATGCCAGCGATTGCGGACCCATTATGGCTGCCATCACACCCTGTAACAACCTGCCTGTTACCAAAACAGCCGGCGACGGAGCAAAACCGCATAAGGCAGATGCAATTCCGAAACCGAGCATTCCGAAAATGAACACGCGCTTTCTGCCATATATATCCCCTAAGCGGCCTCCCAGGATCAGGGTGACAGCATAGGCAGCAGCGTAGACCGATACCACCAACTGGGAATCGGCGGGGGATGCATGGAGGTCTGTACGGATAGCAGGCAGCGCAACATTCAAGATAAAGAAATCCAGCGGCGGTAACAATGTACCGGTTAGCAATACAGCCAGCGCCATCCACCGGCGAGGGTCAACACTATTTATTTCCATATCACTATTTAAAAACCGGATAAATTCATACCATTAGAAATTTACCTTGTACTGTATACTATAACCAACCTATCGTTCCAGAATAGGTCAAAAAAAATTAAGCCCGGATGATACTGATTAAGAAATCCGTCAACTGATATAATCGTTTTTTATCATTGAAAAGCAGATCAGCATTCCATAGCGATGCAAAATTGGACACTACAAAATAAGCCAGCAAAGTGGGATCCTTCTCTGCCGAAAGTTCTCCTTCCTGTTGAGCCTTCCTGAACAGACCCTCAAAAAGCTTTATGGAATTGTTGGCTTGCTGTTTAAGAAGTTGGTTTACATCCTGGTCTATACGGGAAAGCTCGAACGTTGAGTTGATCGATAAACAGGTTTTGGTGTCAATCAAAATAGTCCTGACAAGATCCTTTATGATCATAATTGCCGAGTCAAGAGCCGACACTCCTTTATTTGCCGAAGCCTGGTAGCTCAATTCTTTTTCCTGGATATAATCATGCAGGCATTTCAAAAAAAGAGCGTGCTTATTGCCAAAGCTGTCGTAAATGCTGCTCCTGTTTATCCCTAATGTGTCTACCAGGTCATTCATGGTCGTAGCCTGATAACCCTTTTTCCAAAAAAGATCACGGGCAACCTTTAGCTTCTCCTGATAATCAAACTCTTTATTCCTTGGCACACGGCAAATGTAAAAATAAAAAACCTATCGTTCCAAATGGATTCTGTTTTAAGATATTCATGCACTTTGCCGCATACTTTGCCATAGCAATTAATCCAGGTGCGTTAGTGGGAAGCATTGTTAGATATGGCCGGATTAATTCCGGGGAATTTACCCGAATTTGCCTGGGTGCTGGAATTCTGCCTGGAATTTGGCGAATTACCAGGAAATAATACAGTGTATAATTAATTCGGGATTTATTCATCAAGGTGTATAGCCATTTTAGGAATAGGACAGGAGACTGTTCCGGAACCGCTTCCGGACAGTTCCGAGGCGATTTTGGCAAGTCTGTGACTTTTTTGCGACTTTTCTGCGAGTCGGCTGCGACTCCAACCCGAGCACGACTCGCAGAAGAGTCGCAGCCGACTCGCAGAAAATACGTAGCGCCCCGCCTATTGTCCCGGAACTGTCCCGGTATTGTCCCCAACAGACTCTAACAAAAGGTTTTTTATCATAACCATGGAAGTTAAAGGGGGAGGCACTCCTTTATACGTGGCTAGCAGAAAGCGCCTGTATAAAAATTCTTCGGCCTACTTGCAAATGTCCTTTCGCCCTTTTAAATTTACCTGGAACCTATTATGAACATACCTCAAGGCTGGCGATTAATCCAGGCCTCATGGTAAGCTTAAGCCATTTAAATAAAATCCGGCTGATACGTCAGTTAAAGTTCACTGAATGCGAATATGGACTAAACGCGATGTTCTCATTACGGGAAACCGTAAGCGTGGATGACTTCGCCTCCATACCTTTATTGCATAAATCACTAACAAATATAAATACACAATTATTCATAAAGATGACGGTAACACAGACCCCTGGTATAAGCGTGACTAACTATCCGCAGCGTTGCCGCCTATCAAATAGCAGAAAAGATTTCTTATGTTAAAGCTTGAAAAATCACAAACTGGAATAGCTTCGGAATTTTATGTAGCCGCGGAGCTTTCGAGGAGAGGCTACAATGTTACTCTGACCCTGGGGAATACTAAAGCTATTGACCTCTAAGTTCAGAAAGGAATAGATATATTCCAGATACAGGTTAAAGGAATTCAAAGAACCAAATCTATCTGCTGGAATATAGACAAGGCTAAGATCAGAGACGATATATATTAGGTACTGGTCAATCTTCGAAATTGGAAATAAAGAATCCTATTAGTTGCTTTTGTATTTATGACACATGCTGAAACCGCATAATAACTATTGAGATATCGATTATAAAATAACAATATGGCATATTTAACATTTAACAATTTAACCTCACAAGCTTTTTCTAAAGCTGAAAATTTTAACGTTGCCCTAAGGGCAAGAACATATCATGAATCCATGGTGTTTCTTTCATATCGAAGGGAAGACAGGAACTGGGTAGCCGGGGTCGTAAGGTTTCTGAAGAGTTTAGGTGTTTCAGTTTATATTGACTATTTAGACGAGACGCTCGAAGACAAAACATCTGAAGAGATTGCTGGACGCTTGCGCGATAGAATCAGTAAATGTTCCAAGTTTATTTGTCTAGCAACCCCTAACAGTTCTAAATCAAAATGGATGCCTTGGGAACTCGGCTTAGGAGACCGGATCGTTAATTATAAAAATGTAGCTATACTTCCTTTAACAAATGAACCCAGTTCATGGAACGACCAAGAATATGGCAATATCTATGGAAAGGTACAAAGTAGTTATTCATTTAATATTTCAGACTCTGACGATTGGTATGTTCAGTATCCGAATAACACAAAGGTTAAACTTAAAGACTGGTTTTTAAATTGATGAGCATGAGCCACAAGTGTTTTATTTCTTTTAAAACAGAAGATTTTTTTTACAAGAAATATATTCAAGAAAATATGGATATAGACATGATTGATAAATCATTGGACTATTCAATCGACTCGTCAGATCAAGAGCATATTATGCGGCGCATTAGAGAAGATCATTTGCATGATTCAACAGTGACGATTTTTTTAATCGGTTCTAAAAGCGCCGAAAACCTGGGAGAAAGCGAGCAAAAATATATAAAGCGAGAATTGCAAGCGTCCTTATATCATGGTGTTGGAAACACCCAAAATGGAATATTGGGGGTTGTGTTACCAAGTGTTACAGATAAAATTTATTGTGGACAATACTACTGTAGTACATGTGGCCGAAATCATAATTGGGTTAAATTGAATAATGATACGGTTATAACGGAATTTAGCTATAATTATTATATACCTAACGGCAAGTGCGCCCATGGTGAAGATGATAGATTTTGTGTTTTAGTCAGATGGGAGGAATTTAAGCTAAATCCTGAGTTTTATATAGAACAAGCATTTTCGAAGCGTTCCCAACCAATAGCCAATAAAACTCGCGTACGACCTTAATCGATTTTGAATGGCACAGCGTTTATGCTTTGTAATCATGGGCTTTGGGAAAAAGACTGATCCGTCAACAGGCAATACGATCGATCTTGATCAGACATATAAGAATATAATTAAGCCAGCGGTTATTGAGTCAGGCTTGGATTGTGTTAGGGCGGATGAAGTGAAAGAGAGTGGCTTGATCGATAAAAGCATGTATGCGTTATTAATGTATGCCGATTTGGTAATAGCTGATATTTCGACGTATAACCCCAACGCCTTGTATGAACTGGGTATTAGACATGCCGTTCGACCATTTTCAACAATCATTTTAAAGGAAAGGTCTGGCAAAGTTCCGTTTGATCTAGATCATAATAGAATATTTCAATATACTCACTTAGGAGAAGATATTGGAGTAGACGAGTCTCATCGTTGTCGTCAGGAGCTTGTTGATTTGATTCATCATGTTGAAATGGTTCAACAAATCGATAGCCCGCTTTATGAATACCTAAGCAATGTAAATCCTCCTACATTGCCGCCCGAAGAATATAAGAAGGTAATTGGGGATCTGGCCGATAAAGAAGAACGAATATTTGCTATTGTCGAACGAGCAAAGCAGCTTTTTGCTGATGAAGATAATGCCAAGGATGCAGCAGTATATTGGGAAAAAGCGCATAAAATAGTGCCGAGTGAGCCTTATTTTGTCCAACAGCTGGCGCTTTGCATTTACAAAGCAAAATATCCAACGGAACAAACGGCACTCGTAGACGCCTTACGCATAATTAGCCAACTCGATCCAGAAGGTGATACCAATGATCCCGAGACTCTAGGGATAACTGGCGCGATTTATAAAAATCTATGGCTATTCAACAAAGATATTGGATACTTAGATCGGGCTTTGGGTTATTATGGAAAAGGGTTTAAAATTAGAAATGATTATTATAATGGAGAAAATTATGCCTTGTGCTCAAATTTCAAAAGTATCTCCGCTGAAAATATTGAAGAGAGGGTCTATTATAAGGTCGAAGCAAGGAAGACCAGAGAACATATTCTCGAAATTTTACTTGATATTATCAATAGGGGCGATATAGATCAACGTATAGATAAATGCTGGATTTACGCCACAATGGCAAATTGCTATTTTGCAACGGAACAGGAAGAAAAAGGCATTGAATGCGAAAAATGGTTTTACCAGATTACGGATGAAAGATGGAAAGTCAAGACATACATAGACAACAAGAGTTATTTGTTATCGGTAATAAAACGTAATGGCACGGGAGTTTAAAATATTTATAAGCCATTGTTGGGACTACCATACAGATCTTGTTAAATTACGATCTTTGTTGCTTCGCAGGGGGTATTTTAACGTTGAGTTTTTAGAGGCATCTATCGATATGCCTATAAACTCTGAACGTGCAGTTTATGTGAAACGGGCACTTAGAAGCAAAATAATCACATCCCATTTAGTTTTAGCAATTGGGGGAATGTATGCCAGTTATAGTGAATGGATGTACTATGAATTGGAGACAGCATACCAACGTTATATCCCAGTTGTGGGAGTCGCCCCATTTGGGCAACAAAGAGTATCTAAAATTGTTCAAGATTATTCGATACAAGTTGTACGGTGGAATACAGAGAGTATAGTAAATGCAATAAGAACTTACGCAAAAGTTTAGAAAAATGAAAGAGAAAGATTTTCCGTGTTACTACGTAGATAGCGACAATGCTTCTAAGTTCGCCCAGAAAACCTATAAAGTTTTTATTTGGGTAAGTATAGGTTTTATGTTTCTTGCTACACTGGTCGATAGTTTGGACTTTTTTCAGGAGATTAAACGGTATACTGGAATTGCTGTCTTCATTTCTGGAGCTATGACCTTATTACTAACACTTCTAAAACCAGAGAAAAGTTGGTACAAGGGGCGAGCAATTGCAGAATCCATGAAAACTCTGAGCTGGCGATATATGATGCATATTGATCCATTCGATGCAAATGATGACCGTCAGAATCTGATTCGTTTTACTGATAGAATAAGTGCAATCAATGCTCAAGCTAACCAAGATGGCTTTATCCCTAAACCTAATAAATATCATTCAGATGTGATAACCGCTGAAATGGATGCTATTAGGAATAAAAACCTATTGGAACGTAAAGATTACTATAAAACACATAGAATAGAGAACCAAATTAGCTGGTATCGTCAAAAGAGTATAAACTATAAACTAGCTGGAAATATATGCTCCTGGGCTATTTTTGTTTGCCAACTCATAGCTGGATTTTACCTTGTAAAAAACAACGGGCAAAACACGTCAGTGAATCTGAATGGAATAATGGTTTTTATTGCCACATCATTGATTGCTATAGTTGAACTTTATAAATTTAAAGATTTGCATCAGGCCTATGCTCTGACTCATCAGGAGCTGAATATCATTAAAACAAGATTTGGAATAATTCAAGACCAAAGGTCATTTAACCAGTTTGTTTTAGAAGCCGAGCAAGCCATATCAAGAGAACACACAATGTGGCTAGCAAGAAGAATTGGTTGATTTATATTAAATCCTCTTTGGCAACAGTTTATAAATGAAACACTCATCATGCTTCTTGATGAATGTGAATTGCCAGTCATGCAAGATATGTATCCATCCTCTCAATTAGTCCTCCGTATTTGTATTTATATACCGTTGTCCTGATTTTAGAAATGACCTTATCTCTGCTAATCCGCCCAAAAAGAGAACTAGATAG
Source organism: Pararcticibacter amylolyticus (assembly GCF_003130405.1). Taxonomy (GTDB): domain Bacteria; phylum Bacteroidota; class Bacteroidia; order Sphingobacteriales; family Sphingobacteriaceae; genus Arcticibacter; species Arcticibacter amylolyticus. Next base: position 12,653 of record NZ_QEAS01000005.1, read on the forward strand.
GAAAAACCTAAAAAGGTTCCGAACATATAATAACATTTGGCAATTACGCTATTGGCTACGATTTCATCTGTCCCTATATTGGTGATTGTTAAATAACTGTAATAGAAAAAATAGAATGCTAGTTTAAAAATGTCTAAATGATCTTCAGAAAATTCAAAGTTCTCTCGGTCTAATTCATAGATGAACCAATTTTGAAAGGTAAAAACAAGGATCAAGTAAATGAAAATCACCATGAATTTTAAAAGGAACCACGGATATGACTTTTGTTTAGAATCAAGTTTTGCAGTTTGTTCTAAACTATATAAAATGAAATAGAAATAACAGTACAGCGACATAAATATTGAGAAGCAATAATCGACTATGTAACTGGTGTTATTTTTGGGGGCTATTAGATGAAATAATACTTGCACTATCGCCGATAAAAAAACGACTGAAAAATTTACTCTAAAACCCTTCATTGGTCTGCCTAATGCTTTTTTTTTGTCGCTTCCTATTACAATATTTTCCCGATGTTGATATTCTTGAAAGCATTATCGGGGCTATAATTATTCAGTTATTGAAACATCTTCAAGATATCTATTAACGATGTAAGGGAATTCCTTCACAAACATCAAGTCTTTTCTTGTGCCATAAAACTCTCTCATCATCGGATGCTCCAAGGAGGTTTCCATCATCATACGAAATGTTTCAATCGCTTCTTGCTTGTCTTCTTTGTTGGAAGTGCTTTTCAATATATCAATCAGTTCTTTACCTAAATCGTAAATCCAAGGGAGGTCATTTCTTAGTAAGCCTAACACCATTAATAGTCCCCAATAATTCTTTCCTGCCCTCGGTGGAACGTGCAAAATCTCTTCAATAAACATAGGATGTAGATTCCTTGACATTCGCCTGAGCTCGTTATTTTTTTCATTTCTGACATGCTGTTCGGCAACCAGCTTTTTTATTTCTTCAATACTCTCGATTGTTTTAGGCTCTGGATTTCGTAATAATTTTTGGTTATTTCTTGACAGCTCCAATATTTCCTCAAGAATCTCAGCAGTATGAATTTTAGGTGCAGGAGCATTTGCATTCTCCTCAGAGTCATCGGAAATATCTTTTAAAGCAAGTAAGTCACATTCTAGCGTTGGATACCAGACGTCAAACGCCTTTTCCAACATCGTATTAGAAATGCAGCCCTCGCCGCATGCTTTATTCATTGAATTCAGAAGCTTTTTTATATCCTCCTTCTCGAAGATAGTGGATTGGAACTGAAGAATAGGCCCGTTTACCTCAGATCGTTTAATATCAAACAAGAACGGGCTAACCAACGACTTATCCATGGTTTTAGATAAAGCCCCAGCTTCAAATGAAAGCCATGGAGCATTGAGGTTTTCTTTGGTTACGCATAATAACCCAAAAGTTGAGTTCTCCAACTCCTTTGCAATATCCGTACTCCATCTTGCTCCTTTATCAATATCTTCTGATGATACATAGGGCTCGATCGACTGTATTACAGAAGGGAGCCACTCTCTAAAAACTAGAGCGACTTTGTGGCTTTTATTGCCCGACCAACTAATGAATACTTTCATTTATATTAATTAGATTTATTGTGCACGATCTTGGTTGTCAATATTAAATTTGTTTAGTTTGTGCTTCTTCTTTTAAGAAGTTGCTCAACTTGCTTTGTTTTCGGATGATGTCCAAAAATACTTTATTTCTTGCCTCCGCGTCAATAATTAGTGTCTTGGCGCTGACAACATAAATCGAAATTCCTATTTTATCATAAAAGCGATGGTATATCGGAGATTCCTGTGAATAAAGAGGAGTATAACCGTCTCCGATCAAGCGTTCAGCTAGTTTTGAATCAATATCGGTTATCAGAAACCCATATATTTCTTCTATTTTTTCCCTGGTTTTGAAAGCTTTAACATAGTCTATCAATTGCTGTACACCTTGAAACTTTTTTCGATCTGATTTGCTGGAAAAATCGAATGGCTTTAATTCAACCAGCACTGATTTTAGGTTTGCAGACTTATTAGGGTCCTGAGAAAAAAATAAGGATAGATCGGGCCGATCATTAGGGTTGTCGATATTTTCAATATCATCCTCGCCTAGGCTATTTAACACTTCGGTTATCTTTTTATCACTTGCCGCATAACTATATGTAGTAAATCTATCATCCAGTAGCCATAAATTATTCTTACCAATAGAGTAGTAATTGTCATCTGTCTGTTTTTCCATAAAAAGATTATGGATTATGGCCTCCACCTTTTCTTTTTTATCGACAAGTGTTTTTAATCGTTGTAAAACCAGCACTCTGTCATTGATGTACGATACCAACTCGTTCTGAGCTAGTTGTATCGCTTCCTGTAATTCCTGATTAGTATATTCACTTTTTCCGCCATTAGAAAGTACCTTTTCTTTAGCTGTATCAAATCGCTTTTTTGCTTTTTCAACGATATGCTTTTTGTCGAGAAACCCGGCCATATTTATATCGTCATCTTCAATATAATTCATTAGATATGGTCGCTCATTCTGAATGTCGTGTAATTTCTCTTTGTTTATCTGCTGGGCTGAAGGAATATCTTTTTTGATTATTTCAGCAATTCTACCTTTCAGTGCCGTGTTAACCATATCCCACGAAATAGATGAGAATAAATCCGTCCTAACGGGCCATATATCAAAATCATTTCGTTCGTTGTTTACATGAGTGTTCAGATAGTCGGATTCAAGTAGAAAGAACCCCGAATATCCCCAGGGAAGAGTAATATTTAAGTCCTTTTCCGTGAATTCACACACTGTACGATTATTAGCACAATAAAAAGAATGCAAATTTCCATTGGCATTGAAGATGATATAGTTTAGCAAAAAATCATATAATTGCCCTTCCCGGTTTTTAACCTGAAACTTTTGTTCCCGAAAGTTAGGTATGTCAGCATCAGTTATGGAGACACTTTTTGACGTTGTGTCGTCAACTATTTGAATATTGATTCTCAACTTTTTTTTCTTGTAGAAAAATAACGTTGGAATGAGATTAAGTAATACTCTTTCCCTAATAGTATCTAGATTTAACTCGATACGCCGATCTAAATTTTTACTTTGATTTTTATATTGAGATGTAAGATGGGTAAGCATAACCACCGTTGAATTAGTGTCGATATTGGAGGAAGCTCTTTTAGTATCCTCTGTGTCAAAATCTAGATCAAATTTGAATGAGACTTCTTCCTGACCTTCTTTTAGCTGACTTTTATAAATGGCGTACTCATACACCTTTAAAAATACAAACCTGCCGACGCCTTTTCCTCCTAATTCCTTCTTGAACTCAGTTCTGTACTTGCAGAAAGAGCTATAATTTTCCTGATTAAAGCCATCACCATCGTCAGTTATTGTAATGGTATCAACTTTCTTGCAAATTACCGTGTCGCTTTGAAACAGATTATCGTATGAATTTAATGCACAAATAATGTTCTGGGCGTTTGCGTGGATAGCATTGGTTATCGCTTCAAACAGTACGTCATATTGGGTTACTCGATTGCTAATATCCTCGTTTACAATACGTCTTATTTCAGCGAGCATTTTACTCATGGGATCAGCATTAAACGTTTAACAATGTTGGAAATCTTACCAAAGATGGTCATTATAGAGCGTTCGAACAAGCGCTAAAAATAATAGTATTTTTTCTAGAGTGTCAAACATTTATTTAGAAGACACCTGCGTGTGGAAATATTTGACTGGGCAAACTATCGCAGAACCAAGGAGCTGTTAAGCTGCATGTGGTGCTTGAGTATGACGGGCAGTTGCCCGTCTTCGCCCTGCTTACCGACGGCAAGACAGCAGAAATCTAAATGGCCCCTCAGGTACAATTTATCAATAGGTAGAGTTGATTTTTTTCAGTATAAGAACCTTGCTTTTGAGCTATCCTGGGTGCGTTTTTGCCTTCTATATTATTCTGGACCGCTACGCCTTTAAAACTACCCCATCATTTCAAACCCATTATTCAGCGCAATTGTCGCCATAGGTTGCAGTTGCTCGAAAACGCGATTGCTTTCAAATAACGAAAGATCCGGAACAATTGTCAAATAATCCTCAAGAAGTTTATGATGGGGCGCTTTTTGTTGAACGATCTCGACGGCCTATTTTTGCAGCTTGAAAAAGGGTTCAAAATATCGGTCCAAGGGGGGCAGTTTATCGCTTTTCGAACTATTAAAAGACTTGTTTGCGGGAATTAGGTTCCACATAAGGTCATGCGAAACAAATGCATAAGGTAGAAAGTGCTCTACTGAATAGTTCCCGATAAATAATGGTTTATTAGTATATATGCAATCCACACTACCCAGCTCAATAATTACCAGGTCCCAGAATTTACGTTGGGTAGTAAGAGCCTTGCGGACAGGTAGTTTGATTAGCTTATTAGGAAGGTCAGGAACATTAGGATTTCTGTTCTGTAAGTACACTGCCAGATTCCAATAACAAAAGTTTTTAAGAATGCGACTGTGATAGGTGAGATAACCTATCCAAGCCGGGTTGAGCTCAATATATTCCAGGTACAAAGCATACATACAATCGTTTTCAAAACATTGAGAAGATTGATAAACTACTTGTTTATCCCCAGTCCGGAACCAAGGACTCAAAAAGCGGTGGGGTACCTCACCATTGAAATAGGATAATTCGCTCAGCGTGCTTTTATTGGTCGTTTGAGTCAGTCGTTTAAAGATCGTATCACGATCCATGTCGATTGGAAGTATCTCTATACCTTTAATGCGTTCGATCGCTTCATGAAGTTTATCTTGTTTCCCAAATGACACTTTGAAATAATTTACCGTGTACCAAGCCTGTGCAGTCATCTCTGCAAATAAATGCCGCTTTAAGATTGTTGTTTCGCCCTGCTCCAGGCGATTCAGAATGCCTAAGAACCAATAAAATTTATACGATGCTGAAGTGTTATTAAAACATGCAGCGAGTAAAGGTACTGGTAAGCGTTCTTGATATGGAAGTTCCATTTGCCTCAATAAAACATTATATAGGAAAGCTAGTAAAAATATGAAGATGTTTTTATGATATATTATCTTTATGTAAGATCGGTAACCTTAAGGTGTTCTAGCCGTGTAACCTTCCCAAATTTGGAATAGGTTGTAAATATACGATAGGAAATTTTGCTTAAAACTGCCGATTTTCTTGTTTTAAGTCACAGCATGAGAAGCTGTTTTTTTTATTTCCAGATTGACGTTACCAAAGCCGCCCCAATTCCTTATATGGCTGTTTCATTGCCCCTTTATTTTTTTTCACTTTTCCCCTTTCAAAAGCCTCCCCAATTGGTACATTGAAGAATCATCCGGTAAAATCTTCAGATGATGCCTTTCTTTGTTTGGAAATATTGTTAACAAAAAGCATGAACGAGCAAAAAAGGATTCTTACATCATCAATTTATGGGAAGCCGACAAGCAACAGTATGTAAAGGAATCAACCTTTTCAGCATACAAGTGGCTGAATATTGGCAATTCGATCTCCAATTTCCCAGGAGTTTGGTTAACTCTCGTTTTCGATTTACTTTATCAAGTCCAAATCTTCTTTAGAAATTGGAACTAATTTAGGAAAACCTTCTATGTTTTTAGGGCCTTCAATATGGATAACATTTCCGATAGCAACAATCCGTGAAAATATCTCCAGAAAAAGGCCCGCACCCCTTCTTCCTTGATCAACATCTTTCTCAAACACTACCTTTCCTGATGATTTTAGAACTAGCTTTGCTCTCATTACATCACTTCCAAAAATAATTAAAATGGCAGCTTGGAATGTCATCCCGAACAAAAGCAAATCAGCAGTTACCACTTCACTATTGGTACAATAATCAAGTGATTTTCCTTTTTCATAAGCATAATCAACCGCCTCAAGTAAGCTCTTGTTTTTCATGTGCTTACCGCAATATTTCAGATATTCGCATGCCTTTTCCCAAATAAATGCGGTTCTTGCTTTAAAAGGAATGGGTAGGAAATTTTCATAATCTATGACACCATAATATAGCAAATGCCCTCTAAAGAAATAAGGCTCCTCTTTTATTAATTTAGGATGTTGATCAAATACCGACTGGGCATAAAAATGAAGGTTGGCAAACTCTATACGTTTACCTTCATATTTTTCTTTCAGCAGATTCAGTAATAAAAAACTTAATCCATAAAATTCTAAATGTAACTCCTGATCGCGATCCTCATGTTGCATAAACCAGAATGATAATGTATTAATTGTCATATTATTGAGGCCTTAAATGGTTACTTGTAAGAAAATCTGCAGGAAATGGCTCCTTCATTGAGCAAACCCCATACTAGGTTGATTCATATTACAAACTACATAAATATACACTATTTAATTATATCCTGCCGCAATAAGCGGATGCTTTGTGGCGGCAGGATATAAAGCAATTAATCTCTAAACGCTAGATAATTAGGCAAAAGCGATTGGATGAATTTGAATGATTAAAATGTCAGTGCGGGCTCTATTATAAATTTTTCATAATCACCAGCACCTCCTCCGCCTTGACAATTGACTTTTCCTCCACCGGAGGATAACGGCTTTGTAACACCATATGCGTCCATCCTTAGTAATACGCCAGGGAAAGTAGCAGATCTTATTGAGTAATTACCATCAGACTCCCGGTTAATATTAAATCTCTCATAGCCTCCTGCACTATCTTGGAGGTTCACGACTCCGCCGCCGTTTCCTAGTGGCCCGGTCACACCCGTTCCATCCATCCTTAAAAATAGACCGGGATATGCGCCTGATTCGATACTGTAAGTTCCATCCTCCAATTTTGCAATTTTTACACTTTCAAAAGGCCCAGCGCCGTATTGGCAATTTACTTTTCCAGAACCTGAAACAAAAGGAGAGAAAGAAGAACCGTCTAATCGCATATATACATTATAGAATGCACTGGATTTAATCGTTCGGGTCCGGTATATTAGATGAACCTGATTCGCTTCTAGATATCCTGATATGTAATTTTGAACTTCAGCTTTTTTTGCAGGGTCTTCGATAAAGTCCCAAAGTGGTAACATTCCGTTAGGGCCGAAGTTAATTAGTGTCATATTACGGTCTGAACAGCTTGCTTCCCAATCGGAGTAATTAATAGTTGGAGGAACATCAGTTCCTTTAGCTAAGAAAATGTTTCCTTCCACTTTTAAATTATTTTCCCCTCCTCTGGAGGTATAATTTATAGTCTGATTATAGTTCTCACTATTTTCTGATTGCGTATAATGTGCAGATCCTTCTATATGAAATGCGGACCATATATTAACATCAAGGCCAATAGATCCGGCCTTAAATCTGTCCGATTTGGTCGTTTCTGTTTGATATAATATGTCTAGTTTTGCGCCCAGAACTATATTTGTGAGCACATGTGTTCCGTACCGTTTTACCAATTCGGCAGCTGAGACGGTTTTTAAATCCTCCTTGAAGCTTTCAGATAGGTAATTTTTAAGGATGTCCATTGTGGGAGTCGTAAAGAAGACTCTCTTGCGTGCGAGCATTCTCGAATAATGGGCATAAACGTATTTCTCGGAATAGGAAGATGTATCTTTGAAAGCAGCCTTAATTGTTTGCTTAAAGCCCAAGAAACCCTTTCCACCTATGCCTCCGAAGGTCGTTGTGACATTTGCAGTTAAGCCTTTTGTAAGATCATATGCATTAGAGCCTACGGTAAACTTGCCATCTGTATAGTGAGTTTTATCCGAATCTACTCTAGTCGGATGATCTGCCATCAAGGCGAGTATATTAACTACCTGGGCTTTTGTATAGAGGGAATGTGCATATTCTCCGGTGACATCGTATCCATATCCTAATGCGTCAAACCTGTTATCCCCTGCTGACGATATAGAGGCATTTTTTTGTTTTGTTCGATCGTTTGTCTGTTCTTTTAAGCTTAGTTCCTGTTTTCTACAAGCTCCCAATCCGAGGACCAGGAAAATGATTAAAGTTTTTTTCATTTGATAATAGTTCTTAAAATATTGCTTTGCCTAATTTGCTCGGGAAATAAGGAGTTAGATTGTCATTAGTGCTTCAGATTGTTGTGAAGTTAATTGTGATTACGTGCATTTGTTTAGTACCCCTTATGTGGAAATCGCGGCAAGTTAATAAAAAAGTCATACGTGCCAGAATAATTTCAGATATGGTGGTTATTCACTTCAGATTTAGAAAAGGTATTTGAACTCGAATTTTACGCAATCTTGGTTAGTTTGCGATAATGAAGTAACATAGGGGCTCTGCTGGAACATCTCTATGCTTCATAAGGTAACTTTTGTAAAAAAAATGAAATATATAATGTGGTTAGCTGGATTTAGTCGTCATTGTGTCGGTAGTCAAGATGAGAGGTGTCTTCGGGAGTTATAAGCCACTAGGCACTACAAAAGCAGAAAGAGGAAATGATAAACCAATAGGACGAGAAAGTTTACATCGAGAATCCTATGATGCAGCCTTTGTTTCCGAAACTTCTCGAGGTTACGCTTTTACTCTAGACTTTAAAGCGACTCATAATTGCTCATTGCTAATCTTTAGTTTATATAAGTAAACTGACCCATTGTTGAACCTATCATCCCTTTCAAGGATCCCTTTCATGTAGAGTCGACGTAGTTCTCTTGATAACTCCTGGCTGTTCAAGTCCCGTTGATATTTTTCCTTGCTAAAATTTCTCAAGTCTCCTACGCTATGATATTCTAAAACAAACTCATCTGAAAGAAGTACATTGCGAAGAAAGCTTGCCACGCTATATTCAGTTCTTTTGCTAAGGAAAAATTTAGGATTGTTTTTATTGTCCTTGTGAAATTGCTCTACAGGAAGGATTTTGAGAGGTCGTATCTTGATTGGCTTACTTGAATATAGCTGTGCCATTTCTATGTCGAAAAAGTTAGCTATTTTTTTAGCAAGCCTGGTTGAAATATTGGCAGCTCCTCTTTCTATCATTAGAGTATAACTAATGGAGATGGATAGCGCAAATGTGAGGCCTTCAATTGTTAAGTTAGCTTGAATTCTTAGCTCTTTAATATTCCTGCCGACGATAGCTGAAAGATTATCATTTTTCGATGCCTCCATTGTACAAATGGAGCGCCTATTTTGTGTTCATTTTAAAGAATTTGTATTGCTATTTTGAAATTTGTTTCTTATTTTAGCGTTTGTAATTCAAATTGATATGAAAAAATAAACTATAGATATCTGATTTTTACGAACATTAAATTATAAAGACATTAACGAGCGTCTCGCAACAGAAATCTGGTAAATTTCCCTCCATGCGAGTGTGAGTAATGCGCTGAAGTCCTATCTTTGAAGATTTTCTATGGTAGGATCAGCGCTTGCTTATTCCTTTGTATGGTATTCGGATTTCCGATAAAGCTGAACGTTGACCATAGACAACAAGTAGGTGGGCCCACCAGAGCCTCTGTTACAGAGATTGGCAAGCAGCTGATCCCCCTTTAAGGGGGTGAGCTCGTTATAAAAGCGAGCAATATGAACAATTCACTATTTGAAAAAAAACCATTTCGATATCCCTTCTTTGGATTTCTTCACTTTGTATGTTCTTGCACTTTAGTTAACATAGGCACGTCTATTTCTAGAGAGAAGCCTGCACGGATAGCTCATCAAAGCTTGTTCGCTCTAACTGGGAAGGAGGTATCCATCCAATGACCCCATTCAGTGAGTTCATCCTCAACTACGACGAAACCTACAGCAGAGAGTACCTCTGGACCCTCGTCCGTTGTGCCGTGACCGGAGAGTTCGGTTCCCTGTCCCGCAAGCAGCGAAGCGAACTCATGATTTTCTACGAAAACCTCGATACCCTTTTATCCGATATTTATAAGTATACCAGCGAAGCGGAGAAATCCCGGAAGGAGGGAGGCGACAGCCATGCTTAGCCATATCATTACTTCCTGGGACTTATTAATCTGCCCTCCCGTATGACCCTATCCTTTTCCCTCTGACGAACCCGGCCATCCGGCCTTTCTCATTTTCTTAATCCTCTAATCATTAATCAAAAATGCTCAAAATCCGAGTACAGGGACTTCTATTGCCCTTTTTAAAGCAAAAATCGAAACAACACGAACACCCTGCGGAACTGCCCGCCCCAAAGGAGCCAGCCTCACCCGAGAAGCTCCTCGGCCAGTATCTGCTAGCCTTTTACATCCTGATGATCATCCTCTTCTCCCTGATGGCCATCGTCAGTACATATGCACAGACTCCCGCTGCCGGCCTCCGGCCCGGAGACCCCGTCCCCGAAACCTTCTGGCAACAACGCGTCCAGCTTTCCGGTGACACCGGTAAGCCCACCCCAACCACCCTTGCCAGCTACAAAGGCAAACTCATCATCCTCGACTTTTGGGCCACCTGGTGTTCCCCCTGCATAGCCATGATGCCCAAAATGGATAGCCTTCAGAAAGCCTTTGAAGGAAACGTGCAGTTTGTGCCGGTCACCTACCAGAAAGAAGCAGAAGTCCACGCCTTCCAGCAAAACCTGCAGCGCCAAAAGGGGAGGGCCTGGAGTCTGCCCGAACTAACAGGCGATACCCTGCTCCACCGTCTTTTTCCCCATACCCTGCTCCCGCACGAAGTTTGGATAGACGCCACAGGAACCGTCAGGCACATCACCGGGGGAGAAAGCATCACCGCTGAAAACATCAGGAAAGCACTCAGCGGCCTCCCGCTGAATGTCCGGCCAAAAGAAGATGCACCCGCCCTTGACTATGATAACAAAGCACCCCTGCTGTACAGGGGCAACGGCGACGACGGCAGCAGGAGCTTCCTGTACCACTCCCTGTTTACCCGCTATATCACCGGCCTTTATCCTTCCGGCTACAATCTCTTCCGCCAGGACAGCAATACGGTAAAAGTAGTTTTCCGCAATGTCTCCCCCGACTGGTTCTTCGGCCTGGCCTATGGCGGTGGCAAGCGCTTTATCCGGGGAAACCGCATGGACCTCCGCTTAAAGGATGCCGCCGCCTTTCGCTGGACGAAAGCCGACAGCCTTCCCTATGACCAGTGGAAGCTTACCCATACCTACTGTTATGAAGCGATCCTGCCAGCCTCCGGAAAGGCGGACCTGTTCCTTCGGATGCAGGAAGACCTGAGACGTTACCTGCCGCAGTACGAAGCCCGGCTGGATACCTCGCCCCGCAAATGCCTGGTGCTGGTAAAGACCGGCTCAGAAGATAAGCTGTTCTCAAAAGGAGGAAAGCCCGAAGCCCGGTTCGACCGCTTCGGCTGCCAGCTCCGGAACGTATACCTCAGCCGCCTGATAGAACGGCTGGAAGGCTATGACCTGCAGAACAGCCCTATGCCGGTGATCGATGAAACGCGATACCACCAGAAGGTAGACCTCGAACTGAAGGCCGACCTCTCTGATGTGCAGTCGCTCAACAAGGCACTTGCCCCCTACGGGCTGCGCTTCGTGGAAGCAGATAGACCAATCGAAATGCTGGTGATCACCGACCGGCCGTAACATCCATCCACCCTTAATCACAAAACGATGAAATATATCCTTTTATCCATCATACTATTCTGCTTTACTATTTTACCAGCAACCGCCCAGGTCAGGCTGGAAGGGAGGGTGCTTGCCGCCACTACCCGCCAGCCCGTAACCGGCGCCACCGTTACCCTTGCAGGAACAAAAATCGCTACCGTTACCAGCCGCGACGGCCGCTTCAGCCTGGAAGCCGGGGCCGGGAAATACGTCCTGCACGTTCGCTTTATCGGCTTTAAGCCCTATAGTTCAGAAGTGACCCTTCCCCCGAAAACCGAAGGGCTCATTCTGCTGGAGGAGGCCACCAACGAACTCAGTGAAGTCACCGTATCCACCGGTTACCAGGAACTCCCCGCCGAACGGGCCGCCGGATCATTCGTCAAGGTCGATCACAACTTACTCAACCGGAGAGTAAGCCCCGATATCATCAGCCGCCTGGAAGACCTGGTGCCTGGCCTGACCATTAACCGCATAGCCGCCTCCAACCCCAATGACCAGACGCAGATCAGCATCCGCGGGCAGAGCACCATTTCCGGCCGTCCCGATCCGCTCATCGTAGTCGATCACTTTCCCTTCGACGGCAGCATAGATGACATCAACCCGAACGACGTAGAAAGCATCACCGTACTAAAAGACGCCGCCGCCGCTTCCGTATGGGGAGCCAAAGCAGGGAACGGCGTGATCGTGATCAGTACCCAAAAGGGACGGTTTAACCAGAAGCCCCAGGTTTCCTTTAACTCCAGTTTCACCGGCGGAGGCCGTCCCGACCTGTACTACCAGCCGCGCATGTCGTCTTCCGATTTTATCGACATGGAGAAATACCTGTTCAGCAAACAATATTATAAAACCGCCGAAGCCTCCACCAGCCACGCTCCGCTAAGCCCCGTAGTGGAGCTGCTGACGGCGGCAAGAGACGGAAAGATCGCTGCGGATGAGGCGGACCGGCAGATTGAGGCCATGAAGGAGTATGACCTGCGCAACGACCTGCGAACGTATTTTTACCGCAACAGCTTTAACCAGCAATACCAGCTTGCCGTGAGCGGGGGAGGAGAAGGGCAGCGCTACTATATCTCGGGAGGGTACGACCGCAACCTGGCCAATACCCGGGGCAACCAGTTCAGCCGCCTCAGCTTTACGGCCAGCAACACCTACCGGCTGCTCAGCGGCAGGCTGCAGTTGAGCCCCTCGGTTTTCTTTACGCAAACAAAGGAGGGCCAAAGCACTGCCCTTAACGATGTGCAAAGCAAGCCCTATACCACCAGCATCACGTACCCCTACGCCCGCCTGGCAGACGAGAACGGTAACCCGCTGGCCGTGACCCGCGACTTCAGGCAGGATTTCGTGGGATCGGCAGAGGAGAAAGGGCTGCTGAGCTGGGAGTACCGCCCGCTGGACGAACTGGCCCTTTCCGATGATCATACCAAAGCGGGCGATTACCGGATTAACCTCGGCCTGCGGTACACCATCCTGAAGGGCCTCAGCGCCGATCTGCTGTACCAGTACCGGCACGAACTGTCCGAACAGCGCAACCTGCACAGCCAGGAAAGTTATTACACCCGCGATATGATCAATAAGTTCACGCAGGTAGCCTCCGGCGGCACGCTCACCCGCCCGGTGCCCCGGGGGGCTATCACCGCAGATAACATCAGCAGGCAGAACGGGCAGAACCTGCGCCTTCAGCTCAATTACAATTATACCCTGAACGGCTCCGAGCTGAGCGGCATCGCCGGGTACGAGATCAAAGACCTCGGCACGCTCGCCAGTTACACCCTGCGCTACGGCTACGACCAGGAACACGCCAAAGCCGCCGTGGTCGATTATCTCAGCCCCTACCGGCTGTATTATTCAACAACGGGTTCAACCAGTTACATCCGCAATGCCGATAATGAAACCGACCTCACCGACCGCTTTATATCCTATTACGCCAACGCCGCTTACGCCCTGAAGAAGCGGTACCTGCTGAACGGGAGCGTGAGGCTCGACCGCTCCAACCTCTTCGGGGTGAAAACCAACCAGAAGGGCGTACCGCTCTGGTCGGCAGGCCTGGGCTGGAATCTCAGCAATGAAGCGTTCTATCAGGTCAGTTTCCTGCCTTACCTGAAGCTGAGGGCCACCTACGGGTACAACGGGAACGTGAACCGTTCCATTTCGGCATATGTGACGGCCCGGTATGACGCCGGTACTTCCACAGACAGTAAACTGCCTTATGCCACGGTAGTCAACCCGCCCAATCCCGAGCTCCGCTGGGAACGGGTGCAGGTGATGAATTTCGGCGCCGACTTCGCCTCCGCCAAAAACAGGGTGCAGGGAACGTTGGAGTACTATCGTAAGAAGGGGACCGACCTGATCGGCAGGATCGCCGTAGCTCCCTCCACCGGCATCAGCGCCTATACCGGCAACTTTGCCGATATCAAAGGCAGCGGCCTGGAAGTCTCCCTGCATACGCAGAACACGACAGGCAGGCTGGCCTGGTCAAGCGATTTCCTTTTCAGCACGGCCAGGGACAAGGTCACCTCCTACGGGGCCACTTCACTCACCACCCAGTACCTTCAGTCGGGGTATTCGGGCACAGCACCCCTGGAGGGAAAGCCGCTTTACGCTATTTACAGCTATGCCTGGGCAGGTCTCGACCCGGCAACCGGCGATCCGCAGGGGTATCTTAACGGCGAGGTGAGTAAAAATTACAGCCAGATCATCGGTACAGCTACCCCCGCGACCCTCGCCTATAACGGCCCTTCAAGGCCGCAGGTGTACGGATCCCTGCGCAATACCCTGAGCTGGCGGAACCTGTCGGTATCGGCCAGTATCAGTTACCGGTTCCACTATTTCTTCCGGCGGGAGTCGGTCCGCTATGCCAATGTGCTGGCCGCTCTGGGCGGGCACGGGGATTATGCAGAACGCTGGCAGCAGGCCGGCGATGAAGCCTTCACCAGCGTGCCTTCCATGCCGGCTTACGGCACCAGCGGGATTACCAACCGGGATAACTTTTACCTGTACTCGGCCGCCCTGGTAGAAAAAGGCGACCATATCCGGCTGCAGGACATCAGCATTAATTATGCGCTGAAGAAGGCGGCACTGCCGAAGCTTCCCTTCAATACCGTACAGCTTTACGGCTATATCAATAACCTGGGGATCCTGTGGCGGAAAAATAAGGCCGGCCTGGATCCTGATTATCAGACGATGTTACCGGTAACCACTTTCGCTGCCGGGCTTAAAGTTGACTTTTAATGTTAAGAACAATGAAAAAAACGATCCTCCTGTTGCTAAGCGTTCTGGCCGTGGCCCTCATCTCCTGCCAGGACAAATTTCTTGAAGCAAAACCCGATAAGGCCCTGCTGGTGCCGGCTACGCCGGACGACTTTCAGGCTTTGATGGACGATGCTTTTACCATGAATACCATGCCGGGGCTAAGCATCATCAGCGATGGCGATTACAGTATTTCAGATGCTGGCTGGAAAGCTTTCTCTGTTCCTTATGTAACAAACAGTTATATCTGGGCGGAGCAGATCTACGAGGGGCAGGGGGTGACCGACTGGTCAATGCCTTACCAGCAGGTATTTAACGCCAATATCGTGCTGGAGGGGCTCGGTAAGCTTGACCGTGGAGCCGTTGGTGACCAGCGGTACAACGAACTAAAAGGCTCTGCCTTGTTTTACAGGGCGCTTGCTTTTTTCAATATTGCCCAGACTTTCGCTGCGCCTTATGATAAAAGTACATTGGCTGCTACACCCGGAATCCCCGTCAGGCTCAGTTCTGACATCAATAGTCCTTCTTCCGGCGGTACCCTTCAGGAAACCTATCAGCAAATTGAACACGACCTGCTGGCGGCCATGCCGCTTCTTCCGGACAGGGCACGGCCGGCAAACAGGCCCTCAAAGCAGGCCGCCCGGGCTTTCTTTGCCCGGATGTACCTGGCGATGGAAGAATATGATAAAGCAGAACGGTACGCAGATTCCTGTCTGAAAGTGCAGAACAGCCTTTTGGATTATAATAATCTGGACACCAATTCAACCCGGCCATTCCCTGCGGTTTTTTCGGGAGACAATCCGGAAGTAATATATTATCTGGTGTTAAGAGGAAATTCGTTTACAGTGTCGTCATTAGCTACAGTGGAGCCCCTTCTGTATGATTTGTACCAGGCGGGGGACCTTAGGAAAAAACTTTTCTTCAGGGACCGGGGCAGTGGTATTTATACCTTCAAAGGATCGTATAACGGGGCGAATACTATCGCAGGTACCCTTTTTGGGGGCTTCGCCACCGATGAACTGTATCTGATCAGGGCCGAATGCTATGCGCGGCGCGGAGAAAAAGAGCTGGCAGAAAAGGATTTGAACACGTTACTTTCCATGCGGTTTAAAAGTGAGAACTTTGCACCGGTACACACCGCGGATGCCGGAAGCGCCCTGGAAAGGGTCATGCTCGAAAGAAGAAAAGAACTGATAGAACGGGGATTGCGCTGGTATGATCTCCGGCGGCTTAATAAAGATCCCCGCTTTGCTGTCACCCTGCGGCGGGTAGTGGATGGTACTACCTATACCCTGCCTCCAAATTCAGCCAGATATACTTTCCCTTTTCCCGATGATGAGATAAAAGCAGGCGGGTTCTGAGAAAACAATGCCGGATAGTGTCGGGGAAATAAAAGGGGGGCCTGTTGTTGATTGCAGGCCCCCTTTCTTATTCGCATTACCGGGAAGGCAATAATGGATTAATCGACTAAGCTGAATGTTCCGTTTGTGACGGTTTCAGGTATGCGGAGCGCATCAGGATCGGCCCCAGGAGCACTGGGGTCAGAAGTATATTCAGCGGTACAAATCCCGTTGCCGTTACATTGGTAAGCGCTGGGATCTGCATTGGTGACGTTATGCCAGTTACCCTGCGCATCCTGTCCCCAGCGGTCGCCTTGCCTTTTGCTGGCATTGCTGCCGGCAAAAACGACGGTGGAGGTGGCTATCAGGGCGATAACTCCGAACCAGTTGATTTTTTTAAACAGATTTTTCATCATCTTTTAAATTAACCAGGTGAACATGCGGCCGGATTCCTCAGGTTCGGTCACTTGACCTGCCGGAAGGCTGCCTTTGGCCTTAGCGCTTCCGGGGTTCTCTCTGGCTGATTGCAGAAGGAGGCCGGCCTTCCGCAGTTGCTTATATCATGTTTGCAGCGCTGTCACGGCTCCTCCTTTCTGCCGGAAGTCCCTTTCTGACCCCCGCTTTTAATGGTGAATACTATAGCGATTGCCGATAATGCCGCAAAGAAGAGGTTGAAAGCCAGGTGCTGCCAGTAACCGAGGTGTTTGATGATGCCGCCGCAGGAGCAGGGGGTCCGCCCGAAGGCATTGCTCATGGTGATGGCAATGTAGAGGCTGAAAGTAATGAGCAGGACCAGCGAGGCGATGAGGCCCGGCAGTTGTAGCGGCTTCCACGTCAGGCAGGCGGCCAGGACGAGTTCGGTTGCCGGGACGAGCCAGGTAAGGATCTCTGCAACGTGCACCGGAAATACCTGGTTGAGCATCTGCCGCCGGGCCTCATCGTAATCCGTCAGCTTGGAGAGTGCAGCGTATATCCAGAGGAGAATAAGCAATGCGCTGATCACGTCAACGGAGGAGGCTTTATGCGGTGTTGCTTTGATGGTCTGTTGGGGGGGTATGACGGTTTCCATATTATTTTGTGATGCTGACATAAAGTTCCGGATATGGGGGAGGGGCTGAAAGGCCTTGTAGGTCATGACTGCGGGGATGTGTGGGTTGGTGTTGAGATTGAAAACGGCCTTTGGGGAGCCTGGGAAGTGGAAGTGATTGGGCTGAAAAAAGGTGGTTGCGGGACTGATTGGGCGAAAAGTGGTAAAGCGGCTGGGTAAATCGGGCTGTTTTGTGCTTGTGGTGGGGAAGGATGGGGCTGTTTTTTATGGTTTTGGGAAGGGAATGGGAACTGCTTGCTGAATAGTGGAAGAGAGGAAAGGGGCATGAAAAGGGTGGTTGGTTTGAAAATGGCGATACAGGAGTGTTGAAAGGCGGTTTTTTGCGGTATGCGTTTTTGGATGGTTGTCGCCGGGGGCGTTTACCCTGTTTTTGCTGTTTGCTTTAAATTTTGTGGGTTTCTTTGAACGCTTCCGTGAGCTTTTTGAGTTCGAGATAGAAATGGAGGATGGCGTTGTTGCCGGGCTTTTTGGCAAGGGTACGGTGGTTGAAGGGGTTGCCGTGCTGGTCTGTGTGGGTGCGGGAAAAAGCTTCTGCCGCTTCCCTGAACGTTTTGTAGGGTAACTTTTCTTTCTGGTGGAGCCATTGCAGGAGTACTGCCATGTGCGACACCGGCACCGACATCCTGAAGCCATGCTGAAGCAGGTATTCTTTGGCCAGCTCTTCGTCTTTCAGGTCGCGTTCTTCGCTTTCTGATCGTTGCCTGAGCCATTCGGTACAGAAGTCTTTCAGGCTGCGGTGTTCACGGCGGAAGGCGGGGCCGGGGAGCACGTCGACCTGTTCGGTGTTGAGCAGGGCGTCGCGCAGCATCCGGATCCGGTTTTTCCGGGTTTTGGCTTCCAGCTCTTTTTCGAAAGTATCCCTGAGATGCCTGTAGAGGCCGGGATGGTTGAAGTTGGTTTTGAAGAGGATGAGCATAAGGCGGCGTTGGTAGTCTTTGCGGCGTTTGTCGGCAGCAAAGTCGCTGAGGCTGGCGGTGAAGGTTTGCAGGAAATCGTACTCGTTCCAGGCGAGCCTGAGGGATTTGCGGGGATGGATGACGGCATCGAGAGCGTGGAGGATGATCGCGCAAATGGCTTTATCGGCTTTCTTGTGATCGAGTCCTTTCCTGATCCTGGAATAGTGCAGCCTGACGGTATTTTGTGTTTCTGACTGGAAGAGGAGCGGAACGGGAAGGGTGTGGTCGGTGACATCGCCGAACCTGTTCCGGATATAGGTGATGGTGCCGCTCAGGCTTTGAAGGAGCTGGCTGCTGCCGTCAGTGCCGGGAAGGAATTTGCCGGCATGGTCAAAGTTGATGTTGCCTTCCCTGCGGAGGGTGATGGTGAGCTGGTCGGTAAGGGTAGTGAGGCTGGTGAGAAGGTCTTTGAAATAGCGGCGGAGCACACCGGCGTTGGACTGGCTGCGGTAGGCTGAATGAAGGGTTTCTTTGATGTAGTGAATTTCTTTTGCGGCCTGCTGAAGCATCTCTTGGGCGGGTAAAGCGGTTGTGCGGGGCTTGCCCGGAGGTGCGGGGTTTTCAATAAGACGGGATAAGTGCTGTAATGCCTTGTTCATCGTTGTTAAATCATGGTCATTGCTTTATGGAATCTTTTGTAGTTGGTCCTGAGGAAGGAAATGAGGTGCTTGGTGCGGGCAAACTGCAGGATATCGGGGTATTCTTCTTTCAGGGTTTGGATGCGTGCCTCTACGGGATCGTCGAGCAGGGAAATGTTGATGCGGTTTCTTCGTTCGTTATAGTGGTGGTAGAGGGCCTGGAAGATCTTTTTGACGGCAGGGTACCCGGTGATGAGGTCCCGGTATTCGGAGTGGTCGAGCGAAAGAACGATGCTGTCGGTCTCTGAACAGATGCTGACGGGGGAAGCCTGCTGCGTGGTAAAACTTTCGGAGTGGGTGAAGAAATCGCCCCGGCCTGCAAAGCCGGTAGTGCGTTCGCCTTCGGACGTGTTGCGGTATTCGCTTACAAGGCCTTTGGTGAGGAAGTAGAGGCGGCGGTTGATGGCTCCCTGTTCGAGCAGTTTCTTGTTGGGTTTCAGTACCTGTTCTTTCATCGTACGGGTAAGGTAATGGATGGCCTCGGGCTCCGGGTCGCCGTAAAGAGAAAGGGTTTTTACGAGTAAATTTATGTCCATCTTCTATTGTTTATTCTGATAAGTTGCGGCAGCGGCCTGCCGGAAGGCCTTAGGTGCGAAGTCTGGTGACAGGCTGGCAGAAATGGCCTTGAGAGAATTGAATTTTTGCTCTCTTCTTTTATAGGCGCTGCTTAAACTTAAAAAAATGCAATATAAGAAAGGTAAAAAGTAAAAAAGTTGTCCTTTTTCCGTTTTTTATGTGCGTAATAATTTGTATAGGGGTGGTTGTTGGCTGTCTTGCGGGTAATTTATGGGTTGTCTTGCGCTTGTAACATCTGTGCCTGCCATTTCTCTAAATCAAAAACTATCCTTCGTTATGCTGACACTTCAGAGATTCAGGAAAAAATATGGACCTATGCTGGTGCTCGATGTGGGGGATCTTGAAATTCCTTCGGGGATTTTCTGGGTTAAAGGGACAAACGGATCTGGTAAAAGTACTTTTCTGAAGGCTCTTGCAGGCATCCTGTCATTCGAAGGGGATGTTTTGCTGGGGGGCAAAGTTAATGTGAAGAAGAATCCGGTATCGTACAGAAAGGTGGTAAACTTTGCTGCGGCGGAGCCTTTGTTTCCTGAGTTCCTGACAGCGGCGGAGATGATCAGGTTATTTACAGAGGTGAAGGGTGTGCCTTTTGAACGGGCAGACTGGTATGCTGAAAGCATCGGAATGGCTCCTTATCTTCATCAGCCAATCGGCAGTTTCTCGAGCGGTATGGTAAAAAAGCTGTCGCTGATCCTGGCTTTTACGGGGAAGCCCCGGCTGATCCTGCTGGATGAGCCTCTGATCACGCTGGATGCTGATTCTTTGGATGTTTTGTATTCGTGGATGGTGAAAGCTCACAGGGATCACAAGGTTTCTTTTATGGTGTCGTCTCATCAGTCGCCCGGCACGTCTTTTCTGCGTGATGCTTCTGAAATTTTGGTAGAGAATAAATCATTAAACCTGAAGCATGTTTCGGTCGCCAACGGGTAGTGTTCTTGTCAGGTTGTTTGCATGGGATTTCATCCGGTCGAATTCGGGATTCCTGGTGTCGCTGTTCGGGATACTCCTGAGTTATATGTTCTTTATTAATACGGTTGGGGATGTGAACCTGATTACGCATGATGAACTTCGGTTTTACCAGTTCATTTTTGTGATGACGTTTATCACCAGCCCAATTATGACGATCCTGATCAGCGTCCTGTATGTGATCTATTCGGTGAAGAGCTGTTTGTATATTCTTAAATCGCTCTCGGGGGAGCGCCATGCTTTCCTGTTTTACAGTGTGTCTTCGCTGGGCAGGCTGAAGCATTTCCAGTGCTGGTTGCTGGTGCAGCTGGCTGCGAATCTGCCTCT
>NZ_QEAS01000005.1:33317-306195 GCF_003130405.1 Pararcticibacter amylolyticus
GCCTGATGGGGCATCTGCTGCTGCCGCTTTTGACCTTGCTGTTTTTGCTTCTCTTGTCTGCCTGCGGGGCCTGGCTGTATATGCGCAGGATAAACTCCTTGCAAGGGACGAAAATGATTTCCTGGCGGATAGGGAAGGGGAGCCTGGGCTTGCAGTATCTTCTTTACAGGCAGAAGCGGGCGATAGTGGTAGTGAAGGGTCTTTCGCTGGCTCTTGGGGTTTTTATTTGGGCTGCCTTTAGCCATTCGCGTGACCTGAGGGTGGCCGGTTTCTTCATCCTGACGGTGGTGGTGTCGCACTTTTATCTTTTTGTGAAGCATCACCAGTTTACGGAAGAGTTCTTCGGGCTTGACCGCAACCTGCCGGTCTCCCGCTTGCGGCGGATCCTGGTGCTGCTTGCTGAAGGGCTGTTTTTGATGAGCCCTGAGCTGGTATGGCTTTTTTATGAGTTTAAGCTTGTGGTGGCTGGTGAGGGTTTGTTGTTCGGTGCGGGGATCTTGCTGTTGCTCAGAACGGTGCTGTACGTAGGAGGGATTGGGCTGAAGCGGCTCTTTCAGCTGGCGTTTGTGGTCTATTTTGTTTTCCTCTTCCTGATCTTGTACCAGCAGACGCTTTTTCTGGCTGCATCTGCCGGGGTTTGTGGTTTTGTGATGTTTTATAGGGGGTATTATAAGGGGGGAAGGGGGGGACTTATTTCCCTGCAACCAATTGGTAATACTCCAGGCTTTGCAGGATGTGCTCTTCTTCAATAAACTGATTGTAGCCGCAATCGCCGATAGCATTTAGTAAAGCGAAACCGATCTGTCCGTTGCTGTTCTTCTTGTCGTTCTTCATGAATTCCATGATTGCGGGGAAAGAAGAGGTGTGGAGAGGATAGTCGGGGAATACTTTCCGGATATATTGGACGATCTCATTGAGCTCGTTTTCCGTGAGGGTGTTGTGTTTGACGGAGAGATAAGCTTCGCAGATCATGCCGAGGGCGATGGCTTCGCCGTGTAGCAGTGGATCGGAATCGTTTTTGAGGGAGAATGTTTCTACTGCGTGGCCGATGGTGTGACCGAAATTCAGGGTCTTTCTGAGTCCTTTTTCGAATGGATCGATGGTGACCACCTTGTTTTTGATCTCTACGGAGCGGTAAATAATTTCTGAAGGGATCTCTTCGGGACTGATCTTCTGTACCTGGTAATAGTAATCACGGTCGGCTATGAGGCCGTGTTTGACGATCTCTCCAAAGCCGGAAACCAACTGCCTTGCGCTGAGGCTTTTCAGGAATTCGGTGGAAATGAATACGGCTTTGGGCTGGGTGAACGTGCCGATGATGTTTTTGATGCTGCCGAGGTCGATTCCTGTTTTGCCGCCGACGGATGCGTCGACCTGTGACAGCAGGGTAGTGGGCACCTGCACGAAGTCGATGCCGCGCTTGAAGGTGGATGCTGCAAAGCCGCCCATGTCGGTGATGACACCTCCGCCGAGGTTGATGAGCAGGCTGTTGCGGTCGGCTCCGAAGTCGAGCAGCATCTGCCATACGCCGATACAGTAATCGATGTTCTTGTTCTCTTCTCCGGGATCGACTTCTATGATGTCGTAATTATCGAGCTCCGGAAGGTATTTCCCGATGAGGGGCATGCAATGTTCTGACGTGTTGAGGTCTGTCAGGAAGAATACTTTTGAATAGCTGGACTCTCTGAGAAAGGTGGCCAGCTCTGCGAGACTGTTATCAAAAAAAACGGAGTAGCCGTTACTCTCAATAGGAAGCATCATTATTTTACGATTATTTTTTTCCGGTCGAATTCTATTATGTCACCCTTTTTTACCTTCATGCGTTTCCTGAGCTCTACTTCGCCGTTGCACTTTACCTGTCCGTCGGAAACTACTATCTGGGCTTCGCCGCCTGTTTGTACCAGGTTAGTGGCCTTTAATAGCTGGATAAGGGGGATAAATTCTCCCGCGAGATGAAATTCAATCATATCACAAACCTACATAAAATCTTTTACAGAGTGATTTTTATGCTCATATTCTGGTACTTTCCTGTCGGTGACTGATTTGGATATCAATTTTTCATAACTTAGCGTAATCATGGAAAGTAAATCAGAAGCATATCCGAAAAGTGTACAACTACCTGATTTCAACAATACCGAAATTGCTTTTAGGGGAAAAAGCAGTGATGACCTTAAGCGGGCTTACTGGCTTTTTAAAGCTATCGGGAATAATTTTCTCGTGAAAGTAGGGCCGGGCATCACCAACTCGGCTATTAAGATGGGTCTTCCGGTGATCCCGTTGATCAAGAAGACCATTTTTGCACAGTTTTGCGGAGGGGAAAGCATTGATGAGTGTGATGCCACGATTGCGCAGTTGGCAGCCGGCGGCGTGGGAACGATCCTGGATTATTCGGTAGAGGGGAAGCAGGAGGAGAGGAGCTTTATTGAGACTGCTGAAGAGATTATGGCGATCATCCGCAAGGCGAAGACGGACCCGCGGATCCCGCTGACGGTGTTTAAGCCGACGGGGGTGGCGAGGTTTGAGTTGCTGAAGAAGGTGAGTGCAGGGGATAAGCTGACGACGGGGGAGGAAGCGGAGTATGTGAAGGTGAAGGCGCGCATCAACCAGATCTGCCGCCTGGCGTATGAACTGGATGTTCCGGTGATGGTGGATGCGGAGGAATCGTGGATCCAGAATGCGATTGATGATATTACCCTGAGCATGATGAGCCTTTATAATCATGAAAAGCCTATTGTGTTTAATACGTACCAGCTATACCGTCATGATAAGCTGGAATCCTTGAAGACGGACATCGCGCAGGCGGAGGCGGAAGGGTTTGTCCTGGGCGCGAAGCTGGTGAGGGGTGCGTATATGGAAAAGGAGCGGGAGAGGGCGCAGCGGATGGGCTATCCTTCGCCGATTAATGCGACTAAGGAGGCTACAGACCGTGATTACGATGCGGCGATGAAGTTCTGCGTGGAGCATCTGGACCATGCTTGTTTTGTTGCGGGTACTCATAACGAGGATAGCTGCAGGCTGCTGGTGGAGCTGATCCATAAGCACGGACTGGACCATAATCATCCGCATGTGTATTTTTCGCAATTGCTGGGAATGAGCGATAACCTGAGTTTTAACTTAGGGCATTCGGGATATAACGTGACGAAATATGTGCCTTACGGGCCGGTGAAGTCGGTGCTGCCTTATTTGTTCAGGAGAGCGGAGGAAAATACCGCGATTGCCGGGCAGATGGGGAGAGAGCTGAAGCTGATTGTTAAGGAAAAGGAAAGACGCCGGAAATAATTATTCCGGCGTATTCAGTTTTTTGAGGAGCTCTTCAGATATATCATCTGAGTAAACGCCGTATGCATTTACGAAAACCCCCTTCACATTGTATTTATCAGAAACTATTCCGTAAACGATAGAGTTATCTCCGGGGTCAGACATGCCTTCGAACCGGTGTACTTCGGTAATGCTGAAGTCTTCGGGCTGCAGGACTAAGTTTTCCTCGGTGTTGTGTAAAACTCCGTTGGCAAGATTGAAGTCGAGGGTGTAGCCCCGTTCTTTTAATCCATTGAGAGCTTCGACTAATGTTTGATAGTTTTCCATATCGCAATAACAACACTCGGGGGAGTTTGTTTAGCCCTGCATGCCGCAATTATTCGCTCAGAAGCCCTGAACGGTAGAGGAATTTCTCCAGTGAATCGTCCTTTGTCATGAGGTGGGTGTGGAGGCCAAGCTCCTGCCCGGTTTTGAGATGCTGGGGGCTGTCGTCAATGAACAGTGTTTCAGCGGGATCGAGATTGTTCTCCCTAAGCACGAGCTCGAAGATGTCGCGGTTGGGCTTGCGCATCCTGACGAGGTGCGAATAGTAAACTTTTTCGAAAAATATGTCGTTTGATTCTACCTGGTGTTCTCTTTTGAGATAGCCGGTGATGAAATCGAGATGTATTTCGTTGATGTTGCTGAGCAAAAAGGTGCGGTACTGCTTTTTGGCTTTCAGCAAAAGTTCGTGGTTGACCGGGGGCACGCCGATGAGGAGGCTTGTCCAGGCCTTGTCGATCTGCTCGTCGGTGAGTTCGGGCTTTTCGGTGATCTTGCGGATGCCGTCGCGGAACCCGGCTGCGGTGATGTTGCCTTTTTCAAATTCGTCGAACAGAGGGTCGTGACCGGCATGGGCGAAGAAGCGATCTACGTTTTTGATCCCCAGTTCGGTAAATGTATGCTGGGTTTTGAGGAAGTCAATGAGGAAGATGACGTTGCCGTAATCGAAGATAATGTTTTTGATTTGTTGCATGACGCAAATTTAAGCGGGAGAGGTTAAGATTGTGTATTCTTTTTTAATACTTTTTGCGAAATTGAAACGAATTGCTACATTTGCACACGCAAAAAACGCAAGTTTTAGCAGCGCCTATAGCTCAGTCGGTTAGAGTAGAAGACTCATAATCTTTTGGTCCCTGGTTCGAGCCCAGGTGGGCGCACTGAAAGAGCCTTAAAAAGCTTCAAAAGCCTGTAAATTGATTGATTTACAGGCTTTTTCGTTTTTTGTGATATCAAGATAAATCAAACTTTCGCAAGGTTTTCGATACCTATTCCGTAACCTGTTCTCATTTTTTACCTTCGAGATATTGAAAAGTGGTGTAATTTTCTGTGATACAGGATTTTACAATTCTCGGAAGATGCTATTTTCTGACGTTTTTTGACCCTTTTTTAGCGCTAAAATCCGAAGGTATTTATACGCCTTTCACAATAGTGTTTAATAAAAACAATACCGGGTTGCTTTTGTGTATCTTTAGTCGTCCGGGACAAATATTCATAAAATTTGACACTCCTCTAATAACCATAACATACTAGTGAAGCTTTATATTAAAAATATGGTATGCATCCGTTGCAAAATGGTTGTAAGTCAGGAACTCAAAAAACTAGGCCTGCATTTGGTAGTTGTCAATCTGGGAGAAGTAGAGATCCTGGAAAACATATCATCTGCACAGAGAGAAAAATTTAAAGCATCATTATACAGGTTTGGACTGGAATTGATGGATGATAAAAAGAGTATTCTGATTGAAAAAATCAAGAAGGTGATTATTGAACTGGTCCACTATACTAACGAATCCTTAAAAGTGAATTTTTCTGATCATCTCAGTGAAAAGCTCAATTACGACTATACTTACTTAGCTAATCTCTTTTCCCAGGTGGAAGGCATGACTATCGAGCATTTTATCATAATTCACAAAATTGAACGCGTAAAAGAATTACTTGTTTACGAGGAACTTTCGCTTAAAGAGATTGCGTTTAGATTACACTACAGCAGTGTTGCCCACCTGGCAAACCAGTTTAAAAAAGTTACCGGACTAACTACCTCTCATTTTAAGAATTTAAAGGAATACAGACGTAAAGGCCTTGAAAACATGTGAATTATGTAACTATTCTCTTCGGTGATGTAATTCTCCTTGCGTATCCACTCCTACCTTTGTAAAGATAATTTATTGGGGCATTATCCTGCCCGGTATTACCGCAACAGCTAAACAATGGAAAGCAAGGGACAAGTTGAGAAGGCAAAGGTGTTTATCCTTGCAAATACTGTGGAATATCTGCCTGATTCGGTCGTTTGCAAAACTATTATTAAGAAAATCACCGGGTCGGTAAGCGTGATGTCGTTTGACGCAGGTGAAGGGCTAACTGAAAAGATTTCCCCCTTCGACACTTATGCACAGATCATTGACGGACGTGCTGAAATTGTAATAGATGGAATTATCAGTCTGCTTGAAATAGGAGAAGGTATTATTCTGCCTGCCCATATACCAAATAGTATAAAGGCCAACGAAAGGTTCAAAATGGTACTCACTTTAATTAAAAGCGGTTATGAATAAACCATCTGAGAGAATTCCACTTACTGTAAAAATAAATGGGGCAACCTGGGTATGGACTGACTATACGTGACTTTCTTGATCAATGTTTATCGCCTTTCTCTTGATAAAGAATTCTAATAATCACTATTTGAAATAATTACGAAAAAAATGAATAAATACTATCGCGTTTATCTGAATGACACATCTGTTACAGAAGTGTCTGCAAACGATTTCAGCCGCCGGAATATACAGCGTGTTTCCAGCGATGTGTATTCTATCCCCCGGGAGGGAATGTTTTATGGCTATTCAGACAGAATTCATGCCATGGAAATGGCAAAAGCCGGTGCATTAAGTTATATAAACTCGATGGTTAAGCAGGTGCAAGCGGGGATAGACAAATTGATACAGTACAGGGAGGATCATTACGAGGATCTGAACGGCAATCTTCTTGAGGCGCGCATCAGGGAGCTGGAAAAAGAAATGTATATTAAATAGTAAGCGGAGAATTACGATACTCCTCCCGGGATTTTGCTTCTTCCAGATTCCCCTGGAGAGAACACCAATGCAGGAATACATTGTTGTTTACAATCCTGGAAAGCAAGATCAGGAATACCCTGATATGTGAATTATGTAAGTTTCATATTTAAAAGTATAACTCTTCAGGCCTGTTGTCTTATAGATTTGTATAAATGTCAATGATATAAAATAAAAGAGGATAACTTATTAAGCAAAAAAATATAATGAATCAAAAATCCGGATTGAAGTTATCTTTAGGTAAGTCATTAACCCGGCGGGCGAACAGTGGCAAAGACAAATTCATACCAGGGCAAAACCTGCGTTATTGTGGAAAAGGATTTGCGGGATTTATAAAAAATCAACCCTACATGGTGTTTATCTCCTACTATCGGGAACATGATGCACTTGTTAGCTACAATGGCATAAATCTCGTTATTAACAGATATCATGTTAATCCGGTGCAGTAGTACCGGTTCACAATCATCTGTCTAATTATTAATAAATGACGTTATTCCCCGACGTCCTTAACGGGCAATTTATAAATCCCTGCTTCTCGTAGGGATCACCGGTTTTATACTGGGATTTGTGCTCAGCCTTCAGTCTGCACCCACACTGAAAGACTTTGGAGCAGAAAGCTTTGTGCCGGGAATGGTAGCGATTTCTGTAATAAGGGAGATGGGATCTGTGATTATAGCACTGATCTGTACCACTCAGGAAAAGAACAACGGAGCGCAGAAAACCGTCGTCGTACCTGAAACTATTGCTTCCGGTATGGAAGAAAAAGAATTGACCGGAATCATAGCAGAGGCACAAAAAGCACTCGGTGAAAAACGCCTAAAAGATAAAAAATAGAATAAAAAGACAGAGATACATTTCCACTTCCGGAACTGAAATTGTCGTTTTTGTTAAATAAATCAATGTACGCAACTGCCTCTATTTGGCTAGTTATTTAATCTGTTCTAATGAAAATTAATCAGCATAATACTCCTTCAGTTTTATTTGTTACTACTTTCCCTCCCCGTGAATGCGGAATCGCGACTTACTCTGATGATTTGATCAAAGCACTTCGTAATAAGTTCGGTCAATCATTTTTACTGTCTGTATGCGCGCTCGAATCAGAACAAGAGGTTCATAGTTATCCTGATGAGGTCCGATATGTGCTGAATACATCAGACAGCACTTCCTTTGTGCAGGTATCCGGTGAAATTAATCGGGATGAAAATATTCAAATTGTGATGATACAACATGAATACGGTCTCTTTGATGCGGAACATGATCCTGATTTTCTGCTTTTTTTGCGTAACATCGAAAAAACGATTATCCTCACTTTTCATACAGTTTTGCCCAGGCCGGATATTCTGCAGCGCTTAAGGGTAATAAAAATAGCAGAACTCTGTGCACAGATTGTAGTCATGACCCAGAACTCGGCGGATATTTTAGTGAAAGACTATGGTTTGAATTATAGCACGATATCTGTCATTCCTCATGGGGTTCACCTTGTTCCCTATTCAGATAAGAAAAGTTTGAAATCAAAATATGGAGTTGACGGCCGTACCATTCTCTCTACCTTTGGACTTATCAGTTCCGGAAAAAGTATTGAGACGACAATAGATGCCCTTCCTTCGATCGTAAATAATCATCCTGATGTGCTGTTTCTTGTGATTGGAAAGACCCATCCAACCGTTGCAAAACATGAAGGCGAAATTTACCGGACTACACTGGAAAAAAAAGTAAAAAGCATGAATCTTGATCACTATGTCAAATTCATCAACGCTTATCTTCCACTGGACGAGCTGCTTGAATATCTCCAAATGACTGATATTTACCTTTTTACATCTAAAGATCATAACCAGGCGGTGAGCGGAACTTTCTCTTATGCAGTGAGTTGTGGTTGTCCGATAATTTCAACCCCAATCCCTCACGCGCGTGAGGTGCTGAATAACGATGCCGGATTGCTTGTAGATTTTGAAAACTCTGTTCAACTGGCTGAGGGTGTAAACCTTTTGCTTACTGACGAATCACTCCGGGCTTCCTATAGTTATAATGGATTGCAGCGAATTGAGTCGAGTGTATGGGAAAATGTAGCTTTAACCTATGCTTCTCTATTTCAGTTGCTTTCAGGAAAGATTCAACTAAAACTGGAACTCCCGGAGATCAAACTCAAACACATACAGGAGATGACAGACGAAGTAGGAATTATCCAGTTTGCAAAGATCAATAAACCGGATATCAGTTCGGGATATACAATTGACGATAATGCACGGGCTTTGGCAGCTCTGATCATGCATTATAAAAAGACAAAAGACGCTGAAGATCTTCGCTATATCAGGATATATCTCAAATTTATAGCCTCCTGCCAGCAACAGGACGGTGCTTTTTTAAACTATGTAGATGAAAACGGAGATTTTACCGATCAGAATCAGCAGGTCAATCTTGAAGATTCTAACGGAAGAACTATTTGGGCATTAGGTTTTCTGCTCTCTGAAAGTGATCTCCTCCCTGGCGAAGTCAGCATGATGGCTGAGCGAATCATCAGACAGGCTTTACAGATAGTAGATTCGCTGTGTTCTCCCAGAGCTATTTCATTTGCGATAAAGGGCTTGTATTACTTCCACACCTACAAAAAATCAGATCTTGTTCGCAATCTTGTTACAGTTCTGACCGAGCGTCTTATGGTAAGCTACAGGCATGAAGGCGAGCTGGGATGGGAATGGTTTGAAAGCTACCTGACATATGGGAACAGTATGCTGCCTGACGCCATGTTATGTGCTTACAAACTAACAGGAAATCCCATTTATAAAGAGACAGCCCAGGTCACATTCTCTTTTCTTATTAGTCAGACTTTCCAGGGGAATAGTATTAAAGTAGTATCCAATCAAGGTTGGCTGCAAAAAGGAAAGAAAGCTGCTGCTTTTGGAGAGCAGCCTATCGACGTAGCTTATACCATACTGGCATTAGATAACTTTTACACTGTTTTTAAAGATATTGAATATTTGAATAAAATGCACATAGCATTTGAATGGTTCCTGGGGAACAACCATCTAAATCAGATTATCTATAATCCGTGTACAGGAGGATGCTATGACGGTCTTGAGGAAGAAAGGGTAAACCTTAATCAGGGAGCAGAGTCTACGGTCACTTACCTGATGGCAAGGTTAACAGTGGAGGGATACAGAGAAAAAAAACAGGCCCTGCAGGTGCTGGCCGTGTAGTTAATTCCCTGGCAGCTCTGGTACTCTTTCATTCAGAATGCTTCCCCCAGCGGGGCATAGTGTAATCATAATCTGTTAGCATCCCATTATTATTGTATAATAGATTGTTATCAATCTATTATTCTCTTTGCCAAGCAATTTTAATAGCTGAAATTTTTGAGGATTCAATACGGCTATTGGGAAGAATACTAAATTGATTTTTGGTGTAAAAAGTCAGAGGCGAAAGATATTTATCCCCGTTCACCTTTAAATCCCGTTCGTGGTCAATTACCCATCCAACTAAATGTTGTTCCTCTTTTTTTATTTCGTTTAGAATTGCAGTGCCGTGACCCATTCCGTGAATTGCGCTATTTACGATGATGGCAAACCACTTTTCATTATTACGTTCGAATGTAGCAGCCCATGCAACTATAATTTCCTCATCGTCAATAAGGAAGTAATGTTTTTTTCTCTGTAGTCCATTTAAATATTCATCAAATTCTGTTATGGTTTTGTATCGCAGGTTTTGAGGATATTCATTATTCCACAAGTTGTATGCGCATTCTTTCTGAAACTCTGTTAAGCATATTGAGGAAGTAATCTTCATTTCGTTCTTGCCTGATGCATATACCCCCATTTACGTATTTCCCTGATAATCGGGTATAGAGTCTCCCCGTAATCACTCAAGGTATATTCGACTCTGGGCGGAAGTTCCGCAAAGCTGTGGCGCTCTATGATTCCGTCGCGCTCGAGTTCGTCAAGTTGTTTGGAGATCATTCGGGGACTGATGGTAGGCAGTGTCCTGCACATCTCCCCATAGCGGTTCCTTCCTTTTTTGATCAGGACAATCAATGTCGTCTTACATTTTCCTTTAATGATCCCGAGGAAAGTATCTGAGGGGCAAATGAACTCCGTCTGTCCAATCTCTTCCATAAAATTAAGCCTTTGATTATCAGTATTAGGGAACTTTATTTCCCTATGGGAACAAAATGTAACTACTTGTTTGGATGTAGTTTTAATGACAAATTTACAAAAAAAAGCATGACAAAAAGATTCAAAGGCTATAGGGTTGTCCAGGACGGGGATCGCTTTTATGGTGAAATTTCGGAACTAACCACCGACTCGCTAAAGGCAGGAGAAGTATTGATCAAGGTCGCTTATTCATCCCTCAACTATAAGGATGCACTATCTGCATCGGGCAATAAGGGTGTTACAAAAAATTATCCCCATGTGCCCGGAATTGATGCGGCAGGTGTCGTTGTTTTTTGCGGGGACGGGACTTTTTCAACCGGGCAGGAGGTTATCGTTACCGGTTTTGACCTTGGAATGAATACTTGGGGCGGTTTCGCTGAATATGTCCGTGTTCCTTCCAGCTGGGTTATTGAACTGCCGCACGCACTTTCCCTCAAAGAGGCAATGTGTTTTGGTACAGCGGGGCTGACTGCCGGGCTCTCCGTGCATAAGATATTAAGCTCTGCGATATTGGCCAAAGGAGAAAGTATAGCCGTGAGCGGGGTGTCTGGTGGGGTTGGGAGTATCGCTGCATCTATCCTGCTTAAGCTTGGTTATCAGGTTACAGGTATTTCAGGGGGAAAGAATGATGACTTTTTACATAACGTTATCGGTTTGGAGCAGATTATATCCCGTGAGGATTTTATCAATACCTATAATACTAAGGCTTTGTCCCCCCAGCGGTTTGCAGCGGGCGTTGATGCTGTAGGAGGAGAGATACTTTCGGGAATGATAAAAAGTTTGGCTTACAATGGAATAGTAAGCTGCTGTGGCAATGTTTCCGGACATGGGCTGGATACATCAATATATCCTTTTATATTGAGAGGAGTTCAGTTGAGCGGTATTGATTCCGTGAATGCTTCTGTGGGGCTTCGCAAAATAATCTGGGAAATGCTTTCCTCGGAATGGAAACCTGATAACTTACAAGAGCTCTGTGAAGAGATTTCGCTGGAACAGCTCCCGGAAAAACTTCATCTGATGTTAAGCGGAGGGGCAAGGGGAAGGTATGTATTGAAACATGACCCATCATAAATCTGCTGCTATGTCATTTCAGGCCGTAATGAAAAATAAGATCCCTCTTGGCTCTTCTGCGCTAAGAGGGTTTCTGTCTCGCTTAAAAAGTTCTCCGCTGCCTGCCTGATGTCAATATTTATGGGTTGGCCAGCACAATAATCCACCAGATCGATTCACTTAGCTTATGGTCACGATGATGTCGTGTTTGCCCTGCGGGCTTGCAACAAAACTGTAATGTGATTTTTCTTGTTAGTTTATAAAAATCGTTTGGAATGAATGCGGAAGAAGTTAGAGCCTTTTATCGTCGCTACATTGATTGCCTGAACAGGCGCCAATTGAATGAACTTGATCAGTTCGTTAATCCGACACTTACATATAATAGCGATTTCATCTCCTTGTATGATTATCAGGAAATGCTCTCTCAGAACTTTAGTGATATACCGGATCTGTACTTTGCAGTAGATTGGCTGATACCGGCCGAAGACCAGGTTGCAAGTCGCCTTATTTTTGATTGTACACCAGCTGGTGAATTTATGGGAATAGCCATATCCGGCAAAAAGGTAATATTTACAGAACATGTATTTTACGGGTTGCAGGACGGGAAGATCGGCCAGGTGTGGTCTCTTATCGATAAAGATGCAATCCGGAAACAGGTAAGCGACTGAGGCAATCTTCAGAGGCTGTTCAGTAAGTTCGCTTTCTTTATGACGAATTTGATTTGACGTCCTCCTGGCGTTTGTTGCGCATGAGTTCGTAAGACTCCCGGATGTAGACGAATAAGGCCGGTTTGATATCATCAACCGTTTCGATGCGAATGTGGTCCTCGAATTTGTTGCCAGAGGCCGTACTCCTGATAACCGGTTTCTCCGGATGCGCCACTGCTGAATAAAATTTGATGTCCAGCCATTTTTTCATCGGGCGTATAATGAGGAAACCGACCCTTCTGGTAAAAACAATACAGTTCGGCGTTACACCCACCAGCACTTTTTCCCAATCGGCCACCTCAGCCAATATCTTATCAAATGCTAATACCAGTTCCGGGGAGCGGCCTTCGAATAAGCTGTCCAGGCTTACCCGCTGGCAATAATGCCGGTAATCTTTCCATGGTAATTCACGATCGCAATTCGGGCAAGTCCAGCTCATACTTATATTTAACGCGATATTGCTAAAATTATGCCGAATGCTTTGATGAAGCGGCTGATGGTATGTCTTCAGGTTCTATTGCATAGCATCATTGAAAGTGATGAGATTAAAGCGCTCGTCATTTTTAATGAAGTCAAATATAATAATAATCTTATTTCACTGCCTTGAGGCTTGGTCAGGCGTGAAACCATGAACCAGGAACTGTTTAAGGTCCAATCGTCGTGATCGGACCTTATATGTAAGTAGTAAATTATGGGGATTTGCAAAGATTTACGCTCAAACGATATTATCCCACCACGGGTAAAGAACCGCCATCTATAGCGTAGATGGTACCAGTCAGGTAAGCAGCAGACGGGGATACCAGGAAATGTACAAGCCGGGCGACTTCTTCCGGCTCAGCCATGCGTCCCATCGGAATGCCGCCGGTTTGTGCCATCAGTTGTTTCATGCCTTCCTCCGGCGTAATGCCTGCTGAAGCTGCGTAGTCATTTAAAAATTTGACCATCGGTTCTGTTTTGGTAGCACCGGGTGCCACGGTAAGCACACGGACGCCCTTCCCGGCCAGCTCTGTGGCCAGGGCCTTGCTGTAACTGTTCAGGGCCGCCTTAGATACTGCATAAGCCATGTTCAGATTCCACAATGCTTGTTTACCGGCGACAGAAGAGATATGGATGATTACGCCGCCTTGTTGCCTGGTCAGTTGTGGCAGCAAGATCCTGTCCAGCCGGATGGCGGAGATCAGGTTAAGGTCCAGTTCCTGTTGCCAGTGTGCATCGGTCAATGTGCTGTGACCACCGCCCGGGGTAGTGAGCCCACCCACGTTATTGATCAGGATATCGATACCGCCAAAAGTATCCGCTATCTCTTTTGCAAGCCCGGCTACCTGGTCGGCATCGGTCAGATCTGCAGCGATAAAATGATGAGATGTCTCTTCCGGTTTCGTTCTGGCGCTTACAATCACCTGTGCTCCCGCTGCCGCCAATTCATCGGCGATCGCTTTACCAATGCCTTTGGTACCACCGGTTACCAATGCTCTTTTTCCTTGAAGATCTTTTGTTTCCATGTTCATGTAAGTAAATATTATGAAACGTTTGTTTCAGAATTAGTTAAAAAAATTATTTAGTTAATTGTCTGATAAAATATTCTGCCATACGCTTGATCTTGACCGGGTCTCGATGCAGAATAAACGATTCATACCAACCGGTCCAGGTGCTGTTGAAATAATCAGCCAGCAAAGCCGGATCTTCGTCATTGCGGATCTCGCCCTTGTCCATCGATTTTTTGATCAGGTCATGTAGAAATTGGTAGCAACGCTGGTCGTCGGCTGCCAATATCTGTTTTACCCGCTCATCATTTGTAGCCACTTCGAATGCACTTTTTACGGCCATGCAACTGTCTTCGCCATTGATGATCACTTTCACCGCTTCATGAATGTAATCGACTAAGACGGCTAAAGGCGACCTTTTACTTGCCAGGCGCTTTTCCCAATCCTGTTTCCGTATATCGGTATAGTGCTGTACACAACGTACAAACAGTTCCTGTTTGTCACCAATGGTGTTGTACAGGCTGCTGCTGTTGATCTGCATAGCATCCGTCAGGTCACGGAGCGAGGTAGCGTTATAGCCCTTCTTCCAGAAAACTTCCATTGCTTTCTGAATCGCAAGTGATTCGTCGAATTCTACATTCCTGGCCATAACGATACAAATGTATTGCAAATCTGAAACAACTGTTTCAGATTTGCGTCATAATTATTTGAGAGTCCTCACCTCAGTCTGCATTTATAAAAGGTCAAGGTCCCGGGCTACATAGTAGCTTGGCACCAAGGGCCGGAAGCCAGTTTTGCTGCGCAGTTTTGAAATATCCTGCACTCCCTGGAATGGATCCTTAAGCGGGCCTTCTGCTTCGTCAAAGGTCTCTGCCGCCTTCCCGAAAGATTCGGCCAGTTCATACAATGAAATTGGAGCGTCGTCGGCTACGTTGAAGATCTCTCCGTCCAATCCCCCGGTGGTGAGCAGCAGGATTACTGCCTGGGCAACATCGAGGTGATGCACCATATGCATGCGCGCCCCTGAATGCATATTTAGCTTTTTGATGTATGGAATAATTTCGGCTATGTGCGGGTCTTTGTCACCGTACACGAAGCCAAGGCGCAAAATACGTACGTCGAATCCCTGGTCTTGGTGCATGGCGATCAATTCCTTTTCTGCGGCGATCTTGCTGGAAGAGTAGGCACGGGGATCATTAATATCTAATTGTTCATCTTCTCTTGCAGGGCGGCGGTATCCTGAACTATATACATTGGAAGTGCTGGTAAAAACGAAGCGTTTGACGCCGGCCTCGTATGCGGCCTGTGCTAATGCTATACTGCCTTCGTGGTTGGTTTTGATAATCCCTTCGTTATCGGTAAAAGTACGGAAGAGCGCAGCAAGGTGGATCACGGCATCCATACCGGCTACGGCGGGTGGCAAGGTGGCCGGCTCATACAGATCGCCAGTGATGGCTTTTGCGCCCAGCCCGATCAGTTCGCCCGCTTTTGCTTCGTCTCTTACCAATATGGTTACGTCATAGCCTTTGGCCAGCAGGCGCGGCACCAGGCGGCTGCCTACTTTTCCTGTTGCTCCTGTTACTAAAATTTTCATGGTTAAATAAATTAATGTTACAGGGCAAAGTTGCGCCAAAAAACCGCAGGCAGCCAATCAGCATCAAACCGATAGTTATGATTTTCAAACCTTGCGGAAGGCGTTCGGCGTGCTGCCGGTCAGGCGCTTGAAATAATTGTTGAAATATGCGGGATATTCAAAACCAAGGGAATAGGCGATCTCGGCCACGCTCCAGTCACTATGTTTTAAAAGCGCTTTTGCTTCGGCAATGATCCTCGCAGCGATATGCGATGAAGTAGGCTTCCCGGTAGTTTCTCTGACAGACCGGTTCAGGTAATTGACATGCACATTAAGAAGGCTGGCGTAGTCCTGCGGACTGCGTAAGCGGAGCGGTTCGTTGCTGCGCTCTATGGGGAATTGCCTTTCGAGCAGATCGCTGAAGAGATGTGCAATGCGGCTTGCGCCATTTCTGAAGGTCTGGGCATGCTGCGCGGGCTGTATTCGCAGGGCTTCATGGATGATGAGCTCGATATAGTTTTTGATCAGATCGCCCTTATAAAGATAGTCGCTCTGGTAAACGGCCAGCATTTTCTCAAACATGCCTGTCATAAAGCTGGCTTGTTCTTCAGTTAGCGGTACGACGGGCTTATCGCCAGTCCTGAAGAGGGGCGAGTCGTGCAGTTCCCGGCCACTGAGGAAGGTTTCGGTAAAGATACAGGCATAACCACTGGTGCGGTTGATGCGGCGGACAAGAGAATGAGGCACCCGGGGGTTGACAAAAAAGAGAGCAGTTCCTTTTATGTCCAGCAACTGGCCGCCATAATTGATGGTCATGTCGCCGTTGAC
Source organism: Pararcticibacter amylolyticus (assembly GCF_003130405.1). Lineage (GTDB taxonomy): Bacteria > Bacteroidota > Bacteroidia > Sphingobacteriales > Sphingobacteriaceae > Arcticibacter > Arcticibacter amylolyticus. The sequence goes on from NZ_QEAS01000005.1 coordinate 49,464, forward strand.
TAAGCCCATTTTATAAAAGTCGCGTCGTCCCGCATGGACCGGTACTTCCGTGGATGCGGTTACGGCGTGAATTTTAAAACCTTTTAACTTGAGATCGGCCAGGTTCAGTCCGGGTATGTCCGTGCTTTCTTGGTTTGCCATTCCACAAAGTTAATAAAATCAATCTTCTGTGCTTTGTCATATCCGGACAGACAACTATAGCAACAGACTGCTATTTACCCGTGGACATGGGTTTTTCTGCCTGTTCATTGAAAGGCTATAAAAAAGCCCTGCCTGTGATGAGCACAAACAGGGCACCTAAACCTTATCGAGGGTAAAAATAATATAATTCCTGAATAGTGTTTCTATTTTTGTGAAAATCTGATACTCATAGGGGAAAATTATTTAGCGGTTGCGTATCCAATCATTTATTTTATATCGAAGATTTCCTTGAGCGCGCCTTTTACATAGAAATATGCAAAGTAGAAAAATGGATGTATTCGGGATTGGTCTACTACACTTACAAGGACATTCGAAAGCTGGCGGGAAATAGGAAAGCCGTTTGTTGGGCTCTGAACTTTGTTAAGGAGTTTTAAGCCTTAGTACTTACCTTTGCAGTGTGAAGGATTGCCGTTTCGACCTCTTCAGTCTGATTCTGTTCATTTCTTTATGTCTGGTCCTGGGATCTATGACAGCGAAGGAAGAAATTGAGAAAGTCTACGCGGACGATTATGATACATACGTGCTTCCTCATTTTTCTTCGGGGCAGGGGAGTTGTCTTGTCTTTTTGCCCTTTAGCGGGGGGGCTGTATGGCACGCAGAACGTCCCCAATCTTCTTTCCATTATGATAATCATCAATACCGGAATTTTATTTCACCGGTTTTAAAGACACCTGCTTTTATTTTGCATTGCACTTATCTGATTTAACCGGTTAGATTTTCATGTGCTCATCAATAGTGTGGAAACTGACTTTTAATGAGCTGCCGAATAACAACTGTATACTATTATAAGTATCGCAGGAAGTATTAATTTATAGGTGCTAAATATGTCAAAAATAAATCTTCATGTATTCAAAAGCTTCTTCTCTTCGCAATCAGCGGGAGGAGTCCTTTTAATCTTTTGTGTTGTTATCAGTTTAATGATTGCAAATAGTCCCCTGGCCGGAGGCTTCGATGAACTGCTAAAAACTGAAATCGGGTCAAATTTTTCGGGAATTACCCTGCGTTACCCGGTTCTTCTTTGGATAAACGATGGCCTGATGGCCATATTCTTTTTACTGGTGGGGCTTGAAATAAAAAGAGAGCTGGTTGAAGGTGAATTGTCGTCTTTCCGGCAGGCAGCTCTTCCGGTTTTTGCAGCAATAGGCGGTATGGCTGTACCTGCCCTGATCTTTGCGCTCTTTAATAACAATACGGAAACGGCTAACGGATGGGGGATCCCGATGGCGACTGATATCGCTTTTGCAATCGCGATTCTATCGCTCCTTGGTGATAAGGTTCCCACAGGACTGAAAGTGTTTTTAACAGCCCTGGCTATAGTGGATGACCTGGGTGCCATACTGGTGATCGCTCTTTTCTACTCCGCGGAACTTCATTTAACTTACCTGCTTTATGCCGGGGGAATACTGCTCCTGCTTGTTATTTTTAATCGCTTAAACCTTTCGCATCCGCTGTTCTATGTGATACCGGGATTGTTTATCTGGTATTTTATTCATCATTCAGGCATACATGCAACCATAGCTGGTGTGTTAACGGCATTTACACTTCCAACTACTCCGGATGATAAAGAGTCTCCCCTGGAGAAATTGGAACACTGGCTGACAAGACCCGTCAACTTTTTGATTATGCCTCTGTTTGCTCTTGCTAATACTAATATCCATCTCGATATTTCTATGGTTGGCGGAATTTTTAGTAATATGGGTTTAGGAATTCTGCTGGGCCTGTTTCTGGGTAAACCTATCGGGATTTTCATCATGTCGTGGGTGGCCGTTAAATCAGGGATCGGAGGATTACCCGAACAAACAAAATGGAATCAGCTGGTGGCGGCAGGCGTACTGGCAGGCATTGGCTTTACCATGTCGATATTTATCGCGATGTTGTCGTATTCTGATCATCATCTCCAGATTGAAGCCAAGTTCGTAATTCTTGTAACTTCCGTCCTGGCCGGAATCATTGGCTATTCCTGGCTGAAACGGATTAAATTTAACTAAAGGGATTTGCATGAAGAGAAGAAGAAGCCGCCTGGTGCGCACAGTAAATATTTTTCTTTCCCGTAGGTTTAATCTCCACCTGGACAAGGCGGACGAGGATGACGTGGTTATCTCCATTCGCAAGAACTCTGATTTTGTGGGAGCTAACTTGTGGACCCTCATTTTTGCTATTTTTATTGCCTCAATCGGTCTCAATGTAAATTCAACCGCTGTTATTATCGGAGCGATGCTGATCTCTCCCCTGATGGGACCGATTATGGGGATAGGCCTGGGGCTGGGGACCAACGGCTTCGAGCTTATAAAAATTAAGAATGCAATTATGGCTTAAAACTAGATTGAGGGTAGACTCTGTGCGTCTCCTGATAGAATAGAACAGGCTGAAATACAATCATAGCTTGGGGAGTCCGGATCTATCCGAACTTTATCCGGAAGCCATGCATAGGCAAACGAAAATAATAATTCAGGGAGTAGCCTTGCTTGATACAGATCTGCTTGAGGATGGCCAGGCCCAAACCCACACCATCTGACTTCGGGTCTTTGTAAAATCTTTCAAATATCTGGCTCTCGGGCAATGCATTCTGATTACCTGTATTTTCAAAATAGAGTTCGCCCTCTTTTAGTGTTATATGGATTTCCCCTCCGTTTCTGTTGTGCCTTATTGCGTTGCTGAACAGATTGTTCAATAAAATGTCGAACTGGTATTTGTTGCTCAAAACAGTCGTATCATCAAGATTGCATGTTACCTGAATGTGTCGCTGTGAAATGAGTTCCTGAAAATTATTCACTTTTTGCCTGATCAATTCAGCCGGGCAAAGCTGTTCTTTTTCACCAAGCTGATCATGATCAATCTTTACCAGTAATAGCAACGATTGGTTGATTTTATTCAGCCGTTTGGTAGCTTTATAAAGGTCGAGTAGTGCTTTGCTGTCATTTTCTGCCAGCGTTCCCGACTGTAGCAGGGTGTCGAGCTTTGAATTAATGATCGCTATCGGAGTCATCATTTCATGTGAGGCATTTTCAGTAAAGAGTTTGATCTCCTTAAAATCGTCTTGTATCTGTGTTGTCATTTGCTTTAGTGCTTCATCTAATTGTCTGAATTCGTGTATATCTGTTTTTACGGATCTGTAGCCTCCTTTTTTGATGTCAAAGCTTTTAATTTGTTTTAAGGCCTGATAAAATGGCGACCATAGTTTTAAAAGCAGGTAGCGATTAAATAAGGCCATCAGTCCAAATAATATAACTACTGGAATAATTATGGCTAAAAAGACAATTTGCATCTGCCTGGATTGAGTAGCCTTTGAATTCAGGATCAGCACATGAAAAGGTTGGTTGTCTAATAAGAGATCAGCCTTCAGGTAGCGTGCAGATTCTTTTTTTTGTTTTCTTGGATTGTAGAACGTGGTATCACCGGGTACTAGTACCGCAGACGTTTTTTTTGCCGGTTTATACTCAATGACGAGGTCAAGGTCTTCTGGGGGTGCGGGGAAAATGTTTTTGACATGCAGATAGTCTTTTACTTCCATTAGTTCCTCCCGTAAATTCTCATCTATCTTGTTGTTAAGTGTATAGTTGAGAGCATTATAAAATAATATTCCTACAGAGATGAGGCCGATCAGTAGTACGACCAGTAAAACCCTGTTGTATTTCGAAAATAGGTTCATATATCTGTAAACCGGTAACCCAGGCCATAAACTGAATGAAAATAATCTTTAGCACCGGCATCCGATAGTTTCTTGCGGATGTTTTTAATATGTGTATAAATGAAATCAAAGCTGTCGGCCATATCCGCGTCGTCTCCCCAAAGGTGCTCAGCGGCTGCACTTTTGGATATGGCTTTTCCTTTGTTATATATGAAGTAAAGCAGCAGGTCGTATTCTTTCCTGGTAAAGTGAATTTCATGCCTGTTTACTGTTATGGTCTTTGCTCCCAGATCAACCTCAATTTCGTTAAAGGTGAATATATTGGAATGCTGATTGTTTTTACGCCTGATGATGGCGGCAATCCGGGCATTTAACTCTGAAAGATGGAAGGGTTTCATCAGATAATCGTCTGCACCTAAATTTAAACCTGTTATGCGGTCGTCGAGGGCATTGCGGGCCGAAATAATTATCACGCCTTCGGTCTTTTGTAATGATTTCAGATGTTTTAACAATTTCAGGCCATCACCATCGGGGAGCATCAGGTCTAATAATATACAGTCGTAGCTATAGAGGGAAATTTTCTGATAGGCCGCGTCGTAGGTAATAGCTGTTTCGCATAAATAGCCTTCAGATGTGAGGTAATCCCTTATAGCTGAGGATAAATCAAGCTCGTCTTCTATGATCAGGATCTTCATTTTCGAAAATTACAAAGAAATATTGAAGATAATCTGTCGAATACAGAGCGCTTAGGGTTTGTCTTAATTGACAGCCGGAGCCTTGCACGTGCAATGTGTAGGATCCTTCAACGATATCCTCTGCTTCAAAGTCAGATAATCGGATCTATCCTTCACTCAGACCCGTACGAATGAGCACACGGGTAATGCCTATGGTTTTACGGATTCTTATTCGCAGGAGTGTGGCTATCAATCGCTGGGCGCTGCTTTTAATCTCACCCGCTTATATAAAAGTAAAAATACACAGTTTGATCTGCGCTTGCAGACGTTTCTGGATACCTGATGATTCTCATCTGGGAAAGGTGCTTTTAACGCGGCAGTAGAGCCTGATTTTTTTCGTAAATGATCGTTTGGGTGTAATTTGAATTGCAATATGCAGCATTCAGGTCTTGAAGTGGGAAAAAATGATTAGCTTACGGGCTTAATTATGGGGCGCTATAATTTGTATACCGATTTGGAGTTGTTTGGTCTGATGAAAGTTGATGATCGGGGTGCTTTTGCAGAATTATATGGGCGTTATCATGCGGATATTGTTCGTTTTCTGCGTAAATTTCTGAAGTCTTCTAATTTGTCTGAGGATATTTGTCAAAATGTGTTTCTTAAATGCTGGGAGGGGCGTAGTGAGTTGCCTGAAACTATTGCCCCGGCATCGTGGCTTTACACGGTTGCTAAAAGCCGTGCTCTCGATTTTTTACGGAGAGTTTCTGTAGAGCAAGCCGCTGCCAGCATGATCCTGAACGAATACCCCACTGGCCGGAACCTGCCGGAAGAGAACCAGTTTACGCGTGATTACCTTGCTTTTATAGAGAAAATACTCGACACCATGCCGGAGCGCACGCGGGAAGTGTTCAAGCTGTGCCGGCAGCAATATCTTACCTATGAAGAAGCCGCTGTTCAATTAGGAATTACACATCATACTGTAAAAAAGCACATGGGATATTCTATGCGGATTTTAAAAAGGGCTGTGGACAAGGAACTGGGCATCGATCTTAAAATATTGCTGGCAGCCTTAATGCTTACCCTGCATTGATAATTCTACCGGCTTAATAAATTCTTTTCAAAAAATTAATATTTCTTTCATCATGCGTACCCGGTGATGTGCTCTTGTTCGTAATGCAGTCTGAAAACAAGATATAAATGCTGGAACAAGACGAAAATGCAAAGAGAACACTCATTGAGCGTTATATCGAAGGTGCCGCCAGTGAAAGTGAACTGATGGTGTTTTTTGACTTAATGGGCAGGCAGGAGATCGATAGACTTGTCTCGGAGTATATGGATAAGGAAGTAGAGCAGATGCTCGCGCGGCAGCGCCCCGCCCCTGTGTCTCCTGTCCGCAGATATGCTGCCATTGCCGCCGTTATTCTGATTACTTTGTCGGCGGGTGTGTTCTTTTTAGTCCGAAGTGATCCTGATAAACAGGTGATAGACAGGCGTCCTGCTTTGAGCCAGGGCACTCTGACTTTGGCTAATGGCCGGAAGATCATCCTCAATAAGGCCTTGAATGGGAAGATAGCGGATCAAAACGGAATGGTGATATCGGTTGATGATCAGCGTCAGATAACTTTTTCGGGCAAGGTAACTGATCAGAATGCTAATTTGTTTAATTCGGTGGCCACAGCCCGTGGAGAGAAATTAGCCTACCCGGTAGTCCTGGCAGATGGTACTAAAGTCTGGCTCAATGCAGCTTCATCGATTACATTTCCGGTCGCCTTTAATGGTAAAAAGCGTATTGTAAAATTAACGGGAGAGGCATATTTTGATGTAGCTCATGATGAGTCCAGGCAATTTGAAGTGGAAACGCGTGACCAGATTATCAAAGATATAGGCACTTCCTTTAATATAAATGCTTATGAAGATGAGCCTGCTATGCATACCACGCTTATCAGCGGCTCTGCAAGTGTAAATAATATCGTCATTAAACCAGGCCAGCAAGCTGTGGGTGCTGGCGCTCAGTTGAAAATTACAGATGTAAATACCGATGGGGTTGTCGCCTGGAAAAATAACTATTTCAAACTGGACAATGAGGAGCTGACTGCCATCATGCGGGAAATATCACGTTGGTACAATGTGGAAGTTGTTTATGCTGACCAGATCGATAACCAAAAATATTATGGTACCATCAACAGGTTTAGTGATTTGTCAAAGGTGCTGGATAAGCTCGAGAGTACGGGTACCGTAAAGTTTAAAGCGGAAGGAAACAAGGTAACTGTATATAAAAAATAAGTAAACAGTAAATAATAATGATTCAACTCCGAAGGAACTATATGGAATATTAGAGGAACAAGGAAGGTACGCGGCCTGGTAAGAAACGGAAGCGCTGGACACGCCTCCGTTTGAATTGTCCGGTCGTAAAGTTTTATCTGCAAGGCAGATAAACATTTAAAGAATTGCTTCGAACACAATTTTCATTTTAACCGAATACCCAAATGTATAAAATTTTTACGCGACTTTTTTGCGCGCGCCCTGGTACGGGTACGCATCAATTTTTGTTGGTCATGAAACTTATTACGCTTCTTTTATTTGCTGGCTTATTGCAAGCAAGCGCCTCCAGTTACGGCCAGAAGATCACTTATCATAAGAGCAGGGTAACGATGGCTCAAATGATCGATGAGATCAGGAAGCAAACCGGGCTTGACGTGCTGATATCTTCTGATAACATGAAAAAAATAAAAGTCCGCAGTGTTAATTACAATAATGAGGATATTAACAATGTGATGGCAGATTTTCTTCAGGGTCTGTCGTTTGATTTCAGAATAGAAGATAAAACTGTTTTGATCAGTCCCAAAGATGTTTCCCTTCTGCATAAAGTTAAAGAACGCCTTATTGCGGGCTTTCAGCAAATAACGGTACAGGGAATTGTGACAGATTCTATCGGGCATCCCATGCAGGGTGTCGTCGTTCGTGAAAAAGGTACCAGTAATATCGTGCTCACCGATCAGCGGGGCACTTTTAAGATCATCGCGAAAGATGAGAAGTCACTTATTACATTCTCTCACATTGGTTTCATTGTAACTGAATTAAAAGCAGGAGAAGTTCCGGCAAGGATTGTGATGCATGCCGGCGTCGCAAACCTGCGCGAGGTGGTGATTAATAAAGGTTATTATACGGAAAAACAAGCGCTTAGTACAGGTTCGGTAAGCAGTGTCAGTGCGAAAGAGATCAGCATGCAGCCGGTTACTGATCCGATTCAGGCGTTGATAGGGCGTGTTCCCGGTTTATATATTCAGCAGCAATCTGGTGTTCCCGGAGCCAATTCCCTGGTACGTCTGCGGGGGCAGAACAGTATTGCCAATGGAAATGATCCGCTTTACGTGATAGACGGAGTTCCCTATTCCAATCGTACGCTTACGCCGGGTGCAGGTGTTACAAGCGGCCCGCTGGGATCAGGCACCGGTTTCAGCAACACTTCTGCAGGCGGCTTAAGTCCTTTTAACCTGCTTAATCCTAATGACATCGAAAGTATTGATGTACTTAAAGATGCGGATGCTACGGCCATTTATGGATCGCGTGGTGCTAATGGTGTTATTCTGATCACAACGAAAAAGGGCAGACCCGGTAACACGCTGGTTAACGTCGATTTTTCCCAGGGTGTTTCAAAGGTGACGCGCACCATGGATATGATGAATACCGAACAGTATTTACAAATGCGCCGCCAGGCTTATGCGAATGATGGTATCGATATACCCGCCACCGCTTATGATTTAAATGGTGTATGGGATACCACCCGTTATACCGACTGGCAAAAGGAATTAATAGGCGGAACAGGTCATTATACCAATGCGCAGGTTTCTGTATCCGGAGGAAGTGAATCTACGCAATTCTATGTTGGAGGGGGCTTTAACCGTCACACTACTGTTTATCCAGGTGATTTTGCAGACCAGAAGGGTACCCTGAATTTCAATTTGAACCATTCGTCTGCGAGTAACCGTTTTCAGCTAACGCTTTCCGGAGGATATACTCATGATGAAAATAATCTGCCGCAATCAGATCTCACAAATTATGCATTAACCCTTTCGCCGGTTGCCCCTGCGGCTTTCAATCCTGACGGGACACTCAACTGGCAGACCAACGGTACAACCGCAACATGGGGCAATCCCTTAACTTATACCGTTAGAACGGCCGACGCTACCAGTAACGGGTTAACCAGTAACCTTACGCTGAGTTATAAAATCCTGCCGGAGCTTACTTTTAAAACAAATACCGGTTATAATTACGCAACGACTGAACAGGTCAATATTACGCCGTCGTTAGCTATTGCACCGCCGAACACCAACAACGCTGCGCGACGGAGTAACAACTATGGCAACGGAAAATCTACTAACTGGATCATTGAGCCGCAATTGAACTATATCAGGAAGATTGGCAGAGGTGAGCTGAATGTGTTAGCCGGTACAAGTTTTCAAAGCCAGTATACTAATTCTGCCTCCTATCTCACTTCGGGTTACGCCAGCGATGCCTTGCTGACTAATCCGGCCAACGCATCTAATTTCAGGTTCTTTGGCTCTACCGATATTACCTATAAGTATACAGCCGTTTACGCGCGCCTTAACTATAACTGGGAAGAGAAATACCTGTTGAATCTGACTGCCCGACGGGATGGAAGCAGTCGTTTTGGACCAGGGAAACAGTTCGGGAATTTTGGAGCCGTTGGTTTGGGCTGGGTTTTCAGCCGCGAAGGTTTTTTTGACAATCACCTGGATTGGCTGAGCTTCGGTAAGCTTCGTGCAAGCTATGGGGTAGCCGGGAACGACCAGATAACTGACTATACTTATCTCAGTTCTTATTCCAGCAATTCTACTACCTACCAGGGTATCACGGGACTCTATGCAACCCGCATTCCTAACGCGTATTTTGCCTGGGAAGTAAATAAAAAGCTGGAACTCGGACTCGATCTGGGATTCCTGAATGACCGCATTAATCTTACTGCCGGTTATTATCTTAACCGCAGCGGTAATCAACTGCTATCTTATCCCTTAGGTGCAACAGCCGGTTTTCCCTCGGTACAGGCGAATCTGCCTGCCGTTGTCCGGAACTCGGGCGCAGAGTTTACCCTGAACACTACCAATCTCCAGCGAAAGAACTTTAAGTGGAGTACCTCTGTAAACTTAACTCTTCAAGGCAATAAGCTGGTGTCATATCCAGGACTGGAAACTTCTAACTACGCAAATGTGTATGTAGAAGGGCAAAGCATTTTTATATCCAAGCGTTATGTTTTTGCCGGTGTAAATGCGGAAGATGGTTTGTATAATTTCATAAAATCCTCAGGAGAGACCACTACCGACCCGGAATACCCCGCAGATCTTATGGTGACAAAGCCGGTTACACAACAGTATTATGGCTTGTTGGGCAATGCTTTAAAGTATAAGGGTTTGCAGCTGGATTTTTCGTTTCAGTTTGTTAAACAACAGAAAGTGAATTATTACGGGGAAAGTTCAGTGTTACAATCAGCCGGTACCTTTAACTACAATCTTCCTGCAGCAATGGCCGGTAACTTTTGGATACGCCCGGGCGATGAAGCGCTTTTTGGGCGCCTGTCAACTTTCAATCTGGCCGATCCGGGCTATCGTTCGACAACCAGTACCTTTGGATATGGCGATGCTTCTTTCATTCGCTTAAAAAATGTTTCACTGTCTTATAACCTGCCTTCTTTATGGCAGAAAACGATGCGTTTAAAAAATGTGAACGTTTATCTGCAGGGGCAAAATCTGGCAACTTTCAGTAATTACTTCGGGCTTGATCCGGAGACAGGTTCACTGGGTCTGCCGCCATTGCGGACGATCGTATTCGGTATACATGCATCCATTTAATTTGGCCATCAAGAAATTAGTAATGAAAATACATCATACACACAATAACGTGAGCAGGTTATTTTTGGTCCCATCCCTGCTAATACTGGCTCTGATTTCGGGATGCCGGAAATTTGTTGAAATTCCCCCTCCCAACTCTGAGCTTGTCACTTCATCTACTTTTAATAATGCGGCGGCGGCTACTTCAGCGGTCACGAATATTTATACCCAGATGTTTCAGAATACGCCGGAGTCTGTTGTGATTGCCATTCAAAACGGCGTACTGGCCGATGAATTAACCACTTATTCAAACTCGGCCATGTCGTCTTACTTTTCGTTCTACCGTAACGCCATGACCAGTGCGATGTCGCTAACATTTGGTGAATGGGAGAATGCTTATAGTTATATTTACCAGGCTAATGCGGTCATACAGGGCCTGGAGCAATATGGTGGTGGTTTGAAGACCAATGTGAAGAATCAGCTGACCGGCGAAGCTTACTTTATCCGGGCTTTCTGGCATTTTTACCTGACTAATGCCTACGGCGATGCGCCGATTGCGCTAACTACAGATTATAAGATCACCAGCCAACTATCCCGATCGCCACGTTTGCAGGTATTACAGCAGGTAATCTCAGATCTTACTCTTGCACAAAGTTTTTTAAATAGTAATTATATAGATGCAACCGATACGGCAACAACCACGGATCGTGTGCGCCCTAACAAGGCGGTAGCTTCAGCCTTATTAGCCAGGGCATATCTGTATAAAGCCGACTACGATAAAAATGATCCGTCGGGCTACCAGGCGGCAGTCACAGCAGCCAGCAGTGTTATTGGGAATAGTGCGTATAAACTCTGCGACAATCTCAGCGGTGAGAATAGTGTATTTTTAAAGAATAGCACAGAAGCAATCTGGCAGCTTTTTACTCCATTACCTGCAAATTATAATACCAATGATGGCAATGCTTTCATATTGCTTGGCATGCCTAACGATTCAGGTACTGAACAAGGTAACACGATAAGTCCGCAGCTACTGGGTGCCTTTGAGAATGATGATAAACGGAAAGCTAACTGGATAGGTTCTATAACCGAGGAGGGAGAAACCTATTATTTTCCCTATAAATATAAAGTCCAAACAGGCAGCGCGATTTCTGAATTTACAATGGTACTGCGCCTGGCAGAGCAATTCCTCATCCGGGCTGAAGCCAAAGCTGAACTTGGTGATGTTACTGCCGTAGACGATTTAAATGCAGTCCGCAGGCGGGCAGGTTTACCGAACTACGCCGGAGCAAGGGACAAAGCATCTTTGCTTACCGCTATTCAGCATGAGCGGCAGGTAGAGTTGTTTACAGAATGGGGGCACCGCTGGTTTGACCTGAACAGGGCTGTTCATACGGCCAGCACCATAAATGTGAATACGGTTATGGGTGCGCCGGGGAATGTTAGTGCGGCTAAAGGTGGCACCTGGAGTTCAGACGGGCACCAGCAGCTTTATCCGATTCCACTGAACGAAATCACAGTTAATCCACATATAACCCAAAATCCGGGATATTGAGCAATCTTTTAGTAGTTTGATAAAGGGTGAGCCCCGGTTGCACAAACCGGGGCTTTTAATTGCAGGGCTGATTTTATTGATAACCAGGATATTATCGTGGCTGTGCCTGTATCCGTTCCAGTATCTTCCTGCCTGCCTCATTACCGGGTTTCAGCGTAATAGAACGCTGGTACATCAGGATGGCTTCTTCTTTTTTGTTAATCGCTGCATCTTATGAGAGAAGTTCTGTCCCCTTTTTTACTTCTTGATCGTCATGATCAAAAAGAATGAAAAGCAAGCAATTGTATTATTGGCTATTAACCGGTTTAATGTCTTTTTTTATGTTTTTTGCGGCATGGTTCGCAGAAACACATCAGACGGAATTTACGGATAGGATGGGATTCCCGGCTTACTTTCGTGTTGAGCTTACCATTGCGAAGATACTGGGGGGCATTGCGCTGTTGATTCCCGGAATACCGGCAAGAATTAGAGAATGGGTATACGTGGGGTTTTGTATCTGTATGATATCGGCTTTAATTGCAAAAATACATAGTGGGTACGGTTTTGTAGAAGCGTCTCAACCTGGCTTTTCTCTTGTGCTTTTCCTGCTTGCGATCTTCCTGCTGCATAAAGTGGAGCAGCAGCCGGATTGAGGCAATCATTGTGATCACGTCACGTTTAGACATTTGTGCTACAAAAAAACGTTTATTTAAACGTTGCAAAATATCCATATATCCATTTTTGTGCTTTGCCAACCTTGCTGCTTACTGTAATAACGGGAATAATCCCCGGCTTATGTGAGCCAAAACCGGATAGAAAAACTATGAAATATTTTGCAAAGCCCTTTTTAATGTTCATGCTGGCCGCTTCCGAAGCGTCGGCTCAGAATCCCATTATTCAAACCAAGTTTACGGCAGATCCTGCACCGATGGTATACCAGGACACCGTATTCCTTTATACGAGCCATGATGAAGACAACGCTCCCGGAGGGATGGGCAGGTTCCTGATGCGTGACTGGCTTTGTTATACTTCTACTGATATGGTGAACTGGACAGACAGGGGTACGGTAGCATCGTTACGGAATTTTAAATGGGCGGATAAGGCCATTACTGGCTGGGGAGGTTTTGAGAATGGTGCCTGGGCGCCGCAGATCATAGAGCGGGACGGTAAGTTTTATATGTACTGCCCGGTTCAGGGACGCGGCATAGGAGTGCTTGTTGCCGATACCCCCATAGGTCCCTTCGTTGATCCTTTGGGAAAGCCCCTGATCGGGGATAAATATGACAGCATTGATCCCACGGTGTTTATCGATGATGACGGCCAGGCATATATGTATTGGGGGAATCCTAATTTATGGTATGTGAAGCTCAATAAGGACATGATCTCTTTCTCCGGAGAAATTGTCAAAGACGCTTCAATAGCTAAAAAGAAAGATCAGCCTGACCCGTTCCATTACCAGGAAGGTCCCTGGGCTTATAAGCGTAATGGGAATTATTATATGGCCTATGCTTCAACTTGCTGTCCTGAGGGAATGGCGTATGCGATGAGCAAAAGTCCTGAAGGTCCCTGGGAGTTCAGGGGATATATCATGCAACCTAACAAAAAGTCGTCAGGCAATCATCCCGGCATTATTGACTATAAAGGAAAATCTTATGTTTTCGGATTCAACTACCGGCTAAATTTTATGATCACCGAGAAACATCACGAAAGGCGATCGGTATGTGTGGCCGAATTGAAGTACAATCCTGACGGGACGATACAGGAGTTGCCCTGGTGGACTGAAAAAGGCCTTGATGAACCGGGGGATATTAATCCGTATATGGTGAATGAAGCCGAAACGATTGCCTGGGCATCGGGTTTAAAAACATCAAAAGACAGTATAGGCGGCGGTATATATGTTACGGCGGTAGATAGCGGTGATTATATAAAAGTACGTGGTGTAAAATTTACCAGGAATACAAAGGATTTCAGAGCCAGAGTGGCGTCCATGTCGGGCGGAATTATTGAGATCCGTGCCGGTGCTGTGGATGGAAAGCTGCTGGGAACATGCGTCGTGAAGAGTACTGGTGGGGCAAATCTCTGGAAAACCTGTACGGCAAAGATCAATAATGTAAACGGAACACATGACCTGTACTTTGTTTTTAAAGGCAAAGGTGATAATTTGTTTAATTTCGATTCTTGGCAATTTAAATAGCAACCGCTCTCTTTGGCAGCTCCTGCGTTGCCTATCGGGTGATATCTGGCTTACCGGTATGATCCTATTGCTGACCGGGTTCTGTTAAACGATAGAAATATTTTCATAACACTCTTGCTAAATCGGTTTTTTAGCTACATTTGTTTTGCCGGGCAGATTGGTTCTCTGAACCTGAACCTGAACCTGGTCCGGTACTAACCAATGATGTCTTTGATATATGCTAACTAACCAAATTCTTAAATATGTCATGAGTGTTTTAATTCAAAAGCTGCCCGGAGTTTTGAAGGCAATGGTACTCCTCGCCGGACTGCTCGTTCCTGGTCCTGCGATTACTTTTACCCAGACCAGGAAGCCTGCTGATTTCGTGAATCCCTTTATTGGAGCTAGTACTAGTGAAGGTGCCGCCGGGATATATCATGGCTTAGGTAAAACCTTTCCAGGAGCAACCACCCCTTTTGGAATGGTTCAGGTAAGCCCAAATACCATTACGGGCGGAGATAATGGATCCGGATACAGCTTTGAACACAAAACCATAGAAGGCTTTGCTCTTACTCAGATGAGTGGAGTGGGCTGGTATGGAGATATGGGAAATTTTCTTGTCATGCCCACTACAGGTCCTTTGCAAACCAGTTCGGGCAAGGAAAATGGTGCTAAGGGGTATCGGTCATTCTACGATAAGGCGAGTGAAAAAGCATCGGCCGGGTACTATTCCGTTTTTCTTACCGACTATAAGATAAAAGCTGAGCTTACGGCCACTCCACATTGCGGAATAATGCGGTTTTCTTTTCCCCGGAATGCCTCATCCAGAATACAGATCGATCTGGCAAGACGGGTGGGGGGAACCTCTACTTCCCAGTATGTAAAAGTTGTAAACGAAAATACCATCGAAGGATGGATGAAGTGCACCCCGGAAGGAGGAGGTTGGGGAAATGGGGACGGAAAGGCAGATTACACCGTATATTTTTGTGCAAAATTCAGTAGGCCATTAAAAGATTACGGCGTTTGGAGTGCCGAAATTCCGGACAGCTGGAGCAGAAAGCGTGAAGATGTAGAAAGCATGGCTTATCAGGATCTTGTGGCTAAGGCTAAAATATCAACCGGAATCTCTTCTTCAGGTAAACATTTAGGCTTTTTTGCCAATTTTAATACGGAAGAAGGTGAGCAGATCCTTCTTAAAACAGGAATTTCATACATAAGTATTGAAGGCGCGAGAAATAATTTGGCGGCTGAGGCCCCTGACTGGAACTTTGAAGCAGTTCGACTCAAAGCCAGGCAACAATGGAACACAGCGCTTAGCAAGGTTAAAGTAAAGGGAGGGACGGATGAACAAAAAACCGTTTTTTATACAGCGCTTTATCATACCATGATTGATCCCCGGATTTTCGAAGATGTAGACGGACGGTACATGGGCGGTGACGGGCAGCCTCATATTTCCAGAAGCTTCACAAAGCGGACTATATTTAGCGGCTGGGATGTGTTTCGGAGCCAGATGCCTTTACAAACGATCATTAATCCGTCTTTGGTAAATGACCTGATTAATTCCCTGGTAACGCTGGCGGATGAAAAAAAATTTGATTACCTGGAACGCTGGGAAATGCTGAATTCGTACAGTGGTTGCATGATTGGTAATCCTGCCATTTCGGTAATCGCCGATGCTTATGCAAAAGGTATCAGGGGATATGATATAAAGGAGGCTTATCAGCTCTGCAAAAACACCGCTGAAAAATTCGGGAACGGAAGCCGGGGTTATACATTTGAGTCGTTTGGTATTGCTAATACGCTGGAATATGCTTACTTCGACTGGTGTGTTTCGCGCCTTGCAAGTGATTTAGGCCGGGCAGAAGATGCTGCGAAGTACCAGCTCCGGGGCCAGGCTTACCGCAATATATTTGATCCTGAGGTTGGCTGGTTCCGCCCCAAAGATAAGGACGGAAACTGGGAGCTGTGGCCCGAAGAGGGCAGATTAAAACAATGGTATGGCTGCATCGAGAGTAATCCTTATCAGCAAGGCTGGTTTGTGCCTCATGACGTGCCCGGAATGACACAACTGATGGGGGGACGTGAGAAAGTGGTAGCGGATCTGGAGCAATTTTTTGAAAAAGTTCCCGGGAATATGATGTGGAATGATTATTACAACCACGCTAACGAGCCGGTTCATCATGTGCCATTCTTATTTAATCAGTTGAAATCTCCGTGGTTAACCCAAAAATGGACCCGGGAGATTTGCGCAAGAGCTTATAAGAATAAAGTGGAAGGCCTGGTCGGAAATGAAGATGTGGGGCAAATGTCGGCCTGGTATGTACTTGCTGCGGTTGGGTTGCATCCGGTTTGTCCGGGTGACACCCGGTATGAAATTACAAGTCCGGTTTTCGATCAGGCAGAGATAAAGGTTGGGGAGCATTCGTCTAAAATCTTCAGAGTAGAGGCGAGGAATAATTCTCCGGAAAATGTCTATATACAAAGAGCTACGCTTAACGGAAAGCCATACAATAAAAGCAGTATCGACCATTCGGTTATCGTAAAAGGAGGGGCTCTGGTCCTGGAAATGGGGCGTATTCCTAACAAGAGCTGGGGGATTTGATATGTTCATGCATCTGAAAGTATAAAGCAGCCTCGTTATAAATGGCCTGAGCCGCCGGACAACTAAAGTTAAGTGTCCGGCTTTTTTGTGCGCGCCGGGGGGATTTTGCTGAAATAAATCTTAGAAAGATCCGGTTCGTATCTGATTTTCATTCTTTAGTAAATCGATTTTGCAATTCTGCGTTCGGTCGGACAAAAAGCCTTTGTCTGACCCGTATTATTCTGTAGATATCATATTCTGATATTTTTCGAAATTTCAATTAAAATAGGGTGTATTGAATAATAATGCATTCATCTGTTCCTTTTGTTTTATAAATATCATTCATTCTGAATGATAAATGTATTTTTTATAAAACTGTATTTTTGGTTTGCTAAATCGGTTTTATTAAATAATTTAGTGAGAGAATATTACTGCACAGATCGAAGTTTTCGTGATGATAAAATGCCTGAATTGACATGGCAGATTGCAGCAAGTAAAATAAGACTTTGAAGTAATTTCTGGTAAAATATTAACTAATCAATTTTCTCACTAATTATGGACAAAGTATTATCGTTTATTTCTTTGATCCTGTTTTCTGTGGTCTTCGTGTGCTGTAAAAAGGAAAGCTTTTTAGGGAAAACGAAGTCTACGGACCTGGATGAAAAAACTGTTTTTGCCGACAGTGCCTATACGATGAACTTCCTGAATGGCATTTATTCGGATATAGGGTTCAGTGTTCATCCCGACAGATTCGACGGGGGAGGTCTCGATGCGGCTTCAGATGAATCTGAAGGGGTTGCCTCTGGTTCGGTGAACACGTATATTCAGTTTGCGACAGGTACGGTTAATCCGGCGATTATAACGGATGATGCGTGGCGTATCAGCTATACCAATATTCGCAGGGCTAATATTTACCTTAAGCACCTGGCTGGGGCAAACTTTTCTAAGGAGCTCAAAACGCGTACTAAAGCTGAAGCGCGTTTCTTAAGGGCCTGGTATTATTTCATCCTGCTTGAGCATTATGGTGGTGTTCCACTGATGGGAGATAGTGTCTATAGTGCTGATGACAATGTTCCGCGAGTAAGGAATACGTTCGAAGAATGTGTAAACTACATAGTTAGTGAATGCGATACTGCTGCGAAGTACCTGGATTGGGTCCGCGTAGCTGAGAACTATGGACGGGTGAGTAAAGCGGCCTGCAAGAGTTTAAAATCCCGCGTCTTATTGTATGCTGCCAGCCCCTTATTTAACGGAGGACAAGTAGCGGACCGGGCGGAACTGAAACCAATAACAGGTTACCTGTCTGCCGACCCTGCCCGCTGGAAGCTGGCAGAAGATGCTGCGCTGGAGGTAATGAACAGCAATAATTATAGTCTATTGATTGATAATACCACCGAGCCGGGCTTCGGCTTCTACCAGGTGTTTACCCTTAGAAAAAGCCCGGAACTCATTTTCGCACGAATGCAGGGACCTAACCGAGAGCTTGAAGGGTTATGGCAGCCACCCACCCGTGGGGTAAGTAATCCGGCGGCGTATCCATATCTTGAGCTGGCAGAAGCTTTTGGAATGAGTAATGGTCTTCCCATAACAGATCCGGCATCGGGGTATGATGCGGCGCATCCCTATAGCAACCGTGATCCGAGGTTTAATAACACCTTTATCCGCGACCAGACATTGATTGTCCGCAGGCCGGAGATCACTAAGTTTCCTGTAAATATCTATATAGATGCCACTGATCCGGGCAGGGTTAGCTCAGGGCAGGATGCTATTTATAAAGGTACGCCTACAGGTTTCTATACGAATAAAATGCTGAACAGGGATGTTGTGTCCGACTGGTTTAACACCAATACGAACCGCTGTTTTCCTTTAATCCGGTATGCCGAGATCTTATTGAATTTCGCTGAAGCAAGGAACGAAAGGCTTTCTGCCCCGGATGTTGAGGTTTACAAGGCTGTAGAAGAGATCCGGAAAAGGGCAGGTCTGAATCCGTATAATTTACAGACAGGACTTAATACCAGCAGCATGCGTGCAATTATTCAGAATGAAAGACGGCTGGAACTTGCTTTTGAAGGCCACCGTTTTTTTGATGTCAGGAGATGGAAAATAGCTGAGATGACGGAGAACCGGCAAATGCATGGAACTGAGCCTACTAAAACGGCTGCTGGTACAACCTTCCGTACGATTGCTGTCCGCAAGCATATTTTCGAAAAGCGAATGTATTTATGGCCGATTCCGCTTTCTGAGGTTTCCAAGTCAACGCAGCTTCTGCAAAATCCAGGCTACTGAGTGTACTGCTAATTTAACCAATAGAGCAATGAAATCATCATACACCGAAATAGGGACAGGCGTTAACAGACGTTGCCAGGATGATCACTCATGCTATTAAATAAACAAATTACTCTAATGAAAAAGTATAGAATTACTTTGAAAATCTGTGTGGCTTTGGCAGTGTTAAGTGCCGGGTTCTCCGGATGCAGCAAGGAAATGACGAGTGCAACGGTGGAACCGATGAAAAATATAGCCGGTACCTGGAAGGTGGTGCAGATAACCAGAAATGAAGAAGATTTATCCCAAAGAGTGGATTTAAGCACCTTCCGTTTTATTCTGAAAGAGGATTATACCTACTCCTTTGTTGACAAGCTTCCTTTTGTGGTGAACATACCGGGTACGTTTAATTTAGACGACCCTCAATATCCCTTTTATCTTCTGCTCAAGCCCACAGGCGGAGCCTTCGAAAACAAGGTGTCGCTGCAAATGCCCGTGAAAAAAGGTAAGACGCAGTTAAGCATGACCCTTAGTCCGGGTTGCGAGACCAATAAGTACAGGTACGTTTTTGAAAGAGTTCAAGATTAAGAATTCATATATGAAGAAATTATTAAAAAATATAAAGCTTGTTTTATTTATTGCTGGCTTGTTCCTGGTGGTGTTCCTTGCAAATTGCGGATTAACTCCGCTGACCATAGAAGTGCCTTCTGAAGTAAATGCAGAGCAGGTTGCTACTTTTACCCTGAACTGCGGAACTGAACCCCGCATTGCAAACACAGATCCGCCTTATACTACCAAGCTGATAGTTGGTTTTATGGTGCCAAAGAGCTGGAAGGCTTCTCAGAACACCACTGTCGAGCTTATAAGCTCGGAAAAGGGTAACAGTACCCTGCAGCTGATTCCGGCGGGAGAAAAAGAACCTGTATCAGGGCTTTCCTGGTCTGATGCCGCCAAGAAGAGGTTTGGGATAGGCCCGAACTTACTGGATGACTTTGAATGGCTTGTTTATAGAAGTGTGCCTGCATATACTTTTGTTAATAATGAGGATATTAAGTTTAAAGTAAAGATATCTTCAAAAGTTGGTTCTGAAAATAGCCTTTGCAGGCTGGGTTTCTTCGTTCTGTCTTCTAAAGAAAATCTAAGGCCGGAGGATACTGATTATACTAAATATGCATTCTCCAACAATTTTTCAGTAGTTAACGGTTCCGGTGAGCTGGTTGATTATGTCAATCCTCAGCTAGCTAAAGTGGAACCGGTAAAAAGTCTCGACAATGATTTTGTCTCCATGACATTTGATGCCGGTATCCTGGAAACTGCGCTGTCTAATACGGATGATATTTTCCTTGAAGCAAGGGGGATCACTGAAAGCGGACAGCAAATTGCCGTGAGCTCTAAAGTTGATAAAACAAAGTTGAAGCCTCTTGGAGGTAAGAAATACAGGATAGATATCTGGCCCAGAGGTTTGTTGAACGTGCCGGGAAATGAAAACCTGGTGCGATTAGAATACTATTTTACGAATGAGACAGGAAGCGCCAGGGTTGGGTACGGAAATACCGCAGATCCTTTCAGATATACCTTTAAATGTCCATAGGGTCTATTCATTCAAACGGGAATAAAATTATAAATCTTAATACTGATAAAATGCTGAATCGCTACTTAAAAAAGTGCATATGTGGGATGCTATTGCTTTTGTGTCATGTATATGTCGCCCAAGCACAGTCCGTTCCCACCGGGTTATCTGGTCAGGACCTGCGCGCAAAGCATGTCATAAAGGGTACGGTGCTGGATGAATTCGGTAAGCCGCTGGTTAACGCCATTGTTAAATTTTCTGAAGGAAAGACATCTGTAGTTACCGATAATTCGGGCTCGTTCGAAATAAATGAATCGGGGGAGGATGAGACGATCATCGTGGAGCATCCGGATTATATTGCCAGGAAATTACGATTCAAACGGGATGTTCCGGTCCTGGTGAGAATGGACGAGAGTTACCTGAAGACGCCTGATAAAGTCCAGGTACTATATAATGTACGAAACACGAATGAACTTACCGGCGCGGTAACTTCGATCTATAATAAACAATTAACGAGTACGCCAACTCCGCTATACCTGAATGCTCTTACCGGTCGTCTTGCCGGCTTTTACACGCAGGAAGTGAGCGGATTCAGGAGCGCCCGTACTACCTCTATTACTGTAAATGATCTGGCCGGGACGCTTCCCAATGAAGCCACAAGATATGCTTCCGGCATAAGCGATAATTCTGAGATAAATTTCAGTCTGAGGGGGCAGGCGCCTGTTACCATTATAGATGGGGTTCAACGCGACATCTATTCGATAGATCCGGAACAAATAGAGTCTGTTACGGTGCTTAAGGATGCTCTTTCTACCTTATTGTTAGGTCAGAAGAGCTCAAGGGGAGTACTACAGGTTATTACCAAAAAAGGCATCGCAGGCCCTCCAAGAATATCATTTACGGCCCAGACCGGCTTTCAAAAAGCACTTAAAACACCTGAGCCGCTTAATGCTCATCAATATGCCTACTTATATAATGAAGCTTTACTGAACAGCAATTTACCTGCTGCTTATTCAGCGGAAGCTTTTGAAGCTTACCGGAATGGATCATCGCCATATATTTACCCCGATGTTAACTGGTATAATACTATTCTGAAGGATAACAGTCCTATCAGTAAATATAGTCTGAATGTAAACGGCGGTTTGAAAAATGCCAGGTATGCTCTTGCTCTCAGCTATATGAATCAGCAGGGAATGTTCAAATCGGCGGATCAGTTTGATTATAAAACCAATCTTGAGCAGAACCGCTATCTCCTTAATTCTAATATAGATGTAGATGTCTCCCGGGATTTTACTATCGGACTGCAGGTTTTCGGCCGTATTCAGGAAGGCAGGCAGCCGGGTGCAGGGGTAACGGAAATTCTAAACAGGCTATACAGGACTCCCAACAATGCTTATCCCATTTTTAATCAAAACGGTTCTTATGGGGGCTCTTCCGACTATATAGCAAATCTTTACCAGCAGGCTATGGGATCGGGGTATCTCCTTGATAATGGCCGCGACCTGATGGCCAACCTTGATTTACATTATAAATTCGATCATTGGCTTCCCGGGTTGTTTGCCAGGGCGAAAGTGAACTTTTCCTCCCTGTCTTCGACTGTGGTCAACAGGGCTTTCGTTCAGCCGGTGTATGATGTTTCGCTGGATGCAGGCGGCAACCCTTCGTATACAAGGTTTGGTTCTATTTCTGATCAGCCAAATTCTATGAACGCTACCTCTACCGCTCAGCAATTTTATGTACAGGGAGCGCTGGGTTATAATTTTAGCACGGAGGGACATTCGGGAAGTGCGATGCTTTTTGCAGATCAGCAATCTTCAACGTACCAGTATGATCTCCCCGGAAAATACACCAATATAGCGGCGACTGTTAATTATAGCTATAGCCATAAATACTTTGCAGAGGCTGCTGTAAATTATGCTGGCTTCGACCGGTTCGAGCCGGGTCACCAGTACGGTGTTTTTTATGCAGCGGGATTGGGCTGGGATATTGCCCAGGAGAACTTTTTTAAGGACAATCTTAGCTGGATAGAGCAGTTTAAGCTTCGGGGGACTTTTGGTAAGACAGGAAACAGCAATGAAAATAGCCTTGGTTATTTCTCATGGCGCGGAGCTTTTGGCCAGGACGGTACAAACAGTTATCCAACATCTACTAATTATTCACCCATATATGGATTAATCGAGAGGAACATGGCGAATGTTCATGCAACCTGGGAAAAAGCACATAAACTGAACATTGGCATGGATCTTCAGGCGCTAAAGTATTTCACACTGAATGCCGATTACTTCCGGGATACCTACTATGATCTGCTGCAGCAAAGAGGTTCCACTACTGAAATAATCGGGCTGGCTTACCCGAATGAAAATGTAGGAAAAAACCTTTATACAGGCCAGGAATTGACTCTTACGTATAAAAATTCCATTAATAAATTCAATTATTTTATCACTGCCAATGCTTCGCGCCTGCGTACCAGGGTGTTGTATATGGACGAGCTGCAGCAGCGTTATGCCTGGAACAGGAGAACCGGAATGCCTGTAGGACAAACATTCGGTTACCTCGCTGATGGCCTCATTCAAACGCAGGAAGAAGCGAACAGGGCACCCTTGCTTGCCGGAACGGTTGTCTATCCCGGGGATGTTAAGTTAGTGGATCTGAACGACGACGGTGTCATCGATCAATTTGACCAGACCGCTCTGGGAAATACAAAACCTCAAATAAATTACGGAGCTACCCTAGGGTTCAACGTAGCCGGATTTGACTTCAGTGTATTGGTACAGGGTGTCAGAAACAGAACGTATCAGCAAACGGATTACTCATTCGGAAATGAAGGGAAAGATCAGGGGTACAGTTACATGCTGGGCAGATGGACTCCGGCTACTGGTGCAACGGCTACTTACCCGAGACTAACAGTAGGGTTTAATGCCAATAACACTCCATTTTTAAACAACTCAAGCTTTTGGACGCATTCAGGTGAGTATTTCAGGATCAGGAATATTGATGTAGGCTATACTTTGCCCTATCGTATAACCAGGAGGTTAAGGGTTGCTGGATTGAGGGTCTTCGCCAATGCTCAGAATCTGTTTACTGAGACGGCTTACGAGCGCCTCGACCCAGAAGTGTACAGCAACGCAGCTTACCCTATTCAGAGAACGATCAATGCTGGCGTTAATATTAAACTTTAAGTGTTCATAAAAATAATCCAATGAAAAATTCACGTGATCTTATTTCAAGGAGAGTTATAGCCGGCAATTGCAGGGGCACTTTAGTGATATCAAAAAAGCTCATTATTCTGATGAAGAAGTACTATAAAGTATTGTTTCTGCCATGCATTATATCATGGTGCACCTCCTGTCAGAGAGACCTGGAAACAGTGCCGATCGAACAGCAGACTTTAGACGTTATATTTGACCCGAGAGATTCTGCCGGGACAAATGCGAACCGATTTTTATATGATTCTTATCTGCACCTTCCGGGGATCCACAACAGAGTGGGGGGAGATTACCTGGACGCTGCTACAGATGACGCTGTTTCATCGAATACCAGCAATACTTCTGTTTTTCAATTAGCAACAGGTGCTTATACTTCCAGCAGTTATCCCGATAATCAATGGCCTAATTTTTATGCTGGTATCAGACAAACTAATATTTTTATTTCCAACATAGACCGTGTTCCTCTTAAAGGTAAGTTAAGTAACGGTACTCCATTTAACCGCGTTTGGAAAGCAGAGTCTAAATTCCTCAGGGCATTGTATTATTTCGAATTACTGAAGCGGTACGGAGGAGTGCCTTTATTGGGTGACAAGGTGCTTTCACTGGCGGATGATGTCAATATACCGAGGGGATCGTTCAGCGACTGTGTGGAGTTTATCGTTAGTGAATGTGATGCGATGAAGGATAGTTTAAGGACCAATCCGATTGACGCTAATAATATAGAAAGGCCGACCAGGGCCGCCGCAATTGCATTGAAAGCCCGTGTATTGCTGTATGCTGCAAGTCCTCTTTATAATGGTGGCAATATAGATGCCGGTAACCAGTATACGGGCTATAGCTCTTATAATGCGGAACGCTGGCAAAGAGCTGCAAACGCCGCCCGGGAGCTGATCGATCAGAATGTTTTAAGCCTCGACCCGTCTTTCGGGAATGCCTTTCTCAATCAGATGAGCCCTGAACGGATTTTTGCCAGGCAGGGAGGCAACGATCAGTCTGTTGAAAACAGTAACGGACCGATCGGATATACCTCATCGATCAATAACGGCAGGACTAGCCCGACTCAGGAATTGGTGAATGCTTTTGGAATGGCTAATGGAAAGTCCATTACAGAAGCGGGCTCGGGATACGACCTGAATTCGCCCTACGAAAACAGAGATCCGAGATTTTATGCAACGATTCTGTATAATGGTGCTCCCTGGTTAGGGCGACCTGCGCAGACCTATGAAGGCGGAGCAGATAAACCAGGCGGGATCCGGCAACAGACCCGTACCTCGTATTACTCGCGGAAATTTATGGGCAATTATACCAGCTCTGCTCAATACAGTAATATTTCTCATGATCACATCCTGTTTCGCTACGCTGAGGTGCTTCTGAATTTTGCTGAAGCAAGAAATGAGTATCTGAATGCGCCGGATGCAGACGTCTACAACGCTGTGGAAGCTATCAGAAAGCGGGCTGGTTTAGATCCTTTCACTCTTACTCCCGGTTTGAGTAAAGATCAGATGAGGACTGTCATCCGGAATGAGAGGAGGGTAGAGTTAGCATTTGAAGAACACCGTTACTGGGATGTGCGCCGGTGGAAGATCGCCGAAACAGAGTTTAATAAAGAGCTGCACGGAAAATTGATCTATAAGCTGGGCTCCGGTACTCTTAGTTACCAGGATAACCCGGTACTGCAGATGAAGTTTAAGGCGCCGCAAATGTATTTCGCTCCGATACCATATTCGGAAGTAGCTAAAAATCAAAATATGGTGCAAAACCCGGGATGGTAGAATTTCCAATTTAAATCTAATTCTCAGATGAAAAAATATTTATATACGATTCTGTTCATCTTTTTGATGAGCCCCATGATCTCCTTCGCCCAGACCAGGGTTTCGGGGATAGTGAAAGATGCCAGCGGGCCGCTGCCGGGAGTGAGTATAAAGGAGAAAGGTGTTGAGCGAAGCGGCACAAGTACCGATGTGAATGGAAAATTCACCCTGGTTCTGAAGGGACAGGCGAATGTGCTCGTATTCTCAAGTATCGGCTTCCAGAGTCAGGAGTTGAAGGTTCACGATGGGCAAAAGCTGGAAGTTATACTACAAGCGGGTAACCGAAGCCTGGAAGAGGTGGTGGTAGTGGGTTTTGGGAAGGCAAAAAGAATTACTACTACTGGTTCAGTAAGTGCAATAAAAGGGGCTGAGATAAGAGAAGTGCCCACTTCCAATGTTCAGAATGCGTTGCAGGGCAAGCTTCCGGGTTTTATCGCGCAGCAGCGTTCAGGACAGCCCGGGCGGGACGCTTCTGACTTTTTTATCCGCGGTGTAAGTTCTTTAAATTCTGCCGGGAACCAGCCTTTAATTATAGTAGATGATATTGAGTATTCGTATGAACAACTTTCTCAGATCAATGTCAATGAAATAGAAAGCATCTCGATATTGAAAGATGCCTCTACAACTGCTATTTACGGTATTAAGGGCGCGAATGGAGTGCTGATCGTTACGACACGCAGAGGAAGTGCAGGAGCGCCGAAGATCAATGTCAGGGTAGAATCCGGACTCCAGGCACCGGTTAAAAAGCCAACTTTTTTAAATAGTTATGAATCTGCCCTGTTAGTGAATGAGGCCTTAACGAATGATGGCCTTACACCTCAGTTCAGCAATGAGGACCTTGAACATTTCAGAACAGGCGACGATCCATACGGTCATCCCGACATAAACTGGTATAAGGAAATATTCAAGCCCAGCTCTATGCAGTATAACAGTAATATTGATATCTCGGGAGGCGGAGAGGCAGTTAAATATTTTATTTCGGGGGGAGGCTTTAAACAGAATGGGAATGTGAAGACTTTTCAGGATGCAGAGAACCAGGTTAACCCGAATTATTACTACAGGAGGTTTAATTTCAGATCGAACCTGGATGTACAGGCTTCTAAAACACTGAATTTACGATTTGATGTCAGCGGAAGGTTTAACAGGATCAATAGTCCCTATGCCGGCAACATAGTTGGCGAGGTATATGATTTCACCCGGATTCATCCTTATTCTGCCCCTTTCTTAAATCCCAATGGCAGTTATGCCTATGCCAGCGATACGAAAGGCCTCCTCCCTACTATTAACGCCCGGCTGGCGACACAGGGCTATAAACTTGAGAGGAGGAACGATTTGAATGTGCTTTTCGGAGGAACGCAGAAGCTGGATGCGGTGACTAAAGGATTGTCATTCATAGGAAGGGTTGCTTATGCCAGCGTCGAGTCGAATGCACGGTTGCAGAGAAGGGATCTCCCTCCATCGTATTTATATGATCCTGACAGTGATACTTATACGCTGAACGGGCCTACGTATACTTCGGGAAACTACCTTTTGAGTGCAGAACAGGGCTTATTTAACAGCCGTGTCAATATCCAGGCGTATTTTAATTACGACCGGAGTTTCGGGTTGCATAATGTGCACGGGATGTTGTTGTACAACCGGGAGTCCTATAAGGAAAAGGATCTGTTTGTGAATGCGAATAACTGGATACCCCAGAATTTTCAGGGTTCAACGTTCAAGGCAATTTACGACTATAAACAGAAGTACATTGTCGATTTCAGTGCCGCATATAATGGATCGGATCGTTTTAACACGAATAACCGCTTTGGATTATTTCCGGCAGTATCAGTAGGATACAGTATCTCGAAAGAGAATTTTTTTAAGAAAAAAGCGCTTGAATTTGTTGATTTGCTTAAAGTAAGGGCTTCTTACGGTGTTGTAGGGTCGGATAAAGTGGATGGTAATCGCTACCTGTATGATCAGGTTTATTTACTTCAGCCCGGTATTTCTTTTGGCGAAACCAATACTCCTGACAATTCAATTATTGAAGGCCCGTTGGGTAACCCCGACGTTACCTGGGAAAAGCAGAAAGAGTTTGATCTGGGCCTCGACGCCAATTTATTCGCCAGCAAGTTAAACCTGACTATCGACTATTTTAATAACCTGCGTTATCGCCAGTTAATAACGCCCTCTTCCCTCCCTTTGAATATCGGAGTTGGAGCATCGCCTGAGAATATTGCCCGGGTGCGCAACAGAGGTTTCGATGGAGAACTGGGTTATCGCAGTAATGCGGGAAACTTTAGTTATAATATTTCAGCGGTGTTCTCTTACTTCAAAAATAAGATATTGTACATGGATGAGCCTTCTCCTGCTTATCCATGGCTGAGACAGACCGGTCATTCAATTAAGCAGCCTTTCGGATATACTTTCATCGGTTTTGACGACAACGGAAACCTGAAGTATAAAGATTTTAACGAAGATGGAGTGATTGATGAGAATGATAAAACTGCCATTGGGAAACCTAATTTACCGAGTACTTCTTACGGTCTGACCCTTGGAGGGAGATATAAAGGTTTTAGTATCAATATTCTTTTACAAGGTACAGCCGGGTACAGTTTTGTGGTAAAAGGAACGGGAATTGAGCCCTTTCAAAGCCAGTTTCAGCCTATTCACCAGCAGAGGTGGACGCCTGAAAACAGCCAGCATGCCCAGTTTCCCCGTCTGACGACGAATCCGACCTCCATAAACAGTCCTGCGGCGTACCTGTCTGACTTTTGGCTGATAGATGCAAAATATCTTCGGTTGAAAACCCTTGATTTGGGGTACCAGGTGCCCGATAAAGCACTGCCTTTTGGAATAAGCAATGCGCGGATTTACCTCAGCGGATATAATCTGCTTACCTGGACTAACTATTCAAAATATCAGCAGGACCCGGAGGTGGAGTCTAATACAGCCGGAGATACCTACCTGAATCAACGGGTAATTAACTTAGGGTTTCAGATAGGCTTATAGTGTGATGGTCATTTATTAAATGTAGTATGAAAAAAATTGTATTTCTGTTAATATCATGCCTGGTCCTGACATGGGCATGCAACGAAGACTACGTCATGCCCCCGCTGCCGGGAAGGATGATCAAACAGTTTAAACTGGCAGAGGGGCAAATAGGGGATGCCGTTATCTCACGGAGTGGCGGTAAAAATAAAGTGGTGGTAACGGTTGGGAAAGCAGTTAACCTGAAAGCTGTGACTCCGCTTATAACCATTTCCGATAAGGCGACTATTGCTCCGAAATCGGGAGAGGTAGTGGATGTCTCGGCAACAAAAACGATCATCTATACGGTTACAGCCGAAAGCGGGCAGGTGGAAGCCTGGGAAGTCGTGTTCCAGGTGTTTGATCCTGCCGCAGTAGATTACGCTTCCTATACCATTAAAAATGCAGCTGCTACAAAATATCTTCAGGTAGCCGGTGATATTAAATTCACTGAAAAATACAGAAATAATCAGAAGATAGATTTGTTTCAGGCTTCCGCTGAGGGTGTGCCCGATATCTGGCAGAAATGGAAACTCATTTATAAGCTGACAGAAAATAACATAAGATACTATGAGATTATGAACCTGCATAGCGGAAAGCTGCTGACTTCTCCCGGGAATGCCAGCGGCGCCGAACTGGTGCAGCTTTCGGAAAAGGGCGTATTGGGAAGCGATCAGTTATGGGAGATCAGGGAAAAACCGGTACAAGGTGCGTATTCTTTTATCAATAAAGGCAATGGAATGGCTGTTTCCTATGTTGCCTCAGTAGGCAGTAACCCCAAAGTAGTACAGGAGACGGCCAGTACAGACAACAAGCAGCAGTGGAATTTAAATCCCATTGCGGAAGAGTCGTACCGGGATGATAAAGCAGTCACTTTTTTCGAACGGAATTCCGCCAGTCAGGGATCGGTTGCTTTTGACCAGGGAACCAGTATTCCTTTAAGCGATGGAAGGGTATTATGGATTACGCAGGACGCCTGGGATGGTATTTCGCTAAGGGCCGGAAATGTATTTGATTGTAACCATTTCTTTAGTTACAACAACTCGGTGATGATTCAGCCCTCAAAAACAGACTGGGACCCAGCTCATACACCGAACATGACCATCGCCAACAGTGCTCACAATCGTCCTAAACAGGTCTTCAACAATCAGCCGGGAACCAGCTGGTCATGGCCAGGTCTCGGAGTTCAGATCGGCAACGATGTTTGGGTACAGTGTGGAGAAGGAAATGACTTAAATGCCACCAATCAATCATTGTATAAGCTTAACGAAGTGGCAGGAAATCAATGGAGCGCGGTACGTATGACTCCTGCTGGTATGAGCAACCAGGTTGCTGTCAGTTACGCTGCGGGGATGGTTAAAAGCAATGACGGTTATGTCTATTCTTTTGGTACCAGTGGTACAGGTATAACCACTACCAATGTTTTTGTAGCAAGGTTTCCTCAGAACAACCCGATGAGCTGGACCTTTTGGGACGGATCAAAGTGGGCGAATACACCTACAAATGCGACAGAGGCAAGGATAAGTCCGGGAATGGCTACTGTTAGTGTTTCTTACTGGAAAGGAAAATATGTAATGATGAATATGACCCAGGGCTTCTTCTGCGACAATTCCGTCAGGGAGATCTACATGTCTTATTCGGACAGCCCAACCGGTCCGTTTACTACACCAAAAAAGGTGTATAATATTGTCGAGTTTTTTAAAGGAAGCTTTGCAAGGTACTACACTCCAGCTATTCATCCTGAGTTTGATAATGGTCATGATGAATTATTACTTACTTACTGTCTGAATGTAACAGGGTGCGATTTAAGTTGGTGTGAGAATGGAGGAATGGATCCTTATTACTACAGGGTTAAAGGATTACGCGTACCGGCCTCCCTGATTTTTCCTCAATAGTATGCATAAGTGATAATGATAAAGAAATTACAGAATCCCGAAAAGTATATGAAACTTCATTTTTTATTGGCAGGCCTGGCCTGCCTGTTTTTCCAACTGTCCTTTGCTCAGCCTAAACCTCAGCCCTTTAAATCAGGAGACCGGGTTGTTCTTGCCGGAAACAGCATTACTGAAGCGGGTTTATACGGAGCAAACATCTGGTTATATTATATGACCCATTTTCCGGACAGGAAAATACAGGTGTTAAACGCAGGCGTGGGCGGAGACGTCGCAGAACAGATCTACAAGCGGCTTGATGGAGATATTCTTGCCCAAAAACCAACTGTACTGGCGGTAACGTTCGGTATGAACGACAGTAAATATTTCGAGTATAACTCTCCTAATCCGGATGTGAATAGTTTTGTAAAGACTTCCCGCGACAGTTATCTCAGGATAGAAAAGAAACTGCAGGAGCTGAAGGGTGTAAAAAAGATCATCATGGCTTCGTCGCCTTACGATGAAAATGTTCAAATACCTAACAATAATGCGTTTAAAGGGAAATGGAAAACGATGGAGAAGATTATCGAATTTCAGAAAAAGTCGGCTATTGATAACCAGTGGGGGTATGTTGACTTCTTTTACCCGATGACAGAAATCAATTTACGCGAGCAGAAGAAAAATCCGGCTTATACTGCTTGTGGAAATGATCGTATCCATCCGAGCAGCGCAGGACATCTGATAATGGCTTATATTTTTCTCAAAAGTCAGGGACTAACGAATTCCTGTATTGCCGATGTAAATGTCGACTATAACAAAGGAAAGGTCATCCATTCAGTTAACGCAAAAAGCAATAACATTGTGAAAACTAAGAATGGAATCCGCTTTGATTATTTAGCCAATTCCCTGCCCTTCCCCATAGATACTCTCCCCCGGGTGTGGATGAACCCGGAAGTCCAAAGCGAAGCATTGAAAATAATTCCTTTCAATCAGGAACTCAATAATGAGAGATTGGTCATCAGGGGTCTTCCGGCGGGAAGGTATACATTGAAAATAGATCAGAATCAGATTGCCGGGTTTTCTGCGGAAGAGCTTGCTGCGGGAATAAACCTGGCATTGTTAAAAACTACTCCTCAGTATCAGCAATCGCTGCAGGTACTTAAGCTGAGCAATCAAAGACGTGAAATTGAAGCAAAGTTCAGGAATTATTTCTGGGTAAACTATAACTTCCTGCAGGATAAAAACATGCTGTTTGACCATTCTGATGCTGCCCGGGACACCATTGAAAAACATTCACCTGAAAACGGCTGGTTGAACGGAAAGAAAGGTGACTGGCAAGCGGTGCGAAGCTCGGGAAAAGTGCTTCAAAGCCAAATGGATGCCCTGGTAGACGAAATTTACCGGATCAACAAACCAAAGAAGCATACCATTGAAATTACAACGGCTGCATCCCGGTAGAGCCGCTTATTGTATGTATGCAGCAGAGACCTGATATATGAGAAAGCTCATTCTTGTGTTTTTAATTATTCAGCAAAGTGTTAAGGCTCAGAATAATCTCGTTAGCTATGTCAATACCCTACAGGGTACTAATTCGGATTATAGTCTTAGTGCCGGTAATACTTACCCGACAATTGCTTTGCCTTTTGGTATGCACACGTGGTCGGCGCAGACCGGTAAAAACGGCGACGGATGGAAGTATTCGTATAAGCAAGAGACAATCAGAGGGTTTCAGCAGGCGCACGCCTGCAGTCCCTGGGTGGGAGATTATGCCGTGTTTTCTTTGATGCCGGTAAAAGGCGAACTGAGAGTGGCGGAAGAAGAACGGGCAAGTTCTTTTCGTCATGCTAACGAGATTGCAAAGCCCCATTACTACAAGGTCACTTTTGACAATAAGATAAGCACCGAAATCTCTGCTACAGAAAGAGGAGCGCATCTGCGATTCTCTTTTCCTAAGCGTGAAAGGGCCTATGTGGTATTGGATGGATACACAAGAGAAAGTCAGGTGACTATCCTGCCTGCTGAGAGAAAGATTGTGGGCTGGGTAAATAATGGCCGTTTTATCCCGGAGAATTTTAAGAATTTCTTTGTGATAGAGTTTGATAAACCCTTTAAAAGTTATGGTACCTGGGATAATGTAAGTAATAAAACGGAAGCAGGCCGCGCAAGCCTTTCAGGCAAGGGTGCGGGAGTTTACCTCGAATTTGCAGAGGGAGCTACGGTGCAGGCTAAAGTTGCTT
Organism: Pararcticibacter amylolyticus; assembly: GCF_003130405.1. Taxonomy (GTDB): domain Bacteria; phylum Bacteroidota; class Bacteroidia; order Sphingobacteriales; family Sphingobacteriaceae; genus Arcticibacter; species Arcticibacter amylolyticus. Next base: position 82,067 of record NZ_QEAS01000005.1, read on the forward strand.
CCTCCTATATCGACGGACAACAGGCGGAACGCACTTTGAAAAATGAGCTGGGTAAATTCAGGCGGCTGGAGCAAACCCGTGATGCCGCTGCAGCTGCCTGGAATCGCTTATTCAGCCGGGTACTTGTAGAAGGAGGGACAGAGGATGATCTGAAGACATTCTATTCCTGTTTGTTCCGTGCGAATCTTTTCTCGAGGATGTTCTTTGAATATGACAAAGACGGGAATTCATACTACTATAGTCCCTACGACGGGAAAATTCATTCCGGTTATATGTATACCGACAACGGCTTTTGGGATACATTCCGCGGACAATTTCCGCTGAATAATATTTTGCACCCCACTTATCAGGGCCGGTATATGCAGGCTTTGCTGGATGCGCAGAAGCAATGCGGCTGGCTTCCGGCCTGGTCATTTCCGGGCGAGACCGGAGGGATGCTGGGGAATCATGCGATTTCTCTCCTGACGGATGCCTGGGTAAAGGGAATCCGTTCTTTCAATCCGAAGCAGGCATTAGATGCCTATTTTCATGAAGCGAATAATAAGGGGCCCTGGGGAGGAGCTAACGGAAGGCAGGGTTGGAAAGATTACTACCAGTTAGGCTTTGTAGCTTACCCTGGCTCAGAAGGGGCACTGTCGCAAACGCTTGAGTATGCCTACGATGATTTTTGCGGATATACCCTGGCTAAAATAACGGGGCACAAGTTTTATGAAGACCGGATGGGAAAACAGATGTATAACTACCGGAACGTTTATGATCCTTCCACCCGGTTTATGCGCGCAAGAAAAGCCAGCGGCGAATGGCTGGATAATTTTGACCCCTTCTCGTGGGGCGGCCCTTATACCGAAGGAAATGCCTGGCATTGGCACTGGTCTGTTTTTCATGACATACAAGGACTAATCAATTTAATGGGGGGCAATCAGAATTTTACGGATAAGCTGGACTCTGTTTTTTGGGTGGGAAGTAAAGTGAATGTTGGAGCTTATGGGAATATGATTCACGAGATGACCGAAATGGTGAACGCTGGCATGGGACAATATGCTCATGGGAATCAGCCCATTCAGCACATGATTTACCTGTATAATTACGCCGGACAGCCCTGGAAGTCTCAATATTATGCGCGGCAGGTGATGAAGAAACTTTATAATGCTACTGAAAACGGTTATCCTGGCGACGAGGACCAGGGGCAGATGTCATCCTGGTATGTCCTGAGCGCGCTGGGTTTTTACAGTGTTTGTCCGGGTACAGACCAATATGTGCTTGGAAGCCCTCTTTTCAAAAAGGCCACCATTACAATGGAAAATGGAAAGAAGTTTATCATAAATGCCTCAGGTAATTCTGTTTCCAATTTTTATATAAAAAGTGCAGCATTAAACGGCAAGGCTTATACCAGAAATTATCTTACCCATTCGGATATCGTGAATGGAGGAGTGCTAAACTTAGAGATGGCGGGAAGTCCGGAGAAGAACAGGGGGCTTTCTAGGGGAGATCTTCCTTTTTCACTTTCTGATCCGAAAGACGGGAAGTGACTGGCGGGGGCACCAGCGAAGTTTTAATTGTAAAGCGGATTTAAAACCAGATGAAACGTTTACTCAGGAGTTTTTTTACCATTGTTATCATATTAACAGGAAACCTGGCTTATAGCCAGTCTAAATGGCATGCCGAATGGATCGCAGCAAAAAATATTACCGGGAACGAATACGGGGTTTATCATTTTCGTAAAACTGTAGACATCCCTTCCAAACCGTCATCTTTCATTGTTTATGTATCGGCTGACAACCGTTATAAATTATATGTCAATGGAAAGCTGGTATCGCTGGGTCCTGCCCGTGGCGATAGTTATTCCTGGAACTATGAAACTGTTGATCTGGCCCCTTACCTTATTGCCGGAAGCAATACAGTGTCAGCCCTTGTTTTTAACGAGGCGGAGTTCAGGCCTGAAGCTCAGATTAGTTTTCGTACCGGGTTCATTCTGCAGGGCAGATCGTCTACTGAGGAGATCCTGAATACGAATAATACATGGAAATGCATCCGGAATATGGGCTACAAGCCGGTCCCTGGTTATTTTTTTGCAGCAAGTAAAGGGGAAATGGTCGATATGAAGCAAACGGTTAAGGGTGACTGGACTTCAAATCATTATGATGATGCCTCCTGGCCTGCTACTGAAAAAGTAGCTGATGGAAGACCAAAGGGTAAGGCGTGGGGAACTGAATGGGCGCTGGTTCCGTCAATCCTGCCTGCAAGGGAAATGTCTTATCTCAGAATTCCGCAATTAAGAAGTGCCACTGGTGTAAAAGTGCCTTCAGCTTTTCCGGCAAAAAAAGCTCCGTTCACAATCCCTGCCAATACAACGGCTGTCCTGTTGCTTGACCAGACCTATGAAACAAATGCTTACGTTACGCTAAATTTTAGCAGAGGAAAGGATGCGGGAATTTCCATCGGCTATGCCGAAACTCTTTATGACAAGGGTAGTAACGGAAGGCGAAAAAGCAACCGGAATGAAGTAGAAGGGAAAGAGTTTATAGGGCGGATTGATAGCCTGATCGCTGACGGGACTGATGACCAATCCTTCACTACCCTGAACTTTCGTACTTATCGTTATGTTCGTCTCATAATCCATACTAAGAACGAGCCTTTGGTCATTCAAGACCTTTACGGGACTTTTACAGCTTATCCTTTTAAACGGGTAGCGGTGTTCGACTCTCAGGATGCCGGAATCAGGCAGATACTCGACATTGGCTGGCGTACAGCGAGGTTAAATGCCTGGGAGACTTATATGGATTGCCCCTATTACGAACAGCTGCAATATATCGGTGATACTCGTATTCAGGCTATGATTTCTTACTTCAATACAGATGATGACCGGCTGGCCAGGAATGCCATTATCCAGATTGACCACTCACGTTTGCCGGAAGGGGTCACAAGAAGCAGCTATCCAACAAAGGGCACACAGGTAATACCTCCGTTTTCTTTGTGGTACATCGGGATGTTACACGATTTCTGGATGTACCGTAACGACCCGGATTTTGTCAAAGGTAAACTTATGGGAGTCCGGGGTGTGCTTGACTTTTTTTCCAGATATCAGCAAGCGGATGGATCATTGAAAGATACACCGTACTGGACCTTTGTTGACTGGGCGGGTAACCTCGCCGGAGAAGTCAGGGGGTCAGACGGCAGTGCCGCAATTCATGATCTGCAGCTCTTGTTAGCCTATCAATGGGCCGCCCAAATGGAGGCGAAACTTGGCTTGCAGGATTATGCGTCCATCTACGGTCAAAAAGCCGCGCAGCTAAAGAATACCATCCAGCAGAAATACTGGGATCCGGGCAGAAAGCTGTACGCTGATACAAAGGAAAAGACGGGATTCTCCCAGCACGTCAATTCACTGGCTATACTTGCCGGCATCGTAAGCCCTGATGATATGCAGGCAGTTGCTGAAAGTATGTTGAAGGACAAAAGTTTAACACAGTGCACCGTTTACTTCAAATACTACCTTAACCAGGCACTTGTAAAGGCTGGTCTTGGAAATGATTATATGCAGTGGCTGGATATCTGGCGTCAGAATATCGCCCTGGGAATGACAACCTGGGCAGAAGATTCCAGTCTGGAAACTGTTCGCTCTGAATGTCATGCCTGGGGAGCAAGTCCGAATATTGAGTTTTTCAGAACTGTATTAGGAGTGGACAGTGATGCTCCGGGATTCAGCAAAGTGAGAATCAAACCCCATTTGGGCTCGCTGACTAAAGTAAGAGGGCTGGTTCCCCACCCGGAGGGAACCGTAGCCGTCAGTTCCCATTTGCAAGGAGATAAATGGAAAATCAATATCAATCTTCCATCTGGAATTACTGGTGTTTTTGAGTGGGGAGGGAAGAGCTACGGGCTTCAATCAGGTACAAATTCTTTCGTGATCTAATTCTCTAATAGTATGTTTCCAACTTTGTCTCATCTTATTAAGTATCTGACAGGCCTGGATGTTAAGATCCCGGGACAAACATTCGGATTATTTGTTGTACTGGCCTTTGTTGCCTCCTGTTATGTCTTCAGGCTGGAATTCATCCGGAAGGAGCGTTTGGGTATAGTCAAGCTGTCGCCTTCACGCATCAGGCCGGGAAAGCTGGAGCATCCGTTTCAGTTGATGGATAAGTTGCTCTTATGGGCTGCAATCTGGGGATTCATAGGAGCAAAGCTTTTCAGTTGCCTGGAAAAGCCGGCACTTTTTTTCAAAGATCCTATAGACATGTTTTTTTCCGCTGAAGGCTGGACTTTTTACGGAGGCCTCATATTTGGGGCAATCTCTTATCTTGTTACAGGATTCAGGTATGGCATGCGTTTAATAGACCTTGCAGATATAGGATCGCCGGGTATGCTTGTAGCGTATGGGGTGGGCCGGATAGGATGTCATCTCTCCGGAGATGGTGACTGGGGAAAAGTAAACCTGAATGCTAAACCCATTACCTGGCTGCCGGACTGGATGTGGGCTACCACTTATCCTCATAACGTCTTAAAGGAGGGAGAGTACATCCCCGGCTGCAGGGAAGAGTTTTGTTCTCAGCTTCCGCAGCCTGTTTATCCCACCTCTCTTTATGAAGCGCTGATCATTCTGTTCCTGTTTTTGCTTTTATGGACTTTTAAAGACAGACTGCAAATCCCGGGGCTGATGTTTTCACTGTACCTTGTTATAAATGGAGGTGAGCGGCTTTTGATCGAGCAGATCAAGGATAATCTGAATTATCATATAGCGGGTTTCTCTTTTTCTCAGGCCGAACTGATCGGTGCATTTATGTTCATATCAGGACTGGTTGGTTTAGCCATACTGTTTCTAACCAAATTCTCCTTCCAACCTAATGAAGAAAAACAGAAATAAAAGAATTGTTTCACCGTATGCGTTGTGCTAAATCGATTTTATTGATATATTCGTATTCTATTTATAAACTTAAAAAAACTCCGATGATTTTCTTTTCGAAACCGGTTTCCCCTGATACGAAACTTCCATTAAGAAAAATATTGTCACTTATTCTGATCGGCTCTGCCACGTTAGCCCATTCCCAGTCCAACAAGAGTGTTGATTACGCCAATGTTGTAAATACTCAAATTGGTTCTAAAGGAAAAGGGCACGGGAAGCATGAGCAATACCTCGAGGCCGGATATACATTTCCCGGTGCCATGTCGCCGTTTGGGATGGTTCAGTTTACCACCACATTTTTTAATGAGGACCGTGGTTTTGTCATCAATCAAATGAGTGGGGCGGGCTGTGAACACATGGGAAATATGCCGCTTATTCCTTTAGACGGAGCATTGAAAGTGTCGCCGGATTCCATGACAACCTTCAGACCTGGATTTAAGATTCTGCGTTCTGTTGCCGGATACTATAAGTCTGAAAGTAGCCAAGGGGTAGTTTCCGAGCTTGGTGTTACTACCCGTACAGGGATGGGCCGGTTTAGTTTTACAAATAATCAGGGCACTATTATCATAGGAACCGGGATAAATGCAACAAAGGTTTCGGAAGCCAGTGTTAAGATCACCAGTTCGAAAAGCTTTGAGGGCTATGCCGACGGAGGCCAGTTCTGCGGTGCTCCAGCCAATTATAAGCTTTATTTTGTAGCTGAATTCAGCGAACCTGCAAGTGCCTATGGCACCTGGGAAGGAGCCAGTCTCCGGCCCTCAGTTAAAGCGGCTGAGGGAGAAAATTCCGGAGTGTATTTTACTTTCAATACGCAGGTAAAGAAGAAAGTTTTATACAAGGTGGGAGTTTCGTATGTTTCTCTTGAAAATGCACGTCAAAATCTCAAATCGGAAAACAATGCATGGAATTTTGATGCAGTGGTTTCTAAAACGCAGGCTGCGTGGAATAAATGTCTTGGCAAAATAGAAGTAAGTAAACCTGCTGAAGCAGTACAGTTTTATACGGGCCTTTATCATGTTTTTACTCATCCGAATATTTATAACGATGTTAATGGCGAGTATATCGGAGCCGACTACAAGGTTCATAAGGTAAGCAGCGGGAATTATTATACTGCTTTTAGTAACTGGGATACTTATCGCACCCAGGTACAGCTCATTGCCATGTTGTTTCCCAGGGCGACTTCCGATATGATGAACTCTGTTATCACATTTGCTGAACAGGCCGGAGGAGGATTTCCAAGATGGGTATTAAACAGCACGGAAACCGGAATCATGCAGGGAGACCCGACTTCGATATTAGTCGCTAATGCTTATGCTTTCGGCGCTAACCGCTTCGATTTGAGTAAGGCTTTGAAAATTATGCGGCGGGGTGCCGAAGATCCGGAAACAAAGTCCCAGAAAGAACTAACCCGGCCGATGCTGAAGCAGTATCTCGAAAAAGGCTATATGAATGCCTCCATGATGCTGGAATATACTTCGGCCGATTTTTCTATCGGCCAGTTCGCTTTGCAGGCTTTTAAGGATTCCAGCCTCTACCGCCGCTACCTGAAACGTGCCCAATACTGGAAAAATTTGTATAATCCTGAAACTACCTGGCTGCGGTCACGAAACGAAGACGGAAGCTGGAAGTCTTATAACGAGGACTGGAGGGAATTGAGTTATAAGGGCTATTTCTGGATGATCCCCTATAACTGGAAGGCGTTAATTGATACCATTGGGGGAAAAGAGGTGGCAGAGAAGAGGCTTGATGGATTCTTTAGCAAGCTGAATGCAAACTATCATGAAGAGTGGTTTGCCTCCGGAAACGAACCGGATTTTCAGGTGCCATGGGCATATAACTGGACCGGGCAGCCTTATAAAACGCAGCATGTAGTAAAGCGGATTATAAAAGAACAATATTCTAACCGTCCTAACGGCCTTCCGGGAAACGACGATCTGGGAGCCATGGGAGCTTTTTATGTCTTTGCAAATATCGGGATGTTCCCGGTGATTCCGGCTGTGGGTGGTTTTTCTGTAAACAGTCCCTCTTTCGGGGAGATTAAGGTACATCTCGCAAAGGGAACACTGGTTATTAAAGGCGGCAATCCCGACAAAACCTACATTAATGATCTTCAGCTGAATGGAAAACCGCTTAATGGTACCTGGATTTCCTGGAAGGAAATTGAAAACGGGGGGACATTAACTTTCAAATTGTCTGATGTCCCCAATAAAACCTGGGGAACACAGACCGCGCCACCTTCGTTCGATTATTAATACGTACGCATACTTAATTCACGCACACTTAATTAAAGTATTTTATGAAAAAGTTATTACTGGTATGGCTGTTACTTTGGGCGGTTTCTTCTAATGGACAAGTATTACCTGACTGGGCTTTAGGCCCTTTTGTCAGACCCGAAAACGTGAATCCCGTCATATCTCCAAAAGCGTCTTCCGTGTTTAACTGTCCCATGCTTGATAAACTGGTTGCGTGGGAGGTTAATGATACCTTTAATCCGGCTGCCGCGGTGAGGGACGGAAAGATCTACGTGCTTTACCGGGCGGAAGATAAAAGGGGGGTAGGAATAGGCCAGCGTACATCAAGGATCGGTCTTGCCGAAAGTTCCGATGGGTTTAAAATGAGGCGAAATGAAGAGCCTGTTTTCTTTCCCGGCAAGGATAAGGAGAAAGAGCATGAATGGTTTGGCGGCTGCGAAGATCCGAGGGTGGCGGCAACGGAAGACGGACGTTTCGTCATGCTGTATACTATGTGGAATAATAAAGTGCCGAGATTGGGAGTAGCGGTTTCAAGAGACTTGAAGAACTGGACAAAGTATGGCCCTGCATTCAGGAAGGCCTATGACGGAAAGTTCTATAATATGGCTACTAAATCGGCCTCCATTGTGACGAAACTCACAGATAAGGGTCAGGTTGTTACGAAGATAAAAGGACAATATTGGATGTACTGGGGGGAAGAAAATGTTTATGGGGCTACATCTGAAGATCTGATAAACTGGAAGCCGCTTGTTGACGGGGAGGGAAAACTTGTGAAGCTGATGTCTCCCCGCCCTGGTTATTTTGATAGTCAGTTGACGGAGTGCGGGCCTCCTGCCATTGTTACAAAAAAAGGGATTGTATTACTCTACAACGGAAAGAATCATGCTTCAGACGGGGATAAGGCGTATACAGCAAACGCTTATTGCGCAGGACAAGCACTCTTTGACCTGAATGATCCTGCAAAACTGGTTTCTCGTTTAGACAAACCGTTTCTTGTTCCTTCAGAACCTTTCGAGAAGAGCGGCCAGTATCCGGCCGGTACGGTGTTTATTGAAGGCATGGCGTATCTGAAGAATACCTGGTATTTATATTACGGATGTGCAGATTCGCGTGTAGGGGTAGCCGTTTATAGACCTGACGGACTTAAGCTTTAACAGACTTAGTAATGAGTAATCAATTAAAAGGAATCTGCCTGTCTTTCGCCATGCTGTTGATGCACCAGGTGGTATTTTCGCAAAGCCGGTATAAACAGCTGAAGTGGAAGACTGCTCCCGAAAGTGATGTGCCCGGGGTATCGGTACTTTCATCGCCGCAGTTTAATACCGATAAGTGGGTAGAAGCAATTGTTCCCGGTACAATATTTCATTCCTATGTAGTCGCGGGCAAAGAAAAAGATCCGGATTATGGTGAAAACATATATCAGGCAGATCATTCGAAATACAACAAACCGTACTGGTATCGCACAGAGTTTTCCGGTAAAGATTTTTCGAAGGGGAAACAGGTCTGGCTGAACTTTCACGGAGTGAATAAAAGAGCCGATATCTTTCTGAATGGTAAACCTGTTGGCAGTATAGCGGGCTTGATGAGAAGAGCTAAGTTTAATATCACTCAGCAATTAAACAGAGATATCAATGTTTTGCTGGTGCTTGTTGTTCCGCCTCTTTACAAGGCCACTCATGGGCAGGGCCTGGCGAACAGGGAAGCACCTACGTATCTGAGTAGTGCCGGCTGGGACTGGATGCCCGCGGTTCCGGGTTATAATAGCGGGATTACAGACAGTGTAACCATTAGCATGACGGGGAATGTTTCGGTGGAAGATCCATGGATTAAAACAGCTCTGCCGGATAAACAACGTGCCGATCTTACAGTTGAGGCTAACCTGCGAAACGTGGCCAGCCACCCGGTTTCCGGAGTTTTAAGCGCAACCATCTCTCCCGGAAATATAAAGGTAAACCGGCTCGTTACGTTAGAAGCGGCCAGCACGAAGAGTGTTTCTTTTAGTAAGGAGGCTTTTCCCCAGCTTTCAGTTAAAAAACCCAAACTATGGTGGCCAAACGGATATGGCGGAAAATCCGACGGCACGCAGCATCTCTATACGTGCAAACTTGAGTTCAGAGAGAATGGTGAGAGCTCAGATGCCGTAGCAAAAACTTTTGGAATCCGGAAGGTAAGTGCAGATACGACCTCTCTGAACGGGCCAGTACAATTGTATGTAAATGATGTTCCAATCCTGGTAAAAGGGGGAAACTGGGGAATGTCGGATTATATGCTCAAGGTGAGAGGTAAGGATTATGAGCCAAGAATCAGATTTCATAAAGAAATGAATTATAACATGATCCGCAACTGGACCGGCGAAGTTACCGATGAGGATTTTTATGATTATTGCGACCGGTACGGGATTATGGTATGGGATGATTTTTGGCTGAACAACTTCGGGCCGATCGATAGCCTCGAAGTATTCAGGGTAAACGCTGTTCAAAAAGTGAAGCGCTTAAGGAATCATCCCTCTATTGTCATCTGGTGCGGGGCCAATGAAGGAGTTCCGGGCGGAGATCCTGAAGGGGCTTTGAATATGGCGATAAAAAATGCCGTAAGAGAAAATGACCTGACTGATAAATTATATATTCCACGTTCAAATGCCGGGATCACGAATCCCAACTTTTCGATTAAGGGCGGTAGCCGGAATTTATCAGGCAGTGGTTTATGGGGTAACGTTGACCCCCGGACATACTTTACGGACCCGCATAATGGTTACCTGTTTTCAAAAGATAGCTGGGGAATGCGCAGTGAGCTTGGGATGGCCACTTTCGTAAATGTGGAGAGCTTTAAGAAGTTTATGCCAAAGGAATATTGGCTTCCTCCAACTCCTGAAGCCGTTGACAGCAAAACAAATATGTGGGCCAGGCACTTTTTCAGCACTCATGGTGAACTGGGGGGAGGAGCGACACCGGTGAGGTATATTCAGGACATCAACCAAAGCTATGGTCCTTCAAAGTCCCTGGATGACTTCTGCAGGAAAGCGCAGCTTCTCAATCTGGAGACGATGAAGGCAATGTATGAGGCATGGAACGATCACATGTGGAAGGATGCTTCCGGAATGCTGATCTGGATGAGCCAGTCGGCCTATCCAAGCATGATATGGCAAACGTATGATTACTACTTCGATTTAACCGGCGCCTATTTTGGAGCAAAATCGGCATGCGAACCCATTCACATTCAGTGGAACCCGGCAACCAGTTCTGTGAAAGTAATCAATAACAAACCTTATATGCTAAGGCAGGTGCTTGCGGAAGCCGAAGTGTATAAACCAGACGGCAGGAAGGTCGCTTCTTATGGCAAGAGAAGGGTACTGGATGTGCCGGCTACTTCTGCTGCAGAAGCCTTTATCGCTTTTAAAGAGGGGGACGAGTCCAGTTTTTCAGACGTTTATTTTTTGAAGCTTAAGCTGAAGGATAAAAGGGGAAAGCTCTTGTCTGAAAATTTCTATTGGATTGGTCGTAAGTATCAGGATTATAAAGTGCTAAACGACCTTCCCTCCGTCAACGGGATGCTGATCGTCAGTAAACCAAAGGTAAATACCGCAGTAAACAAGATAAATAAGGTGTTAAACTACAGAGTAACGAACCATTCGGTGAAGTCAGCCGCTTTTGGTATAAGAGCACAGTTGCTCCGGGAAGATGGCAGTCAGATCTTGCCTGCGATTATCAGCGACAGCTATTTTACGTTGATGCAGGGTGAATCGAAAGAGCTGAGCATAGAAGTTGATCCCAGCCTGTTAGCATCCGGATATAAGCTTGCTTTAAGCCCTTACAACGATAGATAAACTGTCAGGAAATTCACAAATATCATATATCACTACTTCAAATGAAATATTTTAGAAAGAAATGGACCAGAATCTTTGTATTCGGAATCCTGACAGTTGCGTCCTTCCATTCTTATTCACAGACAATTGTTTCGGATAATAAAGAACTGGAAAAAGCTTTTAGTCTTGCCATAAAGGTAGTGGAAGGGAATGTACGGGACGGAATATTGGCGGCAGGCGGGGACTATGGCGGAGAATGGACCAGGGACATTGCTATTAATTCATGGAACGCTGCCAGTCTTTTATGGCCGCAGGTAGCGGAGAAGTCGCTCTGGAGTGTTACCATTAATAGAGATACTATCGGTCATCAATACTGGGATAAGATTATCTGGTCAATTGCAGCGCTTCATCATTATTATGTGAACGGCGACAGGATGTTTTTGAAGCAGGCTTTTATCTGCAGTAAAAACACGATGAAGCAGTTAGAAGATACTCAGCTCGATCTGCATTCCGGTCTTTTTATGGGCCCCTCAGTTTTCAACGACGGCATTGCCGGTTATCCTGAACCCATTTTTGACCCCGGGAACCTGTCGACTTTTGTTCTGGATCACCCAAATTCCCACCGGATTAAATGTCTTAGTACCAATGTAACTTATTATGCGGCTTATAAGGCTCTGGAAAAAATGAGTCAAATCCTTGGAGTACATGAAGAAGGAACGTTTCGTAAAAAAGCGGTACATCTCAAAGACAACATTCTCAAAAAACTGCATAACACCAATACTTTTAGTTATCTGTTAGATCACAACGGCAAAGCCGATCGGTCACAGGAGGGGCTCGGTATTGCATTTGCCGCCCTTTTTGATATTCCCGATATAAAAAAGGCAAAGGCAGTTATTGCTAAAGCTCACGTTTCCAAATTTGGAATCCCTTCTATCTATCCGGATTTTCCGAGATACTCACCTGATACTCCGGGGCGCCATAATAACATTATATGGCCGATGGTCAATGGATTTTTTGCAAAGGCGGCAATTCATACCGGAAATTACCACCAGTTTGAGCATGAATTGAACAGTCTTACACACCTGGCAATAGATAAAGATAAGGGCAACATGGATTTCCGTGAGATATATAGTCCCTATACCGGAGCCGCTTTCGGAGGTTGGCAGAGTAATCAATTAACACCTTCCTGTAAAAGACAAACCTGGTCGGCTACTGCTTATATTGACATGGTGCTCTATGGAGTGGTCGGTATGAGGTTTAATGATGCTGAGGGAATAACTTTCAAACCGTTTATGCCTGCAAATATTTCGAAGATTCAAATTAACGATCTTAAATACCGTAATCGGTACCTGAATATTTCGGTGGAAGGCCGCGGAGCAAAACTTAAGAATATGTATGTAAACGGGGTGAAAGCAGCGAGCTCTGCTATCGGACACTTTCCTCTGGAAAAGAATGATATCAGGATCGAGATGACATTGTGATTGATGTGATCCATCTATTAACAGCTACACTAACTATTTTGAATTTATGAATAAAAAAATCAGCATTTTCCTGGTCCACTTCATCGTGCTTTCCTTTAAACTGGACGCGGCGACTGTAGATACTGTTTCTGTCTATAGTGAGAGTATGCATAAGAGCATAAAAGATGTAGTTATCAGACCTGCAGGGTACAATTCCTCTCAAAAATATCCTGTATTATATCTGCTGCATGGATATAGCGGGAACTATAGCGACTGGATAAAGAAAGACTCCGAACTGCCCCGATTGGCAGACGAATACGGAATGTTAATCGTTTGTCCTGATGGCGATTTTGCAAGCTGGTATTTTGATAGCCCTGAAGAGAAAGGTTCCCGGTATGAAACTTACATTGCTAAAGAGCTGGTGACTTATATTGATAAACATTACCCGACTGTAAACAATCGTGCCGGCCGGGCCATCACAGGGTTAAGCATGGGTGGACATGGGGCACTCTACCTGGCGTTCAGGCATCAGGATGTATTTGGAGCTGCCGGCAGTATGAGTGGCGGGGTAGATCTTCGTCCTTTTCCTGACAGTTTCGGACTTGATAAGGTTCTGGGTGAGTACAGCCGATATCCGGAAAGGTGGGAACAAAACAGCATCGTGAATATGCTTCATATGATTAAGAGTAATTCGCTCGCTTTAACTTTCGACTGCGGTGCCGACGACTTCTTTTGCCTGTATAATAATCAGTTGCACGAAAAACTCCTGGAACGCAAAATACCTCATGACTATACCTCCCGCCCGGGCGGTCACTCGTGGGAGTACTGGTGTAATTCAATAAAGTACCAGGCGATGTTTTTTAGCACCTTTTTCAACTCAACCAACAAGATGAAAGCAGGTTGAGATCCCCGCTGCATTCTTTTCAGCATCGTATCCTGAAAAAATAATTATCTTGATCTCTTTATGAAAAGATTAATTGCAATCGTCATAGTTCTTTCTTTTTGCAGCCAGTTATTTGCGCAGAAAAAAGATCTGAATTATTTGAAGTATTCGGTAGAAGAGGCGCCTGAATGGTCCGCACTTTTCAGGCGCAATTCAGGCTGGTTCGGAGGAGATGGGATTTACACTATTCCACTGAATTCCCCCGAAAATAAATCCGCAGGTCAGGGCACTCAAACGCTTTTCCTATTTAGCGATTCAATGATTGGGACCATTAAAAGCGATTCGCTCCGGGACGGCTTTAGGATGATCCACAATTCAGTTGCAATATTGAATGGAAACAGTCCATTGTCTGAGAATATGAAATTTAACTGGAAGCGAAATTCAAAAGGAGATGCCGAATCTGTATTTGAACCCAGTACTCCAAAAACGCAAAAGGGAGATTATTATTGGTTAGGGGATGGTTTTATAAACCGAACACTGAATAACACTCTGTATATATTTGGCTATCGGATTCATAATGTTTCTGAGGAAGCTTTCGGTTTCAGAGAAATCGGGAATACACTGATCAAAATACCGGCGGGTTCCAATCCTCCGTTCTCTGATTATCAGCAAATGGATACCCCTTTCTTTTTACAGGACGGAGATAATGATATAGGCTCTTTTGGAGCGGGGATTTTTGATAATACAAAAGGCTCGGGGGCTCCTTCTCCTGATGGTTACGTTTATATCTACGGTGTAAGGGGGAGGTCGAAGAACCTGCTGGTAGCCCGTGTAAAGCCCGGAGATTTTGAGCGTTTTGGGCAATGGCGTTTCTGGGATGGTAAAGCTTGGAACGCAAACATTCACAAAGCTGCAGCCGTGACCGATGGTGTTTCAAATGAATTGAGTGTGTCCCCCTTGCCTGATGGCCGGTTTGCACTTGTATTCCAGTTGGGTGGGATAGGAACTACGGTTGGCTTGCGTTTAGGTGCCAGCCCGGCGGGGCCATTTGGGCCTGTTATTAAGATTTGGGATAGTAGTAAAGATGCGGAGGAGAAGACTTACATCATGTATAACGCCAAGGCACACCCCAGTTTGTCTGCTCCCGGAGAGCTTCTGATTAGCTACAACGTTAACTCTGTAGATTTTATAAAGGACCTTAAAAGGAACCCATATCTTTATCGTCCCCGGTTTATCAGGGTGAAGTTGCTTTAATTCATTCAGACGAATTGATCGTAGAATTTTTGCATCTTTACTAACCTTTTATGAATTCGCGCGCCAATTTTCTAGAAAAGAGATACCGAACGGTTTTTTCATTTGTGGTTACTCTGTTTTTCTTCTGGGGGGTAGCCCTTACATTAGGGGACGTTTTAAACAGACATTTTCAGGCCGAGTTAAATGTTTCGAAATCCCGTTCCGGGTTAGTTCAACTGGCGATGTTCGGTGCTTATGCAGTAATGGGTATCCCTGCAGGGATTTTTTTGAAAAGGTTTGGTTATAAAAAAGGTATATTACTTGGATTGTTTCTGTACGCAAGCGGAGCCTTTTTATTTGTTCCTGCTGCTGATGCGCGATCGTTTAATTTTTTTCTTCTTGCTTTATTTATCCTGGCATGCGGATTAGCTACCCTGGAAACGGTGGCTCATCCCTTAGCTGCTGTGCTTGGTGAGGAAAGTACTAGTGATCGTCGTATTAATTTTTGTCAGGCTTTTAACGGTTTAGGCGGCGTTATAGGTCCGGCTATTGGTAGCTTTTTTATATTGAAAACTTCCGGTAGCGATCAGTCGGATCTATTAGCTGTCAAGAACCTTTATCTTGTTATAGGGTTTGTTATTCTATTGGCGGGAATGGTGTTTTTTTTCGTACGCGTTCCTTCTTCATTAAATAGTCATACGGAAGATACCAGGGATTCTTTACCAGATAAGAATAACCTGCGTGATAAAAGGCTATTCTCTCAGAACCATTTCCTGTTTGCCGTAATCGCTCAGTTTTTTAACGTGGCAGCACAGGGAGGAACCTGGGCCTACTTCATCAATTATGGTCACGAAGTGATGCAGTTTACAGATGAGAAAGCGGGATATTTTTTTTCATTAAGTATCGCAATGCTAATGGCAGGGAGGTTTGTTGGCACTGCTTTAATGCGATTTATAACTCCCTTTCACCTGCTGGCTATATTTGCATTGGCGAATGTTGTCATGTGTCTCATAGTTGCGCAGGGGGCCGGGTGGGTGTCATTTGCTGCCTTATTATCCATCAACTTCTTTTTCAGCATTATGTTTCCCACGATCTTCAGCCTTGGCTTGAAGAATCTGGGGAAGGATGTGCAGCAGGCATCCTCGTTCCTTGTTATGGGAGTAGTAGGGGGAGGGCTTTTTCCTCCTCTGATGGGCTTGATAGCTAACCATAGTGTGACTAAGGCATATTACCTGCCCATCATTTGTTATCTTGTTGTTTTTGCTTTTGGTTTTTTCTATCCGCGGCTGGTTGAAAGAGCAAAAGTTTGAGAGTTAAAAGGTAATCCTGGTACATCTATACACCATGGCAGCGCCTTATTTTTTTAAAGTATATTTAATAAAAAACAATAGTGAAGAAGTTATCAATTGCAGATATTGCTAACCAGCTTAATGTTTCTAAAAGTACAGTGTCATTTGTTCTTAATGGAAGAGCGGAAGAAAAGAGGATCAGTAAAGAACTGGTAAACCGGGTAGAGAAATTTGTCAAAGAAGTTGGCTATACTCCCAGTCCAATAGCGCGCGGACTACGAACGGGTAAGTCTAATATTATTGGTTTAATGGTTGAGAGTATTTCGGACCCTTTTTTTGCCGATATAGCTAAACTAGTGGAGAGCACTGCCTATAAAAAAGGCTACCGGATCCTTTATTGCAGTACAGATAACGACACCGAAAAAACACGGGCGCTCATTGAGGTTTTCCGGGAAAGAAACGTGGACGGCTGTATTATTTCTCCGCCGGTAGACGTTGGTAGCGAAATTAATGCTTTAATAAAGGCAGGCATGCCTGTTGTGTTGTTTGACCGGAACTTACCTGATGCCGGCGCTGATTATGTTGAAATAAACAACGAGTCCAGTGCGTTTAATGCTATCAGGCTGTTTATAGATCAGGGCTTCAAAAACATCGCATTTATCACATTCTCCTCTTTACAAACGCAGATGCTGGGCCGCTTATCCGGATATAAATCAGCGATCGGGCAGGAGGGAATGGAAGCTCATGTTCTGGAAATTGATTATAATCCCGACGAGGACAGTATGATAAAGACTGTGAACGAGTATTTTAGTAAGAATAAGAATATTGACGCTGTCCTTTTCGGCGCAGTTCAGGCTGGAATTTGTGGATTAAAAGCTCTGACCCAATTGGGCTTGAAGATACCCGAGGACGTGGCGGTGATCTCATTTGACGATCATGACGTTTTTAAATTGTTTGCTCCTCCAATTACTGCCATAGCTCAGCCAATTGAAGAAATTGCCGGTCGTATTATCAGCCTTTTGCTGGAAAGGCTGAACCCCGGACAAAGTCATTCCCAGTCACAAAAAATAGTCCTGAACACCGAGTTTAAATTAAGACGTTCGCATGTAAACAAACATCTGCTTTTAGGGAAAGTGTGAATATTAGTCCTGGTTAAAAACACCTGACCTGAACGGGAGCTGGCAACACCTGTATGATATTACCGGCGTCCCGCGATGCCTGAAGTGTAATAGTCCCAGGCCGCTTTCGCGATATCTGCTATTATTTCTTCTCCGTCTTTATACCTTTCGGTCGTGTTGTGAACAAATACAGAGATGATGAAATAATTTCCATCCGGAAGCTTTACAATCCCGATGTCGTTTATGGCCCCTGTAAGTCCTTCTTTATTGGTAAAAGAACTTCCTGTCCTGTGGGCTACCTCTGTTTCTTTCGGTAGTTTACCTTTAATTCTGTTCAGGCCTACCGATGTTTCCACCAGCATTTCATAGAGCAATTTCGTTGACTTCCTGCTCAGGATTTTTCCGTTGTAAAAATCATCAAGCAGGCGCGTCGAAAAATTAGGGGTGGTAGTGTTCAGAAATTGTGCGTCCCAGCTTTTGTGCATTTCTTCTTCATTGTTTTTGATAATGAAGGAGGGATCATTCAGGAAGTTCGAAATCGCTCTTACGCCCCCTGCCAGCCTGATCAAGAGGTCGCCCAGATTATTGTCGCTATGAGAAACAGTCCAGCGTAGTGCTTCTTCCAGAGTGATCTGGATATCACCTTTCGGATACTTCTCTCTGAAGGGGCTCCATGTATCTTCCAATAACTCGTCTTTTCGTACAAAAATCTTTTGCTTCAGGGAAAGTTGCTTGTTGTCAACTTTATTTAAAACGGCCAGAGCTATATGGAATTTGAAGATGCTGATCATAGGATAGTGCTGATTCCCACGTATATCCATGGTTTCTCCGGTTCCTGAACTCTGGATTGAAACGCCGATATCGGCTTTTTTAGTAGAGATTATTTGTTCAACCCGCTGTTTAAGATCGGTCTGTGCGAAAATTTGAGCGGTAGCTAACAGGGAAAGCAGTGTGAAAAATAGCCTTGTCATTTTTAATGTTTCTCAGCAGAGGTAAATTTATTATCAGAAATGCCCCGGTTAGCTGCTATAGTTTTATAGTTCCGGTTATACCAGATAATGAAACTGATCCAGATGGCCAGCAATACCGCAATTAATATTAATTCTGTTCTGTGCAGGCCATGCCTGAAAAAATTGTTCAGCGAATGGAGGCCGGCCACTGCAAGCAGCGAACAGGTGCTGCTGTACACTTTGCCTATTCCCCAGGTGCCGAAGAACAGAATGCCAAAGAAAATTAAGTTAGTGATGGTCCCTTCAAAGTTCAGATGCCAGACAAACCAGAGCACCGTGATGATGCTAATAGCTTGAAATTTTGGTAAGTGTTTTAGCTGTTCCTGCAAGAATCCACGCCAGCCAATCTCTTCGAGCAGGCCGTACACAAGAACGGTGAAGAGCAGCAATACCGGGAATTTACTTTCCTGGATACTGCTTACTGTGCCTATCAGTACTACGGGTAATATCCAGAAGATCACGAACGGTAAAAGTATATTATTATAGTTGCCTTTCAGTGAAAATCGAACCGGTATGCGGAATGCTTTGACGGCCACCCAGGCTCCTATAGCGGGGCCGCATCCCCGCAGCAGTATTATCAGATACCCGTTGTCTGTAAAATTAAGAAGGGTTGTTTTAACTGCCAGATAGCGAAACAGAACAGCAATTATATAAAACAAGATAATGCCCTTAATGTGGGTCTTTTTTTTCATGTCTTGAGTTTTGGAATTTGAGCGCCTAAAAATAGCGATAACAGGCTTATGTAAAATTGACGATAGGTAAGTTTTGTTATTCAACAAGTCTTTTCCTGAGCCTGCTCAAGCTTTCTGCCGTCAGTCCCAAATAAGATGCGATAATCTTGAGTGGCGTACGCTTAAAAATTTCAGGGCGTTGTTTGATCAATCTGAGATAGCGTTCCTCCGGGCTTAGAGTCAGAAGGTTGATCTGCTCCTGCTGCTTGCATAAAAACATACTTTCGGAGATGCTTTTGCCGATCCGTAAACCGATTTCATTGCGTGAATATAGCTCGTTTAAATCACGACAGCTGACAGACCACAGGGTGCAATCCTCCAGAGCTTCTGTTTTGATGCCTGAAGGTTGTTGTTTGAGGAAAGAGTAGTAATCGGTCATAAAACTGTTTTCGTACAGCAGGTTGATACAGATGTTTTTTTTGCCATTCCATACAAAGAGTCCTGCAGAGCCGGTAACAATGATATTCAGATACTTTTCGATTTCATCGTAGTCTTTGATGATTTCATTTTTCCCGAACTGCCGGATGATGATCTTCCTGGAAAATGTTTCCCAGATACTTAGTTCAGCATCGTAGTACGGAGCAAAAATTTGCTGGAGCTGTTGTGGTGTGGGCATTCGGTTTTGTTTTGCATTTTTTGACTATGCTAACGACGTCTCTGACAAACAGCTTTTATGGCAGGCATGACGGTCTGTTTATTTTTTTACAAGAGGGAAAATTTCCCTTAAACGATTGTTTCGAAGCCAGATGCTTGCCCACATCAATACTGCTATATATACGGGAAACAGCATATGACTGAATAAAGGACTGTCTATACGTACTTGCGATGCGACCGCTCCACCAAGATGGGCTGTTAGCAGAACAGCACCTAAGATCCTGGTTCGGGGCATGATGAAAAGAATGGTAGATATAAGGGCTGTACAGCCGAGAATCAGAATATGATACTCCTTGTAGCCCAGTTCATTTACGGTAGTCCGGATCACTGGTTGGGGCTTGATAAATTTGATAATGGCGTCGAATAACATAAATAAAACGACTAACCAATGCATGATGATGCCTGTAAGGCGGCTCGTTTTTGAGATTTGATTGTTTTCCATGATACCGTTGTTATTGGGAATAAGTAAAGCGATCATTCAGCACTCCGGATTTGCAGCATCTTTTCATTGCCGGAGCTTCCACAGCATCAATACCGGGTGAAGCTTCTTCATTATTCCGGCTGAGCTTGCAGCAAAATTACTAATTGAAAACCTTGTTTGGAAATAGCTTAAACTCTATCGCTATCCCACCGGTATAGCTGATCAGAAAAGAAATAAAATCCAACACTTGTAATGTATTCTCTGAGAGTTGTGGGAACGGTTCCATTTTACGGGATCGTTCCCAGATAAAACAGGTTCTTTTTTGTCACGTTCTGCGGGAGTTGCTGTCTATTTTAGCCCAAATGATTCACTATTGCTGACATTTACTCTCTGCATGGGAGCTGGTTTTCCACTCTTTATATGTTGCACAGGTGTTCAGTAAGTAAACTATTAAAATGAAGTCATATACATTTTTTCTTTTTGCGTTGCTCTTATTCTCTTTTGCTGCTCAGGGACAAACGAATGCTCCTCAGTTAGGAAAGAATACAGTCAAAGAGGTAATTGCAGCGATGACGATTCAGGAGAAAGCGCAGTTGGTTGTTGGCGCCACCGAACTGAAAAAGGCATCTTCAGCAGATACCGGGACGACTATCGGTTTTACAGAACAGAAAGTGCCGGGAGCAGCAGGAATTATGGCTGCCATTCCCCGTCTTGGTATTCCTGCGCTTATTGTGAGTGACGGACCTGCCGGAGTGCGTATCAACGTTGTCCGTAAAACTGATAAGAGCAGGAGGTATTATGCTACTGCCTTTCCCGTAGGAACGTCATTGGCATCTACCTGGGATACTGAGCTGGTGGAAGAAGTGGGGCGTGCCTTCGGAAATGAGGTAAGGGAATACGGAATAGATATCCTTTTAGCTCCCGGTATGAATATCCACCGGAATCTGCTTAATGGGCGGAACTTTGAGTATTATTCTGAGGATCCCCTGATATCCGGAAAAATGGCGGGAGCCATTGTCCGGGGAATCCAGTCGAACGGGGTAGGAACCTCTATCAAGCATTTTTCGGGGAACAACCAGGAAGCCAACAGGAATGGTGTGAATGTTATTGTATCGGAAAGGGCATTGCGTGAGATTTATCTGAAGGGTTTCAGAATTGCGGTAAAGGAATCGAATCCCTGGACAGTGATGTCATCTTACAACAAGCTTAACGGAATTTTTACTGCCGAAAGTTACGACCTTCTGAGTACAATTTTGCGGGATGAGTGGAAATTTGAAGGGTTTGTCATGTCTGACTGGGGAGGTGGAAGAGACCGTCCTGCTATGATCAGAGCAGGAAATGACCTTATTATGCCGGGAAGGCCCGGACAATCGGATATGATCGTTGCTGCAGTAAAAAATGGGACACTCAGTATGCAGGCCCTGGACAGCAGTGTTGAAAGGATCCTGAATATCATTTTAAAATCCCCCACTTTCAATAAGCGTCCTTATTCTGACAAGCCGGATTTAAAAGCACACGCTGAAGTAGTAAGAAGGGCAGGGGCCGAAGCCATGGTACTTCTGAAGAATGAAAGGCAGACACTGCCCTTCGGCAGTAAAGTCAAGAGTATTGCTGTTTTTGGGAATACCTCATTCAAAACAATAGCCGGAGGCTGGGGAAGCGGCGATGTGAATAAAGCATATGTGATTTCGGTAATAAAGGGGATCGGCAATGCCGGTTACAAACCGGATGCGGACCTTAAAAGGGATTATCTGCGATACTTTACGAAAGATTCTGCAGATCAAATGGCCGCAGGGGCGAAATGGCCAAAGGCAGCACCGGAACTGATGCTACAGGATAGTGTGATTTTTAAAAAAGCGGAAGAGTGTGATATCGCAGTGCTAACAATAGGAAGAAATTCGGGAGAGACCTCTGATCGTGATCTGGAAAAGAATTATCATCTACTGCCTGCCGAGATTGCACAAATGAATAAAATTGCAGCTGCTTTCCACGCACGGGGGAAGAAACTGGTGATCGTTCTGAATGTTGCCGGAGTAATTGATATGAAAGGCTGGAAGGAGAGTGCGGATGCCATTCTGCTTGCCTGGCAGCCCGGCCAGGAAGCGGGAAACTCGGTCGCTGATGTTTTGAGCGGAAAGGTGAATCCTTCCGGAAAACTGGCCACTACCTTCCCGGTGAATTATGAGGATATATCATCGGCAAAAAACTTCCCGGGAACACCAGTTGAGAAACCGTTGAATGTGACCTATCAGGAAGGTATTTATGTGGGATACCGGTATCACGATACGTTTAAAGTACCGGTAAGCTACGAGTTTGGCTACGGTCTGTCTTACACGAAATTTGCTGTTACAGACTTTAGACCAGGCAGGCCATCTGCGAATGGTAACTTTGAAGTGACTTGCAGGGTTAAGAATACCGGAACCGTAGCCGGGAGGCAGGTTGTGCAGCTGTATGTTTCTGCGCCGGTTAAAAACCTGGATAAACCAGCCCAGGAACTGAAATCGTTCGCTAAAACCAAATTATTGGCTCCCGGCGAATCCCAGCAGATCCGGTTTTCTATAAAAGGAGCAGATCTGGCATCTTTTTATTCTGACCGGTCTGAGTGGATTACTGACGCAGGAAGGTATGAAGTCCGGATTGGATTCTCTTCAAGAGATATTGAGAAGAAGGGGACTTTTGTTCTGAACGCCAGCATCCCTGTAGAGAAGACTCATAGAGTTTTACAGCCGGTTGAGCAGATTAAAGAATATAAACCATAAATCAGGAAGGCACTTATAATCATACAATGCACACACTCAGATTTCGAATTTTTAATACATTAGCCGCGATACTGGTTGGTATACTGGCGAGTATGCAGCCGGACTTTGTGTTAGCGGCAGGAGCGGCTATGCATCCGCAGGAGCAGATTGATTTTGTGAAAAAGCAGTTAGAAGAAAGGAAAGAACCCTATGTATCGGCTTTTAGCCTGTTAATCCACAGGGCTGATTCCTCATTTTCTATCAGGCACCACGCTGTGGAGGATTTTAGTGTTCCTGGTTTCTACCAGGATAAAGAAGGACATCGCCGGTTATCTGTGGGACTGCAGGTAGATGGGATGTCGGCTTACAGTTGTGCCCTTGCCTGGAAATTCACCGGGAAGAAAAAATATGCAGACAGAGCACTGTATTTTATGAATTCCTGGGCAAAAATGAACAGGAAGTACTCGCAGATGGACGGTTCCCTGGTGATGTCATACTCCGGGACTACGCTTATGATCGCTGCAGACCTTTTGAAGGATTATAAAAGATGGAGAACTGCCGATCAGGAGCAGTTCAAGGTGTGGACTAAAAATGTGTTTCGTCACGCTGCAAACAGTATTCGTTTCCGGGATAATAACTCGGGCGACTGGTCGAGACTGGCGTCAGTGCTGGCGAATGCTTACTTAGATGATGCGGAAGATCTGCAGGAAGATATCCGTCTTATCAAAAAAGATCTTTTTGATAAAATAGCAGAAGACGGCCACATGGTGGAAGAGGTGAAGCGGCAGGGGAATGGGATTTGGTACACTTATTTCTCGCTGGCACCTTTGACGGCATCGATGTGGGTGATTTACAATGAGACGGGTGAAAATTTGTTTTTCGCCGAAAAGAATGGTGCTTCAGTTAAGAAGGCGCTTGATTACCTGTTATACTATAACCAGCATCCTCAGGAATGGAAGTATTTCAAAGATCCGGTAACGGGCAGTGTACATTCTATGTACGGGTTCTGGCCTGCGAATTTACTGGAGGCCATGAGTAATATATATGACAGTGAAGATTATCGCGCGTATGTTGCCCCACATCGCCCTGTTATGTATGGAAAACACGACTATGCCTGGACATTTCCAACATTGATGCCTTTAAGTTTAAACGGATATAAATAGATTTGATAGACTTGTATTTATTCGTGCTAACCCCTCTAAGGGGGCTAGCACGAATTGTCAATCTAAAGTTCCGTTAATAAGGTTTTTTACCTGATTAACGAGTTTATCCAGATCAAATGGTTTGGACACGAAGTCAGTCGCTCCGGCGTTCATTGCAATACTCCTGCCGTCGTTGCTGGCTGATATGACAATGACCGGCAGCTCCCTGGTTGCTGGATTATCACGCAGTGTGCGCAGTACCTGATCGCCGGAAAGTACCGGCATCCACAGGTCGAGCAGCAGCAGGTCCGGGTGCTCCCGGTCAACGATTTGGGCTACATTCAGACTATTTATCTCCGGTATTGTCTCATATCCTTCGTCGCGCAGTACGAGTTCCAGGAGATCCAGTATGCCTTCATCATCATCACAGATCATTATTTTAGCGCGCATCAGTTCCTCCTTCGGATTTGTTCATAGGCAGAGTGAAACTAAATGTGGAGCCTTTCTGCGGCTCGCTTTCTACCCAAAGGGTTCCATAGTGGTTACGGATAATTTCGGCACATATATAAAGGCCGATACCCATGCCGGGAAAGCGTTGTTGGATATCGCCGACCCTGTAAAATCGGTCAAAGATCTTGTTTTGCTCATCCCTCGGGATGCCGACCCCCTGATCGGTGACAGCCAGTTTTACATAATCACTAACAACAGACAGGTGCACATGAATGGTTTTATGGTCGGGTGAATATTTCACAGCATTGCTTAAAAGGTTGGTCACCACTTGAGTGATATGAGATTCATCGCCATTAACGTTTGAATTCGTTTGGCCTGAGATGGTGATCTGGTAGGAACGGCTTCCCTGGCTAAACCCCTCGACTGCTTCGCGAACCATTTGGTCGAAGTCAAACGGCTCTTTATGGAGTTCGATCTTACCAGCCTGTATGCGGGAAACATCGAGCAATTCGCCGATCAGGTTATTCAACCGTTCTACGTACATAGACGTTTTACCCACTGCGCTCTTCAATTTTTCGTCGCTATAATGGGCAGTTAACCGGTTGATGATCTGCACATATCCCTTAATGGTGGTCAGCGGCGTTTTTAGTTCATGACTGGCAATGGACAGGAAATCATCTTTGCGCTGTTCAATAGCCCGTCTGTCGGTAATATCTTCAATAGCGATCAGGATGCGGTCTTTATACTGACCTTCCAGTTCGATGCGGTGCGCATTGAGTAACATAAGCTTTCTGCCGATATGGGGAAAATCATGTGTCACTTCGAAATCAGTAACCGGATTATTAGTCGGCAGGATCTGTTCCAGTAATTTTTTTAATTCAGGAATATTCCACTGCCCGTTGCCGAGATCATATAATTTTTTGCCTTCAGTTTCTTCTCGGGAAACCTTAAATGTACGGATGAAGTGATCATTGACGCTAAGTACGTTCAGATCCCGGGAGAGCACCACGAGGCTCTCCCGGACTGTCTGTACAATACTGGATAAATATTCTTCATTTTCTCTCAGGTTGTTGGTTCGTTCTTCGATGCGCCTTTCCATTTTAACCTGATTCGCCTTCAACTCGTCTTCAGCCTTCTTACGCCGGGTAATATCATTCTGAACGCCGATAAAGTAGTTTACTCTACCTTTGCTGTCCCTTATCGGCGACATGTACAGTTCGTTCCAGAACAACGTGCCGTCTTTTCTATAATTGCGGATATCAACCACGAGGTCGCTGCCGTTTTCAATAGCCTCACGCATTTTACTACGGACGGGCTGATCGCGATCTTCTTGTTGTAAAAAGCGGCAGTTATGACCGATGATCTCAGACCGTTTATAGCCTGTTATCTGCTCGAAAGCCCGGTTGCAATAAATGATCGGGTTGTCGGGCTGCTGGTTATCTGTAATGATAATACCAGACAGGGAGGCGTCCAGCGCCTTTGTCAGCAATTCAAAATCCTGTTTGTAAGTGTCATTAGAGAATTTGAATTCTCCTTTGTTTAAGCTATCCAATAGAATATCGCGGTAAATTTAACTTAAGGTAGTAACGCTCTTCAGGCTGATCAGTTTGATCAGAGATCAATTAATTTTCTTAGTTAGAATTCGTTACAAACCTGTACCTGGAAATCTGCTGCGCTACTTTACCTGCGTTATTACTTTTGTCGCCGGCGGGCCGAGATAGGATCTTTTCATCCCACCGAAATCAAGCACAATCTTCGAAATAACCAGGCCCGGATCGCCGCAAAGGATCCTGAGGGTATGTTTGCCCGGACTATTGATGTGAAGTACTGATTTTTTGACGGCACTGTTTCTCAGTACATTTTCGGACCATACCTGTGAGTATTCCATTGCCGATGTGGTGGGTTGTGATACAGGACCATCATCGATACATACACCATACTTGGTCTCTCCGCCCGAGGTTTCGTGCCCAAGAACCTTATCTGTACTTAGCGGAAAGGTTGGCAGGGCATAGGTATACACGTCCACCGAACCTGCATGGAATGTGTAAAAGTCGTATTCAAGACATGGCACAGTGCTGCTCATCGGGTTTTGGAAAGGAGCAGCCGGATCACCCAGCTGTACAGAAGCGCCTTCGTAACCAAGCCCGGGCACAATCCTCATTTTAATGTCTTCCGACTCCCGCTTATTCTGAAATTCCGATGCGTTGATGGAGATATACCCGTTGTCTTCCATAAACAGGCCATTGACATCAGCCAGGGTGGGGGATGCCGGGTTGAACACAGAAATCAATACGGATTCTTTTTGCTTGCCGGAAGTGATCGCAACCGAGCCTGAAACTCGTTCTCCCACGGGAACTTTTTTCCAGTCTACCGATACCCATATCCGGTCTTCTGTATCCGTAGATCCTCTTTTTGACTTCACGACGATCCAGTCGGCGGAGCTCTTCAATACCCATTTCAACGGACTTCTGCCTGAGTTAAAGATGTCGAAATAGTAAGATTGTCTGTTGTAGGTATTAAAAGAAGGAAGAGCATGAAAACTTCTCTGTCCTTTCAGTACATCCTCACCTTCAGCCAGGACGTTTAATACAGATGGTCCTGATAATGTAACCGAATCAAGGCGGGGAAGCTCAAAGTACGAAGCCGTAACTCCCTGCACCATGGACATCATTTGGTTCCATTTGCCGTTCAGCAATGAATTATATCCCCGGGTGATCACCTGTAAGCTGTCGTAGTACACTTTCACCTGCTCTTTCAGCTCGTTGGTGGCTGTCCGTTGCTGCCGGGCATACCATCGGTTTTTCTGAGCAGTCAGGTGCATTTTGTTCATCAGTTCGGCTCCTTTTACCGGGTAGTACAGCAATTGGTAAAAGGATGGTTTCTGATCGTCGTTAAGCTTGTCCATCAAGCTCTTGGCTAAACCTCCGATCCTCCCGTATTCCTTCAGCCTGGATTCTGCTTCCTGGTAGTTGGAAAAGGAAAAGTCGGTATCGGTGGTTCGTTCTCTTCCGTTTTTGTAGGTGTTCCATTCATAGCCCCATCCCATGGCTTCCGGTTTGCGCGAAAAGGCCAGGTGATAGTAAGCGGTTGTGATATCCAGTAACTGGTCGTAATATTCTTTTCCGAACAGGTTGCTCAGCCACGTTGCATGGTATCCTGCAATTACGTCATAATTGAATTTATCAATATCATAAGCCATGTCCATGAAAAGGGTAAAGGGGAATTCGCATGACTTAATATCTCCCACGTTGAGCAGCCACAGCCGGTCAGCGGAGGTGTCGTAAGCCTTGCGCAACTCTTCATACATAAGAGCCGGTGGCGTAGAGCTCAGCCATAAATAGTCGTGCGGTTTGCCCAGATAAGACGCATGGTAATATACTCCCGACCGGCCTGAACGTTTCTGTTCGGCGGCGTTGCTCAAACGCTTTAAATATCCGTAATTGTCATCCGGCCAGACAATCGTGACATCCTCAGGCAGTTCTAGCCCGTTGGTGTAGATATCAAGTACTTCCTTATAAGGGGTAAATGCCTGGGGGATTTGATTGGCGGGCTTCCCGAGCACATCTGTCAGGATCTTCCGCTGATCGCGCAAAGCCTCGCTTAATACTTTTACACGGTCACTTACCGAGCTGTTAACTGACATTGCTTTGTCATGTATTCCCCTGAGAGCTAGTGTGTAGACGTTTTCGAAAGCAGCATTGCTTCTAACACGGTCCCTGAGTACCTTATTAATGCCCTCTTTGTTCGTCATGTAGTCCCATTCACCCATTGTTTTTTTATCCCATTCACTGGCATTGTTAAACAACAAAGGTTCGGCGTGTACCGAGCCCATCACAATCGCAAAACTATCGGCAAGGAGTTTGTTTTCAGGTATTTGGTTAAAGGCAGTACTTGCTTCGTGCATGGCCGGGCACAGGTAATTTGCCTTTGTCCGAAGTAGTAGCTCAAAAATCTTCGCGTATGTTTTTGGGCCAATATTTCCCTGTTTCACGTCGAATGTCTTTTTTGCCCAGCGAAGCAGACCCCAGTCTTCGTCGTTTACATAAATCCCGCGGTATTTGACAGAGGGCTCGCGCGACAGCGTGACTGGTACCCGGAGGGTAAGCTGTGATCTTTTTACGATCGGCGCATCTGCCCACCAGTACCATGGAGACACTCCGATTGCTTCTGAAATGGAAAAAACACCGTAGGCAGTACCCCGTCGGTCACTGCCTGCTATGACCAGTGCTTTCTTTACTCCCGGAGCGGGATTGACAACAAGTTGAATGAGGTAAGATTCCCATTTTCCTTTTAAGCCATTGGCTTGCAGTTTTCCCTCCCGGGCCCACTTGTCAAT
Source organism: Pararcticibacter amylolyticus (assembly GCF_003130405.1). Lineage (GTDB taxonomy): Bacteria > Bacteroidota > Bacteroidia > Sphingobacteriales > Sphingobacteriaceae > Arcticibacter > Arcticibacter amylolyticus. Next base: position 110,489 of record NZ_QEAS01000005.1, read on the forward strand.
CAGCCCGTTGCTGCCCAGTGTCCCGATAATGACACTGTTCTCTGCAAGCCGGGATTCTGATGTGATGACAGAAGGGAGCTGTCCGGTTACATTCTGAATATCTCCGGCAAACAGGCGGGTGGTTCTTTTTACAACCTCATAGTCTTTGGAATCGCAGTAAAGTATAGTTTGGGTCTGTGGGCCGGCCAGTCGGAACTCATTTTGAGTGACAGCATTGCCGGCAGACAAGCTTACCTGTGCCCGGCCGGTTTGTACCAGCAGGCTGGATAAACCGATCATCAGGAACATCTTTATTTCTGTAAGATGAAAACTGTTCATTTGTCAGGAATCTATATTTCTTAATTCTGTAGTTTTTGGTCAGCTACCCTCTTTTATTGGTTTTACTATGGAGCAAAGTAAGCCAATGAAACTTATAAAATCAGTTCAATTATTTGTCGATTCGTATCAGTTTGAACGGAACTACCCGGTTGATTTTTTGCTGTGTCACACGATTAGCCAAAGAATCCTTTCGGAATCACACCTGAAATACCGGCTGTGTGCTTTGATGAAATGTGATTATTGTCATGTTTTATGTTGGCATATAGAGATAAGTGTTGGATTTTTTAGTATTCGTTTGTATTTAACAGATTGTTTATCAAGTGTTTGTTGTTTTTGTTGGTGAGATTTTTTAAAGGTGGAGGTATCGGGCCATAATGAGGATAGAAGTAAATACACACCTTTGACTTGCTAACCTCTAAATGCAATATATATGAGAATTTTTACCAATTATTTACTTTTTTCAGTCATCTGTCTGCTCGCCCTAGGCGGATGTAAGAAGGATGAAGAAAAGAACAATGGCCCTGATCCTGGCCAGCCGGTTGTGTTCAGTGACTTCAGTCCCAAAAAGGGCTCTGTTAGTTCCAGGTTCTACATTTATGGAACAAATCTTGGTACCGATATTTCACGGATAAAAGTGTCTATCGGAGACCGAACCCTGAATGTTATAGGAGTTTCCGGCGATAAGGTTTATTGCATTGTTCCAAAGCGGACTAACACAGGCCTGGTAAAGGTAGTGATCTCCGGTGATGACGGGACGCCTGTTGCCGAGCATGTCTTCAGTGATCAGTTTACGTATGAAGCAAAAACATCAGTAGGAACCCTTGTAGGAAAAGTAGACCAGTATGGAAATTCTGCTGTTGTAGATGGCACTTTTGAAGAAGCAGGCTTCAACAATCCAACCTGGGCCCTTTTTGAGCCGCATACAAATACGCTTTTTGTGGTAGAGAGGGATAGGCTTGTCCGAAAAGTAGACATTAACGAAAGGCAGGTGTCTACTCTTATCACAAACGGTCAGGCTTCATTTAAGCAACTTCAGACAGCAACGCTGAGCTTCGATAATGACACATTGTTTTTAGTAGACGATAATGGACAAAATAATAAGAATTTTGTAGCGATTGCCTACACGCTTCGGTCTGAAAACTTCAGAAGAGTGCATCCTTACCTGTATGATCGTACCAGCTACGCCTGTGCTCATCACCCGGTAGACCATGTGATGTTTTTTAATACCTGGTGGGGCGGGGGATTAATGAAAGCGTTTTATGATCCTGTAATTGGAGGTCTAAATTCAAAAGAACTTTTCAGGGTGGGGGGAAATAATGATATTAAGACAACCATCTTTTTCCACCCGTCGGGTAACTATGCTTACTTTCTGGAAGGCGGATGTGTGTACAAAAGCAGGTATAACTGGAGCACCAGGGAACTGGAGGCACCTATTGTCTTTGCCGGGGCCCAGGGTTATCGAGGAGATATAGATGCTATCGGCACCTCGGCCAGATTTTCTTTCCTTTACCAGGGAGTATTCGTGAAAAATCCGGATTACGCCGGGAAGGAAGACGAATACGATTTTTATGTCTGTGATGTTGACAATCATAGTGTCCGTATTGTATCGCCCACAGGTGAGGTGTCTACATTTGCCGGAAAGGGAAGCCCTTCTTCCGATGGTAAAAAAGAGGGATATATCGATGGCGATCTGCGGAAAGAGGCTCGCTTTAACAGACCGAGCGGGATTGCGTACGATGCCGAGCATGAAATCTTCTACATCACTGAAATCAACAATAAAAGGATCCGTACCATTAGTGTTGAATAAGGTATAAGCACTGTTTAACCAAAGTTTTTCAGAAAAATATTATCTGCTCCGTTTACGTGGTTGAAACGGCCATGGTATGGCATTTCAGATAATACAAATCATAACACATGAAGAAATACATAATTATCCTTTTATGGATGTGGGGTTGTTTTGCGCAGGTATTTGGGCAAAACGACAGAATCCCTGTGACTGTCAAAGGCAGGGTAGTAGATAAAAATAATGAAGCCCTGCCAGGGGTTTCTGTAACTGTTAAAGATCAGCCCGGGCTGGGCGTTCCCACCGACGTGAATGGAAAGTTTACAATTAAAACGGATAAGTACAGGGTTCTGGTATTTTCCTTTATTGGATTTGTAACCCGCGAAGTACTGATCAAAGATGAACTTGAGATTAATGTTGTTCTGAAGGAAGCAGAGTCAAATGCACTGGATGAAATTGTAGTGACGGCGACTGGTCCACAGAAGAAGGTGACCGTGACGGGTGCCGTTACCACCGTAGATCTTAGTACATTAAAAACGCCTGGTTCCAGTATTACCAATGCATTAGCCGGGAATGTTGCAGGCGTTTTAACCATGCAGCGCTCAGGACAACCGGGTAATAACTCGGCAGAATTTTGGGTTCGTGGTATCTCTACTTTTGGCGCGGGTACAGCAGCCCTGGTTTTGGTGGATGGTTTTGAGAGAAGCCTGAATGAAATCAATATTGAAGATATTGAATCTTTCTCTGTACTTAAAGATGCTTCCGCTACTGCTATATATGGGTCACGCGGGGCAAATGGTGTGGTATTAGTTTCTACTAAACGGGGGAAAGCTGGTAAAGTGGCAATAAGCGGTAAGGCAGAGGGCTCTTATAATACCAGGACCTATACACCGGAGTTTGTAGGTGGATATATCTATGCTCAATTAATGAATGAAGCGCGGAGTACACGCAACCAAACCTCTTTTTATACAGATGACGATCTCGGACTTATACGTGATGGTCTGGATCCGGATCTTTTCCCCAATATCAACTGGATGAAAATGTTCCTCAAAGATGGCGCCTACACCAAGAGAGGTTCATTAAACTTTGACGGCGGGGGAGCTACCGCAAGATATTTTGTGTCGGGGAGCTATATTGATGAGGGAGGAATGTATGCTGTCGACGAAACGATAAAAGATTACAATACCAATGCCAATTATAAAAGATGGAATTACAGGACAAATGTAGATATGAACCTGACGAAAACAACCTTAGTGAAGGTTGGAATAGCAGGATCACTTGGTAAGCAAAACTTACCCGGAGGTACATACGATGAAATTTGGGCCTCATTAATGGGGCAAAATCCTATCGCTATTCCGATTCGTTATTCCAACGGGTATGTAGCTTCCAGGGGAGGAGCGGAACGGAATAACCCCTGGACCTTAATTACCCAGCAAGGGTACATCGAAAACTGGGAGAATAAGATCCAGACCAATGTGACCCTGGAACAGGATCTGAACTTTGTTGCCAAAGGACTCCGTTTTGTAGGAAGATATGGCTACGATACGAATAATAAAAACTATATCAGACGAATGAAATGGCCGGAAGGATGGGAAGCGGAAAGATCAAGGGATCCGGATGGTAACCTGATATTTCATCAGCGTATTGGTGAAAGATTATTGTTCCAGGTTTCTGATGCCAGTGGCGAGCGCTTAGAGTTTTTGCAGGGCGAGCTTCATTATGCTAAAGATATAGGCAATCATAACTTCGGGGGTACACTGCAATATACCCAGGAGAAAAAGGTAAATACCTCCAACTATGGCGGAGACCTGATTCAGGGTATCGAACGTCGTAATCAACGGCTTGCCGGTCGGTTTACATACGGGTACAAGTACCGGTACTTTGTTGATTTTAACTTTGGCTACAACGGTTCGGAAAACTTTGCAACCGGTCACCAGTTCGATCTTTTTCCTGCCATTTCTGGTGCATGGAACATTGCAGAAGAGCCATTTATAAAGAAAAACCTGAGTTGGATGAATATGTTCAAACTTCGTTACTCTTATGGTAAGGTGGGGAATGACTACATGCCAACGCGTTTTCCATACCTGGCTTCTTTCAGAACTTTTAATAATACGGACGATCCTGACAAGGGGTTCAACTGGGGGGATATTGAAAGCAACTATAAGTTTCCTGGCTTAACCTATGACAATATAGCCTCTAATGCGGTGACCTGGGAAGTGGCAACTAAACATAATTTGGGTCTCGATTTTTCATTGTTTCATGATAAGATCGGCGGTGCTCTGGATTATTTTCATGAACAAAGGGACGGAATCTATATGCCGCGGTATTTTGTCCCGGCAAGTGTTGGTCTGCAGGGAGCCGCGCCCAGTGCTAATGTAGGGTCTGCAGTATCAAGAGGCTTTGACGGGCAGATAAAGATTTCACAAAATATAGGGAAGGTAAATTTCACCCTGCGCGGTACCATGACGTATGGTAAGAATGAGGTATTGGAGTTTGACGAGCAGTATAGTAATTACCCTTACAATACCAAAGCCGGATTTAGGGTCAACCAGAACAGAGGCCTGGTTGCTCTGGGGCTCTTTAAAGACTATGATGATATCAGGGATAGCCCGGTACAGACTTTTGGATCCGTGATGCCCGGAGATATCAAATATAAGGATATAAATGGCGACGGTAAAATAGATGCTGATAATGATGTAGTACCTGTTGGGGCAACTCCTTACCCCAACTTGGTTTACGGATTTGCTCTTGTCACCCAGTGGAAAAACCTGGATATCAATATATTTTTTCAGGGTGTAGGTAAATCGTCTTTTTTTATCGATGGTTATACCGTATACCCTTTCAGCCAGGGGGACTGGGGGAACATCCTGACAGACGTGGTCAGATCAAACCGCTGGGTCCTTGGTGAAAACGAAGATATAAATGCAGCATATCCCAGGCTAAGTTATGGTGGCAATTCGAACAATTACAGGCCTTCATCATATTGGCTGAGGGAAAGTTCCTATTTGCGTCTTAAAACAATGGAAGCGGGCTACACCCTGCCAAAGAGGATTATTAATAAATTCCATGTGAATAATCTAAGGCTGTTTTTCATGGGCACCAACGTGCTCACCTTCTCCAAATTCAAGTTGTGGGATCCTGAAATGAACAGTTCCAATGGTCAGCAGTATCCGCTCGCAAAGACCTTCACCTTTGGCGTAAGTGCAACCCTATAAACTAAAAGAAATGAAAGCAAAGTACATCATCATTATACTGCTGGCTGGCTCAGGTCTTTTTACGAATTCCTGTAAAGATTACCTGAATGTAGAACATTACTTCAACGACAGGCAAAGCGAAGAACGGATATTTAACAGCAGAGACTATACGGAACAATGGCTGGCCTATTGTTATAATCAACTATTAAACTACAATCTCGAAATCGGACATAAAAACTTTACTGTTTCCAACTATGCAGATGACATGTTTTATAACGAAGGAGGAAACGGCGCTGATTACAGGAGATTTAAATTTGGAGAGTATGATTATAACTGGTACAAAGACTCATGGTCGCAATCCTATGCCGGTATCCGTCAGGCCTCGGTCATGATCAACACCATGGCAGAAGGTGGTACTTTTTCTGATAAAGAAGTGGCTCAGTATAAGGCAGAGGCCCGTTTTATAAGGGCTTATTTATATTGGTTGCTCCTGCGAAAATATGGTCCGGTTCCAATCATGCCTGAAAAGGGAGTGGATTATGATCTGACTTATGATAAGTTGTCGTATCCCCGCAACACCTACGATGAGGTAGCTGATTTTATTTCGTCTGAAATGGTTTTGGCAGCTAAAGATCTGCCATTAAAAAGGGACAATCGTAATATTGCCCGTCCTACACGTGGTGCTGCTTTAGCCACCAGGGCAAAGGCATTGCTGTATGCAGCCAGCCCCTTAGCTAACGGCAATACCGAGATGGCCATTTTTACTGATAGTGAAGGGAAGGTGCTGATCTCTCAGCAATACAGCGAAGAAAAGTGGGCGAGAGCGGCAGCCGCCGCTAAAGATGTTATGGATTTGAATGTGTACAAGCTTTATACCGCTGAAATAAAGAATAAAGGCACAACGGATTATCCGGCAACCATAATCCCTCCCTATAATCCCAAATACTCGAACAAAAACTTCCCTGAGGGATGGGCTAATATAGATCCGTTCGAGTCATACAGAGCTTTATTCAACGGTGACCTGTATGCCGCCGAAAATCCTGAGATGATCTTCACCAGAGGTGAGAATCAGACCGATCAGGAACATGGTGTGATTGCCTTAACAAGGCATCAGATGCCCCAGATGGCCGGAGGTTGGAATTGTCACGGCCTTACATTAAAGCAATGTGATGCTTATGACATGTCGGACGGACGGCCGTTTAACCGGGCGGAGATTTTAGCCAAATATGGATCCAATATGTTTGTGCAAAGCAGCGAAGTAGATCAATTTAAGCCTCTTAAGGCGAATGTTTGGAAAGAATTTGCAAACCGGGAACCGAGATTCTATGCATCAGTAGCTTATAGCGGAGCAGTGTGGACTATGTCAAGTGCGACGAACGATCCGGGTAACAATACCAACAAGCAGGTGTTTTATTATCGTGGCGAGAATGAAGGCAGGGTAAACGGTGATCGCTGGCTGCCCACGGGGATTGGAATGATGAAATATGTCAACCCGAAAGATAATGCTTCTAACGGTGGTAATATCTATCCGAAAGTAGAGATTGCCATCCGGTATGCAGATATCCTTCTCATGTACGCGGAAGCGCTTAATGAACTGTCTGGCTCTTATAATATACCGTCCTGGGATGGAACGACTACCCATGCCATCTCAAGAGATATTAACGAAATTGGCAAGGCTATTTCTCCTGTACGTATTCGCGCGGGGGTGCCTGATTATGAGATGCAGGTGTATGCAGACAGAAATAGTTTACGTAATAGTATTAAACATGAGAGGCAGATTGAATTGCTGGCAGAAAATCAGCGTTACTATGACTTAAGAAGGTGGAAAGACGCACCTGTGGAAGAAGCGAAGCAGATCTACGGTTATAATACATTGATTACTAAAGGAAACGCAGCTCTCTTCTACTCGCCTATACCGGTACCTCTCCTGCAAACCGCATTTTCCCTGAAAATGTATTTCTGGCCTATCGACTGGGATGAGTTGCGTAAGAATAAACGTATGACGCAGGCACCGGGTTGGCCCTCTTTTGATTAACGTATAATGGTTTATTATTATGAAAAGTTTCTATAAATATATCGTCGTACTGACGTTGATTATGCCTTTTGCGGCATGTAATGATGAATGGGAAGAGGAATTATACACCAATTTGGTATCTTTTAAGGCTCCTGTTGGAGGTGAAGGCGTCACTGAAATCTATCTCCGTTATAAGAAGGATGGAGAGGTGGAATATAACCTTCCTGTAATTGTCAGCGGTTCACAGGAGAGCGAAAAGGATCTGAATGTACAAATAGAGGTTGATAAGGACACGCTGAATATTTTCAACCAGGAAAAATACCAGTACCGGACAGATTTGTATTTTAAACAGTTACCTGCTCAGTTTTTTGAACTGCCTTCCGGTCCCTGCTTTATTGCGAAAGGATCACATACCGCAAACCACAAGATTAAATTCAAGTTCTCAAACCTCAATCTTGTTGAGCGATGGGTACTTCCCCTCACAATTAAGGATGATCCCTCTTATAAAGTGAATTATCGGAAAGGCTGGAGGAAAGCATTGCTTTATGTAAAACCATTCAATAGCTATTCAGGAAGCTATTCTGCGACGTCAATGAATATTTATTTTGATGGTGAGAATAATTCGAAGGCTATGGTTATGAGTACCAAAAACGCCTGGGTGGTCGACGAGAATACAGTGTTCTTTTATGCCGGGATGGTAGAAGAACGCTCTGAGGAGCGTGGTGATTATAAGATTTTAATGCGCTTTGGTGAACCTGTTGAAAATGCAGACGGTACTAAAACAGGCACTCTTACTGTAGTAGCAGAAAATCCTGCTATAAACTTCGAGTTGCTGAACCAGCCCACTTATCAGATCAAAAAGGTGGTAGATCCGACCTTGCCTTATCTGGTTAGTGAATACTGTACAGTTAACATTAATTATAAGTATAACGATATCACATCCATTCCTAATATGCCCATTCGATATAGAGCAGAAGGTTCAATGACAATGGAGAGGAGAAAAAATACAACTATTCCCGACGAGGACCAGGCGATACAATGGTGATACAATTTATCATTCAGCATCTTCCCGTTTTATTGGGAAGATGCTGAATGGATATTGCTGAATGAATTCGCACAAATTTATCTTTCATTGTATGCGGGTGGTACTTTGCTGTCACAATGAGACAAATAGACAAAATCCTGAACAGTAGTTTACCGGAGTAATATGCTATTTTTGAAATGAAAGGAACCATTTTGTAAACACACAAATGAAAGGGCATACCGGTGGAATAACGGAAATGACACGGTGGTAATGATAAACTATGACTTTAAGATTCTGTTTAACATTAATTTTTGCTTTTCTATGCCTGAGCAAGGTAGGGGCTCAAACAGCAACTTCTTCTTCTTTAGATCAACTTATCAGAAGAGTGTTGCCCAGGCATTACACCTCTTTTTCAACTGAGCGTATCTCTTCTGAAAATGGGAAGGACGTTTACGAGATCGAAAGCATCGGTCACCGGATTGTATTAAGGGGAAGCAGCGGAGTTGCCACCGCATCTGCCTTGTATCAGTATCTTACTGAATTTTGCGGTGCACAGATTACCTGGAATGGAGTGAATCTGGAGCTTCCCGCAGATCTCCCGCTTCCGAAAGAAAAAATCAGGAAGGTGACACCCTACGATTACAGATACTACCTCAACTATTGCACGTTTAACTACAGCATGAGCTGGTGGGACTGGGAGAGATGGGAAAAGGAGATTGATTGGATGGCTCTGCACGGCCTTAACATGCCCCTGGCTATCACTGGCGAGGAATATACCTGGTACTTATTATATAAAGAAATGGGCTTCAGTGATGATGACTTGAAAGCCTTTTTTACCGGGCCGGCTTATTTCGGGTGGTTCTGGATGGGCAATATGGACGGTTGGGGAGGACCGCTTCCGGTTTCCTGGATGAAGAGCCATTTCGAACTGCAGAAAAAGATACTCGTGAGGCAGCGTTCTCTGGGTATGAAGCCTGTGCTTCCCGCTTTTACAGGTCATGTTCCTGCCGCCTTTAAAAAGAAGTTCCCAAATGCGAAGCTGAAAGCCACCAACTGGAATAACGGCTTTGCCGATACGTATATACTGGATGCAGAGGATCCGATGTTTGCGGAAATTGGAAGAAAATTCCTGGAGAAACAAACCGCCCTGCTGGGTACCGATCATCTGTATTCTGCTGATACATTTAATGAAAACGAACCTCCTTCTGATGAGCCGGAATACCTTGGTAAACTGAGTGCAAGGCTTTACGACGGCATGAGACAGGCAGATCCCGAAGCGGTTTGGGTAATGCAGGGATGGCTGTTCTACAGCGATCGTAAATTCTGGAAGGAGCCGCAAACAGAAGCTTTGCTGAAGGCTGTGCCGGGAGATAAGATGATCCTGCTCGACCTTGCCACGGAAATAGAACCTATATGGAAGCGCACTCGGGCTTTTTACGGCAAACCATGGATCTGGAACATGCTTCATAATTTCGGGGGGAACACGAATTTGTTTGGCCGGATGGATGTCATCGCCAAAGCCCCTGCAGAGGCATTGAATGACCCGAAGAGCGGAAGCCTGAAAGGAATAGGATTGACCATGGAAGGGATTGAACAAAATCCTGTCATGTATGAACTAATGGCGGCCAATATATGGCGAAATACAACAATAGACCTGGATAAATGGCTGCCCCGGTATGTTCGCAACCGTTATGGTTCATCCGACCCTCATGCCCTGAAGGCATGGGATATTTTGAGAAAGACAGTATACAGAGTGCCGGCTAACAAATACATCAGGGACGGAGCTGAGTCTATTGTGCAGGCAAGACCAACGCTTGACTCCATGACCCAATGGACTAAAACAAAACTGAATTACAATGCCGCAGACTTGTTACCGGCCTGGGACGAACTGATTAGCGCCGCTAAGACATGCAAAGCCAGCGATGGTTATCAATACGACCTGGTAGATTTAAGCAGGCAAGTATTGGCAAACTATGCACTTCCACTGCAGCGCGAATTTGTTCAGGCTTACCGGGAAAAAGACCTGCGCCGGTTCCAGTCGGCATCTTCGATGTTCATTATCTTAATAGAGGATATGGACAGACTTCTGGCTACCCGGAGAGACTTTATGTTAGGTCCCTGGGTCGCGGATGCCAGAAAGTGGGGGACCAGCAACGCTGAAAAAAAACTGTATGAAATGAACGCGAAAGACCTCATCACCCTCTGGGGCGGACCCGATAGTCCCCTGCATGAATATGCTTGCCGGCAATGGAGTGGATTGATGAATGATTTTTATAAACCCCGGTGGCAACTATTTTTCAGCAGGGTCTCAGAAGCTCTTCAATTGCAGAATGAACTTAACCAGAAAGCATTCCTCCAGGAAATCAAAAAATGGGAATGGCAATGGGTAAACCAGCAAAAGGAATATCCGGTGAAGACAAAAGGTGATCCCGTACAAACGGCGATCGCGATGCACCAGAAATACCGTAAATTGATGCAGGGGCTCCGTTTCTGAGCCAGACGCGAAAACCTTCAGAGAATGTTGTCTCAATCGGTATGCTTTGTATGGATCAGTTAAAGATCTGACTGGTTAGTAAGGAAATATCAGAAAAGGAACAGCCGGAGGCATATCCTCCTGTCCGCCTTTAAACAATTCAATCACTTCATCACAGTGAAGATGATTATTCACCATTACCAGTAACTCGTTTTGCATACCATGCACAAGTACGTCCAGAACTTTTTGCGTTTGCTTTTCTTTAATGTTATCGAATCCCAGTTTCTCATATCGTACAATAGAGCCGATTGTTTCTTTGAAAAGGGACCTGGCATATGTCTGTTCCATATCCGGAAGGCCTTTTGCAGCGAGGTGAGCAAGAAGAATATGCGCATTAAAAGGCTTTCCAAAAGAGGCAAGGAAGCGTACTATGTTTAACTGGCAGTATCGCAAGTCGGTGAGGTAGGCTATTCGTTCAAACGAAATGATCCCGCCTTTATCCGGTAAAAGCAGCAGCGGACATCCTATCCTGGAAAGGATGGAACAAAATCCGCCAAATTCAGATGCAGAGCCACTGTCTGTTGCATATCCACGAACCACCATCCAGACATCCTGTCCGTTAATGACATCTGCCAGTTCCGATATGACAAGGGCCGACGCATCCAATTCATTAATAGCAGGGACAAATTTATCCAGCGTTGCTTCAAACAGGTCAGAATTGAGGTCTTGCTCAAGCTCCAGTACCGGAAGACCCGGCTTTCCGCTCCTCCCTGCAGTTACAAACACTTGTTTAGGTTTCTTTTTTAAGTTTGCAATCAGGATATTGGCCTGGTGCTGTTGGGCAATGTGCATGACATTTTTTGCAGCCATGACCGAAGCGTCCGAACCATCGTTGATAAAAAGGATCTTTTTCATCATTATTATGAGGTGAATGTTTAATAACTCATGCCATTATTATTGGTTTTTCATGCCTCAGTTAATTAACAAAGCGATAATTCGCAAAATTGTTTGAAAGAAAGAGGTGTTTTGGCACTGTTGTGACACCACGGATGCTCCTGATATTTTACAAGATCTCAGGCTCTGGCGGAAATAAGGTTAAATGTATTTTTAACATTTAAAAAATATGATTAATCTTGCTTTAATGTAACCAATTTTCAACAGGTCATTTTCCTGGATAAAAGGAGGTGTTTTGCTTTTCGGGATGGTGGAAAAAGACTTGTTTAAATTTAACTGATTTATAGATCGAATGAGTTTCTTTATGAGCATGATTAGAAATATCCTCTCCGTATTCCTGGTGTTTTGTTGTTTTTTTTGTGCTATTGCGCAGGATATCAGCGTCTCCAGCCCTGATGAAAAGCTTGTCGTCAAGCTCTCGCTGGATCAGGGCAAACTTTACTACAACATTTTCCTGCATGGAAAAGAAATGCTCGAAAAATCTCCTTTGGGATTGCGTGGCGGCCAGGTTGACTTGTCTTCAAATCTGAAGCTGACGGATAAAAGCATATCGGTTATAGTTGAAACCTATTCAGAACAAAAGATAAAGAGAAGCACCGTCCGGTATCTGGCAAACGAGCTGGTGTGCAAATTTGAGAATGGGAATAAGAATCGTTTGGAGGTGATCTTCCGGGTAAGTAACAATAACGTTGCCTTCAGGTATCATATTCCGCAAACGGGTGAAACCGCTAATCTTATTGTAGATGAGGAACTGAGTGGTTATAAGTTTCCGCCCGTCACTACCACTTTTTTAACACCCCAGGCTACACCGATGATTGGATGGATGAAAACGAAACCAAGTTATGAGGAAGAATATACGCCGGATCAGGCGATGGGCATTCCGTCCAGGTATAGGGTGGGGTATACCTTTCCTGCCCTGTTTCATGTGGGCGATATGGGCTGGGTATTACTATCCGAGACGGGTGTAAACAGCTTGTATTGCGGATCTAAATTAAGTGAAGGAACAAAAGACGGATTCTACAAAATAGCTTTTCCCGAAAGTGGTGAAAACAACGGTATCGGCAGTGCCAGGCCTGCCATTGCTTTACCAGGCTATACGCCCTGGCGGACTCTCACCGTGGGGGCAGACCTGAAACCTATTGTGGAAACGACAATTCCGTTTGATCTGGTAAAGCCGGAATATAAGCCATCGCGCAATTATTCCTTTGGCCGCTCTACCTGGAGCTGGTTACTTTGGCAGGACGAAAGTATCAATTTTGAAGACCAGAAGAAGTTTATCGATCTTTCCTCGGCTTTGGGGTATGAATTTGTCCTGGTAGATAATTGGTGGGATACGAAAATTGGCCGTGAAAAGATTGAGCAGCTGGCAGCATACGGAAAAAATAAAGGTGTCAGTTTATGTCTTTGGTACAATTCCAATGGTTTCTGGAGCGACGCTCCGCAGGGCCCTAAGAATAAGATGAATACATCTGCACCGAGGAAGGAGGAAATGGCCTGGATGCAGCGTACAGGAATAAAAGGAATTAAGGTTGATTTTTTTGGGGGAGATAAACAGGAAACACTGAAGCTATATGAAGATATTCTTTCGGATGCTAACGATTACGGGCTGGCTGTTATCTTCCATGGCTGTACCTTGCCGAGGGGATGGGAAAGAATGTATCCGAATTTTGCATCCAGTGAGGCCGTATTGGCTTCTGAAAATCTGATCTTCACCCAGCATGCTAATGATACCGAGGCATTCAACGCGAGTCTGCATCCCTTCATCCGCAACACAGTGGCTTCAATGGACTTCGGGCCTGTATTGTTAAATAAAAGGCATAACCGCGACAATAATGGAGGAACAGTACGGAAGACAACGGAAACATTTCAGCTCGCTACATCTGTATTATTCCAGTCGCCTGTTCAGAACTTTGGCATTACTCCCAATAACCTGGCCGAAATGCCTGCCCATGTGATTGATTTTATGAAACAGGTGCCGACCACCTGGGATGAGACCGTTTTTCTTGATGGGTATCCGGGAAAGTATTGTGTGCTTGCCAGGCGCCATGGCAATACCTGGTATATCGCAGGAATAAATGCTGAAGAAAAGGAAAAAACGATATCCGTTTCTTTACCAATGTTATCTGGTAAAGACTTGCTGCTTTATTCCGATACTAAAAGCAGGGAACCCAGGCGGGAGTCTGTACGGCTTAACAACAACAAAAGTATAAAGCTTACGATGATGCCGGGAGGAGGGAACATCATTGTAGGCCGGGATGCTGGTACATAACGGATGTATGAAGATATATATGAGGATCTTATTCCTTTTTATAGCTTTGTTTCAGGTCTTGTTTCTTGCAGGCCAACCTCCTACGGTTAAGTACTTGTCTTTACAAGAAGGTCTATCTAATCAGCAGGTACTTGATCTTGCTCAAGATGAATCAGGCTTTGTCTGGATTGCTACAGAGTTAGGACTCAATAGATTCGCCAGCAATTCCTTTAAGCAATATTATAAGTCGGAAAAGGCGGATGGAGTGTCTGTTAACAGTAATGAAATTAATACGCTTTTTTACAACAACGGTCAGCTTTATATCGGTACGAGGGCCAATGGCCTTAATGTACTCAACCTGCAAACAAACAGGTTTTCCTATTATCTTCATGATCCCAATAACAACAAGTCTATTGCCACAAATGATATCACTGATATTATCAAAGGTGAAGATGGGTATTTATGGCTCGCCACCTATCACCAGGGAATACAGCGCTTCGATCCGGTAAAGAAAGAATTTGAACATTTCAATAAAAAGCGGATTCCGTCTCTGCCGGAAAACAGTATCTGGTCGCTGGCATTTGATCAACAGGGATTAATGTATGTCGGCCACGTCGGTAAGGGGCTGTCGGTCTTTCATACTCGAAGCGGCAAAGTGGAAGTTCTGAATAAGGAGCGTACTAATGGTATGCTGCCGGATGATGAGGTAAAAGCTTTGTTTTGTGATAGTAAAAATAATATCTGGATTGGGACGAGAAAGGGTTTAGCGGTCTATAATCCCCTTAAACGAAGCATACAGAGTATAAGCCTTGTCAGGCAGGTGAGACAGCCTTTTGTTTACTCCATTAAAGAAATAGATGGCGCCATTTGGGTCGGGGCTGAGTCTTCTCAGCTATTTATCGTCAAGCCTGAGTATGGTATTAACAAGGATGTCCGTAATGTGCGGTCTGTTATTCCGTTTAATCTGGACAAGGGAACCAACTCCTCTGTCCAGCATATAGCCGCGGATAGCTTCGGCAATATCTGGTTAGCAGTATATGGTGTGGGGGTAGGAGTCGTCAGTCATCTTAAACCTTTTTTTAAGGTTTTTCCGGGGGAAGGCATGTCTGCTGGCAGCTTTGGAAAACTGACAGCTGTTAGTGGTATTCTTCTGAACAATGATAATAGTATGTGGCTGGCCACAGTAGGGAATGGGGTTGTTCAGATGAAGGAAGGAGAAGGATTGAAATATCCCAGCCGGGCTAACGGAGGAGCAGACGATTTCCTGCTTTCTGCTTTTTGCGATCGTAAAAACAATAAGTGGTTTGGCTTGCAAAGTGGGGGAGTCGCTGTATTTAATAGCGAAGAAAAGCGTTGGCAGCAAAAGGGGAAGCTGGAGAATATGACCGAAGTGAGGGCTATGATAGAAGACAGCCACGGTCAAATGTGGTTTGCTGCCCAGGAAGGCTTGTTTACACTGGTTCCTGAACAACAAAAATGGCAGAAGCTGATTATCAACAATCCAATGCTGGGTGATTATGCACCCCGTGCACTTGTGGAAGACAGTCGCGGTTACATATGGGCAGGTACTTATGGACAGGGACTTTATGTATTTAACAGGGATTTGAAGCTTGTCCGGAAAATATCAAAGGATGATGGGCTAAAATCTAATACGATAAACCATCTGTTCCGTGATCATAGAAATAATATCTGGATTGCGACCAATGAGGGTATAGCAGTACAGTATGTTAGCAGTGAGCTGGGTCGGATAGAAAATATTGTACCTCCCGGATCGGATGCATGGCTCATAGTTAACGCTATAGCGCAGGATCGGAGTGGAAACCTCTGGTGTTCTACCAAGTCTGGCCTGCTGCGCTATTTGCCTGAAGAAAGACGCTTTCTCAGCTATGACCGCGCTTTTGGCCTGCCTCTCGGTGGTTTTGTAAACAACAGTGTTGCTGTAGATCACAAAGGACGGATGTTCTTTGGGATGCCGGGAGGAGTTTGCTATTTTGACCCCGGTGAAATTCCACTGAAGATAGCGATGTCTTCCATAATGGTGAGCCGCTTTACGGTATTTAACAATGGCGAATCTCACACTCAATCTGAAAAGTACCCTTCTCTGGCACAGGAGATCCTACTGAACCATGATGAGAATAGTTTTCGTATTGAACTTGCTGTAATGGATTATGCCCTGAACGATCTGGTAGAATTCAGTTATAAACTCCAGGGACTTGATGAAGACTGGATTTTTATGGGTAGTGAGAAAAACCTGGATTTTCGGAACATTCCATACGGAAAATATGAACTTCGGATACGTACTCGTCAAAAAAACGAAAACTGGCCGGATAACTACAAACGCTTATTTATTGTTATATCTCCTCCATTTTATTTAAGTCCTTATGCGTTCGTCTTTTATGGTCTGCTTGTAGCGACCATTGTTTTTGTTGTCGTTTTCTTCTATATAAAAAAAATCAAAGCAGAAGCGGAACTCAGGTTGAAGAAGCACCAGCTTGTGCATGACGAAAAACTATATACGGAACGACTGAATTTTTTTACCAATATCACCCACGAACTTCGGACCCCTTTAACTTTAATTCTGGGCCCTCTTCATGATCTGCTTAACGAAGATAAGCTTTCATCAAGGCATCGGGACCTGGTTCAAACTGTGCAGAAGAGTGCTAACCGGCTTTTTGCATTGGTCAGTCAGCTGCTGGAATTCAGGAAAGTAGAGTCCCAATACAAGCAATTGGTGTTAGGAGAAGGCTTCATCGGTGAGATGCTGCAGGAGATTGTTGCCAAGTATGCAGAGTCAAATAGCAAGAAAGCTTTCTCTATCTCCTGCATAGTTCCCCGGCCTGACGTGAAGACTTCTTTTGATGCAGAAATCGTACAGCTGGTGATGGATAATTTGTTGTCGAACGCATGTAAATACACCTCTGCAGGTAGTATTGAGGTTCGATTGGAATATGAACAAGACCGGTTAAGCACATGGGCCGTCATTTACGTAAAGGACTCCGGCTGCGGCATTGCACCTGAATATCTGGATAAGATATTTGATAAATTCTACCAGGTACCGCGTTCGGCCATGCAGGGGACGGGGGTGGGTTTGGCTTTGGTCAGGGAACTGGTTGCTATCCACCATGGAAAGATTTTGGTCAAAAGTGAGCCTGAAAAAGGAAGTGAATTCTGTGTACGCTTGTTAACAAACGCTGTTGCGACAGGCGGCAACGAAAAGGATGAATCACTTTCTTTTACAGACGGGACACACCATGTGGATGGAGACCATTCTCCTTTGTTATTGCTGGTAGAAGATGATACGGATCTCCGGGAATATTTAACATCGTTGCTGCGGCATCGATATGAGATCATATCTGCAGAAAATGGCAGCAGTGGCTTTGACATGGCCACGAACCGGATCCCGGACCTGATCCTGAGTGATATTGTTATGCCGGATATGGATGGGTTCGGTATGCTCAAGAAACTGAAACAGGAAAGGGAAACAAGTCATATTCCGATTATATTCTTAACGGCTAAAGATGGAGATACTGACAGACAACATGGCTACGAATTGGGCGTTGACTCCTATTTAACTAAGCCGGTGAGTGCTCAACTCCTTTACCAGCGTATCGAAAACCTGCTGTTAAAGAGGAAGGAGACCTATGCTGAAGTCCTGGCACAATTGTCAGTGCAAAACGAGCCGGAGACAGCCCGGTCAGGGCGGGAAGAGGAATTGTGGCGGGAGAATGCTTTTGTGAGGGAGTTTGTAAGCCTGGTAGAAGAGTGCATCCTTGATGAAGTTTTAGACGCCGCTACTCTGGCGGAGAAAATGAACATGAGCCAGTCTACTCTATACCGAAAGCTCAAAGGCCTCACGGGTAAGAATATCAATCAGCTTGTTCGTAAAGTGAGAATTCAAAAAGCGGCAGAACTTCTGCGTTCGGGACAATATAATGTAACTGAAGTCTCTTTTATGGTCGGGATTAATAGTTCTATCTATTTCCGGCAATGCTTTAAAGAAGAGTTCGGATTGCTGCCTTCCGAATATCAAAAAGAAGCTTTAAACAGCAAACAACGCTAATTTGACGAAAAACTAGATGCTAATTGACGGATCTCTATACGTTCGGCGATAGCTGGATCTCCTATGTTTGATTTCATAAATCAATTATAAATCCATTTACAAATGAGTAGAACTAACAGATTATGAAAAACCTGAAGATTATTTTTATCTGCATAGCGGTGTGGGCGGTTCCCATATTGTCTTATGCGCAGCGTAAGATTTCAGGACAGGTAATCAACAAGGACAATGAGCCGGTTAATGGTGCTACAGTACTTGTCGAGGGCTCGCCTACTGAAATAACGGACACTGACGAAAAAGGTAATTTCAAATTAACGGCGTCAAAAGGCACGTTGCTGGTGACTTGCGTTGGTTACAAGAATCAGCGTGTTGCTATCGGGGAAAATACGCAGCTTTCTATCGTCCTGGAAAAGGATGATCGGTTGCTGGAGGAGGTCGTTGTTGTGGGGTACGGGACACAATCCAAACGCAACATTACAGGTGCGGTGAGCAATATCAAATCTGAAGATATTGTTCGGTCGTCTTCCTCCACAGCAGCGGGTGCTTTAGCGGGAAAGGTACAGGGGGTTTCTGTGCGTGCAAAAGACGCACGCCCCGGAAGAGGTGCAAGCATTGAAATCAGGAATATGGGAAACCCGCTGTATGTAATTGATGGGATAGCGTATGGCGGACAAACCGGAACGGACTGGGTGGGAACACAAAATGGCTCTGGTGCTGATATTTTTAATTCCCTTAATCTGGAAGACATTGAGAGCATTTCTATCCTTAAGGATGCGGCAGCTGCAGTGTATGGTTTCAGGGCGTCGAGAGGCGTTGTATTGATCACTACGAAGAAGGGAAAACGTAACGAAACTGCAAAGATAAATATCAATGGCTACCAGGGCTGGCAAAACCTGACGCGCTTTCCGGACATGGCGAATGCCGCCCAGTATACCCGGGGACTTGTTGAAGCTGCCCAGAATGAAGGACGGGACCCTAATTCCGTTTATTCGTCCCAGGAACTTGCGAAATGGCAGGCTGGTACAGAGCCCGGATATAAAAGTTATGATTACTATGATATGGTAATCAGGAAAAATATTCCGCAGCGTTACATCAATGCAAACGTAACAGGAGGAGCAGAGAAATCTAGTTACTTCCTTTCCGCAGGACATATGGATCAGGAAGCCATGATGAAAGATTTCTCTTATAAACGGACCAATTTACAGGCCAATATGGAAGCTGCTATTTTTGAGGGCTTTAGTATTGGAACACAAATTTCGGGACGCCAGGAAACGACTAAGGATGTGGGCCTTCCCGGCGGTGACGGATATTTCTCTTCCATTATCGCTATATTCAAGAACAGACCAACAGTAGGTCCTTATGCAAATGATAATCCGGAGTACCCGAACCACACAAACGATTTTCCGTATAACCCGGCCTTGTTCAGCCGGGATATAGCAGGATATAAAGACAATATTTACCGTAGCGGGAATATTAACCTTTTTGCTTCTTATAAAACGAAGTTTGGACTATCTGCCAAAGGGACAGTCTCCTATAATTATACCAACAATAAATTCGATGGGTTTCAATATACTTATGATGTTTACAGATATGAAAATAGCAGCTATATACGTACCGGGGGAAGTGATGCGGGATGGCGATATGAAACACAACGTGAACTGGTCTCGCGGTTTGCTCAGCTTCAGGTAGATTATACAAAGCAGCTGGGTAATCACAATTTCTCAGCTATGCTGGGGTATGAAAGGTCTGACTGGGACAGAACCTATAAGGGCTTAGGCGCTAATCCCTCAAGTGACTACATCCCCTTAATGAAGCTTTCGGAGCTGAATGGCCTTTCAGACGAATGGGCTTATGAAGCGCGTGCCGGATATATAGGACGAATCAATTACAATTACAGGGGGAAATATTTACTGGAATTGCTGGGACGTTATGACGGATCATATTTGTATTATAAGGGAAAACGATGGGGTTTCTTTCCCGGCGTGTCTCTGGGATGGCGCATCTCCGATGAAAGTTTCTTTGAGCCGCTTAAGAATACTGTCTCTGATATGAAAATAAGAGCGTCTGTTGGGCAAACGGGGCTGGAGGAAGGGGTCGGTATGCACGACTATTTAGCCGGCTACAATTTTGGTCAGGGTGATGCCATATTAGATGGAAGTTATATTCCGGGTGTTCAGCCCCGTGCATTGCCAATCCGGAATCTTTCATGGGTGAAGAACACCAATTATAACATCGGAGTGGATGTGGCACTATGGAATAATAAGCTGACCATTACGGCAGATGCTTTTAAGATCATACGCACAGGCGCCCCGGCCAAGCGATATGACGTATTGCTGCCGGTTGAAGTCGGATATGATCTTCCAAATGAAAATCTTAATAAAAACGGATACTACGGAGCAGAAGGTATTGTTACATACAATAATAAGATTGGTGAGGTTAACTATGTTTTAAGTGGAAATGTCACATTTTCCCGCTACAAAAGTTTAGAAACTTATAAGCCGCGCTTTAGCAATTCCTGGGATGAATACAGGAACTCTGCTGAAGAACGCTGGGGTGGTGTCTGGTGGGGATATCAGGTGATCGGACGTTTTAAGTCGGAAGAAGAAATCAGGAACTATCCGATCAATAATGACGGAAATAATAACAGGACACAACTGCCCGGTGATTTGATTTACAAGGATGTCAATAACGATGGTATTATCAACTGGATGGATGAACGCCCCATTGGATATCCAACGGGATGGGCGCCAATGATGAGCTTTGGAGGTCGTATAGGCCTGGATTGGAAAGGCATCGACCTGAACATAGATCTGGCTGGAGGAGCCGTTCAATCATGGTTCCAGGACTATGAACTGAGAAACGCTTTTCACGGAGGGGGAAATTCGCCGGCCTATCTTCTGGAAGACAGATGGCATCGTGCGAATCCTTACGATCCTAACAGCGAATGGATCCCAGGTTATTATCCGGCAATCCGTAATGGCAACACAGGACCCAACAGCGCGAACAGCGATTTCTGGCTCACTAATGTGCGCTACCTCAGGGTGCGAAACCTGGAGCTCGGATATAATCTGCCCAGGGCGATAACAAGCAAAATCAGGGCTGAGAAAGTTCGCTTCTATGTCAACGGATCTAATCTGTTTTCTTTCGATAACGTAAGCAAGTTTCAGATCGATCCCGAAATTGAAGCACGGGCAGCTGTTGTGTATCCTCAACAAAAGGTATTTATGCTGGGATTCAATATGACATTTTAAGGAACCGGAAATGAAAAGACTATATATATCTATTGTTTTATTAATATGCTTCTGCATGTCAAGCTGTAATCATGACGACTGGTTTGACCGTGATCCGAAACAGATGATTACCGATGATCAATTATGGAATAACCCAAAATTGATAACATCTTTACTCGCAAACTACTATAACAGGTTGCCAACCCTGCATGGAGTATTCAATACAGGGGGAATGACGGAGATTGACGATGCAATGTGGTCAGGTCATCGCGATCAGAACTGGAGAAATGATTTTCAGTTCGGAGATGATTACGGCCGCTATTGGGATTACGGACTTATCCGCGACCTTAATCTCTCTCTGGAAAATATCGGGAAGTTAAGCACACAGCTGTCTGATGAGCAAAAGCGGCAGTTTATAGCTGAACTTCGCTTCATTCGTGCTTTTGTTTATTTCGAAATGGTAAAGCGCATGGGGGGAGTGCCGATCGTGACGACTCAGCTGATCTACGACTTTAGTGGTGATCCTACGCCATTGCAGGTCCCGCGTGCGAAAGAATATGAGGTTTACGATTTTATTTTTACAGAACTGGAAGCCATTAAAGAAGATTTAGCCGGAAATATCAAAAGTAAAACCCGGGCTAACAGGTACGCGGTGCTCGCCCTTGAAAGCCGGGCTATGCTCTATGCCGCTTCTATTGCTAAATATAACAGCTTAATGGGCTCTCCTGTTACAACTCCGGGGGGAGAAGTGGGAATTCCGGCCTCAATGGCAAATGATTATTACACTAAATCATTAACGGCTTCAAAAGAGATTATCAGCGGCCCCTACAAACTTTTTAACGAGAACCCTGATAAAGGCGCCAACTTCTACGACATGCTGAATAAGAAAACAGGAAGTGAGGTAATCTTCGCTAAAGATTACGTGACCGGTTTGAAAGTTCATCGTTTTGCTTATGATAATATTGTTAAAAGCCTTACCGAAGATAATGAATCTTCTTCGACGATATCTCCATCTCTCAGTTTCGTCGAGAGCTTTGATTATCTCGATGGAAGTAAAGGTGTTCTGCATGATAGAGACGCAGCTGGTAACTATATAGCTTACTCCCGGATCAGCGATATCTTCGCGAATAAAGACGCCCGTTTGTATGGTACCGTTGTCTACCCCGGTACAACATTCAAAAATCTTCCGGTGAGCATACAGGCAGGCGTGGCTGTATGGAATGATGGAACTTATCAGTTGACAACGGCGGCAGAACTGGGAAAAAACTATACAGATGGTCAGCTCTGGACTGGATTTGACGGGCCTAAGGACGATGCGATGGATGTAAGTAATACAGGGTTTTATATTCGTAAATTCGTAAGTGATGCCCCGGCGGCAAGCACGAGGGGAACATCTGCCGCAAATTGGTGGCCGTGGTTTCGCCTTGGCGAGATTTATCTGAATGCCGCGGAAGCTGCATTTGAACTGGGGCAGGCAGATGCACGCGACTATATTAATACATTGAGGGAGCGGGCTGGTTTTCCGGCGAATAGCATTCAAACCCTGACAACGGATATTATCCGTAATGAGCGCCGTGTCGAACTTGCATTTGAAGACCATCGTTACTTTGATCTGAAAAGATGGCGTATTGCACATTTAGTTTGGGATGGATCTGAAAATGATCCTAACGCTGTAGTCCATGGGTTATTCGCGTACCGGGTGATAAGGCCAGGACATCCCGATAATGGCAAATTTATATTCGAGCGTGTAAGGCCAAGCCGCTTCCGGAGGGCGCGGTTCTTCCGTTTGGCTAATTACTATTCTTCTATTGCTCAGGACGTATTGAACAAAAATCCAAAACTCGTTAGAAATCCATTTCAGTAATCTTATTGCGATGAAAAGTAAGCTTTTAATATCCCTGGTCATAACGGCTGGTTTGCTGTTTACAGGTTGCGAATATGATAATTTTGAGGCTCCCGGAGCCATGCTTTCCGGGAAGGTGGTGTATGAAGGAAAGGCAGTTGGTGTGCGAAGCAACGGTCCCCAGCTGGAACTTTGGCAGGATGGTTTTCCGCTTCGCTCGTTAATACCAGTGTTCATCAATCAGGATGGAACTTTTTCTGCCAGTTTGTTCGACGGAAAATACAAACTGGTTCGCAAAGGAGATTCACCATGGCTGCAGCAAGCGACAGATACGATCATTGTGAATGTTAAAGGGAATACCTATTTAGACGTCCCCGTAACACCCTATTTCACCATTACTGATGAGTCTTTTCAAAAGTCCGGGAACACTGTTACGGCGCGGTTCGCTGTTAATAAGATCGTAGAAAATGCCAGGGTTGAATTGGTGCGCCTTTATTTAGGCAAGTCAATATTAACGGATCAGGTACAACGCGAACTCCGGGTAGATGGTAATGCTGATAACCTGGTGTTTGGCCAGCAAACTGTTATCGCGGGCGAGATTCCAGACAACCTGAAAAACCTGGACTATGTATTTGCAAGGCTGGGTGTTAAATCAACTTCATCCGGAGAGTATTATTACACCCCGGTACAAAAAGTTGCTCTGAAATAAGACCCGGTTTTGCGGAAGAGCAATGCGGGATTCCCCTCATTGCTCTTATATTGTGATTTGACTCCATTGCAGATGTTTTATAACATATTTTAACAATACGATTACCTTCAATGATTAAGATGAAGAAAGAATACGGATGCACGCGCTTAGCGCTCCTCATTACTCTTATAACCGGTTTTCTTGCAAATTCCTTCGGGCAAAGTTATAGATATGGTCCGGCAGACAAAGATTTTGCAGGCTACCTGTTTGCCTATTTCAAAGGAAACGCAGTAGAAGATGAGGCGGTTTGCTTTGCGATCAGTACGGACGGGTACACCTACCGGGCGTTGAATGAAAACAAGCCTGTTATGGATTCAAAGAAGATCAGCAGCACAGGTGGCGTGCGCGACCCGCATATTCTTCGCGGAGAAGACGGCCGCTCGTTTTACATGGTTCTCACTGACATGACTTCGTCAAAAGGCTGGGATTCTAACCGTGCGATGGTTCTTTTGAAGTCTGATGATCTGTTGCACTGGAAACATACTGTCATTAATATACAACAGCGTTACAAAGGGCATGATAACCTGAAGCGCGTGTGGGCTCCTCAAACCATATATGATTCAACTGTTGGTAAGTATATGATATACTGGTCCATGCAACACGGCAATGGGCCTGATATCATTTACTATGCTTATGCGAACAGTGCATTTACTGACCTGGAAGCAGAGCCTAAGGTTTTGTTCCGTCCTAAAAATGGCAAATCATGTATTGACGGCGACATCATCAGCAAGAACGGACTCTTCTATCTTTTTTACAAAACAGAGGGCGATGGGAATGGAATAAAACTGGCAATTACCGATTCCCTGACATCCGGAAAGTGGATTGAACAACCTGGTTACAAACAGCAAACCAGGGATGCTGTAGAGGGATCAAGTATATTTAAGCTGAACCATTCGGATAAATATATACTGATGTACGACGTATATGGCAAGGGAAAATATCAGTTTTGCGAAACGGTAGATCTGGATAGATTTAAAGTGATAGATCAGGATGTAAAGATGGATTTCCATCCCCGGCATGGATCTGTTATTCCGGTTACCCGTAAAGAACTAAAAGCCCTGACTGGGCGTTGGGGAGTGCCTCAGGGGATGGAAATAACGATGAGGAAGAATCCGGTGCTTGATGGATTTTATGCTGACCCTGACGTGCTGTACTCCAATAAGACCAGGAAATATTATATCTATCCTACCAGTGACGGGTTTGACGGCTGGGGAGGCTACTATTTTAAAGCATTTTCTTCAGGAGACCTGACAAATTGGACCGACGAAGGAATTATCCTGGATTTAAAGAAAGATGTCTCCTGGGGAAACCGTAATGCCTGGGCTCCGGCCATCACTGAAAAGAAAGTAAAAGGAGGTTATAAATATTATTACTACTTCACTGCTGCTCAAAAAATTGGGGTTGCTGTATCGGACGGGCCTTCTGGTCCTTTTGCGGATTCGGGCAAACCTCTGATTGATTTTAAACCTGAAGGAGTGAAAGGAGGACAGGAGATTGATCCCGCTGTGTTCAACGATCCGAAAAGCGGCAAAAGCTATTTATACTGGGGAAACGGGTACCTGGCAGTTGCAGAACTCAATAAAGATATGATTTCGGTTAAGAGAAACACCGTAAGAGTGCTGACGCCGGATAAAACGTTCAGGGAAGGTGCTTATGTGATATACCGGAATGGAACGTACTACTTTCTATGGTCAGAAGATGACACACGCAGTGAAAATTACCGGGTACGCTACGGGACGTCCAGATCGCCGTTGGGGCCTATAGATATACCGGAAAATAACCTGATTCTTCAAAAAGATCCCTCCCTTGGTATTTATGGTACCGGACATTGTTCTGTGCTGAAAATTCCCGGAAAGGATGAATGGTATATAGTCTATCACCGGTTTAATTACCCGGATGGAATACATATGGGGGATGCAGCGGGCTTTAATCGCGAGGTTTGTATGGACCGCCTGTTTTTTGACAGCAAGGGATCTATTCTTCCAGTGGTTCCGACACTGTAGTGCCTGCAATCTCAGAATGAAACGCAGGTCGGCGGAGCCTTCTTCTGCACATACAATACCAGGGCCCGGATTTCAAATCCGGGCCTTTCCTATTAAGACAAAACTCTTTGTTCTTGCACAGTAACCCCAATTTTTTCATAAACTGATACGAATCGACAAACGATTGAACAAATTTTATAAGTTTCATTGATTTACTTTGATCCTTAATAAAACCAATAATAACACGCAACGCAGGTGCACAGGTATACAAGCATTACATCTGCAAGGCATAATGAACGTTTATGAAATTAAAATCACTTACCTTAATTGTTGCAGGCTTAATTTTGCAGGCCACCTCTTTTGCTCAGGTCAATGTTGTTGAACCGGCTAAGGTATGGTCGGAAGAAAAAGCGAACGAATGGTACAAACAACAACCCTGGCTGGTAGGCGCTGATTATATACCGGCAAATGCAATTAATCAATTGGAAATGTGGCAGGCCAGCACTTTTGATCCCCGTACCATAGATAAAGAGCTGGGTTGGGCAGAGGGCCTCGGGATGAATACGATGCGGGTATTTTTGCATAGCCTGGCGTACAAAGCAGATCCTGCAGGTTTTAAGTCACGTGTAGGGCAATTTCTGAGCATTGCAGATAAGCATCACATAAAACCGATGTTTGTGTTTTTTGATGATTGCTGGAATAAAGTCCCTCAAATGGGCAAACAACCTGAAAAGAAAACGGGAATACATAATTCAGGCTGGATGCAGGATCCGGGCGATCCGGCTTATAATGAACCTGCAAATTATCCCGCTCTGGAATCGTATGTGAAAGATATATTGAAGACCTTTTCACATGACAAGCGTATCCTGCTTTGGGATCTTTACAACGAACCGGGAAACAGCGGGAAGAAGGGCACCAGTATAACTTTATTGACGAAAATCTTCACATGGGCACGGGAGATTAATCCTGATCAGCCAATTACTGCCGGACTTTGGAGTTGGGGCGAAAGCTTTCAGGAGCTCAACAGGTTTCAGCTGGCTAACTCCGACGTCGTTTCATACCATTGTTATGATGAACCGGAAAGGCATCTGCGCACTATAGAGCTGCTGAAGTATTACGGAAAACCACTGTTCTGTACAGAATATATGGCCCGTACCCGTAACAGTACGTTTATCAACACGTTGCCATTACTTAAAAAGCACCAAGTTGCGGCTATAAACTGGGGATTTGTCGACGGGAAAACCAATACGAAATACGCATGGGATACCCCTATGGCAGATGGTGGTGAACCAAAATTGTGGTTTCATGAAATATTCAGAGCAGATGGTACTCCCTATAAAAAGGAGGAAACAGACCTGATCCGTAAATTAACCAGCACCAACAGTAGTGTTAATGCTACTGGCAGTCTAGTCAAATAGAAAACCATCATAAACACATACATAGAACACTAATTTAAATTCATGAAAAGGTACAGATTCATTTATGCTGTATTATTGACGGTGTTTGCAGTGAACATTGCAAATGCTCAGAACAGCAGATCAACAAAAACACAGTCGCAGAACAACACACTTAGTACACAAGAAAAGAAAGAAGGCTTTCAGCTGCTTTGGAACGGGAAAGATTCAAAGGGCTGGCGGGCCTTATTTAAGGACCATTTCCCGGAAAAAGGCTGGCAGATGAAAGACGGAATTCTCACCGTAAAATCATCAGACGGACAGGAGCAGGGGTCTGGCGGCGACATTGTGACCATCAAAGAGTACTCTGCTTTTATATTGAAATTTGATTTCAAACTCACTGAAGGTGCGAACAGTGGCGTTAAGTATTTTGTCACAGAAAGGGAAAAAACCAAACTGTCGGGTATTGGCCTGGAATTCCAGGTGCTTGATGACGACCGTCACCCTGACGCAAAACTGGGTAAGAACGGAAACCGCAAACTGGCATCTTTATACGATTTGATCCCATCGAATAAGCCAGCCTCAGTGATAAAGCCTATAGGTGAATGGAACTCCGGTGAGGTAAGAGTATACCCTAATAACCATGTTGAACACTGGCTGAACGGAGTTAAGGTGGTTGAGTATGAGCGTGGATCGAAGGAGTTTAAGAATCTTGTTGCAGGAAGCAAATACGCAAAGTGGGAAAACTTTGGTGAAGCGCCAAAAGGCCATATCCTGCTGCAGGATCATGGTAATGAAGTTTCATATAGAAACATCAGGATAAAAGAGCTTAATTAACCGGTGAATGGAGAAATCTAGAAGGGATTTTATTAAGACTGCGGCAATCGCCGCGGCTGGTACCTACGCAGGAACACTTGGCATGACGGCAAAAAGCTACGCTAGTATTCTGGGTGCTAATGACAGGGTAAGGGTAGGAGTGGTGGGTTTTTCAGACAGGTTTAAAGATACGCTGTTTCCATGTTTTCTGAACCATTACAAAGAACTGAACTTCGATATGGTTGCTGTTTCCGACCTCTGGAGCTATCGCCGGGAACTGGGAGCAGAGCATATTAAAAGTAAGATCGGTCATGGTGTTAAAACCTGCCGGAACAACGACGAGCTTTATGCTTTGAAAGATCTGGATGCCGTAATCATCAGCACTCCTGACTTTTCACACGCTTTAAATGCTATTGAGGCAGTACAGGCAAAAAAAGATGTGTACTGTGAAAAGCCTTTTGCAGAAACGATGGACGATGCGCGAGCTGCTTTGAAGGCCGTAAGGGCATCAAAACAAATCCTGCAAATAGGATCACAAAGGCGCAGCGGGCAGAATTATCAGGCTGCCGCTGAGTTTATCAAGCAGGGGAAATTTGGCAATATTACTATGGTCGAATTGAGCTGGAACGTCAACCAACCAGGGCGCTGGCGTCGCCCGGCCCTGGTAGCGAAGCTTAAAGAAGAAGATACCGACTGGAAGCGGTTTTTATTAAACCGGCCCTTTGAGCCTTTTGATCCGCGGATATACCTCGAATACCGGCTGTTCTGGCCTTACTCTTCCGGGATGCCCGGACAGTGGATGAGCCACCAGATCGATACTGTACATTGGTTTACCGGTTTACAGCATCCGCGCAGTGTAACCGCTAACGGCGGGATCTATCAATGGAAAGACGGCCGCCGTAACTGGGATACCACAACTGCCGTTTTTGATTACGGTCCGGCTGACGATTTGAATAAGGGATTCCAGGTGGTATTTACATCGCGGATGCATAACGGGGACGAAAAACCTGCTGAGATCTATTACTCCAACGGAGGAGAATTGAATCTTATTACCAATACGGTATCGCCGCAGGGAGGCCTTACAGCCGGCGCTGCTTCAGCAATGGGCATGAAACCCAACTTATTGC
Organism: Pararcticibacter amylolyticus; assembly: GCF_003130405.1. Lineage (GTDB taxonomy): Bacteria > Bacteroidota > Bacteroidia > Sphingobacteriales > Sphingobacteriaceae > Arcticibacter > Arcticibacter amylolyticus. The sequence continues at coordinate 139,694 of NZ_QEAS01000005.1, forward strand.
CGGATGTAAAGCTGGCCGCGCCATCTTCCGTGATTGCCTCGGCCAATACGGGCGCCGATATATTGAGTTCCAATCACATGCGAAACTGGCTGGAGTGCATCCGCAGCCGGAAAGAACCTAATGCGCCGGTAGAGGCGGGCTACCAGCATTCTATAGCAAACATCATGACCAACGCTGCTGTGCGTACTGGCGGAAAGGCAACATTTGATGCTGCCACCCAGGAAGTGATGGTAAACGGTAAAGTGTTTAAATATTAATATTACGACAGAGATGAACAGAAGATTATTGACATTATTACTCCTCTTGCCCTTTCATGTTTTATTCGCGCAGAAGAACCTTCTGACGGATTTTCCGAAAGGCTATACACCCCAGGAAGTTGGAAAGCGTCTGGCACACCGTTTTGTAGGTGGAAAACATGCGCTTCATGCAGGGAAATGGATCAGCTACCCGGAAACGTTCAATTGGAATGGTTCCCTTAAATTTGCTGCACTAACAAAAGATAAAGAGCTTCTCAAGCTTTTGCAGGATAAGTTTGAGCCGCTGTTTACGACTGAAAAGCAGTTGCTGCCTATTATGAACCATGTGGATCTGAACATGTTTGGAAGTTTACCTCTGGAGCTTTATCAGATCACAAAGGAAAAGCGATACTTCGAATTAGGAATGCCATATGCCGATACTCAATGGATTGTTCCGGAAGATGCCAGTCCACAAGCAAAGGAATGGGCTGAAAAAGGCTATTCATGGCAAACACGCCTGTGGATTGATGATATGTATATGATCACCATCGTACAAACACAGGCTTATAAAGTGACCAAAGACAGGAAGTATATAGACAGGGCGGCCAAAGAAATGGTACTTTACCTGGATGAGCTGCAGCGCCCTAACGGACTTTTTTATCATGCTCCTGATGTACCGTTTTACTGGGGGCGTGGCAACGGATGGATGGCTGCAGGTATGACAGAGTTGCTTCGTTATCTGCCAAAAGATAACAAAGACCGCCCGCGTATTCTTAAGGGTTATCTGACCATGATGAAGAGCTTGAAAGAACACCAGGCTCCATCCGGTATGTGGAATCAGTTGATCGACGACCCACAATGCTGGGCTGAGACATCAGGTACAGCTATGTTTACATATGCTATGATTACAGGAGTGAAGCAGGGATGGCTGGATAAACAGGAATATGCACCTGTAGCCCGGAAAGCCTGGATGGCGATGGTCCCGTATATTAATGAGAACGGTGCAGTGAGGGAAGTTTGTGTCGGAACAAATAAGAAGAACGACAAACAGTATTATTATGATCGCCCCCGTAATGTAGGTGATTATCATGGGCAGGCTCCCTATCTCTGGTGCACTGTTGCCCTTTTAGAAAAGATGTAAAACAGACCTGAACCGCTTCATGTCAATAGTAGCGTGCTAATAGATCCCGGGGCTTTTCCCCGGGTTTTTTTATTCTTTTTTATCTTTTCCCAGTGAACTGATATATTCCTGCGGTGGTACATTGAAATATCTCTGGAAGTTTTTATTAAAGAGGCTCTGACTGCCGTATCCCACCATTTTTGCAATTTCAAACATTGAGAACTCATTTTGAGCAATGAGCTTTGTAGCCTTTTTGAGCCGCGTCACGTCTATCAGTTCTTTTGGTGATAACGCAGAAAGAGACTTGATCTTCCGGTAAAAAGTAGGCCGGCTCATATTCATGTGTTCAGCGAGCTGATCAATATTCAGATTAGGATCTTTGAGGTTTTTGCGGATATAATCATCCAGCTTCTTCAGAAAGGCCTCGTCTGTTTTTGAGTGAGCCATAACGCGGACATCCTCAAAAGGCGAGCTTGCGAAATGCGCCTTTATCTTTAACCGGTTAGCCAGCAGATTCGCAATCTGTACCAGCAGTAGCTCAGGAGAAAATGGTTTCTGGATATAGAGATCGGCACCAACCTCTAATCCTTCAATATGCGACTGGTAAGTGTTTTTTACGGTTAGCAGCACCACAGGGATATGGCAATATTCTACATTCGTTTTAACCAGCCGGCAAAGCTCGAATCCGTCTATTCCCGGCATCATGATATCTGATATGATGAGGTCAACAACTTCAGTATCCAATATCTTTTGAGCCGCTTCTCCGTTTTCAGCAAGATACAGTTTATAGGTGTCACCCAAAACCTGAGACAAAAACTCCAGGATATCCTCGTTGTCGTCTACAATCAGAATTCTGTATGTCATGTTCATTTTATCTTTTTCCAATTGCTTAGTTTAAATTCAAATTCCTGATGAACCGGTAAAGTTAATTGGAAAACCACCATATTGGTATCACTTGATATCAATTTAATCGAACCATTATGTAATTCTGCCAGTGATTTAGCGAGAGGAAGCCCGATCCCGGTTCCAGGTTTGTCTTTGCCGCGTAACCTGAAGAATGGTTCAAATATGCGTTCACTGAATTCTTCAGGTATGCCTTTTCCATCATTGCTGAACAGAATGGTGAATTGATCGTCACCCGCCTGAACCTCATTTAAGCTTACTTTGGCCGTTGTTGCAGCATATTTAATAGCGTTCGAAATCAGGTTACTGCAGATCTTTATCAGCGCTTCCCTGTCTGTAAAGGCAACTACAGGAGTGGCAGGGAACACCGCGTTTAAAGTTATATTGTTTTTTTCGGCTTCCTGTCTGAACGCTTCGATCTGGGTTTTCAGCAGACCGTTAATGTCGGTGTTCACGAAGTTTAAACCGAACTGGTTCATTTCGGTTTTCCGGAAGTCAAGCAGCTGGCTGGTCAGTTCTGCCAGACGTTTCGCATTTCGTTCTACCATGCGTAAACTGCCTTTCATGCTTTCCTCCGATGTTTTAGCTGCCATGAGCTGGACCGGTCCCAGGATCAACGTGATAGGCGTTTGTATCTCGTGCGCGATGTTGGTAAAAAACTCAATCTTGGCCTGGTATATCTCTTTCTCTTTTTCGTGTTCAAATAGTTTCAGCTTATTCAGGTTTTTACGTTCAATATAACGATGGTAGTAACGCACAGACCAGAACAGGCAGAATCCCAATATAAGTAAGTAGAAGAAGTAAGCTGCATTGGTTTCCCAGAAAGGGGGAAGGATCTTAATGAAAAGACGGCGTTCCTGACCAGTCCAACTCCCTACATTACTCTTTGCCCTCACGATAAAAGTATAGTTTCCCGCTGATAGATCCGTAAAGTAAGCTTTACGGTTCCTGCTGAGATACGTACGGTTTTTATCAAGTCCCTGCATTAAAAATTCATACCGGGTAACTTCAGGAGATGAATAGTTCAGCGCAGCAAATTCAATACTGAAATTATTCTGATCGTAGGGAAGAACGATGGTATCGGTATACAGGATAGATTTGTTAAGCGGACTATCTTCTGTGTTGGGAACCACCTCTTTATTGTTGATCTGAAACCCCGTGATATACGTGGGCGGTCCTTGTTCTTTCCGTTCAAAATCTTTCGGATTAAAAGCGATCATCCCCTTTACCGACCCGAAATACATTTTGCCGTTGTTGTCTTTATATGCAGAATTGAAATTGAACTGATCGGTGATCAATCCATTGGATTTCGTATAAACTTTAAAAGTTTCCGTGCGAAGGTCCATACAGATCAGACCTTTGAGCGAACTGATCCAGAGATGTTTGGAATCATCTTCCAGCATCCGGAATAATATGTTGGTGGGCAGACCTGTTTCGGTATTGAATTTTTTTATTGTTTTCCTGTCAGGACTTAACCTGATCAGTCCTCCTCCCTCGGTTGTAAACCACATAGCATGATCGCTGTCTTCCAGGATACCATATACGGCAAATTCATTTATGATCTTATTATTGACAGTATCTCCGAAGCGAATGTTCCCATGAGCGCCTGTTTTGGGATTATAGTAGAATGCACCACGGACCACACTTCCGGCCCAGATGTTTCCCTTGCTGTCTTCTTTGATGTCAAAGACATAAGAATTGAGAGGTATTTCAGGAATGCGGGTAAACGTTTTACTTTTTCTGTTGTAAGAAAACAGGCCTGACCTGTTATAGGCTGTGCCGATAAGTAAGGTACTGTCTCTGGTGAGATAAATGGAGAGAACAAAGTCACTTGCTTTGTCGTCTTTTTCACCGATAAGCCTGAACCTGTCTGTTACTTGTCCGGTGCGTATATTCATTATTTCCAGTCCCTTAAAGAAGGGGCCAATAAATAGCTGGTCTCCTAATGCGAGTAGTCCATGTATATTGGGATAAGATATATCGCCTTTTTTTCCGGTCGATGTATAGTTCGTGAATTTTCCTGTTCGGAGGTTAAGCTTATTAAGTCCCGCATCTTCAGTACCGATCCATAAATTGCCCCTGTTATCCGGACAAATTTCCCGAACTGCATAGCCGGATATGGAGTTAGTACCCGGTACCGGGTAATATTTCTCGAACCGCGCATTTTCCTTTGAATAATAATTTAAACCGCCGAAGAAGGTACCGGCCCACATGCCGCCCCGGTTGTCCCTGTATACTGCATAAACGGCATTGTCTGCAATAGAATAAGGATCGCTTGCCCGGTTCCTCAAGCTTATACTTGTATTGGTTGCGATATTATAAATGTAGATACCTGATTCGGTAGCTATCCAGTACTCATCTTTGCCGCCGGCTGTGATATCACGGACATATACATCATTGTTGTCCCGTGAGCGCAACGGGAGTGTCCTGACTTCGCCCGTTTTGATATTATAGCTTTTTAGCCCCTGTTTAAAACATCCAATCAATACTGTGTTTTCGTCGACCGGAAGGATCTTGCTGATAGAGCGTGAGTTGGCCGGACTGTTCGGATCGCTGATCCGGACCTTTTTGACTAGTTTAATCTGAGGAGTATAGATGCTGATGACGCCATCATCATCACCAACCCATAGATTTTTCCTGCTGTCAATGGCAATACGCGAGGCGCGGATCTTCAGATCTTCAACCTTCTTCTCTTTCTGGTTATACCTGTAAACGGTTGCATTTGCCAGGTACCACAAGTTGTTTTCGCTGTCAACCAAAAGACGGAGGATAAAGGTCTGGAACGCCTTTTCCAGTGGAGTAAAGGTTTCCAGGTAGGGGTTAAACATGAAGAGTCCTTTACCTGTCCCTATCCACAGCATCCCGTTTTTATCTTCTGCAATAGTGGTTATGACATTGTTGCCGATATTGCCGAATTTGTTCTTTTTGTCTTTAAACGTTTTAAATGTATAGCCATCAAAACGGTTTAGCCCGCCCCGCGTACTCACCCATATCAGTCCTTTCTTATCCTGTATAATAGAGGTGACCGAATTGTGGGCCAACCCATCGTCCGCCTGATAATGTTTGAAATAGTAAGATTGCCCTTTGCAGGTGAGAACTGCAAAAAGGATCATTGCCGGGCAAAGAAAAAGTGAAAAAAGAAACCGCATGAGTTATACGAATATCAAAGATAAATAAATAGGCCGGTTTGTTGTCGTCCTTTAGCTGCCAGGTATAAATACCCAAAGCATTATAAGTGGCTTATCGTGATTTAGCTGTCCTTTCTGTAAGATGATTTGAGACGAATCGACAAAAATATGAACAGAATATAAACGCACTATTCCTTTAATTTGATATGCAATTAACCATATTTATAAACAGTACCGCAAATCATCGTTTCCTGTAATCCGTATTTTTTGCTGGTACACAAACTTTTCTTATGAAAGAAAGATCTTTTACCGCAATCCTGGCAGCCTTTCTTCTTTTAACAGCTGCTTGCCAAAAAGAAACGCTAAAAGGTGAAAATGATTCAGGTGATGGGGGGACAAAAAAGAACGGTGCCAAAACAAGTGATGCACCACCATTAGGCACACTTATAGACGGCGCGGTTTATCGCATCAGGGGAGTGTCATCGTTACCAGGCGGGCCGGTAGTGGAAGTAACCGGTAACTCAACTGCCGAAAATGCAAAAATCCAGCAATGGGGATGGTTCCCTAACAGCGGACAGAAATGGAAGCTTGTGAAAGTTGACGCTACGTATTACAAACTGATCAATATGACCAGTAATAAATGCCTCGAGTCTCCTTCAGCTACCTCGGGTGATATTTTGCAGCAGGCTACCGATGACGGCTCCGACTCGCAGCTCTGGACAATCGCTTATTCCTCCGGCAGTACAAATCTTTTCTCTCTTACTAACAAAGCTACCGGTATGAAAATGGCGGTAGATCCCGGCGATAGTACCCCCGGCAGGAAAATAAGGCAGCTATCCACCATAAGCGGCACTCAGGACTTATTTAATTTTCATAACGTTAACTTTCGGAATCCGCTGATCAATGCAAGCAGGGCAGATCCTTATGTTGCACAGAAGGACGGTAATTACTATTTCATGTATACCCGTGGCAGTAATTTAGCTATCAGAAAGACCACTTCCATGTCTTTACTGGCCAATGCAACAGATGTAGTAGTATTTACACCGCCTTCAGGTACAGATCATTCTTCCAATCTCTGGGCTCCCGAGCTGCATTTCCTTTCAGGCAAGTGGTATATCTATTTTGCTGCAAATGATGGAAACGGAGATAACCACCGCATGTTCGTACTCGAAAATTCCAATTCAGATCCCACTACCGGTACCTGGACATTCAAGGGTAAAATTACTGACCCGAGTGACCAATGGGCAATTGACGGTTCCGTGCTGACCGTTGGCTCATCCAATTACTTCATCTGGTCTGGCTGGGAAAGCGTTGCCTCCAGGTACAAGCAATATATCTACCTGGCCCCCATGTCGAACCCATGGACTATAAGCGGTCCGAGAGTGAAGATCTCTTCTCCAACCAATACCTGGGAAAAGCATGAACCAAGCTCAATAGGCGCCGGAGTGAATGAAGGGCCTATTATGCTGCAGAAAGATGCCAGCAGCCCGGTATTTGTAATATTCTCTGCCAGCCGTTATACCAGTGACGATTATTGCCTGGGTCAGATACAGCTGAAGGCCGGCGGAGATCCAACAGTAGCAGCCGACTGGATAAATAAAAAGCAGGTATTTGTGCGAAACGATGCCAATTCTGTGTATGGACCCGGTCATAATGGTTTCTTCACCAGTAGTTACACCGATCCCAATGGGGTATCTAAAACTGAAAACTGGTTTATTTACCATGCACGCAGTGCTCCGAATAACACCGGTTCAAGGACGCCGAGAATGCAAAAGCTGACATGGAACTCAGATGGTTCGCCGAATTTTGGTACAGCTGTGGCAAATGGTGTTGATATACCGATTCCTGTTGGGGAATAAAGTTTTATCCCTAAAGTAACTTAATAACAAAAGCGGCCTGAAAAAGCTTCAGGGCGCTTTTGTTGCAAATCATCGGTAACAGGAACGAGTTACCTATCACTCATAAGCCTATGATTTTCGTTTCTATAAAGCAGTAAAATCACGACTTCAGATGTCCGAATCAGGCTGTTCAAAGTTGAGATAAATCGACAAAAGGTTGAACAAATTATAAAGTGACCATTCCTTTACTTTGGCTCATGGGAGCATGACTGATTATTGAAGGGATGAAATATTAGAACTTTTACAGCAAGACCTTTAAAAAATATGCTCATATAAACCCAATAGTAAACTATGTTCGCCCCCCTTTTGCGGTAGTATAAAGGGAGGGGAATGAAAAAAGGATTTTATGAAACTAAATTTACTTGCCGCATTTATAGCCGACGGATGATTTATCGGCGAATTATTTACACCAATTAAAATCAGAAAATTAACATTTCATTTTTTATTATGATCAAGAACTACTTATTGTATAATAGAATAACAACAGCACGAGGGGTTATTTTATTTATATGTGCGTTCCTGGTGCCATTTCTGGTATTAGGACAAAACAAAGCTATAAAAGGAACTGTAACGGATGCTAAAACTGGTGAAGCGTTGGTGGGCGTTGCAATAAAGGTTCAAAACAGTTCTTCAGGAGCGAGTACTGACATGAATGGAACATTCAAACTTCAGGTATCGCCTAACGCTGTCCTTTCCGTGTCTTATGTCGGCTATGAATCGCAAACAATTGCAGTTGGAAATAAAACGGATTTCCAGATTAAACTTAACCAAAGCAGTAAAGCACTGGAGGAGGTTGTTGTGGTAGGATATGGAACAATGAAAAAGAAGGACCTCACCGGTTCTGTTATTCAAATCCGCCCAGACAAGATTGCAAATGAAAATCCGAAAACAGTTCAGGATATCCTGCGTGGTACCCCTGGCTTACAGGTAGGATACGATGCTTCTGCGAAGGGAGGTGGTACCATGCAGATCCGCGGTCAGCGTTCGGTTTATGATAAAGGTGGACATAATAATCCGCTGCTTATCCTTGACGGCATGTTGTTCTACGGAGAGCTTTCCGAAATCAATCCCGATGATATTGAGCAGATAGATGTCTTGAAGGATGCGTCTTCTGCGGCCGTTTATGGATCAAAAGCAGCGAGTGGTGTGATTATTATTACCACCAAGAAAGGTAAGCAGGGAAAACCGGTGATCAATATGACAATGAATGTAGGTACCACTCAACAAAGTGATTACCGGAAAAGGTTTGATACAGACTCATATTTGCAGCATCGTCAGGATTGGTTTACAAAGAATACATATGGTGTGAATCCTCAAACTGGTGCTTATGAAGCATACCAAGCGGGAGTTTACTCCAGCCAACCTGGCTTCTTTATGAGGCCTGACCAACTGCCTTCAACTGTTTCTCTGGATGCATGGAGGGCTTACACATCCAATGAAGCAGGTGAGTCAGATCAGAGTATCTGGGGAAAGAGGTTGGGATTCAGAGGTAATGCGCTTCAAAACTTCCTTGACGGTAAGACTGTCGACTGGGCTGATATAGCTTATAGAACAGGGCTTAATCAGGACTATAATGCCAGTGTTAGCGGCGCAGGTGAAAAAATAAACTATTATTTATCCATGGGATATTTGAAGAACCAGGGGGCCGTTATAAGTGATCAGTATCAGGCCGTTCGCTCTAATATGAAAGTGAATGCCAATGTGACTGATTGGCTGGAAATCGGTGCAAATGTAAATTTTCAAAATAGATCTGATGGTAATGTTGACCTTGATCTGGATTATTTCCTGCGCAATAGTCCGTATGCTGATTACACTGATGCGGCTGGTAACCCAGTTCAATTTCCTCTGAGTTCTGAATATAGCCAAAGAGGTTATAATTATAATTTTGATAAACAATATTTGGAACTGGAAAAAGGCTACACGATACTGAACAGTATTTTTAATGCCAAAGTAAAACTTCCCTTTAATATTGCATACTCTTTCAACGCGACACCTAGGTATGAATTCTTCTACGATCGTTATTTTATGTCGGCGCAACTACCAGGCTCCGATCCCGCATCCAGAGGAGCAAACAGGGAACAGGCAAAACGTTTTGACTGGGCGTTTAATAATACTATCAATTGGGACTACACTTTCAATAAAAAGCATCACCTGAATCTTACCCTTGTGCAGGAAGCCGAAGAGCGCCGGTTCTGGAAAGATCGTATCGAAGCCCGCAACATAAAACCGTCTGATGCATTAGGCTTTCATAACACTAAGAACGGTACAAAAGAAAACAGCACTTTCCTAAGTGAAGATACGCATCAAACAGCAGATGCACTGTTGGCTCGTTTGTTCTATTCTTACGACAATCGTTACATGTTGACCACGTCCATCCGTAGAGACGGGTATTCTGCTTTTGGCACCTCAAATCCCTATGCTACATTTCCATCGGTAGCGTTGGCATGGGCATTTACAAACGAAAAGTTCTTCAAATGGACTGATATTATGAGTACCGGGAAGTTACGTGTTTCCTACGGCGAAAATGGTAACCGCTCGCTTGAGGATCCATACGTCGCTCTCTCAAACCTTTCTGAAGGTGCTGGCAAAATGCAGGGCTATATTAACTCTTCCGGGCAATTATCTTTATATCGGTACTTAATGGCTGATAGATTAAAGAATGCATCGTTGCAATGGGAGAAGACAGAGTCCTTAAATTTTGGACTCGATTTTGGATTCCTTAATGACCGCATATCCGGTAGTTTAGATTACTATGTCATGAAAACACATGATATGATTATGAATCAACGTCTGCTTAAGGCTACAGGATTTGATAACATTACCACCAATTTGGGGCAGGTTGATAATCATGGAATTGATGTGGCGTTAAATTCTCTCAATATTCGTAAGGATAATTTTCAGTGGTCTACTACTCTTGGATTCTCCTATAATAAGAATGAAATAAAGCATCTCTATTATCAATATGAGAATATTGTGGATTCCGAAGGTAATGTAACAGGCAGAAGAGAGATGGACGATATAAAGAACGGTTGGTTTATCGGAAAATCGATTAACACAATTTGGGACTACCGCGTCACTGGAATCTGGCAGGCTAATGAGGTAGAAGAAGCAAAAAGATATGGCCAGGTACCTGGGGATCCCAAAGTAGCTAATAATTATACAGCAGATGATGTTGTCAATGCCGACGGTTCGGTAACTCCCGTGTACAATGATAAGGATAAAGAATTTCTTGGGCAATCCACGTCACCTTACCATTGGTCAATACGAAATGAATTTGTCTTTCACAAAAATCTGAGTTTCTCATTCAATATTTACTCCTATATAGGACAGAAAAGGTTGGCAGGTGCTTACCTCAATAACGATGATGATGGGGGACGTATGACTTATGCTCTGCAAAACGTGCCTGCAAAGGAATACTGGACCCCGGATAATCCAACCAATGACTATGGACGCATCGAAGCTAAAGGACCTACAGGGGCTTCCGGAGCTCAAAAATTGTATGACCGCTCGTTTGTTCGGCTTGACAATATTTCTGTAGGTTATACTTTACCTAAAATGTGGAGTTCAAAATGGAAATTAGGAAGTGTTAAACTTTACGGTACAGTCCGCAATGCTGCTGTTTGGACAAAAGAATGGGAATATGGTGATCCGGAAACTGATCCTGCATTTGATAAAGGGGGAGGTTTGGCAACACGTGTCTATACATTAGGACTGAATTTAACTTTCTAACCATTAATAACAATAAGTATGAAAAAGATAACTCAAAAACTGAGTCATATATATATTGGTCTCACCCTGTTCTTAGGTGGTTCAATACTGATTAGTAGCTGTACAAAAGATTTTTTGAAGCCCGATCCTCTTTCCGTTTATGAACCTGATGAAACCTTTACATCGGAAGCTGGTCTAATGGCGGTCCAGGCGATAGCTGACCGTCAGCTCAAACAATATTATGCAACAGATCATAATGAAATGCTTACCCTGGGTACGGAATACATTTTCTCAGAATTAATGGTTGCTGCAGCAACCGACAAGCGGAGCATGCTTTGTGACGTGGCGAATATGCTTACTCCTACCAGTGATAATAGTACTACTAATAACTTGGATCGAACAAATAGTATCTGGCATTACTGGCAGGAAACCTACAATGGCATCATGAATGCTAATACTATTATAAAATACGTAGATCAGGTGCCCGGCCTAGACGAACCCACCCGAAACGCTTACAGAGGGCGAGCTTATTTTCACCGTGCTTTTCGCTATATGGCTTTAGTTTTTCAGTACGGAGACGTTCCGCTTATCACCAAGATATTAGAGGAGCCTAAGCTAAACTATAGGAGTACAACCCGTGAGGCTATTCTGCAAATGATTACCAAGGATATGGAATTCGCGGTGCAGTGGGTACCTGAGCAAAAAAATATGAGCTTGATCGGCCTTGTAAATAAGGGAGCTTGCCGTATGTTACTTGCAAAATGTTATCTGGCAATAGGGGAATATGCAAAAGCAAAGGAACAGACCGATATATTAATTAATCAGTCCGGTTATTCGCTTATGCAGGATAACTTTGGTACATTCAACGATGGTGGTGAACCACAGACATGGCAGATTACCCGGAATGTAATTTGGGATTTACATCGTCCCGAAAATAAACTGATATCAGCAAATAAAGAGGTTGTCATGGGGATACCTAATCGGGGGGCAGAAGCTGAATCTTTTATTAAAATGCTAACTATGAGGGTTCTATATCCTTTTGCTTTTGACAATAGAGTACAGACAAAAGATGGTAAGCAGGCATTGTTAAATATTAGACGCAATGATGCAAGTTACAATCCAAATTATGATTACATGCGGGCATTCGGACGTGGCATAGGTACTTTTCGTCCTACTTATTTTCAAACCAATTCTCTATGGCGTGTTAATGGTGTGATGGATGCGACCGACCTGCGTCATAGTTCTCAGTCTGGTAATTGGATCCGGATGGAAGATTATCGTGTTAATAACAAAGCGTCTTCTGAGTTTGGAAAACCACTTACATTGTACAATCCGGCAAACGGAAAACTGTTGTGCAGTGACACTATCCGGCGTTGGTATGATGTCCCTCATTATAAGTTTTTTCTGGATGATCCAGTAAATGAAGCTAATATTAGTGGCTCTGACGGCCTCAGAGGGGCGACAAATGGGGGAATTGCCGATTGGTATTTGTATCGGTTGGCCGAAGCATATCTGCTTCGGGCAGAGGCCAAATACTACTTAAATCCTTCTGATGGAACTATTAAAGACGATCTGAATGTGCTTAGGCAGAGGGCGAAATGCAGCCAGCTATATCAGGGCACTGTTACGATTGGAGATATTATGAACGAGCGTGCTCGTGAATTGTATTGGGAAGAATGGCGTAATGTAGAACTGAAGCGAGTATCGCTTTGTCTTGCACGGAGTGGTAAACCCGATGAATGGGGTAATACCTATAGTCTTGAGAATTTTGATAAACAGAGTGGTACGGGCACTGCAGGAGGAAGCTATTGGTACCAACGTATCGTGCACTATAGTATGTACAATAAAGGACCGATACAAATCAATGCTACTGGCAATAGTAACCCCAATTATACTATGGATAAAAAAAACATGTATTGGCCAATTCCATACTCCGAGATAACTGCTAACACCAAAGGGAGACTTAGCCAGAACTATGGTTATGATGGTTATGATGCTAATACGCCTAAGTGGGATAAGTGGGAAGAAGCTGTGGCAGATGAAGATAAAACTAACTAAGCCTGTAATAGCTAATAACGATATATACTTCGATGCTCCGGATCATTTTATAAACGTACGGACTATCGCGTATTCATAAAGCATTATTTTTAGCCTCCTTTTGCGTATGTAGAAGGAGGCTTTCTTTAATAAATTCAATAAAGTAAAGTTCGATATAACCCCATAACCATGTACAGAAGATTATTTTTATCGCTGCTTGCAGTACTCTCTTTTCAATTTTTGATTGCCCGGCAGAAAGACCTTGCGAGCTTTCCCAAGGGTTCCACTCCCCAAGAAGTAGGTAAGCGCCTGGCTTATCACTTTGTGGATGGCAGGCACGAACTTTATGCAGCCAGTTACATTCATTACGCCGAAGTTTGCAGTTGGAACGGTGCTCTGGATTACGCATTGAAAACAAAGGACGCGAAGCTAATCAAGCTTTTGCAGGATAAATTTGAACCGTTCTTTTCGAGAGAAAAAGCCCTGTTGCCGCCAATGAACCATGTGGATTACAACATGTTCGGAAGCCTGGCACTGAAGCTCTACCAGATCACAAAGGACGAGCGTTACCGGAAAATGGGACTGGAGTATGCCGATTCGCAATGGACCTTGCCTCAGAATGCAAAGCAGGAAGAAAAAGCCTGGGCCGATAAAGGTTTTTCCTGGCAGACACGCCTGTGGATAGATGATATGTATATGATCACTGTTGTGCAAAATGAAGCCTATAAGGTAACTGGCGACCGCAAATATCTCGACCGGGCAGCAAGGGAAATGGTTATGTACCTGGATGAGCTGCAACGTCCGAACGGACTTTTTTATCATGCTCCCGACGTCCCTTATTATTGGGGACGGGGAGACGGATGGATGGCCGTAGGGATGCCAGATTTATTACGTGTGATGCCAAAAGATCATAAAGACCGTGCCCGTATAATGGAAGGTTACCTGAAGATGATGAAAAGCCTTAAAGAGTACCAGAGACCAAATGGAATGTGGAACCAGCTCATTGATCAGCCTGATTTTTGGGCTGAAACCTCAGGTACCGCCATGTTTACCTACGCTTTCATCGCGGGTGTGAAGGAAGGATGGCTTGATGCAGTGGAATATGCTCCGGCGGCACGCAAAGCATGGTTAGCTATGGTACCTTACATCGACGAACGGAATAACGTAACAGAAGTGTGTATCGGTACAGGTAAAAAGAACGATAAACAATATTACCATGATCGTCCGCGCAATGCGGGAGACCTTCATGGTCAGGCACCTTACCTTTGGTGCGCAGCTGCTCTTATAGGCAAGTAGCAGAGATTTTCTTATTAGCCGTTGATGTTATAGTGAAACAGGGTCTAAGAGCGATGGCATCAACGGCTAATTTTAACGGCTAACTAAACCAAACAATCAACTCCTTCAGCACAACGAAATGGATAACCCCGACGGGGTTATAACATAGCCCTCGACGCCGAAACTCGCATTAAAATCGCCTTTTTAAACCGCATTTCGTAGCTTTGATCCTTCATATTTAAGCTTTATGCAAAAAAAGATCATGTTGCTGGGCTCGGGAGAGCTGGGTAAGGAATTTGTCATAGCAGCCCAGAGACTGGGACAATATATTATAGCTGTAGATTCATATAATGATGCACCTGCCCAACAGGTGGCTGATGAACGCGAAGTGATTAACATGCTGGATGGTGAGGAACTGGACCGCATTGTTGCTAAACACCAACCAGATATTATCGTTCCTGAAATAGAAGCCATCCGTACAGAGCGCTTCTATGATTACGAAAAACAAGGTATCCGCGTCGTACCAAGCGCTAAAGCAGCCAATTTTACTATGAACCGGAAGGCTATCAGAGATCTGGCTGCCAAAGATCTTGGTTTGCGCACTGCGGCTTATCGCTACGCCAATAATCTGGAAGAACTTCAGCTCGCGGTTGAAGCGGTTGGCGTGCCTTGCGTAGTGAAACCACTTATGTCATCCTCTGGCAAAGGTCAGTCAGTAATTAAGAAAGAAGCTGACATTGCAAAAGCCTGGGATTACGCACAGAGCGGCAAGCGTGGTGACCAGTCGGAAGTGATTGTTGAAGCATTCGTGAAATTCAACTCGGAGATAACACTGCTTACGGTGACGCAGGATAGTGGAATCACGTTGTTCTGCCTGCCTATAGGTCATCGCCAGGAAAACGGGGATTACCAGGAAAGCTGGCAGCCAGCACAAATAAGTCCTGAGCATTTAAAAGAAGCGCAGGAAATGGCTGCTAAAGTAACCCGCGAACTTACAGGATCCGGTATATGGGGCGTAGAGTTCTTTCTTGCCGATGAAGGAGTCTATTTTTCAGAATTGTCTCCAAGACCGCACGATACAGGAATGGTTACCATGGCAGGTACCCAAAACCTTTCGGAATTTGAACTGCATGCCCGGGCTGTGTTGGGCCTGCCCATAGTTGAAATTACGCATGAGCGAAATGGGGCCAGCGCTGTGATCCTTGCTCAGTCCGAAGGGAGTGCACCCGTATTTACAGGTGTAGAGCAGGTACTTGCTCAGCCTAAAGCGGATATCCGCCTGTTTGGCAAACCTGTTGCGCGGCCTTACCGCCGGATGGGAGTGGTCCTTACATACGATTCTCCCGACACGGAAATTGATGCAGTTACCCAACGCGCAATAGACCTGGCGAAGCTGGTGAAGGTAACGCCCTCTAACCCGTAATTCTATTTATTACAGAATATTATCCGGCATAAAGCGGAGATCCTATACAGAGGTCAAAGCTTTATGCCGGTCTTTTTTCGGGAATCTCCTGGTAACATTCCAATGCCTTCCTGAGGTTTTCCCTGATCTTTTTTACGAGGATCCTCGGACCCAGAACTTTTAATCTGCAGCCAAAGCCTAATAACTCACGCTCCAACTCGTAGTTCAGCACAACGCGGATACTGAACACCTTACCATCTGCATTCTCAGTTAACAACTTTTGCGTATGATGAAGAGGTTTTGTTATCACGTATGGTGCATTTTCATGATCTACCTGGAACACTACTTCGCAATCGCTCTGCTTGGGAGACTTGGTAACCCCAATCAGATTTGAATAGTAGGTCGATAAGTCGACCTTGGTATTAGGCCTGTAGGCCTCTCCTGAATCGGGTTCAATGCTGATGATCCGGTCGAGCGCCAGCGTCAGCAATGGTGCATTTCTCTGGTGTGAGCTGCAAAGTACAAACCAGCGGTTCCGGTATTCCTTCAGTAAATAGGCGCTGATGCAAAAAGTACTTGCCTGCCGGGCTTTAAATGACTGGTAAGTGATGCACAGCGCCGTTTGAGAAATAATGGATTTCCTGATCACTTCTATAAATTCCAGGCCTTTCAGGTTATCATTCTTTTCAAAATCGATCACCGGTGCCGCTGCCGTTTTTTGCACATATATTTTATCTTCAAGTTTGCTTATCATTTCATTCACATCCGTAAAATGGCTGAAGCCTTTAAATTGCTTCAGCAGATCTGCCACCTCTGTAAGCACCTGCATATCCTGATTGGTTAAGGGGATATTCGTAATACTGTAATTCTTGTCTGAATAGGTATAGAATTTTTTATCCACGACAACAATCGGAGCCTCATACCCCAGTTTATTGCTGCGCATCATTTCTATATCAGCTTGTACCGTCCGCCGGCTTACACCCTTATCTATTCCCTGGAATTCATAAAGCGCATCTGAACATGCTTCTATCAGGTCATCAAGCGTCCACTTCTTGTATTTATGACGGAGACAATTGTCGATAGTCCGGTAACGGATAAGAGCATTGCGGTTAACAGGCATAGAATAAAAATTTTCAGAAAAATATTAAAAAAAAGCTACTGCGCAAAAACATTGCGTACCAGCCCTGTTATTTTGAATCGTCAAATAATAAAATTCATGGAAAAGGAAAAGATCAGCAACGCGGAGATCAGCGCTTTAGGGGTAACCGAACTGGAATTACTGGTAAGCTTTAGCCGTGTCGCCAATGGTTTGTTGAAACACAATGTAATGCCTAAGGAAATAATCCTGGCAAACCTTGAATCATTGATAGACGATCCCATGCCCTATGCTTTGAAAAAAGGGGGTAAGTTTAAGAATCTCGCTGAAAAAGTTATCGAACTTCGTAAAGAAGGAAAGTTTGTAAAACAGCAGCGCAGCAACCATATATTAAGAGAAGCATTGATAGACTTTCCGGTTTTTGGAAAGGATCATATAGAAACCGGGGCCCTGGGGCAAATGAACACTGCTATGAAATTGCCCGTATCGGTGGCCGGGGCCCTGATGCCTGACGCTCATCATGGATATGGATTACCCATTGGAGGTGTTTTGGCCACCAGGATTGATACGATTATCCCTTATGCCGTTGGTGTGGACATCGCCTGCCGGATGTGCCTGAGTATTTTCGATCTCCCTGCAGAAACGGTTGATACCGAAAAAGAAAAACTTAAGAAGTTATTGACGGATCATACCGTATTCGGGATGGGAGGGGTAACTAAAAGTTATCATGACGCATCCTTATTTGATCATCCCGAATGGGAAGCAACCAAAGTGATCAGGTCCTTAAAAAATAAGGCCTATACACAGTTAGGGACTTCTGGCACAGGGAATCATTTTGTGGAATGGGGAGAATTGACAGTTTCGGATAATGTCCTGGATGGAATACCGGCAGGAAAGTATCTGGCTCTCCTGTCGCACTCTGGCTCCAGGGGATTTGGGGGAAGCATCGCCAGCCACTATTCGGAAATAGCTATGAAGAAAACGGAACTTCCGCCGGAAGCGAAACACCTGGCATGGCTGGATATGGGTACGGAAGAAGGACAGGAATACTGGATTGCGATGAACCTTGCCGGAGAATATGCTTCTGCAAACCATCATGAAATTCATAATAAAATTTCCAAAGCACTCAATCTGTCTCCGGTTATGCGTATTGAAAATCACCACAATTTTGCATGGAAAGAAAGCCTGGCTGACGGTACTGAAGTGATGGTGCACCGTAAGGGGGCTACCCCGGCCGGCAAAGGGGTATTGGGGGTGATTCCTGGTTCGATGAGTACCCCGGGATTTGTAGTTCGCGGGAAAGGAGAGACAAGTTCTATCAACTCCGCTTCACATGGTGCGGGAAGGTTAATGAGCCGGAGCGCTGCTTTCAAAACGATCAGGAAAGAGCTTGTGGAAGCTGAATTAGCCGATAAGAAAATTACTCTTTTAGGTTCCGACCTGGATGAAGCTCCGATGGTATATAAGGATATTCATGCGGTAATGGCGGCTCAAACTGATTTGGTAGAGGTACTGGCATCTTTTCAGCCGCGTATTGTGAAGATGGCCGATCCTAAAGAAAGGCCGGAAGACTAGTTCTCGTAATATTTTCAGCTGCACAAAACACTGCGCAGCTGTTTCTCTTATCCGTTTAGTAATAGCGGTGTTTATATTAAACCACCTGGATGCTTTTATTGGTTCAGCATCCGGTTAAGTTTGTTAAACATTTTAATCCAGCTTTGGTAAGCTCCTGTCTTCTTAGCTTCTTCTTCTGCAACGGTTTGATGGATCGATACCTTAGTTTGTGAACCGACAGGCTCGAACGTAACGGTTGTTACGAGCTCTTCCGGCCAGTCTTCGGTCTTACCGGCATTAAGCGAACTGACCGAATTTCCATGTTCATCGGAGAGTACCATGGTGAAAACCAGTCTCTGCGGAGGCGTCACTTCCTGGTATTTACCCTTAATCCAGCAGTCTCCGTGCACGGGGTCATGAATGCAGGAATGGAACGTACCGCCTTGTGTGACGTCAATAGCTTTGAATTCAATCGTACATCCATCCGGAGCATACCATTTTTCTAACTTTTCTTTTTCAGTCCACGCCTGGAATACGACTTCGGCAGGTGCATCAAACAAATGAGTGATGAAGAGTTCTTTTTTGTCTGTTTTCATAATACTATTTCTTGGTTTCTTTAAGGAGCATGTCCAGCTTTTCAAAGCGCTGGTTCCATAGTTTTCGCGATTCGGTCACCCAGTCTGCTACCTCATCAAGCTGGCTAAGTTTTGCCTCACAAAATTGTTCCCGCCCTTTCTGGACGACTGTTATAACCCCGCATTCGCTGAGGATCTTAATATGTTTCGCAACAGCCTGCCTGCTCATGTCAAAATCTTCGACTATCTGGCCAATGTTAAGCGGCCCTTTCGACAGTTTCTGAATGATCATTCTCCTGGTCGGATCCGCTATCGCCTGAAAAACATCTCTTCTTTCAATCATAATACAACCAAATGGTTGTCAAATATAAATACAACTATTTGGTTGTGCAATAGCTTGTCGTTTTTTTTCTTACAAGCAGAGGCTGCTCTGCCGTTTTCGACTGTAAGGGTGCAAAAACTTATTGATGTGAAGCTGGTTTATACACCATATAACCCTAAAATGAAAAAACATAGCTTTTTCTACCGGAACGGGCTGAGCATTGTGTTTCTGTGTTTGTTCGTGGCGGCAATGCTGGCCCAGTCTCTTACTGGCTGGAAGGAACATAACCAGGAGCGTGAAGATGAACACGCGATGCCGCTTGATTTTAGCACCTATCTTACGAGCGGACATTTCATTTCATCAACATTTGAAAACTTCCAGAGTGAGTTTCTCCAGATGGCTTTATACGTTCTGTTAACAGTTGGCTTGCGGCAGCAAGGCTCCGCGGAGTCCAAGAGTCTTGATGAAGAAGAAGAGGTTGACCGTGAACCTAAGGCTTCTGTCAATGCTCCCGGCCCCGTAAAGAAAGGCGGCTGGCAGCTTAGGCTTTACAGCAATTCATTGTCTATTGCCTTTTTTACATTGTTCTTTATTAGCTGGGGGCTGCATTTATATGGCAGCTGGCAGGATCATAACGCAGAACAGCTGCTCAAAGGAAAAGCACCTGAAAGCATCATTGCCTATCTTGCTGAACCAAACTTCTGGTTCGAAACTTTCCAAAACTGGCAGAGCGAGTTTTTGTCTGTACTTTCCATCGTGGTGCTGACGATCTTCCTGAGGCAGAAAGGATCTCCTGAATCCAAGCCGGTAGACGCACCGCATATGGAAACAGGAAAATGAAAGCAAAGTGAGATCGCTATATTTGATGTTATATAATAACAACGCATTCTCCCATGTTCAGAAGATGTTTGTCGTTTCGGTATCCAGGCTTTTTCTTTGGCAGTACAGTACAAACTGTTCAGGCTCAGCAAAAGGAAGCAGCATTAATGATTGAAAGGGAAGTTAAGACCCCGCTGAAGTTAACCCTTGCCGAAATGGGAACCTTTCCTCTTGCCTTGCTGATCTTAAAGGACAAAGACGAAAGAGAAAATACCTGTTTCACTAAAGATACATTATGCAGCTAATTAATCCTGGGGTGAAACGATTCTACTGGTTTATCCTGATATTGCTGCTGCTTGCTTCCCTGGTTTATTCTCAACCTTTACGTATAGCAGCGGCAGCGAACACCCGGTATGTGATCCAGGAACTGCAGGCTGATTTTAAAAGAAAAACCGGAATTGAGACGGTAGTTGTTGTCAGCTCCTCCGGTAAACTCACGGCGCAAATAAAGAATGGTGCACCGTTCGATATCTTTCTTTCTGCAGATACGCAGTTTCCCGATGCTTTGTATAAAGACGGCTTTTCAAATGTGAAGCCGCGGGTGTATGCCCTGGGAAGTCTTATTATTTGTTCCTCTTCAACAATCGACCTGAAGAGCTGGAAGACCCTGGCCGCAACCAGGACGATCGGCAAGATCGCAATTGCTAATCCGGTACTGGCACCTTACGGAAGAGCAGCCGAAGAAACTCTTCAAAAACTCGGTTTATGGGAAAAGGTCAAATCTAAAATAGTGTTCGGGGAAAGCATTGCCCAGGTCAATGCATATATTTCAGCAGGAGCCGTTTCTCTTGGCTTCACTACTGAAGCTTTCCTGTACGAAAATCATGGCATTCAGAAGCTTAAATGGATGAGGGTAGAGGATAAGATGTACGGTAAAATTGAACAGAGTATGATCCTTTTGTCAAATGCAGCGAAAGGGAACCAACAGCATGCCTTAAAATTTTTTAATTATCTACAGTCTCCTGCGGCGAAAGCCATCCTTAAAAAAAGTGGATACAAGGTTCCTTAATCTCAAAAACAATGGATTGGCTCCCTATTTTGCTTAGCATGAAACTCGCGGGTATCACTACCCTCATTCTTTTTTTTATCGGCCTTCCGGTTGCCTGGTGGCTTTCTGAAAAGAATTCAGTTTTCAGCGTCATTGTTGAAGCGGTTATTACCATGCCATTGGTGTTACCGCCATCTGTATTGGGTTTTTATTTGCTCCTGGCTTTTAGCCCTCAGCAGTCCTTAGGAAAGTGGCTGCAGGAAACGTTTGATATAAGTCTTGTTTTTTCCTTTAAAGGCTTAGTGATCGCTTCGGTTATTTACAGTCTCCCATTCATGATAAGTCCCCTTAAATCCGCTTTTATGCATTTGCCGAAGTCCATCAGTCAGGCATCTTATACAATGGGGAAATCGAAGTTTCAAACATTATGGTATGTGTTGCTTCCCAACATCAAACCAGCTATGCTGACGGCGGCGGTATTGACCTTTGCTCATACCCTGGGAGAGTTTGGCGTTGTTCTGATGATCGGGGGGAATATTCCGGGAGTTACTAAAGTGGCTTCAATTGCCATTTACGACTCCGTGGAAAGTATGGACTACCAGCTTGCCCATTATTATTCCCTGGTTTTATTTGCCCTTACTTTCATTATCGTGATCACTGTTTTTATATTGAACCGACGTTTAGGAAAAAGTCCCCTGGAATGATTGAAATTAACATCAGAAAACGAATCAGAACGTTTAATGAACTTGACTATATCCAGGTTAAAACATCCTTTATGCCTCGCGCTGTTACTCAGATCACAGGTCCTTCCGGTGCGGGAAAAACTACTCTGCTGAAGGTAATAGCGGGCCTGGTCCATCCCGAAGAAGGTACATTGTCAGTGAACGGAGAAGTGTGGTTTGACAGGGCAAAGGGTATAAATTTCCGTCCCCGGGAAAGAAAAACCGGTATGGTTTTTCAGGATTATGCGCTCTTTCCACATATGACACTCAGGCAGCATTTACTTTACGGAACCCGAGATGAGGAATATATTGAAAGGCTGATAGAGATAGGACAGCTCGGGAAATTTTGTAAACACAAGCCCCGGCATCTTTCTGGCGGACAGCAGCAGCGCCTGGCAATTCTGAGAGCGCTCTCAACTAAACCGAAATTGCTCCTGATGGACGAGCCTTTTTCAGCCCTTAATAGCTCTTTAATAGAGGATATGATGCGTGACCTGAAAACTCTGTTCAACGAGCTGCAGCTCACATGCCTGATTGTAAGTCATCAGCAAAGGATAACAGAAGCGTTTTCTGATTTTACTTTTTCGCTGGATACACCTGGGGAATGAGTGGGTATGGATAATTATTCGTATTCTTACATAACCAATATGATCTATTATGAAACTTATAGCAAGAGCATCCATTCAGATTCAAAAGCCGGTTGACGAAGTATTTGAGGGAATCGTTAATCCGGATAAAATGACCAGGTATTTCATTTCCGAAAGCACCGGGAGGTTGGAAACGGGGCAGGAGCCGGTTTGGAAGTTTCCCGAGTTCTCCGACAAGTTTCCGGTAAAGGAGGTCCGGTCAGAGGTCAATCGGTCTGTTTCATTTGTATGGGATGAGGAAACTGTTGTGAGTATTGTACTGGAAGAACAACCTGACAAAAGCACCGTGGTAAAAGTAACTGAAGATGGGAAACTGTACAATGACGCAAATTTGAAATGGGTAATAGGAAATACAGAAGGCTGGGCAAATTTTCTTGCGTGTATGAAAGCTTACCTGGAATATGGGGTAGAACTCCGGAAAGGAGCCTTTGATTTTTTGAAAGCAGCTGAACCGTCAGATGATAGTAAATGAGAAAGATCGTTTTATATGTTTATCAGGTTGTATAGGTAGCTGAAAACCTTTGTCTGAATCCTGAAGACGGCATAAGCTTAATTAACCGGTGTAAACAGATTCATGTCCGTCGTTACGCAGCTTATTGATAAAAATGGAAAGTCAAAACAGAATATATAATTCTGCAGTGTTTTATAAATTTTTCATTTGTGCCATAATCCTTCAGTGCATATTTAAACGCCTGGCTGATACATTAAGGAGAATGGATATAGAGGCGTTTTTTTCAATAAAAAGATGGTATGTGAACCTGGCTATTACTGCTTTTATTGAAAGTTGGTCCTACCTGTTTGCTCTTGGATTATTTGTTGTGATATTCGACCGCTTAAAGGGTTTTATATTTCTGAAAATTGTTTATCTAATCGCAATAGCCTTCCTTTTTGCCTGGCTTTTTGATTTTAATCGCTGGGTGTTTTCATGGCCGGAAATAACGGAAAAGATACCCGCAGTTCTGTCTTATACACTAACGGGGACTGCTTTGCTGATCTCTTATGAGCTTTCGGTTTTTTCAAGAGCAAAAGTATAAGATGCCTTTTCGGAAATGATTGACAGCGGTTGCCCCGGCAGGCTTCCAACAGAGTTGATTTTACAGGTGGAAAGTACTATACTTGTCAGAAGCCGGTTCAGAGAACTACGCTGACCCTGTCCTGCCCCGCGAGGGACCCGGTCCCGGATGCGGGCACGATGAGAGAACTATGAGAGCACGGTGAGTGCACCTTTTTCCAGCAAAACGTGCACTC
Organism: Pararcticibacter amylolyticus; assembly: GCF_003130405.1. Taxonomy (GTDB): domain Bacteria; phylum Bacteroidota; class Bacteroidia; order Sphingobacteriales; family Sphingobacteriaceae; genus Arcticibacter; species Arcticibacter amylolyticus. The sequence goes on from NZ_QEAS01000005.1 coordinate 163,432, forward strand.
ACCGTGCTCTCACCCTGCACTCACTGTGCTCTCATCTCCCATAGAGGCCCCACAGAGGGCGAGGCGGGTAGGAAATATCCTGCCAATCGTCTGCGTGTGAACCTTCCTGTGGTCAGTAAACCAGGGTGGAACACTGAAGGCCGGGCAAAGTCTTTATTTACCGGTCAGTCTCATTACGAAGCTATAAGTATATTTTTTATCCAGCAGTCTGTACTGCTCATGTGGTAGGGCGCCCCAGCTGTCATCTCCTCCGATTCCGCGCTGGTTCAGGTCTATATGAAGATAGACATCGTGGCGGGGAGGCAGATCAGTTGGATGCTGCTGCTTTTTGGTTAAGCCCGGATCCAGGTCTTCCACGGAATGGTTGATTGCACTGAAACACAGGGGCTGGATTCCTTCAAACAGCAATCCCTGGCCATTGTCGTCTGTCAGACGTAGCCATCTGACATCTGTCTTGTAGCCGCTTTCCTGTGGCCTGATATAGCCCTTAAAGTATTGGTTTTCTGTTTTATCCTTGTAGACTCCGATAAATGCTGACTGCTTTCTGTCGCTATAGTTTTCCCATGGGCCTCTTCCGTAGTATTCCAGATTGTCAAGTCTTCCCGGGAGTTGCATGCTCATTCCGAAGCGGGGAAGCTCAGGCAGATCTCTGCCTGTCATATCAATGCCCGCAGTCACTTTTATTGCTCCGTCATTCTGAATCAGATACTCAACAGAATAGGGGACTGAGATCGATGATAGTTCGAAATCCATTTTTATGGATACTCCCGACGGCGTTTTTTCACCCACTTTGATCTGCTTCAGTTTCATGTTTTCGTGGGCGGCCCTCCAGATACCTAGTTTCGAAGGCATATTATTTCCGAAATCATTGTCTGTCGGAGCTCTCCAGAAGCTGGGTTCCGGCAAGTTTCTGGTCAGCCTCAGTCCGTCTGATACTGAATACCGGACCAGTTTGCCATTGCTCAGGTCAAACTCCCCGCTTACTTTTCCTGATTCGAAACGGAGGGTCTGGTTGTCCTGTTTTACCAGGAGGTTGCCTCCTTTATCTGTTGGCTGTGAAAAATAGTTTCCGGATATCGAAAACTGTTCCCGTGCAATCTCAAAGCCTGCAGGGACAAGCTGGGTTGCCTTCTTTGTCAGCACATAGAAATCGATAAGAAATTCATCTCCTACTGAGGTTTTTAAAGAGGGTAGCTTAAGACGGACGTCGCCCGATGAATGCGGTGGAACATTAACAGTAAATTCTCCTTCTCTGATAATTGCCCCGTTCTTATTTAGTTTCCATTGGATCTGGTAGTCATTCAGATTTGTGAAGTCAAACTCGTTTTTAATGGTGAATACACCTGCCGAAAGGTCTTTCGCCTTGAAAAGGACATTCTGGTAAACCTTTTTTACTTCATAAAGTCCGGGATCAGGAGTACGATCAGAACTTAGAAGTCCGTCTGCGACCCCATTTTCGTCATTTTGCCAGTAAAATCCTCCGAGGTCGCCGCCATAGGCCCAGAATATTTTGCCGTTATCATCTGTTGTCCTGATGCCCTGATCTACCCAATCCCAGATAAAACCGCCCTGCATATGTTTACTGCTCCGTATGATGTCCCAGTATTCCTGGAAATTACCATTACTGTTGCCCATCGCATGCGAATACTCGCACATAATATAAGGGCGGTCTTTCTTTGCAGAAGCATAGTTTTTCATGGAGCCTATGCGCGGATACATGGGGCATACAATATCGGTGTTTTCATTCTCACCAGCCTGCTCAAACTGTACCAGTCGGGTGTTGTCTCTCTGCTTGATCCATTTATAAGCGTCGTAGAAAACCGGTCCGTTTCCGCATTCATTTCCCAGCGACCATATAATAACGGAGGGATGGTTTTTGTCTCTTTCCACGAGTCTGTGTATCCTGTCAAGGTGAGCTGGAGCCCATAATGGCAGATATGCGGGATGTTTTGACTTGTCGAACCAGCTCTGCCATTCGGCACCCATGCCATGAGTTTCGATGTTTGCCTCATCAACCACGTAAAGGCCATACTGGTCGCAGAGCTTATACCAAAGGGGATCGTTGGGGTAATGGCTTGTTCTGACAGCATTGATGTTGAACTGTTTCATCAATTGAATGTCCCGGATCATTAATTCCTTTGATGGAACATGCCCGTTGACATCGTCGTGTTCATGACGGTTTACCCCTTTTACATATACCGGAACCCCGTTGATCAACAGTTGTGCATCTTTGATCTCTACCTTTCGGAAACCGATCCTCGTGCCGGTTAATCCGAGTACTTTTCCGGCCTTATCTTTAAGTGAAATGATGCACTGGTAAAGGTTCGGATGCTCCGCACTCCACTTTAATGGTGCTTTTACAGATCCGCTGATCGCTATACTGGTTATAGAATCCGATGACAGGTCAAAATTCTTTGTTCCGGAATAAACGCTTTTCCCATCTTTATCCAGTACAGAAATGGAAAGGTTTCCTGCTTTTACTGTGTTTCCGGAAAACTGCCTGAGGTCGACGGAGGCACTGAAGAGTCCGTTCTTATATTCTTTATCAAGATCTGCCTTTATGAAAAAGTCCCATACGCTCAACCTGGGCAGTGAGTAAAGAAAGACGTCTCTCTCAATCCCGCTGAGCCGCCAGAAGTCCTGGTCTTCAAGATAGCTTCCGTCGTGCCAGCGGAACACCTGTACTGCCAGCAAGTTTTTGCCTTTCTTCAGATTCCGGGTGATATTAAATTCGGCGGGTGACTTCGCCGCTTTAGTAAGCCCCACTTTTTGACCATTTACATAGACGAAGGTACAACCGGTGATTGAACCGAACTGGAGGATGACCTCTCTGTCCTGCCAGTTTTCAGGTATTGTAAATTCTTTCCGGTAGGTACCGACCGGATTATTATCCCCGATATACGGCGGTGTGGCCGGATGAGGATAAGTGATATTTGTATAGATTGGTATGCCGAATCCTTTCAACTCCCAGTTTGAAGGTACGGGTAGCTCGCTCCATTGGGAATCGTCGAGGTCTGTCCTGTAAAAGTCTTTGACCCTGCCGGCATGTTTGTCTGTATAGCTGAACTTCCATTTCCCGTTGAGGGACTGGTAATACGGGGAGTGGCTGTAGTCATCTTTTATTACGTCCTGGAGATTTTCAAAGAGCATAAAAGAGGCATGTGGCCGTTCTTTGTTCTGTTCAACAATAGCCGGGTTTTCCCATTCATTTTGCTGAGGAAATGCTTTCAGGCACAGCAGAAGGCAAATACTTGTTAGAAAAAGTCTGTTCATAAATATCTAAGTGTCGGTTAGTATAAATATACTCCTGCAAAAGAAAATCAATCGGGACGTATGCAGGGGGGAGGAATTCATTATTTAAGCGGGGTATAATGGTTTTTGGGGCTTATTACTATAATTTAAGCAGTTCAATATAGGAATTTCAGGGCTTGGTCGGATAATGGAAGGGAGTTAATTGTTAGGTTTTGTCCGGGCAGGCGGAACGGGGTGATACTATGTTTTTCGTTTGGGCATCTTTATAAACGGGCATTAAATAAGGGAGGTAAGCACGATAAAACCTCCCTTATCTGAATTGTCTGTTTGGTAAGAGATCAGGCGGCTTTTACAGTGTCGAATGTATCTGCAAAGCAGCTGAACGTGTCATTTGCGGCCTTAATGGATACTTCTTCATCTTCAGGGGTTTGGGCGGTTTTGTTCATGACTTCCGTGAATAGAGCCCATTTTTCTCCGGTAGCTTCGCCATATCCTGAAAAGAAAGATACGCCTTGTGTAATTCCCATTTTTTCGAGCATCTTCACGATAATACTTCCGCCCATAATGGATCCTTCCATAACGTACAGGGCGCCGAGGGCTTGCAGTGTGTTGCCGATTTGCGGAATAATGGCGGGGGGAAGATCGTTTACATCTGCTCCCAGAGCTTCTATGTCAGCTTTTATAAAGGAAGAATTCCTGCGTTCTTTATAATCAGGAAGCAGTTCTTCCGTGATGAACGGGCGGATCGCGTTCTCCACCCCACTAAAGTAAGCGTAAAAATATTTGAGAAGATCAGCATAGTCCTCATTGCTGTTAATCGTTTTTAAGCGGGTCACGACCCTTTTTTCAAGATCCTGATGTGCTGTCCTGGTGGCTTCTTTGATTGATGTACTTAACATAGTGACTGGTATTGAATAATTTAATTATAGCTATTTTAATTTTAATCTGGTACTGATCATTCCGGCAGCGGACATCTTTACAGACGGAGCTGAAATTTGACTGAATGTTTTAATAACAGCAACCTGTTCTTTTTTGAATGATCTGCTACCTGCTTTTCTATTTATCAAAGCGAGTGTGGCGCTAAGGCATATTTCATCCGGATCACCTGATGCCGGTTCTCTTTCTCCTTTTACATACAGGTCGGGATTCATCCCGCTAAAATAGCCGGACCACCCGGACGCATTTTTTATCAGGAAACCGGAAAACCATACGCTGTACTGATCAATATTAACGCCAAAAAAGCCAACCGGCTTTCCGTACGTCTTTTCGCCTACAATTGTTACCGGCAAATAGGGCTTCATACAACTGATTAACATTTCACTGGCAGAGGCCGTTGCTGTGGAAGTAATGAAATAAAGGTCGGTGATGCTTTCCAGACTTCCTTTTTTACTAAACCTGAAAGTATTTCCTGCTTCTGTGTAGTCCACATCGGCCAGTGTGGCATATCTTCCCTTGTAGATAACGGGTTTCCCGTTTTCATCGAGGTAAGGCTGATGTTTGAGAATTGCCGCTTTCCCGTTTTGCATCTGTGAATTGAATTCTTCTGCGAACATGATCTTTCCGTCTAAAGAAGGCGGTGCGAGCAGGTTGGCAATGTATTCGGCGGCTTCAATAAAACCTCCGGAATTGTTTCTTAAATCAATGATCATATCATGCGGAGATGCCTGTGCGAACCGGGAAAAGATTGCATCGAGTTCCGCTTTACAACTGCTAAGCCTGGGAAAAGATCCGAAGGCGAGATATGCAATTTTATTTTCTCCTGCCCGGATAAGAGAGGCATGGAAGGCCGCCTGGTCTATATTCATACCGGCAACGCTGTTCCCGGGTGCCAGAGTCCCCTTCTCCAGATAAGAATATTTGGGGATACCCGCTGAATACGGGGTTTCGTATGGGTGGCCGGTAGCCGGATCGGTTGGCAACTGTGAAATATCAAAGAGTTCGGTTTTGAAAGCCTCGAGTTCATTTGCAAAGGTCCCATATCTGTTACGCGGGTTAAAAACGTCATAGGAAGGAAGCGCATGATTCCACAGATAGATCTGCCTGGCATAAAGAAAAATTGAATCGAGGGTGAGCTCGGTTCGGCTTCCGCTACTTTCATCTTTTTTGCAGGATGCGTACAATAAGACCAGCAGCAGAATGCTGAAGGCAAGTTTTGCTGTACAGTTTTTGTCCCGCAGTTTCATTTTATTATTCTGTGATGGTGGTTGGGGCGCTGCTGTTTTGTTGCCACATATACATAAATATGCCGCCAGGTGATGCGTCATCTTCCTCTGTGTATAGCGTAACAGAGGCGATGTTGCCAGCTGGAATATCTGCGGGGACACGGAATTTGAGGGATGTTTGATCCTGACTTGTTACCGGGGCAGAATATATTCCATTTGAAGGGTCGCCGGTGATCATAATGTCTGCGCGGATAAATTTTCCATAGAAGTATTTGCCGGCGGCCGCAGGCATTGAATATGTGAAACTTATTTCTGCTCCTTTCTTTATTGTTTGCCCTGCTTCGTTGAGTGAATAGGTGTCGTCTATATCTAAAACAAGGGGCTTCCCTATATGGTATGGACCCTTCACGGTAGTATTTCTGCCGCTTACCACTTTTACCTGATAATAGCCCGTGTCAAGCCTGCCGTCGAGGGGAATCTTTACCAGGATCCTGTTTGACCACAATTTGTCTGCATCCTTCAGGCTGACAGGAATATCGGTATTGGCGCTGTTAACCATATACAGCCTTGTCTGGGTTGTGTCGGGAATGAAGTATTGCCCGGAGAGGTTGATCGTACTTCCAAGGGTGAGAAAATCCGATCCTACGATTTCAAAAACCGGGGCCGGCTGGTTTATGGCCGTTTTCAGCTGATAGGTCTTTGTGCTTCCATCCTGCGCCGTTACGGTATAAACGGTGTTTTCATCAAAGGGTACCTCTGCTCCTGAAGCGGGGTTAATCTTAGCTCCTTCTGATATACTAATCACCGGCTTGATATGTCCGGGAACAGGTTGGAAGGGCGGCCAGTACAGAATAATGGAGTTCCCGGTTACCGATGCTTTCAGTTCGTTGCCTTCGGTATCGGTAATGATGAACTGTTCGATATTATTATATGGCATGCTGACATATTCTTTGCGGCAGGAGAGCAGGAACATGCCTGATATAAGCAGTGATAAAAAGCAGAATTGATGGGGCGTATATTTTAACATTTTTGAATGATTTACTGTATTCTATTAATCAGGGACAGGCTATTAAGCCTGTCCCTGCCGGGGCTGAATGGATACCGTGAGATTTTAATTAAAGAACCTGACCACGGTTAAACCAGTAGACTCCCCTGTTATTAACAGCTACGCCCTGGCCTTCCGCGTCTGTAAACTGAACGGCATAGGTTACGCCGGTTGAATTGTTCCTCACGAAAATGATGAGGTTTTCAACAACTGCGATATCTCCTTCAGGCTGGTAGGTATACCATCCGGTGGCATTCAGATCTGCATTTGCAGGATCGGTAGTTGAACTTTCTCCAAGAGACGTTACGGGAACAGCATTTGTATAGTCACTCAGGCTAATGGATGACAATGCTGTAGTTGTATTCAAATATCTCAGGCTATATCCCGTGGCGGGATTTATAACCGAGTTATTATAGCTGTTGAAAAACAAGTGGTGGGTGAAACCACTTGAGGAAGCCGACTGAGCACCGGTAACCAGGTTGGCATATACGGTTCCGTAGGTTGCCGGCCCTCCTGTTGGCGGAATTGGATTGCCCCAGTTGCCTACTAATGTATCAGCCGCAGGCGATACGGTCGCTTTTGCATTCTTTAAACTTAACGGAGAGCTTGTATCGTTTTCCTTTTTGCAGGAAGCCAGGACAAAAGATAAAGCGATCACCGCAAAGGTTATTCTTGCAAAGTTTCTGATGGTATTTTTCATAATGGACTTATTTTAATGTTGTTATTAAATTGAAGGTTGATATTCCGATTGCGTTTCTGAGCGTGATGAATGAGCGCGGGCATTGTCCGTCCGGTTATGGCGCCTTATACCGGCGGATGCTTTTATTCATTCAACCTGAGGTCGTTTTTACCCGGGCCAACGCAGCGGTCATGTAAAGACCAGCCCGGGCAAACTATTCAGCCCCGTGATAATAAACCTCATTTGTCTTAATATTCCATAGGCGATCTTTAATGTTTCTGTGAACTATCTGGCTGTAACGGTCAGGCTCATCCTGCGGGTGCTTGCTGCCCAGTTACCGAACTGAAATACAAAAGGTGAGCTGCTGAAAGATCCTGCGGGGAAGTTCTCCGGGATCTTTACTGTTATCTGCAGCCTGTCAAAATTATCTACCGGCAGATCGTAAGTGGTTCCCTGGACGGTGACCCTGACAGATTTAAGGTCTACAAACACATAACCCGGGGAGGGAGCGAAGCTGATTGTTCCGCCCTGGACACCGGTCTTGCCCTGCAACGCTACCTGGGGAGATTTGTAAACGATATGTACTGGTTTTTCCAGCGTTACCTGGTGCCCGAGGAAGCTGATCTTTACATCGTAATACCCGCTGTCGATGCTAGCAGGCAAGGTGCCCGCGGATAATATGTAGCTGTCTTCCGTGGTATTATTCGGATTGATATTAGCGGTGCTGAGATCGGTCTTAAATACCTGGCCCGACTTTTTGCTTACCAGGGTGGCGTCGAGACTTGCAATACTGGTGCTCTGAAGATTGCCGCGCAGTCCTCCAAGAGATGCGTTGGGAGAGGCTTCCGGGTTGCCGGTAGCCCAGTACAAATTGAGAGAAGGGGGATTCTGCTGTACAATTTCAAGTGAATAGACCCGCATGCTGCCATCTGTTCCGGTAACGGTATATGTATGATCTTTCTCTGAAACGGCAACCGGCGCTGTTTCTCCACTCAATAATGCTCCCTGATCAAGGATAATTTCGGGCTGGATCACATCCAATGCATAATAATAGGGAATGTAGACAGTGATGGTATTCTCTATATTGTCTATCGCTCCGTAAATAACAGTATCCCGGAGGTTGATCACTTTATATGTACTGATCCTGTTTTGGGGAATGGGGGCATAATCTACTGTTTTTTTGCAGGCTGAAAATATAAAGGCGGCTATCAGAGATATGAAGAAGAGGGTATATTTCGTTTTCATTGATTTAAATGAGAGAAGTTATTTTAATTCAAATTTTGTGCTTCCTGCCGGCACGATCACATATTCGAAGGTGAAATACATGTGGGGTGTATTCCTGAGCATCTTTTCCGGTGTATAGGAATCTTTATAGCAGCTGATCATTTTGATCTTCGCATAATTGCCTTTAGCTGTGCGCAGTACAACAGTGCGTATGGGGGCAGGTTGCCCATTGGCTTTAGTGAGGGCATTTCCCAATGCATATGCCACGTGCTGTTTGTCGAAGCTGCCGTCGCCCATGACCATGCCTCCGAAATCATAAAGATACCAGCCAGTGCCCTCCCCGAAAGCGCCGGAATCATCTGTTCCAATCAGGCCCTTCGCTGTTTTGAATTCTGAATCAGCCGGAATACTGATCACTTCGTCAAAGGGCTTATCCAGGATCATAATTCCGCCTTTGCCAGGCCCTCCGCTACCGTAGTTTGAGCTGTTGCTACCATTGTTGCTGCCCATAAAGCTATTATAGAGGCCACTTAGAGAAAGGTCCCATAGGTTGGTCCTGGCGTAAGAAAGAGGCTGTTCTTTTTTGAATTCAAGGCTAAAGAGCACTTCCGTTTTTTCGGCGGTAGGGTTCTCATCATCTGTTTCCACTGCGAGATTTTCCACCCGCTGGAGTTTGTAAAATGGGACGGCAGTTCCTGTTCCTTCCTGCTCTTCCGCCTCTGCTCCGTCACCTTTAGAGCAGGCGGAGAAAATGAGAATGACAGCTGCAAGCAGTATTGGGATTGTTTGAAGGAGAGAGCTTTTTAGTCGTTTGGTCCGGTTCATCTTTGCTGATATTTGTAATTATTGTTTGTTCGTATCCAGATTCCTGCTTCCGTCCTGTTGTACATAATATCTGAATGTCAGGTAGGGGGCAGGCCAGTAGAGGTCGGTTACAGCCGGCGGGTTTCCCTTGTACACATTCAGGAGTTCGAGCTTGGCATATTTTCCATCGGGAAGCTTTAGTACATAAGTCCTGTTTTTCAATGGTATGGCCAGGTGGGAGTTGAGACTATAGGTGAACCAGCCGGAAGAGTTGTCTCCGGAAGACCAGCCAATCTTCATAATGTCGCTGGCTTCAAATTCGGAGTCAGCCGGAGCGCCGGTTACTTCATTATAGGGCTTGTCGTATTTTACTACACCCGTGTTGCGGGCAGGTCCCTGATACCCGGGATTATATGGGTTTTCAGCGTTGTTCAGATATATTTCACTGTTGTACGGCCCTGTAAAGGCAATATCCCAGTCCCCGGTTTTTAAATACTGTGAGGAGTCGGAACCCGAGCGGATCCAGATCTGTTTCTTATCCCTGAAGCGGAAGAGGAAGGTATGGAAAGGCCTTTTTTCTTTTCCGTCTACTCCGGCAGACATAGAAGCATTAGTATCACCGGCCAGGTCGTATATCACTGTGCTTTTTCCGTCTTCCAGTAAAGGCTGGACGTCGTCTTTGCTGCATGAGATCATGGCGGTCAGCAACAGGGGCAACAACAATCGTCTGCTGTGATGTGTTCTTATGCTCTGCCGGGTGTTGTTACTTCCTGTGTTCATTATCTTCATGTTCTTATTATATGGATATACCATTTGTCTGTATTTAATGCCGGTTGTTCTGTTACTTATAAAACCGGTAGGTTAATCCGCCAAGGATCACCCTGCCTGGTTGTCCGGGCATCAGTTGAGCGGTGTAGTCAAAGAGGTTATCTCCTGTAAGCTGTATGCTGAGGCGCTGATGAAGCAGTTTTTTCTCTGCTGAGGCATTGACAAGAAAGTATCCGTCGACAAATGTGTCGTAACGGTCGATGTAGTAATTGCCATTTGCGTCGCCGAAGGGATACTTTCCGCGGTAGTTTACCCGGAAAGAGAGGCCGAGGCCTGGTTTCCTGAAGTTGTAAAAGATCCTCAGGTTCCCCATATGCACGGAGCGGTTTTCAATTCCCCAGTAGTCAGAGGCTCTGGAAACTGTAGTCTGGCCTGTGGTGTTATTTCGTAGACTGTTGTAAGGCCAGCTGCCATTTCGGATACTATCCTCTACGCTAAGGTCTTTAGCTCTCAGGTACTGATAGCCGAGTGAGATTTCAATGTCTTTTGAAGCCCGGAGAGACAAGGATGCGTCTGCGCCCTTGTTTACTACAACCGGAAGATTAATATAGGAATAGATCCATCTTCCTCCCGTTGCCGTTGCTACCTGGAAACTGTTGATCTGGTTACTGATCCGGTGCCTGTAGGCACTCACTTCTATCTTTATTGATTTCAATGGTTCCATAACTGCTGTCAGGTTGAGCGTCTTGCTCCGCTCCGGCTGCAGTCCCCCCCGCAGTTTATTCAAGGTGTAATTACGAAGTTCGCTGATCTCTCCGGCTGCCTGCATTTCATTCAGAACCTGCCTGGCTACATCTGCGCCCAGTACGGTATAGCCCACGAGGGCGTTTGTGAACATCTGGTATCTCTGTTTAAAGTCAGGTGTTTTAAACCCTGAACCCAGGGCTCCCTTTAGGGTCAGCCAGTGTAAAGGAGAATAACTTAACCCGATGCCTGGGTTTAGTCTGCCACCATAATTACTGTGCTGGTCGTACCGTGCGCCCCCCGTGATGCTGACAGCCTGAAAAGCTTTCCAGTCGCCCTGAAGATATATGAAGCCATTTTTCATGGCCTCGGTATCGCCAAAACGATGGTTGGTCATCTGCTCAACGGCAAAGCCGGCTCCTCCCGTGAGGTTGAGGTTATAGACCTTGTTATACGCAAATTGTTGTTCTGCACGGTGTACAGTCTGACGGAAAGTATTGGGGTCTGCGGTGCCGCCGTTTGGATATAGGATTTCCGATTTCCACCGGTAATGGGTGAGATAATAACGGCTCAGAGCCTGTAATCCGCTTTCATAGATGCTGTTCAACGAAACTGATGCATTGACGTCGGCCTCATCCATGTGATCTTCATAGGTATTTGTGCCATAAGCTCTTGTCATCTGCGACTTGCGTAAGGCATACCTGCCGGTTGCACCCAGGGTACTTGCCTTGTTTACCCTGTACTTGACTCTGCCCTGCAGGGTGTAATTGTCATAGGGCGGGAGAGTAGTGCCGCTTGTCTGATAACGGGTATTGACGTTAAATCCATCTGTCCTGTAATAATTCGCCCCAATATTAAAGGTGCCATTGCCCGAAGAGAAGGGACTTTCAGCTTCGAGGGTGGCATCTGTCATGTTAAGGGAACCATAGCGCAATGATGCCAGTCCCTGCGGGGTATTAACGCCATGGCGGGTTATGATATTAATTGCCCCTCCCATGGCTTCGCTTCCGAAAAGGCAGGATGCTGCACCTTTGATGATCTCTATCCGTTCAATATTGGTAACGCTGATCCTCGAAAGGTCCAGGCTGCCTGAATTTCTGCCGATCATGGGTTGTCCGTCTATCAGGATCATGATATATTCTGAAGAAAATCCCTGGACCTGTACGCCTGCCGAACGGTTGCCCCCGGCAAGGTCATTTACAATGGCAATACCTGTTTGTTCTTTTAATATTTCGTCGAGCCTGCGGCTCCCCATTAGTTCGATTGTACGGCGGCTGATAACGGTAACCGGCATGGCGCTGAATTCAGCCCTGATCAGGTTGTCGGGATTGCTTTTGGAACCTGTAATACTTACTTCGTTCAGTTCGCTGCTGCCTGCGGGCAGCCGTACGTTCAGGGTCGCGGCTGAGCCGGCATTGACTGTGGTTTTGCCAATCCAGGTCTTATATCCGATGGAACTGATCTCTATGTTGTAGACACCTGCAAACAGGTCTTTCACAAGGAAATTTCCATCTTTGTCGCATTGCACCCGTATATGGTCGGGTTCGAGCAATACAGTTGCCCCGGCAAGCGGATGGCCGCTTTCGTTTTCGATGTGCCCCCGGAGGCTGCCCCTGCTTTGGGCCGCCGCACATACCGGTAATGTCAGCATGAACATTGACAGCATAATAATTTCTCTCATTAAGTATTCGGTACGGTAAAAATGTATTGTGTTATTTTTAATGATTCTAAATAACAGCAGCAAATCTTGAAATTGTTTTCGGGAAAGGCTGTATTAAATCCAAAGTATTTTGTATGAAATCCGAAGTATTTTGTATGAATTACGTGAATAAAAACACGGGTAATAATCTGTTGTAATGCTGTGATAAGAATTTTCTCATTTTTAAATTGTTGATTTTTAATGTTTTGTGTAAGTGTCAGGATCGGTGCCGGACCTTCGGTTTTCTTTTCTCAAAAAACATACAGAGATACCTGCTTTTTTGTAATTAGTCTTAATAACTACTTCTTTTGTGCCGTCCTCCTTTATTAAAAGAGGATTTACTGATACTTATTTCATGAAGGTTTTCTTTTTTGCTGTATTCATTATATGGGGAAGCTCGTCTGTAAAGGCAGCAATGCCTCCTGAAAGGATTATTACACTAAGCGGAGCGCTGACGGAAACTGTTGATGCTCTTGGTTTAGGAAAGAATATTGTGGGTACCGATGTTACGAGCACATACCCTGCGTCTTTGAGCAGGGTGCCGAAGGTGAGCCGCAACCGCTCTGTTTCGGCAGAAGGCTTAATGGCGTTTCGGCCCGGCCTGGTTCTGGCTCCTGAAGGAGATGTGCCGAAAGAGATACAATATCAGCTGAAGGAAGCCGGGATCCGGTTTGTCAGTATCAGGCAGGAATACTCGGTAAACGGGGCACTTAACTTTATCCGAAAAGTAGCTGCAGCCTGCGGGGTTCAGGCAAGGGGAGAGACCCTGGCAAAACAAACCTTTGTCAGGGTTCAGGCAGCTCTTAGCAAGGTAAAGAGCAACCCGGTTACCAAAGGCAGGGTATTGTTTATTTATGCAAGGGGCAGCGGTACGATGCTTGTCGCCGGGAAGGGGAGCAGCCTGGACGCGATTATCAGGCTCGCCGGTGCCCGCAATGCTATTCAGGAATTTACCGATTTCAAACCTTACACAACTGAGGCCCTGGTAAAGGCAAACCCGGATGCGATTTTGATGTTCGACTTTGGCCTGAGCAGCCTGGGGGGCCGTCAGGCTGTCCTGGCGATGCCTGGCGTGTCTCTTACAAATGCCGGTAAAAGCAGCCGGGTGATCGATATGGATGGTTCGTTGCTGACCAGTTTCAGTACCCGTCTTCCGGATGCAATTGCCGGATTGAATGAAAGGCTTACAGCAAGCAGGTGAACCGGTAAATAATAATGAAGAAAACGTTTATTTATTCAAGCCTCATGGGGGCGCTTTTTATAGCTCTTGCTTCCTCGCTCGCTATGGGGGCAATGCAGGTGCCGTTGAGAGATGTATTGATTATACTGGCAAAATACGGGGGACTAATGAAAAACATTGCGGTGGATCCTTCATACGAGGGGGTGATTCATATAGTCAGGTTGCCGCGAGTCTTACTCGGCGTGCTGGTAGGGGCGGCTCTTGGGGTTTCGGGGGCGGCTATTCAGGGAATCTTCAGGAATCCGCTTGCAGAACCCGGACTGATCGGTATCTCCGCAGGTGCGTCACTTTTTGCTGTTGCGATCATTGCCCTTGAAGTGTCGCTTCTGTCCGTGCTGAGCAACGTTCTGGGATATTATTTGCTCGCGATCGGTGCATTCACGGGAGCCGGTATAGCGGCATTAACCGTTTATCAGCTTTCGAGAACTGAAGGCAGGCCGAACGTGGCCACTATGCTGCTTGCAGGTATTGCAATCAACGCGCTGGCGGGAGCTCTGACGGGGCTTATTACCTATATGGCGGAGGAGCAGCAGCTCCGCTCGATCACTTTCTGGATGCTGGGAAGCCTGGGAGGCGCTACATGGCAGTCAGTAGGCTGTATTGCACCGTTCGTTCTGATCCCTGTCTTCATATTGCCGCTTCTGGGTAAGAGCCTCAATGCTTTTGCACTTGGCGAAACGCAGGCCGATTTGCTGGGACTCCGCACGGACAGGGTAAAGCTCCAGGTCGTTCTGCTGGCTACCATGGCCGTTGGCGCATCTGTTGCAGTATCGGGCATTATCGGGTTTGTAGGCTTACTCGTGCCGCACACGATACGGCTTATCGGCGGGGTGGATAATAAGTATGTTTTACCTGCTTCCGCTCTGCTGGGCGCACTTATCATGACCGTTGCCGACCTGATCGCGAGAACCCTGGCGGCACCTGTAGAGCTTCCTATCGGGGTAATTACAGCCTTGCTGGGCACCCCAATGTTCCTGTATATCCTGGTGAGAGATAAGAAAAAGGTGTTATATTAAAATCTCAATATGCTTACACTTCATTCAGTCGGTTATAGTATCCAGAACAGGGCGCTGCTTAAGGACATCAGTTTTCATCTGGGACAGGGTGAAATGATGGCTGTACTTGGCGCCAACGGAGCCGGGAAATCTACCCTTCTCCGGTTGTTAAGTGCCGAACGCAGCCCTTCCCGCGGTGTGATCCATTTTCGCCGGAAAGATCTCGCGGCTTACAGTCACCGCGAACTCGCATCCCTTCGTGCGGTCCTGAGCCAGCAAAACGCTCTGAGTATGCCCTTCCAGGTAGAAGAGGTGGTGATGATGGGACGCTATCCGCACTTCAGCCACCGTCCGGGCAGAAAAGACGCAGTAGCTGTTGCAGAAACAATGGAAGTCTGCGGTCTTAGTCACCTGGCCGACCGGAATGTTCTCACGCTGTCGGGCGGTGAGCAGCAACGTGTCCAGTTTGCGAGAGCGCTGGCGCAGATATGGGACCGGCCGCAATCCCTCATTCTGATGGATGAGCCGGTGGCAGCACTGGATCCCGAATACCAGCAGCAGCTGCTCGCTATTACAAAAGCACTTTGCAGTCACGGGTTCACTTCTGTGGCGGTTTTACATGAGATCAACCTGGCGGCACAGTATGCCGACCGGATCCTGATGCTTAAAAACGGGAGAAAATGGCACGACGGTACTCCTGCTGAGGTATTAACCCCTTCGCATATTTATACCGTGTTTAATGCCGAGACAGAGGTGTTTATCAACCCCAAGACCCTGCGTCCGTATGTGATGCAAAAAGAAGTTAAACTAGATGCCTCCCGGTTTAATTCCCTGCTTCCACTGAAGCCGGCTGCATCTCTTACATTTTCAGATCGCTCGGAGCAATACCAAAATATTTCTTGAAAGCTACACTGAAATTCTGCTGGTGATTGTATCCGGTCAGCTGCGCCACTTCAAAAATACTTTTACGTTCGTCGAGCAATAAATTGCGGGCTTTTTCCATCCTGACGCGGGTGAGGTAATCGTGAATAGTGACCGAAAAGTAATCCTTAAAGAGCTGTCTCAGCTTGAACTCGTTCATGGTCACTTCAGCTGCCAGTTCTTTTTGCGTAGGCGCTTCGGCATAATGTTCATCCAGTATGTTCCGTGCTTTCAGCAGCTTGTTGACATCCTCTTTAGGGTACAATTGTTCCTTTTTATCCTTACTATCCTGTAATTGCTCAAACTGGTATAAAAGCAGTTCTGAAATCTTCGACTCCGTATGGATTCTCCTGGCTTCACCGCTTCTGCGGGTATCTTTGAGGTCGCTGATCACCCGTTGCATTTCATAGGTGACGACCATATCATCCTTAGCAAAAGAAGTATACCGGCCTTCCATAATGGCCTGTACAAAATGTTCGTGTAAACTCGACGCGGGGTCTATCAGTTTGAAATAGAATTCTTTTGAGAGTACCATCAGGAAATAAGAGTATTCCAGTCCCGCCTGTAATTCATATTCCTCTGCTGAAGAAGGAATATACCGGACATTGTGCCTGCTGCGTCCGGGGCCCGGGTCTTTCTGTTTGCTTCCGGAAATCTTCCGGTAAAAAACGAACTGACTGGTAATGGTTTCTCCTTTTACCTCTGTATGGATCTTTACCGGCCGGTCGAAACTCATATCCGAATGCAGCAGAAACATTCCCCCGGTGGAGATCTGGTAGCTTTCCATTTTTACGGGAGTACGCTGCAAACCTGTCCGTTTTTCACTTATGGGACTGTTAGGGGCGCACTTATCAGGGACGTCTTCTATAAACAACCACTCGGGGAGTCCCACTATTTTGCTCTTTATGATCATGGCACACGCATCAAAGGACTTAAGTTCAGCTCAAATATAATATTATTTATAATCTTTCTAAATAATATTGTGATTGATTTGTGTTTCCTGATGCGCTGCCTGAAGGAAGGTTTTATTTAGCCTTTCAGATCTTAGCCCATGTCCATTTCACTCCGAAGGTGTACCATCTGCCCGGCATTGGAGATGCGCCGGCCTCCACGTATTCCTTGTTGGTTAAATTCGTGGCGTCAATATAGACTGTAAATGCTCCCGGAGTAACGGAAAGCCTGTTATCGATGAGCAGGTACCCTTTAGCAGCTGAGTTAATCCGTTCTGCGTACCGAAGGCCCAGGCTCATATTTAAGAGGTTGCGGTAGTTAAGGATGATGTTGCCGGTTATCTGGTGGCGCAGGCTGTTGATGGCATAATTGGAAATCAGGCCAGCAGCATTTTTGACGGATACCTCCGGCGAT
The DNA here is from genome assembly GCF_003130405.1 of Pararcticibacter amylolyticus. Classification (GTDB taxonomy): domain Bacteria; phylum Bacteroidota; class Bacteroidia; order Sphingobacteriales; family Sphingobacteriaceae; genus Arcticibacter; species Arcticibacter amylolyticus. Next base: position 180,330 of record NZ_QEAS01000005.1, read on the forward strand.
AGCCATGTATAGGAGGCCCGGGTGATCACTCCCCATTTCTGGCTGCTGTTAATTTCAGTAAAGCGATAATCTGCATTTAGCGAAAGTCCCCGGGTGTTAATCATTGTCGAGTTCATCGGCTGCCACGGATCTTCTATCCTGTATTTGATCCAGTCGATAAAGTTGCTGGTATGCCGGTAGAAGCCACTCAAAGATGCATTCAGACGCGATGATGACCATTTCACTCCGGCTTCTGACGACACCGAGTGTTCGGGCCGGAGTTCGCTGTTTCCGATATTCGTGGGGCCGGTATAATAAAGGTCGGTAAACGTGGGAAGCCGCTGGCCTGTCCCGACATTGGCAAATAACCTGACCTGATCCACAACCTGCCAGCCAGCGTCTATTCCTGGGAAGATTTCCCACCCGTAATCAGAATTGTAATTAAGATAGGCGCCGGCATTGACCAGTACCGAAGGAATGGCAGTAAAGCTGTATTCTGCTGAGATCCCCGCGTTGTTTCGTTTGCGGTCTCCAAGGTTATTGCTGTTGATCTGTTCACTGCGAAATTCAAATCCGGCGCCGATGGTTCCCAGCGAGGTATGGAACGTGTTGTTTAGTTCAGCGCCGGTCACGTCCGTTTTATGAATATTATGGAAAGCGTCGGGGTTTTGCCTGACGAAGATATAATCATCCTTATTGTGCCGGAAGCTCAGACGAGGTTTCATCACCCAACCTTCCGTCACCTGCCAGGTGCTGCTGACACCGCCGGTGAAAGTTGTGACGGCCTCTTTCGATTCCTTGTCTTTGGGGGCGGCGTAGAAGAAGCTGGCCCCGAAGTCGTTATTGATGAAGCCCGCCATGACATCGATCGTATTTCGGTCTGAAACTTTAAAAGAGCTTTGATAATAGGCCTTTGTGTTATTGAATGATGTATTATAACGATAGCCGGAGGCGGCGTCATTTGAAAAGGCGAGCATGTGTTTTGATGCCTTACCCGCCAAAGTGCCTCCGATCCGTATGCCATTTCCACCGTAGGGTGCCTGATTGGAAGTGTCTCTTTTAAAATTGCTTCCGGTATATGCGTTCGCGTAAAATTCTGTTTGATCAGGTTTTCTTGTGACAATGTTAATGGCTCCGTTCAGAGCGTTCAGCCCGAAGATTCTGGCTGCTGCCCCTTTCAGGATTTCTATACGCTCGATTTCATCGACCGACACCGGCAGGTTCATGGTGAGGTGCCCGGTCTGGGGATCATTTACTTTTACACCGTTCAGCAGAACCAGTGTCTGATCGAAAGTGCCGCCATCTATCCCGATATCTGTCTGAACGCCCCAGGGGCCTCTTTGCCTCACATCCAATCCGGCTACATAGGTTAATAATTCATTCAGTGATTTTACAGGCATCGTATTAATGACAGCCCGGTCGAGCACCTGGATGTTGCGGTTCTGCTTTTTAAAAGGGATTTGGATCCGGCTCTCGCTCACCACGATTTCATTTAATGTCTGACCGTTTTCCTGGGCTATTGAAAGAATCGGAAACAGAAGGACGGATAGTAACCATAAAGGCATGTAATAAGCCTGGTATAAACTTTTCATGCCGCAAATGTAGAGTCTGCAACTTTTGCTACAGGCTGCCGGATTTTACTTTTGTGATAGTCCGGTTTGGGAAAATTAGCCATTTTTTATATTTTTCCGGACTATATAAATTTAATGGGTAGTCCGGATAGGGTTCTTTTCGCGGGTTTAGTCTCCATCGACAGAGACAGTAGTATTGCGGTGTATTTGCAGATTGCGAGGCAGATTGCAGGGGCGGTAAAGCAGGGTATCCTGCAGCCCGGCTTACGTTTGCCTGGTTCCAGGACATTATCGCTGGAGCTGAACGTTCACCGAAAGACGGTTGTAGCGGCATACGATGAGCTGGAGTCGCAGGGATGGATTGAAATGAAACCCAATAAGGGCGCCTATATTCATTCCGAACCGCCGTCGGCAAGCTCCGTGACAGCCGGATCTTCCGGTCGTCGCGCTGAATTTGCTTCCCAGACGGGTTATACTTTCAGGCGGAGTATCCTGCTGGATAAGCCGCAGGAGCCTAATCCGGGCTGGCTGACATTTTCCGATGGTATGCCGGACATACGGCTTGCGCCTACCAGCAGGCTTGCACATACCTTCAGCGGGATTATGAAACGGAAGAACAACCGGAAATATCTTGGCTATTCCGGTGTTGAGGGGAATGTTTTTTACCGCGAGACCCTGGCAGATTACCTGAATAACACGAGGGGCCTCCATATTACGAAAGATAACATACTCACAACGCGCGGTACCCAGATGGCGATTTTCCTCACGTCAAGCCTGCTTCTTGCTCCTGGTGACCTCGTCATTGTTGGCAAACTTGGGTATTATGAGGCCAACATGATCTTTCAGCATTTTGGTGCTTCGCTTATGCAGGTCCCTGTCGACAAGGACGGGATCTCCGCAGATGCTGTCGCGGAGCTCTGCCAGGCAAACCGCATCCGGATGATCTATCTTACGCCAAGTCATCATTATCCAACGACCGTTACGCTAAGTCAGCGAAGGCGAAATGAACTTCTGGAGCTCTCTGCAAAGTATGGATTTATAATCCTGGAGGACGATTACGATCACGATTTTCATTATAATCCAGGGCTCCCCTTACCGCTCGCCAGTTCCGACCAGCAGGGAATGACCATTTACACCGGTTCATTTTGCAAGGCCCTGGCGCCCGGATTGCGGATGGGCTACCTGGTTGCGCCTCTTAACCTGATAGATGAACTGGGGAGGTTAAGGCAGATCGTGGACCGCCAGGGAGACGTAACCATGGAACAGGCGATAGCAGAAATGCTGGCCGAAGGAGAGATCCTGCGGCAGTTAAAAAAGAATCAGAAAATATACAGGGAACGGCGGGATGCTTTTTGTTCTTTATTGCAGAACGAACTGAAAGGTGATGTGGATTTTATTACACCTCCCGGAGGGTTGTCTGTGTGGACGGAATGGGACAGGAGAATGAACCTCATGCGGATCAGTAAGCAATGTACGAAATATGGCTTGCTTCTTCCGCCGATGCTTCTTTATCAGAACGAATCAGTAACTGCCATGAAGCTGGGCTTTGCCGATCTTAACGACACGGAGATGCAGGAAGCTGTCGGGATACTTTCGCGCGTGGTACGGGAATCAGCTTAATTATCACGATCTTTTTGTTTTGTTGATGAAAATATTTATCATAGCGTTCCAAAAGAACCAATTGATATTTAACCATATAATTCCATGAAAGCTAAGCTGACCATATGCCTTCTCGCACTTGCCTGGAGCTCCTATGCACAGGTAAAAAAAGATTTATCGCCGGATGGCTGGAAAAAGCTTAGCCTGAGAGAAAAGATCGGTCAGACCATGCTTATGCTGCCCGACAGGGAGTCGGAACTGCGGTTGGGAGGAGGCAGTCTGGAGGGCTTTTTCAGACGGTATCCGGTCACCGGGTTTTTCATGGGGTGGAAGCTCTTTACGGGGATCCCGGAAAACAGACAGGCAGAACATCTTAAGAATGCTGCGGCAGAGTATCAGAGGGCAAGCCGGTTGCCTCTTATCTTTCAGCAGGACTACGAATATGGCGTCGATCTCCCGGGAATGACTTCACTTCCCAAAGAAATGACGCTGGGAGCCGCAAACTCGCCTGCTCTCGCATATGATTACGGAGCCAGTCTCGCAAAAGAAGCCAGGTCTGTGGGTGTAAAATGGGTGCTCCATCCGGTTGCCGACCTGAATATTAACCCTCTTAATCCTATTGTTAATACAAGGGCGATTTCAGACGACCCTGATAAAGCCATCAGGCTGCTGGGGCGGCAAATAAAAGGCTTGCAGGAGAATGGCGTGGCGGCTACTATTAAACATTTTCCGGGAGATGGGATGGACTCCCGTGACCAGCACCTCACGACAACCACGAACTCCCTGAGCATGGAGCAATGGAAGCAGTATCATGGTAAGGTTTTCCAGGCCCTGATTGACAGCGGTGTTGCGGCTATCATGCCGGGACACATTACGTTGCCGGCATATCAGAAAGAAAAGTTAAACGGCTTCTTCCCCCCTGCAACCTTGTCGAAAGAACTGTTAACCGGTCTTCTGAAAGGAGAGATGCATTTTAACGGCGTCATTGTGTCTGATGCGATGACTATGGGAGGCTTCAGGGGCTGGTATCCCAACCAGTTGGAAGGTGAGATCCAGAGTTTTCTGGCGGGAGTGGATGTTTTGTTATGGCCCTCTCCTGAATTTATGGATACTGTGGAGGTGAGGATAAAACGGGGTGAAATTCCGATGGCCCGGCTCGATGACGCCGTAAGCCGGATCTGGCGAATGAAGAAGCATTATGGTTTGTTCGACCGGAATAACCAGCTGCTGCGTGAAATGACAGGCCAGGAGAAGGAGTTTGCGCAGAATACAGCAAGAAAGATCGCAGAAAATGCTGTGACATTGGTGCGGGACCGCTACAATGCAATTCCGGTGAGTCCGGCCAGAAGTAAAAAAATACTGGTGATCGGTGTAACGACTGAAAGCCGGAAAGGAGGGGATGGAGGGCTTGCTGTACTAAAGAACTTCCCCGAAGCTCTGAAGAAAAAGGGATTTGAAGTAGATTTTCAGCGGAACCTTCTTTATGAAACTCAGGGATGGACGGAGGATGTTACCTCAAAGTATGATAAAATAATTGTGGCAGTGGTTCGCCAGACCCATACACCTTTCGGCCCTCTTCAATTATATGATGACGAAGCCCAGACTGCCTGGGGCATTAATGCAATGGCCAAGGATAAGATTATCGTAGTGTCGTTCGGCAGTCCGTATATTTTAAATGAATACTTCGAGAGGGTAAATACCTGCCTCAATGCTTATTCAAACAGCCCGGAAATGCATGAGGCTGTAGTGAAGGTACTCACCGGCGAGATTCAGGCAAAAGGGGTGTCTCCGGTAGTATTGGACAGGAAGTTGCCCGGCTTATAAGGAATGCTTCCCGGCGGCAGAATTGCGTTGCGGCCGGAATTGAAACAAGCTCTTAGAATTGCCGGTATCTTCCGGGAGACGTTTTGCAGGAGGATGCGGCCTTATTTTGAACATTTCTGCCAGAAACTTCTACAATTGTATCATACCGTCAGGTCTTATCCTGTTAGTTTTACGAGGTTTGACAGGCCTTCTTTATTTTGAAGCTGACCAGACCTGATGTTTGTAAACCAATTAGAAGATTATATGATGATACGATCCCTTTTTTCTACGTTCGTGGCGGACGATGTTTCCCCGGAACGGAGATGCAACCCCGGAAGGAATGCGCAGCCGGTAGCGTGCAGTACCCGCCTAAAGACCATTTGCAAACATCTCTGCGTCCTGTCGGCCCTGGTTCTTCCGGCGGTCTTCCAGGTAAGTTTTGCTCAAAAAAAAGAATATCCTTTTAATGACTTCCGGCTGTCTTTTGAAAAGCGTGCAGATGACCTGGTGTCCCGTCTCACCCTGGAGGAAAAAGTATCACAGATGCTCAACTCTGCACCAGCAATCCCACGTCTTGGAATACCCGCTTATGACTGGTGGAATGAAACGCTGCATGGGGTCGCACGCACACCTTTTAAGGTAACCGTTTACCCCCAGGCTATTGGAATGGCAGCTACATTTGATCCAGCTTCACTTTTTAAGATGGCGCAGTTCAGTGCACTTGAAGGCCGGGCGATCTATAACAAGGCAGTGGAAACGGGAAGAACGAATGAGCGGTATCTTGGATTAACCTATTGGACACCCAATATCAATATCTTTCGTGATCCGCGATGGGGACGGGGGCAGGAAACTTATGGAGAAGATCCCTTTCTGACTGCTTCCCTCGGGGATGCTTTTGTCCGCGGCCTGCAGGGCAACGATCCGAAATACCTGCTGGCAGCAGCTTGTGCAAAGCACTACGCTGTACATAGCGGGCCTGAGCCTCTCCGGCATGTATTTGATGTAGATGTAAGTGCTTATGATCTCTGGGATACCTATCTGCCCGCCTTTAAGAAGCTGGTGGTGGATTCGAAAGTAGCAGGTGTAATGTGCGCTTATAATGCTTTCAGGACGCAGCCATGCTGTGCCAGTGATATCCTGATGACAGATATTCTACGCAATCAATGGAAGTTTACAGGGTATGTTACATCGGACTGCTGGGCTATCGATGATTTCTTTAAAAACCATAAGACCCATCCGGATGCGGCGTCGGCTTCTGCCGATGCGGTGTTTCACGGAACGGATATAGATTGCGGGACAGATGCTTACAAGGCACTTGTGCAGGCTGTCAGGGAGGGAAAGATCACAGAAAAGCAGATCGATGTTTCGGTAAAGCGCTTGTTTATGATCAGGCTGAGGCTGGGGATGTTTGATCCGCCATCCATGGTAAAATATGCACAAACGCCTTTTTCTGTACTGGAGAAGCCGGAGCATGGACAGCACGCGCTGAAAATGGCACGCCAGTCTATTGTTTTGTTAAGGAATGAAAATAATACCCTTCCTCTGAAAAAGACGTTGAAAAAGATCGTGGTGCTGGGGCCGAACGCCGATAACTCTATTTCTATACTGGGAAACTATAATGGTGTCCCGTCCAAATTGTCTACCATCCTTCAGGGTATAAAAGATAAGGTTGGGAAAACCACTGAAGTGGTATACGAGAAGGCGATCAACTTCACTAATGACACCCTTCTGATTTACGAAGATGTCAGCCGCCAGTATTCGATTGACGGGGCGCAGGGCTTCCGTGCAGAGTATTTTTCGAATAAGGAATTGACGGGTGAACCCCTGCTGGTCAGGAAGGAGCATGAAGTAAACCATTTGTGGCAGGAAGGCGAGCTGCTTACTGCAGGGGTTCGTGCGAACAATTTTTCGGCGCGCTATACTACCGGTTTCAAAGCGGAGGCAACGGGTTCTTTGACGTTTGAACTGGAAGCAGATGATGGATACCGCTTTTTTGTGAACGGCAAAGAAGAAGTAGATGCATGGACACGGAACAGGTGGGGCAGCAGGACATTCACCCTGGAAACCCGTAAAGATTCTGTTTATAAGCTGGTGCTTGAATACTGGCAGGGAGAAGGGAAAGGAAATGTCCGGCTAAGTACAGGAAACTACCGCCGCACGGATTTTGCCGCTTTGGCGCAGCGGCATAAAGATGCAGATGTATTTATCGTTGCGGGGGGAATCTCTCCGCAACTGGAAGGAGAGGAGATGAAAGTGGATTATCCTGGATTTGAAGGCGGAGACCGTACATCTATTCTGCTCCCGGCAGTTCAAACCAGCTTAATGAAGGCTCTTTCTGCCGCAGGAAAACCAGTCGTGTTCGTCATGATGACGGGAAGCGCAATCGCTACGCCATGGGAGGCTAAGAATGTCCCTGCCATTGTCAACGCCTGGTATGGCGGCCAGGCAGCCGGAACTGCAGTGGCTGATGTCATTTTTGGCGATTATAATCCCGCAGGCAGGCTGCCCGTTACTTTTTACGAGAGTGATACCGATCTGGCTCCGTTTGATAATTACAGCATGGAAAACCGTACCTACCGGTATTTTAAAGGCAAGCCTCTGTATGGATTTGGATATGGGTTGAGTTATACATCTTTCCGTTACGATCAGCTTACTATACCATCTGCGGTTGCTAAAGGTAAACCTGTGACCGTGAGTGTGCGGGTTACGAATACCGGGAAAACCATAGGAGAAGAGGTTGCCCAACTGTATTTTAGGAGTGGTGATCAATCTGTTAAGACAGCATTAAAGTCACTTAAGGGATTTGACCGGGTGAGCCTGAAGCCCGGAGAGAGTAAGGTTGTTGCCTTCAGACTTAATGCGGAGGATCTGACCTATGTGAATGGGGACGGGCAAAGGGTGCCATTCACTGGAAAGTTGAGTATATCTGTTGGCGGCAGCCAGCCTGATGAAACAAACCGGACAAGCGGCAATATTCTTTCCGGGACATTGCATATAAAATAGTACTTATATCTTATGAGGAAAGGGCCAGAAAGCGCGGACGCTTTCTGGCCCTTTTCGTTACATCTTTAATGGCGGATTTTTAAGGTTTTACCTATGAAAAACGATCGTGTAAAATAATGTATTTTGTTAAGTGTTTGATATTTAGTGTTTTTTGGCGGGTTTGACCGTATTTTTGAACAATTGTTGTTGAACATCTCTCCCATTAAAATGATGATTATTCCCCTCCTGCAGCCGCCTCTCAAACTAATTTAGCTTTCATTATAAACCAGAGTTGACCAATAAGTTGACGCTTGCTTCGATTAGAGTTACGGCGTATTTATAAAAAGATAACCATAAAATAACCAGGATTAATTTAAAGTGCTGACCCGGATCAGCGCAACAAACAGAAAAAATAAATGATTATGAAAAGCTTTATTAGAGGTCCCAACTACCGGTTGGTTGACGAATCTTTATTATATTTTCATTTTAAGGTATTAACTCTTCAATTAGAAGCCATGATAAATTACTATTTAATATTACAGACGCCTGAATAAAAAATTTCAATACAAATGCAAACGTTTGCATTGTTTCGGACAGCGTGATTATTCAAGCTGTATTAAAAATATCCTCATTTAGTAAAAACTAGTTATTTATAACTTTTAAAACCAATTATGAAAAAGTTAGACTTTCAAAAAGTATTTGGATGGATTTTGCTTTTGCTGATCTTTCCAATGCTGACTTTTGCTCAGAATGTGACTGTTACCGGCAAGGTAATCGACGAGAATGGGTTAGCATTACCTGGTGCCAGTGTCAAAGTAGGCACAGGCTCCGGAAGCACGTCAACGGATGTGAATGGGAATTTTAAATTTAATGTGCCTGCAAGTGCTACAACGCTCATAGTTACCTTTTTAGGGTATCAACAAAAGAAAGTATCAATACCTCAAAACAAAACCAATATAACTATCAGTTTAACGCCTTCTGCTCAAAGCTTAAATGAGGTCGTAGTGATCGGTTATGGAAGTCAGCGGAGAGAGGCTGTTACAGGTTCTGTTTCTTCAATAGGAGGCGAGGCTTTGCGGGAAGTGCCTTCAGCCAACATTACACAGGCCCTGCAGGGACGCTTGCCGGGAATAGACATGACACAAACATCAAGCCGGCCTGGTTCTGGTATGCAAATTCGAATTCGCGGGACTCGCTCCCTAAACCCAGATCCAAATTCCGGGCAGGATGCTCCGTTAGTGGTGCTGGATGGTATCCCGTTTTCCGGCTCTATAAATGATATTGATCCAAACAACATAAAAAGTATAGACGTCTTGAAGGACGCTTCTGCAACTGCTATATATGGCTCGCGTGGTGCTAACGGAGTAATTCTGGTTACCTCTTTCAGGGGGCAAAAAGGGCAGCCGGCAAGATTATCATACAACTCATTTTATGGGCTAAAGAATGTATTTTCAGAATTCCCCATGATGGATGGACCTCAGCTAAACAAGTTGAGAGCCGAAGCTCTGCGGACCGTTGATGAATTAAAAAGAGGTCCTGTCTTCGGCCCCTCTGCTGATGAACAGGCTAATGCTAACACGGATTGGCAAGATTTGCTATATCGTACAGGAAAGACAATGAGTCATGACGTGAGTCTTTCTAAAGGTTCCGAAAAAGGGAATTTTTCCGTTGGGGTTGGCTATTATCGTGATGAATCTGTTTTGCCAACAAACGACTTCAGCCGGTATTCTTTGAGGGCATCTGTAGACCAGGAAGCTGGAAAATACTTCCGTTTTGGACTCACATCAAATAATAGCTATGGTGTTACTCAAGGTAACCAGGTTGGTGTGGGTGATGCGCTTGGAGCCTCTCCTTTAGCTTCTCCTTATGATGAGCAGGGGAATTTAAAAAGGGCTACTCAAGCTTCAACTACAGATTTCTACAGGGTTTGGACGAAGGAATCGATTGAAGCTCTTAAAGACGATTGGATAAGTGAGTCCAAAGGTTTGGGGTCATACAACAGTCTATACGGAGAAGTTAGTGTTCCATGGGTAAATGGTTTAAAAGCACGTGTGAATGTAGGGTTAAATATTCGGCAAACAACGGGTGGCTTTTTCACCGGAAGAGGAGTAACAAGTCCTACAAACCCCGATGAGCTTTCTTCAGCGGGCATAAATAACTCGACAATGACTGACTGGACAATAGAGAACCTTCTGACCTACAACCGTAATTTCGGAAAGCATGAAATTAATGTAGTTGGTTTGTATTCGGCAGAGGAGAATACATTTTATCGGTCAGATATTTCCGCTGTAGATATTGCTGGCGAACATTTTCAATATTATAACCTTGGGCAAGCACTTGGGAATATTACTATTAATCCTGATAATCAAGGCCACACGGTATGGGGCTTGCAATCATGGATGGGACGTGTCATGTACAACTATGATAACCGCTATATGCTTTCTGCCACTTTGCGGGCAGACGGATCTTCAAGGCTGGCTCCGGGGCATAAGTGGCATACGTATCCTGCCGTATCATTAGGATGGAATATAGCCCAGGAGTCCTTTATGCAAAGTATTCCATATATAAGTAATTTAAAATTACGCGTTGGATACGGCGTAACATCAAATCAGGCGGTTGCCCCATACGCTACTTTGGGTCGTCTGGCCAACAGATACTATAACTTTGGAGATACAGGGGAGGATAGCTATCAGAACGGCTATATCATTTCTGAACTTCCTAATGAAAATTTGGGATGGGAATTCACGAATACCTGGAACTTTGCACTGGACTTTGGATTATTCGGGGGACGACTTAGTGGTACCATGGAATATTACAGACAGCATACCAAAGATATTCTTTTAGGTGTCGATTTACCTCCTACGGCCGGAGTTCCCCGCTATACAAATAACATTGGTGAAACCGAAAATAAAGGTTTTGAACTCTCACTTAATGGCATCATTATAGATAATCCCAAAGGGTTTAGATGGGAAGCGGGTTTTAACATTTATACCAACCGTAATAAATTATTATCGCTTACTTCCGGCAGGCTTCGTGATGAGGGAAACTGGTGGTTTGTGGGACAACCGATTAATGTAATTTTCGATTACGAAAGGATCGGTCTTTGGCAACCTGGTGATCAATATATGGATGTTCTTGAACCGGGGGGGAATACAGGTATGATCAAAGTTAAATATACCGGAGATTATGATGAAAATGGCGTTCCTGTGAGAGCTATTAACGCTGACGACCGGCAAATTTTGAAATATGATCCAGATTTTCAGGGTGGATTTAATACTCGCCTGACATATAAAGGGTGGGATTTAAGCTTGGTAGCGGCATTCAAAAAAGGAGGAACTCTTATTTCTACTTTACATGGAGCTACAGGTTATCTCAATTTATTAAATGCGCGTCATAACAATGTCGATGTAGATTATTGGACACCAGAGAATACTAATGCAAAGTATCCGCGTCCGGGAGGTATAATCTCAGGTGACAACCCAAAATACATGAGTACAATGGGTTATTTTGATGCATCTTATCTGAAGCTGAGAACAATTTCTTTAGGTTATAGCCTCAGCGGTAAATGGATGCAAAAAGCAGGCATAAATCAGGCAAGGGTATATTTTACGGCACAGAATCCATTTGTATTATTTTCTCCTTATCATAAGGAATCAGGTATGGATCCTGAACCGAATTCTTACGGAAATCAAAATCAAGCAGTTACATCTCAGATTGTGCAGAGGCTACCCGTTGTAGCGAACAACGTTCCTTCAACTCGCAATTATGTGTTCGGACTCAATTTCACTTTCTAAATTTCTACTGTCATGCAAAGAATATATAAGATTTTAATGATTGCCACCCTGTTTGTTGCAGGTGGATGTAAAGATATACTGGAAGAAACTCCACGAGATCGTTTTGAACCGGGCTTCTTTAAAACAGAAGCTGGAATAAGAGGGGGGCTGACAGGTCTTTATTCTGGATTACGAAGGCTTTACGGGCAACCATATTATTATAATGCCACTGAAACCGGAACGGATGAATATACTTACGGACAACAAGCAGATGATAATTTTCGTAAAGCGGATTTATCCGGTTTAGGCATTCCCGATGCCCAGAATAGCCGCTGGGATGTCCTGTGGAATACCGCATATGCCAACATCAACTCAGCAAGCGGTATTATCACTAATGGCACTGAAGCCAATATGCCAGCTGCGCTTATAGCTGAGGCCCGGTTCTTTCGCTCTTTTAGTTATTTCTTATTAGTGCAGACATTTGGAGGAGTTCCATTGGATTTAGGAAGCGGTATATTAACATATAACACTAAGCCGACCCTTAGTTCTGTCCGTAATACTGTTCCTGAAGTGTATACTATCGGCATTTTTCCTGACCTAAAGCAAGCTGTCGAGGAGCTGCCTGATAATCCCCGTGATATAGGTGCTGTTACGAAAAATGTAGCACGCCTTACATTAGCAAAAGCTTATTTAACGTATGCGTGGTGGCTTCAGAACCCCAATAATGTGCCTACATATCCTGAAACTCCAAGGACCGACCCTGATGGGCATGATGCACAATGGTATTTTCAAAATGCCTATAACATCGCCTTGGATGGGATAAATAACCCCGGCCCCTATGCTTTGCAACCGACATTCTACGATGTGAATTTAGCACAGAATGACCGGAACAAGGAAATTATGTTGTGGGCAGACCATACGGAAGCTAATGCTCAGTATAGCGAGAGCAATATTACTGGCTGGGACGGAGGTGACGGTCAAAATCAAGCGGTTTGGATGGTAACATGGTATTTTCAGAACCTTAAAGCCAGTAGTGACCCGGCGAGCTGGAAGCCAGCCGATGTAATGTTTCGCACTGTGCAGGCAGGACAGTCTTATAGCCGTCCCTGGATGAGAATGACCCCGCCAGTTGACGTGTTTACCAAAACATTTTCTAATAAAACAGAGGATTCGCGTTTTAACGGTACCTTCACTACTGTATATAGAGGTACCTGGTATCTTAACACTCAACGGACAGAAGCCAGACTCTATGGTGCTAACTTAATGCCAATAGAAAAGAACGGTAAGGTGCTTTCTTTTCTATCTGCTGATCCTGGTGGCATTAATTACTCAAATTCAACCTATAATGATAATACTGAAGCGGGACAATTACCCGGACGGGCTGACTATGTAGTTCCGTTGGATAAAATCTCCAGAAGTATTTACCCGGGCTTATGGAAACTTGGTTCTTACAGAAAATCAACTGATTATAACGATGACAAAATAGCGAGTTCTCGTCCGTATAATATTTTGAAGTATTCTGAGTTTTATTTTGTTGCAGCTGAAGCTGCTGTTAAGGGAGCATCTGTTCAAGCTGGGAGGAGTGCAAGGGAGTTAATTAATGTAATTCGTTCACGTGCAGGTAAATGGAAATTTGATGTGGCTGAAAATGTTGAAAAAGTAGAAGATAATTCCGCTGCAATGGTTGCTGCAACTCCTGCCTCAATTGACATAAATTATATTTTAGACGAGCGTTCCAGGGAGTTTTTCGGCGAAGGGTACCGCTGGCATGATCTTGCACGTACCCAGAAGTGGGAAGAGTATGCGGGATCTTATCGTATCTCCCAAACAGCCGGAGCTTCGCCTGTTACAATAACCCGTCAGTTGCCTAAATACCTTTATCTGCGGCCTATTCCGCAAGGGCAGCTGGATAGGATGAGTGGAGATGCTGACTTTAAAAAGGCTTATCAGAATCCAGGTTATTGAGCATTCAGATGAAGCGAGTATAATTTAATACCGAATGTGTTTTTCCTAAGTGGATGCCACCCTGTCGTCAGGGTGGCTATCCACTATATTCTAATTAAAGTTGATAGCACCAGTTTGATAACTTAACGATGAATAATAAATGTTTCTTAGTTGTTGTGATCGTATCATTACTATTTTCATGCACTCATAGCACTAAAGACGAGAGCTTCGCTGCTAATAAGGTCGTGCTGAGTGTTGGCAAGGTTGGCATAACGGAATATGAACTTGAAAAAAACCTTAAGCTGTTTAAGGATGCTTATCGTGATACCGCCAATCAACAACCCAGTGTTGTTGAGATTAAGAAATGGATAGAAGGATTTGTTGACCGTACTTATTTTCTGGCTGATGCCTATGAAAAGGGTTATTATAAGAGACAGGAAGTGACACAAGGAGTAGCCAGTATGGAGAGACTGATCATATCCCAACGGAAAGGCCTGCTGGAGCAATTTATGCTAAATGGAAAACTAACCATCAATAAAAAGGAGCTTGAACTGGCCCGGGAGAGGAGCCGGAAGAAGATCAGTATAGAATACCTCAGGTTCGAAGACTTCGATGCCGCGAAACACTTTATTGGAGGAGTGGAGATAAAAGGAAGTGAGAAATTTCGTGAAGCTGTAGATAACAGCAGGAAACACAATGCCATTTTTTACGAAGAAAAGATAATTGAATGGCCCTTTACGGACTTTTCACAATATCATGAATACTTATTTAATTTGAAAGAAGGCGAAGTGACGCCCATCCTGACTATGCTGGATGGATGTTACCTGTTTTATATTAAAGATATCGCTATATCAAAGAATGGAACGCCGGATAATGAAATAATTCAAAAGCTGAAATTTCAGAAAGAGGCTGAGATAATAGCGGGATATAAAAAAGAGGTTGATTCGAATACCAATGTTATTTACAATTCTGATGTGCTTTCCAAATTTGGAGGTATCTTATCGTCAAGAGCTCCCCTTCATAAATTTGAAAAGAAGGATTTTAGCGATATACTAAGCCTGGATGCGTTTACCTATATTTTGAAACAAAAAAGGATCCGCTACACTGTGTCGGATTTAATAAACTATTATAACTACCTGCCCCTGAAACCTGAAATAAGAAACATAGAACAAATAGGTGAAATTATAAGATCTATGGTTTACAGCGAGTATTCATATCTAAAGGCTAAGGAGTGCGGCATAACAGCCGATCCTAAATTTATACTCGACCGGGAAAATTACCAGAAGAATCTTATCTACGATTATTATGAAACCGAACAACTGAAAAGTTCTGTTAAGTTGTCAAAGGAGGATATATCAGGTTGGTATAACAAGCATCGAAGCGAATATGTCCAGCCTGTGGGGGTAAATGTGTCTATTTTCTCTTTTAAGGATTCACTAGATCGGAACAAGGGGTTTTCGGACATCTTGCGATATCACAATGACAAACTGAGAGCCAGTCAGATAAAAGTTGCCGAAAGCATTCAATGGAATATTAATTCCAGCTATAGAAAACCTGTCTTATCTGAAAGGGTAATGCAACGGTTATTACTTTCAAAAAATGGACAGGTTCTGCCTCCGATAGAACTTGCCGGGAAATATTCGGTAATAATAAAAAATTACGATTACGGGCAGCTTAATATGCAATTGGACGAAGTGAAAGAGTTGATTGCAGGACACATAAAATCAGCAAAGCTAAAGGAAGTGAAAGAAGGGTGCTTAACACTTTTAAAGCCTAAATACCCTTGTGAAAACAAGATAGAGTATAAGAAATATCTCTAAACTGCCAGGAAAAGACTAACTCCCAATAAATCAATAACTTTTAAAATTTGAAGATTATGAAAAAGAAAATCCATTTGATTTTAGTTTTGTGTCCTTTATTTTTAGCTATTAGTATTACTTCAGTAAAAGCGCAAGGGACTTACTGCAATTCTAGTTTACGTTTTTGTATGGCTACCTCATACTCTTCCGGGGATATGCAAACATCAAATACGGCATTTTATGCCACCGTCACTTCTGGTATTTATTATAGCGCATCTATCGAACCTTACGGATCAGATCATTATGGATTTGTTTGGATACAATATGGAGGAGGAAGCTACATCCTTGAAAGTAATGATGAAGGCTTTAAATCCCAGAATGGGGTGTTTAGCTCTTCTGGCGAACAGTGGATTGATATATTTGCAGAAGCCAACCGGGCTCATTCTTATGTATCGGTTTCCTGGTAAATAAAACAGAATTTCAACTATGACAATAGTGAAATTTTGATTAACAGACGAAATCTTACGTTGTCTTTTTTTATTTAATACTTTGGGAGTTAGTCTTTCCCTTTGAATAATTCGGCACCAGCCACTAGCGGGGAAGGCTAATCGTTCCTCGTTCTAGACGGTAGATGGGGCAATATAATCCTGTTTTTTGCCCCTTCCCACAATTTGACATTTCTGCCTGATAATTAAACATTCGTGCGGGGAGTAAATCCTGTGGACCGGTATATTTGCTGCTTATGGTTGCTTTTTTTACGAAGAACCGCCAGCTTTTATAAACTGCAAAACAACACACATAACCATAATTTCATCGAATGAAGAGAATCTTTCTTACCCCAATTCTTAGCCTTCTTGTCGCTTTTACTTATGCTCAGGATGCAACCATCTTTAGTCCGGATAAACATCTAAAGCTTGATCTTGCTGTTAGCGCTGGCAAAGTTTCTTATTCTGTGTTTTATAAAGGCAAGGTCATGATAGAAAACTCACCGCTTGGCCTTAAAACGAACGAGGGTAATTTTACCTCAGAAATGAAGTTTCTTGGCAAATCGGAAGGGAACGTCGATAAAAAATATACCGAAGAAAAAATAAAGAAATCTGAAGTTCACTATGTTGCAAATAAGCTCATTTGTACGTTGGAGAATGCAGCTAATAAGACAATCAGCATTGTGTTCCAGGTAAGCAATAATAATATAGCTTTCCGTTATGAGATCCCGGCCTGGGGAGAACGCATGGCCTGTGTGGTTGAAAAAGAGGAGACAGGATTCAGGTTCCCGGCTGTTACTACCACTTTCCTTTCCGGCATGATGAGCCCTATGGTGGGGTTTGCAAGAACAACTCCGAGTTATGAAAATGCTTATACAGCTGATGCACCGTTGATAAAAGCACGGCCGAATAAGGACGGGTATGTTTTCCCGGGACTCTTTCGCGTGGGAGAAAACGGATGGGTTCTCCTGTCGGAGACCGGGGTGAGCAGTCTTTACTGTGCTTCGCATTTAAGTGAGCGTTCCGAAGAGGGTGTCTATTCGATTGAGTACCCAGACGTCAGACAAAATAATGGGTTTGGGAGTACTGGTGCCGCAATTGCGCTGCCCGGTGTGACACCCTGGAGAACGATTACAGTAGGCGAAAACCTTAAGCCAATTGTTGAAACCACCATTCCTTTTGATGTTGTAGATCCGCTTTATAAAGCGTCAGCTAAATTCAAATATGGGCGGTCTGTATGGAGCTGGATCATATGGCAGGACAACAGCATGAACTATGATGACCAGGTAAAATACATTGATCTGGCAGCGGCGCTGAAATATGAATACATCCTTATTGACGCCTTGTGGGATACGAATATAGGAAAGGACCGCATGAAGGATCTGATAAAATATGCGAATTCCAAAGGTGTAGACGTGTTTTTGTGGTACAATTCGAATGGGCCGTTTAACGATGCGCCGCAAGGTCCCAGGAATAAGATGAATACATCTATAGCCCGGAAAGAAGAGATGAAGTGGCTGAGGGATGCCGGAGTGAAAGGCCTGAAGGTGGACTTCTTCGGGGGGGATAAGCAGCAAACCATGCAACTGTATGAAGATATCCTGTCTGATGCGAATGATTATAGTTTAATGATCATTTTTCACGGAACTACTTTGCCGCGGGGATGGGAAAGGATGTATCCGAACTTTGCCGGAAGCGAGGCGGTTGTCGCTTCAGAAATGCTGGTCTTTTCACAGGGAGTGCGGGATACAGAAGCTTATAATGCGTCGTTGCATCCCTTTATCCGGAATGCCGTTGGAAGTATGGAATTTGGAGGTGTAGTACTGAATAAATACCTGGTTAAGGATAATGCTACAAGGAATAAGCGTCTAACTACTGATGTGTTTCAGCTTGCTACTGCTGTTTTGTTCCAGAATCCTGTGCAAATGTTTGCACTTACTCCGAACAATCTGACGGACGTTCCTGCGTTCGAGATAGATTTTATGAAGCAGGTGCCTGTTACCTGGGACGAGACCGTCTTCATCGATGGATATCCGGGCCAATATTGCGTCCTGGCACGTCGTCATGGGAACGATTGGTATGTGAGCGGAGTAAACGCAAAAAAGGAAGCTCTAAAGCTGAATCTTAAACTTCCGATGCTTGCCGGGAAGAAAGTCCGTCTCTATAATGACGATAAGAATAAGGCTGTCTTTATGAGCGAAGTGATGATTGAGAAAAATGGAACGTTTAAAACAGTGATCCAGTCGGGGGGAGGAATCGTTTTGGTGTCAGCGAATAAGTAGTTCGCGTTCCTGAGCCTGTAAGGTTTTCTGAAAAATTGTATTGATAAGAAAAGAAGGCGTGCAATATCTGGTTCTGAGATATTACACGCCTTTATTGTTGCTTAATTGCGGATCATATTATCCGGTATTGTGACAGAATTTTTTTGCCAAGGTATTATTAATTGATTTGTGTTGTGAGTGTTTGAACTGCAGGTTTTTAGTGTTCGCTTTTAGAATGTGGTATACTTTCGGTAGTATGTAGAACCTTTACCTGAACAGGAGTTTGGTAAACATTTTTGACATGAATTTAGTCAATTGTGCTAGGTCTGCCTGCTATATAATGATAGATTTGTTTTGCGGGCGAGTAATGCAAGCCGGCTTAACCAGTGATAAATTTAAAAGGAGCGTCAAATCCTTTCTTTTTTAGGAGAGGATCGTTATCTTTAAAAAAACCAAAATTATAGACAAGACTTCTACATGCGAAAGGATATAATTTTAAGAAAGGCCGGACTTTTGTTCCTCGGGTTTATTTTCTCTTTGCAATTGCTGGGAGAAAAACCAGATCTCAGTTTTACTACTTTTACATCACGGGATGGCTTATCTGCCAACACTGTTTATGCAATTCTCAAGGATCATTTTGGCTTTTTGTGGGTGGCGACAGAAGATGGCCTTAACCGTTTTGACGGTACCTCTTTTAAGGTATACCGGCATATCAGCGGCAAGCCTGCTTCTTTGCCTGCAAATCATGTCAGTTCACTTTTTGAAGATTCTGAAGGGAATCTGTGGATCGGAACTAACGGTGGGTCGGTGAGTATTTATGACAGGAACAAGGATGAATTTATAGATTTAGTCAAGGACAACCCCTCTATTGCCGGCCTCGCTGCAACTTCGATCTCGGAGGATGACGGGGGCAATATCTGGGTCGCTTCCTATAACGGGCTGTATGTTCTGGATCGGGGAACCCGTAAAGTCAGTCGTGTTTATAAACAAGAGAAATCTCCGGGAAAATTTCACAGCAATACGATCATCTCGCTTCTCCGTGATTCGCGCAAAACGATGTGGGTAGGCACGAGCGCCGGGTTATACCGTTATGACAAGAGGAAGGATGCCTTTATCCCGGTGCTGTATTCTGCGGCCGGACCTTGTTTTATTCTTTCTTTGTCGCAGGATAATAAGGGACGTATTCTGGCGGGAACGCAGAGCGGACTCCATATATTAAGCCCAGCCGGAAAAAGGATAAAAACGATCAGTCATGACGGGGTCCCCTCTATCAGCAGTGATATTATTTATGATGTGAAGAGTGCCAGGAATGGACTTGTGTGGCTTGGAACTGAAGAAGGATTGAATCTTGTTGATATCGACAAGGGATTCGTGTATAAATATCCGGCAGACCGTAGGAGTAGAAACAGCCTGAAAGCCAAGTCAATACGATCTATATGCTTTGATGAAGACGGAATTGGCTGGATCGGGATGTTTCAGGGAGGTATAAGCAAGTATGATCAGAATTATACCAGCTTTAAGCTTGCAGAGAGTAATCCTTTTGATCATAAAGGCCTGAGTGCCCCGGTGGTAACATCATTTGCAGAATATCCGGGAAAAGGAGTGTTTGTGGGTACTGACGGTGGGGGGGTGGATTTGTTTCAGCCCGCAGGCGGGAGTTTTACTCATTACCAGCTTTTACCGGAAAATTCGGCAAAAGGAGATAAAACACTTTCAGTGCTCGCTCTGGCAATGACCCGGGATAAGAAGTTGTGGGTTGGAACCTATCTGGATGGGGTATATGTGGTTGACCTGACAAATGGTAAAAAAAGACACCTGGTTAAAGGAACAGGTCCGGAGAACCTGAATTTTAGTGACGTTTTTTCTATCCGCGAAGACAGGAGCGGACTTATCTGGATTGGTACAAACGGCGGAGGAGTTAACCTTTATGACCCATCGAATGGCAATATCCGTAAATTGCTGAACAGCCCGGGAAACCCGGCGGATCCCGGTCATCTTTCTCACCCTGTAATAAGAGCCCTGGAGGAGGATCACAGCGGAAATATGTGGATCGGTTCTTTTGGCGGGGGAATTTCAGTATGGCATCCGCAGACGCAGAAATTCAGCTTCTACTCGAGGGAGAAAAACGGGCTCCCCAGTAATTATATCATTACAATCTGTGAAGACAGAAAGGGCAATATCTGGGTGGGAACTAACGGAGGAGGGCTCAGCCTGTTAAACCGGAAAACAGGCCGTTTTGTCACTTTTTCTGAAAAGGACGGACTTGCTAATGACGCTGTACAGAAGATTATTGAAGATAAGGAAGGAAAGATATGGGTGAGCACGAACAGGGGGATCAGCAGTTTTGATCCCGCAACCAGGAAGTTCAAAAATTACTCTCATCACAATGGACTTCAAAACAGTCCGTTTGTTCTGGGCGCGGGCCTGTGTCTGGCAGACGGCACTTTGTTTTTCGGAGGGCAGGAAGGATTCAATTATTTTGACCCCTCTGTTTTGAGAATGAACCGCAATGTGCCATCCGTGGTGCTTACTGACCTTAGAGTAAACAACGCTGCTGTTATTCCTTCGGATAAAGGACCTCTCAAACAGTCGGTATTGCTTGCTAAAGAGATCGATCTGAAGTACAAGGATAATTTTTCAATCAGTTTCGTAGCACTGAACTATACAATTTCAGAGCAGAATCAGTATGAGTACCGCCTGAAAGGGATAGATAAGGACTGGATAATGGCAGGGAAGGAGCATACTGCCTATTACACAAACCTTGATCCCGGACAATATATATTTGAGGTAAGAGCAAGTAATAATGACGGGGTGTGGAACAGGGAAGGAAGATCTGTCATTATTAATGTATCGCCCCCGTTCTGGCGTACGATCTATGCGTACGTTTTCTATTTGCTGAGTATACTGGGATTTATCTTCTGGATCCGGTATCGAGGGATAAAGAAACTGGAAATGAAGTTTGCCCTGGAGAAGGAACGTATTGAAGCGAAACAACTGATTGAACAGGAGCGCCGGCATGCAGAGCATTTGCACCAGATGGATTTGATGAAAATTAAGTTCCTGACCAACCTCAGCCACGAATTCAGAACGCCATTATCACTGATAGTGGGGCCTGTGGAGACTCTGATAGAAAAAATTAAAGAGCCCGTGCATGCTACCCAACTTGGCCTGATCAAGCGTAACGGCCGCAGACTGATGAACCTGGTAAATCAGCTCCTGGACTTCAGGAAGATGGAAGAGCAGGAGCTAAAGCTTCATCTTGCGGAAGGAGATATCGTGTCGTTTGTCAGGGATGCCGCTGATTCATTTGCTGACGTGGCAGTAAGAAAAAAAATATCTTTTAAGTTCTCTTCTGACATTGTGAGCGCTTATGTCCTGTTTGATTATGATAAGATAGAACGGATCCTGTTTAACCTGCTTTCAAATGCATTCAAATTTACACAGGAAGATGGCGAAGTAATGGTAAAGATCGCCACGCGCGGAGAACAGGCAGGAGATGGACAACTTTTACTGGATATTGTGGTGGCTGATACGGGAATCGGGATTCCGGACGATGTACAGATGAAACTTTTTGAACGGTTTTTCCAGCACGACCCTGGCCCTTCAGTGCTGAACCAGGGAACTGGAATTGGCCTTTCTATTGTCAGGGAGTTTGCCAGAATGCATGGTGGATCTGTTGACGTCCAGAGCCGCCAGGGAAAAGGCAGCAGCTTTATCGTTTCTGTCCCTTTCGTTCTGCCGGAATCGAGAACCGAGACCATTACTGTCCCCGAATGCGCTTTACACGCTTTATCTGCAGATACTGAAGAGCTGCCGCAGGAAACCCCGGGACACGCCGTAGAGACTGCATCGGTTCTTATCGTGGAAGATGATGACGACTTCAGGTTCTATATTAAAGATAACCTAAAATTATCATACAGGATCCTGGAAGCTTCGAACGGGAAGGAGGGCTGGCAGCGCGCGCTTGCATGTCACCCTGACGTGATAGTATGTGACGTTAATATGCCTGTCATGAATGGGATAGAGCTGAGCCGGAAGCTTAAGGCTGACAAGAGGACCTGCCATATTCCGGTTATACTGCTGACTGCTTCGACCGGAGAAGATGAACAGATAAGGGGCCTGGAATCGGGAGCAAACGACTATATGACCAAGCCTTTTAACTTTGTAGTTCTCAATGTCAAACTTAAAAACCTGCTTACTCTGAATCAGGTACTCAAGGATACTTATGTGAAACAGGTGAAGGTATTGCCTTCTGCTGTTAAGATCGAGTCTGAGAATGAAAAGCTTATTAATAAGGTGCTTGTCTATATAGAGGAAAACCTGAACAACCCGCAGTTGTCGGTTGAAGCTATGGCCCGGAGCCTTTTAATGAGCAGGGCATCGCTCTATAACAAGATCCTTGAAATTACGGGAATGAGCCCGGTGGAATTTATCCGGTCAGTGAAACTTGAGCGTGCAGTTGTGTTACTGGAGCAAAGCGACTTTACGATCGCACAGATTGCTTACAACGTTGGCTTCTCGACGCCGAATTATTTCGCCAGAGCATTTAAAGCTAAATACAATATGGTACCTTCCGAGTATCTGACCAAAAAGAGAAAACTGCAGCTGGAAGAGTGCTGAACGAATAGTGGCATTACATGCAGATAGACAAAACCCGCAGTCTGGCATATCCAGGCTGCGGGTTTATACATTATACCTTATTTTTTAGACAAATTTGCTATATCGCACTGCCTTTTCATCCTACTTTTGACCAGTAACGAACGAGTTAGAAACCGGCTGTATTATTAGCATAGCTTAATATAGCGCAACGCCTCCTTTGACACATGAACACAGCAATAAAAAAGATTCCAGCACTAGTCCTCCTTTTTTTTACCGGTTTTGCCGGGCTTATGGACGCGAAAGCACAAAATCCCATTGTTCAAACAAGATATACTGCTGATCCGGCCCCAATGGTATATAAGGATACGCTATTTTTATATACCAGCCACGATGAGGACAATTCAACCTGGTTTGTGATGAAAGACTGGCATGTGTATTCAACAACGGATATGGTGAATTGGGTTGACCGTGGAAGCCCTCTGTCTCTTGGTACTTTTAAATGGGCTGAGAAAGATGCCTGGGCTTCCCAGTGCATCGAGCGCAACGGGAAGTTCTACTGGTACATTTGTGCAAATGATAAGGATTCCCATGGGATGGCCATTGGGGTGGCGGTATCCGACAGCCCTGCCGGTCCTTTTAAGGACGCACTGGGGAAACCTCTTGTTTCCGGCGGATGGGGCTTTATCGATCCGACGGTCTTCATTGATGACGATGGTCAGGCCTATTTATATTGGGGAAATCCTCATCTGTACTATGTGAAGCTCAATAGCGATATGGTTTCATATGAGGAGGGTACAGGAGTTGTGAAAGTTCCTCTGACAGAAGAGGGGTTTAAGCTACGTATTCATAACGCGCACAATACGTTTGAATGGGCTGAGTCGATAGACGGCCTGGCTTCGCATGTTGTGAAGAGCAAGGCAGGGGATAAGTATTACTGGTATGTAAGCGCAACGGAAAAGAATAGCAACAGGAAGGTGATCGGAGTGGCGGTAGGAGACAGGGCCATCGGGCCTTTCTCTGATGTATTGGGTAAGCCTTTCATTACGGAGTATTGTGATGGGGCAAATATCAATCCGACTGTTATATGGGATGAAGCAAAGCAGGCCTGGCTTACCTGGGGGGCATCTGATCTGTGGTATACGAAACTGAACAGTGATATGATATCATCCGCCGCAGGGTTTGGACCGGAGAAGATCCCGGATGGGAGGAAAGAGTGGTTTCGTAACCAGATCAATGGTACGGTAAACAGCACTGAAAAGAGATTTACGACCTATGAAGAAGGGCCGTGGGTTTATAAGCGAAACCAGCGTTATTACCTGTTCTATCCGGCGGGTGGTGTGCCGGAACACCTGGCGTATTCGACGAGTGAGAGCCTTTCAAATCCAGACTGGAAGTATGGAGATACCGTCATGGCGATCATTAAGAAGGGCGGTGCCTTTACTAATCATCCGGGAGTAGTGGATTACAAGGGAAAAACCTATCTTTTTTACCACAATGGGGCATTGCCGGGTGGCGGTGGGTTTAACCGTTCTGTTTGTGTGGACGAACTGCTTTTTAATGATGACGGATCGGTTCGGGAAGTTACTCCGACAGCGGGGATAGAAGATGCAGTGGGAACTCTTAATCCTTTTAATCGTGTTGAGGCTGAAACTATCGCCTGGTCTTCCGGCCTTAAAACTGCCAGGGACAGTGAAAACGGGGGGATATATGTAACTGATGTCCATAATGGGGATTATATCAAAATAAGGGGAGTTGATTTCAAAAAAGGTGCTTCGTCTTTTAGCGCGGGTGCAGCGGCTGAGGCCGGAGGGATAATTGAAGTGAGGCTTGACAGCCTGAGCGGGCCTCTCGCCGGGGCACTGCAGGTTAAAAGTACAGGTGGGACGAACAAATGGAAATCTTTTTCTGCGAAGATGAAAAATATTGAGGGCTTACATGATATTTTTCTCGTTTTCAGGGGGAAGGACGGAGAGTTATTCAATTTCGACTGGTGGCGTTTTGCGCCGGTCAAATAGCGGTTTAATAGTTTTTTTTCTTACATAATCTTGTTATCTGAATGATTTTGAAAAGCAATATGAATCAGGCTGTCTTTGCAGTCATCTTTTCTCTGATTGGTCTTCTTTGGACAGATGTGCTCCGGGCTCAGACTGTGTGGCTGGATGAACTCGATCTAAGTGTGGCGACCCAGGGGTATGGTATGCCGGGGAAGAAAAAGTCTGTTGAGGGTAAACCTATTACCATCGCGGGAAAGACTTTTGAACGTGGTTTCGGAACTCATGCGGAAAGTTCGCTTTTTATACAGCTGGATGGAAAAGCATCTTCTTTCAACGCCATGGTGGGCATAGATGATGAGGTTGCGGGCCATGAGCCTGCAGCAGAGTTTCATGTGATTGGGGACGGAAAAAAACTCTGGTCAAGCGGGGTGATGCGCCTGGGCGACTCAGCCAGGCCGTGTTCTGTTGCCCTTGCCGGTGTTAAGAAGCTCGAACTGGTAGTTAGTGACGGAGGGAATGGAAACTATTATGATCATGCCGACTGGGCTGACGCTAAATTTGAGGCTTCAGGTGTAAACTCCTTTGTTACTACTAACCCGGTATCCAGCGTGCCCTATATACTTACTCCCGCACCGCCAGCATCACCAAGGATTAATGGGGCGACTGTATTTGGGGTGAGGCCTGGCTCTCCTTTCTTATTCCGTATCCCCGCTACAGGCGATCGGCCAATGACCTTCTCGGCATCCGGCTTGCCGAAAGGCTTGAAAATAGATGCAAAAACGGGGATTATTACGGGACAGATTTCGAAAGCCGGGACCTTTAATGTTATGCTCGGCGCGAAAAATGCCAAAGGTACAGCATCAAAGAAATTCCGGATCGTTTGTGGTGACCGTATCGGCCTCACTCCTCCGATGGGCTGGAATAGCTGGAACTGCTTCGCCGGAGAGGTTTCGGCTGATAAAGTAAAGAGGGCCGCTGATGCGCTGGTAAAGAGCGGCCTGGTTAATCATGGCTGGACGTATATCAATATTGATGATTTCTGGCAGAACCACCGGGATTCCAAGGATCAGACACTGCGGGGCAAGCTGCGTGACGACTCCGGCAGGATCGTTCCAAATGCGAGGTTTGGCGATATGAAGCCGCTGGCAGATTATGTTCATGACCTTGGCCTGAAGATAGGGATCTATTCAAGCCCGGGTCCATGGACCTGTGGTGGTTGTGCGGGTAGTTACGGGTATGAAAAACAGGATGCGGAAAGTTATGCCAAATGGGGATTTGATTACCTTAAGTATGACTGGTGCAGTTATGGTGGTGTTATCAACGGCATGCCGGATAATGATCCCTATAAAGTAGGCTCTTTATCGTATCAGGGCGGCGGCGATTTGCCAACCGCTGTTAAGCCCTTTAAGATAATGGGAGATTTTCTTCGTGACCAACCACGTGACATTATTTATAGTTTATGCCAGTATGGGATGTCGGATGTATGGAAATGGGGCGGTTCGGTTGGAGGGACTTCCTGGCGTACCACAAATGATATTACTGATACCTGGGTAAGTGTAAAGAATATTGCTCTGGACCAGGACAAGGCTGCAGCCTGGGCAAAGCCCGGAAACTGGAATGACCCCGATATGCTGGTGGTAGGTACGGTGGGTTGGGGAAATCCTCATCCCAGTCGCCTTAAGCCAGACGAACAGTATCTTCACATCAGCTTGTGGAGCCTGTTTTCGTCACCTCTTCTGATTGGCTGTGATATGGAAAAACTGGATGATTTTACGTTGAACCTGCTCACTAATGATGAAGTGATTGCAATCAACCAGGATCCGCTTGGCAGGCAAGCCACTTGTGTGTATACAGACGGAGACCTTCGCGTGTATGTGAAGGAACTGGAAGATGGCAGCCGTGTGGCTGGTTTCTGCAATTTTGGTCTGGAGAAAGTAAGTCTGTCGTTCCGCAATTTTGCGAAGCTGGGTATTTCAGGCCGGCAGAAAGTGCGCGATCTATGGAGGCAGAAAGATGTTGTCACCCTTGAAGACGGGCAAAGTGAGCTGTCGTTAAATATCCCTGTACACGGAGTTCTGTTATATAAGTTTACGTCTTCGAACAAGTAAAAATTATTGTCATGAAACCCGGAAATACGATTACAATATTTTGTTTTTTGCTGGTTATTTTGTCAGCAGGCAGGCTTTCCGGCCAGGTACTTCCATATAAAAATCCTTCCCTGTCTTCCGAAGAAAGGGCCAGGGATCTGATCTCCCGTCTGACGCTGGAGGAAAAGGCTTTACTAATGATGGATGAATCAAAGCCTGTCCCGAGGCTTGGTATCAAGAAGTTCAGTTGGTGGAGTGAGGCGCTCCACGGACTGGCTAACACGGATAGCGTGACCGTTTTTCCGGAACCTATAGGGATGGCGGCATCATTTAATGATTCCCTCGTCTACAGAATATTTGATGCTGCTTCAGACGAAGTACGCGCAAAATATCATGCGGCTCAGAGACGGGGGCAGGAGAGCCGGCGGTTCCTGGGGCTTTCTGTCTGGACACCCAACGTGAATATTTTCAGGGATCCGAGGTGGGGACGGGGACAGGAAACTTACGGAGAAGATCCTTACCTGACATCTCGCATGGGAGTGGCAGTGGTGAAGGGATTACAAGGCCCGGCAAATTCGAAGTACAGAAAACTTCTTGCATGCGCGAAGCACTATGCAGTGCATTCAGGCCCGGAATGGAGCCGTCATGAGCTGAACCTGAACAACGTTAGTCCCCGGGACTTGTGGGAGACTTATTTGCCGGCATTTAAGTCATTGGTGCAGGAAGCGGACGTAAGGCAGGTAATGTGTGCCTATCAGCGGCTCGATGACGAGCCTTGCTGCGGAAATAATCGTTTGTTACAGACAATTCTACGCGACGACTGGGGATTTAAACATCTTGTGGTATCCGACTGCGGGGCCATAACCGACTTCTTTACGAGCCACAAGGTTTCATCTGATTCCGTTCATGCTGCCGCAAAAGGTGTTATTGCAGGTACCGACGTTGAGTGCGTGTGGGACAGATATGCCTATGGAACATTGCCTGACGCGGTTAAGCGGGGCCTGATACCAGAGGATAAGATTGATAAAAGTTTACTCCGGGTTCTGACAGCCCGTTTCGATCTGGGTGAAATGGATGATGACTCACTGGTGCCATGGTCAAAAATTCCGGCATCGGTCATCAATAATGACGAACACAGGAGGCTGGCGTTGGAAATGTCACGTGAATCAATGACACTCCTGCAGAACCGGAACAGGCTGTTGCCTCTTTCAGTCAGAAAGAGAAAAATTGCGGTGATAGGTCCGAATGCAGATAACGAACCCATGTTATGGGGAAACTATAATGGTAAGCCAATAAGAACGATTACTATCCTGAAGGGGATTCAATCGAAGCTTGGAGATGGGAACGTGGTGTATGACAAGGCCTGTGATCTTGTTGAAAACAAAGTGATGGAGAGTTATTTCTCAAAGACCTCTGCCGGCGGCAAAACTGGATTTAAAGCGTCTTACTGGAATAACCGGGATATGAAGGGTGAGGTGGTTACCACGCGGCAGATCGGCGAGCCGGTAAAGTTAACAACTGCGGGTCAGCATGAGTTTGCCTCGGGGGTACGGCTGGAAGCCTTTTCAGCAAAGTACGAAACTGAGTTTCAAGCGCCGGAAACCGAAGAAATCGTGTTTAAATGCGGAGCCACAGGTTACTTTGAACTGCTCGTAAACGACAGCTCTCTTGTTAAATACAATAATTGGAGGACCCTGCCTTCCAGAGTTCCCTATAAAGTGGAGAAGGGTCGAAAGTATGCAATTGAAATCCGGTATGCCCAACTGAATAACTGGCAGGCAAACCTGGAGTTTGATTTTGGTAAGGAGCTGGATGTTGATTTTACAGGCTTGATCAATAAATTGAAAGGGATAGATGAGGTTGTGTTTGTGGGTGGGCTCTCTACACTTCTTGAGGGCGAAGAAATGCCGGTATCTTATCCTGGTTTTAAAGGAGGCGACCGCACAGATATAGAGTTGCCTGAAGTGCAGCGAAATTGCTTAAAAGCACTGAAGGCCGCCGGGAAGAAAGTCGTTTTCGTGAATTGCTCGGGTTCGCCCGTGGCGCTGGTTCCGGAGACCCAGACATGCGATGCTATTCTTCAGGCCTGGTATGGAGGAGAGTCGGGAGGGCTGGCTGTTGCCGATGTGCTGTTTGGAGATTATAATCCCTCCGGAAAACTGCCGGTTACATTTTACAAAAGTACGTCTCAGCTTGCGGGATTTGAAGACTACTCGATGAAGGGCCGCACGTACCGGTTTATGTCTGATCCACTCTTTTCGTTCGGGCACGGGCTTAGTTACACAACCTTCTCGATCGGCAATGCGCATATCAGCAAACAGATAATAGACAAGGGAGAAACAGTTACTCTGAACCTGCCTGTAAAAAACACGGGAAAGATGAATGGAACTGAAATCTTACAGGTATATGTGAGAAAGGGAAATGATCAGGGCGGACCTCTGAAGACTCTCAGGGGATTTAAAAGAGTGAGCGTTGCAGCCGGAAAGAGTGCCAGTGAAACGGTTGAACTCCCTTATTCTGCTTTTGAATTTTATAATGAGGAGAAACTAAAAATGGAGGTAACTCCGGGTGAGTACGAACTTTTGTATGGAAACAGTTCTGACGACCGGAGTTTGAAGAAGATTAAAGTGTCCGTATTGTAAACGTAGGATTGTGCCGCTGCACGTGAATATCAACAAGAATTGCCTGAATATGAGCTCAACTAACCAATATAATACTGCGACGAAGCTGCGGATTCTTACTGCACTGATCCTTTTACTGATTGCTTTCCCCGGTGTCGCACAGAAGATGAATGTGTCATCGCCTAACGGAAAAATAAAAGTCTCTTTGTATTCCGCAAGCGGAACAGATGCCGGAGCCTGGTATCTGAAAGTGTTTTATTCGGACAGCGGTAAGGTACAGGACGTTATCTCACGAATCGATCTTGGCCTGGTACGCAGTGACCAGGATTTTTCGAAGGAACTGCGTTTTGTAAAGGCAGGAAAACCGTTGGCAATAGAAGATCACTATGAAGTGACGCATGGCAAACGGAAAATCTGCGATAACAAAGGAAATGAGGTGACCGTTTCTTTTCTTAACCAGGCGAAGTCGCGTTTGAATATCATTGTCAGAGCTTACAACGATGGTATGGTATTCAGGTATGAATTTCCGGAAAAGGCCGGCACTTTCACTGTTAAGGACGAACTGACCTCTTATTCTGTGCATGATTCGGTTACACGATGGATGGAACGCTGGAACCCCGCAAACGAGGGACTGTATAATCAGATGAAGGGAGAGAATATTCAGCAGAGAGAGTGGTGTTATCCGGCTCTTTTCAATACTGCCGGTAAAAGTTGCTGGTTTCTGCTGCATGAAGCAGATGTGAACAGGGCTTATTGTGGATCCAAACTAAGCAATATGCAGGACAGGTCCGGGTATAAGATCACTTTTCCTGATCAGCGGGATGGCAATGGTATGGGATCTTCTTTACCTGTCATAAAACTTCCATGGAAATCACCCTGGAGGGTAGCGATCATTGGCAGCCTGGCAAAAGTCGCAGAATCGACCTTAGTGCAGGATGTTTCTCCGGCATCCGTGCTAAAAAATACAAACTGGATCAAGCCAGGACTGGTTTCCTGGAATTACTGGTCTGACAACCACGGAACAAAAGATTATAAGACAGTATGTGCGTTTGCTGATCTTGCCGCGCGCATGAACTGGCCATACACCTTGCTTGACTGGGAATGGGATGCCATGGCTAATGGAGGGAACCTGGAAGACGCAGTCAGATATATTTTGTCCAAAGGCGTGAAGCCCCTGATCTGGTATAACTCGGGGGGAAAGCACACTTATGTACCCGCAACACCAAGAGACCGGATGCTGACACATGAGAATCGTGTGGAAGAATTTACAAAGCTAAAGAAGATGGGCTTTGCCGGAGTGAAAGTAGATTTTTTTGAAAGTGAGAAGCAGGATATGATCAATTATTACCTGGATATCCTGGAAGATGCAGCAAAATTTGAAATGATGGTGTATTTTCATGGGTGTATAGTTCCGAGGGGCTGGGAGAGAACGTATCCTAATCTCATGACATCTGAAGCAGTGCGAGGGGCGGAGTGGTACAATAACGGGCCGGAGTTTACCAACACAGCTCCCGAGCATAACTGCATCTTACCCTTTACCCGGAATGTTGTGGGACCGATGGATTATACGCCTGTTACCTTTACGAATTCTCAATTTCCTCATCTTACTTCCTACGGACATGAACTGGCTTTAAGCGTTTTGTTTGAATCAGGATTACAACATTTTGCCGATCGCCCGGAGGGCTATGACGCCCTGCCTGATGCTGCGAGAGCATTCCTTAAGGATGTTCCCAATGCCTGGGATGATATCAGGCTGCTGGACGGTTACCCCGGGAAAGATGCCATCGTAGCACGCCGGAAAGGGAATAAGTGGTACATCGGCGGTATTAATTCGGAGCTTAGGGAAAAAAGGAAAACCTTAAAGCTTGATTTTTTACCCGAAGGTGTTCGTTTTAAACTGACGCTCATAGCGGATGGAAAGCACGATAAAGTTTTGGATACCCAATATATGGTGACTGACAGCAAAGGATCTCTGGACGTGAAAATGCTTCGGAGAGGAGGTTTTGCAGCCGTATTGATACCAATGAACGAAGGTTAAAGACTTTAGTTATTTCTCTTTCTTAAACATGATGAAGAGCAGGATTAAAAATTCCATTTTTATGCTCCTGATGCCTCTTATGGGCATGGGGCAATCTTATACAGGACACCGTTTGCAAACCGACCGTCTATCCATCAGCCTCACTGACGGGGTGATGGATGTTATTCCCTTGTCTGACAAGGCGGTAAGAATTCAATGGCATAAGGGGCAATTGAGGGAGGAACGGGAGCTGATCTTTACGGAAAATGTCTCTCATCCTGTATTTAAGGTTGATGAAACTGGTTCAAAGCTTGTTCTCCGGCTAAAGGATATGTCCGTGTTTTTTGATAAAAAGAGTGGTGCAATCGACTACAGGGATGCAGGAGGGAAGATATTTCTGAGCGAGAAGGCGGGAGGTCGGAAGCTTACAGAATCTTCAGTCGCAGGGGAACCTTGTCTGGTGGCGGAGCAGCGGTTTAATTCTCCTGCCGGCGAACATCTCTTTGGGCTTGGCCAGTTCCAGGACGGCCAGTTTAACCTCCGCAATATAAGCCGGAAACTGATCCAGGTGAATAGTCAGATTGCTATTCCATTTTTGTATTCCAGCAAAGGTTATGGGATCCTTTGGCATCAATATGGTCTCACTTATTTCAACCCTGCGGATAATATTGTGCCGCTTGAGAAACAGAGTAGTGCAACAGGTGAAAATAAGGAGGTTGAGGTGACCACTACTTCAGGAACTCAACGGGTATCGCAACAGCAATCGTTATATACAGGTAAGTTTAAAGTTGAAAGGGATGGCGAGTACTCTTTTATGCTTGACCTGGGAGATATGGCCAGCCGTCATCTGCTGATTATTGATGGAGTCAGCTGTATTGATCAGTCTAACCTGTGGCTGCCTCCTGCTGCAGGAATGCTCACTCGCCTGAAGGCAGGAGAGCACACGGTGCAGGTTGTTTGCAGGGCTTCTAATAAACCGGTATTGTCCTGGAATATGGCGGAAAATGAGACGACTTTCCGGTCGCCGAACGCCCGTGCTCTGGATTATGTTGTGTTTCATGGCAAGAACGCCGACGAGGTGATTGCCGCTTACCGGAATTTGTCGGGAAATGTGCCGATGCTGCCTTTATGGGCTTATGGCTTTTGGCAGTGCCGGGAACGGTATACCTCGGGTAAGCATCTGGTTAGTACGGTTGAAGAGTTCCGGAAGAGAAAATTGCCGGTAGATGTGATTGTACAGGACTGGCAATACTGGGGGAAGCACGGTTGGGGAGTGCCGCAATTTGACACGGCTAACTATCCCAATCCGGCAGGATTTATCAGGCAACTGCATGACCTGAACGCCCGTTTTTCCATTTCTGTATGGGAAAACCTGGATAAGAAATCGGAAGTAGCAAAGGATTACATTTCCGCAAACCTTTACATCCCCAATAGTCCCTGGATTGATATCTTTAATCCGGCCACTCAAAAGACTCATTGGAATGCGCTGGATAAAAATCTTTTTAGCTTAGGCGTTGATTCCTGGTGGATGGATGCTACAGAACCGGAAAATGATGCACTCGCGGGAAAACAGACCTGGTTTGGTACCGGTGAGTTTTACAGGCTGACGTACCCGCTTTTTGTAAGTAAGGCAGTGTATGAAGGGCAAAGGGCAACGAATGATCAGAAGCGGGTAACTATACTCACGCGCTCAGCTTTTGCAGGGCAGCAGCGTTTCGGGACGATTAACTGGTCGGGCGATATAGGCTGGAACTGGGATACTTTCAGAAGGCAGATTAAGGCCGGACTTAATTTTTCGCTTACCGGTATGCCGTTCTGGACTACAGATATTGGTGGGTTTTTCCGTCCGGGAGCTACTCAGTACACCGATGAAAAGTATCATGAAATTCTTACCAGATGGTTTCAGTGGGGGGCGTTTAACCCGGTTTTCCGGATACACGGTTATCAGACGGAAACAGAACCCTGGAAGTATGGGGAGAAGGTGGAATCCGATATGCGAAAAATGCTGAATCTTCGTTACAGGCTGTTGCCTTATATCTATTCAGAAGGGTGGCAGGTTTCAAGCAAGGGAAGTACGATGATGCGGCCTCTTGTGATGGATTTCAGCGAGGATTCACGGGCTTTAGCCCAACCATATGAATACATGTTTGGAAGAGCTTTCCTTGTGGCCCCGGTTACAGAAGCAGGAATAAAAGAGAGTTCCGTTTATTTGCCCGGAGGTAATGATTGGTATGACTTCTGGACAGGATCACGGCTGAAGGGCGGACAGACCGTTAAAGCAAATACTCCGGCAGATCAGATTCCCCTTTTTGTGAAAGCCGGTTCGATCTTGCCTCTTGGAAAGGTGACACAGTATGCCACGGTGAAGGCAATGGATTCACTGGAGATAAGAGTTTACAGGGGAGCTAACGGGAAATTTACGCTTTATGCGGATGAAGGCGATAATTACAATTATGAAAAGGGAAAATACAGGCTTATTCCTTTTACCTGGAACGAGCAGAAGAATACCCTGACGATAGATGCGATGAAAGGGGACTATCCCGGAGCCCCAGGGAGATATGTTTTTGATGTTGTCTGGGTTAGCCCGTCGGCGGGAAAAGGAGATAGTTTTCCAGTAAGGAAAGAGCGGGTGATTTATAATGGAGCCAGAATACAAGTGAAAAGAAACTAGATTTCCGGGCTTCGCTTTCGGAGAAAGAAAAAGCCTTGCAGGGTACTTCTATATAAGTAATGAAGTATCCCGCAAGGCTTTTTTATGTCCGTTCGGCAAAACATTTAATTGTTCATTGCATTCCCTCTCAGGTTTTTATTATTATCCAGTTCTGCCTGTGGAAATGGATAGTAAGTAGCGCGTTCGGTCCAGCCCAGTTGTTTTAGAGGTTCAAGCCATTTCGGATCGGCGCTTCCCCAGCGAAGTAAGTCGAAATAACGGAGATATTCTCCTGTGAATTCTACATATCGTTCATGGGCGATGACGTTTTTGATGTTATTCAGCCTCACGCCATTGATAGTGGTATCTTTTGCCAGGAGGCCATCAACATCCGGAATGGTCCCGCGGGAATGCTGGTACCATAAATGAGGTTGTTCTGATGGTACGATGTTGTTTGCACGTTTTCTCACCTCGTTGATGTAAAACTTTGCCCCCGTAATGTCTCCTTTTTCATTCAGGCATTCCGCGTACATTAAGTATACATCTGCGTAGCGGAGCAGGCGGTCATTGATGCCATTGTCGAAGTCGGCAACCTGAACATCAGGGCAATATTTCCGGGTACCGTACAGATCTTTATTGGTGGCCAGGTTATTCATCCAGTCCGGATAACTTGTGACCTTACCATCCACCTGGGTATGTTTAGCACCATTTTCGCACCAGAGTGTCATATACTTACGCGGGTCTCCGGGTTCGAACTCGTCATGAGTTTTCTTGTTAGGTGCCAGGTTCCACCAGGAGCCGCCGGTGCCGTCAAACATACCGATTTCCTGCCAGCGCCATGAAGATGATATATCGTCTCCAAGCCAGCCTGGTCCATTGTGCATCTGTATTTCGAAAACAGATTCGGCGTTGTTTTCAGTGGACTCTGCGAAGTTGTCTTTAAAGTAATCGACAAGTCTGTACTCGTTGCTTTCAATTACTTTCTTTAGTTCTGCTTCCGCTTTTGCAAATTCCGCTTTCTGGCCACTTTCGAGAATCGGACGATACAGATAAGCTTTTGCGAGGTAGGCCTGCGCTGCCCCCTTTGTAGCCCGCCCTTTTTGAGCTGCATTGGCGTACAAGACGCTTCGTACAGGCAACAGCTCTGCTGCTTTCTGAAAATCGCTCACGATAAGAGCGAACACCTGTCCCTTTTCCGAATTAGTGGGATAATAGTCGGCATCAGAACTGAATGGTTTTTCGACAAGTGGAACCGTTTCTCCAAATAAGCAGGCAAGATGCATATAATGCAGTGCTCTTAGAAAATGTGCCTCACCAAGCATCCGATTGCGGCGCTGTTCATCAATCTGACCTGTGAAATTTGTTATCTTATCGATCGCCAGGTTGGAGGCGGCAACACCATTCCAGAGATCTTTCCAGGTACCTGATGCCATTCCGTCGCTGGCAGGTGTGTTGTATGTGTCCTGATACATCGGTTCCCATTTAAACGTGTGGTTAAAGTCGTCGCCGGGAGCCAGGAGCTCATAATACAAAGAGCGGGCATATCCGCCCTGCACTCTGCCGATCAGAGCCTGGTAAGCGGGTATGATAGTGGTCTCTAATTGATCTGCTGTCAGGTAATACGTATCCGTAGAAAGTTCCTGGGGGTTCAGCAGGTCCAGGTTGGGCTTACACCCTGCAGAAAGAGCCAGGGTAAGTAAAAGTATATTTCTGGTTTTTATCAGCTTCTTCATCTCAAAATATTATAATGTGAACTGTGCTCCTAAAAAGAATTCTCTTGAATTGGGGAAGGTTCGCCCCCAGGGCCTTTGCGCATCAATACCACGGGCAAGGTTATACCGTGTCTCGTCTGATCCTACTTCAGGGTCGTAACCGGAGTAGTCAGTAAATGTCAGCAGGTTTTTTGCGCCGATGTATATGCGTAAGCGATCCACTTTAAGTCTCTTTGTAACATGCTCCGGAAAGGTATATCCCAGGTTCACGGTTTTGAGCCTTAAATAAGAACCATCTTCAATGAAACGGCTTGATGCCCGCAGGTTCTGGTTTGGGTCGCCAAGGATTGCCCTTGGCATGTCGGTATCAACGTTGCGGGGATAAACCGTTTTTGCACCTGAAACCGGATTCGTGAAGACGAGTTCTTCAGCCCTGTAGCGGTTGAGGGTAGTGGCGAAGTTATTGTAATAGTGGTACATCCCTTCACCCCAGTATTTGCTGTTATTGTAAATCTCGTTGCCCTGAACTCCCTGCCAGATCATTGAGAAGTCCAGGGTGCCGAATCTCGCGGCGTAGCTGGCATCAATGTTGAATCCATAACTGAAGTCGGGGATTGGGCTGCCAATAAACGCTTTGTCCTTGTCATTTAATACATTATCTCCGTTCAGGTCTTTGAACCGGATATCGCCCAAACCCGCTTTAGGGGCAAATGCTTTGTCCTGTTCCAGCTGTTGTGGCGTGGTATAGAGGCCATTGGCTACATAGCCCCAGAACTCACCGATAGACCGTCCTACTGCAGTTCTGGTGACATTGTCGCCGCCCGGGTTTACCGCACCAAAAAGTATCTCATTATTATTACCAAGGCTTAATACTTCATTCTTCACTAATGACAAATTTGCGGAGGCGGAGTAATTGAATTTTCTCGCTGAATTCCGGTAAGTAGCAATGAAGTCCCATCCGCGGTTCCTGATATTTCCTGCATTTAGTACAGGGAAATTATCGACATAGCCGGGCACATAAGATATCGGTACATTGACCAGCATATCTTCAGTCTTTTTATTGTAGTAGTCGAGAGTAAATGACAGTTTGTTGCGGAACATTGACAAGTCTAAACCCAGATCTGTGGAGTACTGGCTTTCCCACTTTACATTTGGATTGGAAGGAGTGAGCGGAAGTGCCCCGGTGACCATTACATCATTGAGGTAATACCATACATGGTCGAAACTGACGGTCCGCTGATATTGATACTGTGCGATGTCTGAATTTCCGAGCAACCCATAACTGCCCCTGAGTTTCAGATCATCAATGAAGGAAACGTTCTTCATGAAATTCTCCTGGCTGATCCTCCAGCCTGCTGAAATGGAAGGGAAGTTTCCATACCGGTAGGCCTTACTAAAGTTGGCGGACCCGTCACGGCGGAAGTTGAACGTTAACAAATATTTGCTCTCATAGCTATAATTAAGGCGTCCGAGCATCGAATACATGGCAAACTGGCCGAGGCCCGATCCCACGACTTTGGACGAAGACATCGTGGTCAATCCGAGAATTAACACGTCCTGGCTGGGAAGCGCTCTTGCCCCGGCATTGACAGCTTTATATCTGGACTCTTCAGAGGTGATACCAGCCAGGGCGCTGAAACTGTGTTTCCCTATACTTTTATCATACGACAGAGTGTGCTCAAACAGCCACCTGTTATTCTGATTGCTTGAAATATTCAGTTCATCCGGATCGTGGTTTTGATACTGGCCAACTGAATAGGCTGAAATATAGCCCTGTCCCCGGAATCGGTTTAGATCCAAACCTAAATTAAACTTATACTTCAGTCCGGGAATAAACTCATAGGATGCCCATATATTTCCGTTTGCAAAGAAAGTCTCGTTATTGTTTTCATTGAGATAAGCATTTGCGAGGGCACTCGCAACGTCTGTTCCGTTTCCTGCTCCGGCAAAGCCTGTGGTGCTATTAGGATCGTAAAGGGGCAATGTGGAGGACCATCTCTGGGCATCAATCAGGTTCTTATCACTCCAGGTGCGGCTGTTAAAGTTGAGCAAAACGGTTTCGCCAACCTTTAACTTTCCTTTAGTAAAATCGGAGATGAACTGGGTGGCATAGGTCTTTGAGTTATCCCGGATGAGAATGGGCTTATCTGTTGAATAAATGCCATTGATACGGAATGTCGCGTTCTCGGCACCGCCGCTTATAGAAAGATTATGCTTCTGATAGGAGCCTGTACGCAGAAGAGCATCCACCATATTATATCCCTGACCAATAGATTCGGGGTTTGATAAAGCGGGAAGATAATCGGTTCTTGACGGGTTTTGATTATACATTTCCTCATTGATCAGCTCCGCCAGTTGCTGGCCATTAAGTGTTTCCACGTTGTTCGAGATGGCTTTGGTGCCACCAAAGCCGAAATAATCGATTTTAACAGGTCCTGTAGCTCCGCGTTTGGTCGTGATCAGGATAACGCCGTTTGCTCCACGTGAACCATAGATTGCACTAGAGGCTGCATCTTTCAGGATCTGGATGCTGGCGATGTTGTTGTCGTCTGGAATAGCACCGCCAATCATTCCATCGACAACATATAAAGGGTCCGTATTATTAATTGATCCTACCCCTCTGATCCTGATGGTACCTGCGTTAACCTGAACACCCGGTACAGAACTCTGCATGACCGCCTGAAAGCCTCCGGGCACTTTTAACAGATCTTTTGTTTCAACAGTGGCAATAGAGGAGGAGAGATCGACCTTCTTTTGTGTACCGTAACCGATAACCACTACTTCCTCCAGTGTTTTTTCGTCGGTTTTCATCACAACGTCAATTACTGTCCTTCCTCTTACCGGAATTTCGAGTCTTGTGAATCCGATGCTTACAAATTCAAGTGTTGACGTCGCCGGAGCGCTAATCCGGTACTTTCCTTCCTGATTGGAGACCGTTCCTTTAGATGTACCTTTAATTTTGATACTTACTCCGGGAAGTGCGCCCGAGGAGTCGCGTATTGTTCCGCTTACGGTAATTTCGTTCCCCTGGGCATTTACTCTGCAGGGGTAAAGCAGTGGCAGGATAGCCACAAAAAATGTC
The DNA here is from genome assembly GCF_003130405.1 of Pararcticibacter amylolyticus. Taxonomy (GTDB): domain Bacteria; phylum Bacteroidota; class Bacteroidia; order Sphingobacteriales; family Sphingobacteriaceae; genus Arcticibacter; species Arcticibacter amylolyticus. Next base: position 219,288 of record NZ_QEAS01000005.1, read on the forward strand.
AGGACAAACCCTGAGCCAGGTTTTAGCTTTAGCATAATTTGCGAATTTAGATTAGTTTAAAGTAGCTGAATGTAATGGTATAGTTTTCGGGATAATGGTTCGGAAAGTATCAGGGGCCTTCATTCCACTTTACGTCTGATAACGTTTTTTTGTCCGGATCATCATTCAAGTTATGGTTCTGTTTGACAGTTGTAAATCGGGTAGAATTCATGGTTATGTTGTTTAAGGTGACTGCACAAAAAGGTATTATATGATTTTAGAGAGCGTGGTTGGTTTTTTTGTATAAACAAAGCTAACCACGCCGGGTGAAGGCACCGGATATAAATGATTAAAAAGGTAGCAAAAATGTTTAGGTGGTTAGCTTCTTACAGTCTTCCTGTTGTTGCTTTTTGCTTCCATTGATTCGTTTATATGAACAAGCTGATGCCGGAGACACGGCATGAGAATAATACCTGCAACATCTTTCTTTCTCCAGAAGTCTATCAGCCAGTTTGCGGATTCTACATTGTCAACGGCGCCTTCATCGAGTATCCGTTTAAGGTTGTCCTTGTAAATCTTTCTGTGCAGATCTTCCTGCTTCAGGTTCCGAATTATGTTCTCCGAATTTCTTCCTACTTCTGTTCTGTATGCCTTAAGTTCCGTTATATCTATTAATGAAGAGAAATTCATGATTTCAGTGCTGCTTAAAGAATTTCCTGTATGCCGGACCGGTGATTTGATCTTTTCCTCCCATTTGTCTTTTTCAAAAAGCTGATCCCTGCCTGCAACCAGAAGATTCATAGTGATATCCTCAATCCTGGCTGAATGCCATAGGCCGTATACAATCGTTCTTCCTTTTTTATTTACGGCGAAGCGTAGTGTTTCTTCATCCAGTCCATCCCACAATTCGTCTTCGAACGTGGTATGGACTGTTCCTGACATTTCTGAAGTAAAAACCATTGCATGGAGCTTTAAAGCAAGCTGCTTTGCTGCGTCTATGTTCTCTTTACTTTTAAACATCGAACGAAGTTCCCCAAGGGCTGAGTTCCAGGCTGGTTTATTCATTTTACAAAAATAAGGCGAATAAATATATTTGTGTGGAGGCTATCGCTTAAAGATCCAGCTGCCGAAATTAAAGAGCTTCCTGCCTGCGGTAATGTTCTGGCCCTTGAAAACAAAATAGAGATCATGGATTCCCGTTACCTGCTGACTTACCTTCTCGTTAAGTGTTTCCCATGAGTTCCAGCCACCAGTTCTTGGTATGTTAACAGAAGCTATTTTAAGGCCATTCAAGCTGTCAGTATGCACTTCCAGGATTCCCCCGTCAAGGCCGGCAGCGACAGAAGCGTGAAAGCTTGCTGGTGCCGTTGTTCCGAAATCGACAGAGCGGACTTTAATAAAACCGCCTGTCCGGATGTCAGACACAAACACGTTGCCCTTTACGTCTTGTTCTGTTCTGCATTTTTCTGCCCAGGCTATCGTTGCAGCTTTTATGAGTTGGTAAGGATCAAGAGTGCCAAGGGGCTGTACTCCTTCTTTTGTAGCGCTGATTAAGGGTATAGTTCCGTCGGTATTATACCTAAACTCTTCTATGGATGTTGCACGTCCATAGCTGCCGCCGCCGGGCAGCAACCCTGTATGGTAGAACAAGTAGGATTTGCCCTTAAAGTCGATAATGCCTCCATGGTTGGTAAAACTATTTGTGGCTTGTTCTGTCATGATCTTTCCCTGATATTTCCAGGGGCCGGTTGGATTGTCGCTCATTGAGTACGATAAGCTTTCGCCTCCCTTGCTCATGCCTGCAAACATTTGGTAGTATTTACCACCTCTTTTATAGAACCATGGACCTTCCACAAATACATCCTTAGGCCTCTCGGCGTCTTTGTTATCAGGGACCCTGGCTGTCCTAACTCCTCCAAAAGATTCAACAGTTTGAGGCACTTCCACGATATTTCCAGACCATGAGACCATATCTTTATTTAATTTTACATAGTAGAGACTGCCGTTTCCCCAGTACAAATAAGCCTGACCGTCGTCGTCAATGAAAACTGTCGGATCTATATTAGACCAGCTTCCCGTGGTGATTAATGGTTTTCCCAGAGCATCTTTAAACGCGCCTGCAGGACTATCGGCAACAGCGACACCTATTGCCATGTTATTCTGAGTGGTTTGAGCGCAGATATACCAATAAAACTTGCCATTGCGTTCAATGCACTGAGCGGCCCAGGCCCGGTCCCGCGCCCATGAAAATGATTCAAGTGAGATGGGTGAGCCATGGTCTATCCAGTTCACCATGTCAGGCGAAGAAAATACCCTCCATTTTGTCATGTAATAAAAATCATAACCGGGGATGTCGTCACCTGTATATACATATACTTTATCCTTATAGACCATCGGTGCGGGGTCGGGGGTATAGTGGGTCTGTATTACGGGGTTTTGAGCCTGGACAGTGCTGTTTATACTTAGTATAGCAAATAGGTATGCGACGATTTTATATGGCTTCATCTTTGTTCAATTATATATCGGTGCTTTAAATGCGTATTCGGGTCTGTCATGTCTTTTAAATCGACAGGCTTTTTTGTAACCATGGTCAATTCAAGGTACAGGGTAAAATTATTCAGGCGTATGGTAATGAGATGATCTGTCTGTCAAAAAGAATAGGATAAATGTCAAGTGGATTGCTTACAGGCTGTTTTAAAAGAAAGCGATAGTTTCATGAAATAGGCCAGTTAAACTTCGAAAGTTTAACTGGCCTGTATTAAACAAATAGCCGGTGATCAATGAAAATTATTGAATGTCTGAATTTAATACCAATCAACTGTAACGGTACCAATTCCACTTGAAATATTCATATATACATCTATCGTACCCCAATATGAATAGTCCGATATGCTATAACTGAAGTTGTTTGAATTGGGAGTGTTAGAGCTTATCAAGTAGAAAAAGATCGCGGGAGAATACCCAGACCCTGAATTGTTATAACTCCCGAGATCAAAATAAGTATCGTTAGGATTGGAAGTATAAGTTGGATTGAAACTTCCTGAAATATGGAGTTCATTACAGTAAGAATTAATGTTTACATGCATTTGATCAATTCCCTCTTCTCCTTCATAATACGGTTTGCGCCAGGGAGAGGTATAAGACTGAGAGCCTGCAAAAGCCAAATTGCTTGAGAATAACGCGAAAAGCATTGCGAGAATTAAAAATGTTTTTTTCATGATTTTTAGATTAAATGATTTATAATTGACCGGCTATTGTTTAATTCTTTGTTGAATAATCTACTGCTGTTCAAGCTACTTACTGCTGGTTTGTGATAAGTATCCGTTTATGATGTTTTTTTCTTCAGGGTACTTGACTTTAAGCTTCTCTGCTGTTTGAGCGCTTAATTGTTTCTCTTTTTGCGCATACAATACTTGCTTTATTTGCTCTTTGATGTAGCTAAAAGGTATGGTACTGGTGCCGTTTCTGGCTGAAACAGATATTAACAGATAATCACCATTCACTTCTACTGGAGGAGAGATCTGGCCAGTTTGTAATGCTAAAGCGGCTTCCACGAGCTTGGGATCATTTCCCGGATCGTTGATCTTTAGTTCCATAACTCTAGCGTCAGGTAACGGTAGATTGTTAGATACAACGTTATTTTTTCCGGTGGGTGCGAAACCTTGTAATTTGCGGGATAGTAACATCCGTCCCTGAAAGGCTTTTTGAAAGTCTTTAAATTTGTAGATAAGAACCGTTGCTGATTCAAACGTCCGGAACTCGCCGTTATGTTTACGATAATAATTATGGAGTTCTATTGGATCAATAACAATCTTTGGATAGATATAATTTCGCTTGTAGTATTCGAGAAAGATTCTTTGTTGATAATCCTTCCTGAATTGTTGGTAGTCCTTATCGTCCTGTATATTCATTTTTTGTGCTTCGGCAAACAGATATTGTTCGTTAATATAGGAGTGAAGCATTTTTTTAACGTCTTCCGGCTTGCTGAGAGACCCGAAGAACACGGGTTCATTTTTTACAAATTCATCAAAATCTGAGACAGTATAAGACAGGCGTTTTCCTTCAAGCGTGTATTTCATCACTATGAGTTTGGGATTAACTCCCGGCCAGCTTTTTTCTATGGCGTTAAACTTTGAAGTAAGTTCCCGGATGACAGAGTCATTTATTTCGGGATTAGCCTTGCTTAAGATCTGCTTTTCGCTTTCCCACATATACTTCCTTGTTAACATGGAAACCATATCCTTTTCAATGCTTTCCTTTTCCTGTTCATAGGTATTCTGTATTAGAGGTTTGATGGCTGCCACATGTGCTGCCACATATCCTTCTTCTGTTTCAACAGGCCCCAGCACATCGCCTGCTTTTGCATTTTCAATATCCTTTACATAAATACTAAGCGGAGAATAGGGAAACCGGGATTGCATAACCAGAAACCTGAGACTTCCGTTAGATGATGCCCGCTGTTTTAGAATATTAAAATCTTTTTCAGATGTAAGGTGGTTGTCGAATAGTTTTTTATCCTGAGTTTGGATTACCTCTATTGTAAGCTCACGGGTCCTTTTCACATACGCCCTCCTGAGATCTTTTTCTGTGACCTGAAGTTTAGGCTTCTCTTTTTTGTTCCACACAAAACCATCCACCCTTGAGGCACAAGAGCGTGATGCATATTCCAGCAACTTGTTTAAAGCACCGATAGTATCAAATCGATGGTCCAACGCGAAAGCAAGTATTCTGCCTTCTTCAATCAGTTTATCCTGGAAATCCTGATCGGTTAGAGATCTGTATTTTTCATTTTTCCTTTTGGCTTCAAGCTCGGGTGCGGTGAGCTTGTATTGACCAATTTTGAGAACTGTTTCCTGAATGTTCTTTGTATTGCAGCTAAACAGGAGGATAACAGATAAAATGATATTTAGTGGTTTCTTACACATGTTAAAATAATTATACCATACATCTTAGATACCTATAATTGTAAGGGTACACGGCCCCCTGGACAGGAGTATTTCAAGGAAAAGGATTCCGTGAAATTAGCGAACGATGATCTGCCCGGTTTACTATGTATTATGTTCTTCAGTAGCTTTTGGGAAATTTATTCCATAACCCAGGTTAAAATACAACAGGTCAGTATCTATATCCGACCTGCTGTACGGTGATAATAATGCATGATTAATCAGCAATTAATTCTCACCTTTTTTCAACGTCAAAATACTCAGCCTTTATTCCCCTGTCCCTGACAATCAGGGTGTCTTTAGTTGCGTATCGTAAATTTAAGTTCTTAAAATTAACGGTGTAATCCAGATAAATCGCACTGCGGTCTGAACCTCCTATACTATTTTTCTCTCCTTTTGAGATAAACTTTCCGCTTCCTGCTATTTCAAAATTTGCGGAATTGCTCCCTACAGTGCATGTTCCGTCATCGGCAAAATTTAAAACCAGCGTAAATGGAACGTTAGTACCCGAACTGTTCTTGATCGCTAGTGGCAGATTGGCTGTTTTCAGTGATCCAGTAGAGATACTGACAACCTCATTGTTTTCGACATAGGGTGTATGGCGAACAACGGAAGTTACAGACCCATCAGCTTTTGTAATCTGGTCCGCTCCTTTTCTCAAATAATTCCCGTGCCAGGGATTTACGTACTTAACGGCATAAAGGACATAATCTTTGGGTCTTGTTATCCAGTTTTGCATGATAAAGCGGGAGGGATTAGCAACGGCTGGGTTACCCTTAAGAATGGAATCTGCGCCGCTTAGCCCGGTCATCACCAACGGAATTACATAGGTTCTTGAAATGGAGCTGGGGTCGGCAAAGAAAGCATCGGTTAGCTGAACCTGAACCCCTCCCAGAATACTGCCTGATGGAATCGTAATCTGATTGGATGCAAGTGTATAATAGTTTGATGGCATAGGAATGATTTTGGCTCCGCCATTATTAAAATATAAACCATCCAGAAGCGATTCATCAACTTTTATGTCAATTACAACATTTTCCCGGTTCTCGTAAACTCCTCCTATGGTAGCTTTAATGTCTACTTTATGTTGATTGTCGAGAGAGTTGTCTACTAACAGCTCTTCTCCGAGGACTACAGTTCTCAGAGGATATTGCGTGGCGAAATAGGCGGCTTTATAATTGAAGTCGGGATAAGCAACCTCCTCGTTTTTACAGGATACAAGCAAAGTGATCGCAACGGTTAAACCCCTGCATATTCTATTAATTTTCATGTTTATCAAGCATTTAATTGTCGTTTTATAACTACTTCCATCCCTGATTTTGCAAAAGCTGGCTATACTTCCGCACTTCTGAATTAGGAATGGGACCGTAATACATGTAATTCTGATAAGAACGTGTTTCAACGTTGAATGGGACGAAAACGCCAGCCTTCAGATCAAGTCCCCGGGTGGTTTCATTGAGCTTGGCTATGTCCACTTTCCAGCGGCGAAGGTCCCAGAAGCGAAAACTCTCAAAGCATAATTCGAGACGACGTTCGTTCCGGATCAACTCCCGCATTTTATCTTTATCTGTTTTAATTTCCTCCAGATATGGATCATTGTTTAGCCCTAAAGCCCTTTTACGAATAGCTTTAATGATATCATAAGCTGAATAGCCATGACTGCCCTGACCGGTTGGCCCCCACGCTTCGTTGGCTGCTTCTGCATAGTCAAGGTATATTTCTGTGTATCGGATCCGTGGAGTGTAATGTGTTTTACCGCTTAACGAAATCGGGTTGCGGTTAACATCCATCCTAAGCCGTTTTCTCATATAATACCCTGTACGTGTAGAGGTTGACCTTGCGTTAATTCCGTCATCGGTTCCCGATCCGCTGCCAGTCAGGATTGTTGAATTTGATACACCAGCCGCACTTCCATTATAAATAATATACTTTGCGAGTCTGGGGTCTCTTTGAGAAAATGGATTGGATGAATTGTAGGTTGAATTTGGATGATCAATAGGAAAACCATTAGCCATTGGAAAGGCCTCTACGAGGTTTTGTGTCGGATTCATCCTGCCGTTACCAAAGAGGGAAGGGGGGAAGTTTTCTGCTTCGATATCTCCGTTGTTTGTTTGAATATTTTCTCTCCAGATAATTTCGGGCGGGTTAGCACCGTTACTTATTCCGTCAACCTCATTGGAATTGAAATTAGTATAGTACACGAGACCACTTGCCGGTAAGGCGTTAGCACCTCCCTTGTAGTCAATTACGGCTGCAGCATAGTTAGCCGCATCTGCCCATGTCACGGTGTTGGAACTGTGCTGGAAAGCAGGACTTGCTGCTAGTAATGCCAGTCTTGTGCGGAATGATTTCGCAATTAATCCATTGAACAACTGCCTGCCCGGTTCGCCCATCACCCGGTTATATGTTTCTGCGTTTTGTGTAATTGTCTTGAATCGATCCGGGATCTGAGACGCATTTACGTTATTATATTCTATGGGCAGGTAAGCTTCAGCACTGTCCAGATCCTTATAAATTTGTTTCACACAGGCGTCGAAATTAGCACGGGGTATATTGAATTCCGACTTGATAGTCTGATATTCAGTGATAATAGGTACTCCCATTAGCTGCCCATCGGGGGTGAATCCACCGTGATTACGTAACAGAAAATACATATAGAGACCGCGCAGGCCGAAAGCTTCGCCTCTCATTCTCATGTTGAAAAGCTTTGCAGCTTCCGGATCTTCCGCCCATTTTACTTTTCCCGATTGTTCAAGGAAAAGATTAATATACTGAATCGCTTCGTATGAACGGTTCCATAACGAAGCAGGATTGTTGGATGCAGTCCAGGAGCCCGTGGTCATTTGCAGCCAGCCGTCACTGAACTGATTAGTTACAGCATCATCTGTCGCGTAATCTGAATTATCATAATAGCCCGGAATAGTTCTGTATGCATTGACCACAACGCCCTGTGCATAGTTCACGTCAGTATACATCTGCTCAATGTTCTTCAGATTCTCAGGTTCGGGATCCAGGATATCCTTGCAGCCTGTAAAAACGAGAACTGCCAATCCAATAAATATTATATTAAATTTCATATAATTACTCATTACTTTGTTCATTAAAAAGAAGTCCTTATACCCAGATTAAAGAACCGGGTCTGTGGTTCCAGCCCTATATTCGTTTCCATTAGTTCGCGCTCGCGGGATATAACGAGGAGGTTATCACCCTGGACGTACAAGCTGAGTCCATGGATAAACGAATTTTTAAAAACATCCTGGTTAAAGTCGTAAGTAAGTTGTACCCTGTTCAGATCAAAGCGGTTTGTTTTATACATCCAGAAAGTGGAATTCCGGAAGTTGTTGCTGCTGTTTGTTGTCAGGCGCGGATAGGTTGCGTTACTCTTCGTGGATTCCGTCCAGCGGCCCCACACTACATCTGAGTATTTTCCGGTGCCACCTACCCAGTAATAAGAACTGTTTTTAAAGCCGATCGCTCCCCTGTTACCCGAACCTAAAGCAAAAAATGTAAGGTTCTTCCATTTAACAGTAAGGTTTAACCCATAGGTAAATGGCGACGCTGCCCAGCCTGTATGTCCCAGATCTATCTGGTCCCTGCTGTCAATCAAACCATCGTTGTTGATATCTTTGTACTTGATATCACCTGGCTTTACCGGACCGAATGTTTGTCTTGCATGATTGTCTATTTCAGCCTGGTTTTCGAAAAGGCCCTCGCTGATATATCCATAATATGCATCTAATGATCTTCCTGTCCTTGCAAGATAACTCTCCTCCGGAAGCTCATCCCTGCGTAACACCTTAGACGAATAGATCATTCCAACAAGCCCCAAAGAGTATTGCACTTGAGCAATGTTTTTGTTCAGGTTAACAGAAAAATCGAGACCAGACCGTTTGTCCTTATTGAAGTTAATCCATGGCCGGAAATCACCTGAACCGGAAAAATAAGCAGGATATATGCTAACACCCCTGGCTAGTAGTCCGTCTGTAGTCTGAGAAAAGTAATTGACATCAAGGCTTACCAGGTTTTTCCAGAGAGCGCCTTCCATGCCAACTCTGAATTCTTTACGCTTGACGAATGTGAGGTCCGGATTCTCTGCTTGTCCGGAGAGTGTTGTTCTCCCGCCTGCTACGCCGTCACGCCACTGATACCATCCCCCGAAGGTTGCAGTGTTGCTATAATAGCCCTGATATAGATAATGATCCACAGGTTCGCTGGTATTGTTGGCCCTGTAGCCAGTAATGTCTATGTCCTGATTAATAGATGCATAAGATGCCGTAATTTTCAGGTTGTCGACGAACGAAACGGTGTTTTTGAAAAATTCTTCGTCACTAACACGCCAGCCCAGTGTCACCGCTGGGGATAATGCGTTCCGCTTTCCTGGAGGAAGTTTAGCAGAGTGTATAAGTGCAGCAGAAAAATCGGCATAGTATTTTTTTTGATAATTGTAACCAGCCTGGAATCCGAGATTTGTATTTTTGAATGGCTGATAATCACTTCCTCCCTCGTTGTCGGGATCACTCGAGAATTGTCTCTTGTACCACCAACCCAGTAAAGCAGCCGTCACATTATGCTTTCCCGAAAAGTTGCGTTCATAGTTGAATTGGGATCTGACAGACATTGTCTGCGTGTAAGTAGACCTTCCTATAAATTCATTGGTTGAGTTCTTGTCCTCTCCAAATGGTTCCAGCGCCGTGATTAAATCCTGACCATTGACAGTAGCCCAGGTAGGTCTGTATGTTCTGTAGGGAAGTTGATAGGCTTCTGAAAATACGGAGGTATAATCCATGCTGTTAGCTGTTGTAAATGATAATCCTTCCAAAACCGATCTCAAATCAGCGGTTGCGTTCAAATTATACATGAATGTCCGGTTCCTGGTCTTAATATAGCCGGATGCCAGCATATCAGAAAAAACGTTAGTTGGATTAGTGCTTTGGCCGCCGAGAAGATATTTCCCGTCGATTATATGATTGCTCGTTTTAACAATGGCCTGTAGCTGGCTATTTTCAGGATCGAGCATGCTGATAGGGATAAACGGAGAAAAACGGTTGAAATTGGGTGCTATTGTTGCTGCAGATGACCAAAAGCTGCCTCTTCCTGCGTAATTATTAGAAATAACCGCCACAGCATCTGCGGAGGCTTTCAGCCATTTAGCAATGTCCATATCCACGTTCCCCCGTACATTAAAAGCAAAATCATTGTTTTTCTTTTGTTCTCCGTACTTCATCAGGCTATTATTGTATGCCAATCCCAGGTTGGTATAATAGCGTGCATTTTTATCTCCGCCGGATATTTCTGTTGTAATGTCAGATCTTGAATATGCTTTTTTAAGATACTCGGAACTGAAAAAATCGATATCCGGGTATCTGTAAGGGTTGGTGCCTGACCGCGTATTATCAATCGCCTCCTGAGTATACCCGGCACCACTTGTTGCTATTCCGTCATTCGTTAATGCTTCGTTATATAAGGTCATATAGTCAGCCGCGTTAAGATAATTGGGGTATGATTTTGGGACAAAAAGTCCCGTATTAGCCCTTACATCAATCGTCAGAGGTTTTATGCTTCCTCTTTTTGTAGTGATAAGTATGGCTCCCCTGGAAGCGCTGCTTCCATACAATATTACCGAACTTGCCCCCTTCAGTACAGTGATGGATTCTACTTCAACCATGCGGATATCAGAGGCCCGGCGTGGTATTCCGTCTACCAGTATTAAAGGGGCTTGTCCCCAGATATTTCCGGTATAACCGCCTACAAAGCTTTGAAGGTTATCAAGGCTATACGTCCCATAACTCTTCTTTAACAGATCAGGAACATTTACAATCGATATAGTACCGGTCAGATCCTCTCTGGCTATAGTACGAAAGGCAACATTTACAAGACTGTCTTGTTCTATCTGTGCGTGTAATCCTGTAAGTCCTGTAAAGAATGCTGCAATCAGAACAAAGCAGGTTTTTATATTTCTTTTCTTCATTTTGTTGACATATTGGTTACCAGCCCGGGTTTTGCTTAAATTCCTTATACATATTCACGTCTTGTGTCCGAAACGGAAACCAGTAGTGCCGGTCTCCCAGCTGCCTTTCGAATAAAACTACTTCTCTAAGATTACGGACCTTTGCATTTACAGGGTCGGCATATACCTGGGCATTTGGAGTTGCGCGATCGAATTCAATAGCTGTCTTTAGAGTGTAAGGACGCTGAGTCAAAAGCAGCCACCGGCGCAGGTCATTAAAACGATGTCCCTCAAAAGAGAGCTCAACCGCCCGTTCGCGACGAAGCTCCTGTAGAAAATCTGCGGTTGAACCGAGGTATTTTTCCGCAACCCCGGTAACTCCTGCGCGGTTACGGATTTTGTTTACTGCATCTGCTGCTGATAAATTGTAGCCAGGCGCCATACTTTGAGGACTCCCATATCCCACTGCTGTGGCTTCAGCATATAATAAATACACGTCAGCCAGCCGCATTAAACTCATTACACAAGTGTTGTTATCTCTGTATCCATCAAACTCATTGGAAAGTTTGGATATATACTTGGCGAGAAGATACCCTGTCCACACCTTCTTATTGTCATCTGCTGTCCTGAATAGTCCGTTAGTAAAAAGGCTGGCGTATTGTCTGTACTCATTGTTGCCGACACTCTGAGCACGTACAACAGTTTTTTCTCCGTCGAACAGGATATCATTGTAGAAACGGGGATCGCGGTTTTTCCATGGATATTCCGGATCGTAACCCGATTCTGGATCTTTCGTTGCAAGGTCTTTAATCGGAAGGCCGTTAGCCATCCCATAATAATTAACATAATTAGCGGTAGGATAGACCTTGATTCCGGTTTGATTAATAGTGTTTGGGCGGTAATCATTTACCTGGTTATAACGCCAGCGACCGCTTGCTTCGGTCAAATTTTCCAAAAGAATAGATTCCTTAAGCCCTGGTAGCTTACCCCCTGCATTCCACGTATAGAATACTTCTCTATACTGCGAAAATGATGCTAACTCATAACGTTTGGTTGATTCTATTACATTAAGCGCCTCAGCAAAAACATCAGCTGCCTTTTTACAATATCCGGGATTGTAGTCACTGCTCCCTGTAGATTCCCTGTTCATCAAAGGACTTCCAGCCCATAAGTAATTTTTGCCAAGAAAAGCCAGGGCCATGATCCTATTGATCCGCTGGCTGTTCCTTCCTGTAGTTTGCTTTCCTGCTTGTGTCTGATCCCAGTCAACAGGAAGAAGTTCTGCAGCCTTTTGTAAGTCTTCTGCAACTTTATCTGCCGTTTGCTGATAGTTTAGCCGTGAAAGCTTAATGACCTGGTCGGTAGGCAGAACCTGGTCAATATAAGGTAGACCTCCCCAGTATTCCATTAAAACAAAATGGAAATATCCCCTGAAAAAATATAGCTGGCCGGCAATAAGATTTTTTTCTTCCTGGGTTGCATCTGTAAGCTTATCGAGATTTGCAAGTCCCACGTTGGCCTTACGAATGCCGTACCATGAGAGCTGCCAAAGCCGGCCTTTTTTGAAGCGATCTGTATTAGAAGGATCTCCTCCGTCTGCCTTGAAGAAATTATAATAAGCACTCTCCCATGCCCGGTAGTCGCCCTGGTCAATAGCATAAGCTATTACCCTGGTTTCGCCCACCTGCCAAAATTCTTCCTCTCCCAGATTCCAGCTACTATGGTATTCATTCCCGGAGAGCATTGGAATACAATTATACAATTCCTCAGTGAATCCCTGGAAGTTCCTGAAGTTCTTATAAGGATCCGTTTCGGCGATATCAGCTAGTGGAGATCTATCTAAATATTTCTTACATGAACTAAGTGTCAGGGTCGCCAGTAAAATGGCGAGCGGAACTAATATTTTTTTAAAGAGCTTCTTCATCCTTAGTAATTTATAAGGTTATATCAATACCTAAATTGTAACGTCTCATAGTAGGGTAGGACCCTCCGGAGCCGAATGGGTCTGATCCAAAATTGGCCTCCCGGTCATCCGGCATCTTCGTCCACAACCACAAATTGTTCCCGTTTAAATAAACTCTGCAGTTCTTTAAACCAAGTTTATTTATATGTTTAGCTGGTAAATTATAGGCTATTTCTGCATTTTTTAAACGCCAGTAGGAGCCATCGTACAGGTATCTCGTTCCTGAAGCTCCGTCAGGATCGTTCGTTGTGAACCGTGACAGCGGAACTTCACCGCCCCCGTTTTCTAAATTAAAGAAAGGCCTTTCTACAAAAACGACATTGCTTTTCGCCTGAAAGTTAGGGAACGAAACCGGACGAGTTACGTTGTTTACTCCATAAAACTGCACAAACAAGCTTAGCCGCTTCCATTCAAAGCCAAGGCTTGCGTTATAGGTGTTCTGTGGAGTAGGAGTGTAACCGTATGGTGCTGAATCATTGACGTCAATAACCCCGTCTGCGTTAAAGTCAATAATATTATAATCTCCCGGAAGCTTGTTCTGGTTGTTTGAGGAACGGGTGGTACTTCCGAAAACATCATCCCAGCTTTCAAGGAATCCATGATCAACATGAGTTCTTGTTTGGCCGATTGCGTACCCAGCTTGCTTCCGGTATGCAGGAGTGAGCTCAGGATCATCCCTGAAATTTGTGATATTAACAGCATGAGTTAAACTGGTATTGGCCCAAATGCGAATGTTTTTAAACGAATGGTTTAGTTTGAGCTCGAACTCGTAGCCCTTACTTGTTACTTCTCCAAGGTTTACTGTCGGAGCAAGACCACCAAAGCCATAAAAAGATGGAATAGCGCGGTCACTTCCGCCGATTATAATATCGGTCCTTTTGTCCTTGAAAATGTCTACGGATCCCGAGATCTTTCCCTTCAGAAAACCATAATCAATACCTAAGTTTCGTTTTTCAACATTCTCCCAGGCGAGATTTGGATTCCCCAAAGCGGTTATACGATAAAACGTGTATGGTGTATTCGCTGGAATGTCGCCCATTTGAGTGTTGCCCGAATAAGCATAAGCGTCTCTGAAAGGCCAGCGCGGAAGCCACGACGGGATACCATCATCTCCAATTTTTCCCCAGGAACCGCGAAGCTTCAATATGTCCACTAAGCCCAGGCTTTTTAGAAAATTTTCGTTACTGATCATCCATCCCGCTGACAGGGAGGGGAAAAATTTGAAGCGCTTTTCTGGCCCGAATTTTTCAGAACCATTATAAGCGCCGTTTGATTCAAAGAAGTACTTTAATTTATAGTTATAAGTTGCTCTGAATACCCAATCCTCTCTGAATGACGGGAACACGCCGCCTCTGGCCTGCCTCTGTCGTTGAAAAAGCCCCATTGCCGTGAGATCATGGTCTCCAAAAGTCCGTGCATAATTTAACTGAAACTGATAATTGGTGTTCCGGTAGGTGAGGTCTTTATTTACCTCACCATTTGCAACTCCCCAGCTAATTCTTTCGTTAAAATCGAACTGTGTGCCGGTATCTATTTTCTGCTCATAGGTGACCAGACCTGTTACAGGATTGATATATTTGCGTTGAGCTGGATTATTCCGGTCGTCAATTCCGCGCCTTCTTTCCTGGAATGTATTGTCCATAGAAAGACTCCCTCTAAAACTGAGACCTTTGGTAAGTACATCCAACTGTTGCTGGAGTATAAAATCTGTGGTCAACTGTGTGTTTGTTCGTTTCTCTAAACCCGAATAAGCAAGCCAGAATGCTGCGTTAGGCTGATCCTGGGCTGATGTTGCATAATATCCATATGTTCCATCAGAATACCTTGCACGGAAGATGTCAGGAGATGTCCGGTAGGCCGAAGACCAGTATGCCACATCATTGTCTCCCATCTCATAAGGAACTTTCCGGACGCCGTTTGAACCAAACAACTTGGTAGAAAATTTAGTCGTTTTGGTGAGATTGAAATCCAGATTGCTTCTTATGTTAATACGGTTATATCCGAAGCCAGCTTCATAGCCACGGCCGTTTGCCATTGTTTTGAACAAATCACCTTCCTGGGTAAAGTCAAGACCGGCGAAATAATTGACAAATTTAGATCCCCCAGATATATTAGCGGCAGTATTGTAAGACATTGCCCTATCTTTAAACAATTCCTTCACCCAATCAACATTGGGATACCTGTCCCAGTCCTCCACACTCGTTGGGTTCCGGTATTTGTCTATTCTTTCCTTTGGTGTATACGCCGACCATGCATTAAGATCAGCCAGTGCTTCCCTTTCGAGGACCAGGTTCTTAATCATCAGTGCATCATAGGAGTCGTATTTTTCGGGAAGCTTTGATGCTTCTTTTACTGTCATGTTAGAGCGTATCTGAATCTGTGCTTTTCCCGTTACCCCCCGTTTAGTGGTAACAAGGATAACTCCGTTTGCACCTCTAACACCGTAAACTGCGGTCGCGGAAGCATCTTTCAGTACAGAAACGCTTTCAACAGAAGAAATATCGAGAGAGCCGAGTGGCCGTTCTATTCCATCCACCAGGATTAGTGGAGAACTATTATTCCACGAACTCTGACCCCGAATGAGAATCTGCGGGTCTTCATTGCCTGGCATACCGTTGGTGGATGACGTAACCACTCCCGGAAGGTTTCCGGTTAACGCCATTCCCAGATTGGTAACCCCTCCGGAACGTTCGAGCACTTTTCCTGTTGTCTGCGTGATAGATCCAACAACGCTTTCCCTTTTTTGCTGTCCATACCCCACAACAACGACTTCTTTGAGAAGCTTTACATCGTCTTCGAGAACGATTCGGAGGGTAGTGTTGCCTGCAACTTTTACTTCTTTAGTTACCATACTAATAAAGGAGACGTGCAGGGTCACATTGTTATTCGGAACGATCAGGGTGAATTTTCCGGCCTGGTCTGTCATGGTACGCCTCGTATTGTCTCCTTTAACACCTACTGTGGCACCAGCTATTGGCTGGCCGTTTGTGTCTGTAACAGTTCCTCTCAGTGTTATTCTGTTCTGTGCGTTAATGGTAAAAACACTGAGAAGCAGGAGCAAAATCAGATACGTAATCTTTTGAAATTGCTTTTTTTCATTTTTCATTATTATCAGATTTATGAGAATAAATAAGTAATGCTTTAATAATTTGACGGGCGATGGCGTTCGGATGAAAGACCTGAAAGGTTTCCGTGCCCTAGCATCGGACTACGCTTCGTTTCTTATTAAGTATCTTTTTTCATGCAAGTAATTCTTGGTTAATTAAAATCAGGTTTATAGGTGCACTATTGCGCCCTTCTTGTGGTTAGTTAACCGATTATTAGAACAAGCCGTGTTTATGATGGCAGGCTATGACATGTAAGCAAAATGCTGGTTTAGCTATTTGAAAGAGTAATGTAGTTTTGTTTTCATACACACTAAAGTTTAATTACGCTGGTTTATTCTGGTTGGCAATTTTTATCGAAATGCCGAAAGTTATGTAGGTGCTTTCATTTTAATTTTTTGAGGTTAAAGTCAGTTTTATTTAATTCAAAGTTTGACACAGACTCTTTTTCTGATGCTCCTGTTACCATCTTTGAACATCTCAAATTTATCTTTGGTCTCCTAAATAGAGTGATCTCCATGTCGAAAAAAGTAGTATAAATGTCAATTGTACACTATAAGAGATAGCATTCTCTCTGAATAAACGAAGTCGTTGCATCCCGTTCAGATTCAGTGAGAGCATAAATGATTGTTTTCGGCCGATCAGCAGTGCTTCTGGTGCATGCGGGTCTGGTTAAGTTCCCGAACCCATGCTGCCACTAATGAATATCCCTCTATAGAATATTTACTGTTAAACGGCACTAAGGGTGGATTTAATGTTTAGTATTTAGGATTAATCAAATTGATACAACGAATCAAAGGAGCGACCGGTTATATCAGTATTCGGAATGTAATAGAACCAGATCTTAAAAATTATACGCGAAAGTTTACCAACGCAGGCCGGCGCCTCCAGTAACGTTGCCGTAAGCGATATAATGCAATGTCACCGTGTAGAATATTCCGGCATGTACGGAAGAATATTGAGCCTGATTAGTTGTTGTAAAACTATCAATAAGTTGACTCGTCTGATTGTTTAATATTGTACAGCTTCCCCAACCTTGATACCAGTAGCAGAAAAAAGATATCTCTGCCGCTCCATTAATATTTATCGTTTTTGTAACATCTGTGGGCCCAGAGGCCGTGACACCGTCAGAATAGTTGTATGCGAAACTGTTTGCAGATGCCGAAAAAATAACAAGGATAATTATTAATAACTTTTTCATTTTTTAGGAGTTAAAGATTTAAAAATTGATCTGGTTCTAATTTAATGTGCTTTATTGTAGTAAAGTTCGTACTGTGTAGTAAGTCAGCACTCTATTTGCACGAGCGCATATTTACTGGTAAATAGAGCCGCCTCAGTTTCGATTGAGACGGCTTTTATACGCAACCGAAAATCATTTTGTTAAAGAGAATAATTGGATAACACTATGAACTTTGTTGTTACCATCGTAACTCTGCTAGCCCTATTGCATTTGAGGCGCAGGAAATTTTTAGTTCCAGTGAGTACCAATAACCTGTAAAGGCTGCGTTTTTTCCGGCACTAAAAGGCGCATAAGGTATTCTTTCAAAATTGAAATAGTCTATCAGTGTTCCTCCATGTTTTAAATACGCGTAGGCACTGGAGGTTGAGGAAACACCGAGGGCGCCGCTGGTAAAATTACAGCGGAATTCAATCTCAGTATAGGAGTTTATGTTGATGATTTCAGTGTCTTCTGTTGGTGATCCACTGTTTGAGTCAGATGACGCTGCAAAAATTCCGACACCGTTTTCGTAAGCGAAGCTACTTGCGGCCCCACCCAAAAGCATAAAGAGTAACAAGACGATTTTTTTCATAATACAAAGTTTAATTAATAATGATTGGAGAGATATGATGATTTTTCGGTTGTGCTTGACTGTACGATCAGTATTTTTTCCTGATATCTTTTCCGGACATGGATGTCGTTTATATCCGGTTCCATTACTGATTTATGCTTCAGAAACGAATATTTATCAATTAAGAATGATTTGAACACACCTTTCACGTCCTTTGAATCTTTAAGTGAACCGATGAGAACTGGTTGGCATTGCATCAAAAGAGGATTCATTGGCTTTAAATATTTAATTTCTCATTCCTGTAGTTAATGATCTGGACTTAGCAGGCGGCTTTTTCGTAGCTCCATTTTATCATTATTTCGTTATATTTATAGTGAACTTCGCTGAGCCAGCTTTTCCATCATCTGAAAGAGCTTGGACATCAACGGTGTACTTTCCGTCCATGTCAGATGTGAAAAAACTCAACTCCGATTTTCCTTGTTCGTCAGTGCGTTGATCCGCACTCCAGAATAATGTAGTTCTGTAGTCGGGAGTACGAATAAAAGTTGAGCTGTCTCCATTGTACATTGGAGAGTAGAATTCTCTTTTTTGCTGAAAACCACTAAAGTCCATTACAAATGCTTTTTTCGGCAATTGATAGTTAGCCAGATCTCCATTATATGAAAAGAAGCTGGCGATACCGGAAAAGATATTGCGGCCGTACAAATAGCTATTGGCCACTATTTCCAGGCGTTGTATTTTCAATGGATCTATCCTTGTAATAGCATTGCCTTCATCAAATAAGGGTATGCCGTCGATCAAAATCAGGGGTGTGCTGTCGTGAAAAGTTCCTGCTTCTGTGTTGTAGATCCGCATATGGTAAGCATCCTTCTTTGAAGAGATCAGAACTTCAGGTACATATTCCCGCAAGACTTCTTCCATGGTGGTGAAACGTACATAATCGTCAAGAATGTAGACCTTATCCGGATTTACGTAAAACGGTGTGTGTCTGTTCTCAGCGGCTGGTTGTCCGTTGGGGGGCTTCGAATGATAAATGTTACCGATCTGCATGGCAATACTCTGAGCGAGCAGTGCAACCGTATCTTCCCTGAGATTTAATTCCGGGACGCTTCGGTCTGCGTAGTTTTCTGAATATGGCTGGTAGATTTCGATTTCAGCCAGACTGTCGGTACGGGAGTCTGTTTGTGCTATGAGTTCATGTGTACGAAGGAGGTTCTTTGTGAAGAAGCTTACCTCACCGTTTGAGTTTGAGGTAGCTGTATAAAAATGAGGATGCTGGCCAGGGACTGATAAAAAAGCCTTCCTTTCAGGTAGATATGTATGTGAAACCTGATTGGTGATACGCCCACGGATGATGTGCCCTTCGATCTCCGGGAGGTATACGTGTTCCGGAACGGTCTGTTGCAATATGTCTTCCCATTTGAATCGGCGCCATCCGTGGGTAAGCATCACCAGATCTGTTTCTGCAGATGTGGCGTGATTGAAGTACCAGTCAGCGTTGTCTATTTTCCCTTTGAGTTCAGACGTGAGCCATAGACTTGTTTCTATATTCTCATTTGAAGGCGAGGAGGTGCCGGATTTGTAAATAGATACGGAATAATTCCCTTTGACCGGCTGATTATTAAGCATCTGACCGATTTTTAATTGGACTTTCTCCCGCGTACGGTAACTGTCCTTATCAGCCGCTACCTCAATATGTAATAGATTTTCCGGCTTTTTAAAATATAAGCGTTCACAAAGAGCTTTGCCGTCACTGCTAAATAAGGTAAAGTGAGATATACCATCTCCCAACATCTTCACCGGAACATGAAACCCTTTTTGAATATCAGCTGCATCAAGCGAATCGAGAAACACGATGCGTTGCCCTGAGTGGACGAAGAGCACAAATTTTTTAATTACCGGAGTATTACTTTGTACAGAAAGTGATATGGAGTTTCCATCTTCTTTGGCAAGCATGACCACTCCTTTTTCAAAAACCCGTGGCAGTGAAGTACTGAAAACCGTTCCTGAAGCTGACTTGGCCCACACCCTATAAGTTTCTCCGCTTTTTGGCCTGAAATTGAAACTGCCCAAACCCGACTCCAGGGAGTGAAATTTTACGATGGTGTCGTTGGTGCTGTTAATTACTGCTGCCTGGAAATTGAAACCTTTCCCCCTTTGATCAGTTGCTTTGAAAGCAATATTACTGGAAAGGTTTGTAACAAGGTTTCCGCCTTCAGGAAAGAACTGGATAGCATAAGACTCTTTTTCCTGAGTTGCCGGAGGGGCCTCTTCTCTTAGTGTATTGTAAACAGGTATATCTTTATGAAAGTAAAAGTCTGCACTGAAGTTTTTCATCCAATTGGTATAGCTTCTCAGTGTATAATATCCCGATGGCAAATCAGCAGGAATGTATAACGCTCCGTTCCCCCTGCCATGATTTAGTGCAATGGTTGATTGCATTATTGGCTTTTTGTTGCTGTTTATCAGTTCTATGTAGGCGACGCTGCTTGTTTTCGCCGGAAGGTTAGTATATGCTTCTGCATAATATATGCTAAACCAGATGGTTTCGCCAGCCAGGTAAGAGTTTCTGTCTGTATGCACGAAAATCTTTTCCTGGAAGCTATTCTGCAGGTAAACGCTAAATTTAGTTTTGATCTCTTTGAGATCCTGGGCAAAACACCAGCTTGCTGGTGAGAGGTTCAATAAAAGGATAAAAACAGTAATATTTCTCATATTGAAGTTTAATCAGGCCAATAAGCCGGTTTTATGTTCGAACCCCGAAGCCGGCAATCTATACAGTCTTCACGCCCCATGGTGTAATTGATAAAAATACCTCCATTGTCAACTGGCCGTCTGTTTTCAGAAATGATCAGATTACGTGCATTCAGGTAGTAAATCAGGCTGTCCCTGGAAGAGGTGAATGGTTCACATTGCCGACTGTACATCCATTCAATCCCTACGCCGGTTTTGGGTTTATCTTTATAGCTGATAAAGATTCTTTTTTGTGTAGTCGTTCCTGCACTAACCCAGCCAATTACCTGCTCTTCCGGATCAGAGATGCAGGTAATGTTTCCGCCGAGTTCAGAGGGCAGCGCGTCAAAAATTGTCCCGATCTGTTCTGTATTCTTCTTTATGTTTTCCAGGTACTGATAGGCATCGCGGGTCAGTCCATACTGTCTCACCAGGATACTATACATATAGGCCACTTTGTCTGAATTCCCCAAAACATGATTGATGGGCACCATTGTCAGTTTGTCCTCTGAGAGACGTTCAGAACTTCCGATAAGAATGGCAGAAGAATTATTTGACGCCCAGCAATACTCAATATTAATATTCTGATCCCGGGGGACGACCTGTCCGTTTTTGTATTCAAAAGCAGAAGGAAAGGCTGAGTGGATTTCCCATGTTTCGGTGAAGTTCCAATTGTAGTACCTGGTTTGATTGCTGTTGTCGTGAGTATTGACATAGATCCGGAATCCATTATTCTCTATCCGGAAATTAATATTGTCAATCTCCGGGCTTTTTTTGTTCTCAAGATATCCGGTCAAGTAGGTTTTTCCTCCAGTGACGATCTTAAGACGGTACCGTTCAGTCAGACTGAGGTTCTGTGTGGCTAGTTCACATGATCCGTTGACGTCGGATCTTCCGTTTAAAATGGTTCCTTTGTCTCCTTCTATAACTACTTCTGCATTTTTTTCAGGAATAAGGGACTGCCAGTCTTTCAGATCTCCTGTACGGCTCAATTGGATAGTCGTTATGCCTCCGATCTGAATAAATCCTTCTGTTACCAGCAGATTCTTATATTTAGCTTCAACATTGGGTACGAACGGATCCTTGCATGAGCAAACCGCCGCAAAGAAGCCGGATAGAACCAGGATGAGTGTTTTTTTCATTTGATTCGGATATTATAGTTGACAAATGGTATAGCTGTACCGAAAATAGATAGCTGATATCCATTGATGATCTTATTTTCACTCGCAAAGAACGTAGAGAAGATATTTTTCCTTCCTGTGACATTGTATATCCCTAAAGTCCAGGAGTTATGGGCGAGTTGCTTTTTTTTATGATTCCCCAGTATATTCAGAGATATATCGGAACGGAAATAATCGGGTATCCTGTACTGGTTTCGTTCCGAGTACAGTAACCTCTGGCCTCCCTGGTAGAAGTACTTCCCAACCGGAAGAGTAATAGGACGACCCGTATTATATGTCAGGTTAAGGGAAAAACTTACGCGGTGGGAAAAGCGATAATTTCCTATAAACGTAAAATCGTGCGGTTTATCATAATTTGCGGGGTAATAATTGCCTCCATTTATCGAGTTGTTCCCGGTCGTATCGTTAGTTTTAAGGAAGGTTCGGGAATAGGTATAGCTTAACCATCCGTTCAGTTTTCCCGAAAGTTTCTTAATCATGAACTCTGCTCCGTATGCTTTGCCCTGAGTTGGCAATACGTCTTGCTCTATCTTATGATTAAGGATGAGAAGGGCTCCGCTCTTATAGTCCAGAAAATCATCTATCCGTTTATAATAACCTTCAACAGAGGCTTCTATGGTATTGGATTTGAAATTTCTGTAAAAACCAAGAGATACCTGACGCCCGCGTTGCGGAGCGATGTTCCAGTCACTCAATTTCCATACATCGGTAGGGGAGATGGAGGTAGTGTTTGACAGCATATGAATATATTGTCGTTGTGTGTTGTAACCTGCCTTAACCGAAAAATCAGGACTCAGCGTAAATCTTGCTCCCAACCTGTATTCCGGTCCATGGTATGTTTTGATGATATCCCCCTTTTTATAGCTATTGGTCGATTCTATACCTGCGTCATTTCTGACCAGTCCATCTGCATATTTATTTACAATTGCTGGCCCCAGATAGCTGAAGAGGGAGTAGCGAAGGCCTGCATTGATGGTAATTGCTTCCGTAAGGTTATACTGTTGTTCCGCATATACGGCGCTCTCGAGAGCTTGTTCTTTCTGTAATATGTCTGGTATAACCAGTGAACGTTCATTATATGGTTCTAAAGAGCCTGGTTTATTTTTATAATAAATAGTTCCGGCGCCAAAATCAATATTCCACTTTGCACTGGGGAAATAACTGAAGTTTGTTTTTAAGTGAGTTTGTTCTATACTGAATTTTAAACGGTAATCAACCTCGTCATTGTAATTGCTGTAATTATCGTAGGTGTACTGGTCGTACCCGCCCGACAAAACTCCATATAACTTATTGTTAAATGTATGCTTCCAGCTTAAAGCCATGTTTCTGTTATTGTACTGAAAGGTGGTATCTGTTGCCAGATTAGATTTATCACTGCTCAGATAGGCCGTTGCATAAAAATTGTTTTTCTCATTATGCTGGTGGCTGACCTGAAGATTCACATCATAGAAACTTGCTTTTGCATTGTGATACCCTGCATTATCCGGCAAAAGCTTCATAATCCAGTTTGAATACGTGGTTCTGCCTCCTAAAATGAAAGAAGTCCGGTCTTTGATCAGAGGGCCTTCTATATTTAGCCGGCTGGTGATCAAACCTATTCCCGCTGTTCCGGTAAACTGTTTTTTATTCCCTTCCCGGCCTGTGAGTTCAAGTACAGAAGACAGTCTTCCGCCATATTTAGCTGGAATGCTGCTTTTATATAGTCTGACGTCTCTGATTACTTCTGGATTAAAAGCCGAAAAAAAACCAAAAAAGTGGGATGGATTATAAACGGTAGTATTATCGAAAAGGATAAGATTTTGATCTGTTGATCCTCCTCTGACATTAAATCCGGTACTGGATTCGCCTACTGATTTTACTCCCGGCAACGTGAGAATGACCCTTAGAATGTCAGCTTCTCCGAAAACAGTCGGCACCTCTTTGATTGTTTTGATGTCAAGTTTCTCAATACCCATCGCAGTACGTCTGATATTGGAAGTTTTATCTGTCGTTATAACCACTTCCTTTAAGGAAAAAGGTTCGTCCTGCATAGCAATGTCTAGTTTTCCATCACCATTTAACTGGATTATACGGCGAGTATCTTTTAATCCAACTGATTTAACACTTAATTCATGCCGTCCCTTAGGCAGGGTGAGTGAATAAAAGCCGAAAGCATCTGTTAATGTGCCAATCCGGGGTTTACCTGTAAAAATTGCTACACCGCTTACGGGTTCTCCTGTACCTGCATTCTTGATATATCCTGCTATCGTTGCGCTGGTTTTTGTCTGATTAAAGTTGTTTCCAATAGTATATAGCTTGTGTTCTATTGTTGCCAGGGTCGAAACTGGCTTTGACTGGGGATTTGTTGTAGGCAGTGGGCTGCCGGACATCTTTTCTGGCATACGTTTTCCTGTGAACTGAGAGGGGAGGAGCGTTTTTACCGGTGTGTCCCTGGTTACGAAAATAACATGCCCTAAAAGAGCATAACGATAGCGCGTTCCAGAGAATACGCTGTCAAGAATACCTGTTACTGAAGTGTTTTTCAAAGTCACGGAAATGATCAAACTATCCTCAACGAATGCTTCGTAGTAAAAATGGCAGGCAGTCTGGGATTCGATCTGTCTTACCAATTCCCGAAACGGTTGATGGCTGAGACTGACATTGATCGTGTTATTTTCCTGTCCTCTTAATCCTGATATAAACAGGATAAGAATGGTGATTAGAATATAAAATCTCTTCATAGGTTCGGAGGGATAGAGTCATGATGACTCAATAGTCTTACCATTGAATCCTCGAAGTTTTTTTTAAAATCCAGATGCTCCTTCTTAATATAGTTCTGATTCTCGTTTTGGGTTCGGTGCAGGAGTTTCAGCAGATCTTTTTTGCTTTTAACCTGGGTATAGGCGGAGTCTTTTAAAATGTAATATTTGCTTTTCTCGGATATGTTTTTTTTGACCTTATATTCGTCAGCTGTTTCGCTGATTGTTTTCGTTCTTTTTGCCAGTAATCTTGTTTTTCCATCATAAATTAAATCGTAATAGCCGGGAGGAAAACCGGTATGTGGGGAAGAGTCTGGCTTTATATGAATAAATTTATGCTGATGTATACTGAAGGAATCTACGTATTGAGGCCAGATTATAATACCACCAACCTTATCGTAATTCAAAAGTACCAGCTGATCCCGGAACAGATCATACATAAGGTTTAAATCTTTGTAAATGCGTCCTTCATATACGATTGAACCCCTGGAATACTGGTTACTCTGAAATAAGGTATGGCCTCCATTGTCCAGATTTAATAATGGCCTGTACATTTTTCCGTTGTATATGCGGGCTCCGCTGTTCAGTTGTCCAGCGTATATTTCAGAGATATGTTGTTCTGCCCTGGCTACGAATGTACTGTCAGTTAAAGTCTGTGCGAAAATGTAACTGGCTGAAACCGGAAGAATAAGAACACAACCGAGGATTTGCCTGATGATCTTCATGACAATGTAGCTTTATAAAATAATGGTTAGTATAATAGTTAAGCCGCTTCCTGGAGCACACAAAAGGGATAGAGTTAGTTGAAGGAAAATAGTAAGAGATAAGTTAAGATACCGGGAGAAATCCCTGAAGACACTCCCGGTATTACAAACTCAGAACAGTTCTGTTACTTACCTTTTAATCCTTCTGCAACACCGGTATATGCCGGTTTGCGTGTAAAGTCCTCTGTCCATAAACCGACCGGCTGACCTGCACGCCAGCTTGAATTAGCAGGGCTGTCAGTCGGGCTCCAGATTGTGAGCCCATATCGTTTGCTTGCTGGAATGAGCTCAAAGTATTTGTCGATTACATATTTGTACATATCAGCCTGCGCTTTGTATTGCTCAGCTGTTGCAAGGGCTGCAGTGACGTTTTCACCCAAACCAATATCCAGTTCTGATACTTTAATATACTTACCCGTTGCAGCAAGCAAGGTGAACATTTCTGCAATTTTACCTTTGTCACTATTAATTGATATATGCATTTGCGTACCTATACCGTCTACTCGTGCACCCTTACTTTCTATGTATTCTACATAAGCAATGAGTCCCCGGCATTTATCCAGACTATATTCCAGGTTATAATCATTTATAAATAATTTATCACCGGTATTACAGTGTTCCCGCGCAATTTTGAAGGCTTCTGCAGCATAGTCTTTACCCATGTAATCCTGCCAATAGAATTCATCTGCAGCCAGGGTCTTTCCTAATCCGGTTTTCAGCTCATTAGGCCGCCCGTCATCCATAGGTTCGTTTACAACATCCCATGCCTTCACATAGGATTTACATGTATCAACCATACCGGAAATGAATTGCTGTAAAGCATTCGTGATAATGGTTTTCTTTTCTTCCGCAGTTCTTTCAATCGTTTGAGCGCCTCCGGTTTCATCGTACTTCTTCAGGGTTATATTATCAAAGTAGTAGTTGGTGGCGTTTTTTCCCAAATTGAAGGCAATGGCTCCGCAGTCTGCCATGTTCGTGGAAACGGTAATTGTTTTGGTATATCTTGTCCAGGAACTTGTGAATGGGATGCTTCCAAAAAAATCATAATGTTTATATGAGTAGGGGACGACATGCGCTTGGGTGGGAATACTGACATTTGCATCTGCCCTGACATCCATGCTAAGTTCGTACTGTTCTCCTGTTTTCACAGCAGGGCTAAACTTGATAAAGAACTGGGCGTCCCAATCGTTTGGACGAACACTCTCATTGGTTATTTTCAAGGCCCTTCCTTGTCCTCCAGCTCCCTGTCCTGCCGCTGTAAAGGATAATATCGCATTAGTGTTCGCTTCGTAATTTGAACGATCGTCTGACTCAAAATTATTGCTGGTAACCGGAACCCATGCAGGTATACCGTTTCCCGGTATTATAATTGGTGCGATTAATTTTTTTAAATAGGAGGCATTTTGATTAGCATGCCAGCAGAGCGTGTGTCCATAAACGTCTATTCCTGCATTCTTTGCAGTTTTTAGTAAAGCCTTTATGGTTGTCAGATCTAATCTGCCGTTATCTCTCACCACTGCGCCATGTTTCATCTCATAACCCAGCACTATTTCGTTAAAATTGGTATTCGCCAGGCGATACTTCACTCCTTTATTTTCATATTCTGTAAGAGAGAGAGCTACGCCGAATTTGAAACCTGGGTTCGCTTCCGTATTCAGATAGGTTTTTAGGGGCTGATAAGCATCGATTATTTCCTGCTGATCAAAACTTGCCGGTTTGTCTACATGATAATCTGCAAATTCATGTTTACTGCAGGAAGCCATCACCGCAGTGAAGGTAACTCCTGCTGCTATTTTATATAAATATTTCATTTCGATATCTTTAGTATAAAACTATTGGCTAACGGGGGTGAAAGTTTCCATTTTAACTCCGCGGTCACGCATGACGAGGGTATCAGCTGAAGATACATGCATGTTTGTCAGGTCAACTTCATATTGGAGGTAAAGTGCGTCTCTGTCCTTCGCTCCCCAGCTGTTTTTTTCCCCTCTCTTTAAAAATTTTCCGCTCCCGCTGGCCGTGAAGGTATTATCTCCGTTTGTAATAGTACAATTGCCCGATCCATCGAAATTCAGGAGGAGCTTACATGTAATGTTCTGGTTATTCTGATCTTTAAATATCACAGGAAATTCTGCTATTGCAAGCGACCGTGTTTTGAGGGCGGAGACTTCATCATCTTCCACATATTTCTGGTGTCTTGTGATTGTCTTATTTAATGCATTGTTGCCGTTTTTCCCGGTTACCACATCTTTGCCTCTACGAAGATAGTTCCCATGCCACGAATTAATATATTTTAATGCATACAGCACATAGTTCTTACCTGCCAGCATCGAATCCGCATTTGTTACATTCATCATTTTTAAAGGAATAACATACGTGTTCTTTAACGAAAGCGGGTCGGCAAAAAAGGCATCTGTTAACTGTACCTGTATGCCACCTGTTATTTCCCCTTTGGGAATTACAATCTTGTCGGAAGCTAAAGTATAGTAGTTTGACGGCATGGGAATGATGTTTCCGCCACTGTTAAAGGCCATATTTGCAGCAATAGAATTATCTACACTTACTCCGATAGTTACGTCCTTTTTGTTTTCGTATACCCCTCCTAAGGTTGCCATGATGTCACACTTATGTTCATTATCGAGTGAGGTATCAAAAACATCCTCACCCAGTGTGATTGTTCTCACTGGTCCCTGGTACGCAAAATATACCGACTGAAACTCATAATCGTCAAACTCCCAGTTACTGTTTTTGCAGGAGCTCAAAGAAACTGAGGCTGCCAGCATCATCCATAATATCTTTCTCATTATTTCTAAGTTGTAATCTACTCTTGTTTAATTAATGGTTATCGCCACCCTGCATTTTGAACCAGGTTATTGTACTTTAGCGTCTCACTGTAGGGTA
Source organism: Pararcticibacter amylolyticus (assembly GCF_003130405.1). Taxonomy (GTDB): domain Bacteria; phylum Bacteroidota; class Bacteroidia; order Sphingobacteriales; family Sphingobacteriaceae; genus Arcticibacter; species Arcticibacter amylolyticus. Next base: position 247,328 of record NZ_QEAS01000005.1, read on the forward strand.
TAGGTCCGTAAATCATATAGCTTTGATATGCCCTGTTTTCCACGTTGATGGTGTTGAAGTTGCCTCCGGATATGCTCACACCTTTTACCTCTTCGTTTAAATTCGCGTTCCATCTCCGCAAATCCCAGAAACGAAAACCCTCAAAACATAGCTCCAGTCGTCTTTCGTTTCGGATCAATTCTCTCATGGCATTTTTATCACTTTTAATCGATTCCAGATATGGATCTCCGTTAGAAACTCCTACGCCTGCCCGTCTTCTGATCGCTTTGATCACGTCGTAGGCAGAGTAACTATGCCCTCCGGTTGCTAACGGCCCCCATGCTTCATTCGCTGCTTCTGCATAAGCCAGGTAAATCTCCGTATACCGGATATGCGGATTGAAGTGTTTCTGCGTCGTGGTAGAAGTGGGATTAAGATTAACATCCTGCCTGAGCAACTTCTTCAGGTAATAACCAGTACGCGTAGACGTCTCTACTTTATTTAAACCGTCATTGGTCGTTCCGTCTGCAGAAGTATTGATCGGCGTATTGGATGTTCCTGCAGTACCGCCATTTATAAGAATATACAGGTTTAATCTGGGATCACGGCCGTTATAAGGAGACGAAGCGTTAAAGCCGCTGTTGGTTAAATCTGTAATCGGGTATCCATTTGCCATTGGGAAGGCATTTACCAGGTTTTGAGAAGGGTTAACCCGTCCGTTTCCGTTCAGCGTTGGGGGAAAATTATCCCTCTCCAGGTCGTTACTGGTACCGACATTTCCTCTCCACAATATTTCAGTAGGATTAGCGCCTGCAGCCAGACCGTCTATACCACCGGTGCTGTTGTACCAGACGAGGTCGTTGCTCGTCATATTAGTTATTCCCCCCCTTAAATCAAGGACTTCTGCTGCAAAATTAGCCGCCTGCTCCCATTTGGTGACGTTTCCGGTATTATAAGCGGGACTTGCAGCCAGCAAGGCGGCTCTAACCCTGATGCCTTTAGCAATGCGGGCTGTCATACGACCCATGAAACTCGCCCCGAAGACTCGATGATAATCATCGGCGCTCGTTCCGGTGTATTTAGCCGGCACTGGTGAATCGTCTTTGTAATCCAGGGGAAGCAGTTCTTCCGCCTTGTCAAGATCAGAGTAAAGCTGTTGTAAACATGCATCAAAAGTTGCCCTGGGTTGGTTAAAGTCTGATGCAACGGTTTCATTCTCCTGCAATAAAGGAACTCCGAGCAATTCACCGCTTTCTGTTTTTCCTCCATGGGATTGAAGAAGATAGAACATAAACAATGCCCTGAGTCCGTATGCTTCACCTTTCATCCTGTCGTTGAACATGGTACGGATAATTGGTTCTCTCGCCCAATCTACACTATCGGATACTGCAAAGAACTGGTTTAGATACTGAATAGCTGACCGGCTGTTTCTCCATTGATCTACCGGGTTATTCATGGCGGTCCATTGTCCTGTTGCCATCTTAAGGAAACCATTGTTCCTATCGTTACTTACAGCGTTATCAGTAGCCACGTCATTAAATGACCATGAATTTGTCGGGAGCCTTGTGTACCCGTTAAGCAACAAGCCCTGGGCATAGGCCGCATTATCGTAGGCGTTTTTCAGCTCAAGATTGTTTTCTATTTCCGGTTCAAACATATCCTTGCAACTGCTGAATACAAACAATGCTGATAAACAGATTAATACTATTTTTTTCATGTCTTTACATTTTATTATACCGGAACTGACTTAAAATAATGCCTTTATTCCGAGATTGTAAAACCTCACCTGCGGCGCAGAGCCTACATTCATTTCCATGATGTCTCTCTCCTTTGCTATGGTAAGAAGATTAAACCCATTCACATACGCTCCGAGCTCTCTGATCAGTCCCTTTCCCAGAATGCGGGCAGGGAACTGATACGATATCTGTACTTTTGCCAGATCAAACCTGTCGGTACTGTAAATCCAGAAATCCGAACTCCGGTAATTATTATCAGCAGTACCGGTAGTAAGCCGCGGGAAAGTGGCAGTGCTTTTCGTTTCCTCTGTCCACCGGTTGCGAACAACCGCAGAGTATTTATCCTGGCCATCTACCCAGAAGTAGCTGTTGTTTTTCATTGCCTTTGCACCGAAGCGCCCTGCACCCAACGCAAATAACGTGAGGTTCTTCCATTTAGCCGTCAGGTTGACGCCAAGCGTTAACGGAGAACCAGCCCAGCCTCCTCTTCCCAGATAAACCTCATCACGTGTATCAACGATACCATCATTATTCTGGTCTTTATACTTAATGTCTCCGGGTTTAACGCCACCGGATGCTAATGTCGACTGATTCGGCGAGTTGGCTATATCATTATAGTCCATGAAGAAACCATCACTTTTCAATCCAAAGATGGCATCAACGGGTTGTCCCACCCGTCGTTGGTAAGCATCTGCATACTCGGCATCCGATGCCCTGACGCTTGCTTTCGTATGATAATAAGTGCCGTTGAAACCAAGTGTCCATGCTATTTCTCCAAGCTTTTTGTTAAAGTTGAGGTTGAAATCAAAGCCGTTTCGCCGGTCCCGGTCATAGTTAGCATATGGTACATCTGAATATACAGGCCATCCTGTTGAAAAATAAACAGGATATAAAGCTGTTAAAGGCACCACGTTTCCTTTGGTCTCACTAAAGAATGCATTTCCACTAAATCCTATTGCATTATTCAATAGCGATCCTTCAAGTCCGAAACTTATTTCTCTTCTTTGGGGAAAAGTCATGTCAAAGTTGTTCCCTCTTCTTCTGTCGAAGCTGTGCACTAGCTGGCCATCTTTCCAGCTATGCCAGGCGGCATCGTTATAGGTATAATATCCCTGGTAAAGGAAATAAGAAGAGATATCCAGATCTGTATTTAGTATACCTGCCGATGCAGTGACTTTTAAGTTGTCAAAAACGTGTGAGTTCTTCAGGAAATTCTCTTCACTGATTCGCCATCCCAGGCTTAATGTAGGGGAAAATGCACCCCGGTTACTTGCAGGAAGCTTAGCTGAATAAATGTATGCGCTACTGAAATCTGCATAATACTTATGATCAAAATTATAAGCTAACTGAAGTCCGAGATTGGCATTGTTTGTTGCGTGATAAACTTCAGATTCTCCGATGTAAAACCCATAACCCAGTAAGGTGCCGGTAAAATTATGTTTCCTGTTAAAGGTACGATCGTAATCAAATTGCCCGAAAAACGATATATTTTGCCGGTAACTGCTATTACTGATATTTTCTGCCCCCGTTTTTGAATCATTGCCATATTTTGTCAGTCCGCTGATTTGCTCAAAACCAGCATAGGTATTCCACCCAGCTTCGTAAACCGCGTAATTATTATTGTAAGATTGGGTAAATCCGGTCCGGTAATCGATTGCGAGTCCTGATTTAAAGGAGAATCCCTCCAGTAACCGGCTTAGATCAAAATCCAGTCCGGTATTAAACTGAAACTGACGGGTGATGTTCTTGCTGGACCCCCCTGCATAAACAGAAGCGAATACATTGGTTTGGTCTAATTGCGTTCCGCCAAGCAGGTATTTTCCATCTATGATATAATTACTGTTATTTACATAAACCATAGAGGGATCATCTCCTTCTTCCAGCATACTAATTGGAATCAGAGGAGAGAATCTGTTGGGCCTGACAGTTGCAGAGCTGCCCCAGTAGTCAGCATTTACACCTTTCCCTGTATAAAAACTAGCTGAGGCATCGACGTTTAACTTAATCATCTTATTCAGTTTCACGTTGATATTTCCCCGCAGGTTGAACCTGTTCGATCCATTGTTGTCAACGGCTTCTCCGAAGTTCAGCAAAGAGCCGTTGGACCAGAATCCCAGGTTAGTATAGTATTGCGCTTTATCATTTCCTCCTGATATTTCCGTTGTCAAATCAAACCGGTTATAGCTGTCTTTCAAATATTCTGAAGAGAAAAAGTCGATATTTGGATACCGGAAAGGATTTAAGCCCGCAGAATGATTGTAAATAGCGCTGGTGCTGTAAAGATCCGTTAAACCATCGTTTCTGCGTGCCTCATTATATAAGGTCATGTATTCGGCAGAACCGAGATATTCCGGATAAGCTTTGGGAACGTTGATACCCGCATTGGCTCTTACATTCACCCGCTGACTGTAGTTGCCCCCTCTCTTGGTAGTGATGTATACAACTCCTTTTGCAGCCCTGCTTCCATAAAGAGCAACATTTCCTACACCTTTCATAACTGTGATCTGGTCGATCTCTGTGGGCATAATATTGTCAGCATCCCTGGGGAATCCATCTACAAGCACCAGATAGCCGCTGTTTCCCCAAATGTTTCCATTGTTTCCAAAGATGTTTCCGTGGACCCCTGGGGTGAGAGCATCAAGATTTTCGAGGCTGAAGGTTGAATAATTTTTCTCCATTAAGCTGGATAGATTAACTACCGAGACTCCTCCCTGGAGGTCCTTTTTATTCACTTTCCTGAATGCAACCTGAACGAGAGAGTCTTTTCCGTCATTTGCTGTAGTTATAGAATCCTGCTGCCTGGTTCTAAGGGCAGTTGCATCCGTGGTGATGATCTTGCCTGATTTACTGTTTATATCGAAAGCACCCTTTGCCTGCGTCAAGCCGGATAAGCCCGTCGCGACCGTGAGGCAGAATGCTATTCTTATTTTTATTTGCTTCATTTTCGTCTCCTTTATATTTAGTCAGTGGTTACCAGCCGGGGTTTTGTGAGAATTCCACGTACATGTTTACGTCGACATTTTTAAGTGGCAGCCAGTAATGTTTGTCGGAGAATTTCCTCTCCAGGATTGTCACTTCCCGTAGATTTGCTACGCTGTTGAGACTGGCATCTGTTTGGTTAAACGTTCCTGTACGGTCGAATTCTACAGATTTTTTCAGGGTATAAGGTTGTTTGGTTAATAAAAGCCATCTTCGCAGATCGTTGAAACGATGTCCTTCAAACGAGAGTTCTACAGCTCTTTCCCTTCTTAGCTCGGGCAAGAAGTTATCCGGTGCACCCAAAAACTTGGAGTTGACCTTTTCTACGCCAGCCCTTTGCCTGATTATATTGACCGCATCTTCTGCCGTTTTACTGTAGTTAGGATCTTTGCCGCTTGACGATCCATATCCCATTAACGCAGCTTCCGCATACATCAGATAAACGTCAGCCAGCCGCATGTACGGTACGTAAATATGGAGATTATTACCCCAGCTGTAAGCATTATCATACTTGTTTGCTGTTTTCGGAACGAATTTGATCAGTACATATCCTGTACGGCTACCGGTACCCACATTCCGGTAGCTACCGTTAGTGTAAAGATTTGCATAGCGATTGGGTTGCTCATCGACATTCGGAATTGCTCCCTGAACAAATTTAACCCCGTCAAAAACGATGTCACTGTAAAAACGTGGGTCCCGGTTTTTCCATGGGAAGTGCGGGTCATAACCCGATTCTGTATCAGGCTGGGTAATGTCCGGAATAGGAAGTCCGTTTTTCATTCCATAATAGTCTACATAGTTGGCCGTTGGAGTGAATTTGAGATCTCCTTCGGAAACCACCAGAGGTGTATATTGCTTACTGGTGCCCCAGTTGGAATTATTTGCCGAATAATACGGACCTCTGAAAATGGCTTCGGTGCTGCCCGGAAGTGCCCATCCCTCGCCTGTTGTATAGAAGTTTTTATAGTAGTTTGCAAAAGTTACAAGACTGTATGGCGTGACTCCGCTCTCAGTAAGGCCTAAAAGCTCTCCAAAAGCAGCAGCCGCCTTTTTGCAATATTCAGTATTGTAGGTTTTGCTTCCCGTCGATTCGAAGTTCATCAAAGGACTTCCTGCCCACAGGTAATTTTTACCGAGATAGGCAAGTGCCATAATTTTGTTGATCCGCAGCTGGTTTTTTCCCAGCGTTCTTTTTCCCGGAACGGTTTCGTCCCAGTTCACGGGTAGCAGATCTGCTGCTGCTCTGAAATCGGCCGCTGCTTTATCTGCACATTCACTGTACTTAAGACGGGGCAGACGGATGTCGCCCGTACTGGGTAATACATAATCAATGTATGGCAGGCCGCCGAAATATTCCATTAAACGATGGTGAAACCATCCTCTGAAAAATAGCAACTGTCCTTTTACCAGATTTTTCTCTTCCTGTGTGGCATCTGTCATTAGGTCCATATTGGCCAGGCCGATATTTGCTTTTCGGATCCCATACCATGCCGCGTTCCAGAGATCTTTGTTGAACCGGTTGTCAGGAGTTGTACTGGTGGTAAAATCAGACTGGTTCATCCAGCCAGATCCCCAGCCATCAAATTCAGATTGCCATCCCCAGAAATTTCCGTCATCTATTTTATGAATAAAGTGAAAGTTCCCGGCAGTCGAGGTAATCTCATCTTCTCCCCAGTTCCACGAGTTTGTCCAGTAATTGTTGCTGAAGTTGACTATACAATTGTATAGTTCTTCTGTGAAGCCCTGAAAATTAGTAAAGTTCTTAAACGCTTCCTTTTCTGAAATATTAGTCTGATCGTCTTTATCCAGATATTTTTCGCAAGACGAAAAGCAAACAGCTGCCCAAACGACAAAGCAGGAGATAATCGTTTTTATATATTTTGTTCTCATAAAATATCTTTAAAAAATAATGTTTGCACCCAGGTTGAAGCGCTTAACAGTTGGATAGGCGCCTTGTGAAGCCCAGCCGGTTCCTGCAAAGTTCGACTCCCTGTCGTCAGGCATTTTCGTCCACACTGCCAGGTTGTTTCCGTTCAGGAAGACTCTCATACTTGCTATTCCAAGTCTTTTGACGAAACTGTTCTCCCTTTGGAATGTGTATGCTATTTCCGCATTCTTTAAACGGATATAGGACCCGTCAAACATGTACCTGCTTCCTGCATTATAGCTGCTTGGAGTCGACAACCAGCGGGGTAATGGTACGTCGCCGTCGGTGTTGTCTTTAGACCAGTACGATCCTTCATCATATACCAGGTGATTTTGACCTGATAAGCTGCCAAACACTACCTGCCTGGTTACATTATTGACACCATAGAACTGTACGAAGGCGCTGAAACCTTTCCAGTCAACACCAAATGTCGCATTGAAAGTATGTTGCGGAACAGAAGGGAATGCATAAGGAATGTTATCTTTTGCATCAATTACTCCGTCAGCATTGTAATCAAGGATGTGATAGTTCCCGGGTAGTTTTTGTTCATCACCATTGTCTGCTATGGTGCTCGCATACAACTGATCCCATGTATTATAGTACCCGGCACTCACGTGGGAGTAAGTCTGGCTGATTTGCTTGCCGGCGCGTTTCTGATAATCCGGAAGCAATGAAGCATCATCTGCCTCAATCACTTTATCCTTCGCCCGGGTATAGTTCATGTTCGCCCAGATATGCCAGTTCGGATTTAGCTTTTTGTCCATGGCTAACTCCAGCTCATATCCCTTATTTTCAACAATACCCAGATTCTGTATAGGAGGCAAGACTCCATAATAGGAGGGGATCGCACGTCTGTCGCCAGTAAGCAGAATATCAGAGCGCCTGTCTTTGAAGAAATCAAATTTTCCTGAAATAAACCCCTTGAAAAAGCTGAAATCTGCGCCAACATTCATTTTTTTCACTTTTTCCCATCTTACATCTGGATTTCCCAAAGCGCTTTGCCTGTACCACACATACGGACTTGTTTCAGAGCCTTCACCGGTAACCCCCAGTTTAGTCTGTCCGCCATAGGCCCACTGAGTCAGATACAACCAACGTGCCCCACCGCTGTCATCACCTATCTCACCGTATGAACCCCTGATCTTCAGGTTGTCCACAAAGGTTAAAGGCTTCATGAATTTCTCCTCTGAGATTGTCCATCCCAAACCTCCTGATGAGAAGAAAGCGAAGCGGTTTTCAGGACCGAATTTGGATGAGCCGTTATAAGACCCGTTATATTCTAAAATGTATTTGTTGGCATAATTATAAGTAGCACGGAAAACCCAGTCCTCGCGGTTAAAAGGGATTTCGCTGCCGGTTGCGTATTGGTTACGATTGAATAAGCCCATGGCCGTAACATTGTGCTTGACCCCTAAGGTTCTGGAATAGTTTAACTGAGCCTGGTAGAAGAGACGACGGTATGTTAACCAGTCTTGAACCGTTCCGCCCACAGTAGCCCAGTTGATGCCGTTTTGAAAGTCAAAACGATTGGTCGCATCGAAGGCCTGCTGATAGGTTGTTTTTCCGGTTTCCGGGTCAATCCACTTCGCCTGGGTATCATTATATAGATCGTTAACACCCCGGCTGCCCTCGATAAAAGAATTGTCAAGTGCTATTGTCCCCTTGAAATTTAGTCCTTTTACAAAACTTGCGAGGTCCTGATCCAGCGTAAAATCTGTAGTGATCCTGTTAGTTGTGGTATATGACACGCCGCTCACAGCCAGTATTCTGGCAGAGTTAAGTCCGCGTTGTACATTGGGTGCATGATAGCCCCAGGTTCCGTCTGAATATTGGGGCATAAAGACGTCAGGAGCCGTCGAATAGGCTGATATCCAATAGGAATAATCACTGTTCGACGCGCCCCATGGCATTTTCTTTACACCTCTTGAACCAGACAGGTTTGTCTTCAGAATAGTAGATTTTGATAGTTGAAAGTCAAGGTTGCTCCTCATATTGAGGCGATTAAATCCATACCCTGGTTTATATCCACGGTCATTCTCAAATGTCCTGAATAAATCGCCCTCGTAAAGATAATCAGCACTTGCAAAATATTTAACCTTGCTGGTTCCACCGGAGATGTTAAGATTAGCATTATGTGACATGGCATAATCTTTAAAAAGCACTTCATCCCAGTTTACATTTGGATAACGTTCTGCTTCTGTCTGATCTGCCGGATAACGGTATTTATTGATGATGTCCTGGGGCAGGTAGTCGTTCCAGCTTTCAGGTCTGAGGGCAAGTTCATATTCAATTACCTCGTTTCTGATCCGGAGTGCGTCATAAGCATCATATTTTCCTGGTAGTTTAGAAGGAACTTTCACGACGTTGTTGACTGTTCCGCGCACACTGGCCTGGCCTTCACGTCCCCTTTTGGTTGTAATCAGGATGACTCCATTTGCACCCCTGACGCCGAAAACTGCTGTAGCAGATGCATCTTTAAGTACAGAGACTGATTCTACCGAGCCAATATCCACACTCGTCATCGGCCGCTCTATACCATCTACTAGAATCAGAGGATCATTGTTGTTCCATGTACTTCTTCCTCTAATGACGATACGTGGATCCTCATCGCCAGGCATCCCTGTACTTGCTGTGGTAACAACACCAGGGACGTTTCCGGTAAGCGCCGCTCCTATACTCGATACACCACCTGCTCTTTCGAGCACTTTTCCGGTAGTTTGTGCAACTGCGGCGACGACACTGGCTTTCTTCTGTGTGCCATAACCCACGATTACCACTTCTTCCAGGCTGGCTGCGTCATCCCGCATTGTTACTCTTACTTCTGTTTTGCCTTTCACATCAACTTCCTGCGGGTGCATGCCTACATATGAAACCACAAGTATCTGCCTGTCTGACGGAACAACAATTGAGAATTTTCCGTTGACATCTGTTAGTGTTCGTGTTGAGGTGCCTTTAACCGTAACGGTGGCCCCTATAACTGAATTATGCTGCTGATCTAAAACTGTCCCTTTCACTGTATGCCTTTGTTGGGCCGCTGTATGGAAAACCAGCAGGAGCATAATGAGGTGCGTAAGATGTAATCTTGTTAATAAGCGCTTCCTTAGCGAAAAATTATGGGTTACGCTCTTACTTTCTTTTAGTATCTCTTTCTTCATTCTTGAAATATTATTAAACGGGAGTAGGTTGATTAAAAAACGGTGTGTTCCTGATGATCCCTGTATCCTGATTTAAGAATTTAAGGAGGGAGGAGTGAAATTGGATTGGTGAGTTTCATTTTGTTTTCGTTGAGTTCATTGTGATTTGTTTATTCCGCGTTGATGTAAATAGCGCGGATGTTCCATTACCGGCATCGGGTGTTATGTAGGATGTCTCATAACTGATTGGCTTTACTGGTTAATTTTATTAGTTAGTTTATTCGTTCCCTTGCGTATTGAATGCAATAGCAGGGGGTATATCTGTATTTTTCAGACTCTTCAAAGTTATTTCCGGCTTTGTATGCTGAGTGATCCTCCTGTCAAAAAAAGTAGGATAAATGTCAATTGTACATTATAAGCGTATTCTGAAATTAAAAAAAATACAGCCTGAATGTATTAAAAAAGCTTTTTCCTTTGAACTATGGGGGAGCTGGCTAGACAATTTTGCTATCTTTTTAGTGATTCTTATCCTTACTGCGGCCAATGACTATCTTAGTTTTGAATATTCCCTTTTTTACAGCAGGGACGTTTTTTTGATCACCGTTATAAACAATGAATGGCTTACCCCCGTGCCTGAGTGACCGTGGCTTGTAGACAAAAAATCATGGGAGCAGGAGAGGGGGAACCCGCTTACACAAACAATATTGAAAAAATGAAAAACCGATACAATGCCATAATCTTTAAAATTGGAATACTTATCCTGCCGGTTCTTTTCTTTCCGGAAACCGAAGCCTGGTCGCAAAGCAATACAAATTTGAAATTATGGTATAACAAGCCTGCAGGCAGCACCTGGACAGATGCATTGCCACTTGGTAACGGCTTCCTCGGAGCAATGGTTTACGGGAATCCGGATAAGGAAATCATTCCGATTAATGAGGGGACCGTCTGGTCGGGCAGCCCGAACCGGAATGACAATCCAGATGCGTTAAAAGCTCTTCCCGAAATAAGAAAACTGCTTTTCGAGGGAAAATATGCGGAAGCCCAGAAGCTTGCCGGTAATACGATGATATCTAAGACCAGCCACGGAATGAAATTTCAGCCCGTCGGCAATTTAAATCTCGATTTTAAACAGCAGGGGCACCCAAACCAGTACTACCGCGAATTAAACATGGAGGACGCCGTTGCCAGAGTGATTTATGAGGCAGACGGCGTCCGGTTCGCGAGGGAAATATTCACTTCCTTTACCGACAAAGCCGTTGTCATCCGCTTAACAGCAGATAAACCCGGGAGACTTTCTTTTTCTGCGTCCTTTTCCTCGCTTCATAAGTCTGTCAGGAAGATCGACCCGCAGGGGCGGATTGTTCTCTCCGGTACAACATCAGATCACGAAGGGGTAAAGGGGAAGGTAAACTTCAGTGCGTTGGTCAAAGTATTTACAGAGGGCGGATCAAAGTCTGTAAATGATTCTTCTATTAACGTAAATGCTGCAAACAGCGCCACAATCTATGTTTCTGTCGGAACAAATTTTAATTCATATAAAAATCTCGAAGGCAATGCGGCGGCACGAGCTGAAGATATGCTCAGATCTGCCTCGTCAAAGCCCTATCAGCAGTTGTTGAAACAGCATATCGAACACTATCAGAAGTATTTTAAACGTGTATCGCTCGATCTTGGCACCAGTCCTTCCGCGAGTGAGGCAACAGATGTGAGATTACGTGGTTTTGCCGCAAGAAATGATCCGCAATTAGTCAGCCTGTACTTTCAGTTCGGACGTTATCTTTTAATATCCAGTTCTGCCCCCGGCGGCCAGGCCGCCAATCTTCAGGGAATCTGGAATGGTTCCATGAATCCCCCCTGGGACAGTAAGTACACCATTAACATTAACACGGAGATGAACTACTGGCCGGCTGAGAATACAAACCTGAGTGAAATGCACGAACCGCTGGTCAGTCTTATCAGAGACCTTTCTGAAACCGGAAAGGAAACCGCACGGGTAATGTATGGAGCAGGTGGATGGGTAGCCCATCATAATACGGATATCTGGCGGATCACGGGTCCGGTGGATGGCGTTTACTGGGGGATGTGGCCAATGGGAGGAGCATGGCTCTCTGACCATTTATGGGAGAAGTATTTATATACAGGAGATAGCAAATTCCTTTTAACGGCATTTCCAGTCATGAGAGGAGCAGCAGAATTCTTTCTTGATCACTTAGTTGCAGAACCTAAGCATGGTTGGCTGGTCGTTGCTCCGGGCATTTCCCCTGAAAATGAACCTAAAAGGCCCGGTTTCAATGGGATATCCCTGACATATGGTGCTACAATGGACAATCAGATTGTTTTTGGTCTCTTTTCTGATGTACTTCGGGCAGCGGAGGTTCTTAAGGTTAAGGATCCCGCTTTTATAAAAAGAGTAAGAGATGCCAGGGGAAAGCTTCCTCCTATGCAAATTGGCAAATACAGCCAGCTGCAGGAGTGGCTGGAAGACTGGGATGATCCCAATGACAAACATCGTCATATTTCTCATCTGTATGGCTTGTTTCCAGGGAAGCAGATTATCTCCGGCCGGTCGCCTCAGTTGTTCGAGGCTGCCAGGAATTCACTGGTTTACCGCGGGGATGTATCTACCGGCTGGAGTATGGGCTGGAAAGTCAACATGTGGGCGAGATTCCTCGATGGAGACAGGGCTTATCAACTGATAAAAAGCCAGCTTACTCCGCTTGGAGTTAATAAAGACGGCGGCGGGACGTATAATAATTTGTTTGATGCCCATCCTCCTTTCCAGATTGACGGAAATTTTGGGTGCACAGCCGGAATAGCTGAAATGCTGATGCAAAGCCACACAGGCTCACTTCATCTCCTCCCGGCTTTACCAGGTGATTGGAAGAATGGAAATGTGAAAGGTTTGAAAGCACGCGGAGGATTTGAGATTGTGGAAATGGTTTGGCAGCTTTCCAGGATCAGAAAGCTTGTGATTAAATCAAATCTGGGAGGTAATCTGCGTTTGAAAGTCCCGAATTCATTAAAGGGAGCGCCTGGTACAATCCTTAAAAATGCTGCAGGAAACAACGATAATCCCTTCTACTATATTGATGAGATCGAAAAACCACTGGTATCTCCGGAAGCTAAGTTCAGGGGGCTGGCTCAGACTGAATATACCGTATACGATGTCCCTACAATCAAGGGGCGGGTGTACAGTTTTACCAATTAACAGCCATTTAAAAAGCTTATCAGCTTATTTATATAACAAATATGAAACGGATATTTTTCTCTTTTGCGATTTTCTTAGCCTCAGGTATTGCGGTTTCGCAACCGGTTGTAAAACAGGCACCCGCAGGCTTTGATTCTTTACAGACCGGTATCCCCCACGGGAGGATTGATACGGTATCTTATTCCTCTGCAACGGTTGGCTCTGTTCGCAGGGCCTTAGTTTACACTCCCCCGGGATTTTCGAAAAATAAGAAATACCCGGTTCTTTACCTGCTGCATGGTATCGGCGGTGATGAAAAGGAATGGTTCAGACATGGGAGTCCCCAGGTGATTCTGGATAATCTGTATGCTGAGAAAAAACTTCAGCCTATGATTGTAGTTTTGCCTAATGGACGGGCGATGAAGGACGACCGGGCAACCGGTAATATTATGGCTCCGGATAAGGTACAGGCTTTTGCTACGTTTGAGAAAGATCTGCTTAATGACCTGATTCCGTTTATTGAAAGAAAGTATCCTGCGCGTAAAGACCGGGAAAACCGCGCCATAGCGGGGCTTTCCATGGGGGGAGGGCAGTCTCTGAATTTCGGCTTAGGGAATCTGGATAAGTTTGCCTGGGTTGGCGGATTTTCATCTGCCCCAAATACGAAACTCCCGGAACAACTGGTTCCCAACCCGGATGAAGCGAAAAAGAAACTGAAATTACTCTGGATTTCATGCGGAGATAACGACAACCTCATCTCATTCAGCAAACGTACTCATGATTACCTGGCCAAAGAGAAAGTGCCTCATATCTTTTATGTAGAACCTGGAGTGCACGACTTTAAGGTTTGGAAGAATGATCTTTACTTATTTTCACAGTTTCTGTTTAAGCCTGTAGACCAATCCCTCTTTTCGAAATTTACGGTACTCGGAATACCGGCGTCTACCAATGTCAGAGCTGCTGGTTATCCGCAGATTTTGCCGGATCACCGCGTGATATTCAGGATCAACGCGCCGGAGGCGCAGAAAGTTCAGGTAGACCTCGGCCGCAAATACGACCTGGTAAAAGGAAATGCAGGGGTATGGGAAGCCACTACAGATTCAATTGGAGAGGGATTTCATTATTATTCCCTTCTCATTGACGGAGTGGCTGTGGCTGACCCGGCCAGTGAGACCTTTTATGGTATGGGGAGGATGGCAAGCGGGATCGAAATACCCTTTGACGGCGGCGGCTACTATGCTGAGAGAGAAGTGCCTCATGGTGAGATCAGAATGAAGCGTTACTATTCGGAGGTCTTAAATACCTGGCGTCGTTTTTTTATCTATACTCCCCCCGGTTACGATCAGAGCGCGGCAAAGTATCCTGTTTTGTATCTGCTGCATGGAGGGGGAGAAGATGAAAGAGGCTGGGCCATGCAGGGAAAAACAGATCTGATCCTCGATAATCTTATTGCGGATAGTAAAGCAAAACCAATGCTGATAGTCATGATGGACGGAAATGTAAGCTCCGGCAGGTTTAACGAACAATCTCTTCGCACCTTCGAGGCTGAGCTTAAAACATCTGTTATTCCTTTTGTTGAAAGTAACTACAGGACAGAAGCTGGTTCTGCAGGCAGGGCACTCGCTGGCTTATCACTGGGAGGGATACAGACACTTTATGCCGGGATTAAAAATACCGGTATGTTCTCTTATCTCGGTGTGTTCAGCTCCGGCTGGTTTGCGGGTCAAAATGAGATCACCGATCCTCAGTATAAGTTCATTGCAGAAAATATATCTTCGATCAACAGTAATCTGAAGTCGCTCTGGATTGCAATGGGAGGGAAGGAAGACATCGCTTATAACAACTGCAAAACTATGATGTCAAAATTTGATGATCTGAAGATAAAATATACTTACTCCGAATACCCTGGAGGGCATACCTGGCCTGTATGGCGTAATAATCTCTATAATTTTGCGCAGGTGTTGTTTAAGTGAGATATGAGTTCATACATGCAGATCTGCTTAAGCAAACCGGGGTGTATGATATAATTTAGCTTTTGTAAAGCTCAGGGTCTTTTGGGTTAAATTAAGTTGTCAGTCCGCCGGTTAAGTCCGGCGAACTGATTTTTTTTATTTCCCCGCGCTTAGCTTATCCCCAATCCTGAAGAAGTCGAAATCCACATGGCCTCCGGTTGATTTGGTTGCATAGTTGAACAGCCCGAAACGATAACCTATAAATTGAGGGATAGTGTAGGCCATCTTCAAAGGGGAGCCTGCTGCAGTCCATGTTTTTCCATCAAGGCTATAGTAAAAATAACCTTTGTCGGCACGGTCTTTAAAGTTGCATTCTGCCTTAAGATAAACTGTTTTCTGTTTCAGCGGGATACGCTGTTCTTCAACAGGTTTACCGGAATCTGCGTTTATCATTACAATACTCCGCTCTCCGTCTGCGCCTGCTTTTACACCAATCCATGCATACTTTGCCTGCAGAAGCACGAGGCCTGCGCAATCGCCGTCTTTCATCCCCGATACGTCGATCGCTGTGATTCCTGAACATTCAGGTCCGAAAGTTCGTTGCGTCAGCGTATTACGCGCATACAGGAGAGAGGTATCTGTTCTTCCTGTGGTAATACGGAAAAAACCGGGACGCTGCGTTAACGACCAAAACCTGTTATCCGGATTGTGATTCCATTGCCATACAAGGGGAAACGATTTCTCATTCTGTTTACGGGTAAAGTTGTCAGATGCGACGATACCAGGGATGTAGCCACGGCTCGGGGGAAGGTTAAGTTTATCAGGCGCCTTATTTCCGACTCCAAGAATGGGCCAGCCATCCTGCCAGGTAACGGGCACCAAATAAGGGATACGGCCTGCTGCGCCAAAGTCGCGGAACAGGTAAGAGTACCATTGACCCTGCGGAGTACTGATAAGTCCCCCCTGGGCAATACCTTTGTCCTGGAGCGCCACGCGTCCTTCATAGGGGCCGGTAATCTTATCCGCCCGGTGTACGATCACTGTGCGCATTCCTCCGCGAGGCCAGTTTATATTGAACAGATAATATTTCCCGTCAATTTTAAAAAGTTGTGAACCCTCCGCTGGCAGGCCTGTATTAGGTCCGGTTGGGGCTCCGGCATCATCGATGATTACTTGTTGCGTGGTCCCCGCTTTGATCCCAGAAAGGTCTTCACTCAGCTCAGCCATCATTATCTTTCCACTGCCGTAAACCATATAGATTTTTCCGTCATCATCGAAAAAGAGCGAATGATCATGTAAGGATGGTTTAAACGAATGTGCCTTCCATGGCCCTTTTTCAATGTTTTTCGTTGTATAGATGTATGTTTTGCCTGTGTTGCCCGCAAATGTGGAGACATAAAAGACCCCTTTGTGATAACGCAGGCTGCTGGCCCACGATCCCCGTCCATATGCATTTTTTCCATTGGAAAGGTTAAGATCATCAGCATCTTCCAGCTTATCGTATGCATAACTGATGAGCTTCCAGTTCACAAGGTCTTTTGAACTCATTATCGGCACCCCCGGGTTCATGTGCATAGTAGTACTGCTCATGTAATAGGTGTCACCTACTCGTATCATAGCCATGTCCGGTACATCGGCAAAGATCACAGGGTTGGAAGCGCTCTGTGCAAAGAGGCTTAGTGGGAGTAAGAGTTTTGCCAGCACCAGGCAAAAGAAATTGACTGTTTTTTTCATGTATCCAAAGAATGTATAACTGCCTTTAGTTTGTTTTTTTTCCTGCGGCCTGCGGTTTGATTAGAGAAAGCATTTTTTCTGCATATCTCTTACCCAGCTCTCTGTAGCCGGCAGCATTGAAATGAAGATTGTCGGGAGCTGCTTCACAGCCAGCCGAGGAGATAACATACGAATCGGGCAGAGTTGAAGGAAGTTTCGCTATGATAGAGTTCATGCTGGCACACTTGCCGCCCTGGTCTGCTCCCACCATTTCTCCCGCAAGCAAAGGCACTGGAGCAATGCCCAGGTCTTTTATCAGGTTACTATACACGGTTTTAACTTTTTTCGGCCAGTCAGCATCTCCCGTATTCGATTCCCCCTGGTGTAAAAGAACTCCCTTTATCACCCCATCTTTCATGGCGGTTTTCGCTGTTTCTACCAGCCGCTTATATGGGTCGCCGTCGTATTCCCTGACCATGTTCTTTAGCCAGTCAGGCGAAGTTGATACGTAAGTCTGATAGTTATCTTTGTCGAAAAGTTCAATTTTACAACCCCCTACCGAAACATTTATTACCCCGATTTTGATATCCGGCGGAAGTGCCTTAATCAGCGTTTTTCCAAAATAGTCAGCAGGAGTGAGGCCAGTCCTGCACCTGCAGAGGGGAGGGACGGCAGGGTACCAGTTACCTCTGGTTCTTCCAAGATCGGGACAATCGACCGATGCGAGGACCTGGAAACGACTGTCTGCTATCGTGTCCTGCGCTTCAAATTTTGCATTTCCTTCCATATTTGATTGTCCTAAACATAAGAAAATATAGAAGTTAGGGTCCTGTGAAAATGCTTTCGTCGCCGTTAACAGGAAGATGGTGAGCGTTAGTATCGCTGAACATGATTTTCTTTTTAATTTGGTTTTCATATATCTGTTTTTAGGTTGTATATGGCTGATTTATGCTGCCTAAGCCTCTGATCTCTGACGCTACCAGTTCGGATGTCTATTCATTTTCTGGTTTGAGATTTCGGACTTATGGAAGTCAAAGCTAATCTATAAGCGCTGAAGCGAAATGCCAATCTGTAAAAAAAGATAGTATAAATGTTCAATCTGTAGCCCGCGAAAACGACCTCAACAGATATTTGGAGCAGAAGAATAATTCTTTAAACATTGGTGCTATTAATTTGGACGTTTTAACCATCCTGTCAGTGTCCATGCTCTTAGTTTTGGCGATGCATACAGGTCTGTCAGCCTGCCGTGTGATAAAACTAACATAATCCTTTTTAAAAAATGAATAATAGTAATGTAGAACTGCTTAAGAGCCTTGCATCTCAGGTAAGGCGCGATATTGTACGGATGGTTCATTCCTGTCAGTCTGGACATCCCGGCGGTTCCCTTGGCTGTACGGATTACCTGGTCGCCCTCTATTTTTCTGAAATGTATCATAATCCTGAGTTCAATATGAACGGGAAGGAAGAAGATCTTTTTTTCCTCTCTAACGGACATATTTCACCTGTGTTCTATTCGATACTGGCGCGGTCGGGGTATTTCGAAATTTCAGAACTCAGTACATTCCGAAAATTGGGCTCAAGGCTTCAGGGGCATCCTACTACCCATGAAGGGTTACCCGGGATCCGGGTGGCATCGGGCTCCCTGGGACAGGGACTTTCTGTCGCAATCGGCGCCGCTCTTACTAAGAAGCTGAATGGAGATGACCGCTGGGTATTTTCTCTTCACGGCGACGGCGAACTGCAGGAAGGACAGATATGGGAAGCCGCAATGTTCGCAGCCCATAACAAAGTGGATAACCTGATTGCTGCAGTTGATGTTAATGGCCAGCAGATAGATGGGCCTACCGAAAAAGTACTTTCTCTGGGCTCCCTTCGCGAAAAATGGCTCGCCTTTGGCTGGGATGTGCTGGAAACAGAAGGGAACGATATGGAGCAGGTTGTAGGTGCGATCAGGGAAGCGAAAAACCGGAGTAATAAAGGAAAGCCGGTCATGATCCTGCTGCGTACCAGTATGGGATACGGTGTTGATTTCATGGCAGGAAGCCATAAATGGCATGGAGTAGCTCCCAATGACGAACAGTTGAATGCTGCGCTGGTACAGCTTGAAGAAACCTTAGGCGATTACTGACCGGTACTTTTGCAGACAAACCTGAACAGAACAATTAAACCGTTAAATGACAGATGAAAAAATACACGTATAGTGAAAAAAAAGATACCCGTTCCGGTTTTGGAGCCGGGCTTTTAGAAGCGGGCAGGAGAAACACCGATGTCGTCGCCCTGTGTGCCGACCTGATCGGATCTCTTAAGATGCAGGACTTTATAAATGCGTTTCCCGAACGCTTTTTTCAGGTCGGTATCGCGGAAGCCAATATGATTGGAATGGCTGCCGGACTTACTATTGGAGGCAAAATTCCCTTCACCGGTACTTTTGCCAATTTCTCAACAGGACGGGTGTACGACCAGATCCGGCAAAGTGTTGCTTATTCCGGTAAGAATGTGAAGATCTGCGCCTCTCACGCGGGCTTAACCCTTGGTGAAGACGGTGCCACCCACCAGATCCTGGAAGACATAGGTCTTATGAAAATGTTACCGGGAATGACCGTTATCAATACCTGTGATTTTAATCAGACGAAAGCAGCAACGATCGCTGTCGCTGAATATGACGGACCTGTTTATCTCCGTTTCGGCCGTCCGGTTGTTCCGGTTTTTACAGCTCCGGACCAGGAATTTAAGATCGGTAAAGCATGGATGGTGAATGAAGGTATTGATGTGTCGATTTTTGCCACAGGTCACCTTGTATGGGAAGCAATCCTGGCAGGTGAGAAGCTTGCGGCCGAAGGAATCAATGCCGAGATCATAAATATTCATACGATAAAGCCTCTTGATGAGGAGGCCGTACTGAGATCTGTTGCCAAAACAGGGTGCGTAGTGACGGCAGAAGAACATAACAGGCTGGGCGGCCTTGGGGATAGTATAGCTCAGGTACTGGCTTCGAAATTACCATCACCACAGGAATACGTCGCGGTGAATGACTCCTTCGGCGAATCGGGGACACCTGAGCAACTGATGAAGAAATACGGGCTCGATAGCGAAAATATAGTAAAAGCAGTTAAACGTGTTATGCAGCGGGCGGGCAGCCGTAAAGGAGTGCTGCTCTAAAAAAGTACATCATGATGAAACGAAAAGGATTTAAAATTACTCTCCTTCACAAGAGCCTGACAATGCTCTCAACAGTCGCAATGTGTATGCTCTCTCCAGCATCTGCACAGCAGAATAATAAGGCAGCTAAGAATGCTCCCCTTTTTTCTCAGTTTGAGTATAAAGGGAATGACCGCGTTTACAATGAAAATCCGCTGAAGGACGATGAGTTCTATACTCCGGTTCTCCAGGGATGTTACCCCGATCCAAGTATCACCCGGAAGGGGGATGACTATTATCTTGTAAATTCTTCGTTCGCTTTTTTTCCCGGCGTACCGATCTTCCATTCCAGGGACCTTGTTAACTGGAGGCAGATAGGACATGTGCTCGATCGCACTTCTCAGTTGAAAGTCTACGATTCTGGCATATCCGCCGGGATATATGCCCCCGCTATTAAGTATAATCCGAATAATGACACCTTCTACATGATTACGACCCAGTTTTCGGGAGGTATAGGGAACATGGTGGTCAAGACCAAAGATCCGGAGAAGGGATGGAGTGACCCAATTAAACTTCAGTTCGAAGGGATAGACCCGTCTCTCTTCTTTGATGATAATGGAAAAGCCTATGTGATCCACAACGATGCTCCTCCTAAAGGAAAAGCTTTGTATGAAGGGCATCGCGTGATCAAGATCTGGGAGTATGATGTTCAGAATGACAAAGTGGTTCCCGGAACAGATAAAATTATCGTTGACGGAGGAACAGATCTCTCTCAGAAACCTATCTGGATTGAGGGGCCGCATATTTATAAGAAGAACGGAAAGTATTACCTGATGTGCGCAGAAGGCGGTACCGGTGGTTGGCATAGCGAAGTGATTTTTGTCAGCGATAAGCCTGACGGACCCTTTATTCCCGCTAATAATAATCCAATTCTTACCCAAAGATACTTCCCGGCTAACCGTGCCAATAAAATTGACTGGACCGGGCATGCCGATTTAGTGGAAGGCCCGGGAGGGAAATACTATGGCGTTTTTCTTGGGATCCGGCCCAATGAAAAGAACCGGGTGACAACAGGCCGGGAAACTTTTATACTCCCGGTAGACTGGAGCGGCGAATTTCCTGTATTTGAAAACGGCCTCGTTCCTTTAAAAACAAAGTTGAAAACCCCGGGAGGTGTGAAAAGTCTTGCCGGGCAAAATGGCTTTTTTCCTAATGGAAACTTTACCTTCAGAGATGATTTTGCTAAAAAACCGCTTGATTACAGGTGGATTGGTGTAAGAGGGCCGCGTGAAGACTTTATTACCTTAACCAAAGAAGGGTTGAAGATCAGTCCCTATAAGCAAAACATAAAAGCGGTAGTTTCTACATCCACTCTTTTTTACAGGCAGCAGCATAACACCTTTAATGCAACTGTAACGATAAAGTACGTTCCCGGATCTGAAAAAGACCTGGCTGGAATAGTGTGTTATCAGAGAGAAACATTTAATTATGTATTCGGGCTAACAAAGAAAGGAAGTGAATCCTACCTGGTACTGGCCAGAACTGAGAGGGGTAAAACTACTGTGATCGGAAGTGAAAAAGTGGATGCCCGTAAACCGTTACAATTACAGGTTGAAGCTAAGGGAGACAATTATCAGTTCAGCTATTCCACGGATAAGCAGCAGTTTAAGAACATAGGGGGAACCGTATCAGGAGACATCTTGTCAACGGATGTTGCAGGTGGTTTCACCGGCTCTTTAATCGGCTTGTATGCCACTGCTGAAAATGATATCACTCCTTAAATCTGCAGAAAAATCTAAATACTTAATTGTAATTTCGCGAACAGGCATCTGGTGTCTTTAGCCAAAAGTATAAATCTTAATGAGCACTTCATATCTTCAGCGACCATTACTGCAGCTTTTCACTACGGCGTTTATCCTGGTCTCAGTTACCAAACTTCAGGCCCAGGAAAAGTTGTACAGGAACAGTTTTCCCTTAAGGGATGTAACCTTGCTCGACGGGCAATTTAAGCATGCCCGCGATCTGAATACTCAGGTTTTGTTAAAGTACGATGCCGACAGGCTGCTGGCAGGATACCGGAAAGAGGCAGGCTTACCTGCCAAAGCCAGTATTTACCCAAACTGGGAAGGCCTCGACGGGCATGTTGGAGGCCATTACTTGTCGGCGCTGGCAATGAGTTACGCATCGGCTAATGACGCTGAATGTGGCAGGCGGCTGGATTATATGCTGTCAGAGTTAAAAGCATGCCAGGCTGCTAATGCTAAAAAATATCCTGACTGGGGTGCTGGATATCTGGGAGCGGTACCTGGAGGGGCCGGATTGTGGCCCCAGATAAAATCGGGCAACGTCAGCATTGTCTGGAAGTACTGGGTGCCATGGTATAATGTCCATAAGATGTATGCGGGTTTAAGGGACGCCTGGCTGTATGCGGGCAGGGAAGATGCTAAAAAGATGTTTCTGGACTTTTGCGACTGGGCTCTGGATATTACTTCGGCTTTGTCAGCGGAAAAGATGGACGAAATGCTGGCCAGTGAGCATGGTGGCATGAATGAGGTTCTGGCTGATGCATATCAGATAACAGGTGATGAAAAGTATCTGGTTGCAGCTAGACGGTTTTCTCACAAAATGCTTTTGGACGCAATGGCTGCATCCAGTGATAACCTGGATAACAAACATGCAAATACACAGGTGCCTAAGGCGGTGGGTTTCGAAAGGATCGCCGAGCTGTCGCATGATGAAAAGTATGGAAAAGCAGGAAGCTTTTTCTGGGAGACTGTTACCTCTACCCGCACGCTTGCTTTTGGCGGCAACAGCAGAAGGGAGTTTTTCCCTTCCGCGGCGTCCTGTACTGATTTTGTTAATGAGGTAGAAGGGCCTGAAACCTGTAACACCTATAACATGCTAAAGCTTACCGAGGATCTCTTCAGAGGCACTCCGTCTGCTAAGTATGCCGACTACTACGAGAAAGCCCTTTACAACCATATTCTATCGTCGCAGCACCCTCAACATGGTGGATATGTCTACTTCACACCTGCGCGTCCCCGGCATTACCGGGTGTATTCCACTCCTAACCAGGCTATGTGGTGTTGTGTCGGCAGCGGCATGGAAAACCATAGTAAATATGCGCAGTTTATTTATACGAAGGTTAAAGACTCGCTTTATGTCAATCTGTTTATTCCGTCAGAATTAAACTGGCGTGAAAAAGGCGTCATCATCAGGCAGGAGACGCAGTTCCCTTCATCAGAACAAACAAAACTGATCATAAAGAAAGGGGGGGGGCGGTTTAAATTAATGATCCGGTATCCGCAGTGGGTAAAAGAGGGGGCCCTGGGCATCAGGGTCAACGGGCATCGGATTCCTTTTGAACAAGCCCCCTCTTCCTACATCTGTGTCGACCGGCTGTGGAAGAAAGGTGATGTCCTGGAAATAGATTTACCGATGCAGAATACCTCTGTACCTCTCATTAATGTTCCGCACTATTTTGCATTTATGCACGGACCCCTTCTCCTGGCTGCAAAGACGGGTACCGAAGATTTGAACGGACTTGTTGCCGGCGATTCGCGCTGGGGCCATATCGCCAGCGGAAGGAAACTTCCTCTCGACAAGGCCCCCGTTCTTATAGAGAATGATATGGCTTCGCTTGCCGGAAAAATACGTCCCGTACCAGGTAAGCCTCTTTCATTTGCCTTCTCAGATCTAAAAATAGAAAACGCCGCAGATGTGGTTTTAGAGCCATTCTACAAGATCCACGACAGCCGGTATGAAATGTACTGGATGGCATTATCACCAGGAGCCTATAAGTCGTATATCGATTCTTTATCGGTACTTGAAAAACAAAACCAGGAACTGGAGAAACGTACAGTTGATTTTGTAGCGCCCGGTGAACAGCAGCCCGAAGCAGATCATGCGATGGAAAAAGAGAACTCGTCGTCCGGAAATATGATGGATGCTTTCTGGCGGGATGCAAAAAATGGCGGATACTTCAGTTATAAGCTGAATACGCAAAATGAAACAGGACTGAGTCTCATGGTCAGCTATTGGAATGAGCCTGATGATCAAAAAGCATTCGATATTTATATAGACGGGAAGAAGCTTGACGCCGGCAGTGCTGATAAAAAGACCGCTAAACCAGGTCTTTCGAACGTAGAGTATATCATCCCCGACCCTCTGTTGAAGGGAAATGCCGTGATCAGGGTCAAATTCCAGGCTGGTCAAAGCACTGAGACGGGAAGGATCTTTAAAATCCGCTTACTGCGAAAATAACAAGAACCTTCGGCGTTCCTTGATTGTCTTTCTTATAACCTGTAAGCCGATAATAAAACAAGCGCCCGGATGAGGATATCAAAACCTCATCCGGGCGCTTGTTTTATGGCAACACGTTGTTTTAGTGTCTTTCGCCTGGCCTATAGCTTAATCGTGTATGTAAACGATTCTGGTCCTGAGTATACCTGGAATTTATCAAGCGGACGTGGTCCGCAGCTCGCAGACCCAACTCCCAGGGTTTTAGAAGAAATACATAAGACTGTTGAGGTACTTGCCGGCAGGTCTATTTTATACTCTACGGGATACATCTGCTCATCGGTATGCGGCAGGGCAGATACTTGCATAAGTTTCTCGTCCGACCTGATAAGTACAGGCGGATAATCTTTTCCTGTTAGCTTTGCCCATCTTACCTCTTCATGATTTCCCCGTTCCATTGGCTTTTCATATTCATACTGCTCATTAACACCAATTTCATACAGCCCCACGTCTGCCGCACTTTTACGGTCCGGGTAATTTTCAAAAGGCCCTCTGCCAAAGAATTGCATCCGGTCATATTTTTTATCAAGCATCATCCTGACGCCGATCCGGGCAAGGTTAATGCGCAGACCTTCAAAATTTATATCATTGTCAACCTTTACAGAGCCATCCCCCTTAACCAGGTAACTTGCCGTATGAAACACGGCAAAGCCTTCTTTTCCGGTAGCTTTGGTTCTGGACGTTATCCTGACGCTTGTTTTACCCAGTTTTTCTGATTTGATGCTCACCACTTCATATTTCAGGTTATTGACTCCAAACCTTTCACCGATAGAATAAACCCAGTCATCGTCATTCCGGTGTGCCGCCCGCCACAAATGGAGTTTTGGCGCCCCATCCTGCGCCAGGAGATTCTGTCCGTTCTTTGCCAGCCGACTCATAAAGCCTGTGTTCTTATCGAATCCTATCACGAAATCCTTTCCTGTAACGGTGATAGTAGCGGCATTCTCACTGAGCGTAACAGGCAGGCTGGTTCCGGCTTCTGCAATAGGTTGTGTGTGCACCGGCAGTTTAAATTGTGCAGAGGCGACTTCGAACCCCTGATCGGCCCAAAGCGTTTTTTCTTTCTGGGTATAGGAGATCCGAAGAAAATATTCGGCTCCGGCTTTTGGATGTTCGATTTTATAGGGGATCCTGGCAAAACCGGTCTCCCGGGCGCGGATGGGACGATGCTGTACGGTTCCCTTCGCTATTTCTACCCCGTCTTCACTTAAGCTCCAGTGGGTAGTAAACGCATCGAGCGGGATAAACTGATATTTATTCCGTATTCTTATACCTCCGCTAACAGGATCAGTTAATTGTGTTTCTATCCATTGAAATGCTTTTTTCATTTCGGGAAAATGAGGCTTTGTTCCTTTCCTTTCCCAGTCGACAACACCCTTATGGATAAAATAATGGTCGTTAGGATATTCACCAAACCCTCCTCCGTAAGCAAGTATCGGATGCTCAGGATTTCGTTTATTCCATAATCCCTGGTCCTGAAATTCCCATATAGCGCCGCCCAGTATTTCGGGATGCTTGTCAAAAACCTCAGAATACTCATCCAGGGATCCCATGGAATTAAACATGGCGTGAACAAACTCGCAGATATAGAATGGTTTTGTTAACTTTTTATTCATGGCGACATTTGCATAATCCTCTGCCGTTCCATACATTCTGCCATCCAGGTCTGCAGGGTTATTTTTCCCTGTGCCAAAGCGTTCATAATGTACAAAGCGGGTTGGGTCTATGGCTTTGACGGCAGCCATCGCTGCTCTGACATTAGTTCCGCCTGCGCCGCCTTCATTTCCCAAAGACCAGATAATCACTGAGGGGTGATTCTTGAAGTTCTCGGCATTGGCGACGTTCCTGTCAACAATCGCAGCTTTCATTGTGGGCTCTTCATCAAACTTGTTGTCGTAGCCGTGATACTCCATGTTCGCTTCAGATACCAGCCAGATCCCCCATTCATCACACAATTCATACCAGCGGGGATCGTTTGGGTAATGCGACGTACGAACGTGGTTACAGTTGCCTTGCTTGATAATCTCCAGATCACGGATCATCTGTTCTTCTGTAACCGCGTGTCCAACGTCCGACCAATGCTCGTGACGGTTCACCCCTTTCAGCTTGACCGGCACTCCGTTTACCATGAAAATACGGCCTTTGATTTCTACCTTCCGGAAACCAGTTCTGGACGACAGGATCTCGCCTGCTGAAGTGGTCAATACCAGCGTATAGAGGTTGGGGGTTTCGGCTGTCCATTTCAGTGGGGCAGGAACATTAAACTTCAGCTTTAGTTCTGCTTCTTCTTTAGATTTTAATGCAGCTCCGTTCGCCTTGGTTTTCGCGATTTCATTTCCTGTTTTATCATACAGGATAGCCGTCAGGGTCTGACCTGCAACAGCCTGTCCGCCATAATTCCTGATACGTGCAGAGACATCTATTACCGCATCTTTATACTCCTTGTCGAGATCTGTTTTAACAAAGAAGTCGCGGACGTGCACTTCCGGTGCACTCCAAAGGGTAACATTCCGGAATATGCCGTGTAAACGCCACATATCCTGGTCTTCTAACCAGGTGCCTGAGCTATATTGGTATACTTCCGCTGCAATGAGATTTTTACCTTTCTTCAGATATTTGGTGAGGTCAAATTCCGCTGCATTGCGGCTGTTCACGCTGAAACCAACTTTCTGTCCGTTCACCCATAGGAAAAAGGCACAGTCTACTCCGTCAAAAGTGACAAAAATACGTCTGCCTGTCCATTCAGAAGGAAGGTCAAACTCTCTCCGGTAGCTTCCAACAGGGTTTCTTTCTTTAAATGAAGTGTACCGTTCTTCCGGTTCGCTCATGACATGCGGGAAGTCCCGTTTTATCGTGTAGCCCAGATTCCGGTAGAACGGTGTCCCGTATCCCTGTACTTCCCAATTGGAAGGTACAGGGATCTCTTTCCACGCGGATACATCAAAATCTGGTTTATAAAAGTCAGAAGGACGCTGTTCCGGCCGGGGCACCCAATTGAACTTCCATAACCCGTTAAGGCTCCTGCAATAAGAGGATGAATGTCTTTTTGCCCTTAAAGCTTCCTGCAGGTTGGCATAAGGCATCAACGTCGCATGGTATGGCTCTTTGTTTATACCCGTGATTTCAGGGTTTTCTATTTCAGGTGGAACCGGGGCATTTCCCCGTGCCGATGGTGGATTTAGCTGAGCATTGACGCTTTTTACGGCGATAAATACCATAAATAAACTCAGAATAATGTTTTTTTTCATTTTACTGCTGATAACTGGATGTGTGATTAGTGGATATCTTCTTCAACTTCGTAGTCTTGCGGAGATGTCAGGGTTTGTATAATGTGTGCTGCATATAATTGATTCAATGACAAGTGGATTGACTGATCGTCAAATGTAATGTGTAAACTGGTCATTTACAAAGCTAAATGTAGCTTGAAATTCTTATGGATACGAATGGCTAAAACTCTGTCCGGAATGTTCATGCCTGAATGTCTTTATCAACATTTGTGCTATCATTTTCTTAAATCATGCCATCATCACACTTCTTTATTGCTGATCTTGCAATCATTGAAAACCAATTACCAGGCCGCTTACATCATGATACAAGCCAATATGTTTAGACTAAGTTTCTTCCTGATTTTATCGTTTCTGT
Source organism: Pararcticibacter amylolyticus (assembly GCF_003130405.1). Taxonomy (GTDB): domain Bacteria; phylum Bacteroidota; class Bacteroidia; order Sphingobacteriales; family Sphingobacteriaceae; genus Arcticibacter; species Arcticibacter amylolyticus. Next base: position 275,014 of record NZ_QEAS01000005.1, read on the forward strand.
TGACTGGTGGTTCCTGTGCGCTCTTTGCTCAGAACCCTCTGATCTCAGGTCAGTATACAGCAGATCCGTCTGTCAGGGTTTTTGGCGATAAGGTCTACCTGTATCCTTCGCACGACATTCCGGTACGTCCGGGCAAGGGACGGCCCGGCTGGTTCTGTATGGAAGATTATCATGTGTTTTCGTCGGCAAACCTCACCGACTGGACAGATCACGGAGTGATTGTATCTCAGAATAAAGTCCCCTGGGTGAAGTCTGACACTTACAGCATGTGGGCACCTGATTGTATCTTCAGGAACGGGAAGTATTACTTTTATTTTCCGGCACCACCAGCTGATACCACTCTGGGCCGGGGATTTGCAATAGGGGTGGCAGTATCAGATAATCCTGCAGGGCCGTTTGTTCCTGAGCCCTCTCCCATAAAGAACGTTAAAGGTATAGATCCTAATGTGTTTATTGACAAAGACGGGCAAGCTTATTTGTACTGGTCTCAAGGCCATATCTATGGTGCAAAGTTGAAAGAGAATATGCTTGACCTTGCTTCAGAGCCGGTGATTCTCCAGAAACTTCCCGAAAAGGGTTTAAAAGAAGGCCCTTATCTGTTTGAGCGTAACGGCATTTATTATATGACATATCCGCATGTAGAGAACAAGATAGAAAGGCTTGAATATGCGACAGGTGACAATCCACTCGGACCCTTTAAAATGGCGGGCGTCATAATGGACGAATCTCCCGACGGATGCTGGACCAACCATCATTCGGTCATAAATTTCAAGGGGCAGTGGTATTTGTTTTACCACCACAACGATTATTCTCCAAGCTTTGATAAGAACAGATCGGTTAGGCTCGACAGCCTGTTTTTTAACGCAGACGGAACGATCAGGAAAGTCGTGCCTTCCCTTAGAGGGGTTGGTCTCACTTCTGCAACGCAAAAGATCCAGGTTGATCGTTATAGTAAAATAGGTGAAAAGGGAGTATCTGTCAGCTTTGTTGATACTGCCGACAGGTTCAGGGGATGGAAAACGCAGTTTACTTTACCTGGCTCGTGGCTGCAATACAACCGCGTGGATTTTGCGAAACAAGCTCATCGTACCGTGACGCTGCTGGCGTCCTCTGAGACTTCCGGTATACTGCAGATCAGGACGAATTCCTTGTCCGGCCCCGTGATCGCCGAGGTGAAGATTCCCAAAAGTTCTTCATGGAAAATAGTCAAAGCCAATTTAACCAGGTCTGTTACCGGGATACAAAACCTGGTTTTAGTGATGAAGGGGCCGGGCAACATCACGCTGGACTGGCTGAGCTTCGGCGAGAATCCTGAAGCCGGTGCGGCATTTTATTCAGGTAACTATCCCAATTTGTTCCGGAAAGCCGGATATACGCAGGAAGATATTGACCGGAAGCTGAACAAGGCGTATCACGATATTTTCGAGGGGCCCGGCCGCATCTATTATACGGTTGGTGATTCCATGGCATATGTATCGGATCTGAAGAACCATGATGCAAGAACTGAGGGCTTGTCATACGGCATGATGGTAGCTGTTCAATTGGACAAGAAAGATGTTTTTGATCGTATCTGGAGGTGGTCAAAAAAATACCTTCAGCACCAGGAAGGCCCCAGGAAAGGTTATTTTGCCTGGAGCATCAATCCTGAAACCATGAAGCGAAATGCAGAGGGATCTGCTTCTGACGGCGAGCTGTATTATGTGACCAGCCTTCTGTTTGCAGCAAACCGCTGGGGCAATAACACGGGGATCGATTATTACCGCGAAGCCCGCACGATCCTCGACGCCATGTGGGAAAAGGATGGCACCGGGAGGATCTTTAATCTTTTCAACACCACCAGTAAACAAATAACTTTTGTACCGGAAGGCGACGGTTACAACTGGACAGACCCTTCTTATCATTTGCCTGCTTTTCTGGAAGTTTGGGCTCTTTACGCCAGGGATGGTCATGAACAGTTTTACAGAGACTGTGCCGATACGGCAAGGGCCTTTCTGCACCGTACCTGCCACCCCGAAACTGGCCTGAATCCTGATTATGCCGACTTTAGCGGCGCTCCTCATAATACCCGGTGGATGCCTGCTGCATTTCGCTTTGATTCCTGGCGGGTACCGATGAATATCGCCATGGATTACGTCTGGTTTGGAAAAGACAGGGTCTGGCAGGAGAGCTACGCGCAGCGGTTTCAGAATTTTCTTCGCTCAAAAGGGATAGACACCTTTGAAGATCAGTTTAACATGGACGGTTCCCGGCCTGACTTTATCCTTCCCGCTGGTAATGTGAAGAAACTAAGGCATTCTCTCGGTTTGATATCTACCGCTGCTTCTGTCTCCCTGGCAAACACGAACGGCAAGAACTATGATTTTGTTCATGCTTTATGGAAAGCGAAACTGGAACCTTACGACGACGGCTACTTTGATCCTTATTATGATGGTTTGCTTTATTTGTTCAGCCTGATGCATTTAAGCGGTAAATATCAGATTATAAAGCCCCTGAGGTGATATAGTAGTTTTTTTAGGAGGATATAAGGCTCTCATAGCCGGGTAGTTTGAACATTTGTTCCATTATCATGAACATCAGACCTGCTGTCTGGCGCTGGGTCTGTAATATCTTTACATAAGAGAAGCCAATTATAAAACAGGCATTCCAGCTTCGTAGAAAGGATCATATCGCCGCATAGTCTGATAAAACTGTGCGATAAACGGTTTATATTCGGAGCGGAAGTAAATACTGGTCATCTTATGGAAATTCGATACCCTTTAAAAACTTTTTCAGTTCGCTGTAAAGTGTTTTTTGCTATTCTTTGTATCCTGCTGTTAAAAAACGTATACGCACAGGAGGAACCGGTCAACTTTATCAATATTGGCAGTAAAGAGGGACTTTCTTCAAATATTGTAAATTCCATCCTGAAAGACCGTTATGGTTATATGTGGTTTGCCACCGACGACGGCCTGAACAAATATGATGGCAGCCACTTTACCGTTTACAGACATGATCCGGATATAGCCGGGAGCATTATCTCCAACGATGTCTCTGAAATTTATGAGGATGGTGAAGGGAATCTGTGGATCGGTACAGCCATCGGGCTTACATTCTACAACAGGCGTATGGATTCTTTTATAAGTTACACCTCCATTGTGAATTATTCCGTGACTTCCATCTGCAGCGATATGTCCGGGAAAATATGGGTGGCGGGCTACGACGGACTTAAGATCATTGATCCGAAAACCGGAAAAGAAGTGGTTCGAGGAACAGAACTAAAAAATCCTGAAGCCAGGAGAGGGATGCCGGGCAAAGGCATCCTCCGTCTGTTTCGCGACCAGAGGGGACGCATATGGTTGGGAACAAGCAACGGTTTATACCTCTACCGGCGTGAGAGTGGCCTGTTTAAACGTTTCGTACATCTGGATAGTGACCCGTTTAGTATAGCCGACAATACGGTCAGATCGGTATGTGAAGACAACCATGGGAATATCTGGTTTGGAACAAACAACGGCTTAAGCATGTTCAGCCCTTCGCAAAACGGCTTTATCAATTACTATCACAATGATAGTAGCCCCGCTACGCTGAACGACAACATGATCTATGCGGTTGCATCAGACAACAGGGGCAAGCTCTGGGTGGGTACCGAGCAGGGTTTGAATATTTTCGACAGTAAGACCAAAAAGAACCTCCGGCTGGAAGGGAATAGCAGGAACAGGTATGGCCTGATAGGAAAGGCGGTTAAAAACATCTTCATTGACAAGCAGGGGATATATTGGATTGCCGCTTTCCGGGCGGGAGTGAATAAGTATGATAAAAATCTGCCGTTTTTTAACTTCAGGCAGGTAAATGCTTCGGATCCATCGGGACTTAGTGCCTCTGTTGTCACATCTTTTGCAGAAGGCATGGGAGACGACCTGTACATTGGTACCGACGGAAGAGGATTGTCATTGTTCAATACAAGTACCGGTGTATCCGGCCGTCTCACCCTCCCCGGCGTACCGGCAAGCTCGGCCCTGTCAATCATGGTACTTGAGAGAGCTTCTTCCGAAGTCTGGATCGGAACTTTCCTCCGGGGTTTGCTGATAATGGATTTAAAAACCGGACAATGCCGGCAGATCACAAAAGGCAGAGGTGCACAAAATATCAGCGGCAACGATATCTTTAGTATCAGGAAAGACAGCCGGGGAAATGTGTGGGTGGGAACCAACGGACAGGGAGTGGATCTTTTTGATGCGAAGACTAAATCCTTTTATCATCTGAATAATACGTCAACAGGTAAGTTCAGGCTGATGCTGAACGGATATATCAGGGCGATCGAAGAAGACAGGAACGGAAATATGTGGATAGGATCGAGCGGATCGGGAGTAGCTGTTTACAACCCGCTTAACGGAAGGTCCAGGATATTCAACCGGCTCAACAGCAGGCTTCCAAATGATAATGTGACCGCAGTTTGTGTAGCCCGGAATGGGGTGGTCTGGGTCGGACTGCGTGGTGGCCTCGCTTTTTATAACGCAGGGAAAGATCAGTTTGTGTGTTATACAGAGAAGAACGGCCTTGCTAATGCTGTGATCTATAAGATCCTGGAAGACAATGCCGGGAAGCTGTGGGTCAGCACCAACAAGGGGATCAGCAGTTTTGACCCCGCATCGGGAAAGTTTAAAAACTATTCTTATCATAACGGATTACAGAGAAACCCTTTTGTGCAGGGTGCAGGCCTGAAGCTGCCCGATGGCAGGATGTTCTTCGGGGGTATAGATGGGTTCAATTACTTTGATCCCGAGCAGCTGCATGCCACCATCAGGATTCCGAAGGTGGTGCTCACAGATCTGAAGATCTCAAACAGGAGTGTTGTCCCCGGGGAGGATTCTGAAATTACAGAGCATATTTCGGTAGCAAAGGACATTTCTCTCGACTATAAACAGAATTTTACCCTGGGTTTTTCAGCCCTCAATTATACCTCGCCTGAAGAAAACAGGTATCTGTATAAGCTTGATAATTTCGATAAGGAATGGAACCAGGTGGGGAAGTCTACCACCGCCTCCTACACCAATTTAGGTCCGGGAGAGTATACGTTTAAGGTAAAGGCCCGGAGTGATGCCGGCGAATGGACTACTCCCGAAACCTCCATTACTATTCATGTGCGGCCTCCTGTCTGGATGACCTGGTACGCTTTTATTTTCTATGTATTGCTGATCGCATCTTTCTTATGGTTCCTTCGTTACCGGGGTATACAAAGGATTAAAGCCCGTTTTGAACTGGAGCAGGAACGTTTGTATGCCAGGCAGCAGATTGACCAGGAAAGGCATAAGGCTGATCAGCTTCGTCAGTTCGACCAGCTAAGGATCAAATTTCTTACCAATGTCAGCCACGAGTTCAGAACTCCTGTATCTCTCATTGTCGGACCCCTGGATCAACTGCTTCAGCAGGAAACCAACCCCGCCAAAGTGAGGCGCCTGGATATGATCAGGAGGAACGCCCGCAGATTGCTGAACCTGGTTAATGAGTTGCTGGATTTCAGAAACCTGGAGGAGAAAGAATCAAAGCTGAATATGACGGAAGGTGATTTTATCGCCTTCGCCCGTGATGTCGCCGAATCATTCAGGGACCTTTCCGAGCGCAAGCAGATCAGTTTCGGATTCAGGAGCTCCTTTAAATATTATTTTACAAATTTTGATAAGGATAAGATTGAACGCATTCTGTTCAACCTTCTCTCTAATGCGTTTAAATTCACGATGCAGGGGGGAGAGGTGGTCTTGTCCATACAGGGCACTGAGAACCGGGATGGGATTAAGGTAATTCTCACCGATACTGGTATCGGAATAGAAAACAGGAAGCAGGAGCAGATTTTCGAGCCTTTTTTCCAGGGAGAAGCCAATCCTGCAATTCTGAATCAGGGCAGTGGCATCGGTCTTTCTATTGTAAAGGAATTTGTTAAAATGCACGGAGGAAGAGTAGAAGTGGAAAGCATTGAGGGCAAAGGCTCTGTTTTTTCTATTTATTTTCCATTTGTGCAGGTGGATGGTGACGGAGCTGCTGAAGATGTGTCATTGTCAGCTGAAGAACCAGGAGGAGATCCGGCCGGCAGCCCGCACCCGGAAGCTGTCTCCTCCAGCCATCTTCCGGTAGTGCTCCTGGTAGAAGATAATGAAGAATTTCGCTTTTATCTGAAGGACAGCCTCAGAGGATTCTATCGTATTGAAGAAGCTTCAAACGGAAAGGAGGGCTGGCAGAAAGTCCTGTCTGTGCATCCTCAGGTAGTGGTAAGTGATATTAGCATGCCCTATGTCAGCGGGGTGGAGCTTTGCTGCAAGATCAAAAGTGATAAAAGGACCAGCCATATTCCCGTTATGCTGCTGACGGCCCTGACCAACGAAGATGATCAGTTGCAGGCACTGGAGACTGGTGCTGATGACTATGTAACCAAGCCCTGTAACTTTGAGATTCTGAATGTGAAAATTCGTAATCTCCTCGCTTTGAATGAACGGCTCAGGAATACCTACAGCAAGCAGATAAAAGTGGCTGCACCTGAAGTGCAGATAGAATCTGACCAGGAAAAGTTCCTGAACAAAGTCATACAGTATATCGATTCCAACCTGACTAACCCTCAGTTATCGGTAGAAGACCTGAGCCGCCGGATGGGAATGAGCCGGGGTTCTTTATACTCGAAGATACTGGAGGTAACCGGAGAGACCCCGGTTGAATTTATCCGGTCTATCAAACTCGACAGGGCTGCTGTACTGCTCGAAAAGAGCGATATGAATGTGGCGCAGGTGAGTTATTCTGTAGGCTTCTCCACGCCTAATTATTTCTCCAGGGCCTTCAGAATCAGGTTTAATATGCTGCCATCGGAATATATCAGCCTGAAGCGTGAGGGTACGGGGAAAATCTGATTTACCGGGTGATATAACACCGCCCGGTAAATCAGAAATGGAGAAGCCTTTGTTTGATAAATGTATCAGACAGAGGCGTGTTTCGCCGAATAAGGAATGATCTCTTCAATCGTTCCGTCACTGAGGTGCTTAAGCGGCGCCACCTTAACAGAGCGCAGGTGTGTAACGCCCCGGGATAATGACGAATCGTGATAGAACAGGTACCAGGAACCTTCGAACTCGGCTATTGAATGATGGTTGGTCCAGCCTACCACGGGATGAAGCACGATCCCTTTGTAAGTGAAAGGTCCGTAAGGATTGTCTCCCACTGCATAACAGATAAAATGAGTGTCGCCGGTAGAATATGAAAAGTAATATTTGCCTTCATATTTATGCATCCAGGAGGCCTCAAAAAATCTCCGGTCGTGATCGCCCGCTAACAGAGGCTCGCCGTTTTCGTCGACAATCAGGAGCTCACGAACCGGTTCTGCAAACTCTTTCATATCGTCTGAAAGCAATGCTGCTCTCGGGCCAAGGGCTTTTTCATGGGGCAGCGGTTCCAAATTCTCTTCACTGTATTTATGGTCCCGGTAATGTTGTAGCTGTCCGCCCCAGATTCCTCCGAAATACATATAATGCTTACCGTCGTCGTCACAGAAAACGGCGGGATCAATAGAGTAACTGCATTTAATAGCTTCCGGTTCGGCAGTAAAGGGGCCGCTTGGCGAATTGCTGCTTGCTACGCCGATCTGGAAGATACCGTCGGCCCTTTTAGCAGGAAAATAAAGATAATAGGTGCCTTCTTTAAAGGCTGCATCGGGCGCCCACATCTGTTGTTTGGCCCAGGGAACGTCTTTTACATGAAGGGCGACACCATGATCTGTTACCTCTGCCCCCGGCGAATCCATGGATAATACGTGATAATCTTCCATGGCAAAATGACTGCCCAGGTCATCAAAGGGGATATCTGTTTCGATATCGTGCGAAGGATAAATGTAGATCCTTCCGTCAAAAACATGTGCCGAGGGATCGGCTGTGTAAATGTGCTTAACGAGAGGCTGCGATATAGCCCTCCTGTTTAAGTCATCAAAATCAATATGATCTATCGGATCTTCCGGCATAAATTGAAAATTTTATAATGTAACGATACAAATACTTTTATTCCACTATCTCTGTTCTGATCTCCGAACCAGATTCTCTTCTTTCCCTCAGATCCTTTTCTATTTGCAGTTCTGTTTCCTTACTGATAGGATACCAGAACAAAAGGATGGCTCCCGCAATAAATATGAGGCCCGGAATGGTACTGATAAGCATCCTTATGCCATTCGTTGCCGATTCAGCCTGTACAGCCACATCGGGAACATATCCAAATATACCCAATAACCATGCTGACAAAGCTCCTCCCACGCTGAGCCCGACTTTCAGTCCGAAGATCATAGCAGAGAAAACGATGGCAGTCGCCCGCCTGTTATTTTTCCATTCCGAATAGTCCGCCACATCGGCAATCATTGCCCAGAGAAGAGGAATGGTAATTCCATACAAAAATCCATGAATGATTTGTGTAACGAAGACTGCAACAACAGCCGCATTTGAGTAAAAACTGATCGCGATCAGACAGATTGCCGAGAGGGCGAGAAAGCACCCGTAAATATTCCGTTTCCCGAACCTGTCAGCCAATGGCTTTGAGAGGAATATTCCCAGGATCATCGAAATAGTACTGAAGGCGCTCGTGAAACTGGCGACAGCATAGGGGGCACTCCCCGGTTTCGTAAATTCTTCAAATGCATGGGGGGGGAAAATGTTGCTCAATCCGCTGATGATACTGTTAAATCCTACAATGTCCAGGAATTCAACCTGGCTTGCCTCTGTCAGGTAGTATTTGAAATAAAAGATATTCATTCCTCCTTTGGTCGCAAGCGTTGTGAATACCAGGATGGTCAGCACCAGCATAATGATCCACGGCTTATTAGCACCCAGGTCAGCCAGGTCTTGTTTGAGCGGGGTTTTCTGCTCTTTTGGGGGAGCAATCCGTTCCCGGGTTGTCAGGAATGTAATAATGAAACAGATCACTCCTGTAACAGCGAAAACGAGCATCACCTTTTCGAATCCACTAGCTTTGTCGCCGCCTCCCAGTGAAAGCGCCAGCGGCAAAAGCAGTACCTGGATGGTGAACTGTGCGATCATTACAGCCACAAAACGATAGGATGCCAGACTGTTACGTTCTTTCATGTCTCCGGTAAGCACCCCGCTCAGAGCGGAGTAGGGGAGATTGTTGGCCGAATAAACAATCACCAGCAGGAAGTATGTAATAAAGGCGTAAGCAATTTTCCCGCCTTCATTAAATCCTGGTGTCGAAAAGGCCAGCAGGGAGATTATTCCAAACGGGACTGCGGTCCATAACACCCATGGCCTGAATTTTCCCCACCGGGTATTGGTGCGGTCGGCTATTGCACCCATAGCGAGATTAAAACAAGCCCCTACTACACCACCGATCAGCATAATAAGACTGGCAGAAGCAGGAGGTATCTTATATATATCGGTATAAAAGAAGGCGAGAAACGCCATTAACGTTTGAAAAATGAGATTTGCCGCCAGGTCACCAAGACTGTAACCTATTTTTTCGGTAACTGAGAGCTTTTGTCTTTTGGGCACTCCTTTATCTGCCAGAATATCTGATACAGATGAGTTATTGTTTGAACTGTGCATGGTTATTATCACTTAGGATATTGGAGGAATTTTTTTTCTTAAGATTTATGAGCCTGTAAAAAGCAGGTTTCGGCGCGAATTCCCTGTCAAAAAGAAGCGGGTAGTTAGTCCTGCCCGGAATAGGCCAGTTATTAAGCCATGACACGCCGTCTGCAACTCCCCACACCGTCACCCTGCTGATTTTGTCACGGTGCTTTAAGAAGATACGGAATACTTTTTCATAGCTGTCAGCCAGCTTTTTCTGAACTGAATCGGGTAGTCCGGCCGTGTAGGGATTTAATGTTGCTGCATACCTTGCTTTTTTACCTACATCTGCTTCATTGGATTTAAAAGGCGTAGGCAATACGCTGATATCGAGTTCTGTAAATGCTACTTCAAGCCCAAGCGCGGAAAATTCGGAAATGGCATCTTCAATATTTTTCAATGGAAGATTGTCGATGTTCCAGTGTCCCTGGATCCCCACTCCGTCAATCCGTACGCCCGCCGCCTGTATTTTCTTGATTAGCCGGATGGCACCCGCTCTTTTTGCCGGCTGCTCTATATTGTAGTCGTTATAATACAGCCTGGCTTCGGGAGTGAATTTCTGGGCAAGCCTGAAAGCATCTGTCACATAGTCCTCCCCGAGTTTTTCGTAAAAGATAGACGTCCTCATGCTTCCGTCTTCATTCAATGCTTCATTCACCACATCCCATGAGTCGATCTTGCCCCTGTATCTTGAAGCTACTGTTTGGATATGGCTGTTAAAGAACATGCGGACTGAGTCTGCACTTTTCATTCTGTGGACAAAAGCCGGCAATTGGCTGTGCCACACAAGGGTATGGCCGGTAACTTTCATCTTATTCCGCTTTGCATAGGAAATAAGTTTATCTGTCACATCGAAATGATACACGTTCCATTCGGGATGTATCTCTTCCGCTTTCATCGCATTTTCCGGTGTAACCGCATTGAACTGTTCAGACAGGATTTTTGCAGACTTAGGGTCCTTTTCGAGTATTTGATACTCGTTAATAGCTGTGCCAATCAGGAAATCGTCTTTGAAGCTCTCTTTAAGGGCTGGAGCCTTTTGTATGGCTGTCAGGTTCCGCGGATTCCGGCAACTGTCCAACAAAAGGAATACAGGAATAATGGTTACTAAATAACGCGCTTTGTTCATATAAAGGGTTTAATTCTAACTGGCTTTTATTCGTGCTGGTCAGGAAAGTAAAACTAGGATACCCCGGCAGCAAGAAAGGGGACTTTTAGCTATTTTTATGATACAAATGTTTTATCGCAGACAGGTAATCTGGTCAAACAGGCAAAGCTGCCCTGGCAGGGCTTCTTTTAAGGACAAAAATATCCGGATGAACATTTGTACTATCAATTTGGTTAATCCTCTCATTCCCGCAAAAACAGGCTGGTAACTTTGTCCCATACAATAACAGACCCTTTATCAACCTGATTTAAGATTAGCGAAAGTGTGAAAAAACTAGTACTCCTGATATTCCTGGTGTTTTCGGCAACTGCCTGTATTCATGCCGGCAGCATTGTAAAAGACCGCTTTGTCTATACCGAAAAAGGGAAAGATTATTTCCCTATGGTGACTGGTGGCCGGGCAGTTTCCCTTCTGTTTGACTCCCGTGACCATAAAGGGGTTCTTTTGGCTATAAATAGTTTAAGGGATGATTTTAAAAAAGTAACAGGGAATGAACCTGCTGAAGCAGCCGGCAGGTACAGGATAATAATCGGAACGGCCGGCAAGTCTCTTATAATTGATGATTTAATCAGGACGGGAAAGCTTCCTCAGAACGGACTTTCCGGAAAAAACGAGAAGTTCATTATCCAGGTCGTCAAAAGTCCGTTGAAAGGTGTAGAGTCAGCTCTTGTTATTGCCGGCAGCGACAAGCGTGGTACTATATATGGAATTTACGAATTGTCCGCTCAGATGGGTGTTTCTCCATGGTATTACTGGGCGGATGTGCCGGTTACCAGACGGAATCAATTGTATGTTAAGCCGGGGGGATATACACTCGGAGAGCCGGCGGTAAAATACAGGGGAATATTTCTGAATGACGAAGCCCCTGCCTTATCAGGGTGGGCGCATGAAAAGTTCGGCGGATTTAATCACCGGTTCTATGAAAAAGTGTTCGAACTGATTCTTCGTTTGAAAGGCAATTATTTATGGCCTGCTATGTGGGGAAACAGCTTCAATTCGGACGACCCTGAAAACCCGCGCCTGGCAAATGATATGGGCGTGATAATGGGAACCTCCCATCACGAACCGATGATGCGGGCTCATGCAGAATGGAAAAAGTTTGCTGGAGGAGGGCAATGGAATTATGCGACCAACGCTTCTGGCCTGGATGAATTCTGGAGACAGGGAATCAGGAGGATGGGGAGTAATGAAAGCGTCGTGACGATAGGTATGCGGGGAGATGGAGATGAACCGATGAGCGAAGAAAGCAATATCAGCCTGCTTGAGAAAATAGTCTCTGCCCAGCGCCGCATACTGGAAGAGGAAACAGGGAAGCCGGCGGAAAAGGTTCCCCAGCTATGGGCTCTTTATAAAGAGGTCCAGGAGTATTACGATAAAGGGATGCGCGTCCCTGACGATGTCACCCTGCTTCTCTGCGATGACAACTGGGGGAATATAAGAAAGCTTCCTGAGCTGAAAGATAAGCCAAGGGCAGGCGGATATGGTATTTATTATCACTTTGATTATGTAGGGGGACCGAGGAACTATAAATGGTTAAATACCAACCCCATTACCAAAGTATGGGAACAAATGCATCTAGCCAGGGAGTATGGGGCAGACCGGCTCTGGCTCGTGAACGTCGGAGATCTTAAACCAATGGAATTTCCGATTGAGTTCTTTCTTGACTATGCCTGGAATCCGGAGCAATGGACATCAGACAAGCTGCAGGACTATACCCGGTTATGGGCGGAAGCTCAGTTCGGCGCTGCACATGCCGGCGAAATAGCAGACATCATCTCTTCTTACACCAGGTTTAACGGAAGGGTGAAGCCCGAACTTCTCAGTGAAAAAACATACAGCCTGCATCATTACAGGGAATTTGAAAGGGTGACATCAGACTACCGGGAACTTCTCAGCCGGGCTGAGAAAACGGGTAAACTTTTACCGGCGCAATACCGGGACAGTTATTTTCAGCTTGTTCTTCATCCCGTGATGGCCTGTTCAAATCTTTACGAACTTTATTATGCCGTGGCTTTGAACAGGCTGTATGCTGGTCAGCGGCGTGCTTCCACTAATGAACTTGCATCAAAGGTCAGAGATTTATTTGCCCGGGATGCAGAGATAAGCAGGATCTATAATCAGGATATCGCCGGCGGCAAGTGGAACCACATGATGGATCAGACTCATATCGGTTATACTGGATGGCAGCAGCCCGAGACGAATATAATGCCACGCGTAGACGAAATAGAGGTGCCCGAAAAAGGATATGCAGGCCTTGCACTGGAAAACACCGCCAAATGGTGGCCGGAATCAGACACGGTAGCAGTATTACCGGCATTCAGTCCCTGGTCACAGCAATCTTACTTTATGGAATTGTTCAACACCGGGAAAACTCCCCTGCAGTATGCAATATCCTCCGGCTCTTCTTTCGTAACGGTCAGCTCCCCTGACGGGCTTCTGGAAAAAGATAAAAGAATAGAGGTCAGCATTGACTGGAAGAAGGCTCCCCGCGGAGAACACCAGGTACCGCTTGCTGTCAAATGCGGGGACCGTACTTACTCTGTTTTAGTAAAAGTGTTTAACCCGGCGGAGGGTGAAAAAATAAAAGGGTATGTGGAAAGCAATGGGGTGATAGCCATGGAGGCCGCTGGTTACAGCAGGCTCCGGAAACATGGCAATGCTTCCTGGGCGGTCATTCCCGGTTATGGAAAAACCTCCTCCGCTATCAGTCCTTTCCCCGTTACATCTTCCCCTTTTTCTGCCGGGCCTCAGGCTCCGTGTGCAGAATACGACTTTCATTCATTTAGTAAAGGAGAGGTGAGTGTGAATGTACTGGTGGCTCCGACCATCGACTTCCATAATACAGGTGGTATGAGATATGCAGTTTCCATTGATGACGGCGAGCCTCAGGTGGTCAAAATAAACGGGGCATCCCCTGATTGGGGATGGGAAAGATCTGTCGCCCGGAATATCAGGATCCTGACATCAAAGCATCAGCTGAAATCTGAAGGAGCTCATACATTGAAACTGTGGGCAATTGATCCGGCTGTAGTGGTCGAAAGGATCATTATCGATGCAGGAGGGGTAAAAAACTCTTACCTCGGTCCTCCCGAAAGCGCAAAGAAATAACTTTAAAAATAGAACAAAATATCAATTAAATATCATTATGAAGTTTTTTATCGATACTGCAAACCTTGCTCAAATTAAAGAAGCACATGAAATGGGCGTATTGGACGGCGTTACCACCAATCCGAGCCTGATGGCAAAAGAAGGGATTTCCGGACATGAAAGGGTTATAGAACATTATAAAACAATTTGCGGCATTACAGACGGCGACGTAAGCGCTGAGGTGATTGCTACTACATTTGATGAAATGGTAGCCGAAGGAGAAGCCCTGGCGAAGTTACATGAACGGATTGTAGTGAAGGTCCCCATGATAAAAGAAGGGGTAAAGGCCATCAAATACTTTACATCCCGCGGGATCAAAACCAACTGTACCCTGGTTTTCTCTGCCGGACAGGCTTTGCTGGCTGCCAAGGCAGGAGCTACTTATGTATCCCCGTTCATTGGCCGGCTGGATGATGTATCAACTGACGGTTTAGGCCTGATAGAAGATATCCGGACTATTTACGACAATTACGGATATGCCACCCAGATCCTTGCGGCATCAGCGCGTCATCCAATGCATATAGTGGAATGTGCTAAAATCGGAGCTGACGTCGTCACTGCGCCACTTTCCGCAATCGCGGCACTGCTCAAACATCCTCTTACAGATAACGGCCTGGCGCAATTCCTGGCAGACTATAAGAAGGCGGCTTCGCAGGCAGCTATCGGATGATCTTAGGGCTTAAAAGCCCGGTAAACAAAATTCTTCGTTTATGCAGCGTATTAAGATATTTTTCTCATCTCTCATATTGTCGGCTGTGCTGTCTTTTTCGGCATCGGCACAGGTACGGCTTCCTCAGATTATCAGAGACAGCATGATTTTGCAAAGAAACGCTCCTTTGAAATTATGGGGATGGGCATCTCCCGGTGAAAAGGTACGGATCCGCTTCAACGGAAAAAGCGCCGCAGGCAAGACCAGTCCGGGCGGCCGCTGGCAGGTTCAGTTACCCGCTATGAAAGCAGGAGGGCCTTACACCATGACTGTAAGCGGGAAAAATACCATTGTACTGAAGGAAATTTTGATCGGGGATGTCTGGGTATGTTCCGGTCAGTCTAATATGGTGCATCAACTGGCCATCCACAACATCACGTATGCAAAAGATATCGAAACGGCGGACTATCCGCAAATCAGGCAATTCTGGATTCCAACAACTACACGCTTGGAGGGGCCTGCCGCCGATCTTCCGCCGGGCAATTGGAAATCCGCCAATCCGAAGGATGTCAACACCTTTTCTGCAGTAGCTTATTTCTTCGCAAGGAATATCTTTGAAAGGCATCATGTGCCTGTTGGGATCATTAATGCAAGTGTAGGAGGTACTACTATCGAAGCGTGGACGGGCGAAGATGGACTGAGCGGTTTTCCCGGGATAAAGGAAGTGATCACCCGTAACAAGGATACTGCCTGGGTAATGAGTCAGAAACGCCGGCAGCCCGCCGGAAACACGGCCAGAATGAAAGATGCCGACAAAGGTACGAGCGGACCGGTCAGCTGGTTTGATCCTTCCTATGTTCCGAAAGGCTGGCAGGCTTTCGATGTTCCGGGCTACTGGGAGGATCAGGGGATCCGCGATCTCGACGGAGTCGTGTGGTTTCGGAAAGAATTTGAACTGCCTGTGCATGTTGCAGGAAAAAAGGCTTCCTTATTTATGGGAAGGATTGTTGATGCCGATATCGCATATCTTAACGGGAAACAGGTGGGCAGCACGTCTTATCTGTATCCTCAAAGACGGTATCAGGTTCCGGAAGGAGTTCTGAAGGCCGGGAAAAATATCCTGGTGGTCAGAGTTCAGAACAATTCAGGCAAAGGTGGCTTCGTTCCGGTGAAACCTTATTTTCTGAAGGTGGAAGATGTTGAGGTGGATCTGAAAGGTGACTGGGAATATAAGGTAGGGCAGGTTTACAGGCGGGACAATGCATCCCGCGGATTTTATGCATTCTCAGAGCAAAGTCAGCCGGCGTCCCTGTTTAACGCCATGATCGCTCCTTTTACATCTTATGCTGTGAAAGGTGTACTGTGGTATCAGGGAGAGAGTAATACCGGGAATGCACAGGAATACGGGAAACTGCTGCCTGCTTTGATCGCAGATTGGAGAAAGCAGTTTGGCAGGGCAAACCTTCCTTTTTATTATGTCCAGCTGCCGAATTTTGGCGACGCGGTCTATCTTCCCTCAGAGAGCGGTTCGGCGGTGATCCGGGAAGCGGCTTTAAAAACATTGTCGGTTCCTAATACAGGCATGGCTGTGACCATCGACCTGGGCGAATGGAATGATATCCATCCGGATAATAAAAAAGACGTCGGCGAACGCCTGGCTTTGATAGCACGGCATTTCCTTTACGGAGAAAAAGACCTGGTATTTAGCGGGCCGCTCTACCAGTCATCCAGGATAGAAGGAAATAAAATAATTGTTAGTTTTTTACACACAGGCGGCGGGCTGATCAGCATAGACGGCGAGCCTCTCTCTCAGTTTGCTATAGCAGGAGCCGACAGGAAGTTTGTGTGGGCTAATGCCAGGATCACGGGGGATAAAGTGGAGGTTTGGTCGGATGAAGTTCCGCAGCCTGAATTTGTACGCTATGCATGGGCTGATAATCCGGTCGGTCCCAATCTGTATAATGTTGAAAAATTGCCTGCATCTCCTTTCAGAACGGATGAGTAACGGCAAACATTTTTTACTACTAACTAATACGTAACTAATCATGAACATCAAAACCATTTCCGGTATTTTCTGCATTATCCTATGCATGACAACCGCAGCCAGGGCTGAAAACGGGCATCAGCTATGGCTAAGAAAGGGAAAAGCTAACCCCGTAACCATTGTTTGTCAGGGAAGTTCACCTATATTAAAGAACGCTGTAAAAGAGCTGGAGGCCGGATGGCTGGGCGAACCCGGCTCAAAGTTAATCCTCTCAGTGGGCAGAGATAAAAGATTAAAGGGAGATGGTTTTATGCTGGATTCCCGTGGCATACATGCTTCTACGGATAAAGGTATTTTGTATGGAGTATATGATTTATTGCGTCGTCAGAAGACTGGTGAAAGTGCAAAATCCGTTGTCTCCAACCCTGCCTATGAGTACAGGTTACTGAATCATTGGGATAACCTGGATGGAAGTGTGGAACGGGGATATGCCGGACGTTCTATATTCTGGCGCGGAGATAAGGACCTGGCGGTAACACAAAATGACAGAGTTCTCTGGCAGGAATATGCGCGGGCCTGTGCCTCGGTAGGAATAAACGCAAGCGTTCTGAATAATGTCAATGCCTCGCCCCGTATACTTGACCCTGAATATCTTAAAAGAGTAAAAGCTATTGCTGATATTCTCAGGCCTTATGGAATAAAAACGTTTTTGTCTGTGAACTTCTCTTCGCCGGTGAGGCTGGGGGGACTAAAAACATCTGATCCCCTGGATAAAGATGTGATCAGGTGGTGGAAGGTAAAAACTGAGGAGATCTATAAGCTCATTCCTGACTTTGGAGGCTTTCTTGTAAAAGCAAACAGCGAAGGGCAGCCCGGTCCCCAGGATTTCGGCCGGACCCATGCGGACGGGGCGAATATGATGGCGGATGTGCTGAAGCCCTATCGCGGCATCGTGATGTGGCGCGCCTTTGTTTACAGCTCACAGGAAAAAGACCGTGCCCGTCAGGCATACAACGAATTCATGCCCCTTGACGGGGCTTTCAGGGATAATGTCATCATACAGGTAAAAAACGGTCCTATAGATTTTCAGCCAAGGGAACCCTTCAGCCCTCTTTTCGGGGCGATGAAAAAGACGGCTGTTATGCCCGAGCTCCAGATCACGCAGGAGTATCTCGGGCACTCTTACCAGCTGGCCTTCCTGGCTCCTATGTGGGAAGAATGTCTCAAGAGCGATACTTACCAGGAAGGTAAGGGCAGCACGGTCGCCCGCTGTACGGATGGCAGCATCTTTAAATACCCATATACGGCCATTGCAGGTGTAGCAAACACCGGGCTTGATTTAAACTGGTGCGGGCACCCCTTCGCACAGGCCAACTGGTATGCCTTCGGACGGCAGGCCTGGGACCATACGCTGACAAGCGAACAAATCGCAGATGAATGGACAAAACTGACTTTCTATAACCCGGACGTTGCTTATGGAAAATCAGAGAAGCACGGCGACTGGGAACGCGGATTTCTAAAACCGGTAAAGGAAATGATGCTGGAGAGCAGAGAGGCTGTCGTGAACTACTCCATGCCCCTTGGCTTTCACCATATCTTCTCAGCAGATGATCATTACGGGCCGGGCCCCTGGTTTGGACCTAAGAGTGTAAGGCCAGACTGGACCTCAGTGTATTACCACCAGGCGGATACCAATGGCGTTGGCTTTAACCGTACCCGTAGTGGCAGTAATGCAGTCAGTCAGTATCACGAGCCCCTTGCATCTCAGCTCAACGATGTGCAGACCTGTCCCGAAAAGTACTTGTTATGGTTTCATCACTTACCCTGGGATTTTAAACTCAAAAGCGGAAAAACACTATGGGATGAGATCTGCTTTCACTACGATCATGGAATACAGCAGGTCAGAGGATTTCAGAAAACCTGGGACCTGACAGAACCCTATGTCGATAAGCAACGGTTTTTACAGGTTCAGAACTTGTTGATGCGTCAGACCCTTGATGCCCAGGTATGGAAGGACGGCTGCATTCTTTATTTTCAGCAATTCAGCAGGAGGCCGGTACCCTACGATTTGGAGCGGCCTGTGTTCGGTCTGGAATTTATAAAGAAAAAGAGACCAATATTGATTTTTGAATGATGTATCTGGCGTATTTGCAGGGCACCTAAACTCAGCATAAACAACTGTTTTTGATCGCCTGACCTGTGGTGTTGCATCACAGTGCTGGTTGATCTTTTTTTACATGATTCCGTGGTAAGCTTTCTACTGCTCCATTCTGAATTTTATTGCTTCGATCGGATCAGGTAAATCAATCGGAAATTTCTCGTTCTCGTATTTTTCAATTAAGATGCCAAGGATTTCCAATTCGTCTCCATCTTTTGATCCCTTCCTGGCATCAAAGATCTTCTCGAGTCTTGCGAGCGCCTCAATGTAGTCGTTCTCCGTTTTTATCGGCTTCAATTTCATTTATAATATACATATAAATTCGGTAACCATAATGGATCTTTATCGAATTAGAATGATAAAAATGACTAGAAATGAAATACGCAAATCCAGCTCAAGCCAACAGCCATCTTTTATTGTGTCCGACGGAAGTATAATCTTGCAATTCCAGCACAGCAAAGTTAAAAGCAAACTTTTGCCGAAAGTGCATTGACCACTACGTAAAGATATAATGTCTTGAAAAATCACCTGTCTAGAAAATACTGAACCAATCGACAAATAAGAAGATACTCAGCAGACCCGGAATATCAATCTTTTTATCGTTAACTCTTTTTAAATGCTGCTTCTTCCACTTTGAGAAACCCGATTTATAAGTGGTACCGATAGGAAGTTTGTATTTAATATTATCATTTAGAATTACATAGTTCCTTCCCACAACAGCTGTTATTTTTGAATTGTTAATAATATACGACTTATTGATCCTTTGAAAACCGGAAGAAAGAACGGTTGTAATGCTTTTTAATGTCATATGAGTACGATAGTTTTTATCACCCTCCATATGGATATTGAGATAGTCCTCAAAAGATTCAATATAAATGATGTCTTTAAAAGGAATAATGGCATCTATTATTCCATAGATGCTTTTTGCTTTTTTTATAAAAAGAGATTCCGGACTGGTTTGGTATTTGCGTACATTTCTGTCACTTGTAAGGCTACCTGCGGTTGCCTGCTTTAAGTGCTCGTTTGCATTATAAATAGTTGGATACTGGGCGGTTAGGTTGTTAGTGGGGACTGTAATAACTACTGTAACTTGCCTTAATAAAGATAAGTCTGGTTCATGAGCTTTTATCAGTCTTTCATCAACAAATACTAATTCAGTTTTCAGGACAATTATCTGTTTCAGTGCGGCATAGAAATCGTTGGTCAATTCCAAAACCCATTCTAGGGAGAACGAAGTAAAACTAGAGGTGAGAGCGTTTAAAGTGTTCTGATCTCCTATTACGTAGCAGGTTATCATATCATGATAGATTAGGGACTATTGTTTGTTTTCTCTTTTTAACGTGTCGGAAAAAGATATTATTAAAGATAATAATTTTCTAAACATAAGTTCAGTAGAATGTTGTTGTAATTTTTCTGTTATGTTTATAAGGGAGCTAAATCTCTATTTTTGTTAGGAATAAAAGTAGATGTTTTTTTAACTGAATGGAAGATGTATAATGAAAAACATCAATATATTATCGGGATTTAGTGGCGTAGAAAGGATACGTTTACCCCCTGAAAAGGTATCACTTACCCTATATTTCTTATCATTTGTCTAAAGATTTTTTCCGACAAGGTATTGTCGCGAAATTACTTATGCAAAAGCTATTGCAAATGAAGTTGTCGCTTGCCATTCTTTAATAACTTACTAAAAAGAACATTATGCAAATAAAAAAGAATATACAAATTGTTGTATCGCTGTTCTTTCTGCTTGCTGGAAATGTAAACGCACAGGATCACAGGAGTAATGAGCTTAAACAAAATAAGATCAACTCTCTTAGCCAGAGATTGAAAATAAGCATTAATTCAGCAACAAAGATTGTTGAATTAATGGAACACTATACCAATCTGTCGAATAAGATCTATCACGATAGCTCCCTGACAACGGAACAAAAGGTGGACAAATTGGATGCTCTGGAACGTGAAAAATTACAAAAGCTGGGGTCCTTTTCTAAGGTTGAAGGCAAATTGAATGGTAAAGAAAAACTAGCGCCCTTACTGAAAAAACAAGAAAAGTCATTTTCGAATAAATAAAACTAATCAATACAAGCTATACACATGATCAACAAGAATTCTTTTTCCGAATCAAAAAAGTCCATTTCAACTTTTCTTATCCTGTTCAATGTCCTGCTCAGTTTAGTGGTTATTTCTTTGCTAGTGTTGTCTTTCCGGAATAATGATAAAATAGCGTATGTAGAATCCGGGAAATTGTTGAACGAATATAAAGGATCAGAAAAAGCCAGAAAGGAATTTCAGAAGAAAGCAACAGAATGGCAGGCGAATATCGATACCCTTGAAACAGAAGTAAAGAATGCCATGAAAAAGTATGAAAAAGATCTGCCGGGTATGACAGCGAGAGAGCAGAAGATGGGACGTGAACTTATCAACACCAAGAGATCTGCGCTTGTAAATTATCAGAGGGCAATTAGCGAGAACGCCAAACAAGAAAATGCTAAACTAATGCAAGGGGTATTTTCAACTATTAACAGTTTCTTGACGGAGTATGGAAAGAAAAATGGGTATAAGATGATCTTTATAGCAAATGAATCGGGAACTATCGCCTATGCCCGGGAGGGTCTGGATCTTACATCCAGGGTGTTACAGGAACTGAACGATGAGTATTTAACGTCGAAAAAATGAAAATTATGCTCGCCTGTATCGGCATGACATTGCTGATAACCGCATCCTGTACCTCTCAGATAACAACTAAAACCGGGTTACAGGAATATATTGGTGACAAGAAAAATGGCCTCATAAGTGAAGTTAATTGTACGGGGGGAATTACTTTAAAGATGAGATATATTCCGGCCATATTGCTGGATCCAAAGCTGGACACCAATAAAGGGTATTACTTTTTGTTCACTTTTTCCAGGAATGGCAAAGAACTATTGCCACAACTGGATAATGACTCCTATAGCGAGATATTAAATGTCCTTTCATTCAGAATGCCTGGTTATATATCGCTTGTCTCACAAAATACATCTTTGATTGAGCCAGAGGCGTGTTTCTTCCAACAGACTTTTGGCCTGACAGGCGGGAACGAATTGTTGATTGTCTTTAGCCAGGAAGAAATGAAGAACGCCGGACGATTTGAGATTAAGATCAACGAATTCGGTTTAAATCTGGGGCCGCAGACTTTCCAATTTGACGAAGATGCCCTAAAAAAAGTAACGGAAATTTCAGGTAAGCTTAAAATTTAAATAAACGCCATGTCCCATCAAAAGAATTCATATTCACGAATTAAGCGTGTCACTGCTATGTTTTTGCTGGTAACTATGCTTAATCAATTGTTTTCTCCTGCTGTTGCCCTGGGTTTAACATCAGGCCCGACAGCCCCGGAGGCAACCAGTTTTGAGCCGGTAGATACCACAGATATGGTCAATTTGCTCACTGGTGATCTGGCGTATAATTTACCTTTATTGGAAGTCCCTGGCCCCGAAGGCGGTTACCCTCTTTCACTGTCTTATCATGCCGGGATACAACCGAATGAGGATGCTAGCTGGGTAGGACTCGGTTGGACTCTGAATCCCGGTGCTATTAACAGGGCAGTGAACGGTTTTCCCGACGACTGGTATGGGGCACAATCAAGCAGGCGGGACTATTGGGAGGGAGGTAAAAAGAGTGCCTCAAGAATAGGTTTCTCGATTCCAGCGTTTGGGGGGATTGGGTATTTGGGCTTTGGTCTTTCTTTTTCTAATGATACGTTTCTCGGGCGAAGTTTCGGTGCAGATATAAATGGTGGAATCGGCATTCCAAATACACCCTTGACCATCGGTGCAGGTGCCGGTGCGAATACAAGAGGAGATTATAGTGCCTGGGCCGGAATAGGCGGTAAGTGGGGATCATTTTCTGCCCAAATGAATGTAGGTGGTGGTTCTGATGGTTGGTTTGTAAATGGCGGAGTAGGAATAGGAGCAGAATATGGTCCTTATGCCATGGATCTGGGATTGGGTGCCTCTGTAAATAGGGAAGGGGTAGCCGGGGGTTTTATGATCAGCCAAAGATTAGGAGTGTTGGGAGTTTCAATGTCAAGTGATGGTGGTTCATCATTTTCTGTTGGAGGATATACTGCGTCTACTCAAAATTCTAAAGCCGGTTCCATTTCCACTCAAACAAAAAAGACCGACGTCAATTTGATCTTTGCTTCATATAGCCGTACAAAGACAAGATACTGGTCGAATGAAACTGAGTCATCCTTTATGTATGGATCATTGTATCCCGGGTGGCAATATTACATAGACGTTCCTGATGCGGTTGCTTATGATGCCTATACTCTTCAGGAAGAAGACAAAAATATAGTAGATGACCCCGAACCTAATAAGCGTATGGGCGGTTCATTCCCTTCGTACGATCAATATCAGGTAACTGCTCAGGGATTGGGCGGCTCGATGCGGCCATATCGGTTTGAAGGCGAAGCTATACAGCAAAACCGGTGGGAAAAGATCAGCGATAACCTTATTGTGCAAACGGTTAAATATATCACTAACAGCTCGGCTGTAGCTTTTCCCGAGTTCAGATTTGAGAATGATTTCTCAAATAACTATTTACAGAACTATCCGGACTTTATGGCAGACCTTGATTCAAGGATCATTGCTTATCCGCCTCCTTATTATGGGCCTTTAATTGAAGATGATGAGTGGGCAGGCGGCTTTTCCGGTAATGAACTCGCCGGATCAAAATATATTTCTTATTCGGTAACCAGGTCAGACGGAACGGTTTCAACTTATGGGAACAATAAATTTATTACTCCCATTGTAAACGGGTTAAACAGGAAGGCACATACTTTTCAGTCAGGAACAGCTACTCACATTGCAGGTTTTGCTATAACAAGTGAGAGCGGGGTAACTTATCATTATAATTTACCGGCTTACTCTTACGATGAAGAAATGTACCAGGAGTTTATTGGAAGCCCGGTACTTCAATTTAACCGGCAGACAAGAAATGAAGGATATGCTTATACCTGGTACTTAACAGCGATTACCGGCCCGGATTATGTCGATAGAGGCACTGTCGGTGTGATAGATAGCCAGGACTACGGACACTGGATTAGCTTTGAATATGGAAAATGGTCTGATAAATATGCTTGGCGGAATCCATCGGAGGGATATTATCGGGATGATGATAATCGATTCAGATCTGTCTCAATGGGAAAGAGAGAAGTTTACTACCTAAACGCCATTAGGACACGAAGCCATACTGCTCTTTTTGAAAAAGATGTGAGATATGATGCCAAGGGCGAGTCGCCTGAAATTTTTAACAAGAATTGGGCCGGTAGCCCTATAAGCTCAGAGTCAAATTATCAGAATGAAGGAGTATTCAATACAAATTCGAGCCAGAGTCTGAGGCTGGACAAGATCTATTTGCTCAATAATAGCGATGCTTCGATCATAAGTCCGGCAAGCGGAGGATCAGGAAGCTATATTCCCCCAGGGAGAAGCATTAGTTGTTCAGATTGCGAGCTTCACGCAAATGTTTTGGATAAAAATGATGTTAACGCAGTGGGAAGAGCGGTATTAGAAGCTAAAGCAATCCGGATCATCGATTTTAACTACGACTATTCCCTTGTCCGGGGTACTGTAAATAGCTATAATATCAATAGTCCCTCTACGAAATATGGTAAATTAACCCTTAATTCTGTTAAGTTTAGAGGTGTGGGAGGCGCGGATTTACTGCCATCTATCGACTTTCAGTACGGTTTAGATGCTACTGCGATTAAATCATCTACAGGGACCCTGACTTCAAATAGCTTTATAACCAGCAGCAGCGCATTTATACCGGGGGATTTGCTGGAAACAAGTGGCGGTGATTATTGTGGTGTAATTGTTTCGAAAGCTCAGAGTGGCAATAACTGGGTTTATAGCTTAAAGAACGGTAAGTTTTCGGGATCAGGCTCGTTTGAGGTAAGAACGACAAAAAACCCGCCATACAACAAGGATCAGCAGGACGTTTGGGGAATGTTTAAATCTGATTATTCGGGCACTTCAAACGAAAATCTAAACCGGCTGACTAACCCGATATCGAACAGGGCAACAGATGTGTGGTCTTTAAGAACGATAAAAACAGGCCTTGGTGCAGAAATAAGCATAGATTATGAGGGGGATACTTATGGACAATCCATTTTAAATAAGAACCGTCCCCTCATCATTAGCGATTTTTCGAGCCAGGGGGGAAACAACTTTTACTACTATGTCAACACGGAGGGACAAAATTTGAACGATCTGTTCAAAGTGGGAGATGAACTTGATATGACATTATTTAAAGAAGGAAGTGGGAATACCTTTACGACTATTTCTACTTCTTCTTATTCTATACCGCCCAGAATAACTTCGATCAGTGGCGATTATATGTATATATACTGTCCTGTTAATCTAACTAACGATATTCTTTATGGGGGAGGATCTGGAACAATAAGAACTGGTAATCTTAAGCTCGGAGGAAATGATATATATTATGGCGGTGGCATAAGGGTGAAGAGTGTCACGATTGATAACCTTGCAGGTGTCAGGAGCACAGCCCAATATGGATATTTGAACCGGGACCAAATGATGTCATCGGGTGTTACCTCTTATGAACCAATAACCCAGGAAATGGATAACGTTGCATCATCTGTTACATCTACAAATACTTCAGTGAGAGAGGAAGCTGCGAAGGTTTACAGACGGGAACTTTATAAAGATATGAGCAGACTGTTAAGTATATCAAGAGAAGTCCCGGGACCGGGAGTGATGTATGAGTATGTAACCGTTACCAAAGAAGTTTATAGCGCTATGGACAACCAGACCCGTCAGGTTCCAGGCCGTACTGTATATCAGTTTGAAGTTTTTCGTAAAAATATGGTTGGGAAAGAAGACGTTTCTCCCCGGAGATCTGCGCCGAAAGATCCTGGATTAAGTAGCTACTATACAAGAAACCTTGTTCTTAAGAAGTTTGTAAGCAATATCGGTGCATTAAAACGGGTGACTGCATACGATATATATGGGAATAAACTAAGTGAAACGATCAATCACTATCTGCATGACGGCTTAGAGGGCTCTTCTTATTCTGATTTTATGAATATGTATGAGCAACGTCTTGTTGCCTATAAAAAGCAAGGCCTGATAAAAGAACGCTATTCAGAGGTAAAGTATGTTTGGACCGGCTCTGATGCCAATTGGGACGTTATGGGCACTATGAGTGCACGGGAAGAGTACCCTGCTATTTGCACAGGTCAGACGGTTGTTGATAACACCACGGGGATACAGACTTCGTCCGTAAACCAGGCATTTGATTTTTACAGTGGTGCTGTCACTCAAAAGATAGTGACAGATAGTTATGGTAACAAATTTATGCAGGAAGTGATCCCTGCGTACAGGAGATATTGGGAAATGGGACTGAAGATGCAGTCTCAACTGAATAAGAATATGTTAACACAGGAAGCGGCAACTTACACTTATAAACTAGATAACAGCAATGCTAAACTGGGATTGGTTTCTTCTGCTGTTCAGCTGTGGGGAGTAGAGACGCCGGTAACAGATGGCAATGGAATAAACATTATTCAGAACGATGCAGCGGCAAATGGAAAGGTGTGGAGAAAAACAGACGCATATGCATGGATACCGGACGGACAGACGGCAGACGGCCTTACTGCAATAAGTAATTTTGTTGATTTTGACTGGGAATCTGTTTCTCAGAACGCTTTCTGGAAGAAGACAGGTAAAGTTTCATTATTTGATGTTTTTTCAAAGCCTCTCGAAAGTATTGATATAAATGGTATCCGCTCTTCATCTAAAATGGGCTATAACGATGGAAGAGTAGTTGTTTCCGGATCGAATGTTGCTTATAATGAAATGGCATTTGCTGGTTTTGAAGATGGTTCCCCCGTTAATGGAAAGCTGAGTACGAATGTCAATTATGTCTCTGGAACGATAGCCAGTGCTGCTTCCCATTCAGGAAGAATGAGTCTGATAGTGGCTCCAAACAAAACGGGTATTTCCTACATTCTGCCACTGTCCGCATTACCTTCACTGGGAAAGGACTATGTTGCCTCTGTTTGGTTTCAGACAAACGCCAATAACCTTTCTGCTGCCAGACTTTATTACTCTGTAGCGTCCACCACTGTTTTTGCGACTCTGAATCTTCAAAAGCAATCAAGGGGATGGTATCTTCTCGAACTAAAAATTCCCGGTTCTCTTCTTTCAGATCCTACTAAAGTGCTCACTGTGTCATGTGCAAACGTACTTGGGGCCACAGATATATTTTTCGACGATTTCCGGTTTCAGCCTTTGCAGGCCCAGGTCAATAGTTATGTGTACGATGCATTAACGGGAGAACTGACCAATATTCTGGATAACAATAACCTTTTCACTCGGTTTGAATACGATGCGGTGGGAAGGTTGACAAAGGTATACAAAGAAGTACTGGGAAAAGGGAATATGGTTCTCGTCAAGGAGAATCTATACAATTATCAAAAGAAGCAGTTATGAAAAACTCGGTTAAGATCATTCTGTCTGTTTTGTCTGGTCTGTTCTTTTTTATCAATTCTGTCAGCGGACAGGGACAAACCATCTCAAATGCCATAGATGCAGGAACTTTTGGTGGCTGTGGAAGCAGAACATTTATGGATTTTAAGAATAACAGTGGATTCGGAAATGAATATGGCCAGCCAAGTGAGGATGTCTGGTACCGTTTTTCGCTGACAGGCACATCGCTGATGAATATCTCAACCTGTAACTCGGGGTTCGATACTTATGTTCATCTTCTTAATGGATCAGGTTCTTTAATTACTGCTAACAATGATAATGGCCTGTTATGTTCGGGAACAAGAGCTTCTATTCAGTATTCGTTATCCGCAGGGACATATTATGTAGTTGCTGAAGGATATGGAAATAATAGTGGGGTCATAGTTCTCAATATAACCGGGATAAGTAGTCAGCCCACTCCCGCGGGTGCGACGCTTGCAAATGCGATTGATGCGGGAATTATTGTTCCAGGCGGAACTTTTTCACATACCTTCAATAACAACCCTTCTAATTGTTACGGTAACGAGATTGGAGAACCGGGTGATGATATTTTTTACAAGTTTACAATCTCACAAAACCAGAAGATAAATATTTCTCATTGTGGATCTGGGCTTAGAACGGTGATGCATTTGGTGAATTCCTCTGGTTCTGTGATAAACACAAATGGTGGAAATGGCCTTCTATGCAGTGAAAATAGTGCTTCTCTTTCTGTAACACTTGCTGCCGGAACTTACTATGTGGCTTCGGAGGGATATTCGAATTCTAATATTGGAGCAATCACTACAACTATTGCTATCGGTAATGAAGATATAAATAGAAATTGGATTATTAGCCGTAGTTACGATGATGACGGGAACATAGATGGTGAATCTAAATCTTTTTTTGATAATGCAGGGCAACCTACTCAATCTCAAATAAGGAACCTTTCCACTGCTCAGGTTCTCGCCTTCGAAACTCTTTATGATGCGTTGGGAAGGCCAGCAATAAGTACTTTAGCAGCACCGATAGGCAACCTGGATTTTTCTTATAAAGACAATTTTGTAAGCAATAGTCAGGGTGGAAAATATAACTACACAAATTTTGATCTTGGGAAAACAAATACTCCTGACCCTTTAGGGATATCAGTTGCAGGCAGCCTCGGCAGGTACTACAGTCCCAGTAATACTTCCGAGCCTTATATGCCCGTTACCAGTTACCCCTTGATGAGAACCGTATATAATAGCGATGGATCAGGCTCGGTAAAAAAGACTTCGAACGTTGCAGAGGCTTTCAGAACTGGCCTGGGTCGGGAACAGCGTAGTTATAGTGTTCCTGTAAACAACGAATTAACTCATTATATCCAGGTACGAAACAAATTTTTCAGCATCGGACAGCTCGGGAATCTTTCTTCTTCAATTGAAGCTGTACAATTGGTACAGAGAGATGCCAACGGGAAACAGATAATCAGTTTTTCTGATAAATCGGGCAATTTGCTGGTAAGTGCCCTTTCTGGCAATGATTTGAGTGTTACGGTTACAAAACACGTACCAATCTTTGCTCTTTACTATTTTGTTCTGCTTAAACCCAGTACTGTTAATATAGTAGCTCTGAATGCAACGCTGGTAGATATGTCAACGGAACAGGAAAGCATTGTGAATGACACACAGCTGCAATTGCAGGCGGGTTATTATAAGATATCAAACCTAATATCTTTGAGTTTAAGTTACACGAATAGTTATGGCGATCTTAGTTATAATTTCTATAATCAACTTGGACAGTTGATTGCTAGTATTGCCCCCGAAGGCGTTAAGAAATTAATCGATAATATTAATGCTTATAATACTCTTGCCGATGTACCTTTTGTGACAAAATATGAATACGATACCAGGGGGCGGCTTATCGCAATGACAACTTCTGACGCAGGGAGAACAGAATATATTTACCGGACAGACGGAGCTCTTCGCTTCTCTCAAAATACAGAACAACGCAAAACAGGCCGTTTTTCCTACACGAATTATGATTATCTGTCCAGACCTGTAGAATCAGGAGAATATATACCGGGTACAATCAGTTTTGCGTCAGCAAAAACCAATATCACGGTGCAGGAGAGTATAACTACAGACGGGGGATTGACTGGTGGTACAAAACAGCAGTGGGTAAAGAGTTTTTATGATTATGCCGATAATGGTCATGGTGTTGCAGGCTATGTTCAGGATGAGTTCTTCTTAAGAGGGACGGTCAGCCGTACAGAGAATGAACAAGGAAAGACATGGTATAGCTATGATAGTGAGGGTCGATTGATCTGGCTAATAAAACATATTACCGGGCTCGGAATCAAAACGATCGACTACACGTATAATGCCAAAGGAAGAGTCAGCCAGGTAGACTATCAGAAGAATATTCCGGGAGAACGATTCATTCATGAATATGAATATGATGGGGAGGGAAGATTAAAGGCAGTTTACACTACCACGGATCCAAACGTTACCAGAAAGCTGCAATCTAAATACTACTATTACCTGCACGGACCGCTGAAAAGAGTTGAAATTGCGGATAACCTTCAGGGGGTTGACTATACTTATACCCCCCAGGGATGGCTCAAAGCAATAAATCATCCCGATCAGACTAGAGACCCTGGAAAAGATGGTACATCAAATGGCTTTGCTCCAGATGTTTTCGGGATGACACTCGAGTATTTTAACGGTGATTATGTTCGTCCAGGAACAGGTGTTAACAGCTTTGTTGCCTCGACTGCTCCCGAAAGCTATAACGGAAGTATAAGAGGACAAAGCTGGAGAAGTACTAAACCAGCATCGGTAGTTAGCGCATACGGCTCTTCAGTCAACAATCCTGCAATGTTTACATACGAATATGATGACAAGTATCAATTCAGCAACAGTAAATACGGTAGTCCTACTTATACGTCAATGTTTGATTCGTTTACAGAAGCAGTTGGTAAGAACCGGGAATATGGCTTAACTTATGACAAGCACGGGAATATCCAGGGGCTAACCAGAACAAACAATGCGGGAACCGTTATAAATTCACTGGTTTACCGCTATCAGGCCAATACTAACAGGCTTAACTCTGTAGATAACTATGCGAGTTATCAGTATGACGACCTTGGGCAGATGACTGCCCAAATAAGGGGTAGCCAGGGGATGTATTTATCATATGATGTTAGTGGCAAGGTTACAGCAATCTATTCGGATGCTGCGAAAACTCAGTTAAAAATCTCTTTCGCTTACGATGAAGGCGGCAACAGGATTAAGAAAACGGATCATTTAACCGGGATTACAACCTATTATGTTCCTGATGCCGGAGGGAATGTACTGGCCATCTATGATAATAACGGCACTTCCATGCAGGAGAAGGAAGTGCCGGTATATGCAGCCGGGAGGATGGGGATATATAAAAAGGCATCAGGAACTTATCAGTATGAATTAACCGATCATCTGGGTAATGTCCGGGTAGTGATCAACCAAAATAAAACCTCCGGAGGTCTTGCAGATGTCCTGTATTATTCTGATTATTATCCTTTCGGATCAGATCTGACCCTCGCGAACAGTGATCATCGTTATGGCTATCAGGGGCAGTATGCAGAGAAAGACAAAGAAAGTGCCTGGCTGAATTTTGCATTGCGGATGTATGATCCAACTATTGGCAGGTGGATGACGACGGATCCTTACGGGCAGTACTATTCGCCCTATGTGGGAATGGGGAATGATCCGGTGAATGGAGTAGACCCGGATGGTGGTTATACACGATTTGGGGCACTTTGGAGGCA
Source organism: Pararcticibacter amylolyticus (assembly GCF_003130405.1). Taxonomy (GTDB): domain Bacteria; phylum Bacteroidota; class Bacteroidia; order Sphingobacteriales; family Sphingobacteriaceae; genus Arcticibacter; species Arcticibacter amylolyticus. The sequence continues at coordinate 306,004 of NZ_QEAS01000005.1, forward strand.
CGCCGTAGCATATTTTACAGGAAGGGATCCAGGCCCGATATTGAAGTCAGGAAGCGAATATGGTTTTAATACGCATGATTCAGATAATGATGGAGAAATCCGGGTAAATGCCCATTACGGAAGGAGTGTGGGCCAAAAGGAGGCCATCCGGATGGCATCAATGTTTTATACTGCTCCAAAAGTTGGACAATT
>NZ_QEAS01000041.1 GCF_003130405.1 Pararcticibacter amylolyticus
CCCAGTTCTTCGCTAAGGGTTATTTCCCAATGTCCGTTCTGGTCGGCATAGACAGGACCATAAGGCTTGCCATCGATGACGATTTCGATCTTAGTTCCTGGTTCAGCGGTGCCGCTGAAGGTTGGCGTGGTATCGTTTGTGGCTGAGCCGTTGCCACCGGGAACAGTTGGCGGCTCTGGGGTTACCGGTTTATCGGTTTTCACAGTAATAGTGGTTTCTGCACTTTCACTGACGTTGCCTGCAATGTCAGTTGCCTTTACTGTCACTGTATGGCCGCCCTCTGTTAGGGCAGGGTTGATCACAAGTTCCCAATGTCCGTTCTGGTCGGCGTAGACAGGGCCATAAGGCTTGCCGTCAATCACCACTTCGATCTTGGTGCCAGGTTCTGCGGTTCCGCTGAAGGTTGGAGTGGTATCGTTTGTAGCTGATCCGTTGCCTCCGGGAACAGTTGGCTGTTCCGGGGTTACCGGCTTATCGGTCTTAACAGTGATAGTGGTTTCTGCACTTTCGCTGATGTTACCTGCGATATCGGTAGCTTTTACGGTTACTATGTGGCCGCCCTCTGCTAACGCAGGGTTGATCACAAGTTCCCAATGTCCGTTCTGGTCGGCATAGACAGGGCCGTAAGGCTTGCCGTCGATCACCACTTCGATCTTTGTGCCTGGTTCAGCGGTGCCGCTGAAGGTTGGCGTGGTATCGTTTGTGGCTGAGCCGTTGCCGCCTGGAACAGTTGGCTGCTCTGGGGTGGCGGGTTTATCTGTCTTTATAGTAATAATTTTTTCTGTGCTCTCGCTGGTATTACCAGCCTTATCTGTTACCGCTACCTTCACCGTATGGTTACCTTCTGACAGAGATGGGCTAACCGCAATTTCCCATTTACCATCGGAACCAGCTATTGCAGGTCCGTAAGTTTGACCATCGATTACGACCGTCACACTGGCGCCTGGTTCAGCTGTACCACTAAAGGTTGGAGTTGTATCATTTGTAGCCGAACCATTCCCTCCCGGAACGGTTGGCTCCGCAGGCACAGCGGGAACGCTGGTATCTACCGTAAAAGTAAACGCTGCACTTTTCAGGCCGGTATTGCCCGCCAGGTCAATAGCATCTGCAGCAAGGGAGTGAGCTCCATCCGCCAGATCAGAAACAAAAGTATATGACCATGTACCGCTGCCATCAGCGGTTACATCTACCAGCTTAGTTAAACTTCCGTCAAGATAAAGGCTCACTATGGCATTCGCCTTTGTTGTGCCACTAACTACGGGTTTGCTCTGTGAAGTATAACCAGCAGCATTTCTGCCGCTCACCTGGGTGACCGTTGTTACAGGAGCCGTTTTATCGACTGTGAAAGTAAAGACGGAGCTGCCAATGCCTGTATTACCTGCTCTGTCTGTGGCAACAGCCACAATAGTATGTTGACTTTCTGCAAGATCGGCTGTAAAAGTATAACTCCAGCTGCCTACGGAAGATGCTGTTACGGATGCTGCCTTTGTGGGATTGCCATCTACAAAGATGTCAATAGTTGCAAATCCCTCAGTGTTGCCGCTTACAACAGGTTTTGTCAGCTTTGTATAACCGGCAGCGTTTCTACTGGCCATAGCCACAGTTGGCGCATCCGGAGCCGTCAGATCCACAGTAATGTAGAAAGGACTGCTCAGCAGGGTGCTGTTACCCGCAGCATCGGTAGTAAGAGCCATGAAAAAGTGTCTCACAGCCGGAAGATCTGATGTAAGTTCATACGACCATTTACCATCGGCACCTACCGGAATATTATCGGTGAGCCGGTTAGTGGTGGTTGAATTTCCATTGAGGAATAAGGATACTACCGTATTGGGGTCAGCGGTACCGCTGACAGTTGGCCTGCTTACTTTTGTATATTCGCCGTTTATTCTGCCGGTCACGGTGGTGACTACGGGAATGGCGGGAGCCGTTGCGTCTACAATAAAATTAAACACATCGCTATCTGGTCCCACGTTCCCGGCTGCATCGACGATAACAGCCTTTAGCGTATATGGCTTTTCAGTCAGGTTGGAAGCGAAGGTGTATGACCATACACCGGACGATGAAACGCTCACTTCAGCCAGTAATGTTGTACTTCCGTCAAGATAGAGCCTTACTTTGCCGTTCGCCTCTGCGTTGCCGCTGATAGCGGGTTTCAATATTTTGGTATACCCTGCTGCATTTCTGCTGGACATCGTTATAGTCGCAGCCGCCGCAGGAGCTGTTTTATCGACTGTAAATGCCAGGGCTGCGCTTTGCACACCGGTGTTACCAGCCAGGTCGGTTGACTGTGCGGTAATGGAATGGACAGCTTCTGACAAATCTGTAGTAAAGATATATGACCAGACTCCGCTGCCATTGGCAGTCACGTCAGCCAGCTTTGTTGAGCTTCCGTCAAGGTACAGACTCACGGTGGTATTGGCTTCTGCCGTTCCACTGACTGTTGGCTTGGTCTGTTGTGTATAGCCTGCTGCATTCTTTCCGGAAAGAGCAGAGATTACCGGAGCGGCAGGAGCTGTTTTGTCGACAGTGAAGCTGAATGCAGCACTGCTGACGCTGACATTACCGGCCAGGTCGGTCGCCTTAGCTGTAATAGAATGAGCTCCGTCAGCGAGATCGCTGATAAAGGTATATGACCAGACACCGCTGCCATTGGCAGTTGCGTCAGCTAATTTAGTACCGCTGCCATCAAGATATAAGGATACAGTTATATTTGCTTCTGATGTACCGGTAACAACAGGTTTGCTTTGCTGCGTATAGCCAGCGGCATTTTTACCTGAGATATCCGATATGACAGGGGCAACAGGAGCTGTTGTATCCACGATAAAATTGAAAGCAGCAGTTAAAACACTACTGTTACCTGCTTTGTCATACGCCTTAGCAGTTATAAAGTGTTCGCCTTCGCTAAGATTAGCAGATGGAGAAAACACCCATACTCCGCTGGCATTAGTAGAGGCGTCAGCATACCTTACTGTACTTCCATCAAGATAGAGAGTGACATCTGAGCCCACTTCCGTAGTACCGCTCATCGTTGGTTTGCTTTGCCTGGTATAACCAGCAGCATTTTTTCCTGCCACGGAAGAGATCACCGGAACATCCGGAGCGGTCAAATCCACAATAAAAGACAGTGCTGCACTCAGCGCGCTAACATTGCCGGACTGGTCAGTTGCTGTCGCGGTAAAGGAGTGGGATGCTTCGGTCAGATCAATAGTCGGAGTATAACTCCATGTTCCACTTCCGCTAGCCGTTACATCGGCCAGCTTGGTTGAACTACCATCCTGATATAATGTTACAATGGCATTTGCTTCTGAAGTACCACTGATTATCGGCTTAGTCGTCCTGGTATACCCCACTGACCTTCCCCAAGTCGCAGAGACCACCACAGGAGCGGCCGGCGCTGTTTTGTCAACATTGAAAGCAAAAGGAGCAACTGCAGATCTTGTATTTCCAGCCCTGTCAGTCGCAATGAGTTCAACTGTGTGGCCACCCTCGGCCAAGTCTGCAACATAATTATAACTTAAATCTCCGGAGGCGGGAATTGCTACATCAGCTATTTTGGTAGAGCTTCCATCAATGAAAATGCTTACAGTTGTGTACCCGTCAGAGCTACCTCTGATATTGGTGTATCCGGCTATATTCCACTTTGCCCAAATTACGCTGGGAGTGTATGGAGGAGTAATATCTATGATTAATGCACTGGCGCTGCTTGTTGAAGCATTGCCTGCCGCATCAGTCGACCTTGCTGTAATAAGATAGCTTCCCTCTGCCAGGCTGGTTGTAAAGGTATATGACCACATTCCATCATTACCAGCCGTTACATCTGTTGTTGAACTTGCATTGCCATCTACTAATATCCTTATTGTTGTATTGGGTTCAGCAGTACCTGTAATGGTAGGCTTCTGGTCTTTTGAATAATTGCCGGTTCCTTTACCTGATATCGTGCTGATAACAGGAACTACAGGAGCTGTTTTATCGACATTGAAGTTGAAAGCAGCACTGCTCACACCGGCATTACCGGCTGGATCCGTTGCAGAAACTTTAATGTTGTGAGCACCTTCCATCAGGTTGGTTGCAAAAGTATACGACCAGGCACCGCCTGCAGCAGTCACATCGGCCAGCTTCGTCGAGCTTCCGTCGAGGTACAATGATACAGTTACGCCAGCTTCTGCCGTACCGCTCACTGTCGGTTTACTTTCTTTGGTATACCCGGAGTTCAATCCTGTCAGGGTACTTACTACAGGGGAAACCGGTGCTGTTTTATCGACAGTAAATGCCAATGCAACGCTTGATACGCCCGTATTACCAGCCAGGTCTGTTGCCTGCGCTATAATGGAATGAGCCGCTTCTGTCAGGTCTGTCGTAAAGATATATGACCAGGCACCACTGCCATTGGCAGTTACGTCGGTCAGCTTGGTCGAACTGCCATCCAGGAAAAGACTTACGGTAGCATTCGCTTCCGCCGTTCCACTGACTGTCGGTTTGCTCTGCTGGGTATAACCGGCAGCATTTCTTCCTGTCAGAGAGGTGATCACCGGGACAGCCGGGGCTGTTAAATCTACAGTAAAGTTAAAAGCAGCACTTAGCACACCGGCATTACCTGCAAGGTCTGTAGATGAAGCTTTAAGGGAATAAGAAGCAGAAACCAGATTGGATGTGAAGGTGTATGACCAAATTCCATCGGTACCTGCTGTCACATCTGCGAGCTTGGTGGAGCTGCCATTAAGATACAGAGAAACGGTAGCATTGGCTTCGGTAGTCCCGTTTACAGTCGGCTTGCTTTCTTTGGTGAATCCGCTGTTCAAGCCAGGCATAGCGGTAATTGCCGTCACCGGAACTGTTTTATCCACCGTGAAATTAAATGCAGCACTGTTTACGCTTATATTGCCGGCAAGATCAGTAGCCTTTGCAGTAACCGAATGAGCAGCTTCTGACAAATTTGTAGTAAAGACATACGACCATGCACCGCTGCTATTGGCCGTCACATCAGTCAGCTTCGTTGAACTACCATCCAGGTACAAGCTTACTATAGCATTGGCCTCCGTTGTACCGTTAACTGTTGGTTTGAGCAGCTGAGTGTACCCGGCTGCATTACTGCTGGCCATTACTACCGTTGGAGCAGCCGGGGCAGTCATATCAAGATTAATCGAAGTAGAATACGCCGGGCTTTCATAGCTGTTCAGCTTGAATTTCACGTAGACCGTTTTACTGCCATCACCGGAAGTAAGTGTCCAGTCTTTATTGGTTGAGTAGGCCTCCCATGCGCTCCATGTAAGAGCATCGTTAGAAAAACTCATTTGCGCAGTCACATCAGTCGCATTCACAGTGAGTTTAATAGAGGTGTTGTTTGTTACAGTAAGATTATTTGTAATGGCTACAGTACCGCCAAAAGGTGTTATGGATACTTCATCCGGATAAATTCCTTCTCCGTTTACGTCTACGGCACTGACACTGTACCGGTATGTTGTTCCGTTTGTTAAGCCAGTTACTTCATATTGTGTATCGGTCGTCTCTGTGATGAAAGTGGAGTTACCGGCAACATTAATACTGTAAACCCTGTATTTCAAAGCCTGGTTGACGGCGTCCCATTTTAAAAGTGTTTTGCGGTCGCCAATTGAGGCTGTCAGGTTAGACGTGGTTCCTGCTGTTATAACAGGCAGAGTGGTTGATGCCAGCCATGCTCCGTCGGAAGCTGCCAGCGCGACCAGAGTGTTGTCCTTTATAGCAAGATTAGCAAAATTCGCATAGGCCCCAGGAAGTGGGTAATCTCCGATCAATTGCCATTGGCCGTTAAAGAAGCGGCTTACCCTAATCCGTTGAATCGTTTCATCAATATAGGATATATATGGCAGCTTATTTTTATCAAGCTCCATGGAAACACTACCGGTGCTTGTACTTCCCGCACGGTATCTGGTTCCCTTTTGTTTCCATTCACCATTTGAAAAGCTGAGCAGATAGTTCCCAAGGACACCTCCCACGACGCCATTAACGCTGAAATACATTTTGCCTGCTTTATCAATCAGGAACTCGTGCATCATTGCGAGGGACGATGCGCTATAGGTTCCCACTGGCTCCCAGGCACCATTCACGTACCTGATCACATACAGTTTTGACGTTTGAAGATAAGCCACGTAAGGAATTCCGGAAGGGTCAAGTTCCATCCACGCAAAGTCGCTGACTCCGGACACTCCGGTGTTAAGGTTTTGCCAGGCGGAACCATTGTACGTCATAACTGTTAGTTGATTACTACTTCCTTTATCAACAAAAGATATGTATATTTTATCACTGGCATCTATTGCGATATCTGCGGAAGCTGCCTCACCGACGGAGATAGTGGCCGCTCCTACACTTTGCCATGTACCGTTATTTAAAGTTTTTACAGTACCCTTATAAGAAGAACTGCTAAGGGTGTAAATGGTATAGGGAACGTTACTGCTATTCGTCACAGTTTTCGGATCGTATACACCTGATGCGAATCCCTGCTGCCCAATCAGTGCCCAGGAACCATTCACAAATTTCCTCAGGGTGCCGCTATTACCTACAGAGCCATCTCCATACAGGACATTTACAACCCCGCTATTATCAATAAAAACATCCGGTTTACCACCCGAAGCATAAGGCAATTCATCTACCAGAGAGATCTTAGACCAGGTTCCATTGAATTTAGAAGCCACCGGTTTATAAGAGTTCGCACTCTCACGGTAATAAGCATAAAAAATTCCATTTGCATCCACATCTACACTTGAGTAATCACAGCTCGAAGAATAGCTGGCAAAATTCTGCCAGGCCGTACCGGTATATCGGCTCATAAACGGAAGCCCGCTTTGATTAACGTTGACAACCGGTAAACCGGCTCCATCAAGAAGTAGTGTCAGGTCATAAGAATATCTTGTAGCAGCCATCGCTGCTACATTACCTACGTTTGACCAAACTCCTCCGGTAAATTTCGAAACCCCTATATTATTGCTCATAATATCACCCGAGGCATACCCCACAAAAGGGGTATTTGCATTATCAATGGCCAGTCGCACAGATGTAACAGCAAAGCCTGAAATACCTGCAACGCCTACGGTTTCCCATGAACTCCCTGATAACCTGACTACAGTTGCTTTATTGGTATTGGCATTGTCGCTATAAGCAAGATAAACAACGCCGTTTCCATCTATGGCAATATCATTCGCTCTCTTACTTGTTGAAGCAGCTACTCCGCCGAGAGACTGCCAGCCATTATCTCTGAACACTGCTGCTACAACCTGCGAAAGAGATTCATCGTAATAGGAAATATAGGGCACCCCGTCTTTATCAAACGCCAGGGCGAGATTAGTTGCATTTCCTGTTGAAATTGCTAAACTTCCAACGGTTTGCCAGCTTCCGTTACTATATTTTTTAACGCTTGCTTTCAACCCGCTATTATTCTTAAACGCAATAAAAGGTGTTTCGTCAGGGGCCAGATCAAAGTCATAGTCCTCACTCGTCCCAGGGGAACCAGTGAGTTTCTCCCATACACCATTATTGAGCTTAGCGACCTCAATTACCGCACTGTAATTAGACGACGCAACATAACTCATTCCACCGGGAGACACAGCACCCTTCATCGCTCCTACCCTTCTTTCCCGGATATACCCGGTACCATCCTGTCCTAAAGGTTGCCAGGTCTGTGCATTGACAATCCCACAGAAGGAGCAGAAAACAATTGCAAGGGCAATTCTGGTAAAGTTCATTCTCATGATTCTTCAGCTCATTATTCATTCAGAAACATTTCTGTAATGCCCGTTTACGAAACAAAGACTGGCAAGGTTATAAATAATATAAATGAGAGGTTTAGCTACCCGCAGGTAAGGAAAAAAAGAGAAAAGCACCGGCTCCGTATATCTCAATACTTGACCATTTGGACGTCTCCCTGAAATCCAGCTCCAACAGACTCCCAGCTGCTTCCATTGAATTTCATCACTTTAACGGTACCAGGTGTGGCTAAATCTGCATAAGCGATATAAGGTATCCCATTGGCTACAATAATTCCTTTTGTTGTAATTTTCCCGATGGTAAACCGTTCAGGCCCAACCGTCTCCCAGAGTGCACCCGAATATTTTTTTACGGTCGCCTGTAATGTATCTGTTCCATCAGCATAGAACGCATAGGTTTCGTTTGACGAAAAAGCCATTTTGATATCATAGGGAGTTCCCCTTGAAAATTTCTCCTGCCCAACGGCAACCCACCGGTCACCATCGTATCGCTTGACGGTAAGCCGCGGCAACTCATCACCCGGAAATAAGTCAGCAAAAGCAACATAGGGCGAACCGTAAGGGTCAAGTTCGATAGACGAATTAGATTCGCCGGAAGGATTCACCTGATTAATTGGCTCCACTCCCACGGGCTGCCAGGTTTGGGCATTTATCTCTTTATAAAAAGTGCAGGCAACAAATACCAGAATGGTTTTAATAAAAGTTTTTTTCATAAACATTGAACCGAAAAAACAGGACGCCTACACAGAGGCATGTTTTTTAGGATCCCGTTTACGAAAAAGAGGCGAAAAGGTTCATTTTCAATCGATTGAGACAAAAAAAGCAGCGAGATTGATACATCCGGCTGCTTATTTTCAGGTTAATTATAAGCCCCTCATCCTGATCTTCTGGATCCTGACTGCATTCAGAATTGCAAGCAACGCAACTCCCACGTCAGCGATCACAGCCTCCCATAAGTTCGCGACGCCTCCGGCACCAAGGCCCAACACTACCAGCTTTACTACCATCGCGACGATAATATTCTGCCATACAATGGATCTTGTGATCTTCCCGATCTTAATAGCGGAGCTGATCTTTGAAGGCTGATCATTCTGAATGACGACATCGGCTGTTTCGATCGTGGCATCGCTGCCCAGTCCACCCATCGCGATACCAGCATCAGCAAGGGCGATTACCGGGGCATCATTTACGCCATCTCCTACGAATACGATATGTTCGCCGCGATCCTTCAATTCCTGGACTTTTGCGGCTTTCTCTTCGGGTAACAAGTTCCCATAAGCGTTACTGATCCCGAGCTGGCGGGCTACATCGTCTACAACCGGTTGTTTATCGCCGGAAAGCATGATGGTCTTTATATTTTGTTTGTGCAGAGAGCTAACGGCTGCTTTTGCATCTTCCTTTAACTCATCGGCAATTGTGATGTATCCGGCATAATTGCCGTTTATAGCTACGACAACAAGGGTATAGGGAATGAGATCGAGATCGGAGGGATACTGAATACTGAATTTGTTCAGCAGCTTCGGATTCCCAGCGAGCACCTCTTTTCCATCTACAGTTCCCCTGAGTCCGTGACCCGCAATTTCTTCAGTGCCGGAGGAATCAGGAACGCGGCCTTTCTCCCCCGCATATTCCACGATCGCTTTGGCAACAGGGTGGGTTGAATTCCGCTCCAGCGCAGCTGCGTAGTGCAGAAGTTCTTCCTCTTCTATCCCGGAAGCAACCACTTGCTGAACTTTGAAGACACCCTTTGTCAGGGTTCCGGTCTTGTCCATCACGACAGTGGTGATCTTTGTCATCACATCCAGGAAATTCCCTCCTTTAAACAGGATCCCGTTCCGGGAAGCCAGCCCGATCCCTCCGAAATACCCCAGGGGAATAGAAACAACCAGGGCACATGGGCAGCTGATCACAAGAAAGACCAGTCCACGGTACAGCCAGTCATTAAAATCGTATTCTTTGACAAATAAGAAGGGGAGCAACACAACGGCCAGCGCCAGAAAGAATACAATGGGAGTGTAAACTTTAGCGAAACGGGAAATAAAGAGCTGGGTCTGTGACTTCCGCGCTGTCGCGTCCTGCACCATTTCCAGAATCCTGCTTAGCTTGCTATCTTTAAACAGGGCTGTTACTTTTATTTCGGATACTGTATTCAGGTTAATCATCCCGGCAAGGACAGGTTCCCCCTGATATTTTGTATCCGGCTTGCTTTCGCCTGTAAGGGCTGCTGTATTAAATGAAGCACTCCCGGATAGCAGTTCGCCGTCAAGTGCCACTTTTTCGCCGGGTTTTACCCGGATTGACTCACCCGCCTTAACATCTGAGGGGCTCAGCACCTCTTCCCTGCCGTTCCTTAGCACCGTAACCTCATCTGGACGAATATCCAGCAGGGCTTTTATACTCCGTTTGGCTTTGCTCACTGCTTCGTCCTGGAACCACTCGCCAATACTGTAAAAGACCATCACGGCGACACCTTCGGAATATTCACCTATATAAAAGGCGCCGAGGGTAGCAACACTCATCAGAACAAACTCATTAAATATATCTCCCCGCCTGACCTTCCGGAACGCCAGTTCTAAAACAGGCCATCCAGCGAGTAAATAAGCAACGCCATTAACTGCAAACGACCAGTGAGGAGCAAGTTCCAGGTGGAACCCGTACTCGAGCACCAGTTCAACTCCAAGGATCAATAAGGCTGCAAGCAGGTTCCAGTGTTCCAGCCAGGATGACTCCCCTGTTTCATGTGAATCGTGATCATGGGAATGAGAGTGGTTTTCTTTATTTCGTTCAGCTACTATGTTTTGAGAGCTTCCTGAATGGACATCGTTACTATGACAACATTCTTTACTCATAAAAATAAAATAAATGATTTGTTCAAAGATAAAAGCACGGGCTGTGCAATAGTATTGCAAAGTTAGCCTGCACAGTCAGGACATACTCCTTTGACCAGTAATTCTGTTTCAATTCTTTGATACTTATCCGGCAGGCTGATGAGCGGAATGGAAACGGCTGGCAGGCACACAGTACTTTTGCAGCGGATACAATGAAAATGAATGTGGAGGTCCTGATGTGATGCATTCATGCAGGAGGTGTCACATAAAGCAAACTTTGTAGCACCTGTGCCGTCTTCGACGGAATGAACCAGGCCATGCTCCTCAAAGGTTTTAAGGGTACGGTATACCGTGATCCTGTCGACCGGGGACAGTTCCTTCTCCATTTCGGCCAGGCTGACGGCTGTTTTTTGTTTAAGAAGCAGGTCAAGTACCAAGTTACGCATAGCGGTTGGCTTAACGCCTTTAGCTCCGAGTATTTGTTCTATGTTCTGATCCATTTTTAATGCTACTGGATCTGCTAATATAACAGAGATCTTTCTTATTTGGCTTTTAAGATGAACAAATGACCTCCCTCTCAAAACAGAGCCAGACTAAAGTAGAGTTTCGGGACGTATTGACCGTGTGCAGTTGAGAGCATGTTTTGAAATTTAAAAAAAAGGGAATCTGTTCATAGATTTGAATTACGACAAACAAAGATATGGTCACTCAATTTAATGAGCTTACATTCCCAGTTCACAGTTGATTGGATTTGCGGAAACAGAAAGTGAAGATATTGTATAACACAAGAAACCGATAAAAACAATAAATGCCGTTATAAGCCAAGTAATTTGCCCTGATGTTTTCATCTCTTCGATAAATTGGAATAAAGGCCTATAGCCTGTAGCCTGTAGCAAAAGAAGTTTTTCTCTTATTTTCTCCCTTATATAGTTTTATTTTAGCTCTAATTTTTATCATGGCTATCGAATTAATGTACTGTAGTTTAATGGAGTTCCACGCAATAAATTTAATTGATTAGCTGGGATTGAGATAGCGTTCATGCCATCAGCACCAAATTTGGTAGCACTATGCAGAACACTATTTGGAACCCTAACTTTCATAATAGTGATTGGGATACCATCCAATCCAAATTATATTTACCAAATTAGATAGCTTCCTCAAGTGTTGGAGCAAACAGTTTACCTGACTCATATCCTCCTGCCTTTATTCTGAAGCCAAATTTTGCGATATCATCTACTTCCGCTTGTGAAACAGCTCTGTATATAATGCTATATCCTCCCTTAGCAGCATTCCCCATTCCACCCGTTGCTATTGCCAAAGCAATCTCAAACGTTGGGTCCGCATACTCAATCGCACCACTCCCCTGAATTCTTCCTGTTACCGGGTTGAATTGTCCAAC
>NZ_QEAS01000042.1 GCF_003130405.1 Pararcticibacter amylolyticus
CGGTACCAGTAGCTGAGTACGTAGCTCCGGCTGTTGGGAACAGGCCAGCTGACGGTATAGCTCCCGCTGTAGTACTTCTTGCCGGTATGGGCGGCTCCCGCCGTCGCTCCGGCGGTTTCTTCGAAGTTCTCTGAGTAGAACTCCGACTCTGTGGCGTTTTTGACTTCGCTGGTCGGGTACTGTTTATTGTAGCCCCATTGGTAAGAGAGCACCGCAAATTCACGCTCTTTTAAAGAAACTGGCTTCCCAGTAGAGGTATATGAATTAAACTCCTTTAAAACCCGATAATCCGAGCTCTTTTCCAGTATTCCATTTCGGACCTTGGTAAGCTCAGTGAACGGTCTAAGCTGATCGGATTCTGTTACGTACGTAACAGATGGATATAAATTACCTGAATTGAAATCTCTATACAGTGTTAACAGGCCATCTTTAATCCATTCTTGTCCATCTTTGATATATGAGTTAGTTTCCTCGATCCGATAATCCAGCATATTTTTGTTCTGCATTTGTTTGAGTGTCCTTAATGCTACGTCATCATCGGATATTACGTAATAATCTACAGGATAACGGTAGTAAACCAAATCCTGACCACCATCGCTCCTACTGGTCTTCACTACCGACATTAAAAGGTTTGAAGGATTATAAGTGTAATCAGCTGTTATACTCTGGGGATTTCCTTCCTGATCAAAGTAATTCCTGATATTTTTCCTCAAACAAATCCATTCAGAGATGTATCTCATGTCTCCATATGTTATTCTTGACATATTATTTTGATATGGACAATAAGTCAAAAAACCCAGTTTACGTCCTTCTACCTTTGTCCTGTTTTTCGATTCATCTGTCAAGTATTCGTTTATTTCTTGTTGTATTACTCTTCCCTGAGAATTGTAGAATGTTGTTTGAACCGGGAGTCCCCTCTTCCATTTAGACGAACTCAAGCCTGAAAAAGGGAAGCTTTTTACACTATTATCCGGTTCGTATGAAAAAATATGTTCTACTTTTCCATTCTCCCCATTTTCTCCTAAGAGCTCGAGTACCCTGGTGTAAGACACAATAGTCCCTCCTGTAAAATACAAGTCCGTATTGCTTCTGCCGGACACGGTTAAATAGGAGATAAAACTAGAACATCCAGGCAACGTTCCGCCAATACAATTAATCCCCGTTGTTGTATAATATGTATATTCAGGTGAAGACAAAATAATGCCCGATGAACGGTCGGATTCTTTAAAATCCATATATTCAAACTTTCTGATATTCTTATTCCCGGTAGCTACATCCATTGCTGTGATTCTTTTAATTCGAAGGCCTCCAACAGTCTTTTTTTTTGCGTATCCGGTTATGGTGTTACAGACGAAGCTCACTTCTCCATAATCATTTGGATTTGGGGTTCCAATCCTGACTATATGATCGCCTGCAGACAGTGATATAGTTTTAGAGACATTCTTTTTGGCAGCCCCTGTCACGGAAATCCCATCTACAGATATTTGAGTTAAAGACGGCTCTTGAGAGCAGTTCCCGCCTCTATTGTTACAGTTATCTCTGTAAGTACTAAAGGTTACCGGCCCGGCCTCCGCTAAAAAGAACGACTTGGTTGACTCCCCCGGACCTTCAGAGTTGTTACTTCGGGACAAGAAGTAATTTTTACTTCCGTATACTGGCTCACTAACAGGATTATTTTCTGAAACATTGTAACCACAGGTATTTAACTCATAATCAAAAGTGGTAGTGCCACCGGTAGGATATTTAACACTGGCAAGAACGCCTGCCACGGCATTCGTATATGAAGGATTCCTGTCTGCTTTTCCTAGAAACTGGTTTGAGTACCATATTTTAGGAACAAGTGTTGAATTATTGGCACCGTTATAAAAACCCCAGTGGTCCTGGCCTTTGTTTCCCTGGTCTGCAACTTGCCCGGGGTAATAGGTAAACTGATAGGAATATGCTCGTTTTCCTTTTACAAAATAGCAGATTGAGTCCAGACGTATTTTTTGACTGCTCGCATATTTACCCTGGTAAAAACGCCAGCAATGGTTTATGCTATTATCAGTTGAAATCTGGCTGATTGAATCAATTTTTACACTACCGTCCATCTCGCGCTGATAAAAGAAATATAAGCTGCTGGCAGGTGCTTTTACACGACTAACCAAAAGCTCCCGACGGTTTATCATAGTTATAGAGGAGGAAATCCGATCAAGCGGAAATGCGGCTGGGTTCGGAGCAGACACACACGATCCACCGCCTGATGCACGGTAATCATAGTTTTGTACAAAGTATTGACTTGAACTATTAGCTGTTTCTGCATAATAATCTATCTCAAATTCAACATTTCCGTCAGGTGCCACTACTTTAGTGAGGTACCAGTAACTTTTGTAAGATGAGGAAAAATCCTGCGTTCCGTTGGGGGTTGTGAAATCGGAAATTGTAGATGATGATTTTTCAAAGTAATAGGAAAATCCCTTTTCGTCAGTTAATTTAAAACCATTGTTATAATCTTCGATTCTCAATTTTGAATAAGGCATGGTATAGTACTTGGAACTATCGGGATTATAAAAAAATGATCCGGATCTTCCATTAAAATAAAAGGAAAACAGATCCGGCTGCAAATCTAGGCGGCCATTAGCAGCAAGGAGCAAAGGGTCGTTCATCGATTTAGGCGTATATAACCCTCCTCGTACCGAGTCAACGTACCTGTGCGCATCATTGTAGCCTGTAACAGGTTCGTCGTCCGGAAGGCCAATAACGGCTCGCGTGATAATTCCAATACTTAAACAACTCCAGTTAGCCCCGACAATACCAGAGGGTTCATCCACTGGAATCCCAAGATGATTATATGAAAGAGATACCGGTAAATTCAGGCCTATTCCTTTTAAGAAAAAGAGGGGAACTGAAAGATCTACCTGGCCGGAAGAAAGATTCAAATTAGAATCTCCGTATCGTCCCAGATTAGATGCGTCCGGCCTGGGAGGGATAATATTTGTCGCTTCAGAAAGAGGTATCTCTTGTGCACACAATTGTAATTGGTGGACAGAAACGACTAAAACCGTAAGAGAAAGAAACTTCAGAAAAAAGTCGAAAGAGTTACTTGCCCCAAGCTGAAGGCGACTGTACTTAACCTTTGCTTGATGATGAATAGAAAAAATCATGGTGTTTGCCACATGGGACAAGCACCATAAACAGTCTTTATTGAAAAGCTTGAATGATCTTCCCAACTGACAAGCTCTGATTGTGTCATTGAAAAGGAGCTTAATTATTGTTATATGATACAAATTGCGATTAACATTGGAGAGTAACGAATTAGAAAATACCCGGAGGTTCCACATAGGTACCGGCTTAAAGAATATGATGTTATTCTGGAGGGTCTTCATCTGTTTATGGTTTATAGTGATAGGTACAATCTTTCAGGATGGCGCCGCTGCGGTCTTTGATGTACTGCAGCCGCCCGAAGCTGTCATATTGGTAATACACGGTATTGCCTTTTTCGTCGGTACTGCTGCTCATGCCGGTCAGGGGCTCGTATGTATAGGTGGTCATCCAGGCATCCGACGGGTGGATGCGGATGTCGTCGAAGGCATCGCCTGTCGAAAGGGTCACCGGACCGCTGTAGGGCTGCTGGCCGGAGTACTTCCAGATGCCGCCCTGCCGGTACCAGTAGCTGAGTACGTAGCTCCGGCTGTTGGGAACAGGCCAGCTGACGGTATAGCTCCCGCTATAGTACTTCTTGCCGGTATGGGCTGCTCCCGCCGTCGCTCCGGCGGTTTCTTCGAAGTTCTCCGAGTAGAACTCCGACTCTGTGGCGTTTTTGACTTCGCTGGTCGGGTACTGTTTATTATAGCCCCATTGGTAAGAGAAGAGAGGACCGTTTGCCTGCGATTGACTTTTCAGGTTACCCCGTCCGTCATATCCGAGATAGCGGATCCTTACTTCCGGCTGTTCGGCGTTTTGTGCGGTCAAAAGCATCTCCGGTTGTAATATTCCATTACCCCAGTCTTTAAAAAGGATCACTGTTTTTTCACGACCTTGTCCGTTGACCTTTTCAGTTTCCAGGACTTCATTGATCCGGTAAGCTGACTGTAAGGCAATTAGCGCTGGCTGACTGCTTGTTAGTCCCGAACTATGGGGATATTTGTACTGCGTTACAACCTCGCCAGAACGGCTGCTGGTTTCACGATCCTCGGTTTTTTGAAGGTTGACCATATTATCATATAAATACCGGTGCCTGGTGGTTATCTCGGGAACGGATGTGCTGCCTTCAGTATTGAACGAGGTGACCGTGGAGGAATCCAGCCTGAGCCAGTTTGAAATGATCCGGTAGCTGTTTACTTTATAGGTGGCCTGGATGGCCCGGGTGCCGAACAGCACATGGGGCGTGTGCCTGGAAATAGCCAGGCCAAGCCCCCGGCGGGCAGGATCGGATACCAGAGTATTGGGCAGATAATGGTTGTTCCAAAACAAATCCTCCTGTTGCACAGAGTGGTAGTAGTTTTCTTTCTGTATAGTTAAATACGCCGTACCCTTTTTTTTGAAGACCTCTCGTTCCAACAGGTTGCCGTTCATCCAGTCATAGCCCGTCACGGGAGATTGCGGGTCTTCCTGGCTTCCACCTGAGTCCCGTTCAAAGGAAAAACGGTTCACTGTTTTTCCAGCCTCGCCGCCTTCCTGATATTCTGTTACTTCCGTATACGCCACAGCTCCCCCCTGACTGGCGCCCAGGGGAAAAAGGGATGTGGAGGTCTGGTGCCAGAAATTGTAAGCCGATATCCGTTCAAATGTATAATCGACTGCGGCATGGGTATAAAGGCGGGTATAAACGGGGAAAAAGTTTATTTTTCCTGTCGATCTGCCGTCTCTTGTATATTCAAACCGCTTAACGGTGGGATTGCCTGTACCCGGGTACGTCCATATTTCTTTGATCCTCAACCCGCCGGCAAACTTATTTTTCTCTATATACTGATCGGTCGTCTTTTTGAACTCCGCTTTAATAAATGCTGTTCTGCTCCCGTATACGGTATTGGTGAGGGTATAGGTTCCGGCAGCCAGGTCAAAGGCTGCCCGGGTGACGGATGAATTGATCGCACAGAAATAGCTGAACCCATTGCTCCCGGTAATCCCAAGGGAAAAACCTGCATCACTTTCGTCCTCATCTCCTCCGATCCCACCACCACCTCCAGATGGTTTGGACGAGCTGTAAGACAAATAAACCCGGGCAGGGACGTCTAATGTAAAACTGCGGGTCACCGTTTGATTTGCTACGGAATAGAGTGACACCGAAAAGTCTTCTTCTGTGCGTTCATTCCCCTGGAACCAGTAATCATTTGGTTCAAACCTGAGAGCTGTGTAGCCACCGGTGGGATATTGTACCCTGTTAAGGATGGCAACGGACGAGTACGCGGTGTCGACCTCCCGGTCTGCGCCGTCAAACTGGTATTGATTTTCTTTTGGCAAAAGGGTCTGATTGGGTTTCCCGTTGTAAAATCCCCAGTGGTCCTGTGCGTAAGACATACGGGAAGGTATGCCAATAGATTCTTTATAAGAGAATGTATAGTAGTTGCCCTCGGGATCCTTTATCCGCTGGAGTTTCAGCCGCCTGCTGTCCTGATCTCCTGTCAGTGATCCGAAATATCCGTATTCCAGTTCGTAGATCCGGGTGCGTTCTCCTTCTTTTATCCGGACCTTACCGAGGCTTTTTGTGCCTGGCAGGTCGGTCCTGTCGTTCTCATAAACAAAGGTGATGTCATGGCCGGATGAGGAAGTGATCCTTTCCAGTCTTTGCGAGCTTACCAGCATCCGGTCCTGACTCATGTTACAATCTTCCGGCGGGACCGTTCCTCCCGAAATGGCCTTGTACCGGGAGAACCCTAATTGGGCTTTATAGGAATAGGATACCTGGCTGTAATGAAATTCGATAGAGTCGGCGTTCTGCAACCGGATCTTGGTCAACACCCAGCTGGCACTACCTGAAGAACCAGGGCAAGGGTTCTCCCGTGTAGTGGATTCTATCTTCTCAAACAGGTACTGCACTCCCTGTTCATCCGTAATGGTAAACCGTGGCTGGCTATTATTGACCCAGCTGATCTTTAAAGGTTGAAAAGGCACAGTATGGGCCTGGCCGTACTGGTCGAAGCAGAATTTGCCGTTCTTCCCGTTAAAACTGTAATAAAACAGGTCGGGTTGTGAATCGGTGTCGCCGTTTACTACGTATGTGGCATACTTGTATAAGGGTCCTCCATCGCCTTGGGAGGCGTCAGGATTATATCCGACATAGCCTGCGTTTAACTGATCGGGTATCTTATACTCCGGGGATGAGGCCGACAGGGCAAAACCTTTGCTTTCCAGATCGGGAAGACCATTTACTGAGCTAAAGATACCTCCTGTTGCTGTTAAGGTGAATCCTAGTCCTACATTGGATGCAATGTCTTCGACTTTTATTCCCCCTCCATGATAGTTAAGGGTTATAGGATACTGGTAGCCTTTGATCTTTATGGTGTAAAGCGGTATGGACACCGAGGGGACTCCAGTGTGAAGGCCCACCGGAATATCTCCGTACTTTGCCATCTGGGCTGCTTCGGGACTGACGGATAGCTTGGGCCGGAACGGCGCATTACTGACTCCCTGGCCACTTGCATGCATAGATGTTTGCATGATGAGCAAACTTACCGAAGCGAGCCGGAGCATGCTCCGGACCTCCGAATGATGCTTAATGGCTCTTCGTCTTTTTATTGAAAAAACTTTCCTGAAAAACAGAGAGCTGTGCCGATAAAATAGCTGGGTCATTGAATATAATTGTGAGGGTTTACCGTTCATAAAGATTAATATGTTTTTCCATCTCATCAGGGTTTATAGTCTCCTTCCTTTATTTCCCACAGCGGAATGCTGACCGAGGTTGTACCAGTAAACAGGCCTATGGGGATCTTCTCGTATTTGCCAAAAGATTCGGCATTCGGTGATGGAGGGATTTTTGTTTTACTTTCAATCCCGGATTCCTGCCCATAGCCGGACCAGGAAATCGATAAAAGTGCGATAAAGAAAAGATATTTCATTAATTAATCTTATAGTATGCTAGAGTAAGAATATCGTTTAAAAATTGGACGATCTGATTCGGTCTCTAATACATTTGCGTCGACATTCTATAGTCCTTTTTCAAGTCCGGTTATTTTCTTCAGAAAGTTAACGAAGAGATCTTTGAATTCAAAGTTTATTACATGAATGAAGAAATTCTCGGGATGAAATGGCTGTTTGGCATGACGAACGATACAGCCTACCTCTGTAACTGATTCGGGTTTGATCATCCACAACATCTCGTCGGAACCCAGGTTCCAGCGCATCGCAAAGTCATATTCCGGCATAACAACGTCCATTTTCGTGGTGTCGGTTTTGCTGACCCAGTTCCAGCAGATACCGGCCAGGAGGCGGGCTTTGTTACGCTCTTTATTCTTCTCAAAAATCACATCGAGTAGTTTGCCGGGGTCATCGAATACTTGAAAATCGTACTCCTGAGTACTAAGCGTAGGGTTTGCCGTGTCTTTAATTTGCAGGGTGTGATCTAACCATGCTAAATAGCCATCGGAGCCGCTGCAACGAAATTGTGAAACCAGATCCATAGTGCTTACCCCGGCATTGTAGAACCTTGCCCATTTGAGAATTTCATCTTCGAAACCGATATCATGCAGGGTGACTTGCTGATCTTCGTCTAAGAAAAACACAGCGCATTTAGAGGCATGGATAATTTCTTTGATCTGGTTCTCGCCCTTATTCTTCAGCATCCCCGACTTTTCGCTTAAGCGGTGCGCTTCATCTGCGATTAACAAATCATACGCATTGCCTGGAGAGTCTACAAACGAACCGGAGCCTTTGAATAGATTAGAGATATGGCTCTTCTTCATAGACCCGGTTAAATGGCTTTCATAAACTGCGCGTGGAGCGGCATTCCTGGTGACGTAGCAACTCAAAAGGTCTTGCTTGGTTGCTTTGACCAGTAAGTTGATGGCAACGACGGATTTGCCTGTTCCCGGTCCTCCACGGACAATTAACACTTTCTTTTTAGACGGTCGGGCGCTCCTGGCGATTGCCAATGCTTCTTCCTGTATGACCTTCTGGGCATCGATCATCACAAATTCTTCGTTCCCCTGAAGCATGGATGAGATACTGTCGGCCAGTGCCTTTGAGGGCCGGATTTTGCAGCCATCGATGAGGTGGCTGTCCATATCAGAAGCTACAGCGGGGGATATACTTCGGTAAAGGAACACCTCAGTTCGGCTAATCAGGCCTGGCTGAACCGCAGTCCGGAATATTATCTGGAGCGGGCCCGTTATAAGTAGGAAGACCTCTACCGCCTCCTTGAGATCATTTTTCAGCAGGACCGGTATCCCGAGTATGCCCGGTACGGGGTCAGCATCTCCGGAATCTCCATATCTATCAAACTTTTGTGAATTTTATACTACAAATAAGGTTTCTATCTTTGCACAATCACTAACTTTTAAGGTAAAAGCACTACAGTTATGAGTTTTGGAACCCGTTTAACCACCATCCGCAAGGAACATAAGATCTCGCAAGGCGAACTGGCCCAAAAGGTAGGTATTCACTCCAATGTGCTTGGAAGGTACGAGCGTGGTGAGGCTACGCCATCAGTAGAAATGGCTGCTAAGATTGCTGACGTTTTAGGTGTTTCTCTTGATTACCTGCTGGGTAAAACGGATGTAGAGCTGGATCAAAGTATCCTGGATAAAGTGATTTCCATTCAAAAGCTACCTGAAGAAGATAAGAGCCATATCATGTATTCCCTTGATGGCTTGATACAACACGCCAAGAAAAGGTTGGCTTATAAATAATTGATCTGTAAATGAAAGTTTATCTTACTGATCAAAAAAAACATTTTGAAAAGCACTTGGCCTTCTTTAAAGAAAAAGCCATAATTGTATACGATCAAAAAAGATTAATAGAAAAGAGTACGGTAATTGATATTGTCACCAAAAAAAGATTAACAGAGCTTCCTATTAACTTTCTTTTTGATTATAACATCTTCCCTGATTATATAATGACTGCTTTATGTCAATGGAAAAGTGAGAAAAGAAACATGTGCGTTGGTGACACTATAGTACAACAAGCTTTCCTTCCGCCTACCCGATACTTCTCACATAAAATACTAATGGGAGTTCGTATTAATAACATTATTAATGAGTCGAAAAGATTAGGCTTTTCATATGAAACATTGGAAGGGCATATAGAACAGGGTGTATCTACCTTTATGATTGAAGAACTGGAAGAAGGTAAGATTATTTTCAAGATTCATACCTTTTCGAAGCCCCAACACATATTGGCAAAACTTGTAAGCCGTATTTTTTCGGTGCCCTATCAAGTTTTTTGTACTAATCAGGCTCTTAAAAACGCCAAAAAACAGTTGGAAAAATATAATTAGAAGGCACGAATGTGCCCTCTAATTATATTATAGCTTATTAGATGAAGAAGCCCCCCGCTAATAAGGATCCTACTAAATAAAGCACTGATATTGTCAGTAAGATAAGAGATATAATAAGTGTAAGGTTCTTCTTATTACTTGCATATTCTTTATAAGTACCATAAGCTAAGTAAAGCAAACTAACAATTATCACCGTGTTCCTTACTCTAATAGCAACTGCATTGAATGATACGAGTTTATCTAACCCTAAGGAGTTCGAAACATTTTCGGTAGAAGTTATATTTGCAAACCAACTTATAAGGACTACTAAAAAAGCCGAACCCAAAAAAAACCGCATTGAATCTCTTAATACCCAGGTGTTTTTATTTAATCTAGTTGAAATAATATAGTTAAAAAAGACAACACCTACTAAAGAGATAAGGACTATGAAGTTGATCATCACTTGATTGTTTTTTGTACTACTGTGCCACCAGTAGCTTTAACGAAATTATTTAAGAAGGTATTCCAGTGTTCAGTTTGCGCCTGACGACCGCCCAAGTAGTTATAAATAACATTTGTAAAAAAGTTACTATTACGAGCAGCAGAATTAATATCTAGTACAACTTGTCCCTTAGCATTCTGTTTCACACTAAAAGTAATTGTCCCTGCTTCGACATGCCCTTTCCACGTTTGAAAAGTCATACTATAAGAATCTTTACTTTCTGATATATTAATAACAGTAACTCCAGTATGTATCGCACCTGTATGAAAGTTGCCATCCTCGTCTACATATTGTTTTTCGCCATTTACAAAAGAATTTGAATAGGTTCCTAGGCTAGGACCTCCAACTATCGATACCTCATCCCCTTCCTGCATTGCTCCATCTCTACTCACATTCTCGAAATAAGACTGCCCTTCTACAAAACTTGAAAAGTCACCCCTAATTTGGTCAAACATAGATTTTGCAGAATGCTTTGAGTTATTTACGGTTGCGCTGTAATGACGCCTTATTAATTTACCATATCCATCAGCCGCAGATTGTAATTTGTGCTTTTCCTTATTCTTTTGCTGTTGGATAAATGTAGCAATCTCATCAGGATCAGTAGTGTGAGAATTACCATCTTCATCTGTGGTCCACATCCCATCTGGATCAGTAAATCTTATAGGATTATTATAAGTATATACATACGGAGAATACTTTCTGCTTACCTCTGCTAACGGGTCAACAGTAGTGAACCTTCCTATCACCGGATCATAGAACCTGGCCCCATAATCATACTGGTCTGTTAAGACATCCTGAATCTCCTTTCCATTGTAAAGATACTTGTTTTTTGTTCCGGCAGCATATATCGGTGCGTTTAAGCCGAAGGCATAGTATTCGTCTTCCTGGATGACATTGCCTGCGGCATCCGTGCTTACCCGGGTATTGCCCAGATGGTCCTTCAGATCGTATTCATAGCGGTAGGTGCCGTCGGTATTCCGTACCGCCCTGCCCTCTTCGGTCTGGATGAAATCGATTGTTCCGTTGGT
>NZ_QEAS01000043.1:0-8864 GCF_003130405.1 Pararcticibacter amylolyticus
GATGACGCCGAGCCCGGATAATAAATATAAGTACAACGGGAAGGAGCTGCAGACGGAGCTGGGGATGAACCAGTATGATTACGGGGCGAGGTTCTATGATCCGGTGATTGGAAGGTGGAATGTCATTGATCCATTGGCAGAAAAAGGTAGGAGATGGTCTCCTTATGTTTACGGATTCGATGATCCGATTAGGTTTATCGATCCTGATGGTATGTGGCCAGATTGGGGTGCTTGGGGAAATGCAATTGCACAAGGGTTTACCGCTCATTACAAAGCAATTGGCAAGGTATTAACCACAAACCCAGTAACCACAGCTAAAAATGCTGTAAAAAGCTATGTAAATAATGTCAAAAATCATCCTGGTGAAGCGTTAGCTGATGCTGCAACGGGCGGACTTTATGGCAAGGCAAAAGAAAGTTACACATTAGTAAAGTCTGTTGTAACAGGTAATGCTAAAACAGGGGGGCATATACTTGGAAATAGTAGTGCCAATGTTCTTGATGCTGCGGTAGGCGTAGGTGCAGGTAAAGCTATAAGTGCTTTAAGCGGTGCAGCCCCCGCTGCGGAGGCGTTGAGTTCTGCGCCAAGAGCTCCTGTCACAGCACAAGGAATAGCAGATGCCTTGGAAGGTTCAACAATGAAAACTACACAAGGTGTTGTATCTTTACCTGTTGTCCAAAGATATGTTAATATGTTGGATGCTGGCAGCGAAGCTCCTGCAATAAAAGTTGCTGGTGACGTAATAGTTGAAGGAAATCATCGCTTTGTTGCAGGGCGAATTGTAGGACAGGAACCAGCACAAGTTCCTGGAACTTTGTCTCCAAGTCAGGCATCAAGCGTCAAACCGATTCAAGCAACAAAGGTAGACCCTGTAGATTGGGGAAATAAATAGAAACATGAAGATATTATTTGCAACAGACAATGTATTAGAATTGCCGTTTACCACATTAATAGGTAGCAATCTTAACGGACTAAACTTGCATAGAGCAATATTTGAGGGAATAGATATTCATGGTGCAACCTTTATCAATAGCGATTTGCGGGGTGCATTCATGGCGAATGCCAATGCTGCTGCATGTGACTTTGGAGGAGCAAGTCTAATCACCGCGTATTTTATGAATGCGCTCTTAAATAAAGCTAACCTCCAAAATACTAAAGCATTCTTTTGTAACTTCAATAAAGCGGACTTAAGTCAAGCCAATCTAAATAATGCAGACATTCACGGTGCAGATTTCACTGAAACGACCCTACTCGGAACGATAATGACTTGCTGCAATATTGATGGGGTTAACTTTAAAGATGCCGTCTATGATAAGTTCACGGTTTGGCCAGTAGAATTTGATCCCATTAGTGCTGGATGCATTAAAATAGATTGAACCACGAAGCCCCGGAAAGGGATTTTGTTAATGAATGTTTAACGAATATTATATGAAATGTAATGCGATTTGCTTTTTTTTAGCTTTTCAATTTCTATGTGGCTATCAACTCATGGGACAGACTGCTTCTTCAAGTCCGCAGATTATTCCCCCATCTCCGGTCTCCTCTCAAATTGCAAAATATATTGACTATCCCGTGAGCCTGTTCACAGGGGTCCCGGAAATCACTATTCCTATATACGAAATAAAATCAGGAGAACTTATACTACCCATTACATTGACTTATCATGCCTCTGGAATAAGAGTAAATGACAGGCATTACCCTGTTGGATTGGGCTGGACATTGAACGCGGGAGGACGAATTTCAAGGACAATCAAAAGTCATCCAGATGAAGAGGTATATAGTCTCACGGACAGTGAAATATATGCGAGGCTGTACAGTTCCGAGTATCTTGTCCAGAATGATCTTTATCGGTTAACTCAATTAAGAGATATAGAACCAGACTTGTTCTCGTTCAATTTGGGACTTCAAGGTAAGGCCTCTGGTAGATTTATTTTTGACCAGAATGCAAAGGGAGCTTCTTTGGAACTGTCGAATCCGATGTTTTTACCTAAAGTAAACTTGAGATTTGACTATTTTAATACCGCTCAAAAGATGATAGGACTCACTGATGAGGAAGGTGTTTGTTATAAATTTGGTGGATTTACAACGCAAGGTCAGGTTGCTTACGAGATAGCCAGTCATAGCAGCACAGCAGGCGATCCTTATCAGAACCATGTTTATACATCGGGTTGGTTGTGTAATGAGATTGTTCCTGCAAATAAGAATTTAAGAGATGCTATAACGTTTGACTATGAGCCAGGAAGATATATATTTCAGACTAACTATTCTACGTCTTTAGATCTATATGATTACGTTTGTCATACTTCTGAGAGCCGTTACTTTGTAGACATTGGGCCGGGAGAAGACGGCTTCTATGGTCGATACAATAGACTAGTCCCAGGTGAAAACGTTTATGCAAGCAGCACAGCCCCTAATTATTATCGCTATGATGAAAACAGAACTGCCTATCAGTTAACGAATGTTAAACAGATTAATTTTTCGGGAGGATTTGTGTTGTTTGAATATGATTCAAGTTCAAATTTGCTAAAGCGAATAACGGTAAGAAATCATTCTGGAGATACTATAAAAGTTGCCACTATGTTTTATAGCCAATTTGTTAATAACCAGGATAAAGAGAAGTTAAAACTTGATAGCCTTGTTTTGAAAGAGATGGGTGGGGAAAAAGATTCCAAGTTTGTGTTTGAATATGAAAGCGGTGCAAGTTTTATCGTCCCTGAGAGCGATTTCTGGGGCTACTATAATGGCAATTCGAATACTCTTCAAAGACCTGTTCGGGTGCCAATATGGGATAACGTGCCTTCGTTATCAGCTTTTATCAATCCTCCACCTGAGCTTTGGGGGTTCAACAAGGGATTACATCCTTACTTACTTTTTAGTCCTGAAAGAATAGACGAGAAGTTTGGATATGTTAGGAATGTCAAGGCCCGCGTTGGAGAAGCTGAAAGGAATTCGACGGAATGGAGTATGAAATTGTTTTCTTTAAAGAAGATCAAGTATCCTACTGGGGGGACGACTGAATTTGAATTTGAAGCCAATCGCTATCTGGATCCCGAGAAAGGCGGAATAATTGCTGGAGGCTTAAGGGTTAAGTCAATGCGAACTAAAGATAGGGAAACATCTGGGAATGCAATAATTAAAAGTTACTTATATGGAGAAAATAATGACGGGTTCGGATCTCCCGTGAATATTCCTTCTTATGAAAATTTCGTTACGCATCAGAATGTTGTCAAATTGCTTTATTCGAATTTAGTGCCAGAAACTGATGGCTGGGCTCGTTTGCGAACATTTCACAGTGATCCAGTCGAAGAACTTAGTTTTGCTGACGGGAGCTCCGTTTGGTATACCCATATAGAAGAGCTGCAAACGGATAATAATAAAGTTCTTGGAAAAACTACCTACCAATATGAACTGCCAGCATTCAACGTTTATAACAATTATTCAACTCATTTTAACAGCCTTAGTGAGATGGCTCAAATAAATGCGAGATACCTTGCTGAAATTAACGGTTTTAATTTCCCCCATCTTGTGGAAAGAAAATATTTTGGAGGTGATAGATCTTCGTTTATCCCTATTCGCACTGAGCGAAATAAATATGAAGAAGTTGAGGATAGTTATATATATAGAGTTAAGTTATATAAATACATGTCGTTTGTTGGAGAACCCGCTAGTGTTAATGATGTCAGAAGGGCGGTTAATGATTTTGGATATCTCGGCTCAGGATTGATGAGAATAAAGAATCTCTCATATAGGATTAAGGACGAATATATTACTACCTTTTCACACCATGCTACAGGATTAGACTCATCTATTACGATGAATGAATATGAGTACGGAATAAAACACAACTACCCGACATCTGTTTCAACATATAAAAGTAATGGTCAGATTTTGAAACGTTTAATGATTTACCCATTGGACTATTACAATCTTACTGGTACTGATAGTCTTAGTTTGGGTATAAAACATCTCCAACAACTAAATTTTATATCAAAACCAATTGAAACAGTTAGTGAAGTTTGGAAAAATGGAATTAGAGTAGGAGCTGTCAATGCGCAGTTTGACTGCTATTCGCCGTTCCTGGCACAAATTTCAAAAGTTTACAGGACTGAAAGTGTTAATCCTAACCCTTCCTTCCATTTCTCAGATGTGGAAAATGGAAGGCTGAAATTGATGAGTCTTATAGGGAAAGAGAAATGTATTTTTACGCAAGTACTGGTCGGATCTTAAGCTTTAAGGTAGGGGGAGGGCCTTTCACATCGTACTGCTGGGGATACGATGATTTGTACCCTATTGCGGAAGTGAGGAATGCGTCAGTAAGCGAATTTTATTTTGCGGATTTTGAAGGAAATAGTGGCTTCGACGGCTATTTAGAAGGTGATTATATCAGAAGCCATACAGGCTTATTTAGTGGTAGAATTAGTAATGATGGTTCAGGTAAAAAGAATAGCAGTAGCAATACGTGGTTGGAAACTAAGACTTTAAAGACAAGAACAATCAGGTATTCAGGTTGGGTTTTTAGTACGGGGCCTACAGCAGAAATCGCTCTCCTCATGAGGAGAGCTGGAGAGACTAATTCCTATAGTTATGTCGACACTGTTATACTTTCCGCAGGACAGCTTAACAAGTGGGTCTTATTGCAAAAAGAAATTGAAGTGCCGCTAGATGTAAGTCAGGTATGTATTCAACTTAGTAACAACTCAGAAGGTTCGGTTTGGTTTGATGACATTAGGCTTTATCCCGCAAATGCCCAAATGTCTACATATACTTATAAGCCCTTAGTTGGTGTAAAAAGCAGAACAAATGATGTTGGTCAAACCGTTTATTATGAATATGATAATTATCAGCGACTTCGGCTGATCCAAGATCAAAATAGAAAGGTATTGAAGGAGTATCAATATCGCTATAAATAAATCGTCGAAAAGGTTGGTACAGGTGATTATGAACCGGAGGTGACAGTTATGAAGTATGACGATCTTTAACCCTCTCGCTGTTATAAGGGAGTGCAAAAGGAAGTGTTTTTGTGGAGTTATAACAAACGATATCCGATTGCAAAGATAGTCAATGTCAGCTATCAGCAGGTCGAAGATTTATTGGGAAGCAGTAGCATACTTAATTTTTTTAATAAAGTTGCACCTACTTTCGAAGAGATTCAAAACTTTACGAAACCTCTGAAACCAGCCTTTCCGGAGGCGCAGGTTACTACATGCAGCTATAAGCCCCTTATTGGAATGGTTAGTATGACCGATCCGAGAGGTAATACCAGTTATTATAAGTACGACAGCTTTCGTCGGCTAAAGTCAGTACTTGACTGGCAAAAAAATGTAAAGCAGGACTATCAATATCACTATAGACCTTGAATTACTGTGGTATTAAAGATGGTTTAAAGCAATTTGCCTGTAAGTTAGTATGGTTTTGAATGGCCTTTTCCCGGCTCTGCTTTATATTTTTGACTTAGGGAATGGAAATCTTTTGTAGCTTTACCTTGGGGGAATCAAATCTACAAACATCTTTTTGGTTTTAATTTTTGTCATATCTTTGTCATTCTGTAACCTCCCCTAAAAATCGGACAGTTATAAAGTTAATTATTCTACTCTTAAACTGTCCGATTTTTAGGGGAGGTTACACTGGGATACCAACAACTATTACACAACTAATTCGTTATTATTGTCCAATTAATAAGGGGTCGGTACAGTATCAATAGGAATAACGGCCGCTAATATACATGATGTACACTATCTCAGCCAGCTTGAAAATCTGGAACTAAATGAATGTGAATTAATTGCAGATAAAGGATATTTATCCCTGCCCTATCAAACCACTCTTTTTGAACAGGACAGGATTCGGTTAATCACCCCTTTAAGGAATAGTATGAAGAAAAGAACAACGCTCTGGAATCCTTCTTACAGGTACGTCCGCAAGAGAGTGGAAACGCTCTTTTCTCAGCTTTGCGACCACCTTTACATCAAAAGAAATTATGCCAAATCGCTTAGCTGGCTCTTCACAAGGATGTGTTCAAAGATAAGTGGCGTAGCCGCTCTGCAGTTGATCAATTTCAAAAACAACAAGCCCATTAATCATTTAAAACATGCCCTTGCTGCTTAAACCGCACAATGGGTTATAAATAATTATATGACCCATTAATCACTTAAAACATGCCCTTTCTGTTTAAACCGCACAAGGGGTAATAAAACTATAGGTGCTAACCACACGCTTATTTATCCACCAATTGTTGTTCGAGTGAGCCAAGTCTTTCCTTAAGAGATGAGTAATCTTTTTTTAATGCCTCAACTTGTTTGTCCTTTTCGATGAGATAGAGCGTCAATTCTTCTATCTTCTTAAGTAAAAGCGCATTCATGTCGCCTAATTCAATTCCGTCCTTTTTTATATCAGTTGCAGAAGGTATCTCTGGAAGCCGGCCATTGTCTTTAATAAATGTCTCGACTTCTGAAAGTCGCAGTGGAGTGTGAGTTTCGGAAAATACATAATCCGGCCACGCTGCCTGAAGCTTCACCTTTACAGATTCGGCAATAACGCTGCCCGCCACAGCGAGTTTGTATCCCTTGCTATTATCAGTTCCAATAGCGAGGTTTCCCCTAATAAAAGAGTCTCCCGTCCCATTGAATTTGGCGAATTCACTTCCACTATTGTATAAACGGAGCGTTCCTGCGGGCTCAAGGATAGCTCTGGTTACGGAGTTGTTCTTATTTGCAAATATGTACCCTCCATCTCCAAAGAAGGCAATGTTGTTTATATCTGAATATAGCGCGCCGAATTGAGAGACGTATAAGATATTTCCTCTTATCCTGGCATTTCCGTTTATGTCCAGTTCATAAGCTGGGTCTGATGCATTAATACCCACTTTTCCCGTTTCGGAAAGAAAAACTCCGGTCGTAGCTGCGTTTGAACTTCCATTCTGTATCGCAAACGTGCTACTGTTCCTCAAAAATCCCATACCGGCCACCCAGGTACCAGCGCGAATAAATGAGATGTGGAACGCGTTGTCTCCCTGATCCTGCATTCTCACAATCTGCAAGCCTTTGCCATAGAGGATGTCGTCATAGGAGTCGCCAAATGTAGCAACGCCCTGGAACCGGGATTGTCCATTTACGTGAAAAGGAAACATTGGACTGGTTGTCCCGATTCCTACGTTTCCTGTGGAAGGGAATATATTAGTTTGCGAATAAGCGGCCATGGAGATTAGGGCTATTGCAGCAGATAATACCGGCCTTACTATTGTTTTTATTGGATATTTCAATGCTTTTTTTTGTTGAATATTAAAAAACTGTTAATCAATTCTATTCTAAGCTGAAACTTTGTACGAGGCGAAAAGGTTAGTATGGTAAACTAATTCAACAACCATATTACCGTTTGCTATTTGTCCAAGCCGGAACTGCTCAAAGTTATACAGGCCAGGTATAAGAATCTGTTTTCCCGTTATTGCGTTTCCCCAATCTCCCAGTTGTAAACCCGTGGTTGGATTAGTGGTTCCGATACCAACATTACCATTTGGAGGGAATGAGTTCTGAGCAAGTGTGTCGAATGCTGTGATAAGAGCGGTTAATGCTATTAAAAGCCTCTTCATATTTTACGATTTGAAATTATTAATATTTGATAATGATTTATTTCACACTATTTCACTTTCGACTCCAATTGCTCGATCCTTTTATCCTGCTTAATGATATGCAGGGTCAGCTCTTCAATTTTCTTAAGGAGCTTTATATTCATTTCACTCAGATTTATTCCCTCTTTTTCCATTTCACCGGCAGATGCAACTTCCGGTAAATGCTTATTTTTCTTTATATAAGAATCCAGATCCTTAAGCGACCGCAGTTCATAGCTGTCTTCGAAGACATAATCCGCTCCGGCATCTACCGATACCTTTACTTCCCGCGAATGGATATTACCTGCTACGGTAAGTTTAGCAGTGGGATTAACGGTTCCAATACCGACATTCCCCCCTTCCGGATTTAGACATAAGTAACCATATTGGGAGCCTGAACTTTTAATTGCTTGGATATTTGCGTGTCCGTTTGTTTCAGAGGTTATATTTAAGCTCAGTGAAGTAAATCCACCGGTTGCCCAATTGGGGTTGCCGATTAAAATGCCACCATTTCCATGAGGATCTACATTTAGTTTGTAAGTGGGATTTGCGGTGCCGATTCCGACGTTACCATTGCTTTTTATTCGCAGCTTCTCAGAAAGGTTCTCCTGACTGCTTCCATCCGAGGTCTGAAATGCCAGGTCCATAGATTGCACGAGGGCATTATTATCTAAATAGTTATTGATTCTCTCTGCCCTGATCTTTGCCCCGATCTGGTTAGGAGCCACATCCCGCCATGTATAAAACTCGATATCATATCCTCCTATTGCAGCACCCAGAGGAACGCGGATATTTCCGGCACTATTAGGTGCTCCCAGACGAAATAGCGGTTGATCCAGTCCGGCGTCAACATGTAACTTTGCACTTGGATCAAAAACCCCCATGCCAATATTTCCACTTGCTGATATACGCATTCGATGTGCTGTTCCTCCTGTAATCCCATTATTGGTGGAGTTTGTATAAAAGTCTAGTCCGGTGCCGTAAGAACCGTCCCGGAAAAATGCAAGAGCTGCACCGCCCCCGCCACCACTTTGGAAAGTAATACCATTTTGTCCCCAGTCGGCTACATTACCATTAATCCTGAGCCCATTTAATGGGCCGATATTTGTAAGGGTTCCATTTCCGAAAATCGATTCTGCATTTGCAGTATAGGACAAGGCCGTTATACTCTTACTGGTTGTATTTCCATTTTGAGTTACTTGTTCAAGTGTTTGTCCATTTACGAGCTGTCCGAACAGCATTAAAGCAAAGAATATGTATATCC
>NZ_QEAS01000043.1:8948-10619 GCF_003130405.1 Pararcticibacter amylolyticus
AACTCGATGACATATAAGGTGAGTTCAGATGGAATCCCTGGAAGATGTTTATTATCGGCAATAAAACTTTCAAGCTGTGGAAGGGAAGGCTTGGTATGAGAAGGAGAAAAGACATAATCCGGCCAGGATCCTTTTAATTGAACCTTTACCGACTCTGCGATCATGTTTCCGGCTACCGCAAGTTTATAACCTTTTGTGTCAGTGGTACCTATTCCAACCTCGCCTCTGAAGTAGTTTGTGCCAGCCCCATTTAAATAAGCGGTCGCTGTTTCTGAAACTCCGAAACGGTTCACATATGGTTCTATATCCGTTTTATACGTGTGGGAAGGCCCGTTTTCCTCGTTAAAAGGTAAAGGATTTTGTATGCCATCATAAATAACAGGGACAACTTCGCCATTTGCGTTATAATAATAGGTAGTTCCTCCTCCTCTTAACCATATAATAGCACGAAGACTATTATTATTTGCAGTTGCATCCTGCCATCCGGCAATGAAATCAAAGCTCTGAAGAATAAAGGCATCTATAAAATTAGAACCATGTCCCCATTGAGTAATATGGAACTTAAATTCTGAAATTATGGATCCTCGCCATGAGGCATCAGTATGCACGTTTGATCTTCCAATGTTAAGTATAGTTGGCTTATTGCTATACCAGTTATTATCCAACCATGTTACCGGATAAAACTTATCAAAATCTCCGCCAACAGTGATGTTCCCGCTGGATTGAGCGCGGGCGTTTTGGATCAGGAAAAAAAAGAGAAAGAAAATGAAATAGAGCTTTTTCATTGCATTTAGGATCATATCTTAAGATTTTCGCCGAATATAACACGTCAGACTGCGGTCATACTGCAGTCTGAAAAATGTGGAAAATTTTTCGATTCTTATGCTTTCGGCCTGGAGGAGGCTAATAGCGATGGTAGTGAGTAGTGCCTTTTGATGGTGATTGTTGTAGATGTGTACTAACCCCCTAAAAGACTGTACTAAATTTTAGAAACAATTTAGAATAATTAAATTAGGGAATCATGAAAAAAGGAAGAAGGAGCTTTACTGCTGAAGATCGTCTAGCTATAACTCAAGAAGGAGAACGGGAGGGTGCCATGGTCGCCTGCCGCAAGTACAATGTGGCGCCTTCCTTGTATAACTCGCTGGAAGAAGAAATATCTGAGTAAAGATAAAAACCACGACACAGGCCGATTTACGATCCTGCTGCTAGTCCAAATAGTCACCTGCTATGAGATTCAAAAGCCTTGATCAGGCTCTCCTGTTGTTGCTTTAGCTGATCAATTTGCTGTTGCTGGATTTGCAGTTGTTCCTGTTGGCTCTGAATTCTGGTATCCTTCTCTTTATCGCGTTTGTCTTTCTCAATAAGATACAGCGTTAGTTCTTCTATTTTTTTAGTTTGCAATTTCACTATCTCGCCCAGGTTAACACCGTTTTGCCTCACATCAGCTTCGGATGGCATGCCGGGAAGATGCTGATTCCTTTCAATGTACGCTTTCAGCTCGTCCAATGTTGCTAAAGGATAGCTTTTCTTAAAAACATAGTCCGGCCAGCCGTTCAGATCAACTTTTACTTCCCTGGCATGTATATTCCCATTTACCGAAAGTTTTGCATCAGGCGTTGTAGTGCCGATGCCCATATTTCCATTGGGCAGAATATTAAAGTAATCCTC
>NZ_QEAS01000044.1 GCF_003130405.1 Pararcticibacter amylolyticus
TTGAGAGCGCTCGCTAAGCAATAAATACATGCAGCTGGCGGCTAGTCCGTTGTTGCCGGAAGTAAATGATAAGCATCACTTTTTTCAAGCTAAAAAGCTCATTAGTTTTGAACATAACATTGATTTACCAGATAACAGGAGGTATAATTGATATGGGCATCATAGAAACAGTAAAGCTGCAGGAAAGACGTCAGGGACATTTGGAAGGCCGCCAAGAAGGTCGTTTGGAAGGCCGTCAAGAAGGCCATTTGGAAGGCCGTAACCAGGAAAAACGTAGTATTGCCATTGAGTTAAAGAAACTCGGGCTTCCTGCAAACAGCATATCAAAAGCCACCGGGTTGTCTGCTGAAGAAGTAGAACAACTATGATCTGCTGATGACCTGCTCATTTACCAGGAGACCGGAGGCTTTATATATAAGGCGAATGCTGATTTGGGCGGGCACTAAGCCTGCTGTACCCCTTCCTCGTCTAAACCTTCATATCTCTTCAGCCCAGGGAACTAAATAGTTTCAGGTAACAATCACAATCATGTTTGCGGTCGGAACGTCCATATCCTTCCCTTCCCGGTAATCAAAAGTAGGTATGACCTTATTGCTGCGGTGGTAGATTTGAGTTATGATTAGATACGCTGTTAGTATGGATATTTCATTAAATATCCCTCATGCTCAGGTTATGGAAGAAATGAAGTATCGTTATCTTAACCGGTAATGAGTTACTCTGTAATGTTGTCTGCCATTCCCGGCATTAATGGTTCTGCAGGATGAAGATAGCGGGAAGCTTTTAGCAAAACTTAATTCTTGTCTTAGAAACAATTTCCCTGGCTTTCTTTGTCTTATTGGGAAATAAATCAACTTTGGAGTAGTTGTCCAGCGATTTATCAATTTTCAATTTTAGTCCTAAACGCTCACTGACTTCCTTTAATTTATCACTTTTCATAATAAGCCTCTTTAAAAATATTACCAGATTAGACGTGAATACGTTAATACAAATATATTAATAATAATATCCGGATGTATCTGCCCCCTCCAAATCCTTCCCCTGCCGGTAATCAAAAGTAGGTGTGACCATTCATCATGCTAATACTCACATTCATCTATCTATTCGCTAGTTTCGTGTAATATTTTTCCTTATATAGAAATTTGAGTATAGATTCAACGTCATTACTGATTTGCTATATTGTTATGTTAAACGAATATTATTGCCAACTTTATTAAAAGCCTTTCTTATTATGAAAATGAAACTGTTACCTAATCTGACGGCTCTTCTTATCTGTCTTTTTCTGAGCTTTTCAACTTTGGCACAAATACCTCTTGCTCCCGCAAACATTCAGAGCCCAAATGCCGCCAGTCTTGGAATGTATGGACAGATACCCATCAGTTATTTTACCGGCCTGCCCAGAATAGAGATTCCCTTACATACGATATCGCAGCGTGATCTTTCGGTTCCCATCTCACTCAGCTATCACGCATCCGGAATGCGTCCGGATATGCATCCCGGGTGGGTAGGAACTGGTTGGTCTCTAAATAGCGGAGGGGTAATCTCCAGGATAGTGAAGGATGTGCCGGATGATTACCATAATCCCAATTATGGGCCGGAATCAACTAACTCTGGCTTTTACTATAACAGGAATGTATTAAATACATCAGATTGGAATCAAATTAGCTATATGCAGAGTGTAGCAAGGGATATGCAAAAGATGTTGAAAGATACAGAACCCGATGAGTTTTCTTTCAATTTTGGCGATTATTCCGGTAATTTTTATCTCAGTCCTGACGGAACCTGGAAAGTGCAATGTGACAGACCTTTGCAAGTTAGCCTTAACGGACCTTTTATTAATGTTCCTTTTACGGCGCCTCTTGGCACAAATATGAGTAACAATGGTATGTCTCAGACTTTTGGAGGCTTTACTATTACTACAGAAGACGGGACTAAATACTACTTTGGCGGCAATTCTAATGCAATAGAATATAGTATTGACTTTTTCGCCCAGGCAGAGGATGAATGGAAAGCGGGCAGTTGGTACCTCACAAAAATAGTATCTCCTAAAGGGGAAGAAATCAGCTTTAATTATGAAAGGGATGACTATCTCAATCAAATGTATATATCCATTGTGAATGATTTAGGTACAAGAACCAAGAATTCAGGTGGGATCTTTAATCCACAGCCAGCCTGTAATAGTTGGAGTTATAGTCAGGTATATCATAGTTACAATGGAAAGCTTATAGCGCCGGTATATTTGAAACAGATAAACGGAGTTCATTCTACTGTGAAATTTAACCGCTCTACCAGCACAGAGTTGAGGTATGATCAGACTGTCTACGATTATAAATATTCCTTATGGTCTCAGTACGGAGGTGGTAGCACCGTATTCCTGCCAATACTGTCCGATAACGGACCCTCCTCCTATTATCCTGCACTTCTCAACAAGCTTCAATGGAAGAAATTAGATCAGATAAGAGTAGAGAAATCGGACGGAACGCTTATAAAAGCATTTAATTTGGATTACTCAAATAACGTTTCTCAGCGACTTACACTTCTTTCTTTAACAGAACAGGGAAGCGATTTAAATGCGAAGGCTCCCTATTCTTTTGCTTATGACCAGTCGGTTTCTCTTCCTGGTTATTTATCCAACATGGTAGATCATTGGGGATTTTATAATGGAACATACGCTAATATTACTAATCAGAATAACTACTATAATACCTATTATAGCTATCGTAATCCAGTTGCAGCATTTTTGTATGCCGGAACATTAAATAGGATCACCTATCCAACGGGAGGCGTGACTGAGTTTACGTATGAACCCCACAGTTATGGTAAGCAATTACGGGAAGCAAGGGCTTTGTCTCCCGAAACTCTTAGTTCCTCAATGCTGGCCGGAGGCCTTCGGATTAAAAAGATTGTAAGTTATGATCCGCAAAGCCCTCTGGCGCGTAAAGAAAAACGATATTTCTATGTTTCGGATTTTACAAGTGCCGATAAGGTAAATACCTCGCTTTCCAGTGGCATTCTCGGAGGTCAGATTAAGTATTATTTCTTTGACTATAGCAGAAGAGCATTTAATGATAACGGAGTTACTTACTCAAAGTCACTTTTTTCGTCTCAGTCAGTTCTGCCTGGGTGTATCAACGCTATGGGTTGTCATGTCGGTTACTCGGAAGTGGTAGAGTTAAGCAACGAAGGGAGTTATAATAAGTATACATTCAGTAATTTCGATAGTAATCAGGACGATCAGGCCGATAATGTCCTTCAGTTAAGCCGAACAATCTATGAGCCATACTCCTCGACAGAGCAGGAAAGAGGAAAATTGATAAAGGAACAGAACTATAATGCATCCGGTAAGAAAGTCAGGGAGCGAAATATAGGGTACATCAAGTTAAACAAGGAAACGGAATTTGTTCCCTCGCTTAAGGCCAATTTTACTAGTGTATGCTCCGGGACAGCTGTGTCAGTTGAGGAGGGAACTGCCTATAAACTGTATACTTATGCTTATCTTCCTGATTATGAAAGAATTAATGAATACGATACTGTTGGGACACTGGCCCTCACTGTTTATAAACAATATACTTACAGCTTAACCAACCGTCTGGTAAGTACTGAGACTGTAGCCGATAGCAGAGGCAATACGCTTAAGAAGCAGTATGTCAGGCCTTATGATCTCAGTTCTTCTATATATAACCAAATGACAAGTGCTCATGTGTTATCCCCTGTTATAGAAGAAAGAAAATATCGAAGTGGAAACCAGATAGGTGCGGAATTCACGGACTATGCTCTGGTTAACAATTCAATGTTTTTACCCGTAAAGTTTAGCACACAGACTGTGTCGGACGCCCCGGTGGTAGAAAAGTCAAGGGTTACTTATGATGATCGGGGGAATGTGAATTGTCTCTACAGAAACGGTACATCTCTGGCTACTACTTATTTATGGAGCTATGGAGGGCAATATCCAATTGCAAAGATTGATAATGCCGAACCTGCAACTGTCTATTCAATACTTGGATCGAATGTTACCGGTTTCCGGAACAATTTGAATCCGACCTCTGCCCAGGTTGCTGCATTTCTTGCACCGTTAAATAACAATACGTCGATGAAAAATGCTCAGATTTCGAGCTATACTTTTGATCCGTATATAGGCGTGACCTCCATTACTGATGTAAAGGGCATGCTTACAGGGTATGACTATGACAATTTCCAGCGATTAAGAGGGGTTAAAGATTTTAATGGTAACATATTAAAAGGGTTAACTTACTATTTCAGGCCTCAATAAAGAGAATCTAACCATTTAATGAGAGAAAAAATGAAGACCTTAAAATATATCAGCAAGCTGTTGCTTTGCTTTATTCTGATCCTTATTACACAAAAATCCTTTAGTCAGGGAGCCAGCAGCAGCGATCCGATAATAGTTGATTTGTGTGGATATGGGGGATGGTATTCAGATGTACAGGACACCCGGTTGGGTACATTCCAGAATGACGGACAGATATGGTACCGTTTTGCAATAGGAAGCACTCAAACTGTTACTATATCTCACTGTAGCTCCGAGATTGATACCTATATGGAATTGTATTCATATCCCTACGGAAATATAAGTCTATTGACATCAAACGATGATAACGGTCCTGAGTGCCATTCTTCACAGGCTTCTATCAGAATGACACTTGACCCCGGGATCTATTACGTCATGTCGGGCGGGCATGGCGATGTACGGGGCGATATCATCACTGAGATTACCTGTGCCGCGCCGTCCGGCAGTAGCTTGGTAGGCGCTACCTATAATAATCCCATTGATATGGGGACTATTATGGGGGTGCCCCGGTTCGATACCCGAAGCATCCTTTCTTGCTACAGTAATCTGGTAGGGCAGAGTGGGAAAGATATATGTTATAAATTTAATGTCAGCAGTAATATGAATGTCTCTGTCTCAACAGAGATGAGTAATGTGGCTCTTGTAAATTTATATATACTGGATGCGAACAAAAATATAATCGAAACCGCCGATGGTATTATGAGAAACATAATATCAAATATGTCTTTGACTCCTGGCTCCTATTATGCGATAGTTGAGCCGGCAGATTATCAATATACTGATTACGAACATATTATAAGGGTTGATTTTAAGGCGGACATCCCGGGGGCACAGTTTATCTACCCTATAAATGCAGGAGTTTTAACAAATGGATCTACTTATTCGGATCTTAAGAACAACTCGCCAAGCTTTGGATATGCAAATGATATGGGGCAGCCGAGTGATGATATCTTTTATAAGTTTAAGCTAAATACAACCACCAACACTGAGGTGACAATTTCGCATTGCGGAAGTAATTTTGATACCTATCTCTATTTACTCGATGCAGCAGGAAATATTATCTCAAGCAATGATAATAACGGCCCGGTATGTAATACAACGCAAGCTTCTATTAAGCAGCTTTTAAGCCCGGGTACCTATTACGTAGTTTCTGAAGGTGCGGGTAATAACAGCGGAAATCTCAATACTCAGATTAGTGTCGGAGAGAAGAAAGGATGGACCAGTAATGTTCAGAATTATGTCAGGACATATATTCCCCGGACGGAAATAACCGATTATACCGCTGTCGAAAGCGCAAGCAGTAACAAAGATCTGGTACAAACTAGTACAGCATTCTTTGACGGCCTAGGGCAGTTGATTCAAACTGTCCAACGGCAAGGATCTGCCTCCGGCAGTGACCTTGTGCAAGCTGTTATGTATGATGGAGAGGGAAGAGAGTTTAGAAAGTACCTTCCTTATAAATACAATTCGACGGATGGAGGTTTTAAAATTGGGAATCCTGATGCAAATGTAAAAGCTTTTTATAATCCTCTGTCTCCCGGTGCCACGGGAATATCCCCTAGTGACTATCCTTACGCCGATGCTGTAATCGAGCAATCATCGATAGGGCGGATGTTAGAACAAGGTGCTCCCGGGGCAGCCTGGCAACCGGTATCATCTGCTGTGTCGGGAGGCGGCCATACAATTAAAACTACATATGGCGGCAATTCCTATGGGGGAGTAAAAAAATGGTCGGTTACGGCAACGGGAGGTGCTGTAAATGGAACCTATTCTAATACAACTCTTTCTAAAACTACCAAAACTGATGAAAACGGCAATCGCAGTATAGAATATAAAGATATCGAAGGAATGATCATCCTTAAGCAGGCGGAAGGCCCTCAGGGAGCCTTTCTTGATACTTATTATGTGTATGATGATCTTGGAAATCTGCGTTATGTTATTCCTCCGGCGGTAACTGTAACCAGCTTTAATGAGATAGATGATGTGTACAAACAATATATTTATGGTTATGTCTACGATAACAAAAACCGTCTTGCGAAAAAGCACGTACCGGGAAAGGGTATAGATTATTTTGTGTATAATAAACTTGACCAGGTCATCCTTACTCAGAATAGCATGCAAAGGGATCGCAGCTATACACTATGGTCTTTCACTAAATATGATGCTCATGGCCGCGTTGTTCTGACGGGTGAATGTGATTTTGTTACGTCACAGGAAGCCGGGCAGGCTAATGCAGATTTGTTTACAGGGGCCGTTTGGGAAACATTTACCGGAACAGGACCTGCACAGGGTTACAACAATGCCAGCTATCCAACAAATTACACCAAAATTTTAACGGTAAATTATTATGGTGAATACAGTGTGCCAGGTAATTCTTCAACGTATAACGCTTCGGTAACAGTGAGTCCGCGTATAAAAGGTTTGTTAACAGCGAGTAAGGAAAATATAATCGGAACGTCCGACTATCTTCTTTCTGTTAACTATTACGATGATTACGGGAGACTTAAAGAGACCGTTTCACAGAACCATCTGGGAGGCGTCGACCGGATCGTCAAAACCTATAGTTTTAATGGTGAATTAAAAACGAATACACGGGTACACAATACAAGTACTGCAAGCGTCACCATTTCTAACCGTTATATTTATGATCATATGGGAAGGGAAAGGCAGGTCTTTCAGAAAATGAATAATGATCCTGAAGTTAAATTGACGGATATTACTTATAACGAAGTAGGCCAGTCAATAAATAAGACACTGTGTAATGACCAGCAAAGTACTTCTTATGCCTATAACCAAAGAGGATGGTTAAAAAGCTCGGTTTCGCCGCAGTTTGCATTTGAGTTAAAATATGAAAATGGCACAAGTCCCCAATATAACGGCAATGTTTCTAATCAATTGTGGGGGAATGGTGTATTAAATAATACCTTTACATATACGTATGATAAGCTGAACAGGATGCTTTCTGGTACTTCACCTGGTTTAGGTGAAACCGTTAACTACGATGTGATGGGGAATATAACCAGCCTTACAAGAGACGGGTATGGAACAAATACCTATAGCTACAATGGAAATCGCCTGAATTCGATTTTGGGTTTTCTAAACGGAAGTTATAGTTATGATACCGATGGCAGCATGACTCAGGACGGGCCAAGAGGAATTTCTATTAGTTATAATAGCTTAGGGCTTCCGCAAAAAATAACAGGGAATCAGAATGTAACGTATACATATACAGCCAGAGGCGTGAAGTTGAAAAAGCAGAGTGCATCCGGTGTTGTTGATTATGTTAACGGGATTCAGTATCTAAATGGTTCTCTGGATATAGTTTTGACAGAAGAAGGT
Organism: Pararcticibacter amylolyticus; assembly: GCF_003130405.1. Classification (GTDB taxonomy): domain Bacteria; phylum Bacteroidota; class Bacteroidia; order Sphingobacteriales; family Sphingobacteriaceae; genus Arcticibacter; species Arcticibacter amylolyticus. The sequence continues at coordinate 7,646 of NZ_QEAS01000044.1, forward strand.
GTTGCCAGACGCAATGGCAGCAGCTATAGTTATGAGTATGATCTGAAAGATCATCTTGGGAATGTTAGGTATACTTTCTATAGAAATCCGTCGAGTGGGCAGATAGAACGGATTCAATCTGATAACTATTATCCATTCGGATTGCGTAAATCGGTTGCCCCGGTTTCCTTAAATAATAAATATCTCTACAATGGCAAGGAGCTGCAGGAAGAGCTTAACCAATATGATTATGGGGCACGGTTCTATGACCCGGTAGTTGGACGTTTTAATACAATAGACCCACTTTTGGAGTTAGACAGGAAAACAACCCCTTATGCCTATGTTTTCAATAATCCATTAAGATTTATTGATCCAACCGGGATGAAGGGCGAGTCAACTCATACCGATATATTTGGTAACGTGCTTGCAGTTTACCATGATGGGGATTTAGGAGTGTATAAGCATGACGATAATGCTGATGGTAGTACCCCAACTAAAGCAAATATAGATAAGAGACATGCAAAATCTACCTCTGCAGGAGGAGAAAAAATGGGAGAGACGGAGTTTTGGGATGAATTTATTGCTCCTGGTGAGACAGAGGGTAGTGGATCTATTCATTTTTCTAAAGATCCTGCCCAGTCTTGGGATGGTTTAGTTAAATGGGGAAATGAGCGCGCTACAAATCAGGATCTATCAATTACTCAAAAGGAATCAAAACTAAATCAAGTACTGGATATTAAAAATAACAAAGCTTGGGCGGATGCCGGTCCTATGACAGGTAGATTGCTAAATGGCAAGTTTGCTACTGCAAGATCTGCAGGAAATTATTTGGCTGGAATGAATGGTGTAACTGGAACTTTTCAGGGAAATCATATAAGTGGTGAAACTTATATGAAATTAGCGGGAGCGTATCAAGTTGGCGAATTCACTAAGTGGAATATTTTTAGGATATTGACCTTTGGAACTGCATTTGGCCCGGCACCTTATTACGGCGAAGAAACTTATTCTGGCAGGAGAATATTACAGGGGATTAATGCGGGATTAAGTAATAAATAGATATAATGAGAATGTTTTCAGTTATTGCTGGTTTAATGGTCGTTATGAGTTGTTCGTCAAATCTGGATGATACGTTTAATAGTGAGGTATTAGTTTCAAGTAAGCTTGAGAAGGTTTACATAAATACTTTGAATTGGGGTTTGACTGATGACAATCAGCTTTCTGCGATATCAAGTAATGTAGATAAACTAAGGAAAAGATCTGATACCCTTGGTACTGTAAAGGGGTTAGAGCCATTTATTTACACTTTTAAAACTGATACCTTAAGCTTGTACTTCGATGGAGAGATAACTTACCAGGTTCAAGATCATTTTAAAACTATTCACATAAAATATATAGTTCTAAATAAGAAGGAATATAGAGAGCTCCGGACAAAGGCTTATAACAATGAAGAAGGTTATCATTCTGTTCCAAAAAGACCCACCCAAGTAGGGTTGCCGGCTGATATGCCCAAGCCCCCTTCTAATTAGAAGATTAGAATAACACCGAAGCCCGGTTAGTCTGGGCTGGACGATTAGAGTTCTTCGATTTTATTAATAAGCTTCAGGGTGCGCTTGTCAAGGTTCACCTTATGACTTACTTCCTCCCGCCAGGTGAAAGAACAGAAGATGAAAAAGGTACTTTTTTTTATTGTAGCTGCTACGTTGATTGCTTCTTGCAAGTCTGACGAAGCAAAATACGAGAAAGAACTAACAGCTAACATTAAAGAGCTAACAAACATTAAAAATAATATTGATCATCAGATACGCGTCAAAGACATTGACCGGTCGCGATATTCCCTGAATTTTACTTCTGATTCCACAGATCTGCATTCAGGCTATTTTATATACGATGAAGAGGTAGCTAAGTCGATGAAAGAGCTGAATATTAAGTCGATCCGATATGATAAGACTCCTTGTACCCTGAAAAAAGATTACGACACGATGTATTTCCAATTAGATGATGTGGGCGTTTCAAAAGGTAGAGTGGTTTATTTTGTATTTGATTCATGCGGAGTTGCCGAAAATGTGAAGAATAAAAAAACTTATCGGAAAAGAGTTTCGGAAAACTGGAGCTTGTATATCGATTCTAATTATCCAAGCTCTTACATATTTCGATAATGTAGATGTTTGCCGTAACTTCAGAGTTTCTGTGTCGCTAAAACCTTCCCCTCCCGGTAATCAAAAGTAGGTGTGACCTTATTGCTGCGGCAGGTAGATTTGAGCTATGAGCAGGAAACGCGATACTGTTGTGGTGGTGAGGAAGATCCAGGTTCTGGTGGATACGGAGGATGCGGAGGAGGCGAATGCCGTCAGGCAAAAGATCTATGGGTGGCAGGAGATCTGCTTCCGGGCGGCCAATTATATCTGCACGCACCAGTTTGTGCAGGACCGCATCCGCGACTTTGTTTACCTCACGGAGGAGGTTAGGCTGAAGCTTTCGGAAACCAGCCGGGAGAATACCACCTACCAGATGCTGTCGGCGATGTACAAAGGCCAGATCCCGATGAACATGATGGCTTCGTTGAACCACAGCCTGGTGCAGCAGTATAACGCTGAGCGGAACGCGTACTGGTCGGGGCAACACTCTCTTCGCAACTATAAGAAGGGGCTGGGGCTTCCCGTGCCGCCGTCGGACTTTAAGCTTAGCCGGGATGAGAAGAGCGGCGAGTATAA
>NZ_QEAS01000045.1:0-7349 GCF_003130405.1 Pararcticibacter amylolyticus
ACGGATTGGGCCGTGTGATCATGACCGGGCTGTGGAACAATGGCAATACCGCCATAGACCCCGCCGCCCTGAAAGCCCTCGTCTATGCCGCCCCCCAGTACGACAGCCGTACCCCCGGGACCGACTACCAGATCGTCAGTTACCCCCAGAACCTCACTACCCCCCTGACCGTCAGCTACTACGACAACTATAACATCCCCGGCCTTCCCTCCGGGTACACCCGGAACGGCAGCCAGATGATCCACAGCCTGCTGACCGCCACCCGTACCGCCGTGCTGAACAACCCCGCCCACATGCTGTGGAGCGTGAACTACTACGACGACGAAGGCCGGGTCACCAAGAGCATCGTCCAGCACTACAAGGGCGGCACCCTGTCGGAAGGCAATTACGACGAAACCGACAATACCTACAGCTTTACCGATGAACTGCTCACCAGCACCCGCCACCATAAAGTAAACAGCACCGAACAAGTAAAGATCTTTACCCTGTATGAATACGACCATATGGGACGCAAGGTGAACACCTGGGAAACCATCGGCAGCGGGGACACGGTACTGCTCGCGCAGAATACCTATAATGAGATCGGCCAGCTCAAAGAAAAGCGTCTGCACTCAAAAGACAAGGGCAATACCTTTCTCCAGAAGATCGCCTACCAGTACAACGAGCGGGGCTGGCTCAAACAGATCAATGACCCCGGCAGCCTCTCCGCAGAACGGGTATTCGGGATGAACCTGCAGTACAATGACCATGCAGACGCCACCAGGAAGCAGTATAACGGCAATATCTCCTCCCTCAGCTGGCAGACAAAAGTCCCCGCCAGCAGCGGCTTTCCCCAGGAGAAGCAAAGCTACGACTACACCTACGACAAACTCAACCGCCTGGAACTGGCCGCCTACACCACCCCCGGCAAGACCGGTTACTTCAACGAGCAGCTCAGCTATGACAAAGCCGGCAACATCCAGAGCCTGGATCGGACCTCCAACGGGACAGGGAAGACCGACCAGCTGTCCTACAGCTACGACGAAAGCGGACAAAGCAACCGGCTGGCCAGCCTGACAGACGGCAGCAGCAGCAATGAAGGCCAGCCCGCAGGCACCACCAATTACACCTACGACGACAACGGCAACCTGGCCAGTGACAGCAAAAAGCAGCTGACGGTCAGCTATAATGAACTCAACCTCCCTAAGACGGTCGCCCAGACAGGAAGTAACCAGACAATTACGTACCTTTACGATGCCAGCGGACGGAAACTCAGGAAAGAAGCCACAGGCGGGAACCGGGACTATATCGGGGGGATCGAATACGGGAATGACGGGCAGATCGAGTTCATCCAGACCGAAGAAGGGCGGGCCGTAAAGAGCGGAGAAAACTACAGCTATGAGTATATGCTAAAAGACCACCTGGGTAACACCCGTGCAGTGGTGAAGCAGGACGGGAGCATTATCCAGTTATCAGACTACTATGCCTTCGGGATGGAGATGAACCATAACGGGATGACGCCGAGCCCTGACAACCGGTACAAGTACAACGGGAAGGAGCTGCAGACGGAGCTGGGGATGAACCAGTATGATTACGGGGCAAGGTTCTATGACCCGGTGATTGGGAGGTGGAATGTGATAGACAGGTTTTCAGAGAAATACCACTCTCTTTCTACTTATCAATACGGAGCTAATAATCCAATAAAGAATATTGATGTTAATGGAGATAGTATTAATGTGTCATTGATGCAGAGGTATGACACTAATAATAAAACTAGTCATGTATCTACTACACTAACTGATTTACAATCTCAAACAGGATTGTCTCTTTCTGTTGATGCAAATGGCCAATTAAGTTATTTGAAAGATCCAACCTCTGGAGCTCCTTTTGTAAATGTTACTTCTGGGCAAGGAGGTAACACATTGGTAGAAGCAGGAAGCTCAGAAGCACGTAATTTGATAGTCTCTGCAATTGATAATACATCAACAGCCTATGCTCGAATAACAACTGGCGGTTCTAGTGCTGCAGTCGGAGGAAATATGGTTAATATTAATCCAACCCAGATAAATAGCTTTATAAATGGAGCAACAAATGTTGATTCAAGAACACTAGGCTTTGGTATGACTTTTATGCATGAATTAATTCATTCCGGATTTGGTGGAGGATTAACTGATCCACCAACATCTGCAGGCTTTGGCCCTACAGGGGCCACTGTAGATAAAATGAATGTAATAAGGTCTGAACTAAACAATAATGGAGGGAACTATGGTCAAAGATCGTCTTATCAAGCAATAGGCTTAACTTCTAGAGGTCCTGCTTATTTGCCCTTTAATCCAGGTGCCTCTAGTAACTTGCAAAGAGGAATTGTGCCTGCCGCAACAGATATGTATATTAAATTTTAAGCATGAAAGTTCTATTAAGATGTCTTTTATTAAGTGTTAGCTTATATGCTTGTGCTGTAAACAACAGAAGGCTAACAACATCATCTAGGTATGAATCAGCCTATAATTACATTATCAATGACTCAGATATTAAAGGAAAAAGTGTAAATATCGCGGATTCAGTAGTGTATATAGATATGTCTATCTTCTTTGAAGAATTGAGTGAAGAGTGCAATTTATCAAGAGATTCAATGTTGAGAAACCTTGATAGCTTAGATAACGTTAGATACTTTGCTCCAGTTAAACATAAGCTTGAAATAGAGAAGACGCGAAATGTAAGTTCGAATGTAATTCTTTACTTTTCAAAGGTGTACGACAATCTTTTAATAGCTGAACTGCTAAATGGCACTGGTAGGTATGCGAAGGATAGATTATTTCAAACTAGTACTCGTTACTTATTTGTATTTGACGATAAAAGTGACCAAATAAAAAGAGTATATAAAAAAGAAGTGCAATACAATTAATCGATCTGGCTTAGCTGTCAAGCTGGTGCAGGTGTATCCCTAAGGTAGTGTGTTGAATTTTGTGTATCCCAATATTGATTCATACAGATATCCCGCAGGCCAGGTAGCTCATTATTTCCCGGGCCGGTGCTCCTGTTTCCATAGGCACTACGGCTGCCATCGCACATGATGTGCACATCTACGATCAGCAGCGTAGGGGCTATGCAGTTCGTTAATCTCAAAAATGGCAAACACATCAATCTCTTAAAACATGCCCTGGCGAATTAAACCATACAACGGGTTGCTGCATGAAAATGCAAGGCACGGCTTACTTGCTAACGTTAAATTCATGTCACTGCTTATACGAAATTAGATAGATTTGAACCGCGTAGTTAATGATTCTTAGTATGCATGCAGACATTTAAAATCTATGGATCTGCCACGTTCTGTTTTCCATTTATTAAACATATTTCGGTAAGTAGGGCCAATGGGGATTTTTATTTTGGGGTTGTTGTTTAATATCAGGTAGTTTCTTGCTTCTATCCCTGAAATGTATTCAGCATTAACGATAAATGACTTGTTGATTCGTATAAAATAAGCTGGGAGTTTGCTCTCGGTGTCTTTCAGGGAAGAGTGGGCTGAAAGAACTGTATCATTAGCTATGTGGTAGTGTGAATAATTCTTTACCGCCTCAACGAAAACAATATTCGACATCCTTATAGGAACTTCAAGACATCCTTTTATGCCTTTTTGATTAGTTCGGAGGAAAAGCACGTCATTGTTTTTGATCAAAGCCTTTTGTTCAGTTGGAATATTCATTTTAGCTAGAGTCTCTAGTTGGTCTGCATATACCTTCGTTTCTTCCTGAATGCTTGCTGAAGCCTCAATCTTTGGTACTCCTAAGAATGCATAATGAGAATAATGATCGTTTGATAGACGCTGAGATCTTCTTCTTGTTCTGACAAAATGATTATTTGAGATGATGACAATCATCGTCAACTGTTTAAGTAGACTGAGTTCTTCAATCTTGATCTGTACACAATCGGTATCAATAAAAACAACATCAGGCTTGGTTCGAACAATTTTTCGGAATCCGGTTAATATATCCATAGACGAACCCGATAGCTTATCCATAGAAAAAGTCGGGATACATTTGGTCAGGGTATCTATCGTCGAGTTATCGCCGATTAAGAAATAGCTAATCATCTTTTAGATAACAGGTGTCAAGTGGTTTTCTTCTTGTGGGTTAATAATTCCTCTAAAATAATGATTTTTCCTATTAATAATAGCTATATGAATAATTAATGGCTTTTCAGTTATGGGAATTTAATTACTGATTAATGACTTCGGGCAAGGTATTTCGTCCAGGAAAAGATGTTTTCATCCCTCAAATGCATCAATTGGTGTAAACGATTTTGAATGGTATCAAAGTATGCTGAAATTCATGAGAAAATAAAGTACTATAAAAGCTGAACGTCTTTTTTTTGGATTTAGTGAGCGATGTTGGTCTTATTTTGAATTTCGTTGTATGCCTGCTTCGGTAATGATACCTGCGATAAAATTTCAGTATTATGCCCTTTTTTGGGATCGTTTATCCATGGTGTTTTGCTTCTAAACTTGAATTACCTGTTCAAATGAATATTATGTCAATTGCAACTCCTCTTTTTAGATTAAGAAATATGAGAGATGTATTTCTGTTATGTTCTATTGTATTGCTATCAAATCTAGTATTTGCCCAACAACCACAATATGTGATGCCTTCTCCTCAGGCTAATTCCTTTCTGAAGTATCGGGATTACCCAGTGAATTTCAGCACAGGATTGGTGGACATCAGCGTGCCGCTACTTACATTAGATTTAAAATCTTATAAACTCCCGGTGACAGCGCGGTTTCACGCTTCCGGACGGAAGGTTGATATGAGCTATTCAGAACTTGGGATGAATTGGAAACTCGAAGCGTTTGGAATGATAACAAGAGAGGTGCGGGGCAGATCAGATTTCATTCTTGACGAATTGCATAACAGCGCGTTGATGGAAAAGACAGCAGACTACCTTAATACGATATCTTCAGACCAGTCTGTTGGAGATAGATTTATAAAGTACGAAAGAAGGTTGCGCATGGAAGGGGCTTCTCCCGCATATGGTATGTCAGATGACTCTGAGTATGATATTTTTACAATTTCTTTTAAAGATATCTCTGCCTCATTTATTATGCGAGAAGGTCAGAATGCTTTGTTCTTGGACTATTTTCCTTTTAGAGTTCAGTTCAGCAATAATGTTTTCACTATAACGGACGACAAAGGTGTTCAATATGTATTCGGGAAAATTGTAGAAAACAGCAGTACCTATGGATCAACGCTTGATTATAGCATCGATACTCAGATTTCGGGTCCAATGAATTGGTATCTTGCTAAAATAATTACACCCGAACAGGATGTATTGCGTTTTAAATACGCCACGAGAGGCAGCGACGGATTTTTCATTGGAGGAAATATTTCTTATGATGCAAAGGCAACGCTTGGTGACGATACCTATCAAATTGGACATGACCAAGGGGAAAATCTTCCGGGGACGTTAGCTGGGGTCTTGGGATACAAGTGGGAAAATACGTATAGTAATGAAAGAAACCCAGTAATAAACTTAACCGATGTAGAATGCTCTAACGGAAAACTATCATTTGAATATAATACACCTTATTATTCGCTGAACGAGGTGGTTCTAAAGTCCAGTGAAGGAGATGTTCTTCAGAAAGTAAAATTTTCTTATCAAGATGTTATAGGAGTTGGGTATACTATTCCAAATAATCAGGGACATTCAATTAAAGATATTTCATTTGTTGACTCCAACAATCCTCAGTCATTTCATCAATACAAGATGGAATACTATGATGGTGCGGTTAATGCAAAGGACATTGCTGCATATTGTTATGGAAGAGATTATTGGGGGTATGCGAATCCTAATGTTTATAGTAATAACATTCCGATCAGTCAGGTAGTTGAAAGACTGGGAACGGATGGGAAATCTTGGTTAAACTATAACAGGACAATAGGCGATCCCTTAAGGCGATCTCCGGATTACTTCACAAAACGCATCGGCATGTTGAGGAAAATCTTTTATCCTACTGGAGGTTATTCGGAGTTTATTTATGAGTCCAACCGCTATAAGCTATCCAATGGACAATCGGAAGAGGGGCCTGGTCTCCGGATTTGTGAAGTAAGGCATTCTGACGGAAATAAATACACGAGAAAAATTTATAAATATGGGAATAATGAGGATGGAATAGGATGGCTTTGGAGAAAGCCGGATCCTCGGGACTATCAGATAACTCAGTTCATAACCCATATACCATCGCAAAATGGTATCAGTTATGATGCTCTCCATTTGCCTTATATAGAAAATGCTTATCGTTATCGCAATCGAGAGTTTTATTCTGAACCGGTCGGTTACATTCGCCCAGCGTACAATTTACCAGTAAATTACGAGACAATTACGGAATATGAATCCGATGAAAATGGCAACAAACTAGGAAAAAACGTTTACTACTATTCAATTCCTCAATATGAAACGAATGTAAAAGAATTTTACGACAGTCATTCAAATGACTATTTTACAATAAGTAAGTTTGTTCCTCATTATTATTCCAAGTCTACTTTGCTTAGTAAAACTATTTTCTCTTTTCTAAATAATTCATATAATGAAATTAAAAAGACTACGTATACTTATAGTAAAAGAAGGGAAATCAAAGTGCCGCAGGCAACTTATTTTAGAAGGCATAAGGTAGTTAGTTATAGATCTAACGGTAATTCAAATATTGACGAAGAGATTATTGAGACAGGAGAACCATCTTCTCACGGCAACCTGACGGATATCAGGATCCCCTTTGGTACTATTGGAATTCGTGATTATCAGCTAGTTTCTGCAGTTTTTTTAGTTGACTCTATAGTGGAAAGCGATTATACTGCTATAGAACCAGTCATGAGTTCATCTGTTTTTTCTTATCAAAGCCAATATACTAGTTCGCCGTCATCAGTAGTGATTCGGGATAGCAAGGGAAATAAGAATATCACGAAATACTATTACCCTGACGACATTATATCTGACCAGTCTTTGCCAGGAGGAAATCTTACCAGTGAAGAGTACCTGGGAATACAGGCGATAAAGAAGACGTCGGGAAATTTCGCTAGTATACCGGTACAGACTGATAGATATATTAACAATGTTTTATTTGAGTCAAAAAGGTCAGGGTTTAGGCTGTTTAACAATAAACCACATTTATATAAAAAGCAAAATAGGTTTAGATCATCTAATGATTTTCTAACTGATTATGAGATTTTAGCGTTTGGTGATTTAGCTAATCCGTTAGAAATTAAGTCGAAGTCAAAGGCTCCTACCTCATATATTTGGAATAATAATGCTCAATACACCATAGCAAAAGCCGATAATGCTAATTCTGGCGATATTGCATTTACCGGCTTCGAGTTTGGGGA
>NZ_QEAS01000045.1:7382-9637 GCF_003130405.1 Pararcticibacter amylolyticus
GTCAGGCAATGCATTCGATGGCAATATGTGTCTTTCGTTTCCAATTAGCGGAGGATCTATTTCCAAGACAGGATTAGACGCTTCGAAAGAGTATAAAGTGTCAATGTGGTATTATGATCAGGGAGGACTTCCTGGAAGTGGCTTTGTTGCTATTCAGAGAAAAGGGGGATGGACTTTATATGAAAAAACTATAACAGGGCTTACCTCTTTTGAATATACAAATTTCAATTGCAAGCTAGACAATATTTCTTTATGTCCGGTTGATGCTCAAATGACGGTATATTCCTATAAGCCGTCTGTGGGGATGCGAAGCCAGACTGATGCCGTCGGAATAACAACCTACTACGACTATGACAGATTTCAGCGTCTATGGCGGATCAAAGACCAGAACGGCAAAGTGCTGAAAGAATATAATTATCACTATAAGCAATAATAAACCAATAAGACATTTAAGATTAATATGAAAACACTGATCATTTTTTTAGCCTTTTTAGCGGGATATCTTCTCACCTCCCCAGCCCTTCATGCCCAAACCCGTCCCGACAGTATCCGCGCCCGGCAGCGGGTGCAGAGCACCACTGAGCAGAAACGCACCCAGCTCAACTACTACAAGCGCACCCTGAAAGTCGATTCGGTCAAAGCAGAGCAGGTAACCAAAATACAATCCGACTACAAAGACTCCATGAAAGCCCTGGAGGCCGACAAGAGCCTGAACGACGATGCCCGCAGGTCGCACATCAAAGCCCTGATCGCAGAACGTAACCGGAAGCTGGCCGACATTCTGGACCCTCAGCAGCAGGCCAGGATCATCCCATCCACCGAGCGGCAACAAGCCGCAGAAGAAAAAAAAGACTAACACACTATTAAGCCAGTCAGCCATGACCCGACCTTTAAAAAGTAAGATCCTGTCAGGGCGGGGGATGTACCCCGTCCTGATGTCCCTTCTTTTGCTGATCAGTCATTCCGTTCTCGGCCAGAACGGAGTCGACATGTACGATGCCATTGACGCCGGAACATTCTCGGCCTGTGGCGTCAATCAGTTCAGTGATACCCATAACAACTCCTATTATGGCGGAGTCTACTATTACGATAACTATAATGCCTCCGTTAACGGCAACCAGTATGAAGGGCAGTCCAGCCCCGACGTATGGTACATGCTGAATATATCCGGCTATACGGATCTCACGGTCTCCCTGTGCGGGAGCAGCCTGGACACCTATCTGCACCTGCTTGACGCAGGCGGCAATGAGATAATGAGTAACGACGATTACTGTGGATTTTCTTCGCAGCTTAACTATTCAGGTCTGTCAGACGGCACCTATTATGTAGTAGTCGAAGGGTATAGCAGTTCCACGGGCGATTATACTCTGAACATCAGCAGCCCCTCTACGGGATCGGCCCCAACAGGGGCCAATATGTATAATCCCATCGTGGCCGGGACTTACAGCAGTTCAGGGTACTATACCCATACCATGAGTAACGCCGATCCCTGTCTGGGCAATGACATGGGGCAGCCCAGCAACGATATCTATTACCAGTTTACCCTGACCGGTACGGCAACCGTCACCCTGTCGCACTGCGGCAGTACGCTCGATACCTATCTGTACCTGCTGAACAGCTCCGGCGGATTGATCAACCAGAACGATGATAACAGCGAGCTGGAGTGCCCCGGCAGCCAGTCCTGGCTCCAGACCACCCTTTCCGCCGGCACCTATTACGTGGTGTCCGAAGGCTACGGTTCCGGTACCGGCAATATCACCACCAATATCCGGGTCAGCATGGGTCCGTCCACCCCGGTGATCGCCTACACGTTCCCCTCCGAAGTCACCTCCGGCAGTCCTGTCTCCGTCAATGTTACCAATACCGGGGCAGCCACTGTTTCCGGCCAGACCACCAGCACCTATGCCGGGACCGGTACCGCCGGATACACCAATAGTTCCGCCCTGTCCTCCACTTTCAATAACCCTCTGGCCGTCGTGGCCGATGCTTCGGGAAATATCTATGTCGCCGATGCCGGCAACAATGTAGTCCGTAAGATCACCCCCGGAGGCACCGTCAGCACCCTTGCCGGAGCCGGCTATTCCGGCTATGCAGAAGGTACCGGATCAGGCGCCCAGTTTAAACTGCCCTCCGCATTGGTGATCGATGCCTCCGGTAACCTGATCGTCACCGACCAGCAGAACCACCGGATCCGGAAGATCAGCCCCTCCGGCAGCACCAGCCTGTTTGCCGGCAGCGGCACAGCAGGCTTTGCC
>NZ_QEAS01000046.1 GCF_003130405.1 Pararcticibacter amylolyticus
TATCCTCCGCTAATACCATATCCACTACTTCCGTAATATCCACCCACATTGTAACCTCCTCCTGAATATCCTCCGCTAATACCATATCCACTACTTCCGTAATATCCACCCACATTGTAGCCGCCTCCTGAATATCCTCCGCTAATACCATATCCACTACTTCCATAATATCCACCCACATTGTAGCCTCCTCCTGAATATCCTATGCCAATACCATATCCACCACTTCCTCCATATCCAGAGACACCCCAATCTCCTCCAGAATAACCAGTAGACATAAGTGAAGTACCTGGATTTTCTCCTGAAAGTCCAAAACTACTTCTAGATAGGACTCCGCCAGTACTCAATTCATTACCGCTAATTTTACTACTGTCCCCGTCAAATGAATATACCAGAGTCCCATCACCGTTATCGACAATAATTCCAGTTAAACTATTGTTATTAGTACCTCCTAATGTTTGAGCTTCTTCTGATGCAGATAATTGCTCGAAACCTGCAAGCTGCAGTCTTTTTAATCTTTTCATTTACTTTTTTTTAAGTTATTATTAATAAATGCAGCAAAAAACTTACCTCTCAATAGTATATTTTTCACTCCTCGCATTCGACAATCATATTATTAAAATCAATAACAGTTTTAGAGAAAGTATTTTTAAAAAAGCCGACTCCAACTTCACCATCAAAATTGTTGATATTCGCCACGGTATACACCTCTCTCTGGGGTCTAGCTGTGTCAATCTTTCTTCCTTCCATGTATATTTGAGGGTTTTCCACTCTGTACCGTTCCATATTTTCTTGACTATCTACAAATCCGGTGCGGGTATATGGTTGTTTTGCAGTATCGTACTTGACATATTCACAATTTGACTTGAAAAAATATGGATATGTTAAGAACAGATAATGATCAGCGCCTAAATCTAAAAAGCCAGTAAACGGGGTCTCGTTTATTTTCATATTAAGATAGAGTGCGTTTTTAATAAACATTAGATTTGAATTTGAACTTCTTTCTATAGGTTTCTGTACTTTTTTTTGTGGGATCACTATCGTATTTATTTTCCAATCAATTTCAAATCTGCCTAACATCTTTATTGTTGGAAGCCCTAAAATAATTTGTTTGCTTTTCAATAATTTATTCTCTAATTTCTGTTTGAAATCAGAGTTCATGTTACCAGGTAAGTGTGAAGTGAATTTATCTAAAAGTACAACGACCGGTATATTATAAAACTTTAGTCCATCCAATTCAATACTATCAATATATCCTTCAATTGCTTTTATTGGCTTTCCGTTTATTAAACGGATACTGTCCTGCTTAGATTTATATTTAACACTTATCTCGTCGGCCAAATCTTTCTCCATAATGCAAAACTCTGTGACGCCGGTATCAAAAAAGGTTTCTACAGTATGACCGTTATATTGAGCATCAAATCGAATGTACGTATCATCCTTTAGTTTTATCTTGATGTCTTTTCCACTTCTTATTATTCTTCGTATGGGTTCGTTCTTAAGCTTCTCTTTCAACAATAATATTTTGTTTTGCGCATCTATAGTTTCATTTTTAATGGCTTCAGGAGCCAAAGAATAAGGATTTATTTTCAAATAATTTATGTGTTTTTCAACTGCCGAAATGGCCTTTTCGAATTGCTGCTTGCCTTCATAAGTTTCACATAGTCGAACATAGTATTGACCCACAACAGGCCCTATCGTGCGGACACGGTAAGGATCGCCTAAAAATTCCTCGAAGTAGATAATGGTACTGTCGGGTTTATTAAATGCAAGCGACATGTGCATATTATATACCAGGTCCAGATCTGGTGGTAATTGAGCTTTATGCTGCAACTTAAATTCTCTGGCTTCAAAATTTCTTCCAGTCAGCAATAAATTATAAAGTTCCTGTGCATAGTTACGCTGAGCCTGTCCATAACAGAAAGCGTTAAAACATAGCAGGATTAATAATAAAAAGTATCTTCTCATATCACAACCGCTAATTATTTGTCTTTACCCAATTACTAACATAGTAATGAACTGCATAAGCATTATCCAGGCAGTCATCCAATTTCTGGTTCACTACACCAAGCCGGACTTCTTCTGCCTCAAGACCAGTAAAAGGAGAAACGAATTGAGCGGGAATGAGATAAACATCTTCCTTCTCTTCTGTTGTTAGTGTTTCATAAAGGCGAATTAAAGCATATGGTCCTGTCGTATTAAAAATAGTCAAGTTCTTATTCGTGTACTGGGGTATTAAAGTAGTCCTCGAAAAGACAAACTTGACAATCTTTTGCATAAAGGGATGATTCGGAGTGCTCATCATCATAGCGTTATTGAAAACTTTAAAAAGATTGCTTCCTACCTCCTTTTCAAGAGAGAAGCAACACGTTTTATTTTCTAATATTTCGCACATCGGCTGTAATGACTCATAATCAAAATCTACATACATACCACCTATCTTTTCTAAAATTAGATAGCGTATTGCATCCCACCGCTGAACATTAAACGGGTATTTCTGATAAACGAACCAATATTCAGGATACTCGTTTTTTACAAATTCAACCATTTTCTTATTGTCCCATAAGCGATATTCCCAATCAGGATAATCACGCTTCCATGTCTCTCCTAAAGACCTAAATTCTTGCGGAAGGGGACCATCAATTCCTGACCATATCTGATGAATAATTTTGGGTATTTTCATAACTCTAAGACATTTTTTATTATTTAAAATTCAATGATTTAACTCAATTATTTCCACCTAGTTATAGACTGAGCAGCTTGGCATGATTACTATTTTTAATGTTGTATAACCCGCATAAAATCAAATTCCGCAAATCTATGTCGACTAATTTTTGTTTGTCCGAAAACAAATCAATATTATTAAGCCAATTGTTTACATTATTTGAGTTTAAGTTATGTTCATACAATGGGCAAAATAATAGACCTTCCCAAGATTTAGTAAGGTCTATATCCAGATCATCTTGAATATCAACCTGCATAACTTTCTTTGAGAGTCTATGCGCTATCTGAGGAAGTCTATTTGATATAATATTTGCTTTATCAATAGCCTTCGCTATAGTCAAAGTGGTTCCCAAACGATGAATCAGTTTAGGATCATTCTTCATAGCTATGATTATTTTAGCAACAATCAACTCTATTATTGAACTTGCTCGTTGTTTATATTCCTTATTTTTACTAAGGTTTATCAAAAAATATAGAACAGAATTTGTATATATGATACTTTTTGTGTCAAAAATGAAATATCGAGCATACATTTCTTCACAAATACTTAACGCCACATTAATTGCTTCGTCCAATGGCACACCCATTTTCAAATTAAAATCTGTATTAGCGACTCTATTGAGCAGATATAGTCCGAAGGAAAATACAGAAAAGTCCTCCGTAAAATCATTTATCTTTCTTTGCCTTGCTTCTAAGTACATTTTTCTATCCATATCGATAAATAGATCATTCGCTTCCGGCTCTATAAATTCATCTCTGATAAGGCTGCTTAATCCCATACTAATTCCTGTGATTCCGTTGAAAAATAACAGATCCTGGCAAGTCTTTAAATCATGAAAAATTGAATCCACCAGACTATCAGCCAAATCCCGATATGGTTTACAGTTTAGTATCCGCGATGCATAATACATGTATAAAGCGATACCCATCTTACCATTTGCTAAACCAATACTTGAAGTATGGCATTCTGACATAACTAAATGGTTAGATATTTTAATGATTGTTTTTCTCATTTAGCTTATTTTTTATAACATTCTTAAAAAAGCCTGTCAAGCTTGTTGTGTAATAATCGAAAGTAAACATGGAACTCGCTTTCAGTGCATTGTCGGTTAATTTTGACATATGCTTTTTATTTTTAAGCAAGATGGCTAGATCCTCCAATTTATTGAAAAACAGACCATAGCCCAGCTCTTCAATTTTAGACTGTATAGCTACAATATGTTCTGAATTATCTCTAATAATAACAGGTAGTCCCGCGGCAGCGTATGTATTTGTGCGGGCTGGAATGTTTAAATCATCCCAGCACACATTTAAAATATTTCCATTATTGGTGCTAGCTAAATTGTGCAACCATCCTGCATCGTATTTTGAAAACTCTTCGGTCCAATTAATCTGACTGACATGATGGTGAATATGAAAATGATCTGGTGCTGATGATTTCATAGCATAATTCAACATATCTCGTGAATTATGATAGTTTTCCGTATACAAGTGTAAATGGATATTATGAGCTGCTAAGAAACGCATATCATCAGGATTGACTCCAATAAGCCTACCGGCAACCACAGTATGTATCTGGCCATCACTATTGGAAATTTTTTTTGAAGTCTTTTTTCCGAAGAAGTCACCTTTAGGAATGTCTCCGTCCAGTAAGAAGTTCATACCTGTTTTAGGAATAAACATCTCAATCCAATCTTTTGTCTCCTTATTTAAATATATCTTACCATCTGCATATGTAAATAAGTAAATTAATTTGTCCCATACTCCTCTTTGTAAACAAATAGACGGACCTTCTTTGAAATGCCAGACAAAGGGTATATCAGGTAAGCTCTTTCGAACTTCATAAGCTAAGGGAACAGCGACAAAATTAAGCAGTCCATATATGATGTCTGGCTGTATTTCTTTGATTTTTTTTTGATAATCTTCATATGTAATATCTATAACATTCCCAAAAGGTAACGATCCCACTGTGTTAAAAGTAAACTCTGGTTTAGCCCATAGTCCATACAGTTGATGCCCAGCCTGTTCCAGTGCATAAATTCGCTCAGAATTATATGCTAGCTCTCCTACTATCAAAATCTTTAGAGAATCCGGGTTTTTATCTAAAGGACGCCCTCTAAAGCCTTTGTATAATTCAACTTCATCAATAAACTTATATTTAGAGGTTTTCATCTTTATCGGGGTTTTTACTTTATAAAAAGCCCGGTATTGATTTAACCCTCCACCAAATCGCTCCCCTATAATTTTGTGCCTTTGATTTGGATGGTCAGTCCAAAAACAGGAGATTTGTTTTGTCGCAACAAAACTCCCTTTATTTATTAGTTTTAACCAATACATATCAAACAAGCTATCACAAACCCACTCTTCACGTTCCAGCCATCTATCTTTTGTTTTCTTATGTGCAGTTTGAACCAGCTGTAAGGGGTGACCATCCCTCAATCCTTGGGACTCGGTATTAGGAAAATTAACCATTATGTCATTTATATAATACCTCAAACCGCTAAAAACCAATATAGCATCGGAATATGTGATAAATTTATCCATTAAAGATTCCAGGTGATTTTCATAATAAAAATCATCAGATGGCAGATAGGCTATATAATTGTAGCTTGCGGCATCCAGCCCCTGATTAAGAACATAGCCTAAGCCCATATTATTATTATTCTCAATGTATTTTATATTAGAATTTTCCAAAAAATCGGATATAAAAAATACCGTATCATCAGTAGATCCATCGTTTATAATAATAAGCTCCCAATTTGTAAATGTTTGCTTTTGTAAACTTAATATAGCTCGCCTAATAAAAGATGCTTGATTGTAGGTGGGCATTATAACTGAAAAACCTCTTTTCATAAATTAAAAAATAATAAATCAACACATACTTCTCTTGCGTATAAATCCGCTAATACTTTATATATATCTTCACCATAAAATCCATGATTTGGAGAATTTACGATTACCATTTTAGTGAAATAAGGAACTATAACAGACAGAAACTCATTGACATCAATATTTGCGACATTGGACAAATGATGAGGGACAAATTCGATATATAAATATTTGCAATTGGACAAACACTGACCAGCCATTTTTAATGCAGCATACTCAGCCCCTTCTATATCTACAATCATGACGTCTGGATAAGGCAGCCCGTTAGACGAAACAAAGTCATCCAGGCATACGGTTTTAATGATTGTTTCTGTTGGTTGATCGTAATTATATATAAACTGATCACTGTGCGGTTTTATCTTACTCCCCCCAGTGTTTGCCTTATTTTTATAAAACAGCGAAGTTCCATACTTGTCATAAACTCCTAAATTAAAAATAGCTGCATTTGAAACATTATTTAAAAGTAAATTATACTTAAGATATTCAAATGTGTCGGGATTTGCCTCAAAACCTATAACTTTATTTGCGTGGTAAGATAAGGGTATCAATAATGTTCCAATATGAACCCCGAGAAAATATACAGTGTAATCTTTTTTTATTATTTTGTTTAAAAAATGAATCTTATCCAAATCATATTGTCCATGATGCCCTAGTCTTCTATTAATTTCTGTATCCATAGGACTCGATAGTAAGGCACCATTATGTGTTTCAAATAGTACACTCTTTGCATGTGTTCCAAAAAGCCTTTTAAAACAACTTTCTTGGAAGGTGCTGATATAGCTCAACAGAGTAAAATGATTTACGAATAATTGTTGCTCTTTTTTTCTTTTAAAAAAAGGTGTTTTTTCTATTATATTAATCTTGATTTTCAAGATATAAATCTTAGCACTCAAGATATTCAGCTTCAGTCCTAGCATACTAACATATATTTGGTTTATTCAAGATTCCTATTCTAAATCCATTCGACGTTGTCGTTTGTGCATTACAAGGGAATTGATTAAGTAGGCCAGTCTCATTACGTCTGGTATTGGTAGTCTATTCAGATTCATCCGCTTTGTGATTTCGGTCACAACCGCTTACCTTCCATGTCTTTATTTTCAGAAATCCCAACTCTATAGCTGTTGGGTCAAAATGAATTAAGAGGGCTGAAATTAAACTCTTTCCATCTGCCACCCCAACAAATGTTGTGAAAAATGCCTTCTTCTCGGTCGATATTTATCAAGCTCTACAAATACATGGTATCGCCCCTTGAGAAGATGTTGAATTTAATAGAATCTTGATGATAAGGCACCTTAAGCCAAATACGGATGCCTGCTCTTACTACTACTTCGACTAATGTAACTGGAAACTGAAACTATCCTTGTGAAAACACTTTCTATCAGTAGAAAGAATAGTTAATTAAACACCGATCATGGTGCTCAATTTAATTCCTTCAACTAAATGAGCAGCGTCTGATGCGGGTAATTGCTAAAAATCGTTAAATAGAATTCTTTTTGATTTTTTCATGATTTTGGTTTTTAAGAATACTGATTGGTTTCTTTATTTTCGAAGCATACATTAGGTTAATACAAATGTTGATGATAATTAAATTAGTGGTTATTTATGTAAGGCCTTAAACATAGCGTAAATATAAGGGATGTATATATAATCGATTCATCAATTCGTCTCAAAAATTATACATTTTGTCTTATTGGCTATAGAAAACTGGGAGGCGCGAGTACTCATTCCGCAACTATAGTTTGACGTTGATAGTCGGAGAAGATTGAAGTTTTTCCCTGGTAAATGTCGTCGTCTTAGTGTAACAGCAAACATATATAAAAAAAAATCCGTAGAGGGCAGCTTTGATTAGATATTTCGAAAGATAGGATTGGCCCCTTGAGACCTGTTTCATTGTTCAGAACCTCTTGCCAGTATCTCCTCCTCATCTATCTAGAATTCGAGATAAAAAACTGACTTGCTATATCCAATAATTTCTTCCTCAGTTAAAACCCTCAGAATGGTGGCTCTGATATTCAGAAAGGGAAGTGTGACTATAAACCTTCTATTTCATCTGGAGTTAAATCAGGGCCTTTTGCAATATTTGTTACCGAAATCCCCAGTTTCCTGGCATTGATCCCTTCTTTTCATGTATCTTAGTTTCGGTTCTTGTACGCTCTTTCTCTGCTCCTCTTTGGAAAAGCATATCCTTTTCTTTCCGGAAAAATTGACTTACCGCTTGTATAACCTTTTCAAATTGTGGTTGTATACTGCTCTGGATATGTGATACTATTAAAGAAGGCATAGCGCGTCACGGAAATCCTGAGATAATCAATAGCGATCAGGGCAGTCAGTTTATCAGTTATGAGTATACAGAGCTCCTAAAAGCAACAATAATCAGATCAGTATGGATGGCAAAGGCAGGGCGATGGATAATGTTTTATAGAACGCCTTTGGAAAAGTTGAAACAGGAATGTGTTTATCTGAATTCGCAGGAAGATTGATTAAGCCTTTACCCGGAATAAAAGAAGTGGTTCGACTTTTTATAATTATAAAAGACACATCAGAGCCTGGGAAATCACCCTCTGCCGATCTGTTCAATGCTGCTTAGCTGTTATCAACATTGATTTTTAAAGAGAAAAAAGTAACAAGAAAGAGCCTGCAATAAAATAGCAAAGCTTATTATTGTAGTAGTCTCGTCCTAAGAAGTGGGTCCATTAAAGAAGAAATGTGATTACTATCCGTTTGGAGCACGTTATAAAAGAAATGATTATCCGGTCAGTGATAGCCGCCAGGAAAACACTTTTAAAAGTATTGCGGAGAAAAGGAAGTCTTAAATTGTCCTGTCAGGCTCAGATCATCCCCTGACCACTTCCTGATTGCATTATGAATGTTGCCGCTTATCTCCCTCTTATGTACCGCATAGAACCCGCCTTTCTCATGAAAAAGGCGGGTTCTATATGGTACTTAGCCTGTAAATTCCCGGCTTTATTCAGAATTAATCTAAATAACAACCAGCACTTGATCCCTGTCCTGTAATATCCCAACTTTACTCTCATAGCCGGCAGCACCGGCGCCCCTGACCCTCCAGGAACCTCCTTCTGAGTACGTGATCCTCCCGGGCCTCCGACGCTTCAGCAGCCACAAAAGACAAAAACAATATGGCAATATTAGAAAGAAATGGTGCCCTGCACGGAACGGCGGGAACCGTGGTATTCCGCAGGTTCCGGAACAGTACGGTGGTGCAGGGCCTTCCCAAAAGGAAGAAAAAGCAGACCCCGGCTAGTCAAGCGAGTGCCGGTGAGTTTGGGCTGGCCAGCACAGCGGCAGCTGCTATCCGGCTGGTCCTGCGGTCCGTGTTCCGCAACCGGCATGACGGGGCGATGGTGAACCGCTTCAACAGTGCTGTCTACCAGAGTATCTTAAGGAGTAAAACCGCCCTGCGCGGTGCACGCGACCTCCACGACGGCGATCTGAGCTGCCTGGAGGGTTTCGAGTTCAATGCAAATAGCCCGCTCAGGGAAGCGCTGAAGGTGAGGCCCTCGGTGTCGCTGACCAGCGGGGGAAAGATCCGCGTACAGATGGACGGATGGGGCAAGCTTAGCGGGTTGAAAATTCCTTCTGCGGTAATAGAGGCGACTGACAGCTACCGGCTGAGGTTCCTGGTCACGGCCCTGAACTTCCGCAGTGAATTTTATGAGTATGTTGCGGTAAAGGATGTGACGGTGACGGACTGGAAGGATATGGAGGCGCTGGACTTTGAGATGGAGGGGACGATCCCGGAAGGGTGTATGGTAATAGTGACGGCCTCGCTGGATTGCCTGGGCGTCAGTGATACGGGT
>NZ_QEAS01000047.1 GCF_003130405.1 Pararcticibacter amylolyticus
AAAATAAAAAACAGGCTGTTATATTTGTATCATAGTTCTTTAAAACAACAACACAATACTGTAGGATGGTGAAACAGGCAGACACACCTCCTTGTCTCGGTGGCGGAGATTTTGGGAAAACCGGTAACGGATTAACCACTCCTTGAAGGTTCGACTCCTTCTCCTACAGCCCTTTCGTTTAATTTAGGTTTATAATTGGTTAGTTTGAGCTCTCGCCCATCGGGAGCTTATTTTTTTGCTTCTTCTTGAGATATTTCAGGAAAGAATCTTAACTTATGCCAGAAGAAATGATACTGATTCCGGATTTCCACCCTTTCCCCGAACTTCAGACCGAACGGCTTGTACTTAGAAAAATAGAATTATCAGATGCTCCTTCCCTGTATAAACTCCGGGCGGACGACCATGTTATCAAGTATCTTGACCGGGCTAAGCCGGATTCTATTGACGAAATTTACTCCCTGATCAAAACGATACAAGAGGAAACAAACAGAAATAACAGCGTGAATTGGGCGATCACCATAAAAGGAGACACCAGGCTGATCGGAACAATTGGGTTCTGGCGGATGCAAAAAGAACATTTCAGAGCGGAGCTGGGGTATATGTTGTTTCCCGAATTCGAGGGGAAGGGCCTGATGCATGAAGCTTTAGCCATCGTTCTGGGGTACGGGTTCAAAAAAATGAATTTACATTCTGTAGAAGCCAATTGCAATCCCAATAATAACAGATCAATAAAGCTTCTGGAAAAAAACAACTTTATCAGGGAGGGACTCTTTAAAGAGAACTACTATTATAAGGGCAAATTTCTGGACAGCGCTATATATTCTCTTCTAAGCTGGAAGTTTTCAGATCAAAACAAGTAATTAACGGGCTATATAAGGAGCATCCATTACCGGCAGAATTAAGGGGTTCGGCCGAAAAATATTAGCTGACCGTTACATCACAAGCATGCAGAGCCAATAAAAGCCTTCTGAACCTTAAGATTTTCATTTGGAAAACCTGCAATAAATACCAGACAATATACTATTAACCAGATATTTACAAAAGCAACTCAATTAGATTTTCTAGAGATCCTCTACTTCTTACGCATCGCTTACACCTGGTTTTATATACTTTTAAATCGTCGTTATCAAACCGTAACCAACGCTTGATATCACTGCCATTATAAACACATGAATATATCTTTTCATAATAAACACACACTTAGCACTATAATGAATCTTAAAAATCTATTTCTTTTTACTGCGATACTCTATTTCACAGGTGTCAGGGCAAATGACATAGCAATCGGGAGGGCAAGTTTAGTTGGAGAACGAATAGTTGAATTCATACCGAAAGGCTATGACCGGAATAAGACGCCTTCGCTGATACTACGGTCCGAGCCCAAACCCAGAGGTCCGGTACCAAAGGACTGGGCGTTAACACCGCGGTTCGTACTGACCGGTGATAAAGCAAGTGCTTACTTAAGACTTTCGGGTGATATAAGTTTATACGGAGGGGGAGAAGTGACCGGGCCCCTGTTACGAAACGGGCAACACATTAAACTCTGGAACACGGATACAGGAGCATACGGAGTGGAAGAAGGCAAACGGCTTTACCAAAGCCACCCCTGGGTGATGGGAGTAAGAAGAGATGGCACTGCATTCGGGATTATCTTTGACAGCTCGTGGAAATCTGAGCTTCGCACAGAATCCGATGAGATTAAATTCAATACAGAAGGAGCACTTTTCCGCATCTACATTATTGACAGAGAATCGCCCCAGGCTGTATTAAAAGGGCTTGCCGAACTGACAGGCACCATACAAATGCCTCCGCTATGGGCATTAGGGTATCATCAATGCCGCTTCTCATATGGCACAGAGAAGAAAGTAACGGAGATTGCAGATACATTCCGTGCAAAGAAAATTCCCTGTGATGTAATCTGGATGGACATCGACTATATGGACGGATACCGGGTTTTTACATTTCACCCTGAAAACTTCCCTAATCCCGCGAAATTAAATGATGACCTTCATCAAAAGGGCTTCCGGGCAGTCTACATGATCGATCCGGGGGTTAAAGCCGATAGAAATTATTCTGTATATCAATCAGGCACGAAAAAAGATGTCTGGGTGAAAACACCCTCCGGCAATGAATACCACGGTAAAGTATGGCCCGGCGACTGTGCATTCCCCGACTTTACCAGTCCTAAGTCCCGTGAGTGGTGGTCCGGACTTTATCGTAATTTTATGGCTACCGGTGCCGATGGGATTTGGAATGACATGAACGAACCGGCGATTAATGATAATGAATTACCGGAAGGCCAGAGATTAGGCACCATGCCTTATAATACCCCGCACAGGGGCGGAGGCGGTCTGCCCGCAGGCCCGCACCTGCTTTATCATAATGCTTACGGGCGGTTAATGGTAGAAGCTTCTTACAAAGGAATTATGGATGCCAACCCAGCCAAAAGGCCTTTTCTGCTGACCAGGTCGAACCTGCTGGGAGGACAAAGATTTGCAGCAACCTGGACAGGTGACAATCTGGCAAGCTGGGACCATCTAAAGCTTTCCGTTCCGATGTCTGTTACGCTCGGACTTTCAGGGCAACCGTTCAGCGGACCCGATATCGGTGGCTTTTTAAATAATACAAGCGGTGATCTTTGGGCAAACTGGCTGGGGTTCGGGGTGTTCCTGCCTTTTGTGAGAGGCCATGCATGTGCAGGCACCAACGACAAAGAGCCCTGGGCATTTGGCGATGAGATAGAAAAAACGTCGCGGATAGCACTTGAGCGCCGCTACAGGCTTCTCCCTTATATTTACACGCAATTTTTCCATGCATCCCGGACAGGAGTACCGGTCATGGCTCCTGTATTTTTCTCTGATCCGGCTAACTTAAAACTTCGCAGTGAAGAGCAAGCATTTCTCCTGGGTGAAGACCTCCTCGTCATTCCGGCATTCGCTCAAAAACCTGCTCTCCCGTCGGGAACCTGGGAAGAGATTAATCTTGTGGAAGGGGATGGGATAGATAAGTACCAGGCTAAATTAAAAATCAGAGGAGGATCTGTTATACCACTGGGAAAGATCGTCCAGAATACCGGAGAGAAGCTTTTTGATCCTTTAACCCTTATTGTTTGCCCCGATGAAGAAGGCAATGCACAGGGACAGCTCTATACAGATGCAGGAGATGGGTGGTCCTATAAAAAAGGTGACTACAGCCTGATGACATTCGCTGCAAAACAGAAAAATGACATGATAACCATCCGTGCGACAAAAAAGGAAGGCAACAGAAACCCCTCTGACGAAATAAAGGAGATACACGCAGAGGTATATCTGAAGGGCAGGGTTTACAAAGGAAGCGGCACACTGGAAAAAGGAATTCAAATTGATATCAAAAAACAATGAGGTCAAAATATCTGGCATACATCTTCATTTTCTGCTCTTTTTCGTCGTTGGCGCAGGCAGCTGACACAACCGGCCTGTCTGTAAAGGCAGAAGGAATGCTGAGGCAGATGACTGTACCCGAAAAACTCTCTTATATCGGAGGAGTTGACTGGATGTACACAAAAGATATTGCCAGGTTAGGCATCCCCCGGTTAAGAATGACAGACGGCCCGCAGGGACTGGGCACCCACGGTAAGTCAACAGCTTATCCCGCCACGATTATGCTTGCTGCAACATGGAATGAAGATCTCGCTTATGAATATGGCAGCGCTTTGGGCCGTGACTGCAGGGCCAGAGGCGTAAACGTCCTGCTGGGGCCGGCAGTCAATATTTACAGGGCGGCTATGTGCGGGAGAAACTTCGAATACATGGGAGAAGATCCGTACTTAGCTTCCCGTGTCGCAGTCGGGTATATCAGGGGAGTTCAGAAACAGGGAGTGATTGCGACAATAAAACACTTTGCAGCCAACAATTCTGAATATGACCGCAATAACATCAGTAATGATATTGATGAACGAACACTTCATGAGATTTATTTCCCTGCATTTAAAGCTGTTGTACAGGAAGCAAACGTTGGTGCCGTAATGACCAGCTATAATCTCCTGAACGGCATTTATACGAGTGAGAACTCCTGGCTGTTAAAGAACGTTCTGAGGGAACAATGGGGCTTTAAAGGAATGGTCATGTCAGATTGGGGCGCGGTCCATTATACTGTACCAGCTGCCAAAAGCGGGTTGGACCTTGAAATGCCGGGAGGCGAAAAGATGAATCCCAGGGATATGGCTTACTACTTAAAGACAGGAGATATAAGCATGGAGATGATAGACGGAAAAGTCAGGAATATTTTACGAACGGTGTTCAGCATTGACCTCAAAGATGCCGGCAGAAAAGATAAAACGATTCCGTATGATGACCCCTCTTCCGTACAGACAGCCTTAAATGTAGCCAGAGAAGGGATCGTGCTATTAAAAAACGAGAAGAAGATCCTTCCTGTTGACCCGAAAAAGATCAGGAATATTGTGATAACGGGCAAGAATGCCTGCAGGAATGTATATGGTGGAGGCAGCGGGGCTGTCATTCCGTTTCGCTTTACAAGTATATTCGATGGGATTAAAGAGGAGGCCTTGCTGAACCGGGTAAATGTGGAATATGCAGATGAACTGGATTTCCTTCCTAAAATCGTTTTCACCGATGAAAATCATACAAAAGCGGGATTCCACGCTGAATACTTCAACAATCCTGATCTTAAAGGAAAACCAGTCTTTGAACAGGCAGAGAAAAAAATAAGTTATTCATGGACCGGAGGAACGGGATTAAAAGATGTTCCAAAAGACGGTTTCTCGGTTAGATGGACAGGAGTTCTAAGGTCTGATGATACCTATGAGTACAATTTTACTTTAGGCGGTGATGATGGTTACCGCTTATATATAGATGATGTGGCCGTCATCAGCGACTGGGCCAACGGCGGATACAGGAGCACCTCGGCAGCCAGGATCTTACAAAAGGGAGTCGATTATAAAATCAGGATCGAATATTACCAGGGGGGAGGAGGAGCTTCGGTGAATTTCATCTGGAACAGAGCAAATGATAAAACAGATCAGTACCGTGATTATCTGAACAAAGCGGATCTCGTAATCGCTTGCTTCGGGCATAACTCTGATACGGAAGGAGAAGGCTCGGACCGGTCATTTGAGCTACCTGAAGCAGATAAAAAGATGCTGGGAAGGGTATTAAAAGTAAACAAACCGGTTATAGGCATAGTAAATGCAGGCGGGAATATCGGAATGCAGGATTGGCAACCTCAAGTCAGCGGTTTACTCTGGAGCTGGTATGCAGGTCAGGAAGGAGGAAAGGCTATAGCTGAAGTATTATTCGGCAAAGTAAATCCTTCCGGAAAGTTACCGGTGTCCTTTGAAAAGAAGTGGGAAGATAACCCGGCATACAACAGTTATTATGATCCGGACGGTGACAAGCACGTAAAATACACGGAAGGCTTATTGATTGGCTACCGTGGGTATGACAAATTAAAACGGGATGTTCAGTATCCATTCGGCTATGGGCTATCGTATACGACTTTCAAAATTTCCAATCCGGTAATTTCAGGTCCAAATGATAAAGGCGCGATCACGATAAATTTCCGCCTGTCCAACCAGGGAAAACGGGCGGGGGCAGAGGTTGTCCAGGTATATACAGGCCCCGTAAACAGCCCGGCTGACCGGCCGGAAAAAGAACTGCGGAAATTTAAAAAGATCTTCTTAAAGGCGGGAGAGTCTGAGCTCGTCACACTCGAGGTATCAAAAGAAGCATTTACGGTTTATGACGTAAAGGCACACGCATTCGTCAAAGAAGAGGGGAAATACCGTATCATGCTTGGATTCTCCTCCAGGAATATAAAATGGCAAAAAGACATCGATATAAGTTGTAAGTAGTAAGTTGTAAGTATTGGGTAAGTGATTTAATCCTTAAACGTGGCACCAGTAAAGATGCACCGGTTTAGAAGCTTGATACAACAGTTCCGATTCCTTATTTTGCAGATTAAATAAAGTCCGGAGATGACAAAAATCAAACTTTCAGCTGTATGTATGCTGTTTCTTATTTCCGCAATGGGCAAACAGGCTTTTTGCTCTTCAAGCAAAGACAGCTTGCTCAGTCTGCTCCGGATCGAGTTAAAAAACAAAGATTACGACCGGCAGAAGGAAGCCAAGATCCAGGCCCTGAGAGTTACCCTCAATCACCCGTCAAACCGGGGATATCTGCAGATGTATGCACTTTACGGCAAGATGCTGGACGAATATAAATCTTACCAGTTTGACTCCTCATATGCCTACGTAAAGAAGATGATAGACCTCAGTCAGCAAAATGGTGACACATACCGGGTGCAGGAAAGCAAACTGAAGCTACTGAAGGTACTAACGTTGTCAGGCATGTTTAAGGAGGCATATGAACTGGTCATGGAATTTGACAAAGACACGATTGCCGGAAAGCTTAAAGCCACATATTACGATTCTAAATCCCGGTTCTATGGAGCTCTTGCCAAGTACAACAACGACCGTTACTATGCAAAGAAATACTGGGTGGAGGCCGATAAGCAGTTCGAGAACATGGTTTCAGTGGCACCGCTTAATGACTTTGAAAAAACGATCAATTTAGCCTCTTCGACCGGCGAATCCGCCAGCCTGAAACCATCAGCAAAATTCTATCTGCACTTTATTACCCACAGGGGACTATCTAACCATGACATTGCGATGGTGGCGATGAAGCTGAGCCACAACTATGCAGGGGGTGACAGGATCGCGCTCCTGGCCCTTTCGGCTATCAGTGACATACGCTCGTCAACCAAGGAGACCGAGGCTATTCTCAAGCTGGGAGAAGAACTCTACAAGAGCGGAGACCTCAAGATGGCTTATGTATGCCTGAACAAGGCGATATCGGATGCAGAATTTTACAGCTCCAGAAGCCATAAAATTGACATACAGAATGTGCTGCCGCTGATAGCCGGAAAAACGATCCTGGAAACTGAAAGGCAAAGGGATAAGTCTATCATCTATACATTAATATTTGCGGTGATCGTTGTAGTTGCCGTTTGCATCCTGTTCGTAGTTTTCATTCAGCTCAGAAAAATCAAAGTGAACGAGCGGCTCATCAACGAACAAAAAGACCAGTTGCAGTCCTCCAATTTAAAGTTAATGGAACATACCAGGATCAATGAGGAATACATCGGTTTTTTCTTTAAGAAATCTTTTTCCTACATCAGCATGCTGGAAAACCTGAAAAGACGGGTAGAGCGCAGGATAAAGATGAAGAAAGTTGATGATGCACTTGAGATCATGTCAGACGTGCAGATTGAAAGGGAGCGGGAGGATCTCTATCATACCCTTGATCAGATCTTTCTGAAGTTACTGCCGAACTTTATTCCTGCGTTTAACGAACTGCTGAAACCAGAAGATCAGATCTGGCCTCAAAAAGAAGAATCACTGAACACCGTACTGCGCATCTTTGCCCTGATAAGGCTCGGAATAAAAGACGACGAAACCATTGCCGGCATACTGGACTACTCGGTAAGCACTATTTATACTTATAAGATCCGTATAAAGGCGAAGGCAATTGTCAAAGGCGAAGAATTCGATAAAAGAATCATGAATATAAAATTCATTAATTCATGAGTGAAAGATCCGTTACCCCCGCTGTTTGCAAATGCCGTGCTTCTGAAAAAAAATTATTTTTTTGTAACCCTGCTCCCCGCATCTCCGTAAACAGAGGTATAACGTTAAAAGATTATTATCAAATCAACAACAATAATCTAATTAACTTACATAAATGATACTTTTTAACTTTTTTTGTTAAAATATTTGCAAAATAAAAAACAGGCTGTTATATTTGTATCATAGTTCTTTAAAACAACAACACAATACTGTAGGATGGTGAAACAGGCAGACACACCTCCTTGTCTCGGTGGCGGAGATTTT
>NZ_QEAS01000048.1 GCF_003130405.1 Pararcticibacter amylolyticus
AACAGCTATTACCCTTACGGGCTGGTGATGCCGGGGGGCAGCCTTCCCACCCAGCCGAACAGGAACCTGTACAACGGGGGCTCGGAGTGGCAGAACGACTACGGGGACCTTCCGGACTATTACCAGACGTATTACCGGAACTATGATGCGGCCCTGGGGAGTTTCCTGGGGGTAGACCCGATGGCGGAAGCTTCGGACGCGGTGAGCACGTATCATTATTCGGGGAACAACCCGGTGATGTGCAATGACCCGCTGGGGGACAAGAAGCTGGAGGCGCTGCCGCCGCATGGCGGGGAGTAGTAGGGAGAGGTAACATATACACAAAATCTTACAGCCTAAAAGGAACTTGAATGCCCCGTTAATTTCTCATAAAAAAAGGGATATCTGATAATAAACTGAAGCGTCACCTTCTTTATATTTCTGAAGATTATTTAAACACACTGAAGGTAATGTATTGGCACTTACACCGTATTTTATTGGACAGGGGCTTCTATAATGAATTCTAATGTTCTGTTGGGCTATGTCTTTCGTAAATTGAGACAAATCGACAAAAAGTTGAACAGATTTTACTGGCCTTATTTCTTTAATTTGACTTAAAAGAGTTTGTTTTCTGGATTGAAGGAAAAATGCTTTTAACTAACATAATCAATTGTATTCCTTGTTTTTGTAAGAAAGAGATATTAATATATAAATAACCAAAGCTGGTCAATCCAGCATTGTTAAAATAACACCATTGTAACTACTGAATAAACCAATAAAGGGATGTTAAACATCCATTTAATAACCAGAAGAAATAAACTGTATTGCATGAAAACCCAAGTGCTTGTTTCAATTGAGCTCCTCGAAACGAATAGTACCTAAAAGACCTGGCTGGACCACGTCGGCTCAACAACCACGTTAAGAACTTGCTAATTCTATTGCCGTATATATAAGAGAAATGTAACTTTTTTAGAGTGCAAAGAAGGCAAATGAAGAAGTATATCCTGAGTCACTTCCCTGGTTGAACAATACTGCTGATAAAATAGTATGTGTTTTTAGTGCCTTTTAGTCCTAACTTAAATCATAAGAGAACCTTTAAAAAACCTTCAATGCGAATCCTTTTATTATGTAAATCAGCTTGTAGTGACAAGCAATATCTTTTATACAGAAGCAGATCGTTCTGTTTCTTCTTCATTTTGTTTTTAATGCCTTTGTATATATTGAAGCTTCAGGCGCAAACTTCAGGGCATGGCAACTTTCAGATTTTTGCCCCCAACACGTATGAGCTTGGCAGATACGGTGATGTACCGGTGGATCTTTCATCGGGAATACCTCAGATTAACTTGCCTATATTGAACTTTTCAGATAAAGATGTCAATCTGGATATTTCTCTTTCATATCATGCTTCCGGTATAAAAGTGGATCAGGAAGCTACCTGGGTGGGGCTTGGATGGGCATTAAACGCAGGTGGGGTTATTACAAGGGAAGTACGGGGACTGCCAGATGGTTATAGTGGTTATAATAATGCCTTTGTTCACAGAACTGTTCTGACTGATTTTGATGGTAGCTCACCTGCCAATTATTACGATCTAATGAGGTCTGATTTGAATATCGCAGTAAGTACAAATGGGACGGATAACGGAGCAGATATATTTTTTTATAATTTCAATGGCCGGGCAGGAAAGTTTTTTCTGGACGGAGATGCTAATGCCGTTCTTACAAAATACGAAGATTTTCAGGTAGCGTTTTTGCGTGGTTCAGCCAGCGGATCAAACACTAACGATTACTTTGTTATCACAGATGAAAAAGGAGTTAAGTATGAGTTTAAGGAGATGGAATTCTCAGGCGCTCTAAGCGGAGGTATTCCTTATATTAGCGCCTGGTACCTTTCGAAGATTACAGGGCCAAGCGGTGGAGAGATAACAATTGAGTATACTACGGGTGGAATCACTTCCCGGCTTTACCAGCAACGTTGTTATAGTCAGGCTTATTTTGCCATTAATTCTGTAACGCACTCTCTTCCTCAAATATACACCGAGCCTTGTGTCAGTATGCATTATGGTATATCTTCTATTATTCCTAAAAAGATAAAAGATCCCTTAGGTAATTATGTTGAATTTATTACATCAAGCATTCCGAGGCGAGATAGCGAAGGTTATATAGCCAATCAGCTTGATTACCTTATTTTATACAGTAACAAGCAGGAGCAAATTAAAAAATTTAAGTTTAATTACAGCTACTTTGAGGCTAATAACAGACATAAATTTCCTGTTTATGGAACCGGGGATCCGAGGTCGTTCTTAAACTTTCGATTGCGGCTGGATTCCTTTCAGGAAATATCTGCGGAGGGACAAATGGATAACGCTTATCGTTTTGAGTATTTTGGAGACAACAATCCTGAAACTGATGACATTTATAACTTGCCATACAGACTATCACCCAGCCAGGATCACTGGGGATATTATAATGGTTCTCTTAATAGCACAATCTTTCCTGGTAACCCGGCGGATAAGCCTTTCCACAGGGACGAATGGAATCTTGCTCTAGGAGAGTATGAGGGACATCCTTCCTTAACCTATGCTGTTACAAATGGTGGAAGACGTGAACCTGATGCCGAGGCAGTAAAGGCGTGTGCGCTTAACAAGATAATTTATCCTACTGGTGGTTATACCGGTTTTGTATTTGAGCCGCATGAGAGTGATGGATCCGGAACGCCGCTATCCGGGGGATTAAAGGTCAGACAAATTGAAAAAGGAGACGGCATAAGTGCACCAAAAATTACGAACTACGAATATGATAACTATAGAGGTTCGGGAGGGCGGTGCCTTTTTTTGGATAATTCTTACTATACATGGTATTGGCATAAATATGCACCTGACTTGGGCATGTATGGTAATCCGGAGATACTGATGAGTTTTGGGGTTCCCGAGGCTCTGGCAAAGAGCAATGAGAGTATATTGAAGGCAGATGGAACTCCTCAATTGCTGCTCGGTTCGGGGGCGAATGCCTATTATCTTTCTGTAAAAGAATCCTCTCCCGGTAATGGCTGGACAATTTATGACTTTAGTTATGATGAAGATTTCATGGATGGGAATCGTGAAGAAATCGATGGAATATCAACTCCAGGCTACTTTTATTCCGCCTTTATTGATACCTACGGCAGGGGAGGGTATCCGCCTTTTGTTCGTTCCATGAGTGGGGCTACCTGTGTGTTTCCTTTTCCGTATTTTCTTAACAATGACTGGCGGCGGGGGCACTTGCAGACAAAAAGGACTTATTCTCAGGAGAATGTGCTGCTAGCCGAGGATTCCATCTATTATGAGATCCGTGCACTAAAAGCTGTTCCTGGATATAAAATTGCTCAGGTAGATGAAGGTAGATTTTTCTACGCCCGTTACTACGATATTGGAGGGATGGTGAAGCCTGTAAGACAGGTTTCCAGCGTCTATAATAATGACGGGAGCATTACTAGAACCACAAAAAATCTTTATTACAATGCTGTAGAGCATAAACAGCTTACTGAGAGCCGTGATTACAGCAGTAAGGATGAGGAAGTCAGAACCCGCTATTACTATCCTCCAGAATATGGAAATACATTTTCTTTATTGAAGGGACAGCATATTCTTTCTCCGATTGATGTTAGAAGCTACAAGAATGGCAAACTTATAACAGGAGAACAGATACAGTACAATGAAAAAGGATTGCCGCAGATTACATATAAAGCCGAAGCGGGTGGACTGGATATTGCATTCAATGCCCAATCCCCGTTTACATTTACCCAAAAGGTTTCGAATGTTTATAATTCAGATAATACCCTTCGCAGCCAGACCCTTAAAGATGGTACTCCAATAGTTTATCTCTGGAGCTATAAGGGCAGGTATCCTGTTGCTCAGATACAGAACGCCCTTTATGAAGACGTAAAAGCTGCTTTAAATGATGGATCTGAGAGTTTAATAACTAACCTGCGAAATAAATCAGAGCCTTCTGCAGATGATCTGGTCGTACTTAGTGCCTTGCGGGACAACTCGTTGCTGAAAGGAGCCAAGGTAACTATTTATACATTTAAGCCCCTGGTGGGAATGACCAGCCAGACGGATGAGCGAGGCCGGACTCTCTCCTATGAATATGATACCTTTCAACGGCTTAAAATAATCAGGAACGATAATGGAGATATTTTGGAGAACTATCAATATCATTTCAAACCATAACCTTATAGAAGATGAAGATTTCAGTAATAGAAAGAATACTTCAGAATTTTCTGATTATCATTCGTGCGATAGTGTTCTCACTGCCTTTTTTGTATTCACAAGAAGTAATCAGTCAAACAGGTACCAGTTCTCTTGATGCTATTTTTGCCGGTAACTATACAACATGCGGGGGAGGCTCTTTTGCACAGGCTGGAAATAATCGGTGGTATGATGGTACGACTTTTGGCAATAATTATTGGGCCAACCCGGCTCCCGATGTCTGGTATACCATTACAGTGACAGGTAGCGCAGATATTGAAATTGTTGTAGATGCAGACTACGACGCCTGGGCACATTTACTGAATAGTAGTGGAGGGGAGATTACTCCGCATCCGGATTCTTATGGTAATGGGTCCCTGTTGAATCTGCAATATCGGGGATTACCCTCTGGAACATATTATATTGCGGTAGAGGTTGGTGATGACGGTAATAACTTAGGTAACTATAGTTTATTCGTATCTCCCCTTGTTTCCGGTACATTACCAGAAGGAGCTACGATGGAAAATGCCATTGCGGTAAGAGGATTAAATAGTTGCGGAGGCAGTTTCAGTGACACCCGTAATAGTGCTGATGCCTGTATGGGAGTGAATTACAATGGCCCTTATTCACAGCAAAGCAATGATATCTACTATAAGTTTTATTTGAGTGCTAACGCTGCGGTATCGATATCTACCTGTGGTAGTTCCATTGACACCTACCTGCATTTGCTGGATGGAAATGGAGGCCATGTGATGTCAAACGATAACAGCCCCGTAGGATGTTCCGGAAATCAATCATATCTGCAGGCAACTCTAAACGCGGGCTTTTACTATGTGGTCGTTCAGGGAAACGGTCAGCAATCAGGAAACATTAAAACGAGTTTAAATGTACAGGGCCAAGGTCAGCGATCTCCCGGTGCTATAATGGCTAATGCTATTGATTTCGGGAGCTTTAGCAGCACGGGAATGGTAAAGGATTCGAAAAATCTGAATGAAGACTGCCTGGGGGACGATTTTGGTTCACCAGCTAATGATATCTATTATAAGTTCCGGCTTGTCAACCCTGGCAGGGTAAAAGTCCGGCATAGTGCAAGTATGTATGAGAGCTATATTTGGTTATTGAACGGCGGCGG
Source organism: Pararcticibacter amylolyticus (assembly GCF_003130405.1). Lineage (GTDB taxonomy): Bacteria > Bacteroidota > Bacteroidia > Sphingobacteriales > Sphingobacteriaceae > Arcticibacter > Arcticibacter amylolyticus. The sequence continues at coordinate 5,338 of NZ_QEAS01000048.1, forward strand.
AACTATATTAGGCTCTGCTACATGGGAACCGCCATCAAATGGTTGGTCCCCGTTGATTGAGAAAGATCTGGCGGCTGGTACCTATTATATAGTGTCTGAAAGATCACAGGGAGTTTCCCAGCCTCTGGAAACCAATCTGGAAGTGCTGATCAATGATCCCTGCTTACCACTGGCAGCCGCATTTAGTCAGAATCAAAACCATATCGTTACGTGGAGGCCAAGAACGCCAATGGGCAATATCGCTCAGTTTGAATATGCCAGTATCTGTAAGTTAAGCGCATCAGTCCGGTATTTCGACGGACTCGGAAGGCCTCTTCAGACGGTACAGGTTAAAGGCAGTGGCGATGGAAGCAAGGACATTGTGGTGCCAAATGAATATGATGCATATAGCCGTGAAGCAAAGAAATACCTTCCCTACGCTTCGGGCAGCAATAATGGGAGCTATAAACCAGATGCTCTTCAGGCTGGTGCAGGCGTGTCCGGTTTCTATAACCCTTCCGGGGGAACCAATCCGGAACTTCCCGGAGGCGTTCCGCGCACACCGGCTCCCTATGCAGAGACCCGGTTTGAAGCCTCTCCGTTGAACCGTGTAACAGAGCAGGGAGCACCCGGGACCGGGTGGCAATTGGGCTCAGGGCATACCGTACGTAGTGCCTATTATAGTAACGATGCTGATAACCTGAGTACCGGCAGTCGTCGCTGGGCGCGCCAATTTGGGGTGAGTACTGGAAGCAATAACAGCCAGACGCTGGTAAACGAAGGAAGTTACGGAAAAAGTCAGTTGTATGTGAACGACCAGAAAGATGAAAACTGGAAGGAGTCAGACGGCAGGGGAGGCACTATACAGGAATACAAGGACAAGGAAGGCCGTGTAGTGCTCAAACGAAGCTGGAAAGATCAGGATACTCCCTTGTCGACGTATTACGTATATGATGATTTCGGCAATTTATGCTATGTGCTTCCCCCGAAGGCAGAGGCAGACGGTGGTCTTCCGGCAACCGCCGTCCTGAATGAGCTGTGTTATCAGTACCGGTACGATGAAGCCAACCGGATGACAGCAAAGAAGATCCCGGGGAAGGACTGGGAGTACATGGTCTACAATAAGCTGGATCAGGTAGTAGCCACCCAGGACGGGGAGCAACGGTTACGAAATGAATGGCTGGTAAACAAGTACGACGGACTCGGTAGATTGGTGATGAGTGGATTGTGGCAGTCTTCCATTAGTGCTGCCGATTTGAAGGCACAGGTGTATAATGCTCCGCAATGGGACCTGAAGAATACTTCTGTGCTTCCTTTTGGATATGAAATCCGAAGTTACCCTCAAGTAGTTACTACTGTGCTTAACGTAAATTACTACGATAGTTACGAGATCCCCGGTCTGCCCGATAGCTACAAAAGGACAGGGTATAGCCAGAAGACGAAAGGCTTGCCGACGGCGGCCCGTACGGCAGTGCTTAACAATCCCTCAAAACTGTTGTGGAATGTGAATTATTATGATGAAGAAGCACGGGTAACGAAGAACGTGAGCCAGCATTACAAGGGAGGAGCACTGGCTGAAGGGAATTATGACGAAACAGATAATACTTACAGCTTTACACACGAGTTGCTCAGCAGCATGCGCAGCCATA
>NZ_QEAS01000049.1:0-295 GCF_003130405.1 Pararcticibacter amylolyticus
GGCTATATCTATAGTTAGTTCTCGTTTCTTATAACGTATAACTTACTACTTATAACTCATATTTAACATGATCAGAAGAAGTACTTGAAGAGATGGCCAACAGAGTGTCTGCTCTTGAAAGCTTCGGGTAATTAGTACTACTTGGCTTTGATGTCACCATCTTTACACCGGTAGCCTATCAACGTGATAGTCTCTCACGACCCTATATGGAAGTCTCATCTCGTGGCTAGTTTCGCACTTAGATGCTTTCAGCGCTTATCTATTCCAAACTTAGCTACTCTGCAATACAGCTGGC
>NZ_QEAS01000049.1:778-1006 GCF_003130405.1 Pararcticibacter amylolyticus
CTCAGTCGGGTTAGACACCGAGTACAGAAAGGGCGGTATTTCAAGGTTGACTCCACAAATGCTGGCGCACCTGCTTCATTGCCTCCCGCCTATCCTACACATCCTGTACCCAATATCAATGTTAAGTTGTAGTGAAGGTGCATGGGGTCTTTCCGTCCCGTTGCGGGTAACCGGCGTCTTCACCGATACCACAATTTCACCGAGCTCATGGCTGAGACAGCGCCCAGA
>NZ_QEAS01000049.1:1119-2441 GCF_003130405.1 Pararcticibacter amylolyticus
CGGATGACATCCCCTCTTAACCTTCCGGCACCGGGCAGGTGTCAGGCCTTATACCTCATCTTTCGATTTTGCAAAGCCATGTGTTTTTGTTAAACAGTCGCCTGGGCCTTTTCACTGCGGCTGCCATTGCTGACAGCGCCCCTTCTCCCGAAGTTACAGGGCCATTTTGCCGAGTTCCTTAGCCATGATTCACTCGAGCACCTTAGGATTCTCTCCTCGACTACCTGTGTCGGTTTACGGTACGGGTCTCTTTAACCTGAAGCTTAGCGGTTTTTCTTGGAAGTCTGTTTACCTGCTCTATCAGCGCCCCCGAAGGTTTGCTGTACTATTAGCCTTCAGCTAAAATTGCGGATTTGCCTGCAATTCTAATACCTACAGCCTTTAACGAACTATTCCGTCAGTTCGCGGCAGTGTCACTACTCCGTCCCCACATCGCAGTTAAAGATAGTACTGGAATATTAACCAGTTGTCCATCGGGTTCGCCACCCGGCTTTCCCTTAGGTCCCGACTAACCCTGATCCGATTAGCGTTGATCAGGAAACCTTAGTCTTTCGGTGGGCAGGTTTCTCTCCTGCCTTATCGTTACTTATGCCTACATTTGCTTTTCCAATCTCTCCAACGTTTCTTACGAAACGCCTTCGCTGATATTGGAATGCTCCCCTACCATACATTGCTGTATCCATAGCTTCGGTATACTACTTAATGCCCGTTTATTATCCATGCCCGATCGCTCGACTAGTGAGCTGTTACGCACTCTTTAAATGAATGGCTGCTTCCAAGCCAACATCCTAGCTGTCTGTGCAATCGGACCTCGTTAGTTCAACTTAGTAGTAATTTAGGGACCTTAGCTGATGGTCTGGGTTCTTTCCCTCTCGGCGCGTGACCTTAGCACCCCGCGCCTCACTGCAGAGTATATTTCATAGCATTCGGAGTTTATCTGGATTTGGTAGGATTTGACTCCCCCGCACCCAATTGGTAGCTCTACCTCTATGAAACTTTACCTCCACGCTGTTCCTAAAAACATTTCGGGGAGTACGAGCTATTTCCCAGTTTGATTGGCCTTTCACCCCTACCCTCAGGTCATCCGGAAGCTTTTCAACGCTTATCGGTTCGGTCCTCCAGTACCTGTTACGGCACCTTCAACCTGCCCAAGGGTAGATCACAAGGTTTCGCGTCTACCTCCTCTGACTATACGCCCTATTCAGACTCGCTTTCGCTTCGGATCCGTGACTTAATCACTTAACCTTGCCAGAGAAGAGTAACTCGTAGGCTCATTATGCAAAAGGCACGCCGTCACGGTACTTGTCCGCTCCGACCGCTTG
>NZ_QEAS01000049.1:2572-2735 GCF_003130405.1 Pararcticibacter amylolyticus
AAGGCGTCTCCGACCTCGCGGTACTCAGGATACCACTAGTTTAGTATTGCTTACGAATACGCAGCTGTCATGCTCTCTGGCCGGGCTTCCCATCCCGTTCTTCTTCGCTTTACTATCCATATTGTGGTCCTACAACCCCAGGTATGCCGTAACATAACTGGTT
>NZ_QEAS01000049.1:2820-3063 GCF_003130405.1 Pararcticibacter amylolyticus
ACGTTCGCGCTTTTGCAACTAGTCTTCAACTAGTTAGGTTTCCCCATTCGGAAATCTGCGGATCAATTCATATTTGCTGATCCCCGCAGCTTATCGCAGCTTATCACGTCCTTCTTCGCCTCTGAGAGCCTAGGCATTCCCCGTGTGCCCTTTCTTACTTTCTTCTCATCTGCTGCTTTTGCTCAGCAGATAATGCTTTATGTGAGTCCTGAGTTTAGAGTTAAAAGTTTAAAGTCGTCCGTA
>NZ_QEAS01000049.1:3100-3267 GCF_003130405.1 Pararcticibacter amylolyticus
CAGAGACTCCTCTGTTGTTGTTTCTTCAATTACTTCTTCCAATATGTCAAAGAACTTTTGATCTGAACGCATTGCGCATTCCTGTGATCAGTGTGGAGAATAACGGATTCGAACCGTTGACCCCCTGCGTGCAAGGCAGGTGCTCTAGCCAGCTGAGCTAATTCCCC
>NZ_QEAS01000049.1:3304-3477 GCF_003130405.1 Pararcticibacter amylolyticus
ACCGTATCACTACTTTTAACTTTTTCCTTTCTACTTTCAACTTCTTTTGCCTCTGTAGTCCCGAGCAGATTTGAACTGCTGACCCCTACATTATCAGTGTAGTGCTCTAACCAAACTGAGCTACGGGACTGTATTGCTTCCAATCACGCCAGCTCTTCTGGCTATTGCCACTG
>NZ_QEAS01000049.1:3624-3827 GCF_003130405.1 Pararcticibacter amylolyticus
CATTTGCTAATGGCTAACAGCCTATAGCTTTTTCAAAAGAAATCGTGCAGCATAACAGGCCCAATTTCAGCCTCTAGAAAGGAGGTATTCCAGCCGCACCTTCCGGTACGGCTACCTTGTTACGACTTAGCCCCAGTTACCGGTTTTACCCTAGGACGCTCCTTGCGGTTACATACTTCAGGTACCCCCAGCTTCCATGGCTT
>NZ_QEAS01000049.1:4029-4109 GCF_003130405.1 Pararcticibacter amylolyticus
CATGATGACTTGACGTCGTCCCCGCCTTCCTCTCTGTTTGCACAGGCAGTCTGAATAGAGTCCCCACCTTTACATGCTGG
>NZ_QEAS01000049.1:4596-5557 GCF_003130405.1 Pararcticibacter amylolyticus
GGCACTGCGATAGTTAAGCTACCGTCTTTCACCCCTGACTTAAAAAGCCGCCTACGCACCCTTTAAACCCAATAAATCCGGATAACGCTTGGATCCTCCGTATTACCGCGGCTGCTGGCACGGAGTTAGCCGATCCTTATTCTTACAGTACATTCAGCCCTCTATACATAAAGGGGTTTATTCCCGTACAAAAGCAGTTTACAACCCGTAGGGCCGTCTTCCTGCACGCGGCATGGCTGGTTCAGGCTTGCGCCCATTGACCAATATTCCTTACTGCTGCCTCCCGTAGGAGTCTGGTCCGTGTCTCAGTACCAGTGTGGGGGGTCATCCTCTCAGATCCCCTAGACATCGTCGCCTTGGTGGGCCGTTACCCCGCCAACTAGCTAATGTCACGCATGCTCATCTTACTCCTATAAATATTTGATAAAAATATGATGCCATATCTTTATGTTATGCGGTGTTAATCCGGATTTCTCCGGGCTATCCCCCTGAGTAAGGTAGATTGCATACGCGTTACGCACCCGTGCGCCACTGTCATCGGGACCGAAGTCCCGAATCTCGTTCGACTTGCATGTATTAGGCCTGCCGCTAGCGTTCATCCTGAGCCAGGATCAAACTCTCCATTGTAATGAAGTTTGTTCTCTGACTCTATTTTCTCAAATAGAATCGTTTTTATTAATGCTATTTGCCGAAATTGACTTTAGGATATTTGTTTTGCTTGTTTTTTGCTCATAACAGATATTCCTACCTGCTATGCTACATGACATTTCTTTTTAAGAACTTTTGCGCTTCCCCGTCCCGGTTCCGCTGTATCTAAAAGCTATTAGCTGTGTGCCGTTAGCTTTTGGTTTCTTTTCAATGCTTCCGGCCTTGCGCCGTCTGCTTTTTTTGTTTCCCTTTTCGAAGTGTTGTTCGTTTTGGGACTGCAAAGGTGAGAATCTTTTTTCTTTTTTGCAAGAAG
>NZ_QEAS01000049.1:5626-6825 GCF_003130405.1 Pararcticibacter amylolyticus
AGGCCTTGCGCCTTTGCTTTGTTTTTTCCTTTTTCGGCTGTGCCGTTTTGGGACTGCAAAGGTGAGAATCTTTTTTGATTCCTGCAAGAACTTTTTTTTCTTTTTTTTCTTCGCTGCTGCGGGGCGTCTTTTCTGCTTCTATTGCTTCGATTTCGCCCTTTTTAACCTTTCACTGTCACACGGCCTTGCGCCGTATCCCCCGTTTTGGGACTGCAAAGATGCACACTTTTTCTCACCGCTACAAATCTTTTTTGCTTTTTTTCAAACTTTTGGGGACATGGGGTGTTTAGGCGGGGATCGTGGCTGGGGTAAGGGCCTGGGAGTGACCTTTGTAGGGGATATCGTGGTGGACAAAGGGGGTGATCAAAGGAAAAGTTCTCTGGGGGTTATGAGGGACCGGATGGGGTGAAGGGATGGACAAAGGGGGTAGCTAGCTTAATGATAGCCAGCTTACCGGAGTTGTACTTTATCCTTGCATGGGGCATGCTTCTGCCTGGTGGTACTGGTATAGCGGGACAAAGGTGTGGATGGGGATGGCTATTCCGGTTTTGTATATATGGTAATAATAACTGGGCATTTTAACTGGTGGATGCCCAGCGCCGGCACACTTTTTTTCAGGTGGTGTGGAGGCCCTCGTGCGGAACGGGTCGGGGCCGCTGGTGAGCTTGTTCGAGACTCGGCCGCCCCCTCGTGCGGACAGCTTCGGCAAAAAGGTACAAAAGTGCACCTTTTCGGGTAAAGGTGGGTGGCAGAGGCCTACACTACTAGTGTGCATCCCATTTATTTGGAGACTTCCTTTTTAGATAATAATTGGTCTTTTGCCAATCCTTTCCCACATGGTAGTGAACAGTTAGTCCCAGTATCCATTCTTCACCTTTCATCTGGTTTGTACCAGTTGCAGGTCTGTTGCGTAAATGAATGCGTACCGGCAAGTTTTACCTCTGCTGTAAGCAGGAAAACCGGTGGGAGCTCAGCCGTCTGGGAAAGGTGAATCTAAATCGTCCTCCACGCCGGTAGTTCCGCTCGGGTTGGCTCCTGATTGGCTTCGGAGTTCCAACGCTTTTAAAACGCTTTCGGTTCGCTCTTGCGACGCTTTCGATTCGGAATTTTGGCGACGCCGCGGCGTCGGGTGAGCGACGCTGTAGCGTTACAGCTCAGACGCCAGTCAGGAGAGTGTCGGCAGCCGGCCCGAAGCCCCC
>NZ_QEAS01000050.1 GCF_003130405.1 Pararcticibacter amylolyticus
GTTCCCCCGCTTGTCGTAGAACTGGACGCTGAGCAGCCAGATATTGCCCAGGCCTGCCCCGACCGTCCGCTTTTGTATGGCCGTCAGGAGGCCCCGGGTGAGCGGGGTGGCGGCGGCTTGCAGAACTGTATCAGTCCGTCCCCCCCCGAGTTAGCATTTACCCTGCAGGCAAATTTTCCCTACCACAGCGACATACTATTTCCCTTGTTGACGTATGGTAAACCTAAACGTTGAAGAATTAAGGAATCAAATTGTTTCTTAATTCTGACATTATCCTTTTTGGATAATGTCAGAATTAATGGTTTGCCAATTCTCTAATTTTAAACCTTGATTAACAGCAACAAGGTGAAGTTCAGATTTTTTGCGGTCTCCCCTTATCCAGAAATGGATGATCCACTCCTCTTTTGGATAATAAATATACCCATGCATTCGATCTGGAGTATTACTATCCTCTACTAAACCATCAGGAAGCCCTATTTGTTCTGATATACTATATAGAGGATTCTCTCCTTTGAAATTATTAACTGCATTAACTACTCGTTCAGAGCCAACGTTAAATTTATAAACTTCTGAATACGGATCAACTCCGGGCGCGATCATATATCCAACTCTCAAAATACCAACTACCGCTGCTATCGAGATTACCAACATTATTATTGTTTTTATTTTTACGCTATCTTTTTGATGGGATATTATTAACACCCATGTTACTATAAAAATACCAAGTGAGCGAACTTGCCCACCCTCCAGGATTAGTCATACTTTGATTTACAGTTTTTGGCATCGCGTAAAATAGAATTCCCAGACCTGCAATAAACGATTCTCCCTCGAAACGTTATCACTTCTAGGATCTAATGCAATTCCGAATTGTTCTCCAACAAATCTTGCATCAATTAATATCGCTCTTGTATCTGTTAGCACACCATTAGGACCAGCAGCCCCTAACCGGTCATACCTTCTATCATGGCCTATTGAGGGAAATCTGACAGGGCCATAGCTGGAGCCGTATAGTTATATGTCCCATCATAATTTCTGGGATTGTTATCTCCTGTATAATTATCACCGAAAAGATTCCTTCCTAATGTTGATGGGTCTAATGTATTTCCTCCCGAGCCCGCACTCTCTATTCTGTAAAAAGCATAGTATGGATCTTAATTTTTTACAATTCCCAAACTAACTCCGAGATTATTCTTATCGATAAATTTTACGGCCTTAATGAAGAATACTTTTCGGCTCCGTTCTCCTTCTAAATAAATAAGTCTACAATTTACAGGATCAATATAAGAAGGAAAAACATTCTTCATTTCTACAATTTGATTAAAATCAATTCTTGTCTCCGTTTTTGAAAACAATGGCATTATCACTATATGATCCTTAAAGAGATATACTCGTTTTAATTTAGTCGCCATCCATAAAACAATTAATAATACGAAAATCATGAAAATATTTAGGGCTATTAGCCCATCAAGTGGAAGATCTTTTCTATCTGCTCGATTAACAAATATCAGGGCAATAATAGAAAGCAATGAAGAAGAGCCTATTACCCCATAGGTTAATTGTGAATATATTTTCTTTTTCATTTTATTTTCCCCATTTCCAGCCGGCTTTAAAAGTTGCCTCTGCTCCATAAATAATTAAAATAGAAGAATTTAAATCAATTCCTAAAGTAGCTCCCTTGAACGAACCATCTGAATTTAAAGTAATTTCTCCTCCCAGAATCCCTATCGCTCCAATTCCAATAACAAGCTCTTTGGTAAAAAGTCCAGTTTTAGTATCATAAACCGCATTTAACTTGTAACTCGCACCTACCCAAAAACCGCCAAGTCCAGTTCCAAATATGGTTGCATCTTTACCATTGGGACGGCTTCCTCCCGTTCTATTATTGTAATTATAACCATAATCTCTAATTGCAGTCTTCACTATATCAAACTTCGCTCCTAAAGCTTTAGAAAAGGCTATTTCAACACCTGCCCCCTCATTGAGAGAAAAACCTGTTTCGAAGTAAAATCCGCTATTGTTTTGGTTTCCTGCCGAGCCCGCTTCCTTCCGCCTGTAGGGTAAGCATCTCTATTGGCTCAATCTATCTCCATATGCCAGCGATTTCCTTATTCAGAATTTGCCCACCAAATAACAATACATAAATAAAAAAACTAAAAAACAAGAGAACAAAAGGAAATGCAATTAGCATCCATAATCTTATACGCTTATTCAATTCAACACAGTTTGAAAATTTGTTTTCAAAATAGCTAAAATCTTTACGAGTGTAGGTTAAATATGTTAATAGGCATACAGAAATAGCAATTGCAATCCAAAAAAATGGACTATTATCGATTTTGTTATTAATTGAAAAATTTATTTTTTCCAATATCTTTTTAACAAAAAGAAGTAAAACAGCAACCAGATAAAAAATCAATAATGACATATACATAAATGTCCTCCTAATCGGACTGTCATTTTTATTATCATAAGCTTTGTACATACGATAGTATAAATAATTTAAAAATCTCATGCTTCAATTATTTGGAACCTATTATTACTCCACCGTTCAAACTAGAATTTATATTATCAGCAATGCCCCTACCCGTATAGTAATAAGAAATACCTTCGGCCAAAAGAGCTCCTCCTCCTATTATTAGACCTGCTCCAGGAATTAAAGAAAGGCCTGTAATAGTAGCTTGATAGAGATGTCCTACGTTAAGTTGCCTGTTTTGATAAATATCTACAGCGATAGCACCCGCCGCCACCCACGGAGCAGCCTCTGCTAGAACCCCACCAACTTTCGAAATTGCACTTAAAGCTCTTGTGCTTGTTCTTGTTGCCAGTCCTAATGGAAGTTGAACTGTAGTTTGTGCTAAACGATAACCGGCAGATGCTTTAAGAGTGGTACTGGCACCAATATAAGCTTGAGTAAAGTCATTAGCCAAAAAGGCAATGTCTTTCCAGTTGTTCGCCAGAAAATCCCCGCCTATACCTGCTGTTGATGTTCCCCCCGAGTTAGCATAACTATTTTATAATTTAATACCTTAGTACCTTAGAAAGTATCCCTCCACCATTTCCTTACCTTTCCTTCTAATGATTGCCTTTGTTCAACTTGTTCTGTTACTTCGGGTTGCTGGTGCTTAAATATCTTCTCCCGATTGAAATTAGCAACTATGATAAATGAAACTGCTGTAATCAATATATAAAGGACAATCAGTATCCCGCCTTTTACATCCTTTTTGAAGTTGTATTCTAAGAACTGTTCCCCTCTAACAAAAATGAAATAATTCAATAACCATATAATTGCCATTGGGATTAAGACATAATATTTACCGGGAATTATATCATTAAAAAGACCTTTATAAGTCAAAAATGAATAAATGGTATATATGTTAAAAGATAAAAACAAAGTGCTTAAAGAAGCTACAGTCATTAAAAGACCCGTTTCTTCTTTTATTGTATCCGTATAAAACCTATAAATTCTAAATAATAAATAATTATATATTCTCATCACCTTTCTCTTGGTTTATCAAATAAAGTATCTCCACTATAGTATTCATAAGCAAACTTACCGCCGAAATATAATATACTTACACCTGCTCCAATCGGTCCCATAAAACCAATTATTCCAAATGCTGCATCCACAGAGGCTTCCGTTCCTGTAATTTGACCAGTGCTATATTGGTAGCCGGTAATTAAAACACCTCCAATACCGGCTAAACGACCCGCATTTTTAAGTACAGTACCCGTGGCTTTAAGAGCTCCGGTTGGAACATGAATATTTGCTATAGGAGTTTTTAAAATGGTAGTTGAGTAGGATCCGCCATATAATGCCTGGCGACTTAGAACACTTCCGATCCTATCACTTATTGCACCAACAGTATAACCTACTCCCGCCAAATAATTACTTATTTCGCCATTATTGTTATGGAAATAGTCTAGCGCACCTCCCGAGTTAGCATACCCGCATAATCGTCTCCTTTATCATCATAGATGACCATGATTTTTAAGATCCGCTATAACCAGCAACAACAAGAATAAACTGATAGAAACAATTATATACAACTTAACCGATATATCCCAACTTCTCATGTTATATCTCACTGCATCATGCTCAAACTCGCCAAACACTTCTTCATATAAATGAGCTCTATACAAAAACAGGTAGTTCAAGAACCCTATTAATGCATAAGTCGTTAGCATCACTTTTAAGTTGACTAGTTGTTGAAATAATGGCATAAAAAGCCCCAGTCCTCCTAACAGAATGAAAACATTCAAGCACAAAAGAGTTGAAGTAACCAAGAAAGCATAAAATACAGGGATACTGTCTTTTTTCTTCTGATAGAATTTATAAACCCTAAAATTTAAATAATAATACCACCTCATCTTTATTACTTATTCCAAAAGTCATTTCCTGTTTCCTGTAATAGATATTTACCTCCAAAATAAAGCCCGGAGGCCGCCCAGCCCCAACCTGGAATAAAACCAACTCCCCCCATAATAAGATCAAGCCCTCCTTCTCCAACTAAACTCTTATTGCCATTATAGATTTCGACGCCTGTCATTACAACGCCTATTCCTCCAAGGATAGCCCCGCCCACTTTTAATGAAGTGGCAGCCCGTTGTACAAGTTTAGTATCAGCGTTAATGGTTCCTATGATTGTCTTAAATGAGGTCGATCCAACAGGGCTCTTCCATCCTTCATAAGCAGCTTTAGTAAACTGGTAAGCTAACCGCTTTTCAAGCACTCTTCCTAATTGATATTCTCCTGCCCCTACTGTAAATCCTAAAGCAGAAATACTATTTGAAGTAGTATTCCATGCATCCCCACCAACTATTCCCCCCGAGTTAGCAGTCTCATTCACATTAACCGGAGTTGTCTTAGTACTGGTCACCGTTACCTTCTTCACCCATCCCCCGCTATAAAACTGCGGGTTCACCGCCGTAGCCAGTAACTTCGGGTCACCACCCCGTGCCAGCCACTCTTCCTGGCTGATCCGCCCCCCTGCCCATGGGTTCCACTTGAATCCGGAGGCCGGATCGGGATAGGTTTCTTCCGAATTATCCGGGGTCATACTCCAGTATGTCCAGGCCAGTTCCAGCACCTCCTGGCTAAGCCCTGTACCCGCACCCCAGCCGCTGGGGCTATGCGGCGGCAGCGCCTCCAGCTTCTTGTCCCCCAGAGGGTCATTGTACATCACCGGGTTGTTCCCCGAATAATGATACGTGCTTACCGCGTCCGAAGCTTCTGCCATCGGGTCTACCCCAAGGAAACGCCCCAGGGCCGCATCATAGTTCCGGTAATACGTCTGGTAATAGTCCGGAAGGTCCCCGTAGTCGTTCTGCCACTCCGAACCCCCGTTGTACAGGTTCCTGTTCGGCTGGGT
>NZ_QEAS01000006.1:0-47928 GCF_003130405.1 Pararcticibacter amylolyticus
CGAATGATCTCCGCCAACAGGGAGGAGATGGGGCGGCATGGCCGGTGGTGCACAAAGGCAAGGATCTCCTGGAGAAGATGGGGAGGCTTCACGGGAAAAAGAAGAAGCCCGAAAAGCAGAGGCAGGAGGCCTCTTCCGGTCCGCCGGGGGGTGAAGGGAGCGGGCTGACAGGGAAGAGGATGAAGCTCAATCTGTAAAACATTTTGATCCGGCATCCCTTCAACCCGTATCCAAGCATCAGGAATTTTGCTCAGCGATACCCTTCAGTATCTTTTTGTCGATATAGAAAGTTCCGAACGGAATAAAAGAAGCGATAATCACTTTTAGGGTGATTTGCCAGAAATTCCATTTTTGCTCAACACCCACCTGGAGCGCATTGAATACGAACAGTATAAACAAAGCTCCGTGCACGGGGCCGATAGCTTTTACCCATTCATCGTAATCGAAAACGTATTTAAGCGGAACAGCAATAAACACCAGAATCAACAATGACATGCCTTCTAAAAAGGCACAAAGGCGTAAACGCCCGATCGAAGTAGTGAAGTATTCTCTCATAATCAAAAAGTTCTTAAATAGGGTCTGGCAGACAATGGCGAGAACGGCCAGGGTATCGCAAGCAATATAATGATCAACGCAATGGAAAACCAAATAAGCATTGTTCTGAATTTGTCTTTGTCCGTTGATCTTCGCTTTGCCAAAGCAGATCCGATGGTTAATACCACAATTGCAGAAAGCATTAAAGCTGCATGTATTGCTGAGTAAAATGTGATATCGAATGATGATGCTGCTCCGGTATTCTTCCAGAAATATTTTACGACCGGGCTCTGGGTGTAAAGTATCATTCCGATCATTAATTGTATATGGGCAGTGGTAGCTGTCCAGTGTCTAAGGGCATTATCTTTTCTGGAGAAAGGCCTGCCGTCGGTTAACCCCTTAAAAGCTGCGATAACCGCAACGACGAGCGTGATCAAAACCAGCCATCGGGCAATCGAGTGAAGAGTAAGAAGCTGATAATACATCTCAAATTAAATCATGCATTTATATCTTTCAGCAGTAATTTTCATACTGCATTGTCACCAAAGATATTCAAAACATACTATTCAGTATGTTTGATTTAAGTCAAATTTGATTTTATCAGGGATTCCTTTTACATTAGAGCAAACTTCCTCACAATGAATAATCTGACCGAAAATTTAAGCCCCTTGACCGAAGATCATTTAGAAGATCAATTACAGGCAGCAAGCTCTGGAAAAAGGTTTCTGAATTTATTGATCGACTATACCGCGTTTATAATCTTTTTATTCTTGATCTGCGGCATCTGGGCTGCTGTAAGTCCGGATACTTTTCCGGCAGATGAAAGCCCGGGTTCGGCATAGAATATCTCTGCCGGGGAAAGTCGATAGGAATTTATCCCACGTGGAACAGAACCAACCTGTTTGCTTTTCACGTAGTTATCGCGCAAGCTAATCGCAGGTCGTCCCGTTAGCAACATAAACACTGATTTTTTTTTCTCATTGCCCTGCTTTGTGTATTTTGGGGGTCCGGCAACACACGCCTCAGTACGCAACCAATGAGATTTATACTTTTTGTTTTACTTTTCATTTCATACGCAGGACTATGTCCGGCCATCAATATACCGGACTACCGCTTTCACAAAATGCCGGAGACCTCTTATTATGGCGGGATCCATAGTATTACCAAAGATAGTATAGGCAGAATATGGTTCAGCGGGTATGATGCCCTGTTTATGTACAATGGAAATTCATTTATCCAGATGAACGACCTTGTTACAAGCCATTCTCCGGGAGTATACTGGGCGTACGGGCAGGTCATTACTGATAAATCCAAAAGATTATATGTTGCGACCAATCAGGGATTGATGCGTTTCAATTACCAGACCCAAAAATTTCAGCGCGTCTTAACGGGGAACATAGCAATGGTTATTCCGGGAGAGGATGGCCTGATCTGGCTGGTTCGTGATGGTAAAGTTGAATCATTTCATCCCGGCCAGCTTCCAGATGTAACCCATTACCCCCCTTTAACCAATATATCTGCACTGGTTTCCACGAGGAAACACGTATATATTGCAGCGGGCCGGAAAGTATACAGGATCCATTCAAAAACGGGAAAATACACCCTTTTTTCTGATCTTGGAGACAACCCGTATGTCATAAAAGACGTTCTTGAGCATAAGGGCTCGGTTTACATTCTTACTCAAATGAACGGACTGCTTGAGTGCAGCAGCGAAGGGAAAATTGTCAGGCATTTCAATCTTTCTTCTTTCTACGGAAAAACCGCCAACGCGAAAAGCCTTTATCTCGACTCCTCCAATATCATTTGGGTTGCTACTCAATCCGGTCTTTTCCTGCTGGATCCTCTCACAAAAGAAACCCGTTTGCTTCGCTCTAATCTTCATTATGCATACTCACTACCTAATAATTCGGTATGGTCTGTTTACCCGGACCCCGACGGAGGGGTATGGATTGGCACGTATGGCGGAAAACTGGCTTACCTGACTTTCTTCGACAATGATGTCAACTATTTCAAGCCGACACTGGGCGGACTGAACCATCCTATCGTCAGTTGCTTCGAAGAAGATGCTCAGGGCAATTTATGGATTGGCACGGAGGGAGGGGGGTTAAATTACTGGAACCGGAAGAATGATCATTTCTCCTATTACACGCAGGAAAACAAAACCGGCATTACGTCTAATATGATCAAAAACCTGCATTATGATAAAGAAACTAACATTCTCCATGTTTCCACATTCAATGGGGGCATAGAGCAGTTTGATAGCAGGCAGCAGCGTTTTATCGATCTGCACCTCTCTCACCCTGCAAACTCCCAGCTGCTCAGCGTTTATGATTTCGCCATGGAAGGTGATTCAGGTATCTGGATGACTAATCCGGATGCTGAACTGATCTATAAAGATAAGAAAAAAGGTACGGCAGAGGTAGTTTCCTTCTTTGATCCAAAGGGTAACCGGGTTAGAATGCGCATTGAAACTTTGTTCCGCGATAAAGGAGAGAAGCTCTGGCTAATGACGCACACCGGTCTGTATGTGGTGGATGTCCGCAGCAGGCGGATCGTCAAACATTATTACATGCCCAACGTGCCGTATTCAGTAAACAGCCTCTGTTCTTACTATATCACCTCCGGCTCTGATATCTGGCTGGGAACCCGGGGCGGCGGCGTCAACAGATTGGGTAAAGATGGAAGTTATGTCAATTTTGGCGAAAAAGAAGGTTTGCTCGGGAAGACCGTTTTCGGCATACTGGAAGATTCGGGATCAAAGGACGTGTGGTTCAGCACGAACGACGGACTGTATTACTATGAACATGCTAAAAAGAAGATAAAGAAATTTCCGATCGATGTTTCCAGCCTTTGCGGAACATTCTATGTCCGTTCCTGCTTTAAAACATCAAAAGGGGAAATGCTGTTTGGCGGAACCAATGGGTTTATCCTGTTTAGTCCCGGCAAGATCAGGCAAAACAATCAGAAGCCTAAGGTCTTTTTTACCGACCTGCTGATCAATAATAAAAAGATCGTTCCGGGTAATGGGGATTCTCCGTTAACACAGGATATTTCTACTTTATCTTACCCGGCAGGAAACAACCACAATAAAATCGTACTGTCTCACAGGCAGGCTAATATTGAGATCCGTGTTTCTGCCAATAGCTATCTGCAAGCTGATAAAAATCAGTATGCTTACAGAATGCTGGGGCTATCGGATAAATGGTATACGTTGCCGAAAGGCCAGAAATCCGTACAATTCTTCAATTTGCCAGCGGGGAAATACATATTCGAAATAAAGGCAGCCAATAATGATGGCTTGTGGGGTGACTACATTTCTACGTTGTATTTTGAAATACAACCCTCCCCGTTTTTCTCCGTTTGGGCCTACATCATTTACTCCATTTTAATTTTGTGTATTGTGTACTTCATCTGGAGATATTTTACCAATAAAAAAATATTCAGGCACCAGCTGGAAATGGAGCAGATTAAGGAACAGAATATGAAGAAGCTGACCCAGGCACGGATTAACTTCTTTACCAACATATCGCATGACCTGAAGACCCCTCTTACCCTGGTTATTGATCCGTTGAAACAACTCAAGGAACTTTTGCCGGAGAAGAATTCGTCTAACGCCAATGCATACGTAAATCTCATTGAGAAGAACGTCAACCGCATTCAGCGAATGATCAGCCAGTTACTTCAGTTCAGGGAGATAGAAAGTCAGAAGATCACTATCAACGAACAACTCGGCGACCTGATCCAGTACCTGGGAGATATTTTCTCTTTATTCGAACTTTATGCAAACAAGAAAGGAATTGAAACGAGTATAAATTCCGACATGGAGAGCTTTTACACAAAGTTCGATCATGATGTTATCGAAAAGATCTTCACCAACCTGTTTTCCAATGCTATTAAATATACCACGGAAAATGGCTTTGCCGGAGTAAAGATCAGCAGGTCTGCACAGGAGGAACTTCTGCAGCTTGGACTACCCGCAAAGGCTGAAAATGAATATATCTCAGTGGCGATCACGAATACAGGTACGGAGATTCCTGAGGATAAAAAGGAGGCAATATTCGAGTCTTTTAACCGCCTCTCTGCGGACAAACCGGATTTTGAAAAGAGTACCGGGCTGGGACTGGCCATTGTCAGGGAACTGGTTAGTCATCTGGAAGGTAAGGTCACCCTCCATTCCGGTGATTCGAAAGTTACGTTCACGGTAGTTTTACCATTTCCCGTAAATGTCGCAAAAACCGAAAATAACGTAGCATCGTACGATTATACTATTTCTGAAATTGACAATATCCTCGCGGAATCGAAGGAAATGAATCTGCTGGACAAAAGAAGACGTAAAGCGAACAGCATCGTGGTGATTGAGGATGACCCCAGCCTTCGGGCCTATATGGAGCAGCGGCTATCTGAGCACTATAATATCTATACAGCCTCTAATGGAAATGAAGGTATCGCTAAAACGGAGAAAATATTCCCCCAGGTGGTCATTACCGACTTAATGATGCCGGAAGCTGACGGCTTTGATGTTTGCCGGCGACTGCGCTCAAATATTAAAACGAGCCATATTCCGATAGTTGTGCTATCAGCAATGGGTAAGGAAACAGAAAATAAGATCAAGGCGCTGGAGAGCGGGGCGAATGTTTTTATCGACAAGCCTTTTAATATGGATTTTCTGCTCAAACAGGTGGACAACCTCATCAAAACCCAGAACGAGCTAAAAGAGTCATACAGCAAGAAATATATTGCGGAGCCTTCCAAAATTACTATTTCTTCTACTGACGAGGATCTGCTGAAAAGGGCGATGGAACACGTTGAGAAAAACATCAGCAATATTAACTACGATGTTGAATCGTTCGTGTCTGATATGGGCATTGGGCGCACCCTTTTATACCAAAAGATAAACGATATACTCGGCATGTCGATAAAAGAATTCATCATCGATGTACGACTGAAACGCGGGGCCCAGCTCCTCCAGGAATCAGAACTTACTGTATCCGAAATCTCCTACGAGACCGGGTTTAATAATCCAAAATACTTCAGTATCTGCTTTAAAAAACAATTTGGTTTAACTCCTACTGAGTTTAGGAAAAAGTCTTAAAAAAGGCGTCTCCACGCCACAAACAGGCCATTTGTACAAAATAGAACCATTTCCGTACAAACGGATACCACTGTGCAGCTCCATGCTCTCCTACTTTTGTACAGGCCAAAGCGATATCAACACTTTGGCCTGCCAATAATAAAGCTATAAAACAAACACATCTCTTTTAACTAAATGAATGTATGATGAAAAAGAAATCTAACTATCAGATCAGAATGCCTATTGAAAGAAAGCGGCCAGATTAAAAGCAATGATCTTCGCCATTCTCAAATGGAACGAAGGATCAAAGTGTTCTTGGTTTAACATTAACCGTACGTAAATCTAAATTACATGATAAAAGAAATACACATAAAGCTGAAAGGCTTCTTCATGGCTATTGTCTTGCTCCTTCTGTCGGCAAGTCAGATCTATCCGCAACAGGATATTAAAATCAAAGGAAAAGTGACCGATGAAAAAGGGGAAGCCCTGATTGGAGTGACGGTTCGGGTAAAAGGGAAAACAACGGGAACGGCAACGGACCCGGCAGGCAATTACACCATACAAGCTTCTCCGTCTTCCACACTGGTCTTTTCATATGTAGGCTTTAACGCCCGGGAAGTGAAAGTAAATCCTTCCGGAGTGATGAACATCACCATGACAGGTGATAAAGTACTCGAGGAAGTGGTCGTCATCGGGTATGGTACTGCGAAAAAGAAGGACCTGACGGGAGGCCTGGCAGTAGTTGGCAAAGAGCAACTTAGCATGGCGTCCACCCCTAACTTAATGGACCGTTTGGTCGGACAGGTTGCGGGATTCACCATTACCACTTCCAATGCCGCTCCCGGAACAGACCAGAGTCTCCTGATCCGCGGAGAAAATTCATTGTCGGCCACCAATGCTCCTCTGATTATTTTAGACGGAATTCCATACAGCGGGTCACTGAACGATCTGGACCCGAACATTATTGATAACCTCAGCGTGCTGAAAGATGCTTCGGCTGTGGCAATCTACGGATCGCGCGGCTCGAACGGGGTCATCCTTATACAGACCAAACGAGGAATGAAGGGAAAACCGCAGGTCTCTTACAAAGGCCAGTTTGGAGTAGCTGAGCCCATGCAGCGGATCCAGGTGATGGGACCGAATGAATATATACGTTTACAACAGGACATAGGCCGGTTGAAAGAAGGGCTTTCCGGCGATCAGCTCGACCCTATTGCGGGAAACATCATCAGTGTCAGTGAACGTGAAAATTATGCAAAGGGAATTACACATGACTGGCAGGATTATATCTTCCGCAGAGCACTTACCCTGGATCATCAGGCAACTATCGCCGGAGGAACGGAGGCAACCAAATACCTTGCCGCTGTTTCTTCCCTCAGCCAGGAAGGCGTGGTTTATAACTCCAAACTATCCCGTACAATTATCTCAGCCAATATCGACCAGACATTCAGCAAATGGCTGACTACCGGGATCGGGACCCAATTCTCGCAGAGAGAAGACGGCGGGATCACTCCGAATATCGAGCACGCCATCAAACAGAGCCCGTATGGGAAGTATAAGGACGAATTTGGCAAATATGTTCCGGAACCGATGGAATACTCTCTGATAGCTAACCCGATGCGAAATGTCGATGCAGTTCAGGACAGGACGAACCGGAACTTCTTCCTCAGCGCCTATGCGAATATCCAACTGCCTGTAAAAGGTCTTTCTTTCAGATCTAATTACGGTTATAACTACCGGAGTAATTTTACTGGCACCTATTATGGACGCAATACATTTGATGGTAAAATAGTGAGCGGGAAAGCCAGTATTAACAATGGACATTACAATGATTACAACTGGGAGAACATATTGAAGTATGACCGGGAGATTGGCAACCACCGCATCGACGCAACCGGCTTGTTCAGTATGCAGCAAACTAAAGAAATCAGCGCTTCTCAGGGGGGAGAAGGCTTCGTAACAGATGATACTGAGTATCATATGATACATGGAGCAGCCCGGGTTTTAACCCCAAGTTCAAATTTGACCGAAACAGCGATGTTATCTTATATGCTCCGGGTCAACTATGCTTATAAGGGGAAATATATGGCTACCATAACCGGCCGTACAGACGGAGCATCCGTCTTTGGCAAAAATAACAAATATGCTTTTTTCCCTTCGGCGGCTCTTGCATGGCACATTGGGGAAGAGGGTTTTATAAAGAACAACCTGGGCTGGGTGAACATGCTTAAATTGAGAGCTTCCTACGGAGCTAACGGGAACCAGGCCATCACCTCATACAGGACACTAGACCGTCTTTATTCGACCATTAAATATATATGGGGAGATGGCGGTACTGCTGTCAATACAGCCTACCTGCCAGGTGACGGCGTGGGCAATCCAAACCTGAAATGGGAAACTACCTATACGACTAACGTTGCTCTGGACTTTTCATTGTTCAGGAATCGTTTGAGCGGAAGCGTAGATGCTTACCTTTCTAATACAAAGGATTTGCTGATGATACGTACCGTACCGGTGATGAATGGCTACAACCGGATTTGGGATAACATAGGCCAAACCCGTAACAAAGGTATTGAAGTTGCTTTAAATACGGTGAACATGGATAAGCGGGATCTGCGCTGGACCTCCAGTGTTAATTTTTTCCTGAACCGTGATAAGATCGTTGATCTCAGGGGTGACAAAATAGATGACATTAATAACAACTGGTTTATAGGTAAACCACTGAGGGTGTTTTATGATTATTATATGGTAGGCATCTGGAAACAAGGAGACGAATTCCAATATACAGACGCCGATGGCAACAAAAGGGATATTCAAACAGGCGCGGTTCCGGGATCGGCAAAGGTAGAAGATGTAGACGGCAATGGCTATATTAATGAAAAAGACCGGAAAGTTATCGGGTCCAGAAGGCCAAGTTTCACTGCATCCATAGGCAACAGGCTTACCTACAAAAATTTCTATTTTTCATGTCTCGTAAACGGAGTATTTGGCACCTGGAGCGAGGATAACCTGGCCAATATAGGTTCGTGGACATTCGGAATTACCAATTACGTGCATGGTGCAAACTATTGGACTCCGGAAAATCAGAATGCTGATATCGTTTCTCCCGGCTATAATAACAATCTGGGGCACGGCTATTACAAACAGGTTTCGTATGTACAGGTTAAGAATATTACGCTTGGTCACAGGTTTGGTCAAAAAACCGCTGGCAAAGTTGGCTTCAGCGCCATCGACCTGAACCTGAGCGTCAACAACCTGCACACTTTTTCTAACACAAGACAGGTTCTCAACTACGACAACGGCTGGATGGCCTCTTATCCAACTGCCCGTTCCTACATGCTGGGACTAAACTTAACTTTCTAAATCAATACGATATGAAAATGAAGAAATTACTACAAACCGGCCTGGGGATTATACTCCTGATCTCTGTCAGCGGGTGTGAAAGTTTCCTGGAAGAAGATCTGAAATCAGCACTGGCACCAACAAACACTTTTACCAGCACCTATGGCTTCGAGGTAGGTACTGCAGGTCTTTACGCCCTTACACGTTCAGAATATAATACCTTTGGTGAGGGAGGGGCATATATTCATAATGGGGCCTGCCCTTACGAAGCGCTACAGGCTGCAACCGATATTGCAGACGTCATAAACAGCGACGCGTCACTGCTCCCGTTTGCAAATCTGACCCTGAACTCGCAGGAAAGATTTGTAGGCTCTTACTGGAACTGGGCGTATAGCCTGATTGCTTCGGCAAATGAAATACTGGTTTTCTCTGAGCAAAATACGAATTGGGATAACCCGGCAGATAAGCAGCGCTTTCAGGCGGAGGCGCGGTTCTTCCGTGCTTACGCATATCGTACACTGGTTTATCTCTTTGGAGATGTTCCTTATGTAGAAACAATATTATATGATTTCCAGCTCAATTTCACCCGCACTCCGAAAGCCGAGGTAGTGGGTCATATTGTGGACGACCTGAAATTTGCATCTGAATATCTTCCCGCCAATCCGGACCAGGTTCAGGATGGGAAGCTGACCAGATGGGCGGCCTATCATTTATTAAGTGAGATGTACCTGATGCAGAAAGAATATGCGCCGGCAGAACAAGCGGCACTGGCCGTTATTAACAGCGGGTATTACGGGCTGATGAAAACACGGTTTGGCGTAAACAAGGACAAGCCGGGCGATGTATTCAGCGATATGTTCCTGGAGAATAATCAAAACAGGAAGAGTGGCAACAGGGAGAGTATATTTGTTCTGCAGTTTCAATTCAATACAGTCGGAGGGGGTACAAATTCTGACGACTGGACCCGCAGGGCATGGAATCCCAAATACCAGGATATATCCGGTTTTGTTCTGGCTGATACACTGGGAGGCCGCGGTCTGGCTCAATTAACACCGATGAAATGGTGGGTTGGCACAAACGGCACCAACGCCTCCGGGAACGTAGCAGGTATCTTCGGCGCCACCGATATCCGTAACTCCAACTATAATATCAAACGAAACTGGTATTACAACAACTCAGGTGACCCGTCTTTATATGGAAAGAAGGCTAATATAACAGAGCAGACCTGGTTTTCAACCAAGACCCTGTTCCCGGCAATAACCAAATTCTTTTATGGGCGCCCGGAGAACCTGAGTCTTACCGGAAGTTATAAAGACCGCATGAAATTCCGTCTGGCAGAAACCTACCTGCTGCTGGCAGAGGCTTACCTGGGGCAGAATAATCCGGCCAGGGCAGCAGACGCAGTAAATGAAGTCAGAAACAGATCCGGAGCAGCAGCCATAACTGCCGGTCAAATGTCTATGGACTTCCTGCTCGACGAGCGGATCCGAGAACTGGTAGGCGAAGAAAGCCGTCGTTTCACCCTGATACGTACCGGAAAACTGGTGGACCGGGTGAAAACATACAATACAGCTATAAAAGACAAAATTCAGGATTATCATACGTTGTGGCCTATTCCGCAAGCTATAATAGATGCCAATCGTGATGCAGAATTTCCTCAGAATCCGGGCTACAGCAATAAATAGAAATATTCCACATTTAATTGCCGGAAGAGGGGAATAACGACTTAACAAAGAAACAACGTTATGAAAAAAATTAAATTTCTATATAAAATATTTCCATTGTTGTTCTCTGTGGTTTTACTGACCGCGTGTGAACAGGACGTCATGGACATTAAAAAGGTACAGGAACGGCTGGAACTGAAGGCATCAGCCGAAAGCATTACCCTGAGTGAAGAACATCTTACCGACGACATTGTGACATTCACATGGACGGAGGCGAGGCAGGTTTCCGATGATCACCTGGTTTCTTATACGACTAAGCTGGATATCGTAGGGAATAATTTCGGATCCTCTACAGCTATTATGAACTATGAGGATGAGGGAGTTCTGAGCAGAAGTTTCACATCTGAACAATTGCAGAACTGGGCAAATGAAAAGTGGGGCGTTCCTGTTAACAAACCCTTTACACTGGAATTCCGGGTTGTAGCTCAATGGGAAGGGGGAGCCACCTTTGAAGCGCCAGAAGTACGCACCGTACGGGTTAACGTGCAGCCTATCAAAACGGTGGTCTTTGATGCGGACAAAGTGTTCCTGGATGGCACTGCCGTTCCGGGTATGAGCCCTGTTGAGATGAGCAAAACAGTTGAAAATCCTAACCAATATGCATCCCTGGTTAACCTGGAGGCCGGTGACTTGCAAATCCCTGTTGAATTTCAGGGTGCAACCAATTATATCTTTGCAGCGGATGGCAATCAACAGTTGCAGGACGGAGCAACAGGCATAAAAATGCGGGAAACTGCTTTCGCCTGGAAGATAGAAACGCCTGGACAATACCGGATCGTTGTCAATATGCAAAAAGCAACAGTTGCCATCTATTCGCCTGAAACAGATCTTAAGCCTGCTGTTGTGGAATGGCCTCTTTCGGGAGTGACACAAACTACTACGGTGAACAACCTCTGGGAGTATGGAGAACCGACAGGCTGGGCCTGGCGGACAGGCAACTGGAAACAGAGTCTGGCCGATCCGCAGGTATTCATCTATTCCGGGCCGGCACTTAGTGGAAGAACCAAATTTGGAGTACAGCCCAACAACCAAACTTATGTATACACCGGTAACAACACCGCTACCAATACTCCTGTTACGCTGGGAACGGTTTATAACCTGTTCAGCGGTTACACGACCAATGAGCGTAACGCATACTTCAGTATTCCGGCGGGGACTAACTTCATCATCCTCGATATAAGAAATATGACAATGGTAGCAAGCAAAAAATAACCAGTATGTGTCAGGAAGTATTGCTGCATTCAAATGAATGATGACCTCAGGGGATAAGAGAGATACAGCAATATTTCTGATGCGCATTAAACGTTAACGAAATGAGAAAATTGAATTATAAAACAATGATCATACCCACACTGATGGCATTTCTATGCCTTCAATTATTTGCCTGTTCCTCAAAAGATAATACTGGTGAAGCAGAGAAACCAAAAGAAGGAACCTTAGTAAAGCCCAAATACAACAGGAATTCGGTAATCCGAAATCCTTTAAACGGCTGGGTGATGTATGCCGCGCGCGATGCCAATGAATCATACTGGGACAAGGAGATCTATGTGGCAGACTTAGGCAAAAGAGTAAAGGTCATTGATTATGCTTCGGCCTGCTATCTTCGTACCAGCTGGTCATCTCTAAATCCCAGCGATGGTGTATATACCTGGAGAGATCCTAATACACAGATTGGCAGATTAATTAAAGGAGCAAAGGACAGGGGCTTGCCAATAGGTCTTCGTATAGTAGTGGACGGACGGGATCAGGGCATGAATACACCTAAGTTTGTATTTGACGCCGGGGCTAAATCTTACCTTGAGAACAGCAATTATCCGACCCGGATAACTCCTATACCACAAGATCCTGTTTTTCAGCAATACTATGCCAAATTTATCGAAGAGCTGGCGAAGGATTTCAATGATCCCGCACGCACTTCATTTATCGACGCATATGGTTTGGGCAAATGGGGTGAAGCTCACAATGTAGTATATGAGGATCCAAATACTTCTACGGGCCAAAATACCGAAAGGCTTAAAGAAGAGGTTTTTGACTGGATTACGGATCTATATTCCCGGACCTTTACCAAAGTACCTCTGGTGATCAATTACCATCGGGTGATCGGAGATCCGGTAAGCTGGGGTTCTGCAAATCCAAACAGCGACAGGCTGCTGGTTAAAGCTATTAATAAAGGATATAGCCTGAGACAGGATGCCTTTGGAATGAACGGCTATTATGGAAGTTGGGAAAAGCAATTTGCGAATAACTGGATTTTTAAGCGCCCTATCATTATGGAAGGAGGCTGGATCATCAGTTCCCATAGTTATTGGACAGATCCAAGCGGTAAATACAGGCAGGGACATCCTGAAGACGTACGTCAGGGAGAGTTTGATGCGTCGGCGGAAGCCCATGTGAATATGATGGACTTTCGTGCGGGATCAGAGACAGTCTCCTGGTTCGAAAATAGTTTTACTTTGGTTCAGCGCTTTATTTCTGAGGGGGGGTACCGCCTATACCCAGACCGGATCTACTTACCGGAAAAAATTAAAAGCGGAGCCGAAACAACCCTAAGCCATCGCTGGAGAAATATGGGCTGGGGATACTTCCCTAACAACATCCCTCAATGGAATTATAGGTATAAAGTTGCCTTCGCACTTCTTGACGCGCAGAATAATGTGAAGAAGGTTTTTGTAGATAAAGATAGCGAGCCTTCCACCTGGCTGAAGGACACTCCTGTATCTTACGATTTCAAAACTACAGTAGATCTACCTGCGGGGGCTTATTCATGGGCTGTAGCGATTGTAGATACATCGAAAGACAACCAGCCGGCTATAAAGCTGGCCGTTAACGGGGATATTACTAATGACGGCTGGGTAAAACTGCTGGATTTACAAGTTCAATAAAGTAAACATTTTCACCCCTTGTAACCGTTGCTGTTTCCAGGATTGGTTACAAGGGGCTTATAGAACGGCTATCCCGAATGGTCGTAAGCAGAAGAAACCATACTTGTCATCTCAATTCTGATTAAAAACTGACCGAATAATTTACCTATCACCCGTATAACCTGCTTCGTACAAAAACAAACCATTTCCGTACAAAAGTGAACCCTTCCGATAGTACGTACATATAGTTTTGTCATAACCCAACGATGGTTTTCGGCGATGAAGCTATTTTATTACTTCCCTTGACTGTAAGTACCAGATAATGAAAAGAAGTTTAACCATAAAATCCACTTGCCTATAGAAAAGACCGCCAACTTAACAACCGTTTATCTTCATTATTCAATATAGTAATGACGGTAGAAAATGAATACTTCTAAAAACTCAACCAACATTAAACTAAATTATATGACAAAGCAATACTCCTCAAGCTGAAGTTTATTACTGTTTACTGCTCCACTTCCGCTGGCAGCTACACTCCGTTTTCCCTAAAAATGCTATAAAAGTAACAGAGAATACTGAAGGCCTATACTCTCCGGCTGATGACACAATGTAGCCACGGGCAAAGATGAGTAGTAGTTCCGAGACAGAGATCGATTCATTCAGCCATACAATTATAGTATAAACAAACCAAGATATGCCGGAAACATAACGGGCATAAAGCAGGCGATATTTCAGCCCTGTTGAATAAGCCGTGCCGTTTTGACTTATCTGAAGCAATCCCGGCTTCTATAATAAGTTAACGTGAAATATTAACCAATTACACAATGAGACATAAAACTTCCCTAGTGAAAATTATGAAAATATCTTTTTTACAGATAATCACATTCTGGGTCATTTCAGGGAGCTGTTTAGCAACAGAAAGCAGCGCCAGCCCATTTTTTGATAAAAACACGCGTATTAATGAGCCGCGGTCAGCAATGCCTTTAATTAGCTTGAACGATTTATTGGAAGCACAGGTTTCCGGAAAGATAACCGATGAACGCGGAGAGCCCCTTCCCGGAGTAACTGTTTACATTAAAGGCACAAGCAAGGGCGCAGTCTCTGATGCCGGAGGTAATTACCGGATTGTTGTGCCTGTCGGCAATGAAGTTCTGGTTTTTAAATTCGTAGGATATAAAAACCAGGAAATACCTGTCGAGACCCGAAGGCTGATCAATGTTTCCATGGAACCTGACGCAACAAGCTTAAACGAGGTTGCTGTGGTGGCATTTGGGACGCAAAAAAAAGAAAGCGTAGTTGCTTCCATTTCTACAGTTAACGTACGGGATGTGAAACAAGCTGCCCCCCGTTCTTTGACCAATGCACTTGCAGGAAAGGTCTCCGGACTAATTTCTGTTCAGCGAAGCGGTGAGCCGGGATACGACGATGCACAGTTCTGGATCAGGGGCATCAGCACATTCGGCGCAGGAGCAAATCCCCTGGTGCTAGTTGACGGAGTGGAACGTCCTATTGCAAACATTGAGCCGGAAGAGATCGAAACCTTCTCGGTATTGAAAGATGCAGCCGCTACTTCTGTGTATGGTGTAAGAGGCGCCAACGGGGTTATCCTCGTGACAACCAGAAGAGGTTTGCGGCAGAAGCCCGGCATCAGTTTTAAAATGGAAAGCGGAACGAACAGACCCACCCGGTTACAGGAGTACGTGGATGGTCCTACCTGGCTGAATTTATACAATGAAGCACAATTGGCCACGAATCCTAACTTTGTTTCGCCCTACACACCTGAAATAATAGCAAAATATGGAAGCGGCGAAGACCCTTATCTTTATCCAAATGTTGACTGGCTTGATCTCATGATGAAAGATCACGCTTCGAATCAAAGAGCCAACCTGAACATAACCGGGGGCAGCGAGATGGCTAAGTATTTCGTTTCCGCAGGGTATTATCAGGAAGATGGCATATGGAAGGGGGATAACCTGAACACATATAATACCAATGCAAAAGTAAAACGTTATAATTTCCGTGCTAATATCGATGTGAATCTGAACAAAGACACCGAACTTAGCCTCGGCTTAGGAGGAATTCTGGTTACATCTAATTATCCGGGCACCGGTAACGGGGATATCTGGTCGGCTATTCAAAATAATACGCCAATCGGCTATTCGCCAACATATCCTGATCCAGCAAGTCCCGGAAAAATCTTATACGGAGGCATCACCAGTTTGATCAATCCATATGCTCAATTGACGGGTACTGGCTTCAAAACTCAATGGCGTAATAACATACAGTCTGACCTTACCTTAAAACATGACCTTTCCAGGTTTGTGAAAGGCTTGAACATACAGGGAAAATTCGCTTTCGATGGCTATAATTATCATGATATTAATCAAACCAGAACCTACCTGACCAACAGCGGCGAGGTGGATAAGTATTTTGCTACGGGACGGGATGAAAACGGAGACCTGATATTAAGCAGACTGGTGACAGGTAAAGCAGATCTCGGTTTTGGAAAGACCTCTGGCGGTAACAGGCGCATTTATATCCAGGCAAACATTGATTACAACAGAAGTTTTGGGAAACATAGTGTAAAAGGCTTATTGCTCTACAACCAGCAGGACTACCAGAACGCCGATGCTACTGACGCCATTAGCTCATTGCCATTCCGGCTTCAGGGCTTGGTTTCCCGGCTGTCTTACGGCTACGACAACCGTTACTTTATAGAAGTAAGCGCCGGCTATAACGGTTCAGAAAATTTTGCAAAAGGACACCGATATGGCTTTTTTCCGGCAACAGCTATAGGATGGATACTCTCTGAGGAGTCGTTCTTCAAAAACACTATCAAAGGCATTGAGTACCTGAAGTTGAGAGGGTCATGGGGAATCAAAGGAAACGATCAGATCGGAGGCCGGAGATTTGCCTACCTGACAACAGTAGCCGGGGGAAATGGAGGCTATACATTCGGTATTGATGCAAATAATGGTTTTACCGGCCGTGGGGAAGATCAATGGGGGGCAAATCTGACATGGGAAAAAGAAAGAGAAACCGATTTGGGCATAGAAATGAGATTTTTGAGAGGCTTCAACCTGCAGGCTGACGTGTTCAAACGCCACCGGGAGGGTATATTCCTGCAACGCGCTTCGTTACCTACTATGCTGGGCTTACAAAACAACCCATACGGAAACCTTGGGGAGTTTGAAAATAAAGGGTTCGAAACTACTCTCGAGTACAGGGCAAGAATGGGAAATCTTGATATCTCCTTCAGAGGCAATTATACATTCGCCAAGAATAAATTGTTGAATACTGATCAGCCGGACTATACGTACACGTACCAAAACCGCGTTGGGAAAAGATATAATCAACCCTTCGGCCTGGTCGCTTTAGGCTTGTTTAATGATCAGGCCGAGATTGATAATTCACCGGTTCAACAATTCGGAGCGGTACGACCGGGAGACATCAAATACCTGGATTACAACAATGATGGTGTGGTCAATTCGTTCGATGCTATAGCAATAGGCAATCCTGCAGTACCTCAGGCGATCTATGGCTTTGGAAGCACCATCGCGTATAAGGGCTTTGATGTCTCTGTATTCTTTCAGGGCAACGGAGCCGCCAGCTTTACGCTTGGCGGTTCGGGATGGTATCCCTTTGCGCAAGGGGGCCTGATCGGCAATGTGAATATCAACACTTTGGACAGGTGGACACCTGAAGATCCCAGACAAGATGCCCTTTTTCCAAGGCTTTCATTTGGCACCAACTCCAATAATTTTCAGAGTTCCACATGGTGGCAACGCGACGGCAGCTACTTAAGACTGAAAACTGCTGAAATAGGTTATACTATTCCTAAATCTCTGACAAAAAAGCTAAAAATCAACACTCTCAGAGTTTATGCGAACGGGTTGAACCTGCACACCTGGAGCAAATTCGATTTCTGGGATCCTGAACTGGGTAGTGCCAACGGAGGAGCTTACCCTATCCAGAAGACATTCAATTTTGGGATCAACCTGAATTTATAATAAGCTGCGCTTAAACGAACTAAATGTAAGCTAAATGAGAAAAATCATGACAAATAAAACTTCAAAATATATCCTTCTGCTCATATGCAGCATGAGTCTGCTGTCCTGTGAAAAATTCCTGGATAAACAACCTAATGATATGCTGAATCTTGATCAGGTATTCTCTATCAGACTGGAAACTGAAAGATACCTTGCCAATGTTTACAGCTACATCCCTGATCCGCTGGTGTGCAATGGTGTTAACTATACTCCTCTCTCAGATGAAGCGGATTGGGTATTTAACTGGCCTCACCAACAGATTAATACCGGCAATTGGTCACCCGTCAATACCCCTTACGATATTTGGTCCAAATACTATAAAGGTATAAGAGCTGCAAGCACTTTTATTAACAGGGTGAGCGAATGCAAGGAATGTGATGAGCTCAATCCTGGTATTACTGTACAATACCGGGAAGAAGCACGGGTACTCAGGGCATTTTATTATTTCCTGTTAATCCGGCAATATGGCCCCGTAACCATCTTGCCGGATGTGCCTTTAGCTATTGACGCACCATTGTCTGAAATGCAGTTACCCAGAAACTCGTATGACGAATGCGTTGATTTCATTGTTTCGGAACTTGACAAGGCGCAGCAGGTATTGCCAGACAAACAGTCAAATACAAGGGAATACGGCCGGACTTCAGCAGGAATGGCAAGAGCATTAAAAGCAAGGGTTTTACTATATGCCGCCAGTCCCCTATGGAATGGAAATACGGACTATGCTGATTTCAAAAATAAAGACGGGAAGCAACTCGTTAACCAGGTATATGATCAAAACAAGTGGCGTAAAGCAGCGGAAGCGGCTAAGAGCGTTATAGACAAAATGCCTGAAGGGCTTTATAAGAAGAACGGCACTGACGGAAAGTTTGATCCATTTCTTTCTTACCAATATGTGTTCCTGGACAGGTGGAACACAGAGGTTATCTGGGCACGGCCAATGACGGGGGATGCCGTTCGTTGGGAACGATGTTCAGCTCCGCGGCAAATTAACGGCTATATCGGACTTGGTCCCAGTCAGCAATTAGTGGACGAGTATGAAATGGAAAACGGGATGAGTCCGTTTACGGCTGCGAGCACGACTGCTAACCCCGTAATCAATCCGGCTTCCGGCTATACAGAGACAGGATTTTCGACTACTGCGACCAAGTTCACGAAAGCAGGCATTCATAACATGTATGTTGGCCGTGAACCGCGCTTTTATGCGACAGTTGGATTTAACGGCATGGACTGGGTTTATAAAGGAGCAGATGGTAAAACCATTATTCGTGTTGAGTTATTTTCTACGGGTAAAGACGGCTATAACGGATCCAACGACCATTCCACAACGGGCTACACTACGGTTAAATATGTGCACCCCGAAAGCGATGTGAGAAACGGAAGGCATGTATTGAAATCATGGATATTTTTCAGGCTGGCAGAATTTTACCTGAACTACGCAGAAGCCCTTAACGAATATGATCCGCAAAACCCCGATATCTATAAATATATTAATTTGATTCGTGAGCGGGGGGGAATACCTTCACTTCCGGAAGGTCTTAATCAGGATCAGATACGTGAACGTATCAGACATGAACGCAGAATAGAACTTGCTTTGGAGGAACATCGTTTCTGGGATGTAAAACGGTGGAAGATTGCCGAACAAACTGATGCTGCACCGATATATGGGATGAACGTAACTACAGGCACCAGTTTCAGCGATCAGAATTTCTACAAACGAAAGATTACTGAGTCACGCACATTTCAGAAGAAACATTTTCTTTGGCCTGTGCCACAATATGAGATAGAAAGGAACACGGAACTGGTGCAGAACCCGGAATGGTAAGCATAAATACGTTTCATGTGAAAAGGGTTACCTGCTACGCCCTTTAATGGTGTAGCAGGTATTTTAGGTGAAATTGACCAGTTGTTTATGTGCCGACTGTACAAAATAGAACCATTTTTGTACGAACTAATACCATTATACGAACGTCCCCGGCCTACTTTTGCATCATGCGTAAGTACGACATCGCTTCGCAAACCATATAATAAACTATAATAATTGCACTTCAGCCAACCAATAAGTTTAATGAATGGAAAAATCAAACGAAAGACAATAATCAGGACTACCTTGACGGGAATTATACATCTCGCTGCACTTGTATGCTTCTCCAAAAACGCCGCCGGAAAGGAATTTGATGAAAAAAGTAACACTAGTCCGTCCACATACTACAGCCGTTTAAAGAACGACACGCTGGTTATCGGGAACAGATTAATAGAACGCAAATTTATCTGGAATAAAGGGAACGTCATCACTTACAGCCTGACAGATCAGTCGTCCGGACAGATCTGGGTGAACAAAACAAAAACTCCTGATTTTTATATCGGGAAAAATCAGGAACCGGTATCAAACACCTCATATAACTCCAGAGAAATAAAGGAGAACGCTATTCATCCGCCTTACCTGGAAACGGAGGTAAGCTTTTCGCTGGGAACCTTATATATTAAGAAAATATACCGTATCTACAGCGACAGCCCGGTAATTGCCTGTGATATTTACCTGAAGGGCAGCACAGACGTTATTCTTGAGGGAACGGCGGCAAATCCGGCTGATATGAAAAATATTGAGTTTGCCGAAGACATGAAGTCTAAGCAGGTAACCGCAATACTGGACCAGATAAAGCTCGACGGATTTCACTGGCAGACAAAGATTGTGGAGTTCTTCGATGTAACTGACTGGAACAACAACCTTGTGTCTGAACGTAAGATCATCCCATACCGGAAAAACACCTACAGAGGGAATCTTCTTTTCGCCCATAATAATGAAAATGATAAGGGGCTTTTCTTTCTGAAGGAAGCGCCATCCTCAAGTACACAACTGGCATATAACGGATACGACTTTACCACCGAATTCGGCCATTTTATGGTGAGCGGACTTGGGATGACCCAAAAAGATATTTCGCCCAATGAGTGGCGAAAAGCCTATGGCGTTGTCATGGGTGTTTACAGCGGATCAGAATTGAACCAGCTTACGGCCCTGCGAAGCTACCAGAAAAACATACGAAAGTTATTGCCGGAAAGAGATGAGATGGTGATGATGAATACCTGGGGCGACCGCAGCCAGGATTCGAAAGTAAACGAGAAATTCAGCCTGATAGAGGTGAACCGGGCGGCAGAGTTGGGCATCTCGCATTTCCAGATCGATGATGGCTGGCAATCAGGAAAGAGCCCCAATTCGGCGGTTGCAAAAGGCTCATTCAAAAATATCTGGGATAACCCGGACTATTGGAAACCAGATTCCGAAAAATATCCCAGGGGATTGCATCCTGTGGTGAAAAAAGGAAAAGAACTCGGGGTAGAGATTTGCCTCTGGTTTAATCCAAGTGTACAGAATGATTATGCCGACTGGAAAAAAGATGCAGAGGCCATCGTCGGCCTGTATAAGCAGTATGGTATCCGCACGTTTAAAATTGATGGTTTAGCTATTCCTACCAGGCAATCCGAGATCAATCTTCGCAAGCTATTCGACACTGTTCTCGAAAAGACAGACAACCAGGTAGTGTTTAACCTTGACGCTACGGCCGGACGCCGGGGCGGGTATCATACCTTTAATGAGTACGGAAATATTTTCCTCGAAAACCGTTATACCGACTGGCAGAATTATTATCCGTACTGGACATTGAGGAACCTGTGGCAGTTGTCGAAGTATGTCCCTGCTGAAAAGCTCCAGATAGAATTTCTGAATAAATGGAGAAATACTGCCAAATACGGCAGCGATATTTTTGCTCCGCAGCATTACTCCTTCGAATATTTATTCGCTACTACGATGGCCGGACAGCCGCTTGCCTGGTTTGAGGGGAGCGGTTTACCGAAAGAGGGCCTGAGCATCGGGCAACTGATCAAAGCATATAAAAAGGTGCAGCATGATTTCCATACAGGTGTCATTCTCCCAATCGGGGAAGAACCTTCCGGGAAATCCTGGACTGGCTTTCAGTCGGTAAAAGACGGTACAGGCTATTTCATCTTTTACAGGGAAAATACGCCGGACTCCGTTGGTTTTGTTAACACCTGGCTAACTGAAGGTACCCAGATAAAATGCACGCCCGTTTTAGGCAACGGAAAGGCCATGATCGCCACCACCAGCCGGAACGGCATCATTGAAGTCAAACTTCCTGATGTGAATGACTTTGTGATGTACCGTTACGAAATAATCCACCAATAAAAAGAACGATGAAGTACCTCCTTTTTACCATTTTCTTATTTACCCTCGTCACTGGTCTGCACGGGCAGAAAAAGTTTGAGTTAAAATCACCGGACGGCAAGCTTGCCGCAACTGTTTCCGCAGGGAGCCAGGTAAGCTACTCTGTCTCGTATGAAGGAGATATCCTTTTAAAGCCTTCCAGCCTTTCGATGGAACTGGACAAGGGAGTGACCTGGGGCAGAGACTCTAAGCTGCAAAACGCGAAAACAAGCTCTGTAAGGCAGGAGATAGATGCCCACTTCTACAAAAGGAATAAAATAACAGACCATTACAACGAACTGACCCTTCATTTCAGGGAGAATTTCAGCCTGATCTTCCGGGCTTACAATGAAGGCATCGCATACCGGTTCGTATCAACAGGAACCCGGGATATCATTGTAAAAAACGAGGAGGCCTCATTTAACTTTGACAAGGATTATTCTGCTTATGTTCCTTATGTAAAAGGGAAATTCAAAGATACCGAAAGTCAGTTCTTCAACTCATTCGAGAACGAATATACATACGCTCCATTGAGCAGGATGAACAGGGATAAGCTGGCTTTTACTCCTTTAGTGGTATGCCTGGATAAGGGAAGGAAGATCTGCCTCGCCGAGTCGGACCTCGAAAGCTATCCCGGAATGTTCCTCAGCAATAAGACCGGATCGCTATCACTCAGTTCCAGTTTCGCTCCATACCCCGCCGCTGCAGAACAGGGCGGGCACAACCAGTTGCAGCAGCTGGTGACCTCCCGGCAGCCTTACATCGCAAAGAGTAAAGCGAAATCCAGGTTTCCGTGGCGGATCATCATCGTTTCTGCAAAGGATAAAGAACTTGCAGATAACGACATGGTTTATAAGCTTGCATCCCCCACGCGGTTAACCGACCTGTCGTGGATCAAGCCGGGCAAGGTTGCCTGGGAATGGTGGAACCACTGGGGATTGTCGAATGTAGACTTCGAAGCCGGCGTAAATAACGATACCTATAAGGCATATATTGATTTTGCATCGAAGAACAAGATCGAATATGTGATACTCGATGAAGGCTGGGCAGTGAATCTGAAGGCCGACATGTTCAGTATAGTACCTGAAATAGACCTGAAAAACCTTGTAGCTTATGCGAATTCAAAGAATGTGGGTTTAATCCTGTGGGCCGGATATTATGCTTTCGAACGGGATATGGAACGGGTATGCAGGCATTATTCTGAAATGGGCATAAAGGGGTTCAAAATAGATTTTATGGACCGGGACGATCAGCAGATGGTCGATTTCCATTACCGTGCAGCGGTTACAGCTGCAAAGTACAAGATGCTGGTTGACTTTCACGGGACCTATAAGCCCACAGGGATCAACCGTACTTATCCGAACGTGATCAACTTCGAAGCCGTTCACGGGCTGGAACAAATGAAATGGACTGGTCCGGAGCTGGACCAGGTCACTTATGATGTCACCATGCCTTTTATCCGCATGGTAGCAGGGCCTGTAGATTATACGCAGGGAGCGATGCGTAACGCAACAAAGAGAACCCACCGCGGGATTAACGACGAGCCCATGAGCCAGGGTACCCGCTGCCGGCAGCTGGCAGAGTATGTCATATTCGAATCGCCTTTAAATATGCTGTGCGATAGTCCCACCAGCTACGAAAAAGAGCAGGAGTGCACGAACTTCATATCCGCTGTTCCCACGGTTTGGGACAATACAGTTGCCCTCGACGGAAAGATTGGTCAGTACCTGTCCATCGCACGCCGGAAGGCGGATGTTTGGTATGTGGGTGCTCTCACTAACTGGGATGCACGCAAGCTGGAACTTGACTTGTCATTCTTAGATGAAGGAGATTATATGGCGGAGGTTTACCGGGACGGGGCAAACGCGAACCGGATAGCATCGGATTATAAAAAAGAAACTATTGCGGTTCCTTCAAACCGGAAATTAACGGTGTCCATGGCACAAGGCGGGGGCTTTGCCATGAAAATATATAAAAAATAGGACCAGATTATCATGAAGCTACACACACTTACTACTATAGCGCTGATCCTTTCATGCTTATTTTTTTCGGATCTGTCTGCACAGCAAACCCTGGTAAATATCTACGGACGTAAGATGCAATCCTTAAACGGAAAATGGGATGCCATTATTGATCTGTATGCGCAGGGGCGCGGAAATAAGATCTATCTCAATAAAAAGCCTGAGGGAAAGACGGACTTTTATGAATATTCTTTTGAAAACGGTCTCCGGTTGAATGTTCCTTCCGACTGGAACAGCCAGGCGCCTGAACTTAAATATTATGAGGGAACGATCTGGTATGCGCGCAGATTCGATGCTGCAAAGGAAACCGGCAAACGCCTGTTCCTTTACTTCGGAGCTGTCAGTTACCGCTGCCGGATCTACCTGAACGGGCAGGAAATCGGTCAGCATGAAGGCGGTTTCACTCCTTTCCAGATAGAAGTAACGAAAGACGTTAAAGAGAAGGATAATTTCCTTGCGGTGGAAGTCAGCAATACACGAACAACCGATGCCATTCCCGCGATGTCTTTTGACTGGTGGAACTACGGGGGGATTACCCGGGATGTATTGCTGGTAAGCACACCAAATGTGTTTATTGAAGACTACTTCATCCAGCTGGATAAATATAAGGCTGATAAGATCGATGCACGGGTGAAACTATCAGAGAAGACCGCCAATGCGGCGGTGACAATCGAGATTCCCGAGCTGAAGATCAGGCAGACCCTGAAGACGGACCAAAACGGCGAGGTAAAAACTTCCTTTATATCCCGGAAGCTGGAACGCTGGTCGCCTCAGTCACCCAAACTCTATAAAGTGATTGTATCAGGTGTAAACGACAAGGTAGAGGAAACTATTGGCTTTCGTAATTTATGGGTGAAGGGAGAAGATATTTATCTGAATGATAAGCCGGTATTTATGAAAGCCATCTCCTTTCATGAAGAAATACCCCAAAGGAAGGGACGTGCTTTTTCTGAAGCTGATGCATACATGCTTCTTTCGGAAGCCAAAGCGCTTGGATGCAACCTGATCCGCCTGGCCCATTATCCGCAAAATGAATACACGGTAAGACTGGCGGAGAAGATGGGTTTCCTGCTGTGGGAAGAAATACCGGTATGGCAGGGCATTGATTTTAAGAATGAAGCGACCCGGGAGAAGGCGGGCAAGATGGCCAGGGAGATGGTCATTCGGGACAAGAACCGCTGTTCTCTGGCTTTCTGGGGAGTAGCGAATGAAACACAGCCTTCCGAAGCCCGGGATGCTTTCCTGAAATACCTGATCGCCAACTGCAAATCGATAGATACCACACGCCTGATAACGGCCGCCTGCGACCTGGTACGATTCGACCGGGAAAGACAGGTATTCACCATGAACGATCCTTTTATAAAAGAACTGGACGTAGTAGCTGTGAACAAATATATGGGCTGGTACCACCAGTGGCCTTTAGCACCGGATAAAGCGAAGTGGGATGTGGCAAGAGGAAAGCCGCTGATCATTTCGGAATTCGGGGGCGAGGCGCTTTACGGGAAGACAGGAGATGCTGACGTGGTCAGTTCCTGGAGCGAAGACTACCAGGCGACTCTTTACAGGGATAACCTGGAGATGTTTAAGCATATCCCAAACCTGCGGGGAACAGCGCCATGGATACTATTTGATTTCCGCTCCCCTTTTCGCCTCCACCCTACTAACCAGGATGGCTGGAACCGCAAAGGACTGGTATCGGACCAGGGACAGCGGAAGAAAGCGTGGTATTTAATGAAGGAATATTATGACAGTATTAAATAAGGCTCATAAAACAGGACTTATGAGGAACGCTTTTTTGCTGGCCCTTTTTCTTGGTGCGTTTTTTACGCTTAAAGCGCAGGAGCCTAATTATGATGAATCTAAAGTACCTGCCTATACATTGCCTGATCCTCTGAGAATGGAGAACGGCGATGAGGTGAACAGCCCGGCAAAATGGGTTGAACGCAGGGCGGAAATATTGAAGGTATTTGAAACCCAGGTGTATGGTAAAATGCCGGAACACCCGAAAGACCTGCACTTCCGGGTACTGTCTGAAGACCGCTATGCCCTCAGCAATATGGCCACGCGCAAAGAGGTTGCTGTTTATTTTACGAAAGATGAACAGCATTATATGACCATCCTGATGTATATCCCTAATAAACGGCGTGGCGAAGCACCGGTGTTCTTTGGATTGAATTTTAAGGGGAATCATACCATCTGCGATGATCCGGATATCACGGAATCGGTGACACGGATGAAGCCGCGTGAAGGAGGCAGTGAAAAACAGCCTGGAACATTTAAGCGCGGGGCTGAATCATCGCGCTGGCCGGTTGAGATGCTGATCGCCAACGGATACGCTGTGGCGACAGTTTATCGTGGAGATATTGATCCTGATTATGATGACGGTTTTCAAAACGGCGTGCATCCGCTATTCTATGGCAAAGGTCAAACCAGGCCGCGCGCAGATGAATGGGGCACACTTTCCGCCTGGGCATGGGGATTAAGCTGTGCCATGGACTATTTCGTAACAGATGAGGACATTGACAGTAAGAAAGTTGCTTTAGTGGGCCATTCGCGTCATGGGAAGACAGCATTATGGGCCGGAGCGATTGATCAGCGTTTTGCCATGGCGATATCCAACGACTCAGGCTGTGGCGGAGCTGCTATATCCAGGCGGAAGTATGGAGAAACGTTCAGCAAGGTCAATAGGCTCTTCCCCCACTGGTTCTGCGAAAATTTCAAGCAATACAACGATAAGGAAGAGCTTTTACCTGTCGATCAGCATGAACTGATCGCCCTGATGGCTCCCCGGCCGGTATATATAGCCAGCGCAATAGATGATAAATGGGCTGACCCGAAAGGAGAATTTCTTTCCGGGGTTCATGCTACTCCTGTCTACCGGTTACTGGGTCGTGAAGGTTTGAACGGCACGGGTCTTCCTACGGTTAACCAGCCCCTGATGCCGGGCTCAATCGGTTACCACGTGCGCTCGGGAAACCATGACATTACCCTTTACGACTGGGAACAGTTTGTAAAATTTGCTGACAAACATTTTAAATAACACACACATAATCCCATATCAATGAATAACATAACCTTGATTTTTATAATGGTTCTGGCAGGATTGGCATCCGGCAATAGCCAGCCAAAAAAAGACAAAGATCAGCCCTTAAAACAGGTTGTCGACCAGGCTTTCGTCCTTGCTGAAAAACAATCTTTATTAATGGCTGAAAAATACAAAAGCCAGGAAGGCAGGCTTCCAAAGACATACGAAAAGGGCAAAGACGTATCTTCTGATTCTCGGTGGTGGTGCAGCGGCTTCTTTCCCGGCTCGCTATGGTATCTCTATGGCAACAATAAGAATGCGGAAGTATTGAAGTACGCCCGGTTATATACCGGCCGGGTCGAGAGAGAGAAATACACTACCGATAACCACGATGTGGGCTTTATGATCTATTGCAGTTTTGGCAACGGCTACCGGTTAACCCATGACAATAGCTACAAAGAAGTCATGCTTACTGCTGCCAAATCGCTGAGTACCCGCTATAACCCGAAGGTCGGGCTTATCCGCTCCTGGGATCATAATAAAGATAAATGGCAATATCCGGTTATCATCGACAACCTGATGAACCTGGAACTTTTGCTTTGGGCGGCTAACCAGTCGGGGAACACCAAATTCAGGGAAATTGCTTTATCTCATGCCGATAAGACCATGAAACATCATTTCCGGCCGGACTACAGTTCTTACCATGTTGTATCCTATGATACTACTACCGGTCTGCCTCATCTGAAGCAAACTCACCAGGGGTATTCAGATCAATCTTCATGGAGCCGCGGACAGGCATGGGGATTATACGGGTATACCTATTTATACCGGGAAACAAAAGATAAACGCTACCTGGAACAAGCTAAAAATATTGCAAACTACCTGATCAATCATCCCAATATGCCGAAAGATTATATTCCATACTGGGATTATAACGCACCTGGTATCCCGGATACTTACAGGGACGTATCGGCAGCAACTGTTATGGCTTCGGCGCTGACTGAGCTTAGCGGGTATACCGGCAAGAAGCTTGCTCAAAAATACATGAAGATAGTGGAAACACAAATCAGGACACTGGCTTCACCTGAGTATACCGCCCAACCGGGAGAAAACGGATGCTTCATCCTGAAACATAGTGTCGGCTCTTACCCCGGCAAGTCGGAGGTCGATGTACCGCTCACCTATGCCGACTATTACTACCTGGAAGCGCTGAGCCGTTTGAAGAAAAAGATTTAAAGCATTTGAAGATAGAGACCGACATGAATCATACTATAAAAAGATACCTGAAGAGCTTTTTTATTATCCTTTTGTTTATTCAGATCAATCCACTTAAGGCGCAGACCATTGAGGTCGATCTATCGGGAACCTGGGGATTTCAAACAGACCTGATGGATTTCCGGAGAGGCTCTCTTTCTCCCCGTTACAATCACCTTTTGCAGGGAAAGATTGAACTTCCGGGGATCACCGACGATTACCAGATCGGTTATAAATCGCCTTACCGTTATATCGATCGCCTTACGCGGAAATATGAATATATGGGACCGGCATGGTACCAGCGGGACATTGAAATCCCGGCATCCTGGAAAGGGAAACGCATATTCATGTATTTCGAACGTACACACTGGCTTAGTTCTATTTATGTGGATACCAAGGAGGTGAGCAAAATCGATTATATAAGCGTACCGCATAATCACGATCTGACTGATTTTGTCAAACCAGGAAAATCGCATCGGATCACCGTCTGCATCGATAACAGATTCCAGTATAACACCCATAAATGGAATCATGCCCACACCGAGTTTACACAAATAAACTGGAACGGAATACTGGGGAAGATGAAGCTGATTGCAGTTGATCCGGTATACATTGATGATATCCAGGTTTATCCTAACATAGCGGACAAATCTGTGAAAGTACGGCTGCAAATTAATAACGACACTAAGAAAGCCATAAACGGCGGCGCCGTATTTAAAATATCAGGAACAAATTACAGCCTCAGCAAGGAGGTTCAGGTGGTCTGCAAGGATTCGGTGACCTTTATCGAAAGCATCATTCAACTGGGTAAAAACATCAAATTGTGGGACGAGTTCAATCCGAACCTGTATACGATCAGCTGCCAGCTGAAGACCTCAGATGATAAAGTTAACTATCAGCATGAGAAATCCGCGACTTTCGGAATGCGGGAAGTGAAACAGGGTAAGAATCACGTACTGATCAATAACCGGCCTGTTCACCTGAGGGGAAATGTTGAAAACGCGGTGTTCCCGAAGACAGGACATGCACCGGTAGACGACGCATCATGGGAGCGGATCATGTTGCTGATGAAGGAGTATGGCATGAATCATCTCCGCTTTCATTCCTGGTGTCCACCAGAGGCGGCCTTCCGCATGGCTGATAAACACGGGATCTACTTTGAAGTAGAAATGCCTATGTGGGGTAAAGATGCCGAGCCTGATGAAGCCCGCTACAATTTTTTCCGCAGGGAGATTAAGGCCATTTTAAAGGAATATGGCAATCACCCTTCATTTGTGTTGTATTGTAATGGAAATGAAATTACCGGCAACTTTGATTTTATAGAAGAGCTTACCGCAGAAGGCAGAAAACTCGATCCCCGTCACCTGTACAGCGGATCTACCGCCCGTACGCGGGTAAAGTCAGACCAGTATTACGTGTCGCAGCAAACCAACAAAGGGCCGGTAAAGGTCTATGAAGGCTTGCCGGAGACGGATTGGGACCGGAATACAGAATCGGATGTGGATGTGCCCGTGATATCACATGAATCAGGTCAGCGTTGTATTTACCCGAACTTCGAAGAAATAAAAAAATATGCGAACAGTCCCGTTGAAGCCCGCAACTTCGAGGTATTTAAAGAAATGCTGGAAAAAAACGGGATGGGAGATCAGGCTCACGACTTTTTCCGGGCATCGGGAGCACTGACGGTGCTGGAATACAAAGCCGTTATTGAAGCTCTTCTGCGTTCATCAAAATCAGCCGGATTCCAGCTGCTGTCTATCAATGACTTTCCGGGGCAGGGTTATGCGCCTGTAGGCATTCTTGATCCTTTCTGGGATTCAAAAGGCCTGGTTACTCCTGAAAAGTTCAGGGAGTTCTGCGCTCCGCGGGTTGCACTGCTGCGCTATGATAAAAGCGCATATTTCAACGATGAGACCTTTAAGGGCAAAGCTGAAGTGTATAACTTCAGCAATTCTGAGATTAAAAATGCTAAGCTGAAGTGGTGGCTGACGGATGATGCAGGCAAGGTGCTTAAAAAGGGAAATCTTAAAACGCAAACCATTGCCAATGATAACGTCTCCCCTATCGGCGAATTTTCAATAGCGTTGAATGGCATTACTGTGGCGCAAAAGCTGGCTGTGCACCTCTCTGTAAATGACCAGGTTAAAAACAGCTGGAATATCTGGGTGTATCCTAAAAATAAATCGTTGATGCAGTCCACCGATCAGGTGCTCTACACCACTGTGTATGACGATGCAGCCCAAAAGCAGCTTGCTGCGGGGAAGACTGTGGTGCTATGCCCGATGCCTAATAATGTAAAAGGAAGAAAATCTATTTTCCATAACCATTTCTGGAATCCTATCATGTTTGCATGGCCACCGATGACGATCGGTTGTCTGATTCACCAGGAAGAACCTGTATTTAAAGACTTTACAACCTCCTATCATACAGACTGGCAGTGGTGGGACATTTTAAACAATGCTAAAGTGATTGAAATGCAGGATACGCCTGGCCAGCTACGCCCATTTATACAGGTGATAGACAGCTATGATAATAATCAGAAGCTGGGGATCGGGTTTGAAGCAAAAGTGAAGGGTGGCAAATTACTGGTTCTGGCGGTAGACACTCAAAAAGATATGGATAAACGGCCAGCTACACAGCAGTTGCTGCGGAGCATCGACAACTATGTAAAGAGCGACAAATTTGCTCCTAAAGTTGCGGTGGAAGAGTCATTCATCCAGTCATTCTTAATTAAATAAACAGATAAATTATGATCAGGATATTTGTATTGGGGCTCGTGGTATTTTTTTATACTCCTCTCCTGAGCCAGGAAATCACCCTGGATCAAACAGCTTCTTTAGAGCAGGCGTATATTGATTCTGTAAAGTCGGAAAACCTGCTGCCGATGAACGACCTGAATATAGAGTCAGGATATGTATTATATCAGTCTGAAATTTCAACTGAATCGGAAAGTGCGGAGCTGGAACTGGAGAATGTGCGTGATTATGCAGCCGTCTATGTAGATGGTAAATTGAAGGGAACACTGACGGATAATCAAAAAAAGATAGGTCTCGAAACGGTTCCGGGAAAACATCAGCTACAGTTATATGTCGAAAATATCGGGCGGATCACCTATGGCCCCGAGATATTGGATAACTCGAAAGGGCTGTTCGGAAGCGTCACGCTGAATGGAGAAGAGATCAGAAACTGGACCATCACCCCAATAAATGTAAGGAATTGTCCCGTTAAAAATCTTACTTTCAGCCCGGACACCAATAGCCAGGTACCTTGTTTTTATAAGGGTACCTTTAACCTTAGCTCTGTACGGAATACGAATCTTGACATATCCGGCTGGGGAATGGGGGAAGTATGGATCAATAACAAATATGTAGGAGCGTACTGGGAGCAGGAAAAACAACAGTCCATAAAAATACAAGCGGGTGATTTGGTGCAGGGCAATAATGAAATTGTTGTCTTTGAATTAAAGAACAATCAGAAAAATACAATGAAACTATCGGAAACTCCTGTTTTCAAATAGACATACATGCAATTATGAAAAAAACTCTCATATACTGTTTACTGGTTCTGCTTATTCCGGCCGCTTCTCCTGCGGCAGGTGATAAAGAAAAACCGCTATACAAAGATCCGAAACAGCCTGTTGAAAAGCGGATTGAAGATTTGTTGTCGCGAATGACCATAGAGGAGAAAGTTTTGCAGCTAAATCAATATACCCTCGGAAGGAATGATAATGCAAATAATATGGCTGACCCCGTTAACGATATTCCGGGAGGGGTAGGTTCTCTCATCTATTTCAGCAGTAACCCTGAGTTGCGTAACAGGGTACAGAAAAAAGCAATGGAACAGACCCGGCTGGGCATTCCTATCCTGTTCGGATACGATGTTATACATGGGTATCGCACGATATACCCTATATCTCTGGGCCAGGCATGTTCATGGAACCCCGGCCTGGTAGAAAAGGCATGTGCGGTGGCTGCCCAGGAATCAAGAATGTCGGGAGTAGACTGGACCTTTTCGCCGATGATCGATGTCGCACGTGACGGGCGCTGGGGAAGAGTTGCAGAAGGGTACGGCGAAGATCCCTATACAAATGCGGTATTTGCGGTTGCTTCTGTGAAAGGCTATCAGGGCAACGACATGTCGGGCACAAACAAGGTGGCAGCTTGCCTGAAACATTATATTGGCTACGGCGCGTCGGAAGCGGGCAGGGATTACGTCTATACCGAGATCTCCCGGCAAAGCCTGTGGGATACTTACATGCTGCCATACGAAGAGGGAGTAAAGGCAGGAGCGGCTACTTTGATGAGCTCCTTTAATGATATAAGCGGCGTTCCTGGTTCGGCGAACCACTATACCCTGACTGAAATTTTAAAGAATAGATGGAAGCATGATGGCTTCGTTGTATCAGACTGGGGCTCGATAGAGCAGCTTCGTCCGCAGGGGGTCGCCGCGGATAAGAAAGAAGCGGCCTTGAAAGCATTCAGTGCCGGTGTGGAGATGGATATGATGAACCGTTGCTATGACAACCATCTCGCGGATCTTATTAAAGAGGGAAAATTGACTAAAGAACAACTCAACGACGCAGTGAGACGCGTACTCAGGGTAAAGTTCAGGTTAGGGTTGTTTGAACGGCCTTATACGCCAGCCAGTTCTGAAAAAGC
Source organism: Pararcticibacter amylolyticus (assembly GCF_003130405.1). Classification (GTDB taxonomy): domain Bacteria; phylum Bacteroidota; class Bacteroidia; order Sphingobacteriales; family Sphingobacteriaceae; genus Arcticibacter; species Arcticibacter amylolyticus. The sequence continues at coordinate 32,756 of NZ_QEAS01000006.1, forward strand.
GAGGTTCTATCTTCCGGAAAGCTTGAAGATCGCTGAACAGTTAGCTGAAGAATCTATTGTACTTCTTAAGAATAAGGACAAAGCTCTGCCACTATCGAAAGTCTCTAAGTTAGCCGTGATCGGTCCTATGGCAAAAAGCCAATGGCATTTGCTTGGTTCGTGGGCTGCGCAGGGTAAGGCGGAAGATATTACGACGATCTATGATGCTTTGCAAGCGGAATATAAAGGCAAAGCGGAGGTTTCCTACTCCCTGGGCTGTGATTTTGACGGCAAAGACAAATCGGGATTTGAAGAAGCAAAAGCCCTGGCTTCAAAATCGGATGTGATCCTGCTCTGCCTGGGAGAAAAGAAAAACTGGAGCGGCGAGAATGCTTCCCGGTCCACCATAGCCCTGCCCGGTATACAGGAGGAACTGGTGATGGAACTTAAAAAGCTTGGGAAACCTGTGATACTGATACTGTCAAACGGTCGCCCTCTGCAGCTTAACCGGTTAGAGCCATTGAGTGATGCTATTCTTACCATGTGGCAGCCCGGTACTCCGGGAGGTAAGCCCCTTGCAGGAATCATATCAGGAAGGGTAAATCCGTCGGGGAAACTATCTATGACATTCCCCTACTCTACTGGCCAGATCCCTGTTTATTACAATCACAGGCAAAGTGCCCGTCCTCACCAGGGCAAGTACCAGGATATACCCAGCACCCCCTTATACGAATTTACTCATGGACTGAGCTATACAACATTCCAGTATGGGGAGATAAAGGTTTCATCACCGAAACTGAAGCGCAGCGATAAGCTCTCAATTGAGATCCCCGTTACGAATACGGGAGACAGGGATGGTTCAGAAACGGTACATTGGTTTATATCAGATCCTGTATCTTCCATATCCCGTCCTGTGAAAGAGCTTAAGTATTTCGAAAAGAAACTGATAAAGAAAGGGACAACGGTGAACTACCGCTTTGAAGTAAACCTGGAACGGGATTTAGGATTTGTTGACGGGGATGGGAAACGGTTCCTGGAACCTGGAGAATATTACGTGATCGTGAAAGATAAGAAGGTTAAGATTGAAATAGAGGATTAAAACGAGAAGAGGGCATTCAAACTTTGGATGTCCTCTTCTTTAAATTCTATTCTAGAATGCTTGTGATGCTCTTTTCTTCTTCTTACCCCACCAGATGTAAAATCCGGTAATGGGCAGACTGGCACAGATCAGGCTGGCAATGAAATACAGCCATTTGGTAACAGTTCCGCCTATGTAGCCAGTATGCAGAGCAAAATTTGAACGCATCATCCATTTGGATGGTACCTCCAGAGATATTTTCTCCTGTGAGTTCGATAAAAGATCAAGCGTCTCCTTGTCAAAGTAAAGTTCCCGCCAGGTACCGTTTTGCATGTCTGTACAGGCATAGATGGAGGTAGCCTCTTCTTTTGGATAGTGGATACTGATCTGGAAGGGATCTTTTTCCCCTAACTCACGGGTTACCTTATGCCAGATAGCATCAATTTTTCCATCCATTTTCTGCGGAAGCTCTGCATTCCATTCCCGGATGCTGCGTACTTCCTCCCGCTTATCCTGCCCTCCCAATAAATGGTATACAGCATTACGCACGGGCAGGAAACCCATCAATACTCCTGTAAATGCCATCAGCACGCCGATCGTCAGAGAATAGAAACCCAGTACATTGTGCAGGTCATAGTTAACACGTTTCCATTTCGCCCGCCAGTTTATGGTAAAGGCCTGCCTGACATGACGTATATTCCACTTTTTAGGCCACCAAAGTACCATCCCGGTAATGAGCAGGACAAAGAAGATCACCGTACACCAGGTTACAAAAGATCGTCCGGCTTCGGGAGGCAGCCAAAGATTTCTATGGCCTTCATCGATCAGATGAAAGAAATTCTCATGATCTTCCAGCGCCAGTACCCTGCCGGTGTAGGGATTAGCGAATATCAGGGAATCGGAATGCTCCGGTGTAATTTTCACCGGAGCGTCCAACCCATAATACCAGAAGCGGCGGATCTCCATGTCGGGCAGCTGCTGCTGCACGCGTGAACGGATAACAGAAGGAGGCAGCAAGTGCGCTTCGCCCTTCACCTCTATATTCCACCAGGGCCTGGACAGCTGCGTAATTTCCTGCTCAAAGACCAATAAACATCCAGTAAGGCTGATCAGGACAATAGGAATGCCCGTCACGATCCCAACCCAAAGGTGAAACCAGTCGTTGAAACGCCGTAATAAAGACGCTTTTTTGTTTGCCGGCGGCTTACTTTTTTTGCTTACTGATGGTGCATCTGGCATCATTCTATGAAATCTGTACGTTACTGTAATTTATCGATACGTGAAAAAGAGGTATACCCTCCCTGGATCTGAAGACCCTTCGTTACTTTATCTGTATTTGAGTCGTAGATCCAGATGTAGTCGGTCCCCTGCCCTGATAAAACCGCGATATAGGCCTTACCATTTTCTACATAAACATTCCGCTCTCCTGAGGCACCTGATGGGATTTCAGTGAGTTTGCGAAGCTCTTTTCCCGTGGTTAAATTGAGGATGGCATAGCCAAATTTAGTATTGCTGTTTCCTGGTGCTTCCTGATATTTAATGATCGCTTTACCATTTCCGAGGTTCATAAATAAACCGGCTGCTGCTTCATGGCCCAGTTCTGCCTGAACATCCAAAAGGTAGGATGCATCCAGTTCATCCGATCCGGCTTTGATACGATAGATATTTTTCGGAGACGAAGTTCCGTCATCCTTCCAAACTCCGTTCCAGCTGGTCAGAAAATACATATCCCCTTTTTCGTCCACGAAAGAGGTTGCAAAATAGCCTGAAGTATTTCCTACCCCTGCGGTACGGGTGTCGGTAGAAACACGAGTGACGCTGAATGCCGGATAAGAAACGGCCAGGGTATTGAAACGTGGGTACAGCTGGTAGTCAGATGTATTCTGATAGGCAATTGAAAAAAACAATTTACCATCTTTATACTGTATATCTCCACCGACACGATACTTGTGTCCATCCGGGCGGTCAGGCAGACCACTTACCGTTCCGTTGGTAATATCTAAGTCATTAACCTTGATAATGGAATAATTGATCGCGCTGGCAGCCGCGTTGGCGCCGATAATAACGAGCGTATTATCGTCAATCCATGTATGGCCAGCCAGGGAAGCTAAGTTAGTCAGGGGAACCTCTCTTACGGTAGACACTGCACCATTTACTAACTGGTATTTCCCGAAACGGCCCTCGGCAGTGTTATAGAAATAATAATAACCGGCGCGGGTAATGACCGAATTGTTCAGCTTGGTGGTCACATCGATACCATTACCTTCAAGCTTTACAGCGCCTTCGTTCAAATTATTAACACCGAGGATATAATAGCTGGTATTAGGCCAGCTTCCCAGCTGGGTCCAGATAGCAAATTCAGATCCGGCTTCCGGATCTTCCGGTTTAGCACCATCATCACTGCTACAAGAAGTAAAGCTTAAGGCCAAATATGCGGCCGCGAAGAAAAATTTGCAGAATTTATTCATGATCTATAGTTTAAAATGTGAGTTACTTCAGGAAATACCGGAACTTGACATAGAAAGCCCTCCCGGGTTTTTGCAGCCTGAAATTGTCATAAAGAGTTTCATCTGTCAGATTCCGGCATTCGAGGGACAGGTTATACCTTCCCTGTTCCATGGAGTAGGCCAGTAAGAGGCTGTGGACCAGTTGCCGGGGAATTGTAACCAGGGAGTTCGCCGTAGCAAAACCTTCCCATGAACGATAAAACCAGTGAGTATAATAGGTCATCCAATTGAACTGCAAGCGGTTTCCTTTTGTCAGGACATCGTTTTTGCCAAGGCTCAAATCAAGATTTCCGAACAACCAGGGCTGGTTGGGAACCTTATTTTTGTAGGTAGCTGATATGGCTCCACTCGCATCATTTTTGACATACTTCGTGTTATCTATGGCATGCTGGTAAGTGACATTCAGAACGGCACTGAACAGAGATGAGTAGCGGTAACGAAGTTCGGATTCCACTCCTCTGATCTGTACATTGGACAGGTTCTCATATCGCATCTGATTATTATCATACTGGTTAACATATATGAATCCCTTAGCGTCCCGGTAAAATCCGGATGCTTCGGCAAACCATTCATGCTTACCAAAAGTCTGCCCGTAAAAGGCGCCCAGGTTGATATTATCGCCCGACTCTGGTTTCAGGTCCAGGTTGTTCATAAGCTGGTAGCCATCTCCGTATACTTCATTAACATCCTGTAAGCGATAGGTATGTTCGTAAGACGCCTTGATTCCCAGGTTTTCCCAGAGCTTATAAACTGATGCCAGGCCATAGCCAAAGTATTCCTGGTAACTGTGTACATTGACGAAGCCGCCTGCGTTGTAATCGTTTTGTTTTTTGTTCAGGGTCAGTCCGTAGTACTTGCCCATAAAGGTATTGGTCCAGCGTTCGCTCAGTTTCTGCTCATAGCCCAGGCCCAGAATGTGCTTCCCCAATTTACCGGGCATAGTGTCTTCATCTTCGAACAGGGCGTTAAATGTCCGGTTTTCCACCTGATCGAAGCTATAATTGAGGTTCAGGTTGTGTCCCTCAGCCAACAGGTAATTCGCATTTAACCTGCTAAAATACCGGGGCCTTTCTACATGCGTAAGCCGGAAACTTCCTGTCTCTGGATTCCCATCCGTATAGGTTCCATCCCAGCTGTATCGTTTCAGGGTAGTATCAGCCAGCACATAGTTGTCTTTCGAATAAGTTGCATACAGCCCCAGGTCGAGCCTGTTGTTAAACAGGTTCGCTTTCCGGTAGCGCATACTTATATTGCGGCCATCTCCGTCACGTGTGACCGCGCCGTATACAATGCTCTGCCGTACTCCTGTTTGTACCTGCTTGTCGTAATTAGTATACCCTAATCCAATGAAGAGAATGTCTGCCCAGGGCTTATTAACCAACCCGATCTCCGCCTGTGCCATCACCGAACGGTAGCGATCATGGAAACGGGGAAGGTCACGCTCCACATAGAGCTTCTGTTGCGCGTCCCAGACTTCCACGTCTTTCATCCTGTAATTATTTTTAGAGTAATTATAGAAAGCGCTGCCTTTGAGCACCAGGCCTGAAGACGGGAAGACATATTGTCCGGTCAACGCCGACTGATTGGTTTGAAAGGAGCTATAGCTATGGCTGATATCGAGATAATTGCCGGGGGCTTTATTAGTAACGATATTAACTGAGCCGCCCAGCGCATCAGATCCGAGAGATACAGGAGCAACACCTTTATATACTTCAATACGTTCGGCTATGTTAACAGGGATATTATTCAGGTTCATAGCACTGCCCATCACCTCGAGGGGTATACCATCTAAAAAGAACTTGACTGACTTGCCTGACAGTCCGCTGATAGAAAAATCAAAATCGGAACCAACACCTCCCTGCTCCCGCATTTTAATTCCCGTTGTCCGGTTAAGCACCTGCCCCAGGTCGGTACTCTGATTAGCGAAATGCCGCGCATCAATGGCATTCACGGCAAAGCCCTGCTCTTTCAATTGCCGTGTCTCTGATTTCCCCCGAACCTGAGCCTCTTCCAGGGCATTCGTATTAGCCGCCAGGATAATTCGCAGGGACCTGGCGCTCTGACCATTGCCGATGCTTACGCTTTTCTCCAGGCTCTGGTAACCTATAGATGAAAAAACCAGGATAAAGGTACCAGCCTGTGGCAGCTGTAAATTGAACTCCCCTTTTCTATCGGATTGAGTACCGAAAGAAAGCCCTTTAACGGAAATGCTCACAGCTTCCAGCGGAAGTCCTTCCAAATCCGAGATTTTCCCGGATAAAGTATGCTTCGGCTGAGCCTGTGCAAATGAAATAATAAGAATACAGAAAATGACAATATTGCTAAACAGGTATTTTTTTATGCACATATTTTGATTATCTATAATCAGGAACATTCTTCCCGATAACCAAGACATAGTTGCATAAGTGATCCCTCACTGCAATAGAATATGATTTTTTTTAGAATTAATTTAAATAAGGTTAAAAAGCGACTTAATCGTATAGTTTTTCTAACCGGAAAATATAGTCAATATTGCCTTCCAGATGCAGGCCTTTGGTGAGGGACCGGTCTTGGGGACGGTAAATCCAGACATCATTGTTCCCCTTTCCATCGTTGATCGTAATATAAGCCCGTTCATTCCGGATCAGAACACAGGTACGGGAACTTCCCCTGTCTAATGGCAAATTCAATTTGTGCACTTCCCGGGTAAGCAGGTTTACTTCGTGATATTCGATATGTGCAAGGAGGTAATGTTCTTCATAAGTCCTGAAGAGATCCTTTCGTTCACTCCGGACAAGGGCCTTATGATTCCCAAGATACCAGAGGCCATAAGCATGGTTCTGTATAGGTGATTGAGAAATATTAAAAAACCAGGCACGGTCTAACTGTTGTTCGTTTGCTTTAATACGGTAAATGGCCGTCGGCTGATCCGGGTTGGCTCCCCGTGCAATGCCGGGACATGACAGGAAATAAAAGTCGCCTTTCTCGTCCACAAAAGTATTCTGCTGAGCCGTGTTCACGTTACCAGGATAAGTGGAACGCGGATCCTTTTCTATATTCAGCAGCTTCATTTCAGGATAAGACATCCGGGCTATGTATACGGTGTCGGACGAACCATAGCCTCTTTCTTCATTGTTAAAATGATAGGTATACCCCATCCATAGCTGATTGCCCCTCCAAAGTTCAAACCCGACAGACATATTATCGAATAATGCACGAGGAGGCGGAAGAGGTAATTGATCCGTAACGACCGACATGTCCCGGACATTTACTTTGGCGTAACGTTTTGGGTTTCTCCCTACACTGTGATTGACGAGAAAAACGGTGTCTGCATTGATAAACAATGCATTGTCCGGATAGCTGAAACCCTTAAGATGAACCGAGTCCAAACGTTCAAAACGGGAATCTTCGATCCGTCCCCTGATGAAATACTCCGTTTTCGGATCTACATAATAATAATAGCCATTTTTTACCAGCATATAGTACCAGATGCGCGGCGGGTGATCCAGCAATACGCCTTTTTCTATCGGGTTAGCAGCTCCCGCATCCAGGCTGTCGGTTTGCCACAGATATTGCTTCTGATCTTTGCTCATAACAAAGAAACTATACTTTTTATGCCCGGCTGGATCCTTCTTTCTGCAAGCTCCTATAGTTGAAAGCAAGCTACCTATGAGAAATGCAGCGATAATTGCAGGAAAGAAATTTTTAGGTTGGCTGATCATGTTATATACCGAACTGCTTTATTAACGAATTGCGTAACAAAGGAGGTAGTTCGAAAAGCAAGTCTTCATTCATAACCAATAATTCGGTATGGTGATTATTTTTCAAATCAAGGGCAAAATAAGTGGTTCCACCGGTCACATGCATTTCCCTCTTTAGTTCCTCGTGATTACCACAATAGTTCGAAAAGGACAATTTCATACTTTTCTTAGGCGTGATTTTGATGATACCGCAGAAATCGACCATCTCATTTTCGCGGTCAAATGTCGCCCGGCTTTCGTTGCCGAACTCTATATCGAACAATTCGGTGTTTAAGCCTTTCATTTTCCGGTTTTGGACTACCATACTATCAGGCTCCTTACCGTTCCTGAAAACGAACAGGCTCGTTACCAGCAATACAATAGCAGCTGCCGCTGCCCAATATCTTTTTTTAGGTTTTTTCCTGACTATGGTACTCAAATCAGATGGGCCGGCCATAATAGTATCTGACTGTACCTGCTGCCAAATCTCTTCTTTAACGAGATTCTTATCGGGTAAGTGATCCGGGAAATGAAAATCATCATCATCCTCCAGTAACCATTGTTCTACGGACTTCTGTTCATCGGGGCTGCAAAGACCGTGATGATACCGTTCAAGCAGATCTTTGGATACCTTCATAAAAAAGCGGGAAATGAAAATCGTTTAATGTAACAAACTTAGACAAACTTTCTTTTTTTAACAAGTTCGGTTATTCAGACCCGATCCGCTGCTATAAAGCGTAGTCATTCAAGCTTGATCTCAGTTGCTTCAGCGCGCTGGCCAGATGATAAGCGGCAGTACGCTCTGAAATAAGCAATTCTTCAGCAATCTCCTTCGTACTTAAGCCGCGTTCACGGCTCATACGAAAAACACGCTGATAATTATAAGGAAGAGCATTTACTAAAGATACCAGAGTTTCTGAAAGGCAGCGGTGCATGACCAGATCTTCTGTCACATTCGTTTCACGCCCTGCTTCATCAGCCAGACGTTTTAAATGCGTAGTTCTGATCTGTTTGTTCCGGATATATTCAAATACCTTTAATTTGGCAGAACGCAGGAGATAACGTTCAACAGAATGAGTAAATGTCAGCGTATCTCTTCTTTCCCACACCGACTTAAAAATATCCTGTACTATCTCTTTAGCCACATCGACATCTTCCAAATGTGCATAACAGATTGAAAATACCTTTTCCCAATACTGATTATACAAATCAGTAAACATGGTTTCATCCAATGGCCCTGCCTTTTCTTCTATATCCTGATCGAACATGAAAACAAAAGATTTCGCTGCGAATATAAGACTTTTATAATGATTCTAAATAACAACATCGCTGGCTGCACGGTTGATAATGGCGGTACGCGGGAATAATAAAAAAGCCGCAGGCGGGCACCAGCGGCTTTTGGTAGTCCATAGGGGAATCGAACCCCTGTTTCAAGAATGAAAATCTTGCGTCCTAACCCCTAGACGAATGGACCATTCTATGGTTTAAGTTCTGGCTGCACTGTACGTGCTTCCGCCAAAACCGGCTGCAAAAATACAGGAATATTTTGATTCGGCAATAGAGTTGAATGTTTTTGATAAGAAAACTTTTTATACTACTTTTATTCATGAGATGTCCGTAGAAGAAGAGAACAGAGATTTCTGGAGCAAAATACTGGAAGGGGATAAACAGTCTCTGTTTGATCTGTATAATAATACCTATTTTCACTTGCTGAGGTTTGGGCTGAAAGTATGCGCAGATAACGATCTGGTAGCGGACTGTGTAAACCAGTTATTCTTAAACATCTGGGACAGGCGTGAACGGCTGCAACCGGTGAAGAATGTGAGGGCTTATCTTTTCACTTCCCTCAGACGTAATATCCTGGATCAGCTTTCTTACCAATCCAAAATAGACCTGGCAGTGAGCAACATGCAAGCTGCGGACCAGGAAACAGAGTTGTCATATGAGGAGATCCTGATCAGGGTACAGCATGACGAGGAGGTTAGAAAAAAACTGAATACTGCCTTAAAAAAACTATCCCCAAAACAAATTGAATTCGTAAAGCTGAAGTTCTTCGAGGGTTTAAGCTACGAACAAATTGCTTCTTCTACAACCCAGAGCATAAAAACGTGCTACAACGTCATCCACGATGCCGTCAAAACCCTCAAAAGAGACCTTCTCCCGGAAATAGACAAGAAAAAAAGAGAATTTTAGCCCTATTTTAAAAAAAAGGTATTTTTTCCAGGGAAATTACGGGAAGTTTTCCGTCTGTATAGAAAACACTCACCTCTGGATGGATTACGACAACTACGACATAGAAGACTTTGCGTGTGAACACAGCTTTCAACAGTATTGCAAGGGAGAAGATCCGGAGGCAATAGCATTCTGGGAGAACTGGACGAAAAAAAATCCTGCCCGGCAGGATATCATTGATGCTGCCCGAAAACTGGTCATGATCCTCAACGCAGGCCAGGAAAAACGCGATGATCAGCTGTCCCGGCTTCAAAAAGGCCTGCAACAAAGACAGATTCTTGAAAATAAACTGGATATCAAAAAGCCAGATTCGTACCCTTTCAGAAGAGCAGCGAAATATATCAGCGGTATAGCCGCCACAATCATCATAGCAGCAGGCTTATATTTTCTTCAAGACAAACGCTATCCTAAAGACGAGCAGGTCAGCAGATCTTATAATCAGTCAAAATCATACCGAACAGGAAAATCAGAACGAAAAACGATAGTTCTACCTGATGGAACCTTTATAACCTTAAACCATAACAGTTTCCTTCTTTTGCCGGCCGATTTCGGAAAACAGGTACGTGAAGTTCATTTACGGGGAGAAGGATTCTTTGATGTAAAACAAGACCCTGTTCACCCCTTCCTGGTTCATACGAATACTGTAACCGTAAAAGTTCTGGGTACTACATTTAATCTGAAAGCACATCCTGCGGACGCTGGTATAACTGAGACAACCCTGCTGAAAGGGATAGTGGAGGTGGAGCTGAACCAGGGCCTCCAAAAGAAATACCTGCTCAGGGCGGGCCAAAAAATACGTACTGTTGCGCACGCTGGTAAGTCCGCTATCGCTACCGGCAACATTCAGGCGCAAATCAGCCCGCTTTCAAAAGAAGGGGTCCTGTATAGACCGGCGGAGACGGGCTGGACGAGAAGCAGGATTGAATTATCCAATGAGAAACTTTCTGATATAGCCCTCAAACTCGGGAAATGGTATGGAATCAGGATAGAGTTCGGAGATGAAAACGTTAAGGATCTACGGTACTCAGGCACATTTGAAAGTGAAACTATAGCGGAGGCTCTCGAAGCTTTGCAATTATCCTATCCGTTTAACTTCAAGGCCGAAAATGAAAAAATAATCATCACCCATTAATGACAGGAAGGCTGATCACAGCCACATGATCTGTCAAATAATTCAGAAATCATCATTATCTGTTCAACACAAATCAACCCAATTTATGAGAAAAACTATACTACTGGTACATCCCGGCAGTAATACGTTTGCCAGGCAAATCATTCGGACCATGAAATTAACTTCTTTAATCCTGCTCCTGCTGTGCTTACAGGTCTCAGCGCTAACCTATGCCCAAAACAAGATCAATGTAAATTACCGGGAGATCAGCATGAAGCATCTTCTGAAGGAAATTGAAAAGCAAAGCGGGTACCGGTTTGTGTATAACAATACTATCCTTGCGGAAGACCGCCATATAAGTATTGATGTCAGGGATGCTTCTATTGATGAAGCGATGCAGCAGGCGTTAAAGGGCAGCGGATTGAGTTATACTGTAAAAGGAGACGGGTTGATCGTCATCCATAATAGTGGAGCACTGTCGAAACCGGACCGCGTGATAAGCGGCCGTGTAACGGACAAGCAGGGCTTGCCTCTGCCAGGTGTTTCGGTGAAAATCCCCGGGGCGCTTCGTGGTACCTCGACAAACGCAGACGGCCGTTTCTCTCTGCCGGTTCCTGATGAAACCAGCGTACTTGAGTTCTCATTCGTTGGATTTACTACCCGAACGGTGCCGGTAAAAGGCAGGACAGAAGTCAGCATTTCTCTTAACGAAGACAACCGGACACTGGAAGAAGTCACCGTTACGGGATACACAAACTATTCGCGCTCTCAGTCGGCAAATGCCGCTTCTGTTGTAACAGCAGGCAAAATAGAACAGGTGCCGATGGCATCCATTGACCAGGTGCTCCAGGGAAGAGTTCCCGGCATGACCGTTATGTCGGGGACAGGACAACCCGGAAGCAGCGCAATGGTGACCATACGGGGAGTAGGAAGTATCAATGGCAGTACAGCTCCTTTATATGTTATGGATGGCATTCCGATCGAGCCAGATTATTTTCAAACTATCAATCCTGAAGACGTTGAATCGGTGACTGTTCTGAAAGATGCCTCTGCAAAAGCACTTTATGGATCAAGAGGCTCAAACGGGGTAATCGTCATTACGACCAAAAAAGGCAAGGCCGGAAAAGTAGCGGTTGAATATAAATCGCAGTATGGTTTTTCAGACCTCACCAGACCTCGTTTTACTATGATGAATACCGAACAACGGCTTCGCTTTGAAGAAGAGGTAGGGCTTGAAATGGATGAAGATATCGGTCCTGGATGGGCTTTCTCGCCACAAAACCCGGAAAACGCAAATTTATCGCAGGAAGAGAAAAACCGTAACGCTTCCATCCTCGACAGTATTAGTAAGATCAACACCGACTGGCGGGACATATTTTTCCAGCAGAGTAAATTTATGGAGCAGCAGGTAGCCGTAAGCGGCGGTAATGAGAATGTCCGTTTTTATAACTCACTAAATTACTACAGCCAGGACGGGATTGCCAAGAGAACGGGAATGGACCGCTATGCATTAAGAAGTAATGTTGATTTCAGGTCGGATAAGTTTTCGGGAAATGTAAACCTTTCCCTGGGCTATTCGAATTCCAGTTTCACGGAAGGTGAAGGAACAACAAGGGTCGGCACAGCTATGGCGTCAGTTTATTATGCTCTTCCTTATGAATACCCTTACGCTCCGGATGGCACACTCATTCATCCTGGCAACGAAGATGAATATGATAATATATATGACCTCCGGGAAGGCAGCCAGGGCCTCGAACGCCTCCTGAACTCTTCCAGCAAGACAGATCAGCTGAAGTCTGTCACCGGAATTTCATTAAACTATGAGATACTGCCAGGCTTAAAAGCAAGCACCCGTGCGGGGATCGATTACCGGAACTCCACGGATCAGACTTATATCAATCCCAACTCCTATTATGGATCGAGGGACAATTCTACGACTGTTGGGGGCAAGGGCAGATTCGAAGAAGGTACGAGAAGGAACTTTAACATTATCTCCACGACCGGGCTGACATACAGCAAAAGAGCCGGTGATCTTCATGACTTCGAAGTATCAGGCTTTTTTGAATATGTTCATGACAACTACCGGTCTTTTAATTATACTGCCTTCGGCCTTGACGAAAGGCTACCGGAAACACCAGCAGGGATCTCAAACAATGATCCCAACTTTTTCCCGACTATAGGAGGAGGAAGAACTAAAAGCGCCCTCCTGTCGTATATGGCTACCGGGCGTTATACATACAGCGACAAATACACTCTTACCGGAAGCTACAGGTACGATGGGTCTACTAAAGTAGCGAAGACAAACCGCTGGCATGGGTTTTATTCACTGGGCGGAAACTGGAATATTAAACAGGAAGACTTCCTTAAGGACCTTGCTTTTATTCCATCTCTCAGACTCAGGATAAGCTATGGAACCACGGCCAGCCCTTTCAGCAGCAACTTCCTTTACCTTCCCACTTATGTGACCAGCGGCTCCTATGGAGGATCACAAGCCATAGCCCCCTCACAACCAGGAAATCCCGATTTTGACTGGGAATACGTAGATGAATTTAACGCTGGCTTTGATATCAGCCTGCTGAAGGAAAGCCGTCTCAGGATTACTGCTGATTTTTATAACCGGATCACGCGTAATATGTTCATTGACCAGCCTCTTTCTGCCACATCAGGCTTTGACATCCTGTCGCTCAGCACCGGGAAAATGCGAAACCGTGGTGTCGAATTTGATATCCAGGGGGACATTATAAAGAATAAGGATTTCTCATGGACTGCCGGCGTTAATGCGGCTTACAACAAGAATACGATCCTTCATCTCACAGATATTACCGATGAAGTTCTTGATGGTGACACCCGTATCCTGAAAGTAGGAAAGGCTTACGGATCGTACTACGCTCCCCGCTGGGCTGGTGTAAACCGTGAAACAGGCGAACCTCAGTATTACAATACAGACGGTAGTATTACTTCAGTTTATAATGAAAACACTCAGAGCGTTGCAGAATCGGGCAGTATGTTTCCCCGGCTCACGGGAGGTTTCAGTTCGGGGATCACCTGGAAAAGCTTCAGCGCAAGTGTTTTATTTTCATTTGTCACCAATGTAAAACGCTGGAATAATGAGGACTACTATAACGAGAATATGGATTACATGACCAGTAACCAGTCCATAAGAATGCTTGAGAACAGGTGGAAAAAAGCGGGCGATGATGCGATCCTTCAAAGGATCGACATTCCGCGCGAGTTCACATCCAAGGACATCCAGGATGCTTCTTTTCTCCGGCTCAGAAATGTAAATATCGGGTACTCGCTTCCTGCTGCCACAATAGGAAAGCTGGGGTTCATAAAGAACCTCCGGATCTTTGTGCAGGCACAAAATCTCTTTACCTGGACCAGCTGGAGAGGGCTTGACCCCGAAAACAGCAGTGTTTTCGGCCGTTTTCAGTATCCGGCCGCCAGAACCTATACAGCAGGGCTTAATGTTAACCTTTAAATGTAAGACAATGATCACTAAAGACATAAAAAAATACCTACTGATATTTCCGGTCCTGTTCCTTCTGGCATCGTGTGACAAGCTGGACATTTCACCGTCAGATACCATTGATCCTTCGGCTGCCTTTCGCAATATCAAGGATGTGAACATGGGCATACTCGGCGTCTACGGCTCGCTCGGTTATACACTAACGGGAAATAATGTAACTGTATCCGATGAGGCCGTGATGCCCCAGGAAAACAATGTGACCAATACCAGTGCTTACCGCTGGCTCTATACCCCCGGGAGCGGCTCCGTTACCTCAGCATTTTATGAGTTGTATGTTTCCATCGACCGGGCAAACCGTGTGCTTGCTGCGATCGACCGGATTAAGGTAAAGGACAATGAACTTGAAATAAAAGAACAGTACCGTGGTGAACTGCTTGCTTTAAGGGCATACTGCCATTTTGAACTGCTGAGAGCTTATGCATCAGCGTACCAGGCGGATGCGTTAGGTATCGCTTATATGAAAGCTTCGTCGATCGGCTACCCCGCAAGAGAGTCGTTCGGAGCTGTAATCACCAACATAAAGGACGACCTGATACAAGCAAAACCCCTGATCTCCTCTTCTTTCAGCGACAGAACGAGAATCACAAAGAACGCGGTAAGTGCTATTCAGGCAAGGGTTGCGCTATATGAGAAAAACTGGACCGAGGCTGTCACTTACGCTACTGAAGCCATTCAGGCACAGCCGCTCGCTTCATTAAGTGATTTCCCTGAGATCTGGACGGACGTCAGTGAGCAGGAAGTGATCTGGAAACTAAAAAGAGTTGCCGGAGACACACCGATCGGAGGTTTCTTCTTCCGGCAAAATGGCGGGATCGTTCTTTATGCCCCATCCGGCAAACTAATCAGTTCGCTCGACAAAGACAAGGATATCCGGTACACCTCCTATATCGCATTTGATCCGGACCGGGGTAATGGAAAATCACCATACATGGTAAAAAAATATGCGGGCAGAAGCAATGAAGCTGCCGGGCTTACAGACATTAAACTATTCAGGACAGCTGAAATGTACCTGATAAGG
>NZ_QEAS01000006.1:47968-79009 GCF_003130405.1 Pararcticibacter amylolyticus
CTTCAAATGATCTAAACACTCTTCGCGCTAACCGGATCAATGGTTACGTAAACCAGGTTTTTTCAGGTAAGGAGGCGCTTATTACAGCAATCTATACAGAAAGATTTAAAGAACTGGCTTTCGAAGGCCACCGCTTTTTCGATCTGAAACGCCGCAACCTGCCAGTGGAGCGGCTTGCTGAAGATGCTGTGAATACCGCCGGATCACTGAGGCTGGATCCCTCGAAGGCTCAGTATGCCTTCCCGATCCCGGCACAGGAAATTGCAGTCAACAAAAACATGATACAAAACCCTAAATACAGTGAACAATGAAGTACGTATATCTTATAACGTTGCTTTCAGGCATCCTGACTTCTCCGGCGGGAAAAGGAAATATACCGAACAAGATGCTTACAGCGAACGGGGCTGATCGCCCCGCTTCCCTGGGAATTACCGGTGACACATCCGATATCACTACCCCCACAAAGGGCGGGGTGGTGCTGATGGGCGGAGGGAAAGATGTAGACGCTGCATTTAAATGGATGATTGAACAAAGTGGCGGCGGCGATGTGGTCATCCTCAGAGCAACAGGAACTGATGCCTACAATTCTTATGTTAACAAGCTGGGAAAAGTAAATTCAGTGGAAACTTTAAAAATAGATTCCCGGGAACTTGCGGAGAATGAAAAAGTAGCGGCAACGATCCGTAATGCGGAAATGCTGTTCATTGCTGGCGGCGACCAGTCTAACTACCTGAAGTACTGGAAAGGAACCAAAACGATGGATGCTATAAATTACCTGCTAACGGAGAAAAAGGCACCTGTGGGCGGCACAAGCGCAGGGTGCGCTATCCTTGGAGAAGCCTATTATAGCGGTGAAAAAGAAAGCGTCACAAGTAAAGAAGCACTTGCGGACCCGTATAATCCCAATGTAACTGTATATCCGGGAGGTTTTTTGCATGCACCTTTCCTGGATAAAGTCATAACAGACCAGCACTACGTCGCACGAAAACGTCAGGGACGGCACATGGCCTTTCTGGCACGCCTGATAAAAGATCATAACTTTGCTCCCAAAGGTATTGCGGCAGATGAACGAACCGCGGTATGTATTGACGATGCCGGACAGGCGAAGGTATTCGGGAGCGGCACAGCTTATTTCCTGCAGACCGACAGCCACCGACAGCCGGAAAATTGTGTACAGGGGCATGCTTTAAACTGGAAAGCAGACCAGAAGGCTGTAAAAGTATATGAAATACCGGCTTCGCTGATGGGCGCAGGAAACTTCGATGTGGCAGGATTTAGTGAGCAGTCTGCACAGGGCGGCAAATGGCAGTGGTGGAATGTCGAAAATGGAGTATTGCAAATAATAAATAAGGATTAATGAGACTTAGAATAACAAGAGTAGCAGCAGTTGTAATACTGCTTACCCAATTATTGGGAAATACACTGGCACAAAAAAAGGTAAAGTATGTAATGGTCGTCCATGGCGGGGCTGGCACAATCCTCAAATCAAAGATGACACCGGAGAAGGAAGCTGCCTACAGGGAAGCACTCACGCAGGCACTACAGGAAGGTTACTCAAAGCTGAAGGCCGGAAAAAGCAGCCTGGATGCAGTGGAGGCTGCTATCCATGTGATGGAAGACTCCCCGCTGTTTAATGCGGGAAAAGGCGCGGTTTTCACTCATGACGGACGCAATGAGCTTGACGCTTCGGTCATGAATGGCAAAACTCTGGAAGCCGGCGCAGTAGCTGGTGTAACAACAATACGAAACCCCATCAGTGCGGCGCGGGCAGTGATGGAAAAGTCGGAACATGTGATGATGGTGGGTGCAGGCGCGGAAAAATTCGCAAAGGAGGCCGGGCTGACCATTGTAGATCCCCAATATTTCTGGACCAGGGAGCGCTGGGAAGGACTTCAGCAGGCCATAAAAGAAGACTCCACAAAAAGCGTCCTGGATCATGGCAATAAAAAGACGATGCGCATGGGCACTACGAACCGTGATTATAAATTCGGAACTGTCGGCGCCGTTGCGCTGGACAAAGAGGGGAACCTTGCAGCCGGCACTTCCACAGGCGGCATGACCAATAAGAAATACGGACGCGTTGGTGACTCGCCCATCATTGGAGCCGGCACTTACGCTAATAATGCTACGGCAGCTATTTCGTGCACGGGGTGGGGAGAATTCTATATCAGGAGTGTTGTAGCACATGATGTTTCCGCGCTGATGGAATACAAAGGTTTATCTGCCGCAGAGGCTGGGAAAACCGTTATAAACAAAGTAGGTAAATTAGGTGGCGATGGCGGCATGATCATCCTCGACAGGAACGGCAATGCTGCAATGCCCTTTAATACTGAAGGAATGTACAGGGGAAAAGTAACAGAAGAGGGAAAAATTGAAATAGAGATATATAAGTAGGGAGTTGAAAGTAAAGGGTTAGGGGGTTTGGGGCAGATCGAATTCGTCGCCTGCAGCAAAGACTGAGAATTTAAGATCTTTCAGCCGGATAAGGCCTTTTGCATTTACCTGAAGGCCTTTCGGCTGAGAGACCCTGATCACCTGGCTGTCTCCGGCAACTTTAATATGTTTTCCCTTTACGATTATCGCAGTCCCTTCATCGATCCCTATACAGGTATAAGATGGATTTGCAGCTAATGCGGAAAGCAGCCGGTTATAACGGCTTCGTTTCAAAAAATGCTGATCAATGATAACAGAATGCAGGAGTCCCATACCCTGTTTAAACTCAATATTTTTATCCCATAATTTATCGAAGGTCTCTTTATAAGAGGTATCTCCTTTCAACTGGTTTCCTGTAATCATTTTATGGCTCATAACAGCTGCGCCGGCACTGGTTCCTGCAATCGTTGCGCCCTTTCTGTAAGCGTCATGAATGGCATCATAAACTGGCGTTCCTCTGACGATGTCCATAAACCGGTCCTGGCTTCCCCCGGTGATGAAGATAATTTTAGCCTGTGCCGTTGAATCACACCATGGTTTCCGGACAGTAGTTTCTTTTGTAAAATTGAAACATGTTATTTTATTTACTCCAGCCGCTCTGAACTGTTGTGCTACTGCCTGAAAAGACTCCTCCGGTTCTTCGCTCGCCATCGGCAGCACGACAACATAATCCTTAACGGACAAATCTGCGGTGCTAACCAACTGCTTCATGAGCTCAGGCGATCTGCTTCCTCCGCCGATAATAAAGAGACTGCCTTTAGCTGGCTGCGAATAAACCGAGAAGCTAAAAATGACGGCAAGAAAAGGCGATAAAAGCTTTGCTATACAAGGAGAGATCCAACGTGTCTTCATCAGTATTTCATATAGAACATGTGATTCTCAAAGGTAGAGCATATTCTCTATTTCTTCAGAACTGATTTCACAATCAGGATTAAAGTCTTCCGTATTGATGTAATCAGTTATTGACTTATATAATTGTGCAGCTTCCGGCTTTTCCAACATCTTATTTAAGGGAGACATACATACAAGAAGCTTTCCTTTGCCAACTTTGAATTCAAAGATCAATCCCAATTTATGGTTCCGCTGCAGATTGTCAATAACCTGAACAATGGGACGAAAAGACGCCGGTGTGCTATCCAATATCAATGGATTAGCGGCCTTTATAATAGAGAACCACTGCCAGTTTGTATGAATGTCAGTCGGGAAGCTCTTAAAAAGGGGATGCTGAGGATTCGTGAGCAATCCTAAGGTACCCGGTGACACGGGTTTCTTTAATGACTCACTTATATTTTTGAACATCTCCCAATTCCAGAATTCAGGAGGAAACAGTCCCGGCACACTATGCGCTTTTACACCTTCCCCGGAAGGAAACAAAATAACTTTCGCTCCTTTTTCCAGTCTGGTCCTGACATTTTTATCATATTTATTGGTGATGTAAATATCCTTCTTCCGGGTGGGCTCTTTGGGTTGCGGGTATACCCAAACCGGATAGGAATTCTGATATGGCGTCCCTTTTATCAGGATAGTTACAGTCAGCTTTTCTGCCTTTCTTACTTCACCAAGACCATAAGAAAGCTCTCCTATCGCTTTTACCCCTTCGTTTTCCATATTCAGGCCGGTAAAAAGACCTTCTTTAAGTATGAGACCTGCAGAATTCCGGATCTCCCATCTAACGTCTTCTTTTATTGTCCTGTCAGAATAATTGGCGACTTCTATTTTCGCACGGAAAGTTTCGGTATTGATCCAGCAGTACTTTGAAAACTCTGCCAGTACCACAACATCACTACAGGATTTGATCCACTCCTCTCTCGTCACTACGTTCTTACTATCCATAAAAGCGTCGAGGATCCCTACCAGGGCCGTCCCCTGGCCCGGAAAATCCTGCAGGTCGAGCAATTGGAAACCACCGAATCCCTTTGTACGAAGGGCAGCTTCCATTTCCGCTTTATAACAAATGGCAGCCCAGGCTCCAGAAGCTTTCTGAAAGGCTTTATCCTGGTCCAGCATTCCCCGCTTCTTTAGACGTTCCCGAAATACTTCGAGATTCCAGGCTTTTAATACACCTGTATACTTTTTGATTTCCTCATAGTCGGGATAAATCTGATATTGTCCGATTTCGTGACTGACAACCGGGATCTTCAGTTGGGAAACAGGGTAGCTAAAGCGCAGTTCTGTTGACGGTGTAGCCGTATTCAAAAGTCCGCCCTGCCTGGAGTCGGAAAAAGCATGAGTTAGCCTGACGTGGGTGAGCACCGTATCTCCGTTAGATGAAGTACGGGCGCCTACGAAAAAGTCGGAGGATGCCGGCGGAGGGTAATAACCGATATTCACGTTAGAAGCAAGAGTATAAAGCGGCCGGCTGTCATACTGCTTTAGTTCACGGATATTTTTCTCTGCCTTATCCTGCCCCGACCATATTTCGTTTCCATGGGAGAACATCACAAATGAGGGATGATTCGCATAGTTTTTCAACATCGCGATGCCCTCCTGCTTCAATTTCGCAGCAACTGTATCGTCATTTAAACCACCCCAAAAAGGCAACTCTGCCTGAATATATATTCCGGCCTGATCAGCGGCAGTAAAAGCAGCCTCCGGAGGGCAGTAAGAATGAAAACGATAGTGATTGATTCCATAGGATTTAGCTATCCGGAACACCTTTATCCATCCTTCTGTATCCATAGGGGGATGCCCGGTAAGGGGAAAAACGCAGGCATCATGTTTTCCTCTCAAAAATGTCACTCTGCCGTTAATACTGAATTGGGTTCCCTTTCTGCTAAATTTTCTCATTCCGAAGTTCACTTTTTTGGCGTCTCTTGACTCCCCATGTGAAATAGCGGCGGTGAGCTCATACAAAGGCTGACGATGTTCATCCCATAAATTACAATTCCCCTCCATATTATAGTTTAGAACAATAACTGAATCCGCCAATACATTCAGCCTGAGCGGAGGCAGATTTTTGCCTGCACCCGCTGTTATTGATTTAACATTAAGTTCGGCGGCAACCTTACGGCCTTTTAAATAATTACCAATATGGATCCTGACCTCAATTTTTTGTTTGTCAATATCGGGATACACCTGAAGATCTGAAATATATGTTTTATCAGATGCTTCGAGAAAGATCTTGCCTATGATTCCGTTCCAGTTAGTCTGGGTGTCGTCCGAATAAATATGTACATTTCCATAAGGGGTAAGTTTAAGCCCGTTGTCAACTCGGATGGTCAGATAGTGTTCTCCGGGGCTCAGGTAAGGAGTCACGTCAAACTGCTGGGGAGACTGAAGCAAAGCGGATCCCCCGGCTATTTTACCATCTATCCACACAGTGGAACTCTTTGTTCTCTCCAGATATAACTCAATATGCTTATTTTTAAATTCACGGGGAACTGTAACCTTCTTCCTGTACCAGGCAGCCCCTTCGTAGATATAAACCCTGTTAAGGTGCATAGTGCTGGTATCTTTATTAAAAGTCCCCTTTTGATTCAGATCGGTGGTACCGGGCAGCGTAATGCGGTCAGGGAGATCTTTTAAAAACCACTTCTCTTTGATTCCTGAATCAGCGGGATCTGCGGCAAACTGCCATCCGCCGCTCAGTCCGATCCGGATACGATATAGATCAGTGTCTTCCTGCTGTCCGAAAGCGACAGCATTTATCAAAAAAATTAAGAGAGTGATAAGCCTTTTCATGTTTGAAAGATATCACTCCGCTGATTAACAAACAATTCCAAGTCTGCTTCCTCTCTTTGAATTACAAGGAACACCAAGACACCCGAAAAGGCAGCAAAAAAGAACCACTTTCAAAATCAACAAACTGTATTTCAGCAAAATAACCCGGAATGGATATAATTCCTCTAACAATACTCCGAATGAGCAGCCGGTAATACGGCTCAGACAAACTGTAGAAAACGATGTATTAAAAGCTAAAAAAGTATAGTGCCCGTACCGGCTTTAAGCAGATAAAGGAGCATAAATGTTAAAGTCAGATTAGGAAAATGATAAATCTTTTTTAATTGCGGTCGATGCTTCTTAAATTAGGGTCAGTTATGCCAGGCAAAGACCCGCAGTTGTGGACGGATGTTCAGCTCCTTGAACTTGTTAAGACGGATGATCTTACGGCTTTCGAAATGCTATATAACAGGTACTGGTCAAAACTTTACCTGTCTGCCTACAATATCCTGAGAGACCAGCAGGCTTCTGAAGATATTGTGCAGGAGATCATGACCGATCTGTGGGTAAAACGTTCTTCTTCCCGGATCGAATCCCTTCATTCATACCTGTATGCGTCTATCAGGTACAAAGTTTTTAAAGTAATCCGATCGGGAAAGATCAGGGAAGGCTTGTTTGATGAAATAGAGAAGCTTGCAGTTGAAAATGAGGCAGAAAGGACTTTGACCGAAAAGGACATCAATAAAATGCTCGACCAAGCCTTATCACGTTTACCGGAAAAATGCCGCGAAATCTTCTTACTGAGCAGAAAAGAACATTTGTCGACCAAAGAGATAGCCGAGCGGCTCGGCATTTCGCCCAAAACAGTAGAAAGCCAGATCACCATCGCTTTACGCCGTTTGAGACCTGTCATGGGTGAGGTTATATTCCTTGCCGCATTCGTATTTTCCTCCAATTTTCACGGATAGGCAATACCTTCGCCACCAACTATCAAAAAAAAGTACTTTTTTTTGATTTCCCTTCGGGGTTACCCTACCTTTTTTGACACATACAGTTAAATACACCCCCGTGAAACGAGAAGAATTTAAGGAATTAACGGAAAAGTATATCAGCGGCTTCATCAGCGAAGAGGAAAAGCACAGGCTTTTTCTTCAGTACGACGAACTTCAAAAAAACGAACTTCACTGGGATGAAGACACCCTGGGGCCCCAGGAAGCTGTAAGGGTACGATTGTTAAACAAGGTGCTTCATAATATCCGGGAAAGCACCAGAGTAAACAGGAGTGATAAATGGAAATGGCTGTATGCCGCAGCTATTCTTCTTATCATTTTATCCACCACCCTGATATTGTTTAAGAACTATTTATTTGAGACTGAACATCATAAACTAACTAAAAACGAAGTCTTTCCAGGAACAAACAAGGCTGTACTGACACTATCAAACGGATCAAAAATTGTTCTGGACAGCAGCAAGCGGGGAAACATTATCAAATTTACCCAGACGACTGTTGTTCAGCCCTCACCTGGCCTGTTGACATTCCGGCAAAACAACAATCGTACAGGCGACACCACCCCGGAAATTAATACCCTGTCAACTCCCCGTGGCGCAGGGTATCAGCTTGTACTGGCAGATGGAACGAAAGTTTGGCTGAATGCAGAATCATCCATTTCCTTTCCTTCAGCATTTAATGATAGCCAGCGTATAGTCAGTACTACAGGTGAAGTATATTTTGAAGTGGCTGAAATGTTCAAAAAGAATGGTTCAAAAGTATCAGACCGCGAAAAGGTTCCATTCCTGGTTAAAACACGGGGACAGCTCGTTGAGGTTCTCGGTACTCATTTTAACATCAATGCTTACCCGGAGAACCAGGCTGTCAAAACCGTTCTTGCTGAAGGAAGCGTCAGAGTTACGGAAAACACTTCCCGCTTGTCGGAGGTCCTTAAGCCCGGACAAGAATCGTCTGTAAAGCCTGGTAATCCTTTGATAACAGTACGAAATATTTCAGCAGACAATGTCATCGCCTGGAAAAACGGATTGTTTGTATTCGATGAAACGGATATTGCGGAGATTCTCACACAAGTGCAAAGATTGTATGATGTGAATATTAAGTATCAGGGAAAGATCCCTCCGATCAATTATACAGGCAACATACCCCGCTCGAGCAGCCTCAGTAAAGTACTCCTCATGCTGGAAAAAACCGGCTCTGTCAGGTTCAGAGTGGAAGATCACACCGTCATAGTTTCAAAATAAATCAATAAGGAGGATATATGAAGAAAGAATAACCCAACATGAAAATCTGCCCATAAGAAAGCCGGAAACGGTGAGAGGTCTCCGGCGACAGAATGGGTTAGCCACAAAACCAGTTAAAGAATTCGTTGAACATTAACCCAATCCCTGCAAAGGTATGAAACATCTTGTACTTTCTACGAGATCAAGTGGTTTGTTTTGCCTCATTGCAAACAAGCAACCGTCATGGTCTCAAAGCTTAAAACAAACAATACTAATAATGAAGCTGACAGCAATTCTAATTCTTATTGCGTGTCTGCAGGTCAGAGCATCTGTTTTCTCCCAGTCATTAACCCTCTCGAAAAGGAACGCTTCTTTAAAAGAACTTTTTGGTGAGATCCAAAAGCAGACGGGATACAGCTTTCTCTACAGCAGTGAAATGATCAGCAGTTCGAAGAAGTTCACCGTGAACTTTCGGAAAGCGGATATTAAGCTGGTACTGAACAGCATTCTGTCTGACCTGCCGCTAGAATATACCATTGAAGAGGGCGTGATCCTTATCGTTAATAAAGAGGTAAAGGAGCTGCAACAGTTAAAGAAGGCAGATCCTGTCATTATAACAGGACGTGTCTCCGATGAAAAGGATGTACCGTTGCCGGGAGCATCCGTTAAGCTTAAAGGCACGAACCTGGGTACGATCACCAATGGAGAGGGAGTGTATTTTCTGAAGATCCCGGAAATGAAGGGGGCCCTTGTATTCAATTTCGTTGGATATCTTGCGGCAGAACGTGTTATTGGCAATAGTAAAACAATTGACGTCAAGCTTCAGCCCGATTCAAATTCACTGGGAGAAGTGGTAATTGTTGGATACGGAACACAGAAAAAAATCACCACCATCGGTGCCCAATCGTCTATAAATGTTGAAGCGCTGAAACAGCCAACCGGTAACTTAAGCAATGCAATTGCCGGCAGAATAGCAGGAGTTATAGGGGTGCAGAGGAGCGGCGAACCCGGGTACGACGGATCGCAGATATATATCAGGGGGATCTCTACTTTTACCAGCAGCAGTCCTCTTGTGCTGGTAGACGGAGTAGAAAGGTCATTCAGCAATATCGATCCCGAGGACATTGCCAATTTCACCATCCTGAAAGATGCCTCGGCTACGGCGGTTTATGGCGTGAGGGGGGCGAACGGAGTTATTCTTATCGAAACCAAAAAAGGGAAGCCGGGCAAGCCGCAGGTGAATCTTCAAATAAACCAGGGCATCACACAATTTACCAAGGTACCTGAATTTGCCGACGGGGTTACATACCTCCGGATGGCAAACGAGGCTTACCGTAACAGCAACCCAAGGGCCAACCAGCTTTATTCTGATGAAAAGATTGCAGCCACTGGCAATGGCTCAGACCCCGACCTGTATCCAAACGTAAACTGGATGAAAGAGATGTTCAACGATGCCGGCCAGAACAGACGTGTTAATCTGAACGTAAACGGAGGCTCTGACAGGGCCAACTACTATCTTTCACTGGGATACTACGATGAGAACGGTTTGTACAAGACTGACGAACTTGCAAAATATAACTCAGCAATCAAGTTTACCCGGTATAATTTCACCAGTAACCTCAGCTTGAAACTATTCAAAGATACCAAAGTTGACTTCGGCGCATCCGGATGGATCTCTGATGGAAATTATCCGGGGCAAAGCGCAAGTGCGATCTGGAATGCTGCATACATCATGCCCCCTACTGTCATCCCTGTAAGATATACAAATGGTTTTATTCCACAGCCGCGCGGGGAAGAATCAAATCCCTACGATATGCTCACCCAAAGAGGCTATGTTAGCAACGTGGAGAGTCAGCTTTGGTCAAACATCCGTGTCACTCAAAGCTTAAGTTCAATACTGGAGGGCCTTTCAGTTTACGGAATGTTCTCTTTTGACAATAACAATTTCCATTCCATTTCGAGGACCAAGACTGTGGATACCTATTTTGCATCAAACAGGGACGATAATGGCAACCTTGTCTTTGAGCGGACCAGGGTGGGTACCAGTTATTTGGGGTATGCCCGGACTAACGGGGGCAGCCGCCAGTTTTATACTGAAGCTGCGCTCAATTACAATAATAGCTTTGGAAATAAGAAGCATGATGTAAGCGGTATGTTGTTATTCAATCAAAGCGATCGTACCGACGCATTTGCAAGTGATTTCATCAACTCTATTCCATACCGTTACCAGGGTCTCGCAGCCAGGGCCACTTATGCGTATGCTAACAAGTATCTGGCCGAGGTTAATCTCGGATACAATGGATCTGAAACATTCAACAAAGGAATGCGCTTCGGGCTTTTCCCTTCTTACGGGATCGGCTGGGTTGCATCCAATGAAAAGTTCTTCAAGCCCATTTCAGGAGTGATCCAGTTTCTAAAATTCCGGGGATCCTATGGGATCGTAGGAAACAGCAGTTTAGGAGGACGACGCTTCGCTTATATCTCAACCGTCGCTACAAGAGACGGATACTCATTTGGCAGAACTAATGATAATAACTATGGAGGACTTGACATCGGTGACTATGCGGTAAACGTTACGTGGGAGCAAGCTAAAAAAGCCAATTTAGGGGTAGAGCTTCGTTCGCTGAAAGATGCTTTATCCCTTACAGTTGACGTTTTTCTTGAAAACAGGGATGGAATATTCAAGCCACGGGGAGACGTGCCGAATTATGCAGGCATCCAGACACAGCCCTGGGGCAATCTTGGAGCAGTCAGAAACAGAGGCATTGACGGAACCCTTACTTTTAATAAGCAAATCAGTAATGATTTTTCTTTAGAACTCAGAGGCAATGTTGTATGGAACAGGGCAATTATTAAAGAGGATGCAAACGCACTCTGGCCTTATCCCTGGCAACAGGTTATTGGCCGAAAGCTTGGGCAGCGGTTTGGAAAAATTGCTCTTGGGCTTTTTGAGTCTGAAGAGGAAATCGCAAACAGCGCTGTCCAGACAGGAAGCATTCAACCAGGGGATATTAAATATAAAGACTTGAATGGAGATGGAAGGATCAACAATTACGATGAAGCTCCTATAGGTTACGGATCAATACCCGAGATTGTTTACGGGTTTGGCCCCTCCTTCTCTTATAAGGGATGGTCGGTTGGAGCATGGTTTAAAGGTATCAGCAATGTGGATATCTCGCTGAACGGTGAAGGCCTGCAACCTTTCCAGAAAGAGGGCACTAGGGGGAACTTGTTTAGCAATATTACAGACAGGTGGCTTCCGGACGGCTCCAACCCCAATCCATGGTATCCAAGGCTCACCTACCCCTCCACCTCGAACTCCAATTATGAAAACAGCACATGGTGGATAAAGAACGGGGCGTTCATGAGGTTACAGAATGTGGAACTCAGCTACAGCTTCGGAAAGAAACCATGGCTCGGCAAACTGGGCATCTCGAACTTCAGGATCTATGCCATTGGGTACAACCTGGTAACATTCAGCAGCTTTAAACTCTGGGATGTAGAATTAGGAGATGGAAAGGGAGCACAATATCCTTTAATGAAAACATATAGCTTCGGCATTGACTGCCGGTTTTAAACACAACCCTTTATGAAAAAGAACGTATTCTTTCAATATATAACCCTGGCTTTCTTCATAACAGGATATTGTTCATGCAGCAATTTTCTCGACCAGGTTCCTAACGACCGCCAAACGATAGAAGAAGTATTTCAGAAGAAGCGTCCTTCTGAAGAGTATCTGGCCAACATATACAACTTTGTTCCGGATGAGAGTGACCAATGGAACGGACATCCCTGGACGGGAAATGTAGACGAAATTAATGTAGCGTGGGCTAAATGGACGATATACCAGCTGAATGTGGGAAACTGGAGCGCGGGAACATCCCCCTTCTATAAATGGCAGCACTATTACAACGGTATCAGATCCGCCACCTATTTCATGAACCACATCGATGGCAACAAAGAAATTCTGAGCCTGGACGGACAGAGCCTTATAGACCAGTATAAGGCGGAAGCAAGGTTCCTCCGTGCATTCTTTTACTTTATGAACTTACGGCAATACGGACCGGTGGTTTTAATAGGAGACAAAGAGCTGCCAGCTGATGCTTCGGCCGCCGACCTTCAGTTACCAAGGAGTTCTTTTGACGAATGCGTAGAGTATATTGTATCTGAACTGGATCAGGCAGCGGCCGTGCTGCCTGTCACTCCTGCAACCGACCGGGATTATGGAAGGGCAACAAGGGGCGCTGCATTAGCCCTGAAATCAAGATTACTTTTATATGCAGCCAGTCCCGAATTCAACGGAAACAAAGACTTCGCCTCTTTCCTGAATATAGACGGAACGCCCTTTATCTCTCAAACAGTTGACCGGGAGAAATGGAAAAGAGCCGCAGACGCAGCTAAAGCTGTGATTGACCTGAATGAGTACCATTTATATGAAGATCCTTCCGGTGACCCGGTAAAATCTTACCGTGGTATCCATCTCACTCCGTGGAACAACGAGTGCATTTTTGTCCGCAAAAGTAATGACCTCTGGAATTGGGATTATAACTGCTCGCTGCGTTCGGCCGGGGGCTGGAATGGAATATCTCCTGTACAGGAGATGGTAGATTCTTATTTCATGAGAGATGGAAAGCCGATCAGCCAATCTGATCTTTATTCGGAGACGGGATTTACAAATGGAGTGTATAATATGTATGTTAACCGGGAGCCACGTTTCTATGCCTCCGTTCTTTACAATGGAGCACAGTATAAAGGTGGTGCAATCACACAGAATCCAATTACGGTAGACTTGACTTATTCGGGGCGCGACGGTAAGAAAAACGGAGGAGAAGATTACTCTCATACAGGATATCTGGTTCTTAAGAATGTATCTCCCGAAACCAATCGGCTGGCAAACATCAGCAACAGCCGCCCTTACGTATTGATCCGCCTGGGAGAGATCTATCTGAACTATGCTGAGGCGCTGGCAGAATATGGGGGCAATGATGCAGAAGCCATGAAGTATCTGAACCTCATCCGCAAACGGGCGGGCATTCCGGAATACGGATCACCGGGCCTTCCCCCGGTTTCGGGCGCCACACTTATTCAAAAAATACGGGATGAAAGGCGGATAGAGCTCGCATTCGAATCTCATCGCTGGTTTGATGTGCGACGCTGGAAGATTGTAAAATCTGTAATGGGAAACCTGCATGGGATGAACGTTGACGGAGACGGCGATGAATTTTACCGTAGGGTGGTTGCTGATAATCACATATGGAAAGAAGCCTATTACTGGTTTCCTCTCTCACAATACGAAATGGACCGGGGACACCAGCTTGTTCAAAATCCGGGATGGTAAAAATTAAAAGGTAAAGGAACATGAATACTAAAAGAATAATTCAATCTGTGACTATCTGCTTCATTTCGGTAGTGATGTCTGCTTGTGAAAAGATTGATATACCGAAGGAAGAACTAATGTCCACTTACGACCAGGTGTATATGGCAGCGGCAGCGAGAAACCCAAACTCAGTTGTATTGAAGATGGCCGATTCGGTATATTATATTGTTTATGGCGCCAGCTTTGGAGGTTTCGGAGCAGCTCCCCAGGATATCGGGGTAACATTTGAAACCGATCCTTCCAAAGCTGCAGCATTTAACTCCTTAAACGGCACCAACTACCCTCTTCTACCGGAGGGGAGCTACCAGTTTACAGAAACCTCCGCAACTATAAAAAAAGGAACACTTGCAACTGCTCCCCTCGCTATCAGGATCAACCCATTCGAGAAGCTGGAATTATTTAAGGATTATATTCTTGCTGTATCAATTAAAGGTGCCAGCGGTGGAGTGAAACTCAATGAATCATTAACTACTGCCTATTTTGTTGTTCGTGCATCTTTAGACTTTGCAGATTTCCCTGAGCTTGACCGTTCAGGCTGGCAAATTGCAGGTATATCCACAGAAGAGCCAGCAGAGGGAGAAGAAAATGGAGGCCTCGGCATTCATATGCTTGACAACAAACCATCTACTTTCTGGCATTCGAAATGGGACGGCGGAGAAGCCCCTCTTCCTCACTGGTTTGTGATAGATATGAATAAAACTCAATTATTGCACGGAGTCTATTTCATTGGAAGGCAATCTGATAAAGAAGGCAAACCGTCTTCGGTTAAGATGGAGGTGAGCAGCAACGGAACTGATTGGGAAGAAGCCGGAACGCTGTCCCCCGCGAATATCAATAGCAAGCAAAAATTCTTTTTATCCGCTTCTCATGAATGCCGGTATATAAGGGCTACTATTCTTTCTACACACGGTAATACCCAGTTTTCACATCTGGCAGAATTTGGGGCATTTTAAAACCTTCAGTTGATCCCGGCAATACTTCTTACATACATTGCCGGGACATCTGCATTAAGATTTAAACAAATAACACACAATGAAAAGGACAATATTCTGTCTGCAAATACTTATCATATTATTTTCAGTAATACACTCTCAAAATTGTACAGGCCAAAATTTGGAACCAGGAGCTTTTTACAAGCTTGTTAACGGAAATGGCAACATAGCATGTGTAAACGAGGATCCCGCAGACCTGGATTTTATCTATCTCAGGAAGGAAACGAAGACAAATTATTCGAACGTCTGGCTCTTTACATCTTTTGAAGACGGAACCCGCATTATCAGCACTTTTGACAGTTCTATGAGTATCGATAATGGGAACCTGTCGTCCCCTCAGGGCAACCCTGTAATATTATGGGGAAAGGAAGATGACAACAGAAACCAAAGATGGAAGATATCCGGGAAACCGAATGGAACTTTTACCATTACCAGCGTCGCCAGTAAACTGAATCTGTCGGCCAGAAGAGATGGCAACAATCTGATACTATTTCAGACAGCACCGGACAACACCGACTTAAGCCAGGAATGGAAGTTTCAAAAATCAACAACCACGATCACGGCAAAAAAAAAGGAAAAATCCCCTGAATGGGAGGACGAAGCAATCTTCGGGATCAATAAAGAGCCGGCTCATGCTACCTATATACCATTTCCTTCTGAAGCAAGCCTTCTGAACGATCCTGCAACTGCCAATCCATGGAACGACACAAAATCTCCTCTATATATCTCTTTAAACGGCAACTGGAAATTTAACTGGGTTAAGCATCCATCCGAAAGGCCTGTATCTTTCTGCCAGACTGACTTCAACGACTCGGGCTGGAAAACCATCCCGGTTCCCTCGAATCCGGAAATGCTGGGCTACGGCACACCGATCTACACAAACATCACCTATCCGTTCAGGAACAACCCTCCTAAGGTAATGGGAAAGGTGCCGTCGGACTGGAGTGCATCAAAGGAACCCAATCCAGTCGGATCTTACCGGCGGGTTTTTGAAATCCCGAAAGACTGGAACGGCAAAGAAGTTTTCATCAATTTTGACGGAGTGATCAGTGCCATGTATGTGTGGATAAACGGAAAAAAAGTGGGTTACAGTGAAAATAGCTTCAGTCCGGCAGAATTCAATATTACGCCGTACATCAAACCCGGGAAAAATCTTCTGGCTGTAGAGGTCTACAAATATAGCGACGGAAGTTATCTGGAGGATCAGGACATGACCCGCTTTAGCGGAATCCATCGCCGGGTGTATCTTTACGCCACTCCGAAAGTCCATATACGGGATTTTTTCCTCAAATCCACCCTATCAGAGAACTTCAAATCTGCAATATTCAGCGCCGGTGTGAAGATCAGGAACAATGGAACTTCTTCTTCTGGCACCTCAGTAGCTGAAGTTAAATTATATGATCCTCATGGAAACCTGATATCAGGTGCAGCTCTGGACTCAAAGGCTACCGGTAAACTGGCAGGTTTACAGGAGAAACAACTATCCCTGTCGGGAACAGTCAGAAATCCTGCTTTGTGGTCGGCAGAGAAGCCATCTCTGTATACTGTGGTATTAGTTTTAAAGAAAGCGGACGGAACCACTGAAGAAGTGCTCAGTACAAAATTCGGGTTCCGGGAGATCAGAATAAAAGACAGTCAGTTGCTGGTAAACGGAGAACCCATATTGTTGAAGGGTGTAAACCGGCATGAGATCCATCCTGCTTTGGGAAAAGCGGTAACCGTTGAAAGCATGACCAGGGATATCCTGCTTATGAAACAGCATAACATCAATACTGTCAGAAGCAGCCATTATCCGAATGATCCCAACTGGCTGAAGTTATGCGACTACTACGGACTGTACATCATTGACGAAGCAAATCACGAAACACACGGGCATCAGAAAATATCCGCCTATCCTTCCTGGAAAGCTGCTATAGCAGACCGCGAGATACGTCTGGTGGAAAGAGACAAAAACCATGCATGTGTGATCATTTGGTCGCTTGGTAATGAAGCGGGCAGCGGGGATAACTTTGTAGCAGCAAGGGAGACGATCAGGAGTCTTGATCTGTCAAGACCGATTCACTATGAAGGGCGTAACAGTGTGGCAGATATCGAGTCGAACATGTATCCCTCAGTCCAATATATTATTGAAAGAGGACAGGCTCCATCAGAAAAGCCCTACTTCATGTGCGAATATGCACATGCAATGGGAAACTCTGTAGGGAATCTGAAAGAGTACTGGGATGCTATAGAATCACATAAACGCCTGATCGGTGGCTGTATCTGGGAATGGGTAGACCAGGGGCTGGAAAAAGCAATCCCCGGAGATCCATCCGGAAAGACCTTCTTTGCCTACGGCGGCGACTTTGGAGACCGGCCGAATGACGGAACCTTCAGCATAAAAGGCCTGGTAACATCTGACCGGCAGATTAAGCCTGCCTTACTGGAGGTGAAAAGGGTTTACCAATATATCAAGTTTGAGTATGCCGATCTTCAGAACGGGAAAGTGAAGATCACTAACAAATACGACTTTCTGAATCTGAACGAATTTGAAATCACCTGGTCGCTCCTGGAGAATGGAGTAATCATCCAGAGTGGAACAATGCCGGTAACTCCACTTGCCCCTAATGAATCGGGAGTGCTAACTGTTCCTTTTATCCGGCCGGAATTAAAACCGGAAGCTGAGTATCACCTTAATATTGATGTAAAAACGAAAGAGGATCTGCCGTGGGCGAAGAAGGGACATACCGTTGCTTCAACGCAGTTTACCGTTCCCCTGAAAGTACCTCAACTCCCTGAGCAAGATATAAAAGATCTGCCTGATCTTTCAGTACAGCAGGAGGACAGCATGGTAAAGGTATCGGGAAAAGGTTTTGAAATCATTTTTAACCGTGCGTCAGGTAAGATTGCCCGTCTCGTATATAACGGAAACGAATTCATCTCGTCAGAGAAGAACGGAATAGAATTTAACCTGTACCGGGCTATGATCGATAATGATCATACCGGCGACTGGGGTTCGGAATATGACACCCGGAAGTTTGGATTTGACAGCCTTACATACACTCTTAAAAGCTTTGATATCAAAAAGAAAGCTAAAAAGCAATTACTTATTACAACTGTAACTGAGGCGCTGAGTAAATCAGGCTTTAAGGTAGATACTGACATAAATTATCTCATAAAAGGAGATGGCAGTATAGCGGTAGAGGCGGCCTTTACCCCAGATACCACCAGTAAGTTCCTTCCAAGACTCGGGTTAAGGTTAATTTTAAATGAGGGTCTCGAAAATGTGGAATGGTATGGACGGGGGCCCCATGAAAACTATATAGACAGAAAGGAGTCTGCCGGGTTTGGCATATACTCACGAAAGGTCAATGAGATGCCTGAGCCTTATGAAAAGCCGCAGGCAATGGGCAACCGGGAGGATCTGAGATGGCTTAAGATTTCAGGCAGCGGGAACACAGGGCTTGAGATTGGAGCTAAAAGCAAAATAAGCTTTACTGCGTTGCATTTTACCGACCAGGATCTGGGTAAAGCGGCCCACCTTTATGAGCTGAAGCCCCGTAAAGAAACGGTGATAAGTCTTGATGCCCGGCAAATGGGCCTTGGCAACGGCAGTTGCGGCCCTATTCAGCTTCCTCAATACCTTGTGCAGGTAGCGCCCACTGCGATGTCATTCACAATCAGGCCATACTCTGTAAGCTCCCGCTAGCGTTAAAGAAGAGGAGGCCGTATCATAAATCGAATGATGCGGCCTCTTAATATCATGCATAGCCTAATAGGGATAAGGTGGGATTACCGCATTGACCTTAATTCTGCCATCATTTCGATCAATGGGATAGCCATTGTCGTTTTTTATTGATTGGGAATCGCCCTTTACCGGGATAGACGATAAAACGGTGCGTAGCACCAATATCTTCACTGCCCAGGTGAAAGCCTTTGGAAACTGCGGTTGTTAAAGAACACTTGATCACTATGACAGCCCTTTATGAAGTTCAAAATAATCTTCCGGCTCAATTAGTTTGGTTTGATCGGCAGGACCTTCCAGATCAAGGTAAATCGGCTCTGGTGTGAACAGCAGCAATTTCTTCAGCCAAGGGCGTTTTACCGGCCTGCCGCGGCCCTAACAGCCCAACGGCGGGGAACTCCTGCAACAAGGTAATAATCGAGTCTTGTGTGTGCTTCGCGTTTAATCATCCTTGCAATACAACACCTATTGTTGTAATTGCAAGGATAAATTTAAAGAATCCGGGCGGATGAAACATACGAACTTCCTAAAAGCTAATGACCGCATCGAACATGCCATTTGTAATATCGCTTGGGTTATTTTACAAGCAATACTATACAAAATCCACCTAAATATATAATATAAAATATTAATATACAGACAATTACACCAAAAAAACAAGAGCATATTTCTTATATTTGCCTTTCCGTTGCATGGTGTAGCGGCGTTTAGGAATGGTCAGAAAACAAATAAGGCGATTGAATTTTTATCTTCAACCGCCTTATTATTAATTTTTTGTAGCCCGTAGGGGAATCGAACCCCTGTTTCAAGAATGAAAATCTTGCGTCCTAACCCCTAGACGAACGGGCCATTATTTAAAGGATCATCTCACATGATCCTTTCGGTAGCGGGGGCCAGACTCGAACTGACGACCTTCGGGTTATGAGCCCGACGAGCTACCAACTGCTCCACCCCGCACTCTCTTTTTCCTTTTCAAACTTCAGAATTTTAAAGCTTTTGAGGCTTTTTTCTGGTTCCTTTTAACATCCGGTACCGTTTGAATTGGACTGCAAAGATAAATTTCGTTTCTTTGTACTCCAAATCTTTTTTAAAAAAAATTTTATGACACATAAAGCTGGTTTTGTGAGCATCGTAGGAAAGCCCAATGCGGGGAAGTCTACCCTGATGAATTCCCTCGTGGGTGAGAAGATGTCAATCATCACTCCGAAGGCGCAAACCACGCGGCACAGGATACTTGGGATAGTGAATGAAGAAGATTATCAGATCGTTTTCTCCGATACACCGGGAGTCATTAAACCGAAATACGAATTGCAGGAAAGCATGATGGATGCGGTCAATGGATCGCTTGTTGATGCAGACATCATTCTGTTTGTAACTGACATCAATGAGCGCCATGATGAAACGGACATTGTAGAGAAGCTAAAAACCAGTCTCTCTCCTATTGCTGTCATCATAAACAAGATTGACACTTCGAGCCAGCAGGATGTTATGGGAAAGATAGCATACTGGCAGGAACAACTGAATCCAAAGGAAGTATTCGCTCTCTCCGCCCTTCATGGCCATAATATTGAAGCGGTGATGAAGTTTATCCTTGAGAACCTGCCAGAACATCCTCCTTACTATGATAAAGATGTTCTTACCGACAGGACAGAGCGTTTCTTCGTATCTGAAATAATCCGCGAAAAAATTTTCACTCTCTATCAAAAGGAGATCCCCTACAGCACAGAAGTGATTATCACCTCCTTCAAGGAAGAAGATCAAATCAACAGAATAAGCGCAGAGATCATTGTAGAACGTGATTCACAGAAGAATATCCTGATAGGCAAGGGAGGTGAAATGCTGAAGAAGGTTGGAACATATGCCAGGCGCGACATTGAAGAGTTCCTTCAGAAAAAGATATTTCTCGAAATGTTTGTTAAGGTGATACCCGACTGGCGCAACAGAGAGAATTATCTAAGACAGTTCGGATACGAAAAATAGAACGATATTTAACAGCTTACGATTTCAGATGGTGAACAGAAAAAAATCTGCCACGGCGTAAGCGTAACCATAAAGCAATAAAAAATAAAATGGGATCAGACCGCCGGGTGATATTCGTCCATCGTGATTCCAAAATCTAACATTAAAATGAGTAATATAGTAGCAATAGTAGGACGGCCTAACGTAGGGAAATCGACTTTATATAACAGGCTTACAGAATCACGGAAAGCAATTGTAGATGACCTTAGCGGAGTAACACGGGACCGTCACTACGGGTTGGCAGAATGGACAAACAGGACTTTTACGGTGGTGGATACCGGAGGTTATGTTGCCAATTCTGAGGACCTCTTCGAAACCGCAATCCGCGAACAGGTGTTGATAGCTATTGAGGAAGCGACTGTTATTCTCTTTATCGCGGATGTGACCACCGGACCAACCGACCTTGACGACAGCATTGCCGATATGCTGCGCAGAAGTAACAAACCAGTATTTGTTGTGGCAAATAAAGTGGATAACAACCAGCTGCTGAGTGAGACTCATATATTCTACAGTTTCGGCCTGGGTGATATTTATCCTATTTCTTCTATGACAGGGTCAGGAACAGGCGAGCTGCTTGATGAGGTAGTGAAGCATTTTCCGGAAGATGTTCCCGAAGGTTCAAACCTGCCGAAATACGCCATTGTAGGAAGGCCAAACGTGGGAAAATCATCCCTGATAAATGCACTAACAGGCCAGGATAGAAATATTGTTACTCCTATAGCTGGAACTACACGGGATTCTATTCACATCCATTATAATCAGTATGGCCATGAATTTATGTTAATAGACACGGCCGGCCTTCGTAAGAAGACCAAGGTTAAAGAGAATATAGAATTCTACTCGGTCATGAGGACTATAAAGGCACTGGAAGAGGCCGATGTTACAATCCTGATGATTGATGCGGTAGAAGGAATAGAATCGCAGGACATCAATATCTTCCACCTGGCAGAAAAGAACAAAAAGGGCGTCGTGATCCTGGTGAATAAATGGGACATGATTGAGAAAAACCACAAAACCACTAAGGTTTTCGAAGAGCAGATCAAACAAAAAATATCCCCCTTTACCGATGTACCGATTGTTTTTACGTCGGTAACCGAAAAGCAAAGAATATTTAAAGCGATTGAAGCTGCTTCTAAGGTATATGAAAATAAGACGAAGAAGATCCCTACTTCTAAAGTGAATGAGGTTATGCTTCCGATTATCGAGAGTTATCCTCCACCATCTTTAAAAGGGAAATATGTTAAGATTAAGTACATCACTCAGCTAAACGGCTCTTCCCCGATTTTTGCCTTCTTCTGTAATTTGCCTCAATACATAAAAGAGCCCTACAAAAGATTTCTGGAAAACAAACTGAGAGAACATTTTGATTTTAGTGGTGTTCCCATTCAAATATATTTCCGCCAGAAGTAACATTGATATTTATGAAAACGAAACTATTGATACTTGCCCTGATGACGTCTCTTGCATTTACAGCATGCAGCGGAGGCGGGTCAAGAGAAGAAACGGACGACAAGGATTCTATTGACGCTGTAAAATCAGCAGATTCCCTGTTGCAACAGGAGCTTAATGCAGACACTTCTGCAAGCAGCCTCGATAGCGTAGACTCGCTTTCTGAAAAGAATTAATTTCTGCATCACGGTTGCTTCAGAAATGCAAGCGACCGTGATATTACTGTATCGTCGGAATTGAGTACTTTATAATATCCATCCTCTCCAAAGTAATACCGGGCAAGAAGAGCTTTTAAATCAGCGTGAATGTGCCTTTGTGCATCTTTAAATAAATGTGGCTGATATTTTACTCCTCTTTTGTCTGCCAATAAAAAGAGTTGCCGGTATTGATCTTTACTTAAGTTGAACTTTTTCACAAATTCATCCAGAGAACGGGGGACAGTCGTTTTTACAAGTGAATTATAAAGAAAATCATTTAGTACTCCTTTTGCATTGAGTGCAAAGTAAAGATCATTATAACCAGCAGTATCAACCGGAACGTAGATATCCGGCATGATTCCACCTCCACCATAAATCAGACGTCCCGAAGCAGTTTTATAGGTCTTTCCTTTTTTATAAAGACTGTCCATCAAATGTTTCCGGTCTGAATTCAGTTCACCATTTTTATGCCTGTTTAAAACCTCTTCAAAATAAGCGTTTGCCCCCTCTTTATATGATTTCTGGATCGAACGGCCGGAAGGAGTATAATAACGGGCAACCGTTAGGTTAAGTGCTGATCCATCACCAAAGTTAAACTGTTCCTGAACAAGACCCTTCCCGAACGAACGGCGCCCTATGATAGTTCCTCTATCAAGATCCTGAACAGCCCCTGCGACAACTTCACTCGCAGACGCCGTGTTTTCGTCAATCAGAACCACGAGCTTTCCCTGCTCAAACTTCCCTTCTTTAGTAGCAAAATAGTCAGTGCGCGGCTCATGAGCACCCTGTGTATAGACAATCAGCTTTTTTTCTCCAAGAAACTGATCAGACAAGGCCGTTGCAGCGCTCAGATATCCGCCGCCATTTTCCCTTAGATCGAGGATCAGGCTTTTCAGTCCCTGCTTCTTCAGCCTTTCAAGCTCGGAAACAAAATCTTCATCTGTACGAGCGCCAAACTTACTTATCCGGATATACCCGATATCCCCGGAAATCATATAACCGATGTCTATACTGCTAACCGTAATCTTATCTCTTAATACAGTAATCTGCTTGTGCCCTTGCCAGCCGAAGCGTTGTACCATTAATTTCACAGCTGTGCCCCTTCTGCCCCTGATGAGTTCAACGATCTTTTTACTCGTCACCTCAGTACCGGCTATATTAACATTTCCAATGGCAAGGATCCGGTCGCCGGTTTTTAATCCGGCTTTAGCAGCAGGCCCTCTCTTGTTTACTCCCGTAACAAGAAGAGTATCATTCAATATTCTGTACTCAACTCCTATTCCATTATAATTTCCTTCCAGATCTTCGGAGAGAAGCTTCGCATCAGTGGGAGGCAGATATGATGAATGAGGATCAAGGTTTTTTAAAACTTCATTAATTGCTTCGTCGCCTATAGAATCAATGTTCACAGGATCTACATAATTATCCTTGATGATATTAAATACAGTCTCTATTTTTTCCTCTCTTCCCCCTGGAAGGAAAGGAAGAAATGTCCCGTTCAGTTTGTTTCCGTTCTCTTTCTGAAATTTGGGTCCAAGAAGCATTCCCAGTACCAAAGTTCCCGCATAACAACCCGCAATGATTAGATTTTTCCTCGTCGGCAAAGCTTTATAATTTCTATTGCTAAAATACTATAACCAGATTCATTTATCTACGAAAAATTGTAAATAAACCGCCATTCTTCTATATTTCTCATTTTTCAGTTTTAACAACCGGGCAGAATTCTGCACAACAAAATAAAAGATAGGCAGTTACTGTTTTTATACGGATAAACGCACAGTATTGATTGAAAAAAAATAAAAAAGATAGATTTGCAATCCGGGCTTCTTATTTGTTTTTATTAGATTAGATTATGCATGAGATAGAGCCTTTTTATCGCTGGCGCGACGATTATATAGCAGCGGATGATGAACGGTCTCCGTTTTATCAGACCGAGTACAGTGAATTTGAGTTTGATAAACAGATCTATAATTATTACATCCACCCGCAATGGGATTATTTTGGTTCGCAGACATTATATCTCAAGATCCTTTTCGTTGATTACGACCGTCAATATGCAATCATTGAATTGCTGGGCGAATGGAACGACACCATTTATAACGACATTATGCTCCTCAAGCGTGAAATCATCGAACTGATGATGAAAGAGGGAATCAATAAATTTATCCTTATCGGAGAGAACGTTCTGAATTTCCACTCATCGGATGATCTGTATTACGAAGAATGGTTTCAGGATGTTGAAGATGGCTGGATAGCAGCAGTTAACTTCCGGGAACATGTTATCGATGAGTTTAAACGCAGTAATATTGACTATTATATCAACTTTGGCGGCGCCCTCGATGAGATGACCTGGCGGAATCTCAAGCCGGTCCAGATGTTTAAAAATATAGAGGAACAATTAACAAAGAGGCTGACTTAACCGGAATGCCTTCGAGATTGTTATTCACTTGCCCTTAGAGGAAATCATGTTTTGTTCTTGCGGGCAAAAGATACTATACCTGATGATAGATCCAATCGGGGAACCATTCTGCTGGTGAACAAGAGAGTTTCCATGAAGTTTCCCGCAAAGGTACTCAACATTTGGTTTTCACCGTTTTTTATCGCATTTTTGTATGGCTTATTGAGAAAGACGGAGGGAGTAGACCCTGCGAAGTCTTAGCAACCTGTGCTTACAAGGTGCTAAATTCTATTCTTTGCCTGCACTACTTTAAGGCAAAGAGAAGATAAGTGAAAGTCAGAATCCGAAGGATTTTCGAAAATAAGCGGGATTTTGTGAATTGCGGGGACATGTTGCAGGTCATGGAATGAGATATGATGTCTTCTCTTCCGGCTAATCAATTTATATCCGGGTTCACAACAGATAACCCACATCATAATGGACATTAGAAAAGAACTAGACAAGCGCATTCTTGTCATCGATGGAGCGATGGGGACGATGATCCAGCGATACAAGCTTACAGAAGAAGATTTCCGGGGGCAGAGATTTAAGGATCATCCATGTGACCTGCGGGGAAACAACGACCTGCTGAACATCACAAGACCTGATGTGATCAAAGAGATCCATGCCATGTACCTGGAGGCAGGAGCTGATATTATTGAGACGAACACTTTCAGTACTCAGCGTATTTCTATGGCCGACTATCAGATGGAAGATCTCTCCTATGAAATGAGCTATGAAGGTGCCAGGATAGCGAAAGAAATTGCGACAGAATATACTCTGAAAAATACACAGAAACCACGCTTTGTTGCTGGTGCGATAGGCCCCACCACCAAGATGGCGTCTATGTCTCCGGATGTGAATGATCCGGGGTTCAGAGCTGTTAATTTTGACGAGCTTGCAGAGGCTTATTATGAACAGGTACGCGGCCTGGTAGATGGAGGGGCTGATCTCCTTCTTTTCGAAACGATTACGGATACTCTTATTACCAAGGCCGGCATCTATGCCGTCAAGCGGTATGAGCATGAAATTGGCCGGAAAATCGATATTATGATATCGGGCACCATTACTGATGCCAGTGGCCGCACTTTATCAGGGCAGACAGTTGAAGCTTTCCTCAATTCGCTCACTCATGCGAATATTCTGAGCATTGGATTAAATTGTGCACTCGGAGCTAAGGAAATGAGACCTCATATCGAGGAATTGTCAATAAAAGCCGGATGTTATGTATCTGCTTACCCCAACGCAGGGCTTCCTAACGAATTCGGCGCTTACGATGAAGTGCCTCATGAAACCGCCCATCTTGTAGAAGATTTTATAGCGCACGGCTTTGTTAACATCGTCGGCGGATGCTGCGGAACAACGCCTGAGCATATTTCCTGCATCGCGGAAAAAGCAGCAAAATACCCCCCTCGAAAGGTTCCTTCTATTGCACCTCATTTACGTTTAAGCGGCCTGGAACCTGTAACGATAACCCCTGAAAGCATTTTCGTGAACATTGGAGAACGGACCAATATTACCGGGTCTCCAAAGTTTTCAAAGCTTATTCTGGGAGGGGATTATGAGGGGGCACTCTCTGTTGCACGCCAGCAGGTTGAAGGCGGAGCCCAGGTAATTGATATCAACATGGACGAAGGAATGCTTGATTCTGAGGCGGCCATGACTAAATTTCTAAACCTGGTAGCATCAGAGCCCGATATTGCTAAACTACCGGTAATGGTAGACTCTTCTAAATGGAGTGTCATACTCGCTGGCCTCAAATGTCTTCAGGGCAAGGGGATAGTAAACTCTATTTCGCTTAAGGAAGGGGAAGAGAAGTTTAAGGAGCATGCGCAGAAAGTACTCCTATTTGGTGCAGCTGTTGTCGTGATGGCGTTTGATGAACAGGGACAAGCTGACAGCTACGAACGGCGGGTGGAGATCTGTAAACGTTCATACGATATCCTTGTAAACGAAGTTGGTTTCCCGGCCCAGGATATCATCTTCGATCCAAATATTCTCACTGTCGCTACGGGACTGGAAGAACATAACAATTATGCAGTTGATTTTATCAATGCAACACGCTGGATCAAAGAAAACCTGCCGCTGGCTAAAGTGAGCGGTGGTGTTTCCAATATATCATTCTCTTTCAGGGGAAACAATGTTGTAAGGGAGGCGATGCATTCGGCTTTTCTGTATCACGCTATAAAGGCGGGACTCGACATGGGGATTGTGAATGCCGGGATGCTGGAGGTTTATGAAGAGATCCCTAAAGAGCTTCTTGAGCGTGTTGAAGACGTCCTCCTAAACAGGAGGCCAGACTCAACAGAGCGGCTTGTTGATTTTGCAGAAACCGTAAAAGCGAAAGGAAAAGGGGCTGTAAAAGACGAAGAATGGCGTAAAGCATCAGTAGAAGAGCGGCTTAGCCACGCGCTGGTAAAAGGAATCATAGAATATCTTGATGAAGATGTAGAAGAGGCCCGCCAGAAATACCCCCGTCCCCTTCAGGTAATTGAAGGACCTTTGATGGGTGGGATGAATGTAGTAGGAGACCTGTTTGGTGCCGGAAAGATGTTTCTTCCACAGGTGGTAAAGTCAGCACGGGTCATGAAAAAAGCGGTCGCCTACCTGTTGCCCTTTATTGAAGCTGAAAAACTGAATAATCCGGAAGGCTCAGGTTCCAGCTCAGCAGGGAGAGTATTGATGGCCACTGTAAAGGGCGACGTTCACGATATTGGCAAGAATATAGTCGGTGTGGTCCTTGCCTGTAATAATTTTGAAGTGATAGACATGGGAGTTATGGTGCCTTCACAAAACATTCTTCGCAGAGCAAAAGAAGAAAACGTGGATATCATAGGGCTTAGCGGCCTCATCACTCCTTCTCTTGATGAGATGGTGCATGTTGCCAAAGAAATGGAGCGGGAAGGCTTCAGCATCCCCCTGCTGATCGGGGGAGCTACAACGTCGCGGATCCATGCAGCAGTAAAGATTGCTCCTAATTATTCTGGTGCAGCGATACATGTGCTGGACGCTTCGCGCAGCGTAACAGTTTGCAGCAGTCTGATGAACCCCGAACTAAAGGATTCTTATATACAGGGTATAAAAGAAGAGTATGCGAAAGCGCGGGAGGCCCATTTGAACAAACGCTCTGACAAGCGCTACAAGACGATACAGGAAGCCCGGGAAAACCGGTTCAGGATAGATCTGGATCAGGTAGAAAAGCAGGCACCTGCATTTATTGGAACAAAGGTATTCGACGATTTTCCACTTGAAGAACTCGTTCCTTATATAGACTGGACTCCGTTTTTCCATACATGGG
Organism: Pararcticibacter amylolyticus; assembly: GCF_003130405.1. Lineage (GTDB taxonomy): Bacteria > Bacteroidota > Bacteroidia > Sphingobacteriales > Sphingobacteriaceae > Arcticibacter > Arcticibacter amylolyticus. The sequence goes on from NZ_QEAS01000006.1 coordinate 75,784, forward strand.
AATTACGGGGCAGTTTTCCAAAGATCTTTAATGATCCAGGCACCGGGGTTGAGGCAAAAAAACTCTATGACGACGCACAGCAACTGCTGGAAAGGATAGTCAAAGAAAAACTGCTTACGGCGAAAGCTGTAATTGGATTCTGGCCTGCAAACTCGGCGGGAGACGACATTGTGCTTGAATCCGAAGATAATAAGGGACGACCAGTAGTGATCCACACTCTTCGTCAGCAGGCAGAGAAACCCAAAGGAGAGCCTTATTATGCTTTGTCAGACTTTATTGCACCCAAAGAGTCGGGCATAAAAGATTACTTCGGAGGATTCGCTGTAACAGCAGGAATCGGATGTGATGAACTTGTTGCTCAATTTGAGCAAGATCACGATGATTATAACAGCATCATGGCAAAGGCCCTGGCAGACCGGCTTGCGGAAGCTTTTGCAGAAAAGATGCATGAGCTGGTACGCCGTAATTATTGGGGATATGCAAAGGATGAGCTCTTAAATAACGAGGATCTCATTAAGGAACGCTATCAGGGCATCCGTCCGGCACCGGGCTATCCGGCATGTCCTGACCATACAGAAAAACGCACGCTGTTTCATCTTCTCCATGCAGAAGAGAATGCGGAAATACACCTGACAGAAAGCCTGGCTATGTATCCTGCAGCATCTGTAAGCGGCTTTTATTTTTCGCATCCTCAGTCCCGTTATTTCGGCCTGGGTAAAATCACGAAGGATCAGGCAGAAGATTACGCCCTGCGCCGTAACGAACCGCTGGAAGAAGTAGAAAAATGGCTGGGACCGAACCTGGCTTACTAAGAATGCCTCCACACCACGCAACTCACAACCCGTAACAAAATGAAAATCACAGAACATATATCCAACTCTAACGGCAAAACGCTCTTCTCATTTGAATTGCTCCCTCCAATAAAGGGACAGAGCATCCAAAGCATTTATAATGCTATTGACCCGTTGATGGAATTTAAACCGCCGTTTATTGATGTCACCTACCACCGTGAAGATTATATATATAAACAACATGCAAACGGACTGCTTGAAAAAGTAACCTATCGCAAGCGGCCTGGCACTGTTGCAATTTGTGCGGCCATTATCAATCGCTATAAGGTTGATGCCGTTCCGCACCTCATTTGTGGTGGCTTCACGAGGGAGGAAACCGAAAACGCGCTGATTGACCTGCAATTTCTTGGCATAGACAACGTTCTTGTACTACGGGGAGACGCGCGGAAAACTGATGCTTCATTCATTCCAACGCAGGGAGGGCACGCGTATGCCACAGAATTACTTCAACAAGTTGCCAGCATGAACCAGGGCAAGTACCTTCATGAAGATCATGATGCAAACAAAACTGATTTCTGCATAGGTGTTGCGGCCTACCCGGAGAAGCATTTCGAGGCCCCAAATATCGAAACTGACTTTAAATATCTCAAGCAGAAGGTTGATATGGGGGCAAACTTCATAGTAACCCAGATGTTCTTTGATAACAAAAAATATTGTGACTTCGTAAAACAGTGCAGGGACCATGGGATCAATATTCCGATCATTCCGGGATTAAAGCCTATTACAACTTCCAAGCAACTGATTAATCTTCCGAAGATATTCCATATTGATATCCCGCTTGAACTAAGTGATGCAGTTACTGCCTGCAAATCTGATGCAGAAGTGAAAGAAGTTGGTATTGAATGGATGATTCAACAGTGTAAGGAACTTGTTGAATTTGGAGCACCGGTCCTTCACTTCTATACGATGGGAAACCCCGAACCAACATACAGGATTGCAAAGGCGGTTTTCTAGTAACCACCCTGCCCAAAGTGCGGCAGTGCGGGACATTGCCAGCGGGCAGAAAAAGAAGGCTGCGGAACTGCATTGAGCGTTTGCCCGGTGCATGTCCCGCTGCCTTCAGCATATCAAGCTTTCATTAAAAACTCTTTGAACACCTGAAAATCAGCTTTTAATCCGGTCGCCTGCTTCGGCTTGCCTTCCAACTCTTTTACCTGCGCCGGAATTTCAACCTGCTTTGCAATTTCTCCCTCGTAGATATCGGGAAACTTACAGGGGTGAGCCGTTGAAAGAAAAACTGCTGCAGACAAATCATCTCCAGAAGTCTTCCTGTAATCTTCAATAGCCAGCCAAGCTATCGCAGTATGGGGACAAACAACATACTGATACTTTTCAAAAATCGTTTCAACAGCTTCACGCGTTTGCTCATCGGTATAACTGGCGGCACTGACTATCTTTTTCACTCCTTCGAGGTCATGTTCAAACAGTTGCATGATCCGTACCCAATTGCTTGGATTACCCACATCCATTGCATTGGAAAGAGTAGCGACAGAGGGCCTGGGCTCATAGAAACCCGATTTGAAAAAATGAGGGACAGTATCGTTCACATTCGTTGCTGCTATAAACCGTTTAACAGGCAACCCCATCTTCCACGCCAGCAAACCAGCTCCGATGTTTCCGAAGTTTCCACTGGGCACTGAAAAAACAACATCAGCTTTCCCTTCTCTTTTCAATTGCGCATAAGCATTAAAATAATAGAAGGTTTGCGGGATGAGACGGGCAATATTAATTGAATTGGCAGAAGTCAGCCTGAATTTTTCATTGAGTTCCCAGTCAGTAAAGGCCAGCTTTACCAGGGCCTGGCAATCATCAAAAGTACCGTCAATTTCAACCGCACGAATATTTTGGCCGTTTGTAGTTAACTGTAGTTCCTGAATAGGACTCACTTTTCCTTTGGGATACAGAATCGTAACCTGGGTATTAGGAACCCCGAGGAACCCTAAAGCCACAGCCCCCCCGGTGTCACCAGAGGTAGCAACCAGCACATTCAGCGTCCTCTCACCATCCTCCATAAAATATCCCATCACTCTGCTCATGAATCTTGCTCCGAAGTCTTTAAAAGCCAGAGAGGGACCATGAAAAAGCTCCAGCACATACGTACTTCCATCAAGCTTAACAACGGGGGCCGGAAAGTTAATCGCATCATCTATGATTGCCTTCAGGTCCGCATCGGGAATTGCGTCTTGCAAAAGGTTCTTCGCTACCTCATATGCTATCTCCTTTAACGAACAGCTTTCAATTTTGTCTATGAAGCCTGCATCCAGCTTCGGTATTTCCACAGGCATGTAAAGCCCTTTGTCCTGCGGCATACTATTGAACACCGCCTCTTTAAAATCCACTGTCCTTTCAGGACTATTTGTACTGTATAATTTCAC
>NZ_QEAS01000006.1:79128-101084 GCF_003130405.1 Pararcticibacter amylolyticus
ACTTTTGGTCCTTCTCCATTCACCGGAGAAACGTATGCAAAACTTCTGATATTGAGTGCTGTTAAGTGTTTCTGCAGCGCTCCGGTAATTTTATGAGCAGTATCTTTATCTCTTGCGAATGAAAATACAGAGGGGCCCGATCCCGAAATCCCAAAACTTACCGCACCAGCCTCTGCTGCCGTTTCCCTAAGACGGTTAAAATCAGGGATTAATATGGATCTCACCGGCTCCACCAGCACGTCTTTCATGCTTCTTGCCATCAGATCGATATCTTTCATAAAAAGCCCTGTAACAAGCCCGGCTACGTTTCCCCATTGGGTGACAGCATCTTTCAACAGCACTTTACTTCTGATCATTCTCCGCGCATCACGTGTCGGCACATCCACATCAGGGAATACAATTGCGCAATAAAGCGATTCCGGATAGGGCAATTTGATAATATCAAGCGGATCATAGCTCCTGATCAGTACAAATCCACCCAGTAGCGCAGGCGCTACATTATCAGCATGTCCGGATCCGCACGCCAGCTCCTCCCCCTTCATGGCAAAGGGAACGAGCTCCATGTGGGTCAATGGCCTATCCAACAGGGTGTTGATTGCATATAATCCGGCTACGGTACTGGCTGAACTTGATCCAAGCCCGCTACCGATGGGCATCTTTTTATGAAGTTCGATATCGACGCCAATATCTTCCCGGTTGATGTATTTCAGATAGTGCTGAACACTGGCACTTACTGTATTCTTGTCGGCATCGAGAGGCAGACGGCCATCATCGCCGGTAATTTTAGAAATACTTACTCCGGGCTGATCTTTTCTTCTCATGATTACCTCATCACCAGGAGCATCTACTGCGAACCCCAGGACATCAAAACCACAAACTACGTTGGCCACAGTGGCCGGAGCAAAAACTCGTATTGATTCTTTCATATTCAGCCCCAATGGGGGAAGCTTGATATTAATTATAATTATCTTTTATTGCATTCACACAACGCGAATGCCACATAAACAATTAAAAAGTTCCTACATTCACTATATCAGCAAATACGCCAGCGGCGGTCACCTCAGCACCGGCTCCAGGCCCTTTGACCACAAGAGGCCGCTCTTTATACCGCTCAGTGGTAAATGAGATAATGTTATCGCTTCCTGAAAGCATATAAAAAGGATGAGCTTCATCAACCATTTCAAGCGCAATGGATACATCCCCGTTTTCGAGTTTTCCAATATAGCGTAATACCTTCCCGCCTGATGCAGCATTCGCCTTCAACACTTCAAAATAGTCGTTATTCTTTTTTAGCTCATCATAGAACTCGTCTACCGAATCTGCATCAAGACATGCCTGCGGAAGCATGCTATCTATTTTAACGTCTTCAGGTTCCAGGGTATAACCTGCATCCCTGGCAAGGATAAGCATCTTCCGCATAAAATCAGTCCCTCTCAGATCGTCTCTTGGATCCGGCTCTGTATAACCTTTTTCCTGGGCTAGTTTTACGATATCATGAAAAGATGTTTCTCCTTTAAAGTTGTTGAAGATAAAAGAGATCGTCCCCGAGAGAATCGCTTCAATTCTGATCACCCGGTCTCCGCTCATCATTAAATCTTTAAGTGTCCGGATTATCGGCAGTCCGGCTCCGACATTGGTTTCGTAGTAAAAATCCACACCATGTTTTCTTGCCAGGTCTTTAAATCCGCGATACTGCTGATAGGAGGATGAGTTCCCTATTTTATTACAGGTAACCACAGAAATGTTAGAGCGGAAAACCTCACTGTAAAATTCAACAGGCACCGGACTTGCCGTATTATCAACAAAGACAGCATTCGGCAGGTTCATCTCTTTCATCCTGGAGATAAACACATCAAGATCAGCATCCTCCGTTGATTCCTCAAGTACCTCCAGCCAGTTCTCAAGAGGTAAACCTGCTGTATCAAACACCATTTTTCTTGTATTACTGATCCCCACAACCTTCACCAGGATACCATTCTGGCGTTGCAGGAAGTCGCTGTGATCCCGGAGCTGTTTAAAAAGCGTCTTCCCTATATTACCGGTTCCCAGGCAGAATACATTCAGAGTTTTCTTAAGATCTGTATAAAAAGCGTCGTGAACGGCATTGAGTGCCTTGGCCAGATCTACCCGGGAAATAATAACCGAAATATTGTACTCGGATGAACCCTGGGCTATTGCACGTACGTTTACACCATTTCTTCCAAGGGCATGAAAGAGCGTACCGGAAATACCCGGAGTACTTCTCATGTTCTCTCCTACTATAGCGAGAATGGACAAGCCTTCTTCGATTTCGGGCTTCTCAATTTTTCTGGCCTCAAGTTCTAATTCAAACTCCTGCTCAATCAGAAGCTTCCCTTTTACTGCATCAGCCGGATTTACCGCAAAAGTAATACTATGTTCAGAAGATGATTGAGTGATGAGGATGACATTAATCTGCTCGCGCGCAAGCAAAGAGAACAACCGTCCGCTAAACCCGGCTTTGCCTACCATTCCGCTGCCCTGAAGGTCGATAATGCTGATTTCGTTGATAGAGGATATACCTTTTACACTATGTTCCGTCTCATTGCTTTCATGGCTGATGACCGTTCCGGGAAAAGATGGTTCAAATGTATTCCTGATTACGATGGGAATTTTCTTCATAAAAGCAGGGATCATCGTCGGCGGATAGATCACTTTTGCTCCAAAGTAAGAAAGCTCCATTGCTTCAGTGTAAGACAGATCTTTCAGAGGGAATGCCTTCTTCACCATACGGGGATCTGCGGTCATCATCCCGTTTACATCAGTCCAGATCTCTATCGCTTCTACATCGAGCGCGGCTCCAAATATTGCGGCAGTATAATCACTGCCACCTCTTCCAAGAGTTGTAATTCTCCCCTCGTCGTTGCTTGCTATAAATCCTGTAACAAAGATCAGTTTCCCTTTATTCTGCTCATAGAACTCGCGTATAAGGAGATCGGTCAGCTCTTTGTTCACTTTCGCCTGTCCAAAACTACTGTCCGTCTTGATGAAATCAGCAGCATTCCCATATACGGTTGGTCCAAGGTGTTGTTCTGCAATTTTGCTCACCAGAAAAGTAGAACATCTTTCGCCATAGCTCAACACCAGGTCATGGGTCCTGGCGGTTATCTCTCTCAGGCTGGAGATCCCCTGTAAGATGTCTTCCAGTTCATTAAAAAGAATCTTTAGGCGGGTAAATACAGGATTTTGCTGATGAACCTCCAAAAGGGCTTTAATAACATCAAAGTGCCTGTTTTCAAGTTCGCTTACATAGCCGGAAAAATCTTCTCCGGCAGCAGCTTTATTAGCCATCGTTGAAAGAAGGTTAGTTACGCCGCCCATTGCGGACAGAACCACAACAGGATTCTCTCCTGAAGCGGCCTCGTGTTTCAGAATCTCAATTAATGTGCTGATACTTTTAACTGAACCAACGGAAGTTCCGCCAAACTTTAAGATTTTCATATTTGTATTTACTCGTTATTATACTGTTTCCAACGGTGCCAGTCAGCCAGCTCCATCACACTAGCCCGTCCTTCTTCATAGCATCCCGATGCCATTATAGTTTTCATTTTATCGACAATAATTAAAAAAAAACGCCTTCCCTTTTAGGAGGAAGGCGTTTTTATGGTTTTATATCTTCTGGTTACCCCATATACGATCTTCCTCCTGAGTATTGCGTCCGGGTGGTAATAATCGTGATAATAGTGGTATAAATTCTGTTCATCAGTTATTTCGTTCCCTAAATTAAGGAGTTAATTCGTAAAAACGCAAAACTTATTGCAATATTTTTAATTTTACCAGTTCAATGCGTGGTTTAGTTATAAAATCGACAGGGAGCTGGTATCAGGTGATTACTGATGACGGAGGAATTGTGGACTGCCGGATAAAGGGTAAATTCAGGACAAAAGATATTAAAACAACTAACCCCATTGCTGTTGGAGACCATGTTGTATTAGAACCTGAACCAGGGCAGGATACAGGCGTTATCGTAAAACTGGAAGAAAGGAAAAACTACATTATCCGTAAATCCGTAAACCTTTCCAAGCAAGCCCAGATCATTGCGGCAAACCTCGATCAGGCCTTACTGATCGTCACCCTTGCATCGCCTCGCACATCACTGGGGTTCATCGATCGTTTTATTACAACAGCCGAAGCTTATGATATTCCGGCGGGATTAATATTTAATAAGCTTGATCTCTTTAGTGAAGAAGGCCTTGACATCCTGGCAGAATACCAGGAAATTTATCAGAATATCGGTTACCCGTGCTATCAGGTCTCCGCAAGGGAAGGGACCAATCTTAATCAGATCAGACAACTTCTGAAGGATAAAGTAACACTATTCTCAGGGCATTCTGGAGTAGGTAAATCCACCCTGATCAATAAATTAATTCCGGGAATTGAGCTGAAAACCGGAGAAATTTCAGACTGGAGCGATAAGGGGCAGCACACTACAACGTTTGCTGAAATGCATCCGCTTCCAGAAGGAGGATATTTAATAGACACCCCCGGGATACGGGAGCTGGGCATTATAGACATAGACAAACAGGAACTGGGGCATTTTTTTCCGGAGATACGGGAGCGCATGAACGATTGCCGGTTTAACAATTGCAGGCATATCAACGAACCCGGATGTGCCGTTCTAAGTGCTGTCGAAGAAGGAGAAATTGCACTATCCCGATATGACAGCTACCTGAGCATCTATCACGGAAATGATACCAGGGCTTAATTACTTCCTCCTCTGATTTGCTATTCTTCTAATAATTTCCATACAGGCTCTGCTGTTGTGATAAGGGCATTTCCAAAGTCCCGCCTTGTCTTCTCCCGGCATTACTTTTCCTGTTTCATCTACCCCCCAGAACCATTCGCCATTTTGCCTGTCGATGATATGCTTCTTTACAAACTCCCAGGCTTCAAACGACCTTTCCAGGAAAGCTTCGTCACCATTAATTTCCCATGCATTGAAAAATCCCACCATTGCTTCTGCCTGTACCCACCAATGTTTTTCTTTCACCAGATGAGCTATGTCCATATCATATTCATACCATAAGCCTCCGTCATGATCCAATCCCTCTTCACTTGCTGCAGCCATCTTCAGGGCGACATCTTCAAAAGTTCTTTTATAGAATTCATTATTAATAACCTCTGCCGCTTCCGCCAGCAGCCATGAAGCTTCTATATCATGCCCGTAGGATATTGTATCCGACTTTTTATTCCACATCTCATCATGGAACAAAATCAGATGGTAATCTTCCCTGTTCAGAATGTGGTTTAAAAAATTATCAAGCAGCTGGATAATATGTTGTTTTAACTCTTCATCCGGCCAGATACGGTAAAGGTTGGTGTAGCTCTCTATGACATGAAGATGGGTGTTCATGCTTTTCTTCTCATTGGCATCTTTCTCACTCAATCTTAAATCGTCAATGGGATCCCAGTTTCTTGAAAAAGCCTCAAAATAGCCTCCCTGCTCCTGGTCAAAGGTGTATTCCACCAGATTCCTGTAAAGCGATTTTGCCATCTCTTTCACTTTTCCATCCCAGGAAACGGTATAGTATTCAGACAGTGCATAAATAACAAAAGCTATTGCATAGACTTGCTTCCTGGTCTCCAGGGGCTGCCCGAGATGATCGACAGTCCAGTAGACACCCCCAAATTCCTCATCGAAGAAAAAACGGCTCAGATAGTCATAGGCCCGTTGCGCATTTTCCCGGTATTCCACACACTGATCCATCTTATATGCAGCAGAAAAAGACCAGAGAATCCGTGCATTCAGCACCGCACCTTTTGGAGCATTTGAGTCAATAAGATCCAGGCTATCAATCCTGCCTACAAATCCACCATTTTCTATGTCGGGAGCATACTTCATCCAGTAGCCGAGTATACTTCGCAGCTCGTGTCCGAGTTCTTCCCTGTATCGTTTAAGATTGGCTTCTATATTCATTACATATCAGGGGCCGGTACTTTAGGCTGACCCTCACTTTTATTTAACAACTCCCTGTTTTTATTAATTATCCGATAAAGAGTTTCAACAGAAGCCGCAGACCTAAAACCGTCTGCACTTGTATTAATCACATAATCAACCAGCTTATCAATAGTACTGGTCGCAACGTGCATACGAGTGTCTGAAGACGCGTAATAGATAAACACCCTCCCGTCATCATCTTTAATCCATCCGTTACAAAATACGACATTTGAAACATCCCCGACACGTTCATCACCCTGAGGTGCAAGAAAATAGCCAGCAGGCTTGTAAATAACTTTAGTAAGATCATGCAGATCTGTCATAAACATATAAAGCACATAGCGTAACCCAGCGGCAGTGTTTCTAACGCCATGAGCAAGGTGAAGCCATCCATACGATGTTTTGATCGGAGCCGGACCAGCACCGTTTTTCGCCTCGTAGACAGTATGATACACCTTATTGTCAATGATTACTTCTGATTCAATTACTGCATCTTCTATATTCCCGGCCAGACCGAAACCGATCCCTCCCCCGGTACCTGCATCAATAAACCCGTCCTGAGGTCTCGTATAAAACGCGTATTTTCCATCGACAAACTCAGGGTGCAGCACAACATTCCTTTGCTGCGGAGATGGAGTTTTTAAGTCAGGAAGACGCTCCCAGGCATCAAGATCTCTTGTACGGGCTATGCCGCATGCAGCAACAGCCATAGACTGGTCGTGAGAGGGAGCCTGAGGATCCTTGCGCTCAGTACAGAACAAACCATATATCCACCCGTCCTGATGCTGCGTTAATCTGATGTCATAAACATTTATATCAGGATTTTCTGTTTCCGGCATACGCACCGGGTATTCCCGGAACCGGAAATTATCAATGCCATTAGGGCTTTCTGCCATCGCAAAGAACGATTTCCGGTCTGCTCCCTCTACCCTGGCCATCAATATATATTTCCCCCTCCATTTTATCGCTCCTGCGTTAAAAGCAGCATTGATACCAAACCGTTCCATCAGGTATGGGTTGGTCCGGGGGTTCAGATCATATTTCCAAAGGATGGGAACATGACTGCCTGTAAGAACGGGTAGTTTGTAACGCTCGTAAATTCCGTTGCCTTCTTCCTCCTTTATATTGCTGCTTGCTATAAGCTTTTCCTGCATCTCCTCAAGTTGTTGCAATCTTTGTTCAAAATTATTCATGCCTGTCTCTAGTGTATGTTTATTTATTCCTGATGCCCTGCGGGCGATTTGACCGTTCTGAGAGCGGTTAAATTTCGGGGATAAAAATAGATACAGTTTTATGTGACGTATAATACTTTTTTAACCTATTTAAATATTAAAAAAATAATCTTTACTCATTTTACTCTTTGCAACCGCTCACAGCTAGTTATTTTCTTCACAACTTTACTATTATATTGTTTTAACCTATCTTTACGCTTTATAAACTACATATTATAAACCACGATTATGAAAACGGCCATAAAAGAGATCACTCCTCTAACACAAAGCGACTGTTTTACACTTTTTTCAAGAGTCAAAAAGGAGTTTGACTTCCCCCTGCATTATCACGAGGAATTTGAACTTAATCTGATACTGAATGCTAAAGGGGCGAAAAGAATCGTAGGTGATAATATAGAGGAAATAGAGGACATGGAATTGGTGCTGGTTGGCTCAAATCTCCAGCATGCATGGTTTACGCACAACTGCAGGAGCGAGGAAATAACAGAAGTTACTGTACAGTGGCATAAAGACTTTTTCGACGATAAGCTTCTCAGGAGAAACCAGCTGAGCTTTATCCGGAAGATGTTCGAGCGGTCAATAAAGGGGATCTCCTTTCCTAAAGAAACGATACAGGCTGTTTCATCGCGCATACTGGCATTGAATCAGATGAGCGGATTCGATGGAGTACTGGAGCTCATGAGCATTCTGCACGATCTGTCTATATCGAGAAACGTCAGGTCCCTGTCTGACTCTTCCTTCAACAATGAACAATTTAATTATAACAGCAGACGCCTTGATAAAGCCTTTGACTATATGAACGCCAACTATCATAAGGAAATAAGCCTTAAAGATATCGCCAGGCTTGCAAGTATGTCGGAGGTTTCTTTTAGCCGTTTTATTAAAAAACGCACGGGGAATACCTTCATCGACAGTCTGAATGAAATTCGTCTCGGCCATGCTTCCAGAATGCTGATTGACACGACACACTCGGTTGCTGAAATTTCTTACAATTGCGGATTCAATAACATTTCAAACTTTAACAGGTTGTTCAAAAAGAAAAAGAACTGTACGCCTAAAGAATTCAGGGAAAACTTTGCCGGGACAAGAATTTTTATCTGATTAATGCCTGCCAGAATATAAGACAGACGCTTCCGCCAACTAAACGTTATTTAATAAAAAACTAGTCTTTGTCTTGCAGCATAACCATTCCAAACCTCATACACTCCCTCGTCCCGGACAAGCCCGATTTTATTCCACCAACGTCAGAAAATTTCCCGAAAAGCGGTATGTTATTAAATAAATTGGAATAATAGGATAAAAAAGTATTGACAAATAAAAGGGATGTGACTGTAAATTTGTAAAGCATTTAATATTAAAGCGCATTTCTAAACTAGTATAAACCCTTAAAAACTAACACCATGACGCAATAAAATTTTACTCAAGACCAATTAGAACTAATATTCAGACAAACCAAGCTTTCTTGTAAGCTAAAAAAAGCAAAATAAAGTTTTAAAAATTCACTTATGAGACGTAGAGAAGTTTTATACACAAAACTTTGGGGCCTCAGTATGCCTTTATCCATCCTGATCTGCTTGTTTCTGGCCAATGCAACACCGGTTTCGGCGACCGGAAAATCAGCGGGCAGACAAGACAGAATAATAAAAGGAACTGTAAGGGATGCTGAAACCAAAGAAGCCCTGATAGGGGTAAGTATCCTCTTAAAAGGAACGCAAACCGGCGTTTCAACTGATATAAACGGAAAATTTTCCATAAAGGTTCAAGGCAGCAATCCTGTACTGACATTCAGCTACCTGGCCTATAAAAAGAAAGAGATTACGGTAGGATCCGGCAATGAACTTCAGGTTGTACTGCAGCCGGAAGCGGGAGAACTTAATGAAGTAGTGGTAATCGGATATGGAGTACAAAAGAAAAAACTAGTCACCGGCGCTACAGTCCAGGTTAGCGGTGAAAACTTACAGAAACTTAGTACAACGAGTCCTTTAACGGCTATGCAAAGCCAAAGCCCCGGTGTAAACATTGTGCAAAGTTCAGGCCAACCGGGCGAAGGATTCAAGGTGAACATCCGCGGACTTGGGACTATCGGACATTCCTCGCCCCTTTATGTAATAGACGGAGTTCCAAGCGGGGACATTAACAACCTTAACCCGGCAGACATTGAATCAGTAGACGTTCTCAAAGATGCAGCATCAGCGGCTATTTACGGTGCCAGAGCAGCAAACGGTGTCATTCTGGTAACCACCCGGCAAGGGAAATCAGGAAAGACACAAGTCTCTTATGACGGCTACACCGGGGTTCAAAATGTTTACAAAATGCCCGAACTGCTGGATGCCAGGCAGTACATGAATGTGATCAACACGGTTCAGTTTAACGAGGGGCTGCCTCTTACTGACTGGAAGAGCACTTTTAAAGATGCCGGCCTGTATGAGTCTATTGAGAATGGAACCTGGAAAGGGACCAACTGGCTGGATGCCATACGAAATGAAGATGCTCCCATACAAAATCACACATTTAATCTGACAGGCGGTAATGAAACCTCAAAATTCTCCCTGGGGGTAGGATATACTTCACAGGAAGGAATTTTCGGAAAGCCGGTACAGTCAGATTTCGGCAGGACCACTGTTCGTATAAACTCGGATCATGTCATTTACAAGAACAACAACCGGGATATTATTAAAATGGGAGAACGGCTCTATTACAATTATAATACCCGGCGCGGTATCTCTACAGGCAATCAATACTGGAACGACATTTCAAATATGCTGAGAGGCTATCCTATTATGCCGATCTACGGAGCCGACGGGAAATACTTCGACATGGAGGACAAAATAGCAAGCGGGCTTCAGGACTATGAAGCCAGTTTTGCGAATCCGATAGCATCAATGGACTACCAGCGGGGCAACAACATGACGAAAAATCACATGCTGAACATGAATGCCTATGTAGAGATTGAGCCAATCCCCAATCTTACTTTTAAATCGCAGTTTGGCTACCAGTTCAGTGCTAACTCATACCGCCAGTTTACACCCACATACGAACTGTCAAACACTACCAGAAATCTTACGAATTCCGTCCAGCAGAATGCCGGCCTGGGATGGAGTTACAGCCTTGAAAACACCCTTAATTACAGGTTAAATATTGCAGCACATCACTTCGATATACTAGCCGGACAGTCTATCCAGAAGTCGGGTATGGGAGAGTCCGTCGGAGCTACAAACAGTAACCTGCTATGGAACGACATGGAGCATGCCTGGATCAAAAACAGCCAGGGTGTATCCGCCGCCACCATCATCACCGGTGCCCCCTGGGATCCGGGCTCCATCGCCTCCTTCTTTGGCCGTATTAACTACAACTACAAGGAAACCTACCTGGCATCTTTCATTCTCCGGGCCGATGGGTCAACAAACTTTGCACGCGGTCATCGCTGGGGTTATTTCCCCTCTGCATCCGTCGGCTGGGTTGTCACAAACGAGCCATTTATGGATGGAGTAAAGAGCTGGATGGACTTCTTTAAAATAAGAGGCAGCTGGGGCCAGAACGGGAATCAAAACATTCCAAATTTTCAGTATCTGGCTACTATTTCTTTTGGGCGGGCAGCTAATTATTCTTTTAACAACAATAAAACCAGTCAGTCGACCGGTAGCTTCGCCACCAATCTTGCAAATGAAGATATATCCTGGGAGACTTCCGAACAGCTCGACATCGGATTCGACGCCCGTTTCCTCAAATCCCGTTTAACCACGGCCTTTGATTGGTATAAGAAATCTACATGGGACTGGCTGCTGCAAGCTCCGGTGCTCGCCTCTTACGGAGCGAATGCTCCTTATGTTAATGGCGGCGATGTTGAAAATAAAGGAATCGAACTGGGATTAGGCTGGAGCGACCATTTAAACAACGGCTTGACGTACGGAATTAACCTGAACATGAGCAAAAACATCAACAAGGTGACGCGTATTGCGAACACAGAGGGAATCATACATGGTCCGTCAAATGTTTTATCCCAGGGAACGGGAGAATTATTCCGCGCAGAAGTCGGAAAACCCATCGGCTACTTTTGGGGATACAAAACTGCCGGAGTATTTCAAAACCAGACGCAGATAGATGAGTGGCGGGCAGCTCAAAAGCCTACACTGCAAACGAATCCACAACCGGGAGACCTGATCTTCGTAGACAACAACAACGACGGGGTTATCAATATACAGGATAAGACACAAATAGGCAGTCCGCTTCCCGACTACAGGGTAGGCTTCAGTATCAACCTGGGATATAAGGGATTTGACCTCTCGGCTACTGCAAGCGGAGCCTTCGGCCAGCAGATAGCCAGATCATACCGCAAATTCGGTGACAGTTATAAAGACAATTATACCACGGAGGTCTACAATTACTGGCATGGCGAGGGAACTTCCAACCGCTATCCACGGCTTACTGCGGGCAACAAAACCAACTGGATAGAAGTGTCTGACATCTACATTGAAGACGCTGATTATGTCAAGATGCAAAACATCACTCTGGGATACGATTTCAAGAGACTTGCGCCGAAGATGCCATTCAGAGAATTCCGTGTATTTCTGACTGCTCAAAACTTATTTACCATCACCAAATATCCCGGAATGGACCCTGAGATAGGAACGAGTTCGGACGACACCAATTACGGGTGGGCTTCGGGAATTGATATAGGATTCTATCCAAATCCACGGACATATTTAATAGGAGTTGGTATTAAATTTTAATTGACGCCATATGAAACCAATAAAACTAATATACTTGTTCCTGGCCGCAGCAATACTGCCTTTTAGCGGCTGCGAGAAGTTTCTTGATTCTGAAAATCTCACTCAGGCTAATACGGGGAACTACCCCAGAACAGTTGAAGATGCCAAGCAAGTAGTAACCGGTATTTACAACAATTTAAACATCGCGAATACTAATCCGCAATTTACATTCTACTACATTTCTGAATTAGCTTCTGATGACCGCCTTGGAGGAGGAGGAGATAATGACTTTGTTATGCAGGCTGAAGATTTGATGATGAACTATAATGCAGATATGCTCCGCCAGTTCTGGATAGACCGTTATAAAGGAATTTATCAGGCAAACCTGGCAATCGAAACACTGGGCAATATTACTAATTATGAGAGCACCGACCAAAAGAACCAAATGCTTGGCGAAGCCCACTTCCTGCGGGCGTTCTTTTATTACGAACTTGCTTCTCTCTTTGGGAATGTCCCGCTTATAACAGCTACTTCACCTGCTGTAAACCTGCCAAAGGCCTCTTCAGAACAAGAGTGGGGACAAATCTTACAGGACCTGAAAACAGCTATCGAACTGATGCCTGCGAAACCACGCGGCTCGGCAGAAGAAGGACATGTCAACAAATGGGTTGCAGAGGCAATGATGGGACGTGCATTCCTGTTCTATACGGGCTATTATCAGAAAGAGAACATCACTCTTCCTGACGGCTCTTCCATCAGTAAATCAGATGTTATAGCCTGGGTGGATGACTGTGTGAACAACTCGGGATACACCCTTGTGACATCCGACTACAGAAACTTATGGGCTTATTCAAACCGGCTTACTGTCAACGACTATAATTACACAAAAGGAAAAGGGTTGAAATGGGTGGAAGACGACAATGCCATCAACCCTGAATCAATGTTTGCCATTAAGTTCTCTCAGTTTGCATCCTGGGATGCAGGTGCAACCATTGGTTATTCAAATCAATATGCTCTTCACTTTGGAATGCGGGGAGGTCAGGATTTTGGCAATACGTTTCCATTTGGACAGGGATGGGGAGCCGGACCAGTTGCTCCTAACTTGTGGAATGACTGGACCACTTCGGAACCCAACGATCCCCGGCGTACAGCATCTATCTGTTATATCCCGGATGAACTCCCGAATTACAAACGCGGAGGCTGGTCTGATTTCGTTCAGGAAACCGACTATTTCGAAAAGAAGACGTCTGCTATTACCTGCAAGGCATCTGACGGTTCGGGTTACCGGGCTACCTTCGAATACGAGATGTACAAAGGCTTCAGCAGTGATAATTATCAGTTAAACAACATTCACGATCTGGTACTGATCCGTTTTGCTGATGTTCTGCTCATGCAGTCCGAATTAAAAAAAGATGCAACAGGCATGAACAGGGTAAGGGCCAGGGTCGGCCTACCCGCCATAGCGTATAGTGATGCAGCACTCCGGAACGAACGGCGCTGGGAATTGTGTTTCGAGGGAATCCGCTGGAATGACATCCGCCGCTGGCACATCGCAGAAGAAGCTCTTGCAAAACAGATCAACCAACCCACTTATCATGGTGGCAAACCAGATAAGAATGGAATACAGGGCGATGGATATGTAGCAAGATACCAGGCAACAGGAGGTTTCTTCAAAATCCCGGAAAGTGAGATCTCTCTTTCACAGGGCGTACTGGAGCAGAATGCAGGCTGGAGTTCAGGCGATTACACAGGATGGATAGAAACGGGAAGATAATCAGGAATTGTTAACTAGCAAACGAACCAAAGAGTATGAAAAAACTAATTTTCGCGGCTCTATCATTGATATTGGCCGGATCTTTTTACGGCTGTGAGCCTATTGTAGAAGACGGGCCGGAACCAGCAGCACTTCAGGCAGAACAATTTCAGGCGAATATTGCCCCTGTGATGGTGAATGGAAAAAGGTCAAACAGGGTCATCTGTGAAACTTCGAGTAAGGTCTCGGTACAGTGGACCGACGGGATCAAAACGTATACCGGCAACCGGGCTGTCATGACATTGTTTTTAACCGGGCAACAGGTTATCACAGCTGTAGCCTTGAACCAGGATGGAAGTACTTTCACCAAAGACTTTACTGTTAATGTTGAAGAAAAATCATTTGCAGTTGAGCCTCAATACGAATATCTGTGCGGAACGGGCGAAAAAACATGGACATGGCAGGGCGAAAAGTGTTTTGGAAATGGCGGAGCCGGTGAAACCGGCCCGGCATGGTGGGTGCTGAATCCCTCTGATGTTACGACACAATGCAGAGATAAGAAACTCGATGCAGACGGGCTTGGGGCCACTATGACCTTTACTTTAAGGGGATTGAAAATGAAAAAAACCTCCTCTGATCAAAAAGTCAGGGCGGGAGCATTCACGATGGATCTGGCTTCCAACTCAGCGAATGGCTGGTCTTATGGGATCGGGAGCATCAGAGTTTCAGGAACGAACATCCTTTGCGGGCATGATTTCAATGACCCCGGCCTGAAGGCATGGAGTGAGTATAATATTGTAAGTCTTACACCTGATAAAATGGTACTCGCTGCGCAGGAGTTTGATAAGGATGGATGGTGGTACTATGTATTCGTTCCTTCTAACTAAAGAAGGATTGAAAGCCTCTTTCATCTGGAATTTTCTTACAGGATGACAGAGACCGGGAAACCTGACTATATAGAGCATTACCCATAATCAGGCTTTCATGCCAGGACAGAAAAGAGGGGAATCCTGATTACAGGACTCCCCTCTTTTTTACGTTTAAGGTTCTCCGGAAGGACTTACTCTGTTCCCGCGTCCACATCATTAACGGCTGAAGATTCCAACCTCTTGGCGACCAGCTCTTCTGATATCTCTTCCATCCGTTTTTCACTCAAAGGATAAAATACGATAAAGAGAACAGAGAGAATGGTACCTGCTGCCGGAAGGAAACTCAACATCAGCCTGATCCCCTCCTGCGCACTCTCATTCTGAACCATATTTGCCTGAAAGCCAAAAAAACCTAATAACCAGCCAGTTGTTGCACCTCCGATTGTCCATCCAAATTTTTGTGACATTGACGAAGAAGAGAAGATCAAGCCAGTAGCACGCCTTCCATTCTTCCATTCTGAATAGTCGGCAATATCGGCATACATGGACCATAACAAGGGAAATACAGCACCTGCACAGATACTGATCATAACCTGAAGTGTCATAATCCATACAATATGATCTTTGCCAAATAAATAAAACACCATACTCAACACAGATGCAATCACCATCACAAGGAGAAAAGTTTTCTTCTTTCCTATCTTATTAGCAATCGGAGCAGCTATAATCACTCCGATAATATTAGCCGCCTGACCCAGCACAAGATAAATCGTAGTCAGAGAAAGTCCTGTGCTAATTCCCGGAAAGCCACCAGCGGATACGTTACTTTCATTTATATAGTATTTAAAATAAAAAGCAGCGCCACCATCCCTGACCGAGTTAAAAATCAAAGCGGCAACTCCGGCTCCAAGCAGGATCCACCATGGACGATTCCCGAGCAGGTCCTTTATGTCTGATTTCAGATCTGCTTTCTGATGATGGACAGGAATCACCCTTTCTTTGGTCAGAAAAAAACATAACCAAAAAAACAAGACGGCTATCACAGCAAATATTGACACCGAATAAAACCAGGCCTGCTGAGGATTGACCTCCCCGCCGAAAGCCTCTCTTAAAGGCTCAATAAGCCCGAGAGCGAGCAGGCTTCCCGCGAATGCAAATACCATTCTGTAAGAAGATAAAGACGTGCGCTCGGCCCCCTTATCCGACATCACTCCCAGGAGTGACGCATACGGAACATTTATAAGAGAGTAAATCATCATCATCAGTGAATAAGTAATATACGCATACACCAGTTTCCCCCCTTCTGCAAAACCGGGGGTATAAAAGGTAAAAACACCTATAACACCAAAAGGCACAGCCACCCACAATAGATAAGGTCTGAATTTCCCGTACTTTGATGTCGTTCGATCGGCAAGAACTCCTACAACCGGGTCGAAACAAGAATCCCAGATCCGCGTAATCAAGAACATTGTTCCTGCAGCTGCTGCAGAAATACCAAATACATCTGTGTAGAAAATAAGCAGATACATGCTGAATAATTTCCAGAACATAGACGATGCTGCATCCCCTAATCCATAACCTACTTTCTCTTTAAATCTGATCTTGTCTTTTTCCATTTGATTGAGCAGGAGTTTACTCCCGGTTTAGTTATTTGTATAAAATATATACTCAAGTAATAATTACATGCACAGTACACTGCTACCAGTGCTTCACTGCCTTTATAAAACGGCTGAGCTCCCCAGCGATCTGCCGGTGTTCGGAGAGATCGGGATGATCACCGCAGCCGTTATTATACCTCCTTGAAAAAACGCAGGAATACACATCCGGGTCATTGCGGTTGGCTTCTGCAACTATTGCATTCAAATACCTCTTCTGAGCTGCCAGGAGAACGTCATCCGCCATAGGACTGGAAAGACATATAATTGTACCTTCAGGATAGCAGCCCCGAACCCTCCTGATAAATTCAAGATAGCTGCGGCAAAAAACTGCTGAATCCTGAATACCATCATTCTGTCCGAGACATACTGTTATAACATCTGGCTGATAACGGCTGAAATCCCAGGGTATCTGATTGTCCAGCATATTAATTTTATCAAATATCTGAGGCATCACTACCTTCAAATTGCAGCAACTTTGAATGAGGCCGATACCAGAGTAAGAGGTAAGTTGCCACTGAGCTCCCAAATTCCGGGCTGTTACAGGTCCATAGCTCATATAGGCATTATGCTGATCGAACCATTCACCATTTCCACACGGGACCGCTGAAACATCGCTGCCAGTACCACATGTTATAGAATTCCCGATAAATTCTATTTTTCTTCCAGCAGGTAAAGGCAAGGGCTTCAGTTCAACACAATATATCCCGGCAAATTCTATATAACCGATATTGGATTCCGTGCTTTTGCAGACCAGCAAAGTATGGAATACGGCATTCAACTTTTCCGCAACCCGGATCCTGTTGTTCTTTTTTGCCAGCTTGATTCTGCGCGGAGGACCGCCGTCTACCACTATCGAAATATAATTATGAAATTTATCATACAACACCTGGTCATTCACTACAATTTCACAGTCTCGTCCCCAAAAAGCGGCCATCATATATACACCGGGCGCCCAGGCTCTCGGCAACTCCGGATTTGAGAAATCAATTCGGCCAACATACTGAAGATGTACATCAGAGGCAGAAAAGAATTTTACCTTTTCCTCTGCCTTAACGGGCCGACCGGCAAACAGAAAAAAGATCAGGACCAGGAGCATCCCTCCTCCAGTTTCCTTTCGCCCAAATAAGCTGCAAAAGATCTCTATGGCCATCACCGGTATATCTTCATTGCGCCCAGCTCCTTTTGAAAGACCGTTTCAGGCAAGTTGTAAAATCTTATGAAATCACCTTCTGACGGCTGTCCTTTGTAAGGAACATAGTATTCTGTGGTCTTATCTTTCTTGTAACCGGCATTCCTCCAAAACAGAACGAAAGCAAACTGACGTCCCTTGAAAGAAGGAGCAACAGTCCCTGTCCACCACTTTGCATCCGGGATTTGCGAATATCCGGTCTCAGCAACTGCTGCGATTTTATTCCGGGCAATTGCCAGATCTTCCACCACTGCCAGGTCAGCCTTCAGAGCCGTGCTGAAATCAGCGGATTGATTACTGAACTGATATGCATCAAAGCTGAGGACATCCACAAACTCATCTCCGGGATATCGTTTCAGAAATTCCTCCCGGTTTTTAAAGCCGCTGGCTGTGTTGTATACATAAAGCAAATGGTGCAGGCCTTTAACATCCCTGAGGTATTCAACAGTGAATCTAAACAGTTTTTGATATTCAATATCAGAAGTCGTTTTTACCCCCCACCAAAACCATCCACCTGTATGTTCATGAAACGGACGGAATAAAACCGGAATATATTCGTCCCCCGCACCTTTAAGGCTTAGCAGGAATGCAGCCACCTTATCCAGCTGCTTGCGGAACACATCGTGTTTATCCCCGCCCGGAAGGATTGACGCTACTGTTCCCGGCTCCGGGTCCCAGGCTGTCTTGCCAGTCATTGGATTATTTCCATGCCAGCTGATTGTAATGACACCTCCCCTTTTGTAGCCGTCTTTTATAAATTCTCTCATTTTATCAAAAGGCACACTATCCAGGTTCACCTTAGATCCAGCTTCCAGGTGCCCGAGCTCCCATCCGTAAAGAGCCGGGTAATCGCCGGTTACATCTTTTACATCACTGCGTCCCGGTTGATATTTCCACTTAACGCCGTAGGCCAGAGCATCCTGATGCCCGATAAGATATTTATTTTTCTGCTGCAGTTTGATCAGGTTCCGGAAAAGGTTAACAGTCTCTGTGGTAGCCCTTTCATCAGAAGGTGCTGAAGTTTGTGCATTAACCCGGAAACAAAGCATTCCAAGCATCAGTAATATCAGATTTACAGATCTCATTTTCTCTCTTTTCATTTTGCAGACATGCGGAACATTAAAATATCATGAGAGGGGACTATTGTATTTAATCTTCTTCGGGTGGAGCCTGAGATCTTGCCCGTCCATAAGTTCTTAAGCTTATACTCCTGCCGGGAAACGTCGAGCTGCGCACCCGAAAGATCATCTGTTACGCGCTCGCCATCCCAGTCAAAATTAACTCTGGCTTCCTGTTTACCCCGGTTAAGAAAGCAAACTGCCCAGTCGCCACCCTTCAGCGGTTTAAACCAGGTCTCGACGCTATCCTTCACGGAGTATTTGAACCCTTGTATACCCAGCGAATCCTGATTCACCCGAATCACGTCATGGTTAGTCAGGACTGAAATTGTCTCTCCTGTCATATTTCTCAGATCATTCCCTGCAATCAGGGGAGCAGCGATCATTGCCCACATAGAGAAATGAGCCCTGTCCTCACCCGGGGTAAGCTTACCATTACCTATCTCAAGCATATCAGGATCATTCCAGTGACCAGGACCCGCGTATTTCCTTAAGCCTTCCTGTTTATCCAGTATTTGCATCACCCCCCAGGACTTCCAGGAACCATGATCTTCTATACAATCGAAGCAGTTGAAAATATCCCCCGTTGTTCGCCATAGATGGCCCACTGAAGCAGCCCATTGCCAGGGCGTGTCTGTGCCCCATTCGCAAATGCTCAATACAATTGGCCTCCCTGCCTTCTTCAGGGCAGCAGCCATCGTTTTATATGCACCTTCAGCCTTTAATCCTTCCGTGTTACACCAGTCATATTTGAGATAATCCACTCCCCAACTGGCATACGACAGAGCATCCTGGAATTCATAGCCCCGGCTTCCGGGCCTTCCGCCGCACGTCATCGACCCGGCATCAGAATAAAGGCCAAGCTTTAGTCCTTTAGAATGGACATAATCGGCGAGAGCTTTCATGCCTGAGGGGAACCGCTGGGGATCGGGATGGATAAAGCCGAGACTATCCCGTTCTCCGTGCCAGCAATCATCAATATTAATATAAGAATAGCCGGCATCTCTCATTCCCGAAGTCACCATCGCATCGGCAATTTCACGGATCAGCCTTTCATCGACATTACAGGCAAATTTATTCCAGCTGTTCCAACCCATTGGTGGGGTCAGCGCCAGACCAGGAAACTTTGTATAATCCTGTGCATGGTTATTTCCCTGCCCATATACAGATACATAAAAAATGAACAGGATTACGGATAATATATTTCTTTGTTTTTGCATCTTATGACTTTTCTTAGCTATTCGTACCTGAAAGAAGCCTTAAGCCCTCCTACAGATACAGTAAAATCTCCAGGTTCAATAACTCTTTGTAACTGTTCGTTGATGAAAGAAAGCCTTTCTTTATCCACAGTGAATGTAACCGTCCTGGTTTCACCCGGCTGAAGTTCAATCTTATCAAACCCGCGTAAACGCTTTACTTCCGGAGTGATAGAAGCAACCTCGTCACTCACAAACAGGAGAACAGCCTCCTTTCCCGCAACTTTACCGGAATTGGCAACGTCTACAGAAACGACAACAGGGGCTGAGTCGCTCAACACCGGGCTGCTTATTCTAAGGTTAGAATAAGAGAACGTGGTATAACTGAGGCCATATCCAAATTCCCATTGCGGATGGAAGCCGGCAGCCTCATCGAACTTAAGTGTCTCTGTATATTTATGATAATAGGTGAGCAGGCTGTTTGTATGACGCGGATAGGTATAAGGCAGTTTACCCGAAGGATTCACTTTCCCTGCAAGTACATCTGCGATAACACTCCCTCCCTCATTCCCTAACAGATACGAATGAATAACTGCCGAGCTCAGCGGCTCTATCGACGAGATTACACGCGGGCGGCCTTCCGTCAGAACGAAAATTATGGGTTTCCCGGTTGCCGATAATGCCCTGGTAAGTTCTATCTGAGAATCAGAAATCCGGAGGTCGCCGATATTGCCGGGGGTTTCAGTATAGCTCGTTTCACCTATACAAAGTACGATCACATCAGACCTTTCCGCCTTAGATACAGCATCCTGTACATTCAGCACTTTATCGAAATCAGCGCCTTCGCTATATTCTACATTTGCTGCTCCAAAAACGTTTCTTATTGCTTTCAGGATGGTATTCTTAGCCCCTTCTGTTTTATCACTGTTATCGCCCTGCCAGTTACGCGCCCATCCGCCGTTCAAAGAACGCATAGAACTGGCAGACGGACCAGTCACCAGGATTCTTTTACCCGCTGATAAAGGAAGTACATTATTTATGTTTTTGAGCAAAGTGACGCACTCTGCTGCGACATCGTAATTTAATCGGTTATGCGCAGAACTATTAAACAACGGATAGTCCTTCGCTCTTCCGGTGCTGTTTTCGAACAGGCCTGTTTCATATTTCACTCTTAGGATTCTCCGTACCGCGTCATCAATCCGTTGAACCGGCACCTTACCTTCCTTCACGAGTTCAATAAGAGTCTCAGTGAAGGTAAAATCTGTAGGCACCATACTCATATCAATACCCGCATTCACTGCAATCATCACCGCTTCCTTATTATCTTTTGCTACTCTGTGACGTTGAAAAAGGTACTGTATATCCTGCCAGTCACTCACTACCAGCCCCTTAAATCCAAGCTCTCCTTTCAGTATGTCTGTTAGGATATGTTTACTGGCGTGCACTGGCACCCCGTTAATTTCGGCACTGTTTACCATTACCGTTTTTGCACCTGATTTTACAGCAGCAGCAAACTGCGGGAGAAAATACTCCCGCAGTTCTCTCTCGGGAATCCATGCCGGTGTACGGTCGTGACCGCTCAATGGCATGCTGTACCCCATATAATGCTTCAGACATGCAGCTACATGATACTTATCGGTAACTACAGCCTCTCCCTGATATCCCTGTACCGCCGCTTTTCCCATCTCACTAACCAGATACGGATCTTCTCCATAGGTTTCCCAGATCCGCGGCCATACGGGTTGACGTCCCAGGTCAAGAACGGGACTAAAGTTCCATGGAATAAAGGAGGCCCTGGTTTCATAAGCAGCAACCCCGGCTGCCTTCTTCACCATTACCGGATTGAAGGATGCTGCCTGAGCAATTTGCTGCGGGAACATAACAGCATCCAGGGTATAGTTATTACCCCTGATGGCATCAATACCATATAACACCGGAATTTTCAGCCGTTCCTGCAAGGCAAGCTTCTGAATAGTTTCAATCCTTCTCCTCCATACATCCACAGTTTGTGCATTGCCACCTACATTCAGTATAGAACCAACTTTATACCTTTTAATAGCTTCCTCCAGTTTCCTCATATCAAACTCATGCGGTTCATCCGGAACACCATTAGTCGTTTTAAGAAAAGCTTCCACACTAATCTGGGTCATCTGGCCTGCCTTTTCCTCAAGAGTCATTTTTGATAGCAGGTTCTCAATTCTCTGATCAGCAGATTCAGGAGCAACGGGCTGAGCCTGTCCATTAATTATGGCAGCAGAAATCATAGCAAATAAGAC
>NZ_QEAS01000006.1:101125-127641 GCF_003130405.1 Pararcticibacter amylolyticus
ATCCCTTAGAGCGTATGAACGGATAAGCTTCCATGTGGACTGATCGGAGTCAAAAACAGTATTGAGTCCCTGTTCCTCCTGAGGAGGATCCCCCATAAAATCATCTCCCTCTTTCCAGAATTCCTGTTTTGGCACCGGCCGGGCACTTCCGCCAAATGCCCAGAAATTGCATCCGGCGATAGCACCTCCTTTTTCCCGGCTCCGTGACCACTCATCGAATATAGTGTCATACATTTTATCTCTTGAAAGAGTGGAGGATGCCGGATCAAAAGAGTGATGATCACGAGGCAAACCAAACTCCTCAACTACTAAAGGCTTATTCAGTTCAAGCGCTGTTTCTTCATGTTTTCTGATGTATTCACGGGTTCTGGAAATTACATCAGGCAGACCGCTCACGATACTTGTATCCCTGAACCAGCCCCAGTTCTTCGGCCAGATGTGCAGGGTTAAATAATCAACCTCCCCGGGAGAATGAACTTCTTTAAAAAGTTCAGGCGACTCCTCTGTGCCCATGATCCCTTCTGTTCCCAGGGTTACCAGATGATTTTTGTCGATGGACTTGATCAGCTTAGCAACAGATGAAGTCCATTTTTTATAAGCATCTACGGCAGAAGCCCGCATGGGTCTGGGTTCATTCGCAATTTCCCATGCCATGATAGCCGGCTCATCAGTATACTTCCTTTTGGTGTACTTATTAACATGATTTAAAACCAAGCGGAGCTGCTTTTCATAGTCTTCATGGCAAGGTTTGCAGCTGTAAAATTTACTGGTGTTATCCCTGAGGTCGTCCCAGTTCAGTTTGCTCTTCATTACCGAGTCGGTAATGACTTTGTTCCAGCTTAAATACTGAAGAAATCCCCCGCTCCATTCCCAGTTATTACTCAGGAACAGAACGGCATACATCCGGCGCTTACTCATTTCATAAAGCAAATAGTCAAGCCCGTCCAGGATCTCTGTGTTGAATTTTCCCTGTTCAGTTTGAAATGCCGGAGTTAACCTCTCTACTCCATTCACCAATCCTTTTCCTTCAGCCCCAACAAGCACACGCAGATTACTAACCCCATTATCTTTAAGGAAGTCCAGTTCCTTTCGTAATCGTTCCTTTCCACGTCCCGGATCTTTATTCAAGGCAAGCAGACCACCATACCAATAATTGGTACCCATGTAATAATACGGCCGGTTGTTCAGGCTAAACTGGTGATTTTTGATCTTAACGAATGGCGGCTGAGCCTGAAGAAAAAAACAGCAGCAAGACAAAAGAAAAGCGATTGAATATTTCCGCATACTTAGTAATATCATATTAGTCCTGGCATAGTCAACTTATAATCAGTTACATTCAAAAGTAATCTTAACTATTATCAGCCAGTAATATTTTATTATCCTTTGATAGTGTAAATTTATCTGATGAATCTCTTAAAAGGGTAATTATCTGCTTAAAAGCAAACAAATTACCCTTATTAAGATCAAATATTTTTTTATCCCATACTATATACATCTTTACCATCCTTAACCACAAAACCATACTCTTATAATACGTTTAAAATCAAATTCTTATATTGCTAAAAAATGAGAGCAGTCATACAAAGAGTCACTCAGGCTTCCTGCAGAGTAGAAAAGAAGATAACCGGACAGATAGATTTAGGATTAGTTATTCTTTTAGGAATCGAAGATTGCGATAACCTGGAAGAAATGAAATGGCTTGCACAAAAAATTGCCAATATGAGGATATTCGGTGATGAAAACGGGCTTATGAACAGGTCACTAAAAGATGTAGATGGATCTGTGCTTCTGATCTCACAATTTACCCTGTTTGCTCAAACTAAAAAAGGAAACCGGCCCGGTTTTATAAGAGCAGCTAAAGCTGATAAGGCAATTCCCCTTTACGAGTCCATGCTCGCAGAGCTTGAATCCCTGACAGGAAAAAAGACAGAGGCTGGCATCTTTGGCGCCGACATGAAAATATCACTTATCAATGACGGGCCTGTGACCATTATAATAGATACAAAGAATAAAGAATAGAACATCCCTGATAAATATTCAACCGATGCTATGGTTCCAGCTTTATCAATTTCTCATCTTCTAAAACAGGAATAGCTCTGGTGATATCGACATTCAGGCAAAAGTCTATATCTTTTTCAATACCCAGTTTCTTTAATCTCTCACTGTGGGATGTTTTCTTAAGGTATTTCCGAAGATCATCACTGGCGAGGCCGTAAAGGTCCAGCGCAGCAATTGAAGAATCATCCAGGCTATAGCCTGCATCCTTTAAGCGGGCAACAACAGCACCTGCAAATACAGAATCTTCCAGATTAAACTTATTCTTCCAGCCGGCACAAACCAGCAGGATATTCTCCTGTTCTTTGATAAGCCAGTCGGACAAGGCCGTTAAGTTGAAAAAAGATCCAATTACGATCCTTTTTGCTCCTCTGGATAGCTGAATAGCATGAGTCCCGTTTGTGGTGGTCAGCACCACTGTCCTGCCCGCCACCTTCTCCGGAGTATAAGCAAATGGAGAATTACCAAAATCAAACCCGGCTACAACTTCTCCATCCCGTTCCGCTGCCAATAAACAATCTGTACCATGATAAGCAGCACATTCCTCGACTTTGGAAACGGGAATAATAGCAGCAGCACCGTTTTCTATTCCATAACAAATAGATGAAGTTGCCCTGAAAATATCAATAACGACAACTATGCTGTTTCCGATATCATACAATGGCAATAAGGCAGGAGTAAAACAAACTTCTGCCTTTAATTTTTCTGAAGCTGATAACTGTACTACTTTCAATGCTATGCTTTAAAGAAAGGTAGTTTTACAATATTCGCTTTTACAGCAGTATTTCTGATTTTAATAAACACTTCTGTTCCAGGTGCAGAGAAGGGAGTTTTGACATAGCCAAGTCCGATTGCCTTTTGCAGAGAAGGAGACTGCGTGCCCGATGTAACCTTTCCGATAACATTTCCATCTGCATCTGCTATTTCGTAGTCATGTCTTGGAATACCACGCTCAATCATTTCGAATGCTACGAGCTTTCGCTCTATTCCCGATTTCTTTTGTTCAGACAGCTTTACACTATCCACAAAATCTTTTGTAAACTTTGTGATCCAGCCAAGGCCTGCCTCAATAGGAGAGGTTGAGTCATCTATATCATTTCCATACAGGCAAAAACCCATTTCAAGCCTCAGGGTATCCCGGGCACCAAGACCTATTGGTTTAATGCCTTCCGACTCTCCTGCTTTGAAAATAGCATTCCAGATATGCTCTGCATGTTCATTGTCAAAATAGATTTCAAAACCACCGGCACCGGTATAACCCGTTGCAGAGATTACCACATTGTCTATTCCTGCAAGTATTCCTTTTTTAAACGAATAATATTCCATCGAGGAAAGATCCGTTCCGGTGAGTTTTTGAAGAACAGTTACCGCCTTAGGGCCTTGTACCGCCAGCAATGAAGTACGATCTGAAATATCTTTCATCTCAACTCCATAAGTATTATGTTCAGAGATCCAATTCCAGTCCTTTTCTATATTAGAAGCATTCACCACCAGCATATACGTTTTTTCGTCGATCCGGTACACCAGCAGATCGTCTACGATTCCTCCGGCTCCGTTTGGCAGACAGGAATACTGAACTTTACCATCCACTAATTTCGATGCATCGTTTGTTGTTACCTTTTGAATAAGATCGAGAGCATGATCACCTTTCAGAATAAATTCTCCCATATGGCTTACGTCAAATACACCAACAGAAGATCTTACTGTGAGATGCTCTATGTTGATGCCTTCATATTGAACAGGCATATTGAATCCTGCAAACGGCACCATCTTAGCACCAAGGGAAATATGGATATCAGTTAACGCGGTATTCTTCATTATTTCTTATATACTGAGTGGCAAACTTAGACAAATTGCATTTATATGCAAAATGCTTAACATAGTCTTAACATGAGTCAAAATGGCATTTGTTATTCACGCCGCCCGTTCTATTCGGCCTTAAGTCCTGATGTTTAAACAACCTTCCCTTCAGAGAACTCTTCAGTAAACAACTCCAACTGGGGATCGGTTATGCGGAAAGACCGGCGGTGATACGGGGACATCCCATAATGCAAAACGGCATTCCGGTGTTTAACTGTCGGATAACCCTTGTTACTGCACCAATCATATTCAGGATGAAGCAAAGCAAGGTTCTTCATAAAGTCGTCCCTGTATGTTTTGGCAAGAATAGAAGCAGCAGCAATAGAGTAATATTTCCCGTCACCCTTCACAATACAAGCGTGAGGTACTTCCTGGTATTTTTTAAAGCGGTTTCCATCTATTAGCAAATAACCAGGTTTCGTTCCCAACATATCAAGAGCCCGGTGCATTGCTAAAAAAGACGCATTGAGGATATTTATATGATCAATTTCTTCATGATCCACAGATGCGACGGCATATGCAATGGCTTTCTTTTCAATCATTTCACGAAGACTATACCTGTCCGCTTCAGAGAGCTGCTTAGAATCCGTAAGTTTTTCATGTTTAAAATCGCGGGGCAATATAACAGCGGCAGCAAATACAGGGCCTGCCAGGCATCCCCTTCCGGCCTCGTCACAGCCTGCTTCAATAAATTGATCCTGGTAATACGATAAAAGCATCACTTATCTGTCTACAGTCCAAACTTAACTGAATTTGCGCTCAGATGCAACATTTTGAAGAAGAGCAGGCCAATACTTAACGAACCGGTACCTTAGCAGGTAAGAAGGAACAACACACAGCAAAGATTTGCGTTTAAGATTTGTTACGGTATATTTGACCCTGACAGTGCGGATACCCCGTATCCGGCTATTATTTATTTTATTAACCTGGATATCGAATAATGAAAAAAAATACTGGTAAATACTTTATCTTCCTGTTCATTTTTTGCCTCTGCTCTCTGGGAACCGATGCAAAAAACGTCATAAAAGTACTCGCTATCGGCAATAGCTTTTCCGAAGATGCGATTGAAAACTATTTATATGAACTTGCTGAAGCTTCGGGAGACAGTCTTGTGATCGGGAACCTCTATATAGGAGGATGTTCGCTGGAAACACACTGGAAAAATGCAACGAACGATGCACCGGCATATTCTTACCGTAAAATTGTGGGAGGAAGAAAAGTGGTAACTGAAAAACAAACTTTGGCTTCCGCCATACAGGATGAACCCTGGGACTATATCAGTTTTCAGCAGGTAAGTCAAAACTCGGGCATATATAATACCTATTTCCCCTATCTGACTGATCTGCTCGGTTATGTCAAAGGAAAGGTCACGAATCCAAAAGTAAAATTCATTCTTCACCGTACCTGGGCATATGCTAAAACGTCTGCACATGGCGGATTTGCCAATTACCACAAAAACCAGGATGAGATGTATAAAGCAATTGTTGACGCCACCAGAAGAGTGTTCAAAGATGTAAAACAATTTAAATATCTGGTTCCTGCCGGTACCGCCATTCAAAATGCCAGAACAAGTGTAATAGGAGACTATTTCAACAGAGATGGCTATCATCTCGAACTTACCTATGGAAGATATACAGCCGCTTGTACCTGGTTTGAAATACTTACCGGGAAAAGTGTATTGGGGAACAGCTATTACCCTCAGACAATTGACAAGGAGAAAGCAACGATAGCACAGTATGCTGCCCACTACGCTGTCAGGAAGCCGGATCAGGTCACCTCAGTGACCCGGCTTAAACTATAACCGGGGCTAATATATCTTCAATGTAAACAGGGTGATATCATCGGAATGCATCTTTGCATTTCTGCTTACCTGTATTTCTGACAGGATCCCCTTGTTTATCTGCTGAGAACGCAGATCACAATGCTGTGAAAGATACTCCACAAGCTCTTCTTCCGAAACGAAAACGTCTTCATCAGCGCTTTCAATCAACCCATCGGTATAATTAAAGATCAGAGCATTATCCGGCAGCACCAGTTTGCCAGGCTGCACAAAAGGCAGTTCATCAAAAATACCTAAAAGAGTAGTACCTTGCTTTAGAAAGGTAGCCTGGGAATCGGCGATCATGATAGGAGCGTTATGTCCGGCATTGATATACTCCATCTCACGGGTCTCTTCGTTATATTTTCCAAGAAAAAGAGTGATAAAACGTTCTCCCTTTGTCGTCTTGGTAACCGCCTCATTCAATTTTGTAACAAGCCGGTCCAGATTACTCTCTACTGAGGTCCAGGCACGCAGACTTGCCTGGAGATTAGCCATCAGGAGAGCCGCTGAAATTCCCTTTCCCGATACATCCGCAATACACCACAAAAATTCTTTATCATTCAGCCTGATAAAATCAAAGTAGTCACCTCCAATATTCTGATGCGGCAGATAGGTGGCAGCAATTTCAAACCGGTCACTTTTGGGAAAGCGCGTGGGTACAAGCATATTTTGCACTTCACCAGCCAGTTCTATATCTCTCTGAAAACGTTCACGCTGTACTCTCTCCCGGAAAAGCTTTTTATTTTCTAACGCAACAACAATAATATTGATCAGGGTTTGAATATAGTTCAGTTCGTGACTGAGGAGTTCGGGAGTTGTGTTAAAATCGCCTATCAGCACAAATGCAAGAGTGCTGTTCTTATGCCTTACAGGCACAAAGAAATCATACTGCCTGAGGTAATCATCTTCGTGCCCCCGAAGGGAAGCTATGGTTTTAAGAGGAGTGAGAATTTCGTAAACCTTATCAAAATTTACCTGGACATCCCCGGATATACCATAAGAAGTCACGCAATTGTAGTCACTGCCTTCTTTTACAAGAAGGCTCATTTTGCCGACATTCAAATTAACACGGAGTATAACCTCGAGCATTTCAAAAAGAACGGTTGGCGCACTATTTTTATTAATGGCCAGCGTAACTTCAAGCAATGCATTCAACTCTGCCTGTCTTTTAAGCAGCAGTCGTATTAAATCATTTTCTGAAGGTTCCTCCTTGGTTGTATCTCTCTCGTGTTTCAAAAAAGTAGTGTTTCCCGGGTATAAAAATAAAGTAAAAAATCCTATTATTAATAATAAACATCACTACAAGTATTTTTAATCCCGATCAGAAGAAATATTTTATCTCACCACCCTTCCTTTCCATACATATTTACCAGAATTACCGGCAATTCCAATGAAGATCATATACACAACATGCACTATGGTAAGCAATGGAAGATAATATATTAATTCACGGCGCCTGGCAAACTGTGTCAAAGGGAGCAGGAAAGCGGCCTCACAAAAGAATTTAAACAATAAGGCCCACAAACAGGTACGCCAGAAAACAGGGTCAGCAAAACCAGCAGCAGCTGTAACCAGCAACATTAAGTTAAACAGCCATATCAAAACACCCAGAGTGACGATGCTTTTATTTTTATACCGGGTGCTTTTAGATGCCCATCTTTTTCTTTGCCTGATGAATTCTTTCAGGTTCTCTTTCGCCTGAGTATAGACCACTGCCGAAAGAGACTTGCAGAAACCTATGCCATCCGGATAACGTTCGGCCACCTTATGGAGAAAGAGTTCATCATCCCCTGATGCAAGATCATCAATACCTTTAAATCCATCAAGTTCAAAAAAAACATCTCTCCTGTAAGCGAGATTTGCACCATTACAGGTGGATGGAGTTCTATTTCCAATGGACGAAGCCCCGAGCCCTATTAAATACAGGAATTCAAGCGTCTGGAGCCGTTCGAAGAAACTCTTTTCCTGGTGATAAATTACCGGTGAAGAGATGAGCTTACTATCATTTTTCTCATAGAAACTAACGATCGTACCGAGCCATTCTTCTTTCATCCGGCAATCGGCATCTGTGGTGATGATTAGCTCTCCCCCGGAGAGCTTTATCGCCTCCGTAATAGCCTTTTTCTTATACGAATTCAATTTCCCCTTTTCGTCCAGTCTGATCAGCTTCACTCTTGGATCTGAAAAAGACAGCACGACATCTGAAGTCCGGTCGGCAGAATGGTCATCTACAATAATAAGTTCCATCAGTTCTGCCGGATAGGATTGTTCAAGAATATCCTGTATGGTATGTGAAATATTATTTTCTTCGTTTCTGGCTGCAATCAGGATGCTAACTCTTGTTTGAGGTGCTTTTACGGTCGGATGATATAATTTTATACGAAGCCAGCCCCTTCTGAAAAACAGAACGACCATAAAATATACAAAGGTTAGAAAACCTGTCAGAAAGTTAATTACGAGCAGTGCCAAAGAAATTGAGTTTAAAAACAAAAACAGAACCAAGTATAGCCGGAACAATCAGGTTGACAAACCAGATGTACGCGGTAGAGGCCATGACAGCCACCTCCTGGTGAGTAATAAAACTGAAAAAGTACGTTGCAGTCATTGTTCTGACCCCAACATCAAGCAGGTCGAGGGAAGGAAGTGCTGACTGTATAAAAAATAAAATAAAGATCATCATGATCATTGAGAACCCCGGAAGCCCCGGAATCAGCATATTAATAATTAAATAATATTGCGAAGTAAAAACAATAAAGCGTGCGATACAATAATTAAACACGATTAATAAGTCTTTCTTTTTGTATGCCGCAAGGATCATGAAAAACCGGTTGAACCTTTTTAAAAAACTAATTTTGCCAAGCAGGCCTGCAAGTATCTTTATATTAAAATAGAACAGGACGAAGAAGAGACAAAATCCCAGAGCCAGGAGCAGCAGCAGACAAAGCATCCACCTTTCTGCCGGGACAAAATTAATAACAAACCATACAATGGCAACCGCACCGAGAACATTGGTGATGACCATCTGCCCAACGGCCCCTACACCCATTGCTATCACTCCAAGGACCCGTTTTCTGGGAGCCAGGAAAAAGACCCTCCCTCCATACTCCCCGATCCGGTTAGGAGTAAAAACAGCCCACGTTAGCCCACAAAACACTGACTCTACAGACTTCCAAACGCTTATATATTCTATCTTTCTTACGAGATATCGCCACTTAAGCGACTCCAGGAACCAGTTAAGTAACATCAGCATGAAAATCAGCGAAAGAACAGACGAAACTCGTCCCGCAGAAAGATTTCTGATTAAAACATTAAAATTATGCAGGTTTTGATTATGGCTTAGCTTATAAACGATAAACACAGTCGCCAGTATTAATACAGCCGCCTTGACAAGAATACTAATGACTTTCTTACTCTTAAGATTCAATCCCGTTTTGTTTTTGCAATGTTACATAAAACCTGTGAAAAGCTCCCGCTTTAGATGCTTTAATGGAAGACTCCCTTCCCCTCATCACTTTACATGCACTCTATCATATTAATAAGTGATAAGTATCATTTGCAACTCCATTTGCATTTTTAAGCTTTGCTGACCAAAGCTGTTGCTAAAAGATGAGGAAAACGGCTTTAAGAACAATTAACTGATTATTCATTTCAAAACTAATAACCAATGTTTGGCCAATTGCTCACATAAGGCATCCCTGCAGGGACCGGGCCCTTCACTTCATTAAAGCATAGCTTTATAACCATAAAGGTTTCACAAAATCAGATCAAAGAAATGGATTGGCTTTTAGAATTATTTACAAAAGACTCCGTAGCACATTCTGTCCTTATCTATGGGCTTGTTATAGCCATAGGTGTAACGCTCGGCAAAGTTAAAATCTTTAATATTTCACTTGGAATTACCTGGGTTTTATTTGTGGGGATCCTTGCATCTCATTTCCACCTTTTGATAAACAAAGAGGTAGAACATTTCGCAAGGGAGTTTGGGTTAATATTATTTGTCTACAGCATAGGGCTGCAGGTTGGCCCTGGCTTCATCTCTTCGCTAAAGAAACAGGGCTTGACACTCAACCTGCTCGCGGGAGCCTTAGTTCTGACAGGAGCTCTTGTAACCGTAATTATTCACTTGATTACCAATACTCCGATCGCTGTAATGGCTGGTATTATGTCGGGGGCGGTAACAAACACGCCAGGCCTGGGGGCCGCCCAACAGGCACTTGCAGACATCAAAGCCTCAGGGGGCGTTGTTGACATCCCAAATCTCGGTCTGGGATATGCCGTTGCGTATCCTTTCGGAGTCATTGGGATTATCCTCGTGCTTATCTTTTTCAGATATATTTTCAAGGTTGACCTGGCTAAAGAAAAAGCCATTCATAAAGAGCGCTTACTGAAAGGCATACCCGCTCCTTCCACTATCAATCTGGAGGTCGAAAACCCACAGTTATTTAACCAGCCTTTGAGGATTATAAAGTCAATTATTAATACAAAACTCGTCATTTCCCGTATCTATCACGACGGAGAGATACGTACCCCTGATGCCGGGACCATTCTTCACAAAGATGATATCATCCTGGTAGTAGCACCAAAGGAGGACTTTGAAAAACTCAAGATACTGGTAGGAAAACAAAGTGAGCTCGACCTCATACAGATGAAAAGCAATATCATTTCACGTCGTATAGTGGTGACCAAAGATGAGGTAACATATAAAACGATCGGGGAGCAACGTTTTCTGAATAGCCAGGAATTTACAATTACAAGAGTAAGCCGGGCTGGGATTGAATTTGTTGCCACCACCGATACAGTGTTTCAGATTGGTGATATCGTTACAGTAGTAGGCAGGGAAGATGTGGTTAACCTGTTTGCCAAGGTACTGGGTAACTCCCTGAAAAGACTTGACCATCCTAACCTTGCCCCGATATTTTTTGGGATAGTAATTGGGGTTCTTTTCGGAAGTATTCCTTTTGCTGTCCCCGGAATTCCTGCCCCCGTAAAGATAGGCCTGGCAGGCGGGCCCCTTATTGTTGCTATTCTGATGAGCCGTTTTGGTCCGAAGTTATATCTCACTCCCTATGTCACTCAGGGAGCCAACCTGATGTTAAGAGAGATCGGTATCGTCCTGTTTCTGGCAAGTGTCGGCCTTTCAAGCGGCGAGCATTTTGTCGAAATTCTTGTAAAAGGAGATGGACTGTATTGGATGGCTCTGGGTGTGATCATCACCCTCGCCCCCTTGCTTGTCATAGGATTCCTGGCAAAGCTGATATTTAAATGCAGCTATTTTGAGATCTGCGGTTTACTTTCAGGTGCCTCTACAGATCCGCCTGCTTTAGCCTTTGCCACCTTTTCGGCAGGTTCAGATGCTCCGGCAATAACATATGCAACAGTTTATCCTCTTACCATGATACTTAGAATATTAATGGCACAGATGATGATTTTAATATTCGTATAATCCCTGGCAAGAGGCCACCTTTCATAGCTGATCGCTTTTTTTGTATTATTGCCGGATGCAAAGCGAAAAGCAGAAGGAGCGGATTATTCTCGGGATTGATCCTGGAACAGCGGTGATGGGATATGGACTGATAAAAGAGCAGCGGAGTAAAACGACACTGATCAGCCTGGGTGTGGTCAGGATGGAGCATTTGGACGATCATGCACTGAAGCTTAAGCGGATCTTTGAGAAAACCATAGCATTAATAGATGAATATCACCCCGACTGTCTTGCTATTGAAGCCCCTTTCTATGGCAAGAACATCCAGGTGATGCTTAAATTAGGGCGGGCGCAGGGCGTTGCCATTGCAGCCGCTCTATCAAGAGATTTACCAGTTACCGAGTACTCTCCAAGAAAAATAAAACAGTCTATCACAGGTAATGGTAACGCGGCTAAAGAACAGGTAGCTGCTATGCTTCAGATTCTACTTGGATTTAAAGAAACTCCTGAGTTTTTAGATGCAACCGACGGGCTTGCCGTCGCGGTTTGCCATTCTTTTCAACGAACCGGCAGCACAGGAGGAACTAAGAAGACATATACCGGCTGGGCAGCTTTTGTGAAAGACAACCCCGGAAAGTTAAAATGACTGCAATGCACGTTTTATAATCTCCGGTTGATGGGAAAGATGGGAAAATCTGAAGAGGGACAGGCACTTCAGCTATGATATAAAACAAAAAGAGGAAGCTGGCTTCCTCTTTTTGTTTTATATCATAGCACTGATCTTTTCAGCGGTAGCTTTTAACTCTTCCGGGGAAGGTTTTAGCTTTGGACGCGAAAAATTAATATCATCCATATTGTTCATAGGTACGAGATGGATATGCACATGAGGTATTTCAAGTCCGATTACTGCCACCCCGATTCTAACGCAGGGAACAGCCTGGCGGAGTGCAATCGCTACTTTTTTAGCAAATGCATGAAGTCCTGCATAAGTTTCATCATCGAGGTCAAAGATATAATCAACTTCTTTCTTTGGAATCACCAAAACATGTCCTTCGGCAAGAGGATTGATGTCAAGGAAAGCAAGATAGCTTTCATCTTCAGCAACTT
The DNA here is from genome assembly GCF_003130405.1 of Pararcticibacter amylolyticus. Lineage (GTDB taxonomy): Bacteria > Bacteroidota > Bacteroidia > Sphingobacteriales > Sphingobacteriaceae > Arcticibacter > Arcticibacter amylolyticus. Next base: position 113,392 of record NZ_QEAS01000006.1, read on the forward strand.
TATGAGCTGGAATTTCACCGGCTGCAATTTTGGAAAAAAGAGAAGCCATACTATTAAATTTTATCTGGATATTTCAAGTACTTCAAATTCCATTTTTCCTGCGGGGACCTGTATTTCAGCTTTATCTCCCACTGATTTTCCGAGAAGTCCTTTAGCAATAGGGGATTTTACAGAGATCTTTCCTGATTTCAGATCAGCCTCAGATTCCGACACTAACTGATAGGTCATGGTAGCACCATTGTTCGTATTCCGGATCTTTACGATAGATAAGGCCAGTACTTTGGAGCTGTCCAGCTTCGATTCATCGATCAACCGGGCATGGGCAAGAGTGTTCTCCAACTTGGCTATCTTAGCTTCATGAAGGCCTTGTGCCTCTTTTGCAGCGTCATACTCAGCATTTTCCGAAAGATCACCTTTATCACGGGCTTCCGCAATTGCTTTTGCAATCTGAGAACGTCCCTCAGTCTTCAAAAAATGAAGCTCTTCTTTTAATTTTTCTAATCCTTCTTTTGTATAATATACTATCTCTGCCATATTTTAATCTTTTAATGGAAGTGTATAAAAAACAAACAAGACTACATCTGCATACGCGATATAGTCTTGTCCTTATTGCTACGAAGATAAATTTACCCTGTCAAAAAAGCAAATTTTTCTTCCCTGGTTACTCTATATAAACAAAACGGGAACTAAAAAGTTATTAGCTTATCCTTTTTCCCTGGAATTATGAAGCCATACTCCTGGTTGTACGACTGACGGCAATTTTCCTGACAGATTCCACTATAGCATGAGCATCATACCCGCATTCCGACCAAAGCTCATGTTGATCACCGTGTTCTACAATTTTATCTGGAATACCTAAACGGATCACCTTGGCTGTATAGCCATTATCAGCCATGAATTCAAGCACTGCACTGCCCACACCACCCTGGATGCATCCGTCCTCCACCGTAACTATCTTTCCAAATGTACTAAACACCTCATGAAGGAGGTCCTGATCCAGTGGCTTCACAAAGCGAAGGTCATAATGCGCGGGATGAATTCCTTCAGAGCTTAATTCAAGACAGGCCTTAACAGCTTCGTTCCCTATATGCCCGATGGTCAGGATTGCAACGTCTTCTCCGTCACAAATCTTTCGTCCTTTCCCTACAGGTATCGCTTTAAAAGGTCTTTTCCAGTCGGGCATAACCCCTGTGCCTCTCGGATACCGTATAGTAAAAGGCCCCATATCTTTCTGCTGGGCTGTATACATCAGGTTGCGAAGCTCTTCTTCATTCATGGGCGCTGACACCACCATATTAGGAATACATCTCATATAAGCCAGGTCATAGGCGCCATGATGAGTAGCCCCATCTGCTCCCGCGATACCCGCCCTGTCCAGGCAAAACACCACATTAAGGTTTTGTATTGCTACATCGTGAATAACCTGGTCGTATGCCCGCTGCATAAAACTTGAATATATATTACAGAAGGGAAGCATCCCTCTTGTAGCCAGGCCAGCAGAGAATGTAACGGCATGCTGTTCGGCAATACCTACATCGAAAGCACGGTCAGGCATTGCTTTCATCATAATATTCATAGAACTCCCGCTGGGCATCGCCGGGGTAACACCCATGATATCCGGATTTGATTCTGCGAGCTCCAGAAGAGAATGACCAAATACATCCTGGTATTTCGGTGGTTGCGGTTTATCGTTTACTGCCTTCTTTATTTCGCCGGTGATCTTATCAAAAAGACCTGGCGCATGCCACTTGGTCTGATCCTTTTCTGCAAGAGCAAAACCTTTGCCCTTCACTGTCACACAATGAAGCAGTTTAGGGCCGGGAATATTGCGGAGATCCCGTAAAACCTTCACCAGTTGCTTCACGTCGTGCCCGTCAATAGGGCCGAAATATCTGAAATTAAGTGATTCAAAAAGATTGCTTTCCTTTAGCAGAGTACCTTTTATACTTTTCTCAATCTTCTTGACAATTTGAAGCGCGTTCGGTCCAAGTTCTGACAACTTACTGAGAACATGACCAATATCATCACGAAAGCGGTTATATTGCCTGGAAGTAGTAATTGCAGTAAGATATTCCTTCAGCGCTCCCACATTAGGATCGATGGACATGCAATTATCATTTAGAATTACCAGTAAGTTGGAATTCTCTATGCCACCGTGGTTCAATGCCTCAAAAGCCATACCCGCAGTCATTGCCCCATCACCAATCACGGCAACATGCTGGCGGTCCTTTTCACCTTTAAAATGAGAGGCAACAGCCATACCAAGTGCAGCAGAAATAGAAGTAGACGAATGCCCCACACCAAATGTATCATATTCGCTCTCCGCGCGTTTAGGAAAGCCACTAATACCTTTATATATACGGTTCGTGTGAAATACAGTACGGCGTCCTGTTAATATTTTATGGCCGTAAGCCTGATGGCCTACATCCCACACCAGTTGGTCGTAAGGGGTATTGAGCACATAATGTAAAGCCACAGAGAGCTCGACAACTCCGAGACTGGCACCGAAATGACCTCCATTAACAGAAACAACGTCAATAATATACTGACGCAACTCTTTGCAAACCCTTTCGAGTTCAACCTCACTAAGTTTCTTTAGATCAGAGGGATAGTTAATACTCTCTAATAGGTCTCCCGCCTTTACTTCCATACTGTAACAGCGTAAATTTTTAAAAGCACAAAGTAAGTTAATATTATTTAGAAAATGAAAAAAGTCCCTGCACCCGGGAGAACTACAATGTTGTTAAAGAAAAGTTTATATGAATTCCTGAAAGCAGAATCCCCGATCGGTTTTTTTAGATGAAATTAAATCTTTATTTTTGAACCACTTGTGAGACAACAGGATTCTTTTGACATTAGATTACCACAATTTGAAGGTCCGTTTGACCTTCTGCTGTTCTTCATTGAGCGCGACGAGCTTGATATCCACCAAATTCCTATTGCAAGAATTACTGACGACTTTCTGGCCTACATTCAGCAGATGAATGCTTTGAATATTGAATTGGCGAGCGAGTTCATCTTTGTGGCTGCAACACTCATGCGGATCAAGGCAAAGATGCTGCTTCCCCGCCCCGAGCAGGATGAGAATGGAAATGAAGTGGATCTAAAAAGGGATCTGGTACAGAAGCTGATTGAATATAAAAAATTCAAGGAGGTATCTGCCGGGTTACGCAACCTGGAAGATCAGCGCTTCATGAGAGAAAAACGCGGCAATATTGCAGCAGACCTGGAATATATCGCCGAAAGCTCGGAACCCGGAGAAGAGCTTTCAACCCTTGGATTATACCGGCTAATGCTCGTTTACGAAAGGGCACTATCCAGATACAAACAAAGGAGTGTAGAGGTTACTCATACAGTAGTGCAATACCCTTACACGATAGAGCAGCAAAAAAGGATCATTTCAGATATGCTGCAGATTAATAAGAAGCTCGACTTCTCGGAAATTGTCAGAAACTCTGAAAACAGAGTCCATTTTGTCTATAACTTCCTTGCCGTCCTTGAGATGCTTCAGCAGCAATTGATATCCATACAAACAGGTTTGGGCTACAATAACTTTTGGGTGGCAGAAAAACAGGTAGAAGCTTTTGAATAATTGATTAATAATAATTACTAATGAACAGAGACAACGTTGTTTTTAAACTCATCGAACAGGAGCAGGAACGCCAGGAAAGTGGCATTGAACTGATTGCTTCAGAAAACTTTGTTAGCAAACAGGTAATGGAAGCGGCCGGATCTGTTCTGACCAATAAATATGCGGAAGGCCTTCCCGGTAAACGCTATTATGGCGGATGCGAAATTGTAGATGAAGTTGAAACGATCGCTATACAACGCGCAAAGGAATTATTTGGTGCCGAATGGGCAAATGTACAGCCCCATGCCGGCGCCCAGGCTAACTCGGCGGTATTTCTGGCTTTACTGAAGCCGGGAGATAAAATCCTCGGATTCGACCTGTCCCACGGAGGTCATTTAACCCATGGCTCTTCAGTAAATTCCTCAGGCAAGCTATATCAGCCTTTTTTCTATGGGGTGGAGAAGGAAACCGGCCGCATAGATTACAAGAAACTGGAAGAAGTTGCTTTAACCGAAAAACCGAAACTGATCATATGCGGAGCATCTGCCTATTCGAGAGAGTGGGATTATAAGTTTATAAGAGAAGTTGCAGACAAGGTTGGAGCACTTGTACTGGCAGACATTTCACATCCTGCCGGACTCATTGCAAAGGGGCTTCTTGACAATCCCCTTCCGTACTGTCATGTGGTCACTACTACCACCCATAAGACATTACGCGGCCCCAGAGGCGGCATGATTATGCTCGGCAAAGACTTCGAAAATCCTTTCGGGCTCAAAACACCGAAAGGCGAAACCAGGATGATGTCCTCATTGCTCGATATGGCAGTATTTCCGGGAAGCCAGGGTGGCCCGCTTGAACATATTATAGCTGCAAAGGCCATTGCTTTCGGAGAAGCACTCAGCGACGAATATCTTGAATATGCCACGCAGGTTAAGAAAAATGCTGCTGCCATGGCAAAAGCTTTTATTGACCGGGATTACCAGATCATTTCAGGCGGTACTGATAATCACCTGATGCTGATTGATCTCAGGAATAAGAATATTACAGGAAAAGTTGCGGAAGCAGCACTTCAAAAAGCCCATATTACGGTCAATAAAAATATGGTACCTTTCGATGATAAGTCTCCTTTTATCACTTCCGGCATCAGGGTAGGAACTGCAGCTATCACCACAAGAGGACTACAGGAAGAGCAGATGGAGAAGATCGTTGATCTTATTGATTCCGTAATAAAAGATGCGGAAAATGAGTCATCATTAACTCTTGTCAGAAAAGAGGTAGAAGATATGATGCAAAACTATCCATTATACAGGTAGTCAGATTCAGGATCCCGGCACCATCCGGGATCCTGAATAATTTTTAACGTCCTATTTCTATTATGGATCCGTCCCTGGCCAACGCCGATAAACAGCTTTCCGGAAATGTACTCGTAGTAGAGGATAACGAGATCAATCGTTTTCTGATAAAAAAGTTCTTGAAAAAGTGGGGAGCATCAGGAGATTTCGCAGAAAACGGAAAAGAAGCACTCGACAAGATCAGGCATCATGCATACGATGTTGTGTTAATGGACATCCAAATGCCTGTAATGAGCGGACTTGAAGCAACTATCGCTATAAGAAATATGGAAAAGCAAGAACACAGGCAGCTTCCTATTATAGCATTAACAGCTACTATCCTCGATCAGGAGCTTGAAGAAATAAAGAAGTCGGGAATGAACGATTACATCGCAAAACCTTTTTCTCCGGACGATCTTTACAGGAAACTCGCCACTTTCATGCAGAAATAAGTAAAAAAGAAAAAGCCGGTTACCGTGGGGGCTATCCGGCTCTTTCTATCTAAATTAACGCTCTCAATTGCTTATACTCCTAAACTCAGAAAAAGTTACTTTATTTTAATAAAAAACTTAAAAAAAACATAACTACCTGAAAAACAAGTAAATTATTTTATCAAACAGCAAATGCAACAGATGAAATGCTAACTTTTGCCGCGCCCGATTCGAACAACTTTAATGCACAAGCCTCTATAGTAGCTCCGGTCGTAATCACGTCATCCACTATCAGAACATGTTTCTCCGCCACTTTACCTGCTTCGTGAACAGAGAAAACATCTTTCATATTCTCAAATCGCTGAAAGCGGGATTTCCTCGTCTGAGTATCAGTATATGAAGAACGCTGGAGAACTGTAATATCTACCGGAATACCGGTAATCTCAGACAGCCCCTGTGCAATACATTCACTCTGATTATATCCCCTTTGTTTCTGACGCTTTTTATGCAACGGCACCGGAATAATTAATTCAGGCAAATCCATTCTTATATATTCTTTGATCCGGTTTCCGTAGTGTCTTCCCAGCCATAGGCCTGTTTCTGGCCTGTCACGGTATTTTAACTGATGAATCAGGGATTGCACCTTTGAATCCTGCCTGAAGTAAAAACATGCAATAGCAAAACCTAAATTAAAATGTCCCTGAAATTGCCTGGCTAAAGCATTATCCTTATCACGATGAAAATTGGTATAAGGCAGATCGAATCTGCAGGTAGTGCATATGATCTTTTCGCCTCTTATGAGCTTTCCCCCGCAGCAGCCGCATACTTCAGGGAAAAACAAAGAGAAAAAATCAGAAATATAGTTTAGGAAAGGAGGCATCGCAATCAATCTTTTTCTTTAATCGCAAGCTGACCGCAAGCTGCATCTATATCCTTCCCCCTGCTGCGCCTGACATTAGTTATTATTCCCTGTTTACGCAGATATGCAGCGAATGCTTCCGTTTTATCCTCTTCTGCATTCTGAAAAGATGCAAATGAAATCGGATTATATTCAATAATATTGACCTTGCAGGGAAGATGCTTGCAGAATTTTGCCAGCTCCATAGCATCCTGGATCCCGTCATTGAAATCATCGAAAATGATATATTCATAAGTAACAGGGTTCCTCGTTTTGATGAAATAATACTTTAAAGCTTCCGCAAGAGCCTTCAATGAGTTTTGCTCATTTATCGGCATTATCTCATTTCTTTTCAGATCATTAGCAGCATGTAAAGATAAGGCAAGATTGAATTTTACTTTATCATCGCCCAACTTACGGATCATTTTCGCAATGCCGGCAGTCGACACAGTAATTCTCTTCGCTGCCATATTCAATCCCCCTTCAGAAGTGATGTATTCGATCGACTTTAACACATTCGCATAATTCAGCAAAGGCTCGCCCATTCCCATGTATACTATATTAGAAAGCGGCATTCCATAGTTTTCGCGTGATTGACGGTCTATCAGTACAACCTGATCATATATTTCTCCCGGCTCTAAATTGCGCTTCCTTTCCATATAACCGGTCGCACAGAATTTACAAGTGAGGCTGCAACCCACCTGTGAACTGACACAGGCCGTCATTCTGTCCGGGGCTGGAATTAACACACCTTCGATAATATTTCCGTCAGCAAGCCTGAATGTATTTTTTATCGTTTTATCAGAACTGTACTGGGATTGATGAATGCTGACAGCATTAATAGTGAATCTTTCTTTTAATTTCTCACGGAGCCCTTTTGATAAATTACTCATCTCGTCAAAAGTTCTTGCAGACTTCATCCACAACCATTCTGAAATCTGCTTTGCCCTAAAAGCGGGTTCCCCTTCAGCCAGCAAAATTTTCTTTAACTCTTCAACAGAAATATTCCGGATCTCCTTTTTTTCAACAACCTGATTCACAATGCAAAGATACGACTTTATATTAACCCTGTCCGTAGGGCACCTGTTTAAATTGTCAAATTTCAGGAGCGAGAACGCTTGTTACCAGCTCTTAAGGCCCTGTAAACGTTCCAAAAACAAAAGGTATAGTTGATCGAAACAATTTTATAAAATGATTGTTTTGCTTAAAAAGAAAAAAACTTTAGGTTTGGGTGCCGCATGATGGGGTTAAGGCAATCTGACATATGACACATTATTATTCTGCAGATTATATACTGCCTGTTACTGATTTTCCCATAAAAAATGGAACTATTGCTGTTAAAGAAGGAGTCATTTCGGGTATTTATGAAAACAACAGTCCGGAGATATCAGATAAAGATGTGCAAAAACTCCAGGGCATTATAGTCCCTGGATTTGTAAACAGCCACTGCCACCTTGAATTGTCGGCTTTTCAGGGACTGATTCCAAAACAAACAGGCCTGATCCCGTTTATTAAGCAAATTATAAGATCAAGAAGATCCATCTCTAAAAATGATATAGACACAGCTATCGACAGAGCCGACAAATTAATGTACAACAACGGAATCGTAGCGGTAGGAGATATCTCAAACACTATAGATTCAAAGCAGGCAAAACAAAACAGCTCTATCTACTACCATACATTTATTGAGCTTATGGGCTTTGAACCAGACCGGGCTAAAGACATATTCAGAGCCGGGACGGAACTTTTCGAAGCCTTCCAGCCTTTAAAAGCCTCGGTTGTACCGCATGCACCGTATTCTGTATCCAGGGAATTATTCCGTTTCATGAGCAAGTTCTGCTGGGAAACGGGGAGCATCTTATCCATCCATAACCAGGAGAGCGAAGAAGAAAACAAACTCTACAGGTACAAAACAGGTCAATTCATTGATTTCTACCGGGATTTGAATATCAATATTGATTTCTTTAAAGCCCAGGCCAGAAACTCTGTGCAGAGCTTTATCCCGCTCTTACCTAAAAAACAAAAAGTACAGCTTGTTCACAATACCTATACAAGCACAAAAGATATCTACTTTATAAGACGATCAGACAGGGATGTTAGCTTTTGCTTTTGCCCTAATGCAAATCTCTATATAGAGAACCGGCTTCCTAAAATAGAAATGTTTCTGTTCAACGACCTCAACATCACCCTGGGTACCGACAGCCTGGCATCGAATGATAACCTCTGCATCCTGTCGGAACTTAAAACAATTCATTCATCATTTCCCTCTCTGAAACTGACAGAAACAATCCGGTGGGCCACCATTAATGGCGCACGTTTCCTTGGAATTGACAACAATTTTGGAAGCCTCGAACCAGGAAAGAAACCCGGAATAAATCTGATCACCAATTTGGAAAATCTGACCCTTACACGGGAATCACAAGTAAAAAAGCTTGCTTAAACCACAATTGCAGGCAGAAGCTGGTAGCTGAAAACCAAATATATGATGTACTTTTGTGGCTCTGCAACTTATAGCTACAGACGTGAAACATTTAAATATAACTCTACGGGGAAAAGTACAACGGGTGTCATTCAGAGCTGCTACCAAAGCAGTAGCTGATCAGCTTTCTGTTAAAGGTTTTATTCTTAACCAACAGGACGGTTCCGTTTATATAGAAGCGGAAGGCGATGATTTCTCTCTGGATAGCTTTTTGGAATGGTGCAAAGAGGGCCCCGAAAAAGCCGTTGTTGAAAAAATAGACGTTATTGAAGGGCAACCAAAAAACTATCGTAATTTTGAAGTGGTAAAAAGGACTCCGCTGGGATAGATACTCAGCCTAAAAATCTCATTATTCATTTTGTCAACTGCTAAAAAATTTGCCGGTCAAACTGCCGTTTACGGAATCACTACCATAGCGGGCAGGACACTCAGTTTCTTTCTTACTTATATCTATACCAGGGCATACCCTACTCACATATACGGAATATTCGGAACTATGTTTGCCTGGGCGTCCATGCTCAATTCGCTTCTTGCATTTGGCATGGAAACGACGTTTTTCAGGTATTTAAACAAACGGTCTGATAGTAAAAACTTAGTATTTAATAATTCTTTCGGAGTGATCTTTATGATCACTGTTCTCTTTCTCACCTGCACAGTGCCCTTTATCCCGCAGATCAGTCAATGGATCAGGGTAGACCAATCAACGTCTTCCGGGGATTATGAACGATATGTAAAGTATTTTCTTATTATCCTCGTTACAGACGCCTGGTGTGTCATCCCTTTTGCGAAACTACGCGCTGAAGGAAGACCCGGACGGTTCGGAATTCTCAAGCTTACCAATATACTTGTATTTATAGGGCTTAATCTCGCATTTATATACGTCATTCCTTACCTGGTCCGGAATCAATTGCCCGGCTCCCACTGGATTCAAACATGGTTCAGGCAGGGTTGGCTTGGGTACGTTTTCTTGTCAAATGTAATAGCGAGCTGCATAACACTTCTGATGCTCGCTCCTGAAATCTTAAAATTGCGGCCACGGTTTGATCCGGCAATGGTAAAAGAAATGCTCCTTTATAGCTGGCCGGTCCTGATTGCCAATTTTTCATTTATTATTAACGAAAATCTCGATAAGATCCTGATTGGCAAGCTCCTTCCTCCTTCGATAAGCAGCTCCGAACTGGGAATATATTCCGGCTGTGCTAAAATTGCAATCTTCCTGAATCTGTTTGTTCAGGCCTTCCGCCTTGGTGCCGAGCCCTTTTTCTTTAACTATGCAAAGAACGCCAATGCGGGAAATACCTATGCAAAGATCATGAACTATTTTGTGATCATAATGTCCGTAATCTACGTAGGCCTGGTAGCTAACATTGAAATATTGAAACATTTTATATCAGATGACTACTGGTCGGGATTAGGTGTGGTTCCGCTGCTCCTGTTCGGATATGTCAGCCTGGGAGTTTACATGAATCTCTCGATATGGTACAAACTTTCTGATCAAACCAGATATGGGTTGTATATTTCTGCTACAGGAGCAATCATAACAGTTGTTTTAAATGTGATCCTGATTCCTCACTACAGCTATATGGCAGCGGCATGGGTATCCCTTATTGCATATTCCTCCATGATGGTTTTATCATATTTATGGGGACAGAAGAACTATCCCATCCCATACAATCTCAAAAAGAACCTGGTTTATATTCTGGCATCTGCGCTAACTGTATACCTGTCGTTCAGCGTTTTCAAAAGGAATATATTTGCGGGCAACGCACTGCTCATTGTATTTATATCTGTCACTTTGTATTTCGAGAAAAAAGAAATAACCGCTATATTGAAAAAGTAATGAACGTAAAGGTAATTAACAAGTCAAACAACCCGCTTCCCGCCTACGAAACAATTCACTCTGCCGGCATGGATATGAGAGCGTTTTTAGAGAGCGATATAACGATCAGGCCGATGGACCGTGTACTGATTCCTACAGGCTTATATATAGAACTTCCGGATGGCTACGAAGCCCAGATACGCCCCAGAAGCGGCCTGGCACTAAAGAATGGAATTACCGTATTAAACTCTCCGGGCACAATTGACGCAGATTACCGGGGAGAGGTGAAGATCCTGCTGATCAACCTGTCTGATACTGAATTTATCGTTAAAAACGGCGATCGCATTGCACAAATGATCATTGCCAGGTATGAGCAGGCTGGATGGGAACTATCCGGGGAATTAACAGAAACCACCAGAGGGAGTGGTGGCTACGGACATACCGGCGTATAATGATGATTAGAAAGACGCTGCTTTTATTTTTGGTGCTGTCTTCTGTATCATTGAGCGGACAAGAAAAGAACAACATTATTATTGTTACAGGGAAGCCCTTGACCCCTTTAGACAGCATTGAGATTAAACGCAGCTTCTTTAAAGCACTGCAGGAAAAGACAGCAGGAAATATTGACCAGGCGGCAGTTATTTTCCGGGGCATAATAGATAAGGACCCCCAGAATTCCGCAAGCCTCTACGAACTGGGAAACATCTCACTTGCTCAGAACCTCAAAGACGATGCAGGGGAGTATGCAAGAAGGGCAGTAACCCTGGATCCGGATAATAAATGGTACTGGCTTCTCCTGTCAGAGATCTATAAAAAAAACAACTCGCTCGAAGACCTGATCCCCGTATTTAACGAGCTTATCCGCCTGGAGCCGGATAAAGAGGGGTATTATTTCGATAAAGCAAATGCACTTTCCCTTCTTAATAAGTATAAAGAAGCAGAAGAGGTCTTCAAAGAGATAGAAAGCAGGTTTGGTCTTTCTGAAGACCTGGAAGAAGCGCGTAATAAAATCACTTTGAGCCGGGAGGAGCCTCATATTGCAATACAAAGGCTTGAGAAATTGATAAAAAAGGACTCGCCGGACATTGATAATTACCTGAACCTCGCCCAGCTTTATATAAAACAGGGACAGTTTGAAAAGGCTCACGATGTATTAAAAAAAGCTCAGAAAAAGCAGGCCGACAATTCCTTTATACATCTTCTTCTTTCCGACGTCTACCAGGCCGCAGGAAGACGGGCAGAAGCATTTGAAGAAACTAAAAAAGCATTCAGCGATCCCCGCTTTCCTATAGATATAAAGGTTCAGATCATCCTTTCTTATTTTAGTAAATTTAAGGACCCGGTCATCTTAAACGGAACCACAGAGCTGGCTTATGTCACCACACAAGCGCACTCCCGTGAACCAAAAGCTCATGCCCTTTACGGAGACATTCTTTTCCAGGGAAAAAAGTTCGAAGAAGCCAAACAAGCCTATAAAAAAGCTCTTTCTCTTAATAATAAAGTTTACCTAATCTGGGCCCAGCTCCTGCAAATTGAGATCAGTCAGAATAACTTTAAAGAAGCCATTCAGGACGGGGACACTGCATTGAACATCTTCCCCCACGAGCCCGACCTGTATTTTTTTACCGCTACAGCATACGCGCAGGTGAACGATCACCAAAAAGCGGTAAACTACTTAAAGAACGCATTAAGTCTCAATCCTAAAAAATGGATTCCCGAATCCGATATCTATTCGAGCCTTGGGAATTCCCTTAACAGCTTGAAAAGATTCAAAGAATCTGACGACGCATTCAATAAATCTCTCGAACTCAATCCTGATAATGTTTATACTCTCAACAATTATGCATATTACTTATCGTTAAGAGAAGTAAACCTGGAAAAGGCAGCTGAGATGGCGCAACGCGCAAATGACCTGAAACCAGGTAATGCATCATTTAAAGACACATATGCCTGGGTTCTGTTTATGCAGAAAAAATATGCCGATGCCCGTATATGGATAGAGAAAGCCATAAAAGACAACAGCAATAGCGCAGTCCAGTACGAACATTATGGAGATATTTTGTTTTATCTTGGAGAAACCGACCAGGCCGTCCAGCAGTGGAAGAAGGCAAAAGATAAAGGAATAATATCAGAAACACTTGAGAAGAAGATCAATGAAAAAAAATATTATAAATAACATCCTGATTGCAGGCATTATTGTCATCACAGGATGTAAGGCCCGCAAGGAATCCGCGCAGGCCTCTCCTGCTGTAACCACCCTACCAACAACAGAAAAGGCCGCATCAGCTTCAGGCGCATTGATAAAAAATATAAGTTCCGGCCAGTTTGATTTTAAAACCCTTTCAGCAAAAGCCAAAGCAGAACTTAGCATAGGGAACAACAATAACGATGTAAATATGAATATCAGGGTAAAAAAAGACGAGGTGATCTGGATCTCCCTGACCGCTATAGCGGGTATTGAGGTAGCCCGGGCAATGATTACTCCCGATAGCATTAAGGTGTTGAATAAGATCCAGGGAATATACCTTGCAAAACCCTTCAGCTATATTTACCGTTACGCTAACCGGCAAATTAACTTTACAGCCCTCCAGTCCCTGTTAATAGGCAATCCTCTTCCCGGCACAGTATCGCCTGATGCTGAAGTCACTTTATTAGCAGATAATAAGCAACTTCAGGGTGACGCTTCCGGACTAATCTACTCCATGACTTTCAACATCGAAAACAAGCTCATTGACAACAAACTGAAAGATAAAACCAGCAACCAGTCTGTCCAGGCGGAATATTCCGACTTTCAGAACATTTCGAACATGAAGATTCCGGCAACAGTAAAGATCAAATCAATGGCTCAGGACAAACCAGTCCGGTTACAGCTGAAATACAACTCCGTAACCGCAAATGAACCGCTTGAATTTCCATTTAGCGTACCTAAAAGATATGAGGTAGCGAATTGATCAGCAGGATATTTTTCCCTAAGTTTGTGGCCATGAGTTTGGTAAGGGTGTTTCTCTGTTTTACATTTCTGATTTGCGCGGGAAGCGTTTATGCCCAGAGCAGTTCTGAGCTAAAACGACGTAAAGAAGCGTTAACCCAGGAAATTGAAATGTTAAGACGTTCTCAAAACAAAGTGGCGAGCAGTAAACGCCTGTCTCTAAAGCAGATTAATGCGCTGAATGCCCAAATCAGGCTTAGAGAAGAAAAAATCAGAACGATCAACTCGGAAATACGATTACTGGACAACCAGATCTATGAAAATACCAATACCGTCAGATCTCTCCAAAACCAGCTTAGCAAGCTAAAGAAAGAGTATGCAGCAATGGTGCTCTTTGCATTCAGAAATCAAAGTGCATATAGCAAGATGATGTTCATTTTTGCTTCCAAAGACTTTAACCAGGCATATAAGCGTCTGAAATACCTTCAGCAATTTGGAGATTACCGGCAGAAACAGGCCCAGTACATCGAACAAACACAGAAAGCGCTTGGAATAAAGATCGTTGAACTTGATCACAATAAAAAGGCTAAGAGCGGTCTTTTGAGTGATGAAGAAAACGAAAAGCAGACTCTGGGAAAAGAAAAGAATAACCAGTCGGTCCAGCTCAGCAGGCTGAGTAAACAGGAAAAGCAGCTCCGTCAGGAACTAACACAAAAACAACGCGAAGTAGCCAGGTTGAACCGGGCTATCCAAACCGCGATCAACAGGGAAATTGAGGAAGAACGGCGCAGG
>NZ_QEAS01000006.1:127695-137466 GCF_003130405.1 Pararcticibacter amylolyticus
GTTGCGCGCGGGTCCAGTGTACTTGCAGCCACTCCTGAAGCAGCAAGATTATCTTCCGACTTCCTCAGCAACAGGGGTAAACTACCATGGCCGGTAGCAACAGGAACGATCGTTGAACGGTTTGGTAACCATGGCTACGGAGTAAATGTAACCGTAGAGAACAACGGCGTTGATATCAAGACGAATGACGGTGCGACTGTCAGAGCAGTTTTCTCAGGTGAAGTAAGGTCGGTATACAATATCGGAGGACAATTCGCCGTATTAATCCGTCATGGCGAATATTTCACAGTTTATTCAAATCTCCGTACTGTAAGCGTATCCAAAGGAGAAAAAGTAAGTACCAAACAATCAATCGGAACAGTTATAACCGATCCGGTAGATGGCACCACACAGCTCCATTTTGAGGTAAGAAAAGGCGCATCGCCTATGAACCCCGAAGGCTGGCTTGCTAATTAGGTAAAAGCCTAAAGCCCCAGCCAATGGCAATAATTGATTGCAGATAGCTGACTGCTGGTAGCCAATTACAATAATATTAAACTATTCACGTTTAAATTTCTCTATATTTGTATAACACTTAATGAGCTTGTGATGCTGACAGTTATATTATTATTTGCAGGGATAGGTACTCCGGAATTGATGGTTATCTTATTTGCTATCCTGCTATTATTTGGAGGAAAGAAGTTGCCTGAGCTGGCACGTGGTCTGGGTAAGGGCATCCGGGAGTTCAAAGATGCTTCAGAAGGAGTAAAAAGAGAAATACACAGGAATATCAATTCTGTTAACGAAGATCTCGATGTCGATCTTGACAACACAAAAACAGCTGACACAACAGCTAAGAAAGAAACCGAACAATCTCATATAAATTCATAAACATGTTAAATTCGATTTTGCTGTTAGCAGGGCTTGGGGGTCCGGAAATCATCATTATTCTCGTAGTAATCCTTCTGATTTTTGGAGGACGTAAAATTCCTGAATTAATGCGTGGCCTGGGCAAGGGAGTAAGAGAGTTTAAGGACGCAAAAGATGGCGATCCTTATAAAGATGGAGAGCGCCGGAACTAACAGGGAAAGCGAGTATTCATATATTTTTACTATTAGGCCCCATACTCTGCGGATTGCATAGTTATGGGGTTTTTCGATTTAACAGAATTGCGTACCTTCACGGCATGGAACATCATTCTTCCCTAAAAGCTATTCAGGCAGGAGTCATAGAGGGCAAAATCAGCTTAAAAGATCTTGTATCAAAATACCTGGACCGGATTGAGGAATATAAACACCTCAATGCTTTTATCGAAGTGTTCGGCGACGAAGCACTTGAAAGAGCTGAAGAAATCCAAAGCAAGATCATAGATGGAAAAGCCGGCAGGCTTGGAGGTCTTGTAATCGGAATAAAAGATCTGATTTGTTACCGGAACCACCGGGTATCAGCCGGCTCAAAGATACTCGAAGATTATGTCTCAGTATTCTCGGCGACCGTAGTAGAGCGTCTTCTTTCCGAAGACGCAATTATTATTGGACGGCTTAACTGTGATGAGTTCGCTATGGGCGGATCAAATGAGAACTCTTTTTTTGGCCCGGTCAGAAACTATGCAGACAACAACCGCGTTTCAGGCGGATCTTCAGGAGGTTCTGCTGTGGCAGTGCAGGCCGGGTTATGTATGGCAGCATTGGGCACAGACACCGGAGGCTCCGTTCGGCAACCTGCATCTTTTTGTGGCGTAGTTGGACTTAAGCCGACTTATGGCAGGGTTTCCCGTCATGGAATCGTGGCATATGCCTCCTCCTTTGACCAGGTGGGTCCGCTAACTACTTCTGTTGAAGATGCAGCATTAATCCTCGAGGTGATAGCCGGTCATGACGAGTATGACAGCACAGCATCCACTTTACCTGTCCCCCCCTACTCAGAGCAGCTAAGTTTCACAGGAAAAAAGCGGATAGCTTTCCTTCCCGAGACGCTCAACAGTGAGGCGCTTGATCCTGAAGTAAAATCCCTTATGGAGGCTACGATCAAGCAGTTGAAGGAAGAAGGGCACACTGTTGAACCCATATCTTTCCCCTATCTCGATTATGTTGTTCCAACTTATTATATTCTTACCATGGCCGAGTCATCATCAAATCTGGCAAGATACGATGGCGTGCATTATGGTTACCGGAGCCCTAATGCGACAGACCTTGAAACAACATACAAGAAGTCGCGTTCAGAAGGTTTTGGAGCGGAAGTAAAGCGCAGGATCATGCTTGGCACCTTCGTACTCAGCGCCGGATACTATGATGCGTACTACGCAAAGGCTCAACGTGTAAGAAGACTGATACGGGAAAAGACTGACGAAATCCTGAAAGATCACGATTTTATCCTTCTTCCCACATCGCCGGGCCCCGCATTCGGCCTCGGAGAAAAAACCGACGACCCGGTAGTCATGTATCTGGCTGATATCTTTACCGTACAGGCTTCACTGGCGGGCATTCCGGCAATTTCGCTTCCTTTGGGAAACAATAGTGATGGACTTCCACTTGGCGTTCAGTTAATAGGCAGGAGATTTGGAGAAGCCGAATTGCTGGCATTCTCAAAATATGTTTCAGATGTAACCCTTGTGAGCTGATAGCAGTATAAGTGATAAGATCTATTTTTATTAACGACATCTCAAAAGAAACTATGATGAAGAAGATTAGTGCTGCCATCAGGTCATTACTCCCGGTACTCATTCTTATTTCGCTATCGAAAGCAGGTATAGCATCAGGCAATAATAAAGCTGGGATTGATTCACTTACGTTCAAACAAGCACTTATGCTGATGGAGAACAAAGTTCCGCTGCCATACAATGAGTACGTAGCCAGGTATATCAACATCTATACAGCCTCGCAAAAACCCCGGTTTTCAAAAGTACTTGGTCTTTCTAAATACTACTTTCCCATTTACGAAAAGATCTTCAGAGAAAGAAACGTGCCTGAAGAACTGAAGTACATATCCGTAATCGAATCATCTCTTGATCCGAATGCTGTTTCGAGAGTGGGAGCAACAGGACTCTGGCAGTTTATGTATGAGACCGGAAAACTATACGGACTAAATATCAACGAGTCAACCGATGAACGCAAAGATCCTGTCAAGGCCTGTAATGCCGCTGCCAGTTATCTTCTCGATTCCTACTTTTTATATGACGACTGGCTGCTTGCTATCGCGTCTTACAATTGCGGCAGAAATAACATCAAATGGGCAATGGAAAAAGCCGGTGGAAAAAAAGACTTCTGGTCGATCAGGGAATATCTTCCGGTAGAAACTCAGAATTATGTCCCGGCATTCATAGCCACGGCATATCTGATGAACAATTACCAGCAGCACAATATTACCCCTTCGGCAGGGTACCGGTTGGGTTCTGACACTGCTGCCAATACGAAATCAAAAAGCTACCGCTAGGTTTAATCAGCTGACAGGAGTAATAATCAACTCAACCCTTCTGTTTTTCGCACGGCCTTCAGGGGTACGGTTATCAGCCACAGGCTTGGTATCACCATATCCAACAGTACTTATATTGTCACCATTCAGGCCAAGCGCAACGGCAAGAGCTTTAACAGATACCGCACGCTTATCAGACAACCATTTATTGTATTCAGGGGTACCGGTTTTGTCAGAATGTCCTTCTATAACAATTTTCACAGGTCCCTGCTTTCTGATAACATCAACCAGGTTTTTTATATCTTCTTTTGCTTTGTCAGTAAGATAGGAGGAGTTGGTAGGGAATAATATTTCCGAATCAAATGTCACCCGGATACCGTTTTTATCCACACGCTCTACCTGTGTGCCTGGAAGCTTATTCCGATATGCATCATATTGCATATTTTCAATAGTAGAAACCGAGTTGGCACTGCTTTTAGCCAGATTCTTTTTACTCTTGCACGCCGTAAAAGCTACAGCTAATAAAACAATAAGACAGAGTTGTACTTTCATAAATTTATACTAAGATGTGTGTTTACTTATTTAATAGGTTTGCTGGCGAAACCCGAAAGTAAACGAAGAGGACCAACGGGTGTAATCAGCATCTTTAGCAGAAGTTTTCTCAGCGGGTTTAATATAAACCGCCTTTAACATCCAGTCCCCTGAACGATTGAGTTTAACATATATCTTTCCTTCGCTATCCGTGACACTCTCAGCAGGGACAACAGTGCCGGCAAGAGTCCGTGTATAAATCTCAGTTCTCACCTTAGCCAGGGGCTTCCCTTTGAATAAAAGCTGAGCGGTAACATCCTCCCCGTACTTCATTTTGTAAGGATTCTGTAGCAATACGATTTCAAGATCTTCTTCAGTCTTCTCACCATAGCAGTTGCCCGATGGCTTCTCTGACATAAGCAGTGTACGAAGCGTAAAGATATTATTAATAGACATCTCTTCCTCATCACCCGCTTTCTCCGCCAGATCCGCAAAACCTTCATCCGTCAATTGCCTGATCACTTCTTCCCTGTCCGACACTAAACCGGGCGTTTCTTTCTTCGCTACGATCATACACAGACCTGTACTTTGAAGTTGAAGGGAAAGGCTTGATTGCGAGCCTTTATCGTCATGCTGAAGACTGACCGGCTTCCCGCCTGCATATAAAAAAGCCGATGACAATTGCGAAAGAGGAGTCTTTTTTGCTTTTAACGTATCAAAACCCTTTCCCGAAAATACACCTATATCTATTTTCTGCCCTTTTTCAGGAAAAAAGCTGTAGGGTATCATATAGAAACTTTGAGCATTCACTATATTCAGCAATCCAATACACAGGAAAGCGGCGACCAAATATTTCATCCTTTTTTATTTCTGATTTTCAAACATACAAAGTTTCACCAGCGCAAAAAATCTATTGCCGCAATTTTTTAGCTCGATGATGAATAAATTACAAACCATGTATAAACCTGGACCCTTTTCAGGACACATGTGTATAAAACAATGCATTGCTCTCAGTTTAAGATGGTCTTAAGGACGAATACCACTATGGCACAAAAATTATACTATATAGTAATAGATGCGAAGTTTAGATATGAAAAAGGTAGGACTGGTGTTGGGGATTATTGCGGGGATTATCGTTTGTATTATTTCTTGTAACAAATTACAATCAGATCATCCGCAGGCAAAACTTGCCCCGGAGGCAAATACCCTTAGCGAAGAAGATATAAAAATGTATGAAGACTCGGTTAATTTGATTTTACCTGAGCTTCAAAAACAGGAAAGCCTTGTCTATGAGCAGGGGGATAATTCATTCTATGTTATAAAATATTCCCATAACGGAGAACCCGTTCTCTATGTTGAAAACGAGGACAATGGCGAATATGGCAAGTCTGAAAAGCGATATTATCTTAAAGAAAGAAGGCTTCTTCTATATACAGAAAACACTCAATCATATAACACATCAGAAAGGTTAATGCAGAACCGCCTTTATTTCAGAGGCAATACCTTGTTCTCTTCCCTGCAAAAAACGGGTCCTGATGCTAAATCTCTCCATTCCGAAACACTTAAAGCGTTTACCCCTAAAGAAAGGGAACAGTATCTTGAGATCCCCGAAATGGAGGATGCGCTTAACCAAAGAGGAAAATTCAATCTCGTATTCGACGGTATAACTCAATACCCGAAAGCACGTTTTTTGATACTAAGCCGGGGCGAATTCAATTCCTACCGGGCGGTCCTGCGGATTGAGAAAGAAGATGAGTTAATAAATGAGCTTTCCTCTGATCCCTCCCGGTATACAGGTACAAAATTCGATCTGAACTGGCAAATAAACAGTGAGGGAGAAGCCGTTTACACAAGCGGACGTATAAAGCGTTAATGACTGCTGACCGGAAATACTTCAGCCAGGGGGCTGAATAAATAGATCCTCCCAGTATCCACTTCCAGGCAGGTGTAACGCTTGCGTCTAAGGTTCTCTTTCCTGAAAGTCCTGCCATCCTTCAGCATAAATAAAGTATTCAGGGGAAGGCTTTCTACTGTAGCAGCGCCGCTGGCTTTATCATATTTCTTGAGTGCCCTGAATAAATCCATATCACTGCAACTTGAAGCAGCAGGATTCTCCAGGTACCGCAAAATGACATGATGAAGATCGGCAGGAAAGACCCCTTTTTCAAAAAAAGGTCCCATCATCCGCTTAAAATTATTCTTCCATTCCTGACCATGCGGCTTTACACGCCCTTTATGCTGATCCCAGGTTAGCAGATGCGCAAATTCATGTACAGAAGTCACCAGGAAAGCATATGGGTTAAGATCATAATTAACAGAGATCCGGTGATGATGTCCTTTCTGAGGAGGGCGGAAATCGCCGAATTTAGTATTGCGGTTCCTGGATATTTTAAACTCACATTTAAAATAATCAATCCACTTAGCTATTACAGGAGCCGCCTCTGCCGGAAGATATTTTGATAATACCGCTACCTTATCCACGAAAAAGCAATTACTTAAGAATTACATATACGATCAGGCTCGCAATATATGCCAGGGCAGTCATATAAACAAACTGGATCATCGGCCATTTCCAGCTTTTTGTTTCTCTGTACACAACCGCCAGCGTACTCATACACTGCATGGCAAATGCATAAAAGATCATGAGTGAGAAGGAGGAAGCAAGTGTGAACACCGGCAAACCTGTTTCCGGATTCCGGGCCTCCCTCATCTTGTCGGTGACCGAAGAGATATGGGCTTCATCATCGCTGACACTATAGATCGTTGCCATAGTACCCACGAACACTTCCCGGGCAGCAAACGATGTAATAAGCGCAATACCAATTTTCCAATCGTATCCAAGAGGTTTAATAACCGGTTCTATTGCCCTTCCTATTATCCCGGCGTAAGAAGTCTCCAGCATTTCCGACGACCGGTGCAGCTCTATCTCTTCAGGGTTAAACTTTGCAGTATAAGCAGGCGATTCGTATTTCTTTTCTATTTCAGCATGTTTCCCCGGAGGGCCATACGTAGCAAGCACCCATAAAATAACAGAAATCGCAATGATCACCTTTCCTGCTTCTACAACAAAAGTTTTCACTTTCTCATACATCGTCAGCAGCACATTATCCCAGCGGGGAAGACGGTAAACAGGCAATTCCATAATAAAATAGCCCTTCTCCCTGGCACGCAAAATGTATTTCATCACCCAGGCGACCAAAACGGCCGCTACAATACTGATCACATACATCCCCATCAGTG
The DNA here is from genome assembly GCF_003130405.1 of Pararcticibacter amylolyticus. Taxonomy (GTDB): domain Bacteria; phylum Bacteroidota; class Bacteroidia; order Sphingobacteriales; family Sphingobacteriaceae; genus Arcticibacter; species Arcticibacter amylolyticus. The sequence goes on from NZ_QEAS01000006.1 coordinate 134,857, forward strand.
CCAGGCCCTGAAGGTTCAGGAAACCGGCAATTTTCTTATCAGGAACCACCAGGGAAATAAGAACAGTGTAAATAGGCAAACGTGCTGAACAACTTACCAGGGGCGTGACCATAATGGTGATCATCCTGTCCTTCCAGTTTTCAATATTCCGGGTGCTCATGATGGAAGGGACAGCACATGCCAGACCGCCGATCATTGGCACTACCGATTTACCACTCAGCCCAACCCTGCTCATGATCTTGTCCATCATAAAAGTGATCCGCGCCATATAGCCGGTATCTTCCAGGATGGATATAAAGGCAAAAAGAATGGCAATCTGAGGAATGAACACAAGCACACCGCTCAATCCTGCTAGTATTCCATCTGTCAGAAGATCTGTTAAAACACCCGCAGGAAGGACATTGTGCGCAGTTTCCGTCAACCATACAAATACCCCCTCAATTAATGACATCGGGTATTCCGACCAGGCGAAGATGGATTGAAATATCAGGAACAGAAGAACAAAGAATATAGAAAATCCCCAAATCTTATGGGTAATAATTTTATCGATCTTATTGCTGACCGTTTCTTCCTCCCTGACCTGTTTAGAACTTACAGTATCTGAAAGAAGTTCATTAATGTAGTTATATCTTGCAATTGTTTCTGAAGCCTGAGCCTTCTGCGAGTGAAATGAAAACTCCTGTTCAATCTCTTCTATCCGGTCACTTTGCTGCGGGGTCAGGAAATGCAGGTTCTCATGCTGGTGCGCCAGTTGCAGGGCAGTGTAGGGCTTGTCAACCTGTAATTCATTTTTGATCTTATCAATCAACCCGGGAGCTAAAGCTTCTACCTCTATCGTGTCGTTCTGAAGCGGAATAACAGACGCATAACTGATCGCCTCCTTTAAACGGGATATATTCTCGCCCTGCCTGGCAGAAATTGGAACAATCTGTACTCCCAGCTTTCCGGAAAGCTTTTCAACATCAATTTCAATTCCCGACTTCCTCGCCAGGTCCATCATGTTTAAAGCAATGATTACAGGGATCTTCATATCCGCTACCTGGGTATACAACAACAGGTTACGTTTAAGATTCGATGCATCGGATACGATAACAACAAGATCAGGATGTTCCGGACTGCTCCTGTCAGCAAGAACTTCAAAAACAATAATTTCGTCTTTACTCTTAGGATAAAGGCTATAGGTACCCGGAAGATCTATAATAGTAGCATGGCGACCGTCAGGTAACTTGCATCCCCCCGTCTTTTTATCAACTGTGATACCGGGAAAATTCCCAACCTTTTGATTTAAACCGGTTAAAGCATTAAAAACAGTAGATTTTCCTGTATTTGGATTTCCTACAAGAGCAACTTTCAGATCACCGTTCACCAAATCACCTTTGTAATATAATCGTGGAAGCTTCTTGCATTCGGAGGCTTAACTGATAACCGGAAACAGTAATAGCCATAGGGTCGCCAAGCGGCGCCAACCGTTCAACTACTATAGGTTCACCCGGAAGGCAACCCATTTCCATCAATTTGACAGACATTTCAAGATCAGTGAACTCTTTAATAATACCTGTTTGTCCCGGACGTAGTTGTGATAGCTTCATAATTCTCTTAGAACTGCACAAAGATATATCTTATTTGAAATAAATCCAAATAAGTAAAAAGGCAAAAGAACTTATAAATACTACTTCCCGGCTGCTTTCAGGGTGTACGGCCCGGTATTGTAGAAATGCGGACAATTACATTTTTTCCTGAATACCCCGCAGGAGCTTAAGCTCACAGTAACGGTAACAATAATAAAAATTTTAGATAGACTTCTCATTTCCTGTTCTATGAAGAAAAATATAACTGAAAATCCCCATAGCCACTCCCGTTGTATCACAGAAAAAATCCCACCAGTCAGCAGACCTGTAAGTAAATACTTTCCATTGCAGTAATTCTATAAGACCTCCAAAAGAAACAGCTAAAAAAAAGATTTTCAGAACACTAAGTATACGGAAAGAGTAGCTGTTTTGTTCCCTTATTTTTCCATAGAACATCAAAACAGTTAACACAAAGAAGAACCCCGTGTGTACAAGCTTATCAAACCCTTCAAAAAAGCCTTCTCCCGAACCCGGGCTCATAGGAATATCGCAAAGGATAAGTACCAGTACTGCCCAGATAATAGTCAGGTACTGGTACTTGAGTATTTTGATCATTAATGTCCGATCTGAGTTTTATAATCTTCTGCAGAAAGCAGGGAATCAAGATCAGAAACAGAAGAAAGAGATACTTTCACCATCCAGCCTTCACCATAAGGATCCTGGTTTACCAGTTCCGGAGATGCATCAAGCTGGCTGTTTACTTCTTCAATTGTTCCGGTCACAGGCATAAAAAGATCTGACACTGTTTTTACAGCTTCAACAGTTCCGAAAACGTCGTTTTGAGAAACTTCCTGGCCAACAGTGTTGATATCTATATAGACTATATCACCAAGCTCACGCTGAGCAAATTCGGTAATACCAATGTATGCGACATCACCTTCCAGACGAATCCATTCGTGATCCTTGGTGTACTTTAAATTGAGGGGGAAATTCATGATACTTTTTTGTGGCCAAAAATAGCAATTGAAACGGGAAGTGACAA
>NZ_QEAS01000006.1:137607-167096 GCF_003130405.1 Pararcticibacter amylolyticus
CTGTATCATAAATCTCAGGTTAATCCCGAAATTACTGTACGATGTATTAAACGTCTGCGAAGTGTACGGCTTGGTGATATTTCCATCGTAGAACAAGCGCAGATTCAATCTTTGATTCAGGATATAGTCTACAGACGGACGAAGGGTGATGTTCTTAGCACCCGAAGACACTTCCGCTTCTTCAACGTCGGCCCTGGAGATGACGGTTTTACGATCGTCCATCGCTATGTCAAGCTTAAAGTTAATATCGTTGTTCAGCTTGCGTCCGCTGAAAAGACCGAATGGAAAACGGAACTGGTTGGTACGGTATCCCATTCCGAAAGTAATGCCATTCTCAGTTTGCTGAGCCATCTGGCTGTTAGCCAGGCTCATGTTCATCGCACGCGTTTTGCGGAATTCAAAGTTTGCAGTCACATTGTTCTTCAACCGGAAATCGATACCAATAAGAGGGACAAACTGCTCAAAAAGAGTCACCTGCGAAAACTGGTACTTCGGCAGGAAGTTCTGGTTAACATCCTTCACTGTAGGATATCCTCCCCTTTCCTCGTAACGGGCAAGCGTAGTAAATCCATTGATACTATACGTTGAACGATAAGTATGGCTTACATCAAATGAAGCAAAAAGATCTTTAAAGAAGTCATATTTTGCCAGCCCGTTGTAAGTAAGTCTCCAGTTTGGAATGGGGATCTTAGGGAAGCGGCGCAGGCTGATTGTATTCGCGTCACGACCTGTATAGGCAGCAAGAAAAGCACTTACCACTACATCCTGGGAATTCTTTCCATATCCTTCAGCATAGCCGTCAGTCGAACCGTTCGATTCGGGGTTAGCAGCACCAAGCCTCTCAGATATGATCTTCCTGTTTTCCTCAAACTTCCTGAAAAGATCAGACTTGCCATTTCCTCCATTTTTGAAAGCAGTACGAAGGGACAAGAAAGAAATACTGAAATCTCCGTTCGTAATAGGACTTTGCTCCTGGAACTGATTCTTTTCAGGAGAGAACCTGAAATTAGTAGAATAATTAAAATTCTGGCTCTTCACAGCAGTAAGTTCAATCCTCAGATTAGCCAATGGCTCAATTGTACCCCTGAGATTCAGGTCCTCTTTGCGTGTCGTAATATACAACTGATTCTGCAGCGTATCCCGGCTGATCCAGCCTCTCTGAATTGCTTTTGCGCGGATATCTCTCTGGCTTCCGAACACGAAACCAAGTCCGGGGGCATCAGCATCGAAGTCATAACCCAAAAGATTAGTCTTAGGGAGATAACCAGGCAGGTAAGTCCCTTCTGTACGGGTATATGCTCCTGATATATTTTTGATACTCGTCAGTGCATCTGTCAGAACAGAACCTCCGTCCTTACCTGCTCTGCGCAGGAACCCGATCCTGTTATACAAAGATGTAAAATTCAATGTAGGGTTCAACTGAACAGTGCGGGAGTTCTGTATCGTGTTTCCAAGATTGATTTCAGGATCCCTTAAAGTTGCCAGCGGCTCAGTTTTCCAATTGAAAGAAGTACCGTAACGGGCAATTAAACTGGTCCATCCCAATCCGGGAATCTTATTAACAGGCACCGTATAATTAACATTCAGATTATGACTGTAATCAGTAGTCCTGCCCAGCTTCTTCAGGTTCTCCCAGATCGTATCCCGGGCAATGCCGCTGACCTTTCCGGCAGGCTCATCAATCACCGAATAATTCGTTGCATTGAAATCAAGCTGAACGGATTTCGTCAGGTTCCAGCTGATCCCATACAAACGTGACATCTGGAAATTCTTGTTATAAGTAGTTCTCAGGAAATTATCCGGGCTATTGTTTTCTCTTAAAGTATTCTCAGAATACAGGCGGTCTACATCAATCCTGAAATTAAGCACCGACGGCATCAGGTTAAAGTTGAAGTCTTTCAACAGCGAAAGCATATTCGATTTGATGATCTTCGCAAACGGAGAATAGTATTTCGGCGTAGTATTAAAATTATAAGCAAGTCCGGCTCTGTAAGTCTTTTGCAGAGACAACTCGTTAATGAAATCCCGGTGATTATACTCTGTATAAGCGTATGTTGCACTGAAGTTCTCTATATCCCAGACATGATTCTTAGCATTCTGATCAGTCCTTATCTTCCTCACATTAGTAAAGTTGATACTCTTACGCTGGGTGTAGTCATCCACTATCCGGTGAATAGAGTCACGCTTTGCATCCGACAGGTTCGCCAGGGAGTTTTCCAGCTCAAGATCAGGAGAACGCGGATCAAACTGAGGAACACTACGCTGAGTAGAGAAATTAAAGAACATAGGGATCTTTATACCGCTGCGCTCTGAGAAGAACTTCCCTAATTCCACATTAGTAGCTACATCGAAGTAACGGTCATCCGTACGGTTACGCTCGCTCACTCTCTTATCAATAGATCCGAAGCCTACCGTACTCTTACTTCCGGAAACGGTTACATCTGCAAAATCAGCAAGTTTGGCATTCATCCTGGCCGTCGCAGCCCAGCCACCTCTTTCATCAAACTCAGTAAGACGAAGTTCATTAAACCACACCTGGGCGCTTTTATCTAAACCGTCATCCCCTGTCCGGGTACTGTTTCTGAGAGGGTTACGCACTCCCAGCATATAAACACGTACCTTGCTCAGATCCGGCTGTCCCATCACATAAATTGTATTTTCTCCGTCCTGGTAAGCGAATGGCTTATTTTCAGGCCAGTTCGATTCATTCCGCATAGCCTTAGCAGTCTGAAGCTTCTTAAGTTCAAGCTGAAGCTTATTTGCATCAGGCCAGATAGAATACGGATCCGAAGTGCCCGGAGTAGTAACTTTCAGCGGAATAACATACTCATAATAATTCTGGCTGTTATCTGTACCCAGCCTAACCACAGCTGCAACGTCATTATCACTTAACTGCTCACCTTCAGCATGGATAAACATTTCCAGCTTTTTATAGGATCTGAAGTCATTATAGCTCGTTTTGAAAGCCGCCCTGGTATAACCATCTCTCAGATTCGAAACGTTCAGCGAAAGAGATTGCTCGTTCATGCGTGTCTCCCCGTTATAAGTACTTAAATCTCTTTCTCTTTCAATGCCCGGAGGAACAACGTAAGGGATTGGCGTCCTTTTACCGTTCTCTTCAATATTCACCGTGCTGACATCAAGCGTAGAGTTATCAGGAGCATTAGTACCAGCAGCAGGATCAACGATCACTTCCGCTGATGTATTTGAGGCATTATACCGGCGCCATTCGCCGCGTACCAGCTGCATCCGGCCCATACGCAGAACTGAGGTATCAGCAAAGTTCGTCATGAACATCCGCACAAAGCGGATAGATTTAAAGTCCTGGATATTTCCCACTTTCCCGTTGAACTGGGAAATAGGGATCCTGAACTGGTACCATGAAACTGCCTGGCTGCTGCCATTAGCAAGCCTTACAGTCGAAGTAACCTTATCAGTAATAAAGTTCTGTCCAACCATCATATCCTGAGGGCGGATGGAAACTTTATATTCATAGAATTCATCCGTCAGAGACATATTGTTGTCCCTGTTCACATCCTCACCGTCAGGTAAAGACGTCGCAGCAGAATTCTCAATACCGGTTTCTGCAAGTGATTGCGCAGACGTTTTTGAATTTCCTTCAGTCCCGTTATACCGCTCATAGCGCTTCAGGATACCAGGGTTACTATTTTCGAGACTTCCACCCCTGAAGTACCGGTAATCGTCAGATGACGGGTCATTATTCAGTTCTTCAGCCGCCTGGGGCGTTAATTGTCCTTTTACCTGATTCACAAATCCGGCAAACTTCTGGCGCTCATCCGCATTTGTCAATCCATCAAGACCTGCATCCTGGAATTGTCGTGCAGACGGATTATTATCAAAAGCCTGGATCACCGGTTGTAACTTAGGCACGCGGCCCCAAACCGTTTCGTCCGTGCTGGCAGGATTACCGTCAGCCGGCAGCCCGTTTTCCAAAGACTTACGTCCATCCTTTAATATATCCTCAGAAATATTTCCCAGGTTAAAATACAGGTCACCACCCGGAGAGTTCGGCTTATAAATAAACGGATCCATCACCCAGAACTCAATAAACTCAATATTTAAAGCTTCAAAATCAGTGGTCTCCAGTTTCCTGAATATCCCGCCCCAGCGCTTTCTTGGGTTATTGAGAGTTCCATCCGGGTTTACTCCGGTAGTTGTATAGTTATAAGGGCCTCTTACATTCGGATAATATGCCAGGTCGAGAGTTGGCAATGTTAATGCCTGTCCTGTTGGCGATTGCTTCAATGGGAAAACCTCTGTTTCAAGCACTTCACGCACATAGTGGTTAGATTGCTCGCTCTTGTTGCTCCGGATATTTGAAGGCGCCTGTGTGTTGCTTCTGGGGAAGAATATAGGATCAATATTATAGAATGCAAGACGCGCTCTGTTATATCCATATTCAAGATTATCTGTAAGATCAGATTCCGGGAACAATTTGTTAACAGTATTTGGTGTTCCCGACAACTGCCATCCGATTGCGCTCTTCAGGTCGATCACCGATCTGCTTCCTTCAAAGTCGTCAAGATAGCTCACACCGTTTTTGCTCCCGGCAAAGTTCAGTGAACGCGGATGCCCTGGTATGAGGTTCGCAAATTCTCCGGAGAAAGTAATAGAAGAAGGCTCTTTGGTATCGATAAAAGGAAGCTTGTCAACCATCCTTGTCAGCCAGCGGGAATCAGAGCTGTAATTCGCATCAAGGCCCCACATAGTATTCGAGATAGGCTCTTCTCCAATATTTACCTTAGCAGTAAGCGGCTTCTCGGTCAGGTTCATAATAGTACCTCCAAGGTTCAGCTTGTTGTTCACCCGGTAGTCAAAGTGTGTTCCAAATAATGACCGTTGCTGCAAACCAAACAGCTCACTGTTTTCCAGTTTAATTCGGATCGGCTGCCCTGAACTAAGAAGCGCCTGGTTAAGTATCCGTACCCGGCCGATATTATAATCTACTGTAAAGTCAGTACCCTCCACCAGCGGCAAAGTTCCAGCTGTAACCTGCACAGAACCGGGAGGAATATTAATCGCATTCAGCTGAAATTCAGAACCGACTTCCGATTGATAAGTACCTCTGATTACATACCTGTTAAGGTTCGAATACAGTTGCTGCGCATCAGCCTTCGTGAGATCATACAATTGCTGAAAAACATATTTATCTTTCAGGTTTGTCTCTCCCGGCGCAAACTGCGAAGCCAGGTCAGAACCGAAAGGTTCCAGTAAAGGGAACGTCACACGACCGTTAAGCGGATCGATCGTAACCCCCTCGATAAAATCGAAATAGCCATCCGGAGTCTTTTCACTGTTCTGATTCAGATTATCCAGATTGGTAAGCTGAAGCCATCTTTTACCAGTAGTGTTCACCCCTTCTGCAATAGTCGGTGTTTCCACTCCGCTCTTCTCGTCGAGGCGGTATATATTAAGCTTGAAATCATTCCTGCCAACCTGGTATGCTCCGAGAGAATAAATATTTTTCATCATCAGATCCCATGTCGGAAGGTTTGTCTTCAGCATTTCATTTTTCAAAAGCTTTACAAAAAGCATCTTCGGGTTAGCCGGATCAACAGGGATATCTGTCGAAAACTCCCCTACCTGGTATTCTACGCCATTGTAGTTATACCGGTAAGCAACCGCAAGCACTTCATCCGCATTAAGGGCAAAGTTGAGGGAGATATATCCAAGTCTCGGATTTATCGTAAACTCACGGTCAGTAAGTTTCCTTGCATAAGTAAGCTTCGAATAGTTATCGGTAGCGCCATTACCCTGGAAATACTGGTTGATGGCATTGGAATTCGTCAAACGGATACTTCCCGAATAAGCCAGCAAGTTCTGAAGCAAGTTGTTCGACTGCTGAGGAAATGCAGGATCTCCGCTCGGGCCTGCTGCCGGAAGAGCAGAGCCTGAAGCCAGGGATTGTCTTGGATCATAAGGAGAAGACTCTCCCAAATCCATCAGCGCAAGTACATCCCTTGAATCAACCGTGCTGTTATTTCTGTTTGTAACCCAAACTTCAATTTGAGTAATATTGATATTTGAACGTATAATAGGAAGACTCTTAAGAGCTTCGTTATAATGATTGCGGAAATATTGCGACAGGAAGAAATGCTTATTAGCCTCATAATTGTCGGCACTAAGCCTGAATTCGTTTTGCTGAGAGCCATTCGTGATTGTAATTTCCTTCTGCTGCGATTTTTGCTGAGAGAATATACTGGTCACATTCAGTTTGCCAAACTGCAATTGGGTTTTAACCCCGAATAAAGCCTGGCTTCCGCTTATCAGTGTCGAGTTCAACGGAAGGCTTACATTTCCCGCCTCAATAGATTGGATAATATCATCGGGCTTGCCTTTATAATCCAGCTTCATCTGGTTTTCAAAATCAAACTGCGCTTCTGTATTATAATTGGTTCCGATCCTGAAGTTCTTACCAATCTGACCGGTAACATTCATCTGAATGCGCTGATCGAAATCGAAGTTAGTCTGTTTGCGCTGCCTTTCATTGAACAGAGGATTTTCATTCTTATTGATCCTCCCTGCAAGCGTCAGGTCAGCAGAACCCTGCGGGCGTATATCAATGGTTGAACCACCAAAAATACGTTCAAAAGCCTTACTGTTTACCTGGATAGAAGGGATAACCCCATTTTGACGCATCCTTGTAGTCGTAGTATCCGAAAGCTGCCTCCAGTACTGTCTTTTCATCTGCTCGGCTTCATACCGCTCATACTCTTCAATCGTGAGATACTGAGCCGGCCGGTATAAAAACTCACCAATCTTTTCGCGAATGATGTACCGCCGTGTTGCCGGATCAAATTCCACAGTCTTTTGAATATTAGACGGCTTCTGCAAATAGATACCTTTCGGATCTAAGTCAGTCGACTTTGTGTCTTTCAACGGATATGGCAGCCGTAGACTGTCTGCCTTATTCTGTGCAAAACTCTTACTCCCAAATAAGAGAGCCACCAGGCTGCATGCACAAACCAGTTTGATAGTAGATATTTTCACTCCCTCTGAACGAATTTAATTCATAAATTTTTCAAAGCGGACTTTATCAACTGCTCGACAGATAAATTACCTTTTTCTTGTTGTTTTTGAGATACGTTATCTATTGCTTTCTCCGCCAAATTCCTGGCAAATCCCAGCATTACAAGAGCTGATACAGCCTCTTCTTTAGCAGTGTTATACTGGGGAAGGTCGTTCAAGGTTACAATTCCTTCTTTTTTTAATTTGTCCTGGAGTTCGAGGATAAGTCTTTGGGCGGTTTTAGGGCCAATTCCCTTGATTTTTTTTATCAGGGCAAGGTCGCCTTTTACAATGGCTGTTTGAATTTCTTCCGGTGAACCCGACGAGAGGATCATCCTTCCGGTTCCGGGCCCGATGCCAGAAATAGAAATGAGATGAAGGAATAAACTTCTTTCTCCTTCATCTGCAAATCCATATAATGTATGAGCATCTTCCTTAACATGCAGCCAGGTATATAGCTTACAACGTTCAGAATCCTGTAACTTTGAATAGGTGCTCAGCGAGATATTAATATGATACCCCACCCCACCTGCATCTATGATTACATAGGCCGGACATTTAAAAGCCAATTTACCGTCAATATAAGCGTACATCCCGGAAGATATTAATAAGGTGTTTCTATTTCATCACAAGCCCGAAGATACCTTTTTTTTCTGAATTACTTTCAGCTTCTTCCTGCTTTGTCTGAACATCAACCACCGCGATGGTGACCATATTCACTATCTCCCTTACCGAGCTCCCTATCTGTACAACATGAACAGGCTTATTCAGTCCAAGCAAAATAGGTCCCACCGCCTCTGCCTCTCCTAATTCCTGGAGAAGCTTGTAAGCAATGTTACCAGATTCAAGGTTGGGAAAAACAAGTGTATTAGCAGGAGTCCCGCTTAACTTGCTGAAAGGAAAATTATCTTTTAACAAGCATTTACTGATGGCAAAATTGGCCTGCATTTCTCCATCCACCATGATATGCGGATATTGTTCATGCAGTATACGAACTGCTTCCCTTGTCTTTTCAGGAACTTCACCATTGGTTGATCCGAAATTGGAATAGGAAAGAATGGCAATCCGTGGATTGATATTAAACTTTCTGACAGAGTGGTCTATAAGCGTCGTAATACTGACCAGTTCATCTACAGTCGGGTTTTTATTGACAGTAGTATCTCCAAAGAAAACCGGGCCTTTTTTGGTCAGCATCATATACATCCCGGCAACACGGTCGACATCGGGTTCCGTACCAATAACCTGCAAAGCGGGGCGCACAGTTGTTCCGTAATCCTTTGTCAGCCCCGAAACAAGTGCATCTACCATGCCGAACTGAACCATGCAGGCACCGAAATAATTACGGTCACGCATCAATTTCCGCGCTATTGCAAGTGTGACACCCTTACGCTGCCTTTTCTCATAAAGGAAACTGGCATATTTTTCCTGCAATTCTGTTTCTTCCTCCGGATCCAGGATTTCCACGCCATTCAGCTCCAGGGAATATTCCTCTATGATATCCCTGATCTTTTTCTTGTTCCCTAAAAGAACCGGAATAGCAATTCCTTCATCCTTTACGATCTGCACAGCCTTCAATATCTTATGATGATCTGCTTCTGCAAATACAACCCGCTTTGGATTCGCCTTCGCCTGATTGCTCAGGGTGCGCAACAACGCATCCTCTCCACCCAGCCTGCGTCCCAGCTCTTCTGCATAGGCATCCCAGTCTGTAATTGCCGCCCGCGCAACTCCCGATTCCATTGCTGCCCTTGCCACCGCCGCCGAAACTGAAGTGATCAGTCTGGGATCCATTGGTTTTGGAATGATATAATCCTTGCCAAACCGCAGGTTCTGAAGATTATAGGCCAGCATCACTGATTCCGGCACCGGTTTCTTCGCCATATCCGCAATAGCTTTCACGGCGGCAACCTTCATTTCTTCATTAATGGTCGTCGCCCTTACATCCATCGCTCCCCTGAATATGTAAGGGAATCCCAGTACGTTATTCACCTGGTTAGGATAATCGGAGCGCCCGGTTGCCATAATGATATCCTTGCGTGTCGCAACCGCAAGCTCATAAGCAATCTCAGGATTGGGATTGGCCATAGCAAAAACAATAGGGTTCTTTGCCATTGTCTTCAGGGCTTCTGGTGAAAGTGTGTCAGCAGCAGACAGCCCGATAAAAACATCAGCATCATTCATAGCTTCTTCAAGCGTATGGACATCCCTGTCTGTAGCAAACTCCGCCTTGAGGGGATCAAGTTTGGCCCTGTCCTTACGGATCACTCCTGACCTGTCGATCATGACAATGTTCTCCTTACGGGCACCAAGACTGACATATAAGCGTGAACAGGAAATAGCAGCCGCTCCGGCACCATTTACCACGATTTTTACCTTTTCAAGCTTTTTCTTCTGAAGCTCGCAGGCATTCAGCAAAGCAGCAGCCGAAATGATCGCTGTACCATGCTGATCATCATGCATCACAGGAATATTCATTTCTTCCTTCAGGCGGCGCTCAATTTCAAAGCATTCAGGAGCTTTAATATCTTCCAGGTTAACCCCTCCGAATGTAGGCTCAAGGGCTTTCACTATAGTTACAAATTCGTCGACATTTTTTGTATTCAGCTCCAGGTCGAACACATCTATATCAGCAAAGATTTTGAAAAGCAGTCCCTTTCCTTCCATTACCGGCTTTCCGGCTTCCGGGCCTATATCGCCCAGCCCTAAAACCGCCGTACCGTTACTTATTACCGCAACCAGGTTTCCCTTTGCTGTATACTTATAAACATCTTCCTTATTTTCAGCTATTTTCAGGCAAGGCTCTGCTACGCCCGGCGAATACGCTAATGTAAGATCTCTCTGCGAATTGGTAGGTTTAGTGGGTAATACCTGGATCTTACCCGGACGCCCCTGGGAATGGTAATCCAGCGCGTCCTTCTTTCGATTTAACTTATCCATTATAAAATCTAAATTGGGAAGAAACAAAGCTACAACTATCGAAGAAAAGAGCAAATAAAGTTAGGGTTTGTAAAAATTTTATGATTAGTAGTAGAGAACTGTCAGCGAGTACAGAGATTAATGAACCATTATCCTGAGTTTATTTCAAAGGAATCAACAGACGTCAGGTTTATCAATGGAGATGGTAGAAACAAGTACCATCTCCTGAAATGCATTATTTAAAAGAGAAATCCAACAGATATTGTGAAGACTTTATTCTTTACAGAATAGCCATCCGGACTATCTTTAACAACATTAGCCAGCCCCAGGCCATAACCAACATTAAAAGTCAGGCCATTATTGATTTCCAATCCTCCCAGGAAATTTAAACCGAAATCAGCGGATTTAAAACTGTCTTCTTCGGTCTCAGCCTCTTCACCGTCAAGAGAGTATTTTTCCGAAAGCTTAATACCTGCGTAAGGTCCTGCACCTATAAAAAACTTGCCTAATGTTGAAACCGGAAACTTTGCCACTGCATTAACAGGAATATCCAGGTACATTAAGTTGATTTTGGCCTCATCCTCCTTAGCTCCTTTACCAGAAAGACCTAGTCCTGGTTGAATAGAAAGAGCAGGACTGACTGGAAAATCGGCGTACCCCTGAAAATGAAAAGAAGTAAGAGATGACGGTGAAACACTCTCACCATCACCGGAGAAAGAAAGATTTGCAAAATTAACACCAGCTTTTAAGCCAAATTTAGTTTCCTGCGAGAAAGCGGAACCAGTTGCAACCAGCAACAGAAGTCCAAGTAAGGTCTTTTTCATTTAGTTTATTTTCCGCCAAAGATAGAAACTTCTCTTAAAAGAAAAACTTAAGTTATGGATCTAAGCCTACTTTTCCGGTCTCCGCCCTTCCTTCCACTGTTTGCTAAACGACTTTGGAGCAACCTCCGGCAGTTCCCGGTATTTCCCCCAGCTTTTCCTGAAAAAGGTCCTCAGGAAAAAGTTCTTCAACCCTCCTCCGACCATATCCATACGGCTCCGCTTCAGCATCGTACTTTTCCAGCCCTTCCAGCCCAGCTTTTCAGCTTTAGAGTTCAGGCCTTCGGTCACTGCTTCTTTACGGTTCAGCAAAAGCATTTTGTGGATATCAATCTTTACCGGACAAACCTCAGAACATTTGCCGCAAAGACTAGACGCATAACTAAGGTGCTTAAACTCTTCCATTCCCTGGAAATGAGGGCTTATTACCGAGCCTATCGGCCCGCTGTAGGTCGTCTGATAAGTATGCCCTCCAACGTTCTTGTAAATAGGACACGCATTTAAGCAAGCCCCGCAACGGATACAATACAAACCTTGCCTTTGATCGCGGTGGGCAAGAAGATTGGTCCGGCCGTTATCCAGCAGGATCACATACATTTCCTCCGGGCCGTCTGTCTCGCCTTCCTGGCGCGGGCCACTCATAATGGTATTATAAACAGTCAGGTTCTGACCTGTGCCGTGCGTAGCCAGCAAAGGAAGAAAAAGATCCAGATCAGCGATCGAAGGGATCAGTTTTTCTATTCCCGCAATTGCAATATGTATCTTAGGGAAAGTAGTAGAAAGCCGCGCATTCCCCTCATTTTCCGTCACAGAAATACTCCCCGTGTCAGCAATAAGAAAATTTGCACCCGTAATGCCCACATCTGCCGTAGTATACTTCTCCCTCAGCAACTCACGGGCTTTGAGCGTAAGCTGTTCAGGGGTAGCATCAGGCGGAGTGGCAAACTTTTCATGGAAGAGCTTTGCAATATCCTCCTTGCTCAGGTGCATTGCAGGAGTGACAATATGATAAGGCTTTTGCCCAAGCAACTGCACAATATACTCGCCCAGATCACTTTCAACCGACTCAATCTGGTGCTCCGCAAGAAATTCATTCAGATGAATTTCCTCCGTAGTCATTGATTTAGATTTAATGACGGTCTTCGCGTGAGCTTTACGAAGGATCTTCAGGATTTCATCCGTAGCCTCCTCCGCATCATTCGCCCAGATCACCTTTCCACCCCGTTTTTGAAAATTAGCTTCAAACTCCGGCAACAATTTGTCAAGGTTCTCCATTACCTTCCACTTGATCACATGCGCTTTTCGTTTAGAAGCATCCAGGTTCGCCAGCTTCGATAAACCTCTTTCCACAGCAGTATGATACCTGCCCATGTTAAAGTTTATTACCCGCCGGTGATCAAGATCAAACGCCTTCTCTTCCGATGCCTTCTGAAAATCCTCCGCAAATTTTGCCATAGTGCAATTTACAAAAATAGATTGATGAGCTCTTTCCCGATTTTTAAATATTAAGCCACTTCTTTCTAATCAATATCTGTTCGGCTGTCGCATTCTTATCCGCCTCAATGCGGAACTTACCGGTACTGTCAGCAACCAAAGCAAGTTCAATGCTTTTTATGATACCATCGCGTGATACAAGTACAGTGATCTTGTCTCCGGTTTTCTTCAGGGATATCACTTTGTCGTACTCGGCAACCGACGACACCCTGTATCCGTCAACAGCGATGATTTCATCGTTCACATTAAGGCCGCTGTTCCAGCCTGCGCCACCCCTGTATACTGTACTGATCAATAGCTTGCCGTCTTTCACAGCAGCAACGATTCCGGCAGAAGGATTGTTTTTACTTTCATTTTCATTAATGAGGTTCAATCCCGCATGTCCAAGATGTACATTGTAATTCAGGGGAGCAGTGCCATTCACATAATCCCGGTAAAAGTTGTCCAGCGACAGCCCGGAGATCTTCTCGGCCATTGCCTTAAACTCTTCCGATGTATATCCGCGCTTCTGCTTTTTATAATATTCATCATACATCGCCTTCATCACGTCATCCAGTCCTTTTGCTCCTTTTGTAGCATTCAGAATCTCAAGGTCGAGGATCGCACCAAGCAAAGCACCTTTATTATAATAGGAGATGACCGAGTTCTTTGAATTTTCATTCGGACGGTAATATTTTATCCAGGCGTCAAAGCTCGACTCACTTACCGGCTGAATCCTGCTGCCAGGCTGATTCTGCACGATCGAAATATCATCGCACAACACCTCCAGGTATTTTTCAGGCGAGTAGAAACTTGAACGGCGCAGCATCAGATTATCATAATAAGCGGTAAAACCTTCAGCTACCCACAGATCACGGGTATAATTCTCATTGCTGTAATCAAACGGACCGAGGGCCTGGGGCCTGAGCCTTTTCACATTCCAGAGATGAAAATACTCGTGTGCAACAAGACCAAGGAAGCCTTTATATCCTTTATCCGTATCATAGCTTAGCCTGGAAGCTCCTAAAACAGTCGAATTAAGGTGTTCGAGACCTCCTCCACCCGTCTGATAATTATGAACAATAAAGACATAATGCTTATTCGGATTCTCTTTAAAGATAGCCGTTTCCTCTTCAACTATCCGAGCCATATCAGCCTGAAGACGGGTTTTATTGTAATTCCCTCCTCCATACATAGCCACTTCATGTTTTACTCCCGCCGCCTCAAACTCAAATATATCCTGGTTACCCACTTCTATCGGCGAATCATACAGAACATCAAAATCAGAAGCCAGATACGTATTCAGCTTTCCTTTTACCGGTTCCAGGCCGGTAGAGATCTTTTTCCAGTTCTTATGCGGAACAATGCTTACAATAGCCGGCTGCCTGATCAATCCATCCACATACATAAAAATCCCCGTAGGCGAAAGAAATGCATGAGATTCATCTATAAAACTGGTCCTTACAGAAACTTCGAAAGCATATACCTTGTAGTTGATCACCACCTGGTCCTTTTTTCCTGTTACAATGCGCCAGGTATTCTTATTGATCTTTTCAGCAGGCAGGGAAGCATTATCACCACTTTTAGCAGAAAAACCTTCCACATTTTTAGAAAACTCTCTTACCAGGTAAGATCCCGGAGCCCAAACAGGCATCTTTACATCCAAGAATTCCTTCCTGTTTCCCGATACTTTCATTTCCACATCAGCATAATGCGCCTGAGGCTCGGAAAAAGACACCTTGAAAGAAATTTCAGACTGCGCACTTGCCTCATTAAGAGAAGACATCATACAAATTAATATAATAAAGAGATATTTATTCATAGTCGCGCCAAAAGTAACGGAAATAAAGCGGAAAGGAGAAAACCTGAAGTAAAAAGGACGTGAAAGTAAAATAGTTGATACACCCCGCTGATGTATACTGACATGAGTATTTTTGTTGTTCTAAAACATATATACACCATATAGTCTTGATAATAAAACGACGACCACTTTGATTTTATAGAAAGACTGGCCACACCTTGAATAAGAAAATGAAAACAAAACATGTTGTTTATGCTATACTGATTATCGGTTTAGCGTCTCTTATCGTTTATCGGATCATGACCAATAAAGGCTCGGAAAAGACCGGAGGCGGAGGCGCTCAGGCGGGGGGAAAGGACAGGCCGGTACCAGTCAGTGGTGTAGTCATTCAACCTGGCAAATTCAATAACACTCTTACAGTAACCGGTTCCATCGATGCCAACGAGCAGGTACAGGTCAGAAGCGAAGTACAGGGCATCGTCAGGAACATCTCCTTTAAAGAAGGAACCAACGTCTCAAAAGGGCAGCTGCTTTTTAAAATAGACGATTCTGAACTCCGGGCACAGCTGACGCAGGCCTTAACAAGGGAAAACCTGGCAGCAGAAACAGAGCACCGGGCGAAGCTTCTTCTTGAAAAGGAGGCCATCAGCAGGGAAGAATATGATGTAGCTCTTGCCGATTACCGGTCGCTTAAAGCCCAAACGCAATTGATCAGGGCACAGCTTGCCAAAACACAAGTAAGGGCACCATTTAGCGGCAAGATTGGCTTGCGGTCGGTATCCGAAGGCGAGTACCTGACCCCGACAACGATTGTCACTTCTCTCGTCAGCATCAATCCCGTGAAAATTACGTTCTCCGTTCCCGAAAAATATTCCGGGATGGTGAGGAACAATACCAAACTGTCTTTCACTGTATCTGGTTCTGATAAAAAATATACAGCTACCGTTTATGCCATCGAACCTCTTGTAGAAGCCAGCACGCGTACCCTCCAGCTAAGAGCCAGGGCGGCGAATCCGGATGGAGCATTAATTCCGGGCTCCTTCGCCAGCATCAGCCTTCCGCTGGCCACCATTGAAAATGCGATACTGGTACCAACAGAAGCGGTAGTTCCGGTACAAAATGGTAAAAAGGTATATATCACCGAAAACGGCAAAGCAAAAGAAGTGATGATTGAAACTTCGGCACGGACGGAGAAAGACGTCCTGGTTACAGAGGGATTAAAAGAAGGCGATACCGTCCTGACAACCGGATTGATGACAATTAAAGAAGGAAGCCCCGTAAGAGTAAAGACGGGAAGGAAGTAGAGGAGAATTATGAGTTTATCAACCACCAGCATAAAGCGCCCCGTATTTACGATCGTACTCAATCTGATGCTGATCTTATTTGGAGTGATCGGATATACCTTCCTGGGTATCCGGGAATACCCTTCGATAGATCCGGCAATCATTTCTGTCAGAACCAATTACGCAGGCGCCAACCCGGATATCATTGAATCACAGATCACGGAACCACTGGAGAAATCGATCAACTCCATTGACGGGATCAGGAATATATCCTCCCAGAGCAACCAGGGCTCCAGCAATATCACGATCGAGTTCAACCTCGACAAGAACCTGGAAGAAGCCGCAAATGACGTCAGAGATAAAGTGTCCCAGGCCACCCGCAGCCTTCCGCAGGATATCGACGCACCACCCGTTGTGGCAAAAGCCGATGCCGACTCCGACCCGATCATTACCATGACGGTGCAAAGCAGCAAAAGAGATCAGATGGCACTAAGCGACTATGCTGAAAACGTCATCTCGCAGCGCATCCAGACAATACCCGGAGTCAGCAGCGTGCAGATATGGGGACAAAAAAAATACGCCATGCGCCTGTGGATCGACCCTGTAAAACTGGCATCTTATGGCTTAACCGTATCAGATGTCAGAACCGCGCTTAACCAGGAAAACGTAGAATTACCATCAGGAAAGGTAACCGGAGAAAACACCGAATTAAGTGTCAGAACATTGGGCAACCTTTCCAACGACGAACAGTTCAACAATCTCATTATCAAAACACAGGGCGATAAGATCATTCGTTTTAAAGACATCGGCAATGCCAGCCTCGGCCCCGAAAACCTGGAAACGGAAATGACTCAGTCAGGCGAACCGATGGTCGGACTGGCTGTTATTCCACAGCCGGGGACCAACTATCTCGAAATCGCTTCAGCATTTCAGAATCGTTTTGAACAATTAAAAAAAGAGCTTCCCGATGATTTAAAGCTCGATATCGCGATTGATAATACCCTGTTCATCAAACAATCGGTCACCGAAGTGGCCGAGACCATTCTAATAGCGCTGATCCTGGTAATTCTCATTATATACCTGTTCTTCCGCGACTGGGGCATCGCTTTCCGGCCACTCATTGATATCCCGGTATCCCTCATCGCCACCTTCTTCATCATGTATGCCATGGGGTTCTCCATCAATGTGCTGACGCTCCTGGCCATCGTTCTGGCGACAGGTCTGGTAGTAGACGACGGAATTGTAGTGACCGAAAATATCTTCAAAAAAGTTGAAGAGGGAATGTCCCCCATCGAAGCAGCCATCAAAGGAGCCAATGAAATATTTATCCCGGTTATATCCATTTCTATTACGCTCGCCGCGGTATTTCTTCCGGTAATATTCCTGGAAGGCTTCGTCGGGCGCCTGTTCCGGGAATTCGGTGTTGTGATAGGTGCGGCCGTACTAATTTCAGCCTTCGTTTCACTCACCCTGACGCCGATGCTGAACGCCTATCTGATGAAGGGAGGCACACACAAGAAATCGCGTTTCTATGAGCTGACAGAACCATACTTTGAACGGCTTAACAAGGGGTATGCAGGATCGCTTAACCGATTTATGAAAAAAAGATGGCTCAGCTTCCCGATATTGCTGGGATGCCTGGTGCTCATTGGCCTTTTCTACAAGATCCTTCAGAAAGAAACAGCCCCTTACGATGACAGAAGTTACCTCAGGACTGTGGTGAATGCACCGGAAGGCGCATCCTTCGACTATATGTCGAGATATATGAACGAACTAACCCAACTGGTGAATGATTCAGTCCCCGAGAAACGGGTAAACCTGGTGATGACCTCACCAGGCTTTGGCTCCGCTTCCATCAATTCCGGACGTATGCTGATCAAGTTAGTTCCTCCGGATGAAAGAGAACGCACACAGAAAGAAATCGGCCAGAAACTGACACAGATGACCCGGAAATATACGGAAGGGAAAATCATGGTAACGGAACAGCCGACCATTTCAGTGAACAGGCGCGGCGGGCTGCCGGTACAATTTATCATCCAGGCTCCGAACTTCGAGAAGCTCAGGGAAAAAATACCGGTATTTATGGACGAGGTATCAAAAGATCCGATCTTTACCGTAAACGATGTCAACCTCAAGTTTAACCGGCCCGAGATCAACATCTCCATCGACCGCGACAAAGCCAAAAGTCTGGGAGTATCCGTTATTGATATCGCCCAAACCCTTCAGTTATCGCTAAGCGGTCAGCGGTTTGCTTACTTCATGATGAACGGGAGGCAATACCAGGTGATCGGCCAGTTCGACAAAGCCGACAGGGACGACCCGCTCGACCTCACTTCTATTTTTGTGAGAAGCAATACCGGGCAGCTGATCCAGATGGATAATCTGGTCACCATGAAAGAAGAAAGCAGTCCTCCGCAGCTCTATCATAACAACCGGTACTTGTCGGCCACCGTATCCGCGGGACTGGCCCCCGGCAAAAGTATTGGCGACGGAATCGAGGCCATGGAAAGAATTTCGGCAGAAGTGCTCGACGACAGCTTTTCCACCGATTTGAGCGGAGAATCACGCGACTTTGTCGAAAGCGGCTCGAATACCCTGTTTGCATTCGGCCTTGCTCTGCTCCTGATATACCTCATATTAGCTGCCCAGTTCGAAAGTTTCATGGATCCTCTCATCATCATACTGACCGTTCCAATGGCAGTTGCAGGCGCCATGCTTTCTCTCTGGCTCTGCGGCCAAACCTGGAATATCTTCAGCCAGATCGGGACCATCATGCTCATCGGACTGGTAACCAAAAACGGAATATTGATAGTAGAATTCGCAAATAAGCTGCGGGAACAAGGTAAACCCAAAATGCAGGCAATAGTAGAAGCTGCAGAAGCACGGTTAAGACCCATCCTGATGACGAGTCTTGCCATCGCATTAGGAGCACTACCTATTGCCATGGCACTCGGCGCTGCCGCACAGAGCCGTATGGGGATGGGGATCGTGATTGTCGGCGGGACTATATTTTCACTGATCCTGACACTGTTTATTATCCCGGCCATCTACTCGATGTGGTCGAGAGACCGGAAATCGGCAGAAGAGCAGGAAAGAATAGACGCCATCAGCCGCGAAGAAGAAGTATCACCCGTCACATATCATTAATGATGTCACCCGTTTTCTTATATCCCGTATCTCATGACTAAAATATCATATCTCATCATATTCCCCCTCCTCCTGTTTTCCGGCCTGAAGCTCAGGGCACAGCAGGTATTAACACTGGAGGAGGCCGTACGCATTGCCCTCCAAAACAATTACAACATACGGCTTTCAAAAAACACAGCCGAAATAAGCGCTAACAACGTAAACATTGCCGCGGCAGGCATGCTCCCCTCCGTTTCCGGCAACCTCAACAACACTTCCTCCATCCAGAATACCCGTCAGACCCAGGCCGACGGATCTGTAAGAGAGGTCGACAGGGCGAATAACTGGAATACCACCTACGGAGTAGGCCTCAACTGGACGATTTTCGACGGGTTTGCCATGTTTGCCAACTACGATGAATTAAAAGAGCTCCGCAAGCTGGACGATACCAACATGCGCGCCACCATCCAGAACACCGTTTCCGACGTCGTAAACAACTATTACAACCTGATCCGGCTCCAGCAGCAGCTGGAAGCTACCGACAGTGCGGTTGCAATCTCCCGGCTTCGTCTCACAACAGCGCAAAACCGTTACCAGATAGGAAAAGCAGCAAAGCTCGAAGTCCTCACTGCCACGGTAGACTTAAACACCGATACCACCAATCTATTGAGACAAAGAGATGCAGTGAGATCAGCAAAAGTAGTGTTGAATGAACTATTAGCACGCGACGTCAGCACAAACTTTGTTGTCGGCGACAGCATCCCCGTAGATACAAAACTACAATATGAGTCCTTGCTTGACCTATCTTCGCGGCAGAACCCGTCCATCCAGGCAGCATTCATCAACGAACGCATTGCAAGGCTCAACTTAAAGCAGGTGAAGGCAGCCCGCTACCCGGTAATTGGAGTAAGTTCCGGATACAACTTCACCCGGTCACACTCAGAATTAGGATTCGCCAGAGACGCCAGGGGCCAGGGCTTTTCTTATGGATTGACCGCATCTGTCAATATTTTTAATGGTTTCCTGCAAAAACGAAACGAAAAAAACGCGGAAATCAGGATTGACAACGCCCACCTCAGCTTTGAACAACTCAAACAGAATATTAACGCCCAGCTTTTAACCGCGTTTCAAACCTATCAGACAAATATGGAACTGGTTAAACTGGAAGAACGAAATGTAGGCGTGGCAAGACAGAACATGGACATTACGCTGGCCAAATTCCGTCTCGGGAGCGTAACACCGGTAGAATTCCGCGAAGCACAAAGAAATTACATTGATGCAAATGTACGGTATACAGATGCGCAGTACCAGGCGAAAACCGCTGAAATAGCGCTGAAAGAGCTGGCCGGAAACCTTGACCTGTAACACAGCTTCCCTGCCCCGAAATAAACATAAGTAAAAGAGGCACAGATATTGTATATTTGGGATGGGGTAATAAGAGGGTAGCAGCGAAGCTGTACCGTGCTGATAAGGTTTCATCAAACCAGAGAAATAAATTCATTTTTTGAAACATTATTCTTTTGCGTTCCGTACAAAAGACCAGGCGCTCTTAGGCTCTGTGCTAAACAAGATGAAAGATTTTAAATATAGCTCAGTATTATTGATAGATGACAGTTATATAGATAACTTGATCAACCGAAAGATTATTGAGGCCAGCAATTTCGCAGAAAAGATCACAGTCATAGAGTCTCCCTTCAGGGCAATAGACTTTCTTACCGAGTCTGCCGGAACAGAGGACGCGCCTGACATTATCTTTCTTGATATCAGAATGCCGGGAATGAACGGTTTTGAACTCGTGGAACAACTGAACGAAATAAAGCAGAAGTTTTATTCAGATTTAAAAATTTATATGCTATCTTCGTCACTTGACCCTAATGACCTAAAGCAAGTAGAGGACAATGACCTGGTAACCAATTTCATAGGCAAACCTCTTACTACAAAGGTACTGGAAGAGATTTAAAGATGATATTAGTTGCAGACAGCGGATCTTCTAAAACAGACTGGATTATAAATTTTGACAATGCCGAGCAGGTAGAATTCACCACAAAAGGCATTAATCCCTTCTTCATCAACGACCGCGAAATAGCCAGAATATTTTCAACCGACCCTGAAATAAAAAAATACGCAGACAAAGCAAAAGAAGTGTATTTCTTTGGAGAAGGATGCTCCAATCCCGATAAACGCGAAATGGTATCCAACGGCCTTTCCCAGGTTTTTAAAAATGCATTCATTAACGTTGAAAACGATGCGGTAGGATCCGCTTATGCCACCTGCGGTAATGGAGAAGGCTTTACCTGCATCCTCGGAACAGGTTCAAATATTGCGTTTTTTGATGGCCAGGAAGTACACTACAGCAAACACGGACTGGGTTTCATACTAGGCGACGAAGGCTCAGGCTCCTGGTACGGCAAAAAGCTGATCATCAGCTTCCTTCAGCGCAAAATGCCGCCCTCACTCAGAAAAGACTTTAAAGCAAGCTATTACATCGACAGGGAAGTCGTCATAAAGAATGTCTATCAGCGTCCCCTGCCCAATATCTGGCTGGCCTCCTTTACCCCCTTCCTGAGCAGGCATCGCTCGGTCTCTTTTACAGAAACACTGATTGAAGATGGAATGGAAAGCTTCGTCAGGTCGCATATCATGCCTTATGCCGACTACCGCCGTTATCCCTGTCATTTCGTGGGATCCATCGCATGGCACTTTAGGGACGTACTCGAAAAGGTCTGCAAAAAACACCATATAAAGGTTGGGAAAATTCTCTCCCATCCCATTAAAGAACTATCCGACTATATCCTGAAAGAACGCGTAGAAGCTTAAAAATCTTTGTAGAGATTTCTGAATGAAGCCCTCAATCCTATCGTAACAAAGCCATCCCGGTTAGTGAACTGATCATTCTTCTCCTGCCGATAAGTATATGCCGCCTCTATCCTCAAATTATTCTTAGGGTTCAGAACATACGCAAGCGACGAATTAGCATAGAAAAAATCCGTCTTGAGGCCATGCCCTATCTTCACCCCATAATCATCAATACGGCTGGTATAATCCAGGAAAATGTTTTTCCCGTAATTAAGTCCGTCCTGATCAAGCCCATAGTTAGCAAGTGTCCCCTGGAGCTGCAGTTGCCAGCGTTTAAAACTATAATTTACAATAGCCAGCGACTCCCTGAAATTCGCACCAAAAGGGTGAGCCAGCGGCTCATTATAATGCCCGTAATTCTTAATCCGCTTACTGGCAGAATAAGTATAAGGCCTGACCGAATTATGCTCCACAGTAACATTTAAATCCGGGATCTTAAACAAGTTAAAAGCACGTATCCCCAGCTGTCCCCCGAACTTATTCGCCCAATACCCGTTGCCGCCAAATACTTCCTTCAGTGTGAACTCATTCACGCTGACCTGCGCATATGCCAGTACCTGGTCGCTCAGTTTATAACTCCCGTTCAAACCCACCAGGAGTTTATCCGGCGAACCATTATTATACTGAGCAGAATGCAGGAACAAAATAGGCACAGCATAGCTCCATTCACCGCCTCTCGGCTCCCACATCACGTTCTCAAACAATCCCAGGTTCAGCCGCTTATTCACCTTCCAGTCGAGGTAATGAAATACTCCATACTTTTTGGGAAAAGGAGTTTCATCATCATAAATTGTTTCATACAGATCCTGGAACTGTGCCCACATCACCGAATACTGAACTTTCCCTAATGACGCTGTCACTTTAAAATAAGGGTAGTTAAAAGCAAAGTCCGACAACAGCAACGACCTGTATCCATTTCCGATAAAGTTCTTGCCATATCCAAGCTGGAAGTTCAGATATTTTGAAGGCGTATAAGACAAGTTAGCCGACGAGTTAGAAAAATCGAAACCACCGTCACCGTAGGCCTTCGCCGCATTACCCTGACCCGGAATAACCCTGTTCCTTCTTATGTATTCATCATAATACAAGGCATACTTCCCCTGGTTCTCAGTCACAGATGCACTAAAACTGAATTGTTTCCCAACATGCCCCTCTATACCAATCTCCCTCGTATTATTCCAGATTGTTCTGTCAGTCTGTTTACCAATCCACATATCCGGGAAGAAATCGAAGTTCACCTCATAATCATCCGACTTCCATTCAATAAGATGTTCCTGGAACAACTTCCTGTAAAGCCAGTTCCGCGATTGCCACTCCTTTTCAGGAAGCACCCGCTGACGCAGGGAATCTCTCGTCTCTTTATCCAGCACTAAAGGCTGGATGGCAGTATGTTCAAGCCCCTCCTCAATCCGGTATAAGCGGGATGACGGGTTTATATTCGATACAGGTAAAAGAGAAGACTGGGAAAAAGCAGCAAAACCGCTAAAAACCAGGACAAAATAAATGAGGAATATTTTCATTAAAATGAGCGAAATTAATTCTGAGCAACCTTACTCAGGGCCCTTTCCACCAGGTCCTTATTCTCAGAGATCAGATCAGGAGTAATAACAACCGGTATTTGAGGCTCTGCCCGGAGAACAGACTGTTCGTCCCCCTTTTCGGCCGACACCTTTCGGCTGTAAAGATATATAGAAAGACCAGTATTCAGAAGAACGATCGTCAGCACCAAAGTAAGAACCAGTTGGTTGCTTCCAATATGCTGCAGGGAAAAACCCATTGCCACAAATAAAGCCGAGACAAACGCAAGCACGCCGGTCGCCTGCGAATGATTCATTCCAAGTTCAAGCATCCGGTGATGCATATGGTTCTTATCAGCCTTAAATGGCGACTGTCCATGAACAATACGAATGGCAAATACCCTTAGTGTGTCAAATACAGGCAATAGGACAATTGCCAGCGCAAGTCCGGGCGCAGCAGTCACAGGAATAATTCCCGTTTCGATCGTACCTTTACCAGCGATATTGATAAAATGGACCGCAAAAGTAGCCATCATCAAACCAAGCATCAATGAGCCGCAATCCCCCATAAAAATCCTTGCCGGAGACACATTATGCATCAGGAAACCACAAAGGGCACCAGCCAGAGCAAGACATATATAAGCCCAGTGATACTCTCCTGAGCTGTAAAACAAAAATGCAAATGCCAGAGAAGCAATAAGTCCGAGAGAGCCGGCCAGCCCATCAATTCCATCGATAAGATTATACGCATTGATCACCCCTACATACAACACCACACTCAAGACAACACTTAAAGGATAAGCCAGCTCATATATTCCCAACAACCCTTCCAGGCTGGTAATGCGAAGATCCGCCAGCCCCACCAATATTCCCGCCGCAACGAACTGAGCAATGAATTTCTTAAGCGGATCCACCCCAATCACATCATCCTTAACACCTGTCAGAAAAATGATAGTACCCGCGGCAAGAATATAATTCGCATTTTCAAGATTCAGAATATCCCCAAATAAAGCCAGAGAAAGAAGCATTCCCGTGAATATTGCGATTCCGCCAAGATTAGGAATAATGCGCTTATGAATCTTCCGTGACTCCAGAGGCACGTCAAAAAGACGCTTTCTGACAGCGATGGTGATGAGAGGCTTTATAGAGAAAGCCACTATCAGAAGACTAACAATAAAAACAACTAAATAAGTGACCATACCTTCTGTGGTTCATTCCCCACTACTAACCCCTGTCGGCAATATTGCCGATTGCCTAATTAGTTAAAAGCGTCTGTTCAGGAAATTGTTTTAAAAAATTAATTCTCTAAGATAGATGCTCCTGGTCCATTTCCGTCGAAACCTCCCTTAACACCTTTTCGGCAAACTCATTCCCTTCAGATGTAAATTTCGCCCCGGCACCATTAGGCTTTCCGGGCCTATCACCAGCAGAATTGAGATTGCTCCCGGGAACAGCCACCTCATCCAGGATCTTCTTACTATAGAGATAGATAGACAATGTCGTATTCAACAAAATAATCACAAGGACTAATGTAGCAAACAGTTGATTGTTCCCGATTTTCTGCAAGAAGAAAGCAGTAGCAATAAATACTAAAGACACCGATACCAATGTAGCCGTTGCCTGCATATGATTCATCCCCAGGGCTAACATCCGGTGGTGCATATGATTTCGGTCAGCTTTAAACGGAGACTGATTGTTGATAATACGAATAGTGAACACCCGGAGCGTATCAAAGACAGGCAAAACCGCAATCGACAAAGCCAAAGCAGGAGCCGAACTAACCGAAACAGATCCAATTTCAATCACTGCCTTACCCGCTACATTTATAAACTGGATCGTTAAGGCAGCCACCATGAATCCCAGCATCAAAGATCCACAATCCCCCATAAAAATCCTCGCAGGAGATACATTATGGACTAAAAATCCCGCCAGTGCACCAGCCAAAGCTAGACATATACAAGTCCATTGCGGATACCCGGCATAATAAAACAAGCCGGCATAAACCAAAGCCGTCATCAGTCCCAAAAATCCAGCTAAGCCGTCAATCCCATCAACAAGATTATACGCATTGATAAAGCCAACAAAAAGGAATATGCTTAATCCTACGCTAAACGGATAAGCAAGTTCATGTATCCCAAACAATCCCCCCAAATTCATAATCCGTATATCCCCCAGAATCGTCACCAAGAACCCTGCCAAAAACTGCGCCGCAAACTTCTTCATCGGATCTACCCCAATCAGGTCATCCTTCAACCCTATAATAAATATGATTACCCCCGCAGCCAGGATATAATTCGCATTCCAAAAACTGGAGATATCTACAAAAAGCGCCGCAGCCAAAAGAAACCCGGTAAAGATCGCCAGCCCCCCAAGATTCGGTATTATTCTCTTATGTATCTTTCTTGATTCAGACGGAGCATCAAAAAGTCGCTTCCGTATTGCAACTGTGATAAGCGGCTTGATTGAGAGTGCTACTGTAAAGAGACTTAAGGCAAAAACAAGTAAATAAGTGATCATTATTATCGTTTTTAGGTGACGGGATAAGGTATCTCATCGGGTCAAAGTTAAAATTATATTTGAATAGTTCATAATACTGTTTAGGTAATACGTAAATAAAAAGGAAAGTGCTACAAGCGAAAGACTGTTTTTTGTTATAAAAAAGCCACTGTACGACAAAATTTAACATGAATCTGCTCACATCCATAGTTAAAACATAGCTTAGCTATCTGTTATAGCATAAGAGACAACGAAATTAACAATCTCTGACTATCGGGACAGATACTTCTCAACGTAAGCATCCGGTACCGTTTGGTCCAGTAGGGAAATAGATGATAGGCGATCATATGCTCATGGCAATAGGCTTTCTGGCTCAGGCCACTTTCTTTCCACGCTTCTACATGGGCGAACATCTCTTCCGCTGTCCTTATTTTATTCATCTTCTTTTGTTTCCCGCAAAGCTATTGCCTTGTAAAATCTTCCGCAAGATGGGACGGCCGGACGCTTACTTCTCAACTTAGGTTATTTATCACATTTAAACTTATTATATAACGCGGTGAATAAACTTGATATTATACTCGGCTTTGTATGCTGTACTCCGCACGCATAGAGGTTCACTGCTGCTTCCCT
This sequence comes from Pararcticibacter amylolyticus, assembly GCF_003130405.1. Classification (GTDB taxonomy): domain Bacteria; phylum Bacteroidota; class Bacteroidia; order Sphingobacteriales; family Sphingobacteriaceae; genus Arcticibacter; species Arcticibacter amylolyticus. Next base: position 163,556 of record NZ_QEAS01000006.1, read on the forward strand.
TATAAACGTTCGCAAGTTTCAATCCCATGCCACGAATACTAAAAATATTGTAATATCTTTCGAATAGGTTTAAGAATTATAGTAAAAAAAAAGGGTTTAAGGTTATTCACTTTCCAAGCTAATAAGTCTTCCCTGTTAGCCCTTATGCGGTTTCTAAAACTAGAATTACTTTGCCCTCCAACCCGCATTTTAACAATCGCCTTGGGGATATAGCTTGGCTTTATTGAATAGCGAAACAACAGCCGTAACATCAACTCATAATCTGCTGAGGTTTTAAAATTTGTATTAAAAGCCCCATACTTTAAGAGCAGGTCGGTTCTTACATAGAAGGTTGGATGAGGCGGCATCCAACCAAATTTAAATGCTCTCTTCAGATAGCTTCCAGCAATCCACCTTCTTACGATTTTTTTATCATCTTGATCTATATAAAGTAAATCAGCATAAGTACAACAAATGTCTTGAGAAGAAAATTTGCCTACAACTGTAGCAATAACATTGTTATCAACATAAAAATCATCAGAATTGAGAAAGCCAACAATATGTCCAGTTGCTAATCTTATACCCTTGTTCATAGCATAATAAATTCCATCGTCCTTTTCCGATTTATAACAGGAAATCTTTTCTCCATAAGATGCTACGATATCAGCAGTTCCGTCCGTCGATCCACCATCAATGATTATATACTCAATGTCAGGATAATTCTGAGAGACAACAGAGTCAATACACGACTTCAGGAATCTTTCAGAATTATAAGTAACCGTAATTATTGTAACTTTCATAAAAAAATTCAAATAATCATACCATTCCAATCATAGCGGCCGCCTCAATCAAGATACTCCAAATCAAAATACAATCTTTCGATTTGTAAGAAGTTTTCGCTTTTCATTAAAAGCAATCAAGCAGTCTTGTTTGAATTGGAAAGATCCCAGTGGATTAAAATAAACACACATAGAAAGCAAACAAACCATTAACTATAGAACCTTCGTATAATGTCAGAAATATACTTAATGTCATCGTAGCTCAATTCCGAATACATGGGCAATGACAAAATTTCAGATTGATATTTCGACGCGACAGGGTAATCTGCAGATGAATATCCCAAATATCGATAGGCCGATAGATTAGGCAAAGATGTGGGATAATGTATTGCAGTCTCGACTCCATTCTCCTTTAAGAAAAGAGACAACTCATCTCTTTTTTCTGCTCTAATCACATATAAGTGAAAAGTATGTTTACACTCGGCCCTTCTAGCAGGTATTATTATATTGGGGATGTCCTTTAATAATGCATCATACTGATTTGCATTTTGAATTCTTAGTGTCGTCCAATTTAAAATATGCGGAATTTTAGCTGTAAGAATAGCAGCCTGTAGACCGTCCATTCTACTATTAATTCCCTCAATTTGATGAAAGTGCTTCCTCAACGCCCCATGCCTTGCAAACATTCTAAACTTTAGTGCTAAATCATCATCGTCAGTGATGATGCAGCCAGCGTCGCCATAAGCGCCAAGATTCTTACCAGGATAAAATGAGAATGAGCCCGCAATGCCAACAGTTCCAACTCTCTTTCCTTTAAATTCGGAGAAATGAGATTGAGCACAATCTTCAATGATTGGCAAATCAAATTTATTTGCAATTTTACACAATTTATCCATCTCACATGCTTGTCCATATAAATGAACTGGAAGGATAGCTTTTGTTTTCGACGTAATTGCTGATTCTAATTTATTCTCATCTATCGTATAATACACAGGATCAATGTCAACAAAAACAGGCGTCGCTCCACAGAGAGAGATAGTCTCGGATGAAGAGATCCAACTATTTGCAACCGTAATTACTTCATCACCTTGACCGATACCTAGCATTTTCATTATTATAAATAATGAATCCGTACCATTGGCAACAGAAATACAGTGTTTTACTCCATACAAATTCGCAAACTCTTTTTCGAACGTCTCTACATATTTTCCTCCAATAAACGCGGTATCATTTATAACGCTAGAGATTGCTTCATCAATACTCTCTTTAATAGAAAGATATTGAGCTTTTAGGTCTACAAACTGAATTTTTCTCATTTTCATCTTAAGTCTCTTAATAACTTTGCAGGATTACCCGCATATATACCCGCCTTATGAATAGGCTTAGTTACAACAGCTCCAGCTCCTATAACGACATTATCACAAATACTAACTGGTAGAATCGTTACATTACTACCAATAGAAACGTTATTACCTATATCTGTTCGCTTCCATTGCGACTTGTCACCATTTGCAGGACCACCTGTAGCAAACCGATCATTCACAAACATCACGCCGTGCCCGATAAAACAATGTTTTCCAATTGTTACCAGCTCGCATATAAAAGTATGAGACTGTACTTTTGTGCCTTGGCCTATCGATACATCCTTTTGTATTTCTACAAATGGCCCAATAAAACAATCGCTTTCAATCTTACATCCGTAGACGTTAACAGGCTCTACTATTTTAACGTTCTCGCCAAATTCGACATCTCTTATTTGAGACTTCAATAGAGTAGGTCTATGCATTGTTCAATTGCTTTGCAGATTGATAAACCCTATCAATTATTTCCACCGTCTTTAGTCCCTCATAACCACTAGTAGTTATACTTCCTCCATTCACAAGTACATCCAATAAGTTATCATAAACTTTGTCATGATTAGACATTGATCCTTGATAGGTTCCGTAGTTGTTTGCAGTGCCCCCCTTTGGCAATTCTCCAATCGAGTACCCTTCTATATTCTGATATTCGAGCTCATTCAAATACTGTCCACCTATTTTAACAGTACCTTTTTCGCCGAAAATCGTCAACGAACCCTCCATATTTTTCTCGTAACTATTTACTGTATAGTTTATGGTGCCTAAGGCTCCATTATAAAATTCAACAGCAACAACCCCAGTATCCTCAAATTCAATTATATCTTCATGGAGCAAGTTCTTAGTCAATGCATATATCTTCTTAATATCACCAACTATCCAATAAAGTAAATCTACAAAATGACTAAATTGTGTAAACAAGGTACCTCCATCTAAATTTTTGGTACCCTTCCATGAATTCAAATAGTAATCCGAGTTTCTATTCCAAAAGCAGCTCATTTGAACGCTCAATATTCTCCCTAACCGACCTTCCTCTATGGCGTTCTTCACAGCGGTAACTGGTGGATTAAATCTATTTTGCTTAATCACGAACAACCTCTTGTTAAATTTCTCAGCTGTCTTAATCATGTCACCACAATCTGAAACTGAAATAGACAAAGGTTTCTCGCAAAGAACGTGAAACCCAGATTGAAGGGCTTTAATAGTGTGTTCTGCATGCAGACCATTAGGAGAGCAAATGGAAACGACATCTATTCCCAAATCTGCATTCAAAAGCTCCTCAACATTATAAAACGGGATAGCACCATATTTATTCGCAAGGCTATTTGCCTTATCCTTATCTATATCACAAACAGCCTTCAAGCATGCCTTGTTATTAATGTGTTCCGCATGACGCTGAGCTATTCTACCACAGCCGATCAGCGCAAA
>NZ_QEAS01000006.1:167149-187282 GCF_003130405.1 Pararcticibacter amylolyticus
CGAATATAATCTATATCAATTTTCGAACTAGCCCTTTCCTGATTCACATATACTCCCATCTTCTTTATTTCTGTATAAAAACCAAATTTAACTAAGAACAGACGGATTTTCATAGCTATGAGGATTGCCTTTTTGAGTCTTATTTGTTGCTCTTTTGAATAGTACTTCTTATATACATACAAAAGTCCAGATATATCATTTTTAAACGTCCAAAATGAAAACTTATCAGAAGAAGAGCCACCGAAATGGATTAATTGAGAGATATTGCAAATATATATGCGTTCTCCGTTCTTTTTAACTCTAAGACCAAATTCGCAATCTTCGTGATAAAAAGTAAGATGTTCGTCCAATAAACCCATCTCCGTAAAAACGTCACTATGTATCAAAATACTCGCGAAAGACGCATAACTAATCCTCTTATCATAAATATGCAGTGTTTCGTTCGGGCTCAATATTCTTACCAGAAACCGTCCAAAATATGAACTTAAAACCTGCCGAATCAAAACGGTAATATCGGTGAGACGGAGAAAAATCTTAAAAATAGTTGGCTCTCGAAACAAAGACTTTTGACTGGACAGATCAGGATTAAGCAACTTCGGCGCAAAAATCCTACTACCGGTAGTCTTAGCGCAAGAAATGAGTAATTCCAATGTATTACGAAAAAGCACCGTGTCACTATTCAATAGCCACTTATAGGTTCCAATACTTTGCCTAATCCCAATATTATTTGCTGCAGAAAAGCCGACATTAGAGTCGTTCTTTATCAGCGTTACCTCAGGGTAATAAACACTAATTGCCTCTTGGCTCCCGTCCGAAGAATTGTTATCAACTACAAGAATTTCATAGGAAAACGCCGTCTCTGATTCAACAATAGACTTAAGACAAGCTAATGTTAGGTTCTTTGTATTGTATGAAACAATGATGATCGAAACATCCATTATGCCATATAATTTAGTCTTTTCTTATCATTGAACTCCTTCGAAGCTACAACAAACGAAATTACTATTATCTCATGAAAATTTCGTGCAGTAAAATAAAGAGTCTTAATGTTAAAGAAAAATATAAGAATAATAACCACTCTTGTAGACAATAATAAAGCACGTAGTTTGTCATCTTCCTTAAATCGCTTCCTATATATTCCTAATCTTTGATACATGTAAATATAAAGTAAGACTGTAACTACTAAACCTATTATACCGATCATATGTATTATCTTGATGTAACCGGCATCGCTATCATGCGGATTGACCCCTCTTCCAAATATCGTTTCAATAAAGGAATCCGGTAAAAAGTACATTTGTGCCAGATCATCTCCTGATCCAGTAGAAAATGAGCTTCTTAAATCATTGGTTTCTTCACTACTAATTAGTATACTCCCGTAACCAGACAAGAAGGGTATTGTGGTAATAAGAATAGGAAGGATAAACTTAATGAACAGATATAGGCCACCAGCAAAATTAATACTAGCGAATACCTTTAGCCAGAAGCTCCCCTTTAATAACAAGTATAAATTCAGAAGAGAGACAATAATAGCAATCAACATCATAATTGATCGCCCTGTAAAAAGACCCGATAATACGAATGTATAGATTATAATAATTATAGACGTCTTCTTGGTAAGAACGAATAAGTAAATAGCAAATACAAGCCCCATAATACAAAGATACCCGGCAGAGTCATACCCAGGTGTCAAACCAAAGGCTCTAATAGAACTGAAATCCTTATCGAAGCCCGTCATTGGAGCCATTAGTTGCTGTAAGGAAGGTGATAGAATCTGCAATAAGATAACAAAGCTGTTAACCATCAAAAAAAACACCAATAAGTTTAATATTTCTTTTCCCCTATAATCGGAATTAAAAACAAATAAACTAATGCAAGCTGTGCTAATCAAACATCGCAGTGACCTAAAAAAAACGAAGCTGTCCGGCACCATATACAATAAACATATAAACCCTGAATAAACAAACAAAAAGACTGAAAGACCATTTAATACTATGATGTTCCCACTTAAAACTATATTTGTTTTAGCAAGCGTTAGTATTAACAAAATGACAGCAGCAGGTATCGTTGTATCATACAGCCCAATCTTAGGGCCGAATACTGCAAAGAAAAGCAATATTGAATACAAAATTTTCATCTATCCATTTCTGTATATTTTCTTATAACGATCAGATACAACTCTTATAGAAAATTCCTTTTCAGCCAGCGTCATACACTTTTGTCTCATATCGTCAAATCGGCCTATAAATGTCATATATTTCGATTTGAATAATTCAGGATCCTCAATATTTAGTTCAACGCCCGTATCATGCTCTTTAAGAATAGCAGCAGCTCCACCCACATTAGAATTTACAATGATAGGTAGTCCACAAGCGAGGTATTCGGCAACCTTAACACCCAATCTTGAAAATCCATCAGCTATCGGCTTCATAACCTGAATTCCGGCATCAGACGCCGAAAGCCATTTATATAGATCATCGTACTTTGAACTTATTATCTTAAATGAGTTTACTGGTAAACTGGAACGCAAAACAACCTTTAGAACTTCGGTATCACTATTGGTAACAATTAAAAAAAACGCGCTTTGATCAATCTCGGCTATCCTCTTAAAATAAGAACCATATATATTTATATCATTCCAAAAATCGATATTCAGGCTACCTAGATAAACGATTACATGTTTATCTTTCCAATCCATTTTATCTCTTATCAAGTTTCTCTGTTCTTCTGAGTAATATAGCCTTTGAGTATCGACGCAGCAAGGTATATAACACACTTTAGCCTTGGGAGAAATTCTTTTCAATTCATCAACTAAAGGTCTACTCACACCTATACTATATGTAGAATTTTCAATTATTCGTTTCTCAAGATCTTTCCAATATTTAAAAATTGGATCTGTCTCTTTCCATGTCCCGATCGTAATATGTTCAAGTGGATATAGACTCCTTCCATCAAAAAGAATTTTCGGAAAACCCAGCCATTTTTTTAAATCACTTGTAATCAATGAGCTAAAGTATCCTCTTGAATGAATAACATCATACTTCTTGAAAGATACAAGCACAAACAATGAAACCAGCACTCTAGCGAGCATAAGAGGAAAACGATTTGAGAAAAAAAATCGCTCAGGTATCGCAAACGGGAATGATTTTACTCTTACACCCATTCCCCTAAGCTTAGAAGTCATTTCAGCCAATTCAGCCCTATATTTAAAATAAATCCAGAACTGCCAAAAAGCTACAACCGTAATATTTAAATCCAAACTGCTGCTCTTAATCTCCTTTAATAAGGATAATACTTGACTATTTATTAGTCCAGATGAAGGTCTTTCGTTATACAAGAAATAACAAACTTCCTGCTTCATTTCCTATACAGCCATTTAATAAATTTCACGATATGACCATAGAACGAGGATTTTAGAATTCTCCCGTAATAAGAAGGATAATCAAAATAAGATCTGGGAGGAAGTTTCATAAGACCGTCAAATTCAGCAGCACTTATATTCAGTTTTTTGCAAATATATTCTCGGTCTTGCAATTGAAGCATCTCAGAATATGGAGGTTTTTCAAGTTCTCTGAATGCGTCCTCCCTTGTTAACTCACCTGAACATATCAAGCTAGATAGATGCATTTTCCGTTTATCATATCCAAACTTGACAGGCAAAATGTACCCCTGATAGAACCGGGTATAAATTGACTCAAAATGCTTCCCTCCATAATCCCTCCATCCTAGCTTTTCCTCAATAACTTTCTTAGCCCTAATCTTATTATAATCCACATAATTCAAGATATTTATCCAATTATTGGAAATTCTATCTTCGAAGATTGTGTAAAAACTACCATGAGGATATGTATTTAGCTTTTCTTTACCAAACTTTTTTTGCACATCTCTTATATACTTCCAATCCGAATGTCCTTGTGACCAGCTTGATGCATGATGACTTTCGGTTTTGACATTTATACCATTGATTATATATCTGATACCATATTTCTTCGCGACCTTCCTTAAAATAGCAAAGATGGCATGGTCTGTAGGAACTTCTATATCAGGAGTAGATGCCTTAAGAAACGACAATTGAAGATCTCTAAATTCAATCCAATTAATAACATAGGTATATAAATCAATATCCAATGCTTTAACTATGTTCTCAATATTCTGCACTGCCAACTCAGAATTCCAACCATTATCTAGATGTACCGCTATAGGTCGCAAACCTAATTCTTTAACTAATAATGCGACATATGTACTATCTACTCCTCCACTTAGACCAATTACGCAATCATAAGCACTCCCCTTTCCTTCATTTTTAATAGTTTCAACCAACGTTCTTAAATAACTATCATCACTGGTTAATTTCGATAATGAACCTATTTGCTTGTCATATTCATGACAATGATTACAAACTCCGTCAGAATCGAACATGATCATGGGATCAGTAGAATCCATGACACATCTTGTACAAATTTTTAAATCATTCACCCGATTAGATATTTAATAGAAAATTAAATGATTGATTCCAAATCCTCCTTTTTCGGATAGGTAATCAAAACAGCTTTATGTTTGCCATGAAAAACAAAATAACTTCCAGCACCAACTGCTGAGGCGCCCCCATCTTTAATGGCATCTCGGAAATCGCCTAATCCACCAGCGCCCCCACAAGCAATTACTGGTATACCAACCGCCGATGAAATCATCTTAACAAGCTTAATATCGTACCCGGACATCGATCCATCCCGATCCACGGAGTTAAGTAAAATCTCGCCAGCACCATTTGCTTCCATTAGTCTTGCATAGTCTAAAACATCCCCCCCAACATTGTTGACGCCTGTACGTGAGTATATCCTGTATTTTCCCAACATGTTCTTCTTCACATCAATAGAAACCACAATTGTAGAACTACCAAAGATTGAAGACGCTTCTTTTATAAATCCCGGATTCTCTAGTGCGAATGAATTTATCGCTACTTTTTCCACTCCTAACTTTAATACCTCACGTATGACCTGTATGCTGTTAATTCCACCACCATAGCAAAAAGGCATAAAACACTCTGAAGCGATGCTTTCGATTAAATCTAATGCAGGTCGCTTCCCTTTAGAAGACGCCTCAATGTCAAGAAATATAAGCTCATCAACCTCCTTTTCATTAAATATCTTTATGGCATTAATGGGGTCTCCCACATATACAGGGTGTTTAAATTTAATTGTTTTAACTAGTCCTTGATCCTTGAGAAGCAATACCGGTATAACTCTTGATTTCAGCATCTTTCACAGAAATTTTTTAATAAATCCATTCCGAATCTATGACTCTTCTCAGGATGAAACTGAACTCCCATAATATTGTCTTTTTGAAAGGCTGAAGTAAAAGTGCTTCCGTAATAGGTGCACGCTGTTTGATAAGAAAACTCATCCTTTAGTTCAACGTAATATGAATGAACATGATAATATCTTAGCTCGCATTCCGTTAAATCAAACAATGTCGATGCCTTCTTGGGAATAACAGTATTCCATCCCATATGCGGAACTTTTAAATCCGAAGGCAAGTTCAACCTCCTCGTTTTTGCCTCTATCCAATTCAATCCGTCACAATTTCCTTCTTCACTATAGCTGGTCATAAGCTGCATACCCAGACAAATTCCCAAAATAGGTAATTTATCTTCATTGGCCAATTTATTAAGCACGGAAATCCATCCCTTTTCAGTTAAATTTCGCATTCCTTCATTAAATGCACCGACCCCAGGCAGAATAATTTTCGTTGCATCTTTTAACAGTTCCGGGTATTCAGCCACAATAGAACTGTAACCTATCTTTTTTAGCATATTTTGAATCGAGCCCACATTGCCCAATCCATAGTTAACAATACCAATCATAAGAAGCTCTTTAACTTATCATAAAGGATAAAAGACTCAGCCCTGTACAATATCACAATACCCAGTAGGGCAGGGAACGCCAAAAGTGTACTATTCAGCTTCATTAAGGACACTACAGGAATAATAACGATTAAAACAGCGATTGTAAGCTTTTTGAAATCAATCCGAATTCTGTAATATTTACGGCCTATTAAAGTCCTTGCAATGAAAAAACACAAATATCCTATAAACATCGCCACTGTTGCGCCAGTTGCACCAAATCTTGGAATAAAAAGGAATGCGGCAGTGGTATTTACCAAGGACGACAATATTATTATATAGAGATGCTTAATAGTCTTCTTTGAGAAATTAATGCCAACAACTGTGACTTCCGATAGCGTATATAGCATTGGCCCAAACATCAACAAGGGAAAAATAGCGCTTACATCAGAATATTCCTTAGCCATCACTTCAATTATGACTTGATTAAGCATCACTACAAGAAGAATTCCCACTGAAAACGCTAAAACAAGATAGTTAAAAATTCGTGGAAACAAGACCTCCTTTGAGTTCTCCTCTTTATATGTATCATAGGAGAATGGCAACCAAAACACATTAAATCCAGTTTGGATTATATTTAAACTCATCGCAATTTTCAGTCCAGCCGCATATAGTCCTAAAGTTGAAAACGAGGAATATGCCCTAATAAACGTCCGATCGATGCCATGGAAAAACCAATCACATATAAAAGTGGGAATGAACGGTATACAATAATATAAAATCGCCTTAACTTCATTAATATCAAAGCGAACATTTTTAATTTTCGAAAAGCCATACTGACTTAAAATCAAACTCAAAAAAAGCCCCGCAGTCTGCGACATAACATATCCCCAGATTATAGACCTATAATCCTGGCAGAAGAACTTAACAACGACAAAAAACGCTATTACATTAGCAACAGAAATTGTAACTTGGACGATAGAGTATTTAATAGCTTGGCCTGACATTCTCAAAATAGCCATAGGATATTTAAAAATCACTCCGACAAACAAAGCGAATTCCAAAAGCCTAACAGAATTAACATCACCAGGATTAGAAAACAGAAAGAGAGAAAGAGGCCTTTTTAAGAACTCCATGATCAATATCCCAAGGAGAGTAAACGCAACTGGTGGTACGAGACAATGAACCAATAGATTTGAATGTTCGGAAGAAGGTTTTTCTTTATAAAAGCGATAATAACTCTGTTCCGAAGCTAAAGAAAAGATATTAACCAAGAGATTATATGCAAGCAAATACATCGACGCTTTACCAAAATCTTCCGGTATAATGAACCATGAAATAATAGGGGTACTAATAAGTGAAAGCCCAGCGCTAATCCAAGTACCTAATGAAAATTTCGTAAATTTTGCAAGTAAGCTCACTGACAGGTATTGTTATTCGATCTAAAGTATCGCTTGATTAAATGAAGCATTACCTAAGCATTTACCAGCTTCACTTCTCCTATTCCGTACTTCTTTAAAAAGAAGTCTAAAATCCTACCTGAAGCATGCCCGTCGCCGTATGGATTCTTAACAGATGCCATTTCTTCATAAAGATTTAGATCATCAAGAAGAGCTTTACAGGTATTAAATATTCTATCTTGATCACTCCCAACCAAAACTACAGTTCCAGCATCAACAGCTTCAGGGCGTTCGGTTGTATCCCTCATAACGAGGACTGGGACACCTAAGCTTGGCGCTTCTTCCTGTACGCCACCACTATCTGTGAGAATGATCTTAGATTTTGACATCAACCAAACAAAATCGGGATAGCTTAAAGGTGGAATTAAAATAATATTTGGGTTATCGCCCAGGCGCTCATAAACAGGCCCCTTAACGTTTGGATTCATATGAACCGGGTAAATAATTGTAATATTATCAAGCTTGCTGACCCTATCAAGAGCGCTGCAAATACTTAAAAATCCGCTACCATGATTTTCTCTACGATGCCCGGTGACTAGTATAATCTGTTTAGAGAAATCCAATTGCCGTTTTAGTTCTTCAACTTGTGCAGACTCATAGTCAACCAGCTTGGTTTGGCTAAAAAACAGAGCATCAATTACCGTATTTCCGGTAACCACTATACTTTCAGGATCAATACCTTCCTTAAGAAGATTGCTTTTAGCATTAAGAGTTGGGGAAAAATGAAAATCTGCGATTTTTGAGGTGATCTGTCGATTGATTTCTTCAGGATAAGGTGAATATTTATTATATGTTCGTAATCCAGCTTCAATATGGGAAACTTTAATACCACGGTTAAAGGAAGCTAGGCTAGCGGCCATTGATGTGGTGGTATCTCCATGTACAAATACATTATCTGGATCATATTCTTTTAAAATATCGTCTAGTAACAAAAGAGCTTCACCTGTAATCCTATTTAATGTTTGATTTGGAGTCATTAAATTCAGATCAAAATCAGGAACTATTCCAAAAAAAGATAATACCTGATCCAGCATTTCCCTATGCTGCGCTGTGACGCAAACTTTAGTCTCAAAAAATTGATCACATTCTTTAAAAGCAGTGATAACTGGCGCCATCTTTATAGCTTCGGGACGTGTTCCAAAGACAAAAAGATTTTTTATTTTATCATTTATCATAGAAATCCATTGTGTTAGCGGTTTATTGACTCATTTATTAAGCAAACTTCCTTACTAATAACCACGTTATGTCCCGATATTGTCTGGATCATGTTAGACGCGTTAACTGACATCTCGCAGAACCGATTTGGATTCTTAAAAAGATATTCTATTTTATCAGCAATTTCCATAGCTGAACGCGTTAAAAACCCATTAATGTCATTCTCTACAAATTCGGGAATAGCAGTGTTGTCCGAACTTATGGGAATCAATCCGCTAGACATAGCTTCACACATCGAAACCCCCTGTGCATCTTGACGGGTAGGACATAAAAATACACCGTATAAATTATGTACTTGAGGAATATCCACATTTGAAATAAACTTATTATGAATTTCCACATTCTTATAATTTGTAAGGTCTCTAGTCAAAACAGAGAAGAACTTCCCCTTACCATAAATAGAGATTTTTAATTCACCAAAAAACTTACGTTTCGATAATATCTTTATTGCTTCTATAGCTACATCATTTGCATATTTTGTGGAATCAAAAGATCTGATAAGAAGAATCTTCTTTCGAAAATCACTCGTTTTTTTTCTATATCGAAATAAGTCTGAATCAATCGGATTGGGAATTATTTTATAATTTTTTATCTGAGACAGTGTATCTCTTTCCATTATCCTTTTCATCCAATTTGACACAAATATGAATTGAATTTTTCCAGTCTTGTTGGAAATAGAAGCAAGTTTATGCATATACCACATTTGTCTGGTATTTGATATCATGTACTTAACAAAACTGAACGTTGAGGATATCGAATAATTAAACAATCGCCTATACCAGCCAAGGGCTTCATAACCATGAATCCAAATCAAGATAGGAATGTTTGTTCTTTTAATAAAGGCCTCTATCATCCAATCTGACACGAAATGAATACAAATTGCCGCTGGTTGCTGAAGGTTAAAATAATACATGAACTTATCTTTAGAGCTTGCATTAATAACATTTACTCCTTCATGGTTATAAAACTGATCGCTATCAAGTTCGGGGCGACAACCCAAAATTTGAATATCAAATATATCCAAATAATGCTTCACCCTTGAATGCACAAAAACGTCTCCATACAAGTTTCCTTCATTAGGATAATTAGAATTTATTATAAGGACTTTTTTCTTATTTTCCATTTTTACGGAATTAGCACTTATCGCTCACTTTAATCTATTATATATAATTTGGGCTTCTACGCCTACAACTGGTAAATTAAGATTAGATTGATTGGTCTATACTCCCTCATACGTGGTTAAAACTCTATACTTCTATATTTTGTGATTTACCGATTCTCACTATACTATTCGTTTTGCTCTAAAGACATTTATCGCCAATAGTCGCAGGCATTTCACTAATTCTGTAGCATTCTCTTAATCATAGCCCTAATTGAAAGAAACACACAAGTAATCAGTCCTGTTACAATAAAACCAGCTACTATGCCCATGGCCTTACTAACATATTTTCTTTCTAAAGGCAAAACGGGCGAATCTATCATTTGAATCAAAGGAGTTTCCTTTCTCAATGCAATTCTAGCTATCTCGAGATTCTTTGTTACCTCTGCATAAATTGCTGAACTAGCTTGCACATCGACCTGACGCCGTTGAGAAGGAACCTTCAAAAACTGAAATGCAGGATTAGTATTGGGATTAGCATCTATGGCCGAGGCAACGCTTCCCAGGGATAAATTCAATACATTCTTTACACTATCTGCCTGCTTCTGAAGGATTTTCAAATTTTCTGAAGACTTCTTTGTTTTAGTCTGGACATAAAATCCATTGACATTTTCTACTATCTTATCAGCAAACACCTTTGAGAACCATTCATCCTTAGAACTCAGTTTTACACTTATGATACTCAGTCGCTTATCTAGTTTTTCAACGATCAAATGATTCTTTTTGATGTCTTTAACCATTACATTTATAATACTATCGTGTTGGCGTTTGAATTGATTTTCAGGCACATAAAAAGATATATTTTTCAAAGAAGGATTATTCGTCCATCCGTCTCTAAAACGATTCATTTCTATATATCTATTAATAAGCAAATCTTTCTTCCCTTCAAAACTTCCAATAGATAGTAGCGTTTTTCGTATCATCCTCCTGGATTTATACAACTCAATAATATTATCGCCTTGAAAGAGGCCATTATTTCCTCCTCCTATATCAATCCCTACCATTGAAGCTAAACCAGCATATTGCCCCAATCCCCCTGTTCCGCCTTGCTCTTCCAATACAAAGGTGCATTCAGCTATGTAAACAGGTTTATCAAAATAGGCATAAAGAAGCCCACAAAGCGCTCCGATCGAACTCATTAATACAATTATTTTCCACTTTGAAACGAGATAATTGTATCCGTCTTTAATCCTGAAAACAAATTCCTTAAATGAAATTTCATCTTCGAGGTTCGTAGTTTGAGAGTTACCTTTGCTTTCCACTCTTTTAGCCCTAGTATTCATCTATCTAAACAACGCCACAATTATCGCCGCCAACGACGCCAATCCACTCGTAATTCCCACAACTTCTCCCGGCGTCATCCTCCTACCTTCTGCCTTCTTCGGCACAAATATTTCTGATCCCGGCTTCACTGCCGGATAATTATTAAAAAACAAAAACTTGCCAGCACTCTCAACTGATCCATTCGCATAGATTATATATGCACTTCTTCTCTTCGCCTTATCACTAAATCCACCAGCATTTGAAATATACCTTTTAAATCCTTTCCCTCCAGAATAAACCACTGTTACAGGTGATAACACCTCGCCGCTTACCTTCACCGTCTGCAATTGCTTCGGAACGGTCAATATATCTCCATCTTCCAGAAATAAATCATCTTTACCTTCCGGCTTTTTTAAGATCCTGGGAAGATTAATCCCCACATAATCATTTCTTACAACCTCTTCTTCAATCTTAAGCGTATCACTGATGCTCTTTTGCAACCTCTGAAACTGCTTAAGCCTATTCTTTTCAAGCTTCTTTTGAACGTCTATGCTATCCTGCTCCTGCGATCCTGGCCTTTGTAAAGAAGCTCCATCAACATAAGCATAGGCCGTAAAACCTCCCGCTCTTTTCACCAGGTCAGAGATTCGCTCATCCTTACGTGTAATGGTATAAATACCGGGATACAGCACTTCTCCTTCTACTTTTACTAATTTCTGTTTAGAGTATCCAACTGATGGCCTTACCGCAACAATGTCAAAAGGCTGGAGGACAAAACCGGCGGTTGCTCTCTTCAAATCCTGGTTAATATCTATCTGGAACACCTGCGCCGTAGTGGCTGACTCTGACATTACATCGCTATTCTTTACTCTCCTGGAAATCTCCACACGTTTCGGAGTGGCGCTTTCCTTAAGTCCGCCTGCCTGTATAATAGCGTCCTCTAATGTCATTCCTTCGGCGAAATTTAACCTGCCGGGTCTAAGGACTTCCCCTTCCACTCTGACATTATATTCTTCCTTCAAATCGAAAATGGAGGAAATCGTGATCACATCTTCACGCTTCAACGCAATATCAGGAGCTTCTCCGCTCAGCACTTTTGCCACATCGAACGAAACCAGCTCCGTCTGCAGATCATCTTTCAGGCGGGTTATATAAGCCCTGTTTCTGAAAGCATCTTCACGAAGTCCTTCTGCTTTCTGAATTAATTGCTTGACAGTCAAACCGGAACTTAGTTCAAATTGTCCGGGCCTGAATACTGCACCTTCTATGGTTACACGGTTTTCGAACCGGTCGAGAATCTGATCCACGAAATATTTGTCACCTCCTGAGGGTAAATACGCTGAAAATTTATCGGATGTTACATCGTCGATCTTTCTTTCTGTTGCTGTGTTCTTTAAAACCTTGACCCTGACGCGATAAGCTCTCTCATTAAAGTCGCCGGCAAATCGAATAAGGTCAGACAACTTCTCCTCCGGTTTCATTTCAAAGATTCCGGGACGTTTTACTTCGCCGACAATCTCTACCCGCTTCTGATAGTTCGGAACACGGATAACATCCTGATCCTGCAAGCGGTAATTATTTTTGAACTCGCCGTGTAAAAGGAAATCGTAAATATCCAGGGTTCCAATCTTCTTTCCGGCGCGTATTAATTCAATCTGCCTGAAGGATCCGTTTTCAGTGGGACCACCTGATGAATAGAGCGCATTAAAGACAGTCGCCAGCGAAGGGAGTGTATATGTTCCAGGTTTTACTACTTCACCTGTAAGAATCACCTTAATACTGCGGATGTTGCCAACGGCTATACTCACGGAAGTATTTCCGCTCTTTAATCCGGAGTAAATGGTCGAAAGACGCGATTTAATCCGGGAGGAGGCCTGCTCAATGGTCATGCCGCTGACGGGAATCACCCCGATATAGGGAACATTGATAGTTCCTTCCGGTGATACTTTAAGCTGATAACTCGCTTCTGAATAACCATAAATGTCTATCAAAAGCTCATCATCGGGTCCGATCTGGTAATTGCGTGGTGTAGCCAGCCGCAAATTAGGTTCAAAAGTTAACTTTTGATTGCGAAACAGATCGGCACCAAATATTTTCGACTTTAAGGAGGCTAATGTTTTTTCCGCGAGTGTTAATGTATCTCTTCTGACCTGCAAAGAATCTACAGGATCTGGCTGATCTAAGTTATAGCTGCGCCCGTAGGAGCCCTGACGGTTGCTTCCTGAAGGCGTTGTGTTATTCTTTTGCTGATTTTGCTTCCCGCTCTTCTGAGCTTCCGTAGTTTTTAGTTTATCTACACGCTGACGTAACTTTTGAATTTCAGTGGAGCTCATACCCCTTGCTAATGCTACCTGCTCAAGCTGCGCTTCACTGAGGCCTGCAGCTTCCACCTGGGCAATAAACTGCCTGATCTGTGTGTCAGTCAACTCATCCACACGGATATTACTAAAATCCTGTTGATTTTGTGCCTTAAGTGCGGTTGCTAAACATAAGGAAATAAGGAGTATTACTACTTTTATATATCTAAGAGGTCTCACTGTTTATAAATTCTGCCCGGTAGTAGTGTGGGCACCCTTCTAAATTCGGGGTAAAGATACTATTTCTGTCATAATGAAAAGAATTATTTTGGTTTACAGCGGAAAGAGGCTATATAACAAGTTGTATCCGTCTCTAAAAAAGCTATACGCAAAAAAGGAGTGTATGAAAACAAAAAGAGGAATTTTACCTGCATCACTGAAGACCCGGCTCCTGGAGCGCACCACAAGGAAAATAGCCGAAAACAGCCGGGCAGCCACTTGCGGGCTGGCGCATTAGTTAAATGTCGAAAAAATAACAAGAAAAAGGAGGATTTTGCCCTTTTATAGCTCAGGCAGGATTACTAAACTGCACTGTATAATCCAATCAGGAATAACAAATCATCATGTATAATTAATTCAGGATTTATTCATTAACCTAGCTGACACTTAATTGAGCACTACCGAGCACTATCCTATTCCCGGATAAGACAACTGTATAATCTAATCAGGATTAACAATTCATCGTGTATAATTAAATCAGGATTTATTCATTAACTTGTATAGCCATTTCAGGGTAAGACATCCTTCGGGTTGGCTCCTGATTGGCTTCGGATCTGCAACGCTTTCCCTACGCTTTCGGAACGCTTTCCCTACGCTTTCCGTTCGGAATTTGTCGAAGCAAAAGCGTAGGGAAAGCGTTGCTGTAGCGTTGCAGATCAGAAACTGGTCAGGAGCCGGTCGGACCAAAGATTTATATACCTGACTATTCAACTAAGCAGGCTATGCAAAAAATATCGTGCAATCACTCATTTTGAGGGCACCAAACTCATTCAAGCCAGATGCACCGGATATACTGCACCGGCAAGCGGGATGTTACCGAAAGGAGGTAACGAGAACCATAATTTGATGCTGTTTATTTTGCTGCTTTGAGATCATGTATATTAAAGACTTCCAGCATCGGATTAGACTAAAACCACCGTTTAAAATCAACCAGGAATTCTAATCACTGGCAGTTTTTTCCTATCTTAGCTCATTCATCCTTGTTTGATAAATTATCATGAATGCTGTTGCTTTAAGGATCAAGAAGATCCGCTCGAACATAGGCCTCACCCAGGAACAAATGGCCGACAAAATAAATCTTTCCGTCAAGGCCTGGCAGAAAATTGAAAATGGCATTACCCGCTTAGACCTGGAGAGATTGAATCAGATTGCGGAGATACTGGATACATCGCTGGTTGATCTGATCAACGCAGATGAGAGTATCTATGTACATCAGGAAAACGAGAACAATGGAAGTATTTACAATAAGGAAGTCACCATCCAGCAAAGCACTTCAGATGAAGAACGCGAACTTTACAAAAAGGTAATTGAAGAAAAAGAAAAATACATAGCAAACCTCGAAAAGACCATTGCAGATAAGGATTCAACTATCGAATTCCTGAAAGGTCTTCTGAAAAAAGATTAAAAGAACGTTTCCTTCTATAGCGCCAGGCATTGAAAAGCCCTGGTTCTTTTTTTAGAGCCACAAGTGCTTAGAAAGCACAATCCGGTTCCTCCCGATGTTTTTAACCCACTGAATAGTGAAATAATCAAACTCTGACACCCCAATTTGAACACCACCTCTCAGCTCGTGCCACTCTCCCTCTGAAAGCTATACCCTGTTCCAGACAATTCCGGGACAGTATCGGGATGCTTCGCACAGGTCTGCGACTTTTCTACGTGTTTTCTGCGAGTCGGCTGCGACTCAAACCCGAGGCCGACACGAGCAGGACACGCAGAAGACACGCGGAAAACACGTAGCCTCCCGCCTGTTGTCCCGGAATTGTCCCGGAAAAGCCCCGGTACTTGTCCTATCTCAAAGCCGGGTTTGTTCAAGCTATACAGGATTGGATATTGTATAGCCGTTTCCGTACTATATCTATGCTGACCTAATTTCACTCCCAACTTCCACCCTGGTTTCGATCTGAAAGATCCCTGCCTAGTTAACGATCCGCTTACCCGTCTCTCTAGCACATCGCCCGGAAGGCCGGCAAGCGCCTCAAGAGTCCGGCCCCAGCCTTCAAGATCAGAACAGGAGCAGAACAGGCCCAACCAAAGCTTCCGCGCGGCACAAAACAAAAGCATCATCCGGCGATCCTTCCAAAGGTTTAAAATATTCCAAACCAGCTATTTGAATATTAAACATTTTGATCTATCTTTGCAGTCCCAATTTATGGGGTATACTATATTGTTTAATTAATTTAATATCAAGCAAGTGAATACGTTAAGTTACAAAACTGTCTCAGCCAACAAAAAGACCGTTAACAAGGAATGGATTGTTGTTGACGCTCAGGGCGAGATTTTGGGGCGCTTGTCAAGCAAAATCGCGATGATCATTCGCGGTAAGCACAAGCCTACATTCACCCCAAACGTAGACTGCGGCGATAACGTGATCGTTATTAATGCAGACAAGGTAAAACTGACCGGTAATAAGCTGGGTGACAAAACTTATGTTCGTTACACAGGTTATCCAGGTGGTCAGCGTTTCGTTTCTCCTAAAGAGTTATTGGCGAAACATCCGGAGCGTATAATTGAAAAAGCAGTACGCGGGATGTTACCTAAGAATCGTTTGGGCCGTGCTTTATTCGGCAACCTGTATGTTTATGCAGGAGGCGAGCATCCTCACATCGCACAGAACCCAAAAGAAATCAAACTTTAATTAAAAGAGAAAAGAAATGCCAACTACAAACACTTCAGGAAGAAGAAAAACTGCAGTTGCCCGTATTTATTTATCTGATGGCAGCGGCAACATTACCGTAAACGGTAAAAATTACACTGAATACTTCCCTACTTTACCATTACAATACATCGTTAACCAATCTCTCGAAGTTTCTGGCTCTGCCGGTAAATTCGATATCAACGTTAACGTTGCTGGTGGTGGTGTTAAAGGCCAGGCAGAAGCTGTTCGTTTAGCAATCGCTAAAGCTATTGTTGAGTTAAATCCGGAAGCTAAATCAGGTCTCCGTGCTAAAGGCTTAATGACCCGTGACGACAGAATGGTTGAACGTAAGAAACCAGGACGCAGAAAAGCACGCAAAAGATTTCAATTTAGTAAACGTTAATTTCAGGAGGATCAAACAATGGCTAGAACAACATATCAGGAACTACTGGATGCAGGTGTACACTTTGGTCACCTTACCCGTAAATGGGATCCGAAAATGTCTCAGTACATTTTCATGGAGCGCAATGGCATCCACATCATAGATTTAAATAAAACTTTAACTAAGCTCGAAGAAGCTGCTGCGGCAATCAAACAGATCGTAAAGTCTGGCCGTAAGGTGTTATTCGTGGCTACCAAGAAACAGGCAAAGGATATCATTGCTGAACAGGCAAAATCTGTAAATATGCCTTTTGTTACTGAGCGCTGGTTAGGTGGTATGCTTACCAACTTTGCTACCGTTCGCAAGTCAATCAAGAAGATGTCTAACATCGACAAGATGACAAAAGACGGAACTTACGATGTTCTTTCCAAGAAAGAAAAGCTGATGATTCAGCGTGAGCGTATTAAGCTTGAGAGCCTCCTTGGTGGTATCTCTGATCTTAACCGTTTACCTGCTGCTTTATTCCTGATCGACGTAAAGAAAGAGCATATTGCTGTTACAGAATCTTTGAAGTTAAATATCCCTACCTTCGCAATGGTGGATACTAACTCTGATCCTTCTAACATCGATTTCCCTATCCCGGCTAACGACGATGCAACTAAATCTATTTCCCTGATCACTGGTATCATTATCCAGGCTATCCAGGAAGGTTTAGATGAGCGTAAGCGTGAGAAAGAAGACGAAGCTGAAAAAGAAGCTGCTGCTGCCAAAGCTAAGATTGACAACGGCGAGGCTAAAGAAGAAGCTCCTGCACGTCAGCCAAAAGTAACTGCTGAAGCAGAAACTGAAGGCGAAAGCGCTGAATAATTACTTGTTGTGGGTTGAAGGTTTTGTGTTCCGGGATCTCCTGCAGCACAAAACTTGCAACCCACAACTGTTTATGTATAAACTTTAATTAAGGAAATAAGAAAATGTCAACTGTACAAATTTCTGCCTCAGATGTAAATAAACTGCGCCAGCAAACTGGTGCTGGTATGATGGATTGCAAGAAAGCTTTAATAGAGTCTAACGGCGATTTTGAAGCTGCAATTGATTACCTCCGCAAGAAAGGTGCTAAAGTTGCTGCAAGCCGTCAGGACCGTGAGTCTAACGAAGGTGTTGTAATTGCCAAGACCACTGCTGATGGAAAAACAGGCGTTATCGTAGAAGTTAACTGCGAAACTGACTTCGTTGCTAAGAATGCTGACTTCATCGCTTTTGGTAACAGCATTGCTGACCTTGCAGTAGAGAAAGCGCCTGCTTCTCTCGAAGAATTGTTATCACTCGAACTCAACGGTTCTAAGGTTGCTGATCAGATCCTTGATCAGACTGGTAAGATCGGTGAAAAGATCGGTGTTAATAAATATGAAGTGGTTTCAGGTGAGAAAGTAATTGCTTATATCCACGGTAACTATCGTCTTGGTGTTCTTGTTGCATTAAGCGCTGACGCTGAAGGTGCAGAAGAAGCTGGAAAAGATGTTGCAATGCAAATTGCTGCTATGAATCCTGTAGCTATCGATAAAGGTGATGTGGATTCACGCACGATCGAGCGTGAGCTTGATATCGCGAAAGAGCAGATCCGTGCTGAAGGTAAACCTGAAGAAATGGTTGAAAAGATTGCTCAGGGTAAACTGAACAAGTTCTACAAGGATTCTACCCTTCTGAACCAGGAGTTCGTTAAAGATTCTTCTAAAACGATCGCTCAGTTCTTAAATGGTGTTTCTAAAGACTTAACTGTTACTGCGTTTAAACGTGTGCAGTTAGGAGCATAAATTTTTATAAAAAAAGCCGGCCAGGGAATTCTCCCTGGCCGGCTTTTTTTATGGCTTTCGGCTGTCAGCAATTGGCTTTCGGCTCCGGTATAGCGGGTTAGGTGTAGCTGGTTAGGTATAGTGCGTTAGGTATAGCGGGTTAGCGATGGAGCTGGATTGACAGGAGTCTTGAAGGAGAAGCTCGATGGGAAGGCTTTATTGTGGTGTACTTTTTATTAAATATCTGCAATCGGCCATTCACGGACCTTATGGTCCTGCAATCATGTCTAAATCCTTGTTTAATGGCCTCCCTTGCAGACCATAAAGCGTAACTCAAAAAATCGTAACTCCTATGGTTATCCTTTCAACTAAAAACACTATTTTTGCCCGGCTTTCAAGCCTTCTTATCGGCAAAAAAACATGGATCGAAAAGAGACATTTCTAAGACAGGCTTATTTCTCGAATCTCAAAACTCATTTCTCAAATCTATAATATGAAGTATAAGCGTATCCTCTTAAAACTAAGCGGCGAATCCTTAATGGGTGAAAAACAGTACGGTATCGACAGCGACCGCGTTATTCAATACGCCCGGGACATCAAGGCTGTATTCGACCAGGGCATTGAAGTCGCTATTGTTATCGGAGGAGGAAACATCTTTCGGGGCCTTAGTGCTGAAAAATCAGGAATGGACCGTGTTCAGGCAGATTATATGGGGATGCTGGCAACAGTGATCAATAGCATGGCTCTTCAGGATGCGCTTGAAAAGCTTAGTGTGAAGACAAGGCTGATGACTGCCATCAAAATGGAACAGATCTGTGAGCCTTTTATTCGCAGACGTGCCGTAAGACACCTTGAAAAAAGACGGATCGTTATTTTCGGTGCGGGAACAGGAAACCCTTACTTTACAACGGATACATGCGCTTCCCTCCGGGCTATTGAAATTCAGGCTGACGTGGTGCTGAAAGGTACGCGCGTGGATGGCATTTATACCGCAGATCCTGAAAAACATCCGGATGCTGTGCGTTATGATGAAATTACATTCCAGGAAGTATACGATAAAGGGCTTAATGTGATGGACATGACGGCGTTTACACTGTGCCAGGAGAACAAGCTTCCAATCATTGTGTTTGATATGAACAAGCCGGGCAATTTTATGAAAATAGCCAGCGGTGAGGCAATTGGAACATTAGTTAAAGGATAAAAAATACTTATTTTTACAACATAATATAACCGATTTTATGAGTGACCTTATAAAAAAGCAGCTTAACGATTCCAAATCTCTGATGGACAAGGCAGTTGATCACACGGATGCCGAGTTAACCAAGATCAGGGCTGGTAAAGCGATGCCATCTATGCTGGATAGTGTAATGGTAGAATATTATGGTAATCCAACTCCGCTTAGCCAGGTTGGAAGCATCAACACTCCCGATCCCCGCACGCTTGTTGTGCAGCCCTGGGAGAAGTCTCTTTTAAGTAAGATCGAAAAGGCTATCGTTGATTCTAATGTGGGTTTAAATCCGCAGAACGACGGGTCTGTGATCCGCATGAATGTACCTCCCCTGACTGAAGAGCGCCGTAAAGAACTGGTGAAAAAAGTGAAGGAAGAGGCTGAAAAAGGACGCATAGCGATACGGAATATCCGGAAAGATACAAACGGCAAGATCCAGCGCCTGAAATCTGAAGGTGTATCTGAAGATGAGATCAAAGGCGGAGAGGCAGAGGTTCAGAAACTTACCGATAGCTATATCGTGAAGGTTGACAAGCTTGCTGAAATCAAAGAAAAAGATATTATGACCGTCTGACGATCT
>NZ_QEAS01000006.1:187339-193025 GCF_003130405.1 Pararcticibacter amylolyticus
TTTCAGAGTCTGTCAGAACGTGAAAATACTATATAATTACCTTAAAAATTATAAGGGACTGATTGCTCTCGCCCTGGGGCTGGCGGCAATCAACCAGATCTTCTCCTTTCTTGATCCCTGGGTGTTCAGGATCATCATTGACAAATACGTCACTCATTACCAAAACTATACGACTGCCGAGTTCTTTAAAGGCGCCGGGCTCCTGATTCTTGCGGCCATGGGCGTGGCGATGGTGTCGCGTATCGCCAAGAATTTCCAGGATTATTACCTGAATGTGATCACCCAGCGTCTCGGCGCAAAGATCTACTCTGACGGACTAGCTCATTCTCTTGAACTCCCTTACCAGGTATTTGAAGACCAGCGAAGCGGGGAAACTCTCGGAATCCTCCAGAAGGTACGCCTTGATTCTGAGAAGCTCATCATAGCCACTATCAATATCCTCTTTACGAGTATTATCGGCATCACCTTCGTTTTTATTTATGCTATTAATATCCACTGGCTGATAGCAGTGTTCTATATCTCGGTGATCCCTGTACTGGGCACCGTCAGCATGGTGCTGAGCCGGAAGATCAAGACGATACAGAAAAATATCGTGTCTGAGACCACTGCGCTGGCAGGTTCAACTACGGAGTCGCTCAGGAATATCGAGCTGGTGAAAAGTTTGGGCTTGTCACAGCAGGAGATCAACAGGCTGAACACCACGACTGAAAAGATCCTTGAACTGGAGCTGAAGAAGGTGAAATATGTGAGGAGCCTTAGCTTTGTGCAGGGCACACTGGTCAACCTGTTACGGAATTCCATCATCTTCCTGATGATGTACCTGATCTATGACGGCCAGATCACCATCGGGGAGTTTTTCTCTCTTTTCCTTTACTCTTTCTTCATTTTTGGTCCTCTCCAGGAACTCGGAAATATCATTAATACCTACCGGGAAACCGAAGTTTCGCTGAACAATTTTAAGAGTATCCTGAATACGCCAAGGGAACTGAAGCCATCTAACCCGGTGAAGTTTGAACATGTTGACGAGCTTCGCTTCTCCGACGTCAGCTTCAAACATTTATCGGCTAACCGGAACGCGCTTAACAACATAAGCTTCGATACCAAAAAGGGGGAAACGATTGCCTTTGTGGGCCCTTCAGGCTCGGGGAAAACAACGCTGGTAAAGCTTCTTGTCGGTCTTTACCTTCCGAAGGAAGGGCAAATCCTGTACAACAATATTCCATCTTCGGATATTAATCTTGATCATTTACGCGAAAGGATAGGCTTTGTAACACAGGACACCCAGCTTTTCTCCGGTACGATCCGTGATAACCTGCGTTTCGTAAGGCCGGGAGCGACTGATGAAGAATGCCTGGAAGTGATGCAGAAAGCAGCATGCCAGAGCCTCCTGGCCAGGGCTGATAAAGGCCTGGATACGGTGATTGGCGAAGGGGGAGTAAAAGTATCCGGTGGAGAAAAACAGAGACTTTCAATAGCCCGGGCCCTCCTGCGCAACCCTGATATACTTGTTTTTGATGAGGCGACTTCTGCACTTGACTCAATCACGGAGGAAGAAATAACGAAAACGATTCGTGATGTGTCTGTAATGGACGAGCGGATCACGATCCTGATCGCTCACAGGCTTTCTACGATTATGCATGCCGACCGGATCTTCGTGCTGGAGAAGGGGCATATTGTGGAATCAGGACGGCATGATAAGCTGATCCTGGAAAAGGGCCTCTATTATGCGATGTGGCGCCAGCAAATAGGAGAAGCAAAATAAAGTATTGGAAATAAATATTTTATGTACTACCTTCATGAAGTAATCAATGTAATCAAAATATGGCCTTCATCGGATTAGGAGTACCCGAAATCATTCTCATCGGCTTAGTAGGAGTAGTGCCCTTTGCATTAATGCTTTATTGCCTGGTCGAGATCACTCAATCGCGTTTTCGTGATAATACGACCAAACTTTTATGGGCGCTGATAGTGCTCTTCGCACCCTTCCTCGGATCACTCATTTACCTTTGGATCGGCCGCAATCAGCGTATAGCAAGCAGAAACTTCTAAAGATTCAGCAGCTAGCTGTCTTTATGAATGTCCTTCAGGCCGAGAGGGACCAGCATCTTCGTTTTGAGGTAGGTGATGGTTACGACTATTAAAGTCATGGAACCGCCAAATACCACCGCCGGAACGATTCCCATTAGCCGCGCTGTTAATCCTGACTCAAATGCTCCTATCTCATTGGAAGACCCGATAAACATCGAATTTACAGCCGAAACCCTGCCCCTCATATCGTCAGGTGTCAGAAGCTGCATAATGGTGGAGCGGATCACCACGCTTACGCTATCAAATACTCCTTCGAAAAAGAGAAACACAAGTGTGAGGTAGAAATTCGTCGACAGCCCGTAGCAAATAATGGAAAGACCGAAGCCGGTTACTGCAATTAACAGGTTGCGCCAGGGCTTATTCATGGGAGAATGACGCGCCATAATCAGCATAGTCAGAACTGCTCCGATGGCCGGCGCAGCCCTCATGAGACCAAACTGCTCTGCCCCGACATGCAGCACATCGCTGGCGATAACAGGGATCAATGCAACAGCTCCGCCGAAAAAGACCGAAAACATGTCCAGGCTCATGGCTCCAAGCATCATCCTGTTCTTAAAAACAAACCGAATCCCTACGGACAAATTATCCAGTATATTCTCGGCCGCCTTAAACTGCGGCGGCCTTTTCCTTATTAAAAACAAACAGGCAAACGCGGAGAACAGAAACACCAGGATGATAAAAAAGGTAGTGGAAACTCCTCCATAAGCATAGATCAGTCCGCCGGCAGCCGGACCTGCGATAGATGCCACCTGGTATCCGGTACTGTTCCACGTAGAAGAATTGGGATAAAGCTCCCGCGGCACCACCTGCGACATCAGTGAAAAGGTCGCAGGCCCCATAAATCCCCGGCAAATCCCGATACAGAAGATCATGACGTAGATGAGCCCCACAATATGCCCTGTTCCTATCCTTGCCGAGACAGACGGCAGCGTGATCAGGAATAATACAGTGGAGCAGGTAAACATCCCGCTTATGATCAATCTCAGGAGTTTGGTTTTTTCTGATTTGTCTGCTATATAGCCTCCATAAAGGGCAATCCCTATCGCCGGAATGGCTTCAGACAAACCGATCATTCCCAGGGAAAGAGGATCTTTTGTAAGATGATAGATATACCAACCGATCACTACTGCCTGGATCTGGTAGCCGAATGTCAGGAAAAATCTCATCGTCAGGAATGCCCTGAACTCAGGAAAGCGAAGGGCCGCATAAGGGTCCTTTCGGGGAGGCTGGGGATTGTCTGTGTCCATTTTTTAAAGCTATTAGCATTTGGCTATTAGCCGTTGGTTTTCATAGTGCAGGATCAAGGTACAAATATAGTTACTTCGTCAGGAAATCAGAAGTTGGGGGGAGGGGAAATCTGCGGGTTAAAATTATACGTGTTATTTTCTTGCGGCATTATCGGCATTGCCATAAATAACAAATCCGGAGCCGCCACTGTAAACCTGGACTAACAATTACGGATCAGGAAATTTTATTCCAGGAGATTCCGGCAGATGTCTGTATAAAATACTCTCTTAAAAGCCGGTTCTTTTCATTGCTAAGATCAGGGTCTTCCTCAAAGATTTGTATCACTTCCTGCCTGGCTTCGTGCAGAAGATGCTGATCCGTCGCCAGATCGGCCAGCTTCAGGTCGAGCACACCGCTTTGCTGTGTTCCCTCTATATTACCAGGACCGCGAAGCTGCAGATCTGTCTCTGAGATCTCGAAGCCGTCGTTTGTCCTGACCATAGTTTGCAGGCGCACCTTCCCTTCCCGGCTCAGTTTGTTGCCACTCATGAGGATACAATAGGATTGTTCTGCCCCGCGCCCTACCCTCCCTCTGAGCTGATGCAATTGAGACAGGCCAAAGCGCTCTGCATTTTCGATGATCATCACGCTGGCATTGGGAACATTTACTCCTACCTCGATGACAGTTGTAGCCACCATAATCTGGGTCTCGCCCTTTACGAAACGCTGCATTTCGAAGTCTTTATCCGCGGCCTTCATTTTGCCGTGAACGATACTGATACGGTAATCCGGGAGTGGAAACTCCCTTGCAACGGCCTCAATTCCGGCTTCCAGGTACAAAAGGTCCAGCTTCTCACTTTCCTGAATCAAGGGATAGACAATGTAAACCTGACGGCCTTTTGCGATCTCCTGCCTCATAAAGCCGAACATCCGCAGCCGCTGGCTTTCGAAAAGATGCAGGGTTTTGATCGGCTTACGTCCTTTCGGCAATTCATCGATAACAGATACATCCAGATCGCCGTAAAGCGTCATCGCCAGGGTCCGCGGAATGGGAGTCGCCGTCATCACCAAAACGTGAGGAGGCACTGTATTTTTACGCCACAGCTTAGCACGCTGTTCCACTCCAAAGCGGTGCTGTTCATCTATTACAGCAAGTCCGAGGTTCTTAAACTGCACCTCATCTACGATCAAAGCGTGAGTACCCACCAGGATGTGCAATGACCCGTCCTGCAGCGTTTCATGAAGCTTCCTGCGTTCCTTCTTTGGGGTAGAGCCGGTAAGAAGTGCAATAGTGATAAACCCTTCTCCCAGCATGCTTTTTATCGATTCATAATGCTGCCGGGCCAGAATTTCAGTCGGTGCCATCATACATGCCTGGTAACCGTTGTCTACAGCAAGCAGCATTGTCATTAAAGCCACCACCGTCTTTCCGCTTCCAACGTCCCCCTGTACAAGCCTGTTCATCTGGACTCCCTTCTGAGTGTCCTGTCTGATCTCTTTCAGCACCCTCTTCTGAGCATCCGTCAGATCAAAAGGAAGCTTTTCGGAATAGAAAGTGTTGAAATAATCCCCAACCTGTTGGAAAACTAAGCCTTTATACTTACCTGTGCGCAGCAGTTTATTGCGCAACAATTTTAACTGGATAAAAAATAACTCCTCGAACTTCAGGCGTCGCCTCGCGCGTTCAAGACTTTCCGGGTTCAAGGGGAAATGAATTTGCTGTATCGCCTCTGTCTTTCTCAGAAGCTTGTGTTTTTCCAGAAGATACCCGGGAAGGTTCTCCACGACTATGTTGGCGGCGATTTCGAGCAATGAATACTGGAGACGCTGTAAGCCCTTTGTGTCTAAAAAGGATTGCTTTAATTTCTCAGTAGAACTGTAAACCGGCTGCAGGGTAAGGTTTCCCTGTTTTCTGGAAGCAGGGTTATAAAGCTCGAGCTCCGGATGTGAAATAGAATACCGCCCGTTGAACTCGGTCGGCTTTCCGAATACGATGAATACGCTACCGGGCTGAAGCATCTTATCTGCCCAACGGATGCCCTGGAACCAGACAAGCTCCATGGTCCCGGTTTCATCGCGCAGCTGGGCGACTAAACGGCGGCCCTG
This sequence comes from Pararcticibacter amylolyticus, assembly GCF_003130405.1. GTDB lineage: Bacteria > Bacteroidota > Bacteroidia > Sphingobacteriales > Sphingobacteriaceae > Arcticibacter > Arcticibacter amylolyticus. The sequence goes on from NZ_QEAS01000006.1 coordinate 192,761, forward strand.
CTTCTCTCCCAGCAGCTCCTTGGCTATTATGCGGCCAATGATCTGGACAGAGGGAAGATCGGCATTAATCTCCCTGATTTTGTAAAATTTAGTCCGGTCTACATACCTGAAAGGGTAGTGGTTGAGCAGGTCATTAAAAGTAAAAATGCCGAGTTCCTTCTTCAGTAACTCAGCCTTTTGCTGACCAACCCCTTTTAGATATTCTATAGGAGACTGTAAATTCACGTTAAATTGGGTTATGAGTGATGGGTTATGAGTGCATTCG
>NZ_QEAS01000006.1:193067-196183 GCF_003130405.1 Pararcticibacter amylolyticus
CCCACTCCTATTTCGTGGCAATCACTGAGATCTCGACATTCACCCCTTTAGGTAAGCCAGCCACTGCTACTGTTTCGCGGGCCGGATAAGAACTGCTGAAATAAGTGCCGTATATTTCGTTCACGACAGGGAAAAGCTTCATATCGGAAAGAAATATTGTTGTTTTGACTACATCATCAAAGCCAAAACCTGCTTCAGTTAAGATAGCTGATAGATTTTCCATTACCTGCTTTGTTTCATCCTCTACAGAAGACGTGATCAGCTCGTTTGTTGCCGGATTAATGGGAATCTGACCAGACACATAAAGGAATCCATTGGCAAGAATAGCCTGATTATAAGGCCCGATAGGAGCCGGAGCGTTCGCTGTTTCGATAATTTGTTTCATTATTTAATAAACCAATCAATTAACTTATAGATAATTCCCGCAAGGAACAGCAGGATAGCAGTAGCATTGATAAAATGCATCACCTTCAGGTTGAAGTTTTTGGGTCTGTCCGGATTGCTCTTCCTGAAAAAGTACATACGCAAACTTAGATAAATTTAAGCTTATATAGGCAAGATCGGCATGTAAAAGTGAATTTATCGTCCTTTAATGAGGTATGGACATAATTGTGAAGGCCTCGATAAAGACACAAAAAAAGAGGGCTTCTGATGAAGCCCTCTCCGATAATATGCTTAAGATACTATATTATCTTATTTCTTAATTTCAACACGACGGTTTTTAACACGTCCTTCTTCAGTTGAGTTAGAAGCGATTGGCTTAGTTTCGCCGAATGCTTTTACTGTGATGCGGTTAGCATCAACACCAGAGTTAACCAGGTAAGTCTTTACTGAGTTAGCTCTGTCTCTTGAAAGATTCATGTTATAAGCGTCAGTACCTTCAGCTGAAGCGTGTCCTTCAAGGGTTAAGCTTGAAGAAGAGTTAGCTCTCAAGTCAGAAGAAACTTTATCCAAAGTAGGATAAGAAGAAGTTCTTAAAACTGAGCTATCGAATTCGAACTGAATGTTAGAGTAAGAACCTGAAGCTGTTGAATCAGCAGTAGGTAACTGAAGAGGGCAACCAGCGCCATCTACAACAGTTCCGGCAGGAGTACCAGGGCACTTGTCGAATCTGTCAGAAACTCCGTCACCATCAGCATCAGCAGAAAGCTGGTTTACAGTGTTCTCTAAAGTGCTTACGCGGGTCTTAAGAGCTTCAACTTCCTGACGTAATGTAGGATCTTTTAATTCATCATACATTAAAGCAACAGGGTTAGTCCACTGTAAAGCTGGTTTAGCAGAGTTTCCTAAAGTGAACTCAAGGCCTGCATAACCGTAAGAGAATTTGTCTTTGTTAGAAGGTCCGTTAACCCATGTTCCGTCAAGGTTGTCAGCATCCAGGAAGTTTGCATCGTAACCTAAGTTCAGAGACACAACGTCACCTAATCTGAAGCTTGCACCCACACCTACAGGGATGAAAAGCTCAGTTCTGCTTCCTGCTGCATCACCTGGATCGTAACCAGTTAAACCAGCACCAGCCTGAACGAAGAATCCAACGTTTTTAGTTCTGCTAAGGAAAGAAACTGTACCAACGTTAACAACACCCTTTAATGATACTGCATAGTTAAGATCAGTTTCGAAGTCTGCTGCGCGGCCTGCAGGTACAGTAGCACCATCATAAGCGCCAGACAGTTTTCCTCTGTAAGCATCGAGTTTTAATCCGAAAGAAGGAGCTAACTGCTTCTTAATGTATAACCCGTAGCCAAAATTTGCATCCCAATCGTTGTAATCGTTTGTACCGAAAGGAACTACAGGAGCTAAAACGCCACCAGTTACACCAATAGACCAGGTCCTGTACTGTGCTCTTCCGCCAAACACCGTGGCGGCAGAGGTTGAAGTTCTTGTGGTGTCCTGAGCCGAGGCAGCTACTGCAGCCATCGTGAACAGCGAACCAGCAACAACTTTCTTAATTGTAGAATAATTCATGTTCTGTTTGTTTTAAGGTTAAACAAATTTTTAATTGTGTAATTTCTCACAAATTTAATTATAACTTTGATATCGCCAAACTAACAAAGTTTGTACCATTTTCTTTACCCTAAACAAATTATCTTAAAAAAAGGTTTTTTGAACCGTTAAAATTAATTGTTGCAGCCGTTTTAGAGGCCTCTGTACACCCAATACAAACATCTGATTAACAATATCATAATCTAACGACAAAAAAAATGCATCACTGATTTTTTGTCCCGGATGGTCAGGGAGCCACTTTAACATGTAACAATTCTATCGGGAATGCCCTTATGTCCTATTCTTGATCAGGTGTCAGTACTGTTTTTACTACAGATATCAACAGAAGTGTACATTAAAAAACATGTGACTACCGGGAACCGGTCATGCAGAGATTTTTCTGCCACTTTAAAAAACTGTTTATCAGGCTGGTTAGGGCAACCTAATTTATCTATCATCTTAAATAAAATGGCAGAAAATTTGCATCCTATTTATTAACTTAGCAGCAAAACGCTTTATGACGAAATTTTTACGAATCGAACTTTTGCAGAAAATGGATGAAAACATCAGGCCGGGCGGATCAGCTCCCAGGTTACCTCGTCCATTAATTTGAAACAAGCAGCCTCTTTGTGTAACGTTATCGGAAATATAAACGTATAGTGTAAAACAGTGCTCTGTGCATCATGAAAATGCTTTTTACTTATTTTTCATACTTCTGTTTATTTAATTACTTGGGATGAGACGTGTTTTTTTTGACGAAAGCAAAAATAAGGTAGCTCTTTTAATATCGACCTATAATTGGAGTGACGCTTTAAATCTGGTACTAGACAGTATACTGGAACAGACGATTCTGCCAAACGAAATCTTAATTGCCGACGATGGCTCGGGCCATTCTACCAAATATGTTATTGATTCATTCAGGGGTAAAACCTCTATTCCGATAAAACATTTCTGGCATCCCGATGAGGGCTTCCGGAAGACCAGGATCCTCAACACCGCCATTTCGGGAACGGATTGCGATTACATCATCCAGGTAGATGGAGACATCATGCTCCATCCTGAATTTATTTCCGACCATCTCCAGGAAGCTGAAAGGGGGTGCTATATCAAAGGAAGCCGGGTGCTTTTATCGG